>CAVWFO010000022.1:0-562061 GCA_963754275.1 uncultured Acidobacteriota bacterium
GGTATCGCTGATTTCTTGCAGAGTTCCGTACAGGGTATTCAACTTCAGTCCAGCCTGGGAGGTGGCGTCGGGCGATACTTGAAGAACAACGATCATGTCGTGATTTCAGTGATCGGCGGGTTGGCATGGCAGCGCATAAATTACCAGCAGAAAGCGTTGCCCTCGCCGACTCAGAATGTGGCTTCGGGCCTAGTAGGCAGCGACGTGAAGCTTTTTTATTTCAACAAAACCAATCTTACGATTAGCACCTATCTACTCCCAGCCCTTTCAGAACCCGGCCGCGTACATTTCAACCTCAACACGACGTACTATGTGAAATTGTGGAGCAAACTCACCTGGAACATTTCCTTCTACGGAAACTGGGACAATCGTCCACCACCAGGTTTTTCTGGCAGCGACTACGGCACCAGCTCTGGGGTCAGCTGGAGGTTTGGAAATCAATGAAGGCGGTTTTTCCGGGCTTAGCGGCGCAAGCGACTACGGGCTTGAGGCGCTTGCGCGCCAGCTGGACGGTTACGCCACTACCGAAAAACTGTTGGCAAGTTCCATTGAAAATGATCGCCTACCCACCTCGTCGATAAGTCGAGAAATCGGAAACTTGCTCTCGGGGGAAATGCAATTTTTCGAGTACGGCGTTTATCGGGACTTAGCTTGTCGTAGACCGCGCACGCCGCCGTCCTTTTTCGATGCGTTGCCACGAGTCACGGATCGTGCTCTTGCGGCTGCAGATTTTCTGAAAGCTGCAATTGACACGGAAGTAGGAAAGCGTCAGACTTCGCGCCATGCGATTAACCATTCTTTGCCTCTTGGCGTCCGCTGTGTTTCCGTCATTGAGTCGAGCGCAAGCTCCGGTTTTCGAGATTACCACCGGAGAAAGCTCCGTTAAGTTTGATGTAGAGGCGTCCGTCGCTATAAAGGGTACTTTCGACAAGTGGGACGCCACCTTAACCTTTACTTCCCCTGAGGTGTCGACAGGAGTTTTGGACATCAAGATTCAGGCAGCGACTGTGCATACCGGAAGCGGCATGAAGGACGGAAAGCTAAAGAGCAGAGACTTCTTCGACGTCGACCACAGTCCCTTGATCACATTTCACTCGACGAAGATCGTACAGACCGGTCCCAACACCTTTGAGGTGGATGGCGACTTTACGGTACGCGGAGTCACCAAGCCCGAGAAGCTGACGCTAACGCTTTCACGGAGCGGGGACAGGTCAGGCGAGATTAAAGGAATAATGGCGTTCGATCGCAAAGACTACGGGATGAATAAGGGTATTCCCTTCGTCACGATTGCCAACCGCGTCGAGGTGAATGTCGCCCTTAAAGGGAAGCGAGTAAGCGGGCCTCCGTTGGCCCTCAAAAAGTAGCCATCCTGTTGAGCGGTACGTTAGCTGTCCATGTTTGGCCGCTAGACCAAGGCTCGCGCCAGCTCCGGTGACACCAAGGGTAGGTCTAATGAAGTGGACCGCGAAACGCATGATGATCATTGGTGCGGTAGCGCTTCTGGCCGCTGCCCCAACATTTGCACAGAATGCTGAACTTCAGCAGAAGCTTGCAGCCGCGAAGCAGTCTGTTGCGGAAAACAAGCAAAAACTGCTGCAGTATCAATGGACCGAGACACAGCAGTTGACACTTAAGGGAGATGCGAAGCCTCCATCCAAAAATTTGTGCCAGTACGGTCCCGACGGAAGGGTCCAAAAGACCGCGATTGGTCCTCCTCCGCAAGAACCGAGCGGCGGCAGGATAAAACAAAAAGTCATCGCGAAGAAAAAAGCGGAGATGAAAGATTACATGCAGGACGTGAAAGCCGTCCTCAGCATGTACGTGCCACCCGACCCTCAGAAAATGCAGGCAGCCTACCAGGCAGGCAAAGTCTCCTTGAACCCTGTCCCCGGTGCGGTGAACCTGGTCTTCACGAATTATGCGCAACCCGGCGATAAGATGACCCTCACGTTTAACACTGCCACTAAGAAAATCACCGGCTTGAACATCAATACCTACATGGGTCAGGAGAAAGATGCGGTGACGCTGCAGGTGCAAATGGCCACCCTGCCGGATGGCACCAGCTATGAGCAGCAAACAGTTCTCAATGCAACTGCTAAGCAGCTGGTGGTAACAACGACAAATTCCAATTACCAAAAGCTGGGCGTGAACTAGGATTCGAGACGGTGGGTGTATGAAGAGCATGACGGTTCTTGCCGGGTTTGTCGTACTCCTGCTCATGGGCGCCGCGCCTGGCTTTGCGCAGGATCCTGGCTGGCCACGCAAAGTCGAGAAAACTGGCGGCACGATCATCGCCTACCAGCCGCAGGTCGATGACTGGAAAGATTTCACGGATATCACCTGGCGCGAGGCGTTTCAAATGACCCCCACGAATGGCAAGCAGGTGATTGGCGCTGCGACTTTTGCTGGAACGACAAACGTCGACAGCGACAAGCACACGGTCGTTATCTACGGGATCAAGGTCACTCATATTTACTTTCCGTCACTCGATGAGGCCACATCCGCAAAGATGGATCAGCTCTTCAAGACTTTTGTTCCGGAGGTCGTCAACATCTCACTTGAACGGGTCGTGGCCTATATACCCAAGCCGCAATCCGTCCAGGCGGTGAACCTGAAAAACGATCCGCCTTTTATCTTCGTGAATTTCAGCCCTGCAATCCTTCTGGCCGTGGATGGCGAACCTGTTTTCGCGCCAATTCCGAACACGAAACTGAAATTCGTCGTCAATACGCAGTGGGCACTGATTTGGGATACCAGCAAATCGCAATATTACCTGCTGGCCGGTCCGCGCTGGTTAACTGCGCCCGACCTGCATGGCCCATGGTCCCCTGCGACAACACTACCGAAGGACATGGAGAAACTCCCCACGGATCCCCAATGGGCCGATTTGAAGAAAATGATTCCACTGCCTGCGCAATCCAGCGGTCCAATTCCAAAAGTGTTTTATAGCACTGTCCCAGCCGAAGTCATTCTCTTCAACGGAAAACCGGTTTACGCAAAGATTCCGCAGACGCAGCTTCTCTACGCCACCAACACGGACAGCGCGTTTTTTCTGTACACGCCCACGAGAGAATATTACTTTCTGGCTGCAGGGCGCTGGTTCCGGTCCAAGGACATGCAGGGCCAGTGGACATTCGCTTCCGCGGATCTACCGGCAGACTTTGCCAAGATTCCACTATCCAGTCCAGCCAGCGGCATATTGTCCTCGGTGCCGGGAACAGAAGAAGCTAAAAACGCGGTATTGATCGCACAGATTCCCACGGTCATGGAGATTGATCCCAAGTCTGCCGCAGCGCAGGCCAAGGTGAGCTACAGCGGCGATCCGCAGTTCGCGCCCATCGAAGGAACTTCACTCTCCTACGCGACAAACACCGCCGACAAAGTCATTAAAGTGGGCGATGTCTACTACTTGTGCTTACAGGGCGTGTGGTTCATGTCTCCGAACGCTCAAGGGCCTTGGACGACAGCCAGTTCTGTCCCACAAGTGATCTACACAATCCCGCCAAGTTCGCCGGTTTACAACGTGACCTACGTGACGCAAACAACGACCCCCAGTGGAACCGTACAATGCAGTCACACGGCTGGATATCTCGGCGCCTTTGTTATAGGAGTTACCGTTGGTGCAATCGTTGCCAACGGAACCGGGTATTATTATCCGCCGTATATATATCGCCCACCTTATGGATATCCCGTTTATCGCCCGTACCCAATGCCGTATGGGTACGGCACTTTTTACAACACCAACGGTTCATACGGTCGTTATCAGACTGCTTACGGGCCGTATGGCTCAGCAACGCGGGCGGCTTCGTATAATCCGTACACAGGCACGTACAAACAAGGCGCTTCCGTCGCAACTCCTTACGGCCGGCAAAGCGTTGGGCAAGCCTACAACCCCTACACCGGAACCTACGCGGCAACGCATCAGGGATCCAGCCCGACCGCGCAGTGGGGGCAATCCTACGTTTCGAACGGAAATAAATCCGCGTACGCTCAGCACTACTCCACCGCCCAAGGAACCGTTGGTTCCCTGCAAGGCTCGCAGGGCGGAAAGGCAGTCGGTGCTTCCACCGCCTACGGCAATGCTGCGGTCGGAAAGACTTCGAGCGGAGACATATACGCCGGAAAGGACGGGAACGTCTACAAGAACACCGGTTCCGGCTGGCAAAAATATGACAATGGTTCTGGTTCCTGGAACACCGTAAACAAGCCTCAAAACCAGCAACAGGCACAACAACAAAAGCAGTCCTATCAGCAACAGAATCCGAATAGCCAGGCCAATGCACAACAGGCCCAGCAGCAAAAACGGTCTTCTCAGCAGCCTCCCACAAGTCCACAACCTTCTTCGGCAACCACACAGCAACGTTCGCAAGGTACGACTCAGGCGCGCCCGTCGAGCACCATGTCCACCGAAAGTCTCAATTCGGAGATGCAGAACCGGCAGAGGGGATCTGCACAGACCCAAAACAACCAGCGCACGGTCGGGAGCAGTGGCGCGCGGAGTACGAGTGGAGGTGGTGCTCGGCGCCGCGGTCCAAGTTAGATCAATGAGGACTTGAAATCTTGTGGACCACCCTGGTCAACCTCCGATAAGTCGTTAATCAGGCATGCGGATTGCTTCCTAGTGCCCGTCCGGCTTTTCGATTTCACCGCTTGCGTGAACAGCGATTTACATCTGGGTAACTGATTCGTCCGGATGCAGCCGCACAAACTGGACTACCGGTTTGCTCTCCCTTACCATCAGCGCGATGAGGGGAGCGGCGAAGCATTCATGAACTCCATTGCAATCAGTTCGGTCGTATTCGTGCTCGTCTTCGGAGGCGCGTTACTCGGCATCTTGCTACGCGCCGCTTTGCCCGAGCATTACCTGAGTGCTGACTCGAAAGAAGTAGTGAAGCTGGGCATGGCACTGGTTTCCACCATGGCTGCCCTTGTACTCGGGCTTCTGATCGCTTCGGCAAAAAGTTCGCTTGACGCGCAAAATGCAGGACTGATGGATAGCTCCGCAAAAGTCGTCCTTCTCGACCGCGTCTTGGCTCATTATGGTCCGGAAACGAAGGAAACGCGGGAGGTGCTGCGCGACTCGGTCGTTCGAGTTCTGGATCAGATGTGGCCGGAAAACGCTGGGAATCCTCCGAAGCTGGGTGAGCCATCTACCGGGTCGGAAGTCCTGCCCGACAAAATACTGGATCTCTCGCCGAAGGATGAGAGTCAACGTTTACTTAAGGCCCAGGCATTGAGTGTCGTGTGGGGTCTCGGACAAACACGCTGGTCGCAGTACGCTCAGCAGGCCAATTCAGTATCCATGCCATTACTCATAACTCTGGTATTTTGGCTCACAGTAATTTTTGTTAGCTTCGGCTTGTATGCCCCTCGAAATCCGGCTGTGGTCGCTTGTATGTTCGTTTCCGCAGCGTCAGTTTCCGGCGCGATCCTCATGATCCTTGAAATGTATAGGCCATATGCGGGACTCATGCCACTTTCAAGTGCCCCCTTGCGCGCAGCTCTCATGCAGCTCGGCAAGTAGAGTGGTGCTCAAAAAGTCTTTTTCCTGTTCAAGATCGCGGCGAGTGGTCCCCCGTGTGTATCCGTGCCGCCTACATCGGCCCCAGCAGAGCTGGCTCACTCCCGATTGGTAGGATTGCCGAACATCTCTAACAATGTCGGCCCTGTCAAACATTTTTTGAGCAGACATCTCCAATCAAGTGTCTGTCACTTTTGACAATTGCGCCGCTTAACTAATATAGGCACTGTTGCCGACTGTTTAAGGCCTCTTGCAATCCGAGGAGTGGTTTCGCAGGTGCGGGTCGGGCATGCCTTCAATTTTTCTGGGGTACGAGCGTTAATTTTGACAAAGCTCTATTGATAAGCCGATGGTAGGATTGGCCCCGCAGAACTCGATATTCGTGAGTCATGAGGAGCAATCGCGTGAGAATCAAGATAAGGCTAACGGCCCTCATATGCGTCCTCGTCTTCAGCGTAGCGCCCGCGAAGGCGCAACAAAAAGGCCAGTACATTCCAGGGCAGCAGGGCTTAAACGCGGGTGTCCTCCCGGATCCTGGATTCACTTATGCCAATCTGACGATCAACTACTCTGCGGACACTCTCAAGAACGGGAGCGGAAACTCAGTTCCCTTAACGGGTTCTTACGATATATGGGCAGTGGAAAACATCTTTTTTTATGTTCCGAAGTTCAAATTTTTGGGCGCGAAGCTCGCATTTATGGTCGCGGCACCAGTCCTCGCAAACGGCTCGCTGACATTGGGTTCATTAAGGTTTCCAAACATAGCGCTCAATGCGGGCGGCGAAGGCATCGCCGATACCTGGGTACAACCGGTGACGCTGGGCTGGACCCTCAAGCGAGCCGACGTTTACGTTGGATATGCATTTATGGCGCCGACAGGCCGTTACTCGGCCGGGGCGCCCGATAATGTCGGGTCCGGATATTGGGGAAATCACTTCGTGACGGGGACTACCTTCTACATAACGAAGAACAAAGGCACCAGCGCCAGTCTGTTCACCGATTGGGAGTTTCACGGGAGCAAAACGACCGCCACGGGGACGAATGCAACGCCGGGACAGGCGTTCACAACAGAATGGGGAATTGGCCAGGTTCTGCCGCTGAAAAAGGATTTCACCAGGCTATTGCAGCTCGGCGTAATTGGCTACGATCAATGGCAAGTGAGCAACAATCAGGGCTTGGCTGCGCCCAATATACCAGCGAACGTATTGCCGTATTACTCGGTACATGCCATCGGATTTCAGACTAACTTCATCCTTCCCGTGAAGGCACTGAATTTCTTTTTCAAGTTCGAAGACGAGTACCGGGCATTTGCGCGGCCGGAAGGCCGCACGATTGCATTTGGTGGCTCGTATACCTTCCGCATTCCCAAACTGCAGGCGCCGCCCTCGGGACCGGAGGCGCCGGCGACGCCGTAGTCGGTCGCTTCTGGCTTCGTCACTTGCGATTCGGTTGAGATTCATCGATAGGAGAAGACCATGAAAAGTTTCTTTGCTCTGGTGTTGGTTGTACTGCTGGCGGCGACCTATGCTGGCAACAAGGCAGAGGCCCAAAACAGCGCGGCCGACTCCGTGGACCGTACCGTGCTGCCCGTCCCCGAGCCGAAGTATCCGCCAATCACCGAACTTGATGCGAGGAACGCAAAAGCCCCACCGCGGTTCCAGGTGAAGGCTCCGAAGGGCGCTCCCAATGTGGTGGTCATTCTGCTCGACAACTTCGGCTTCGGCGACGCATCGACATTCGGAGGGCCGATCCAGATGCCAACGCTGGAGCGGCTGGCCAAAACGGGGCTGCGCTACAACAATTTCAAAGTGCCGCCGCTGTGTTCCCCTAGCCGCATGGCTCTGCTTACCGGCCGCAACAGCCATAGCGCCAACTTCGGCGTGATCTCGGAAATTGCCACCGCCTTCCCGGGGTACACCGCGATGCGTCCTGCCAGCGTCACCATGCTGCCCGAGATTTTGCGGCTCAACGGCTACAGCACCGCTATGTTCGGCAAGTGCCACGAGCTGGGGCCGTGGGAATCCAGCGTTGTGGGACCGTTCGACCGCTGGCCGTTGCATAGCGGGTTTGAACGGTTCTACGGCTTCATGGCAGGCGAGGCTGACCTCTTTCATCCAGTGGTTTACGACAACATGAACAGGGTGGATCTGCACCCCGTCCCCAATTACTACGCCAGCACAGACATCACCGACAAGGCCATTGACTGGGTGCATTCCCAGCGTTCACTCGCGCCTGACAAGCCTTTTTTCGTCTACTACTCCGCCATCGGCACCCACGGCCCGTTCCAAGTGCCAGACAACTGGCGCGACAAGTACAAGGGAAAGTTCGATCAGGGCTGGGACCAGGTGCGGAAGGAAACGCTGGCCCGACAAATCAAGCTGGGGATTGTGCCCCCGGACACTCAGCTCGCGCCTAAGCCGCCGGGGATCCAGGAATGGGATCAGTTGACGGCCGACGAGAAAAAGGTGTTTGCCAGGTACATGGAAATCTATGCCGCGTTTGCCGAGGTGACCGACTACGAAATTGGACGCTTCCTGGACTCGATCGAGGCCATGGGTGAAATGGACAACACGCTGGTGTTCTACATCACGGGCGACAACGGCTCGGTTTTCCAGGGCGGCCCCAACGGTGCCTTCAATGAACTGTCCGTATTCAACGGACTGCCAGAACCCCTCGACATTGCTTTAAAGCACTATGACGAAATCGGTGGGCCGAAATCTCACATTTTGTATAACAACGGCTGGGCGTTCGCCGGTGCGACGCCGTTTGCGTGGGGCCACCAAGTGGCTTCCTACGGCGGCATCTGCCAGCCCATTGTGGTCCATTGGCCGAAGGGCATCAGGGAGCAGGGCGGCCTGCGTACGCAGTGGTACCACATGATTGACATCGCCCCGACGGTGTTAGAGGCAGTTGGAGTGCCTCAGCCGGCGGTCGTCTATGGTGTCCGGCAGAAACCCATCGAAGGCGTGAGTATGCTCGACACCTTTAATAACGCTGACGCGAAGTCGCGCCACACCACGCAATACTTCGAGATGGCAGGCAACCGGGGCATCTACCACGACGGCTGGTTCGCCACGACGGTGCATCGCCCGCCATGGGAACCTAAGCCGCGGGCCACGTTTGCTGACGACAAGTGGGAGCTTTACGACGTAGAGAAGGATTTCAGTTGCGCGCATGACCTTGCCGCGAAATATCCCGAAAAACTCGAAGAGATGAAAGGACTCTTCCTTGAGGAGGCCGTCAAGTACAACGTGTTACCGCTTGACGACCGCTCCTGGGAGCGCTTCAACCCGGCCCTGGCCGGGCGTCCGGATCTGATGGAAGGTCGCACGGAAATGACGGTCTATCCAGGCATGGTGGGAATACCCGAGAATGCTTTCATCAACGTCAAGAACCGTTCTTTCGTGATCACAGCCGACATCGACGTCCCGCAGGCTGGCGCCGAGGGGGTGATTCTCGCACAGGGCGGGGAAATGGGTGGCTGGAGTCTATACGTGAAGGACGACAAACCCAAGTTCGCCTACAACTTTCTCGGTCGAGAAACCTACACGATCGCTGGCCCCGCGATCCTGCCTGCTGGGCCGGTGACGCTGCGGTTTGAGTTTGCTTACGATGGAGGTAAGCCGGGCGCGGGAGGTAATGGTTCGATCTTGGTCAACGGCAAAAAGGTCGCCAGCGGCCGCATCGAGCACACCCATCCAAACGCGTTTGGCGCGGAAACGACGGATGTGGGCGAGAACCTCTATACGGTTGTGACCGACGACTACAAGCAGGGCGATAACAAGTTCACGGGCACGATCGACAAGGTGACCATCAAGCTCGGCGAATCTGGCCTCAGCCAGCAGGCCCTGAAGGCTAACGAAGATTTGAGCGTGGACCAATTGCTAGACGTGGACTACTAATCGCGCTGTTGAGGAAACGGGAACACCATGACAGGGTCCATCGGCGGCCGCACCGGCCCTCGTCTGGATCGTCCCCTTTGTCCTATCCCCTGCGCGGCAGGTCAGGTTGGTCTACGAACGCTTGGTCAAGGAGTATCCGAATCCACCTGCGGCGATCGTCAAGCGCTTTGGGCAGGATGCACCATAAATGGGTTCGAACAGCTTCGCGCTGACGGTAACGATGCTCGCAGCGGTATCGCTACCTGCATCGCGGGAGCCAAGTCGACAAAACTCCGATTTCAAGCCGCAGAAACCTGGAATACAACGAAGGTGAGGAGCGGCGAAGGTCGCTTCGCTCAGCTTATGAGTTCAGTTGGAAGAACGATTTTCGATCTGAGACGCGCCTGCGGAAAGTCTCTGGTGTTGAGAGTAACCACGAAATCTGCCTTGCCGGATTCAGCGCAAAGGCAAAAGGCATCGTCCTTGGAATCGGGAGAAATTTGAACCGAGGCATGCACCTTCACCTCTTCGGCCCGCTCGCGGATCAGGTTGATGACTTTTCCGATGACATTCGGACGAACGCGGAGGCGCTTCAGAACTTCCTTGTATTCATCCAGAATGTCCTCGGTTATGAGCCAGATGAAGTTGTTCCGCTCGGCCCAGTTGTGTAGCACATCGGCACTCGGATTCCGCCCGGGAACAAACGGCTCTCGGAAGCCCGATATGCCAGCGACGAGCACGCTCGTGTCAACGACGGCCCGTGGCTTGCGTTTCCTAGCTTTCTGCGGCGACGGTGATCTCTGGCGCACGTCTCTCTTTACGATAGCTCCGAACCGTGCGCAAGATTTCTTCTTCGGAGACCTCTCCGATGTCCTTTGCCGCCTCGGTTAGCGATTCCAGAAATTCCTTTTTCCAGCCCCGCCGCTTTTTCCCACGTGGCAGGTCCTTGTAGAGATCAGCCCGGCTCATTCGCTCCTCAATCTGTTCCCCCAGGGCTCGAAACGGCACTCCCAGTTTGATTGGTTCCTCTTCCGCTGCGAGTCGGCAGTTGAAGATGATGTACTTCGGATTCTCTAACTTGAGTTCTTCTTCGGACGCGGAAAATGCCTCCATGAGCTTGGAGAGCACACTTGTCCGCGTGCCTAGGGACTCCTTTAGATAAGAGGCGACCTTGGCGACCATGAGAGCGTTCGCATCGAAGAAATACGTTCCCTCTAATCGTCGGGGCTTCACGACGCCGAATTGGACAAGGTTCTGCAATTCCTTCGGCTCTATCTGTAGGACCGCGCTGGCCTGCTTTAACTTTAGTCCCCGCCGTGGCATGTCTACTCCAATTAACATCTAAGTATTAGACTGTAATTGGATGCCTGTCAAGAGACCCACTACGCGGGCAGATGGTTAGCGCGTCCCTGAGCCCGACCGACAGCTTAACATAGACTCTTTAAGAGGTCTATAGGTACTCTATAGTTGACATATAGACCTGTACAGGCTACTATCCTAGGTGTGGAGGAGTCACACCATGACAGCCCAATCGGACGTTCGGTCTCCAAGCAAACAGCGTAGAAGCACGCTACGCGTGTTTTACGTTTTCGTGTTCGCCTCAATCGCAGCGTTCACCGTGGGGGGCCGCGCAAGTCACACGCAAGAAGCATTGACGCTGCTCGGCATTCTCTTGGCGGGTGGTGGCATTTGGAGTTTTCTTCGATTCCTCCGAGCCGCAGACGCACATCAGAAACTCATCAATCATGAAGCGACGAGCTTTGCCTTTGTCGCGTCTCTGCTTCTCACGCTGGTTGTCGGTCTTCTCCAGCGATTCGCATTCGTGTCCGGTGTCACTCTCCTGGTTCCAGCATTGATGATTGCGCTTTGGAGCATCGGCCTCATTCTCGCTTCCTGGCGGTACCAATGAAGACCCGGCTCCGTGTCTTGAGGGCAGAAAAAGAATGGTCGCAGGCCGAACTCGCCGAGACTGTCGGCGTGACCCGTCAGTGCATCAACGCGATTGAAACGAACAAATACGAACCTGGCCTCGACTTGGCGTTTAAGATCGCGCGCGTATTCGGCAAGAACATTGAGGAAGTTTTCATCTATCCAGAAGGAGAGCAAGGCTCGCCCTCTTCTTAAGGACTCTTTGAGGGAAGAAGCATAGATGTCGAGCAGTTCGCATTTCCGACTTCCCCGTTTTTCTCTGCAGTCGAATTGTGTTCCTTCCGCATTGAGCGCAACGGAGTGTTGTCATGTCCCGAGGCTTTGACGGATTCGAAATTGAGGATCTTCGCGATTCTGATTCAGGCTCCGGGCGCGATGTGTGCCGGGGTTCATCCTCTGACTGGAACGCTCGCACCAACCTACACAACATCCACCGCGAGGAAGATAGGGCCGACCGACTCGACCGCGAGGAACGGCAATGTTCGCGCGGAGAACGCCCGCCGCTGGCCCGTGAAGAACGCGTCCAAGCAACCCTCTCTCAGCGCACTCGAACCAAGTACGCGGATCGAGACAAGGACTATTCTCTGCGAGATTCTGAGATTCACACTCTCTCGGAAGTTGGCAAGTTCCGGGTCGTAGCCGCAAACGACCTGGCCGAGTTCGCTTACAACGGCGACCGCTCGCATATGGAAAATGATCTCGAAAGCCTAGCTCGTCAGGGTCTTGTGAACGTGATGAGCATTGCCGACGCAGACCATAACCCGATGCAAGTAGTGACGCTGACGAAGGAAGGCCATCAGTTTTTGTCTCGTGGGAAAGTCCTTCCCCCGGATCAAGCCACCTACTACGGACTCAAAAAGCCCAAAGAAGCCATTCACGACGCGGAACTCTACTGCCTCTATCACAAGGTTGCTGATGAGATCGAAGGGCGCGGCGGCAAGGTGCTTCGCGTCAAGCTCGACTACGAAATCAAGCGTGAACTTTACGCCCGCCTCGCCCGCCTTTCGGACGACAAGGGCCACGCCCCGGAGGAAGTGAAGGAGGGAGTTGCCGCACGGTATCACCTCAAGGTTGTGTCCGGTGAGATTCCGATCCCTGATTTGCGGGTCGAGTATGTGCGCGAGAACGACGGCGAAATCCAGCGGCGCGACCTAGAACTCGCCACGGACCATTACCGCCCGCGCGGGCTGGCGCAGAAGGCCCGCGCCGGCTTCCAAATCTACGGCCGGCGCGGTGATACGGACCGATTGCGTCGTATTCGAGACGATCGGGAATTGAGCGCGGCGATTTTCAGCCTATAACCCATGAGCATTTACGAATCCCAACTCGCCAACCTCTCCGCTTTCGGCTACACCGAAGCCGAAGCGCGGTTTCTCTACCTTGTGGCAGCGCATTGCGGCTATTTCACGGTGCGGCAGTTCCTTGACTTCTGCCATGCCCGGAGCGGTAAACGGAACGCCCGCTTTGTCGAGAAACTACTTGCCTTGGGCCATGCCTCGGCCCAGAGATACACGCGGCGGAGCCTCGTTTACCACCTCCGTTCTCGCCAGATTTACGAAGCGATTGGCAAGGCCCATCTCCGCACTCGCAGGGAGCACAAACTCGATTACATCAAGACGCGGCTCCTGGGTCTTGACTTCATCCTTGCCAACCCGGAAGACCGCTATTTCGAGACGGCGGAAGAGAAGCGGCGCTACCTCATCGAACGGTTCAAACTCAGCGAGAGTTTGTTTGTTCCATCCAGCGAGCATGGCAAGGCCATGACGTTCTCCGAGGCATTTCCGCTCTGCGTAGCCTATCCCGCTCCCGATTACATGCCTGTGGTGACGTTTACCTACGTTGATCCCGAGCACCGAAGCCTCGACCGCTACATCGCGCACCTGCGTACCTACCGACCTCTGTTCCGGCAGCTTCCGAGCTTCCAATTCATCTACATTTCAACGGCAGCAGGCCTCCAGAATGAAGCGGCGGAACTTTTTTCGTTCCTTGTGGAAGCCAAGGGCCTCTCGGATTTGACCCGCTACTTCGATATCCAAACTAAATGGGGTAACCGGAAATACAGCCTTGTCACAGAGGACGACATGATCTTCCGACACCAGGCCGCGAAGCGTTTCAACGGCGAGATATTCGACAGTCTTTTCCATCTGTGGAGGCGAAACCAGTTGCCGAATGACTGGCGGGCTGAATCAGTGACGACCACAACGCAACAACAAAAAGTTCTATTCCGAGCCGTCACCGTGCCAGGCCAGGAAGCGGTATTCGGCGACAGCCGGAAAAGATGGGGTGACGGCTCACAGATACGCGGTACTTCAGGTGCGGGGCGAGCCCCAGAGTCACCCACAAGCCAATCGCAGACTCTTCAAAGAACGGCGGATGCGTAAATGAAACAGGTGACATCTGCACGCGGACAAAACACTAGGATGGGCGGGAGCGACCCCACTTTTTCGGCTTCCAGCCGCCCAAAAAGTTCGTGGGGTCGCTCCCGCCCGACACGCTGATCGCGTGCGCTAGGTTTGCCGCGCAGGAATGCGGCAAACAATTTGTAATGCAGGCTGCACTACAGTTCGAAAGCGAGAAGGAGGAAAGGACATGGCACTACTGAAAACACCATCGAAACAACCAAGAACTACAACCCTTCAAGTTCGCTTGGAGGAGGGCGTCAGAATCAACCTAGACAAATACGTCGAATTCATCGACGCCAACGCTTCCTCCGTGGTGAGTGAAGCACTCAAGCTCCTGTTTCGGAAGGATGAGGAGTTCAAGCATTGGCTAGGACAACATCCGAACAACGGCAACCAAGAACAAACGCAAGGAGACGCTCTTACAAAGACCGCTTAGCAAATATGAACTCCCGTCCAACCCAATTCGGTGTGCGCGAGAATACAGCGTCCTCAAGACAGCATGCCTCGCGCCTTGTATCGAGTTCGTCGCTCTTGAAGTCCGCAAAGCCGTCAGGAAACGCGCCTGAAGATAAGCAATCGCCAGCGCAGGTGTCCCTACCAGCAGAGACGGTCCATCTCTCCCTAGGCGAACCAGAAAACGGGGCCACAAGAGAAGTTAGAGACGACGCCACCGGTCTTGCAACTGAGTTGAACGGGCGCGGCGAACGATCCGGCATTGAACGTCCGCTGACTTGTGAAGAAGCAGCCGAACTCGTGCGTGTTCATCCCAAGACCGTCAAGCGCATGGCGCGTGGTGGCAAGGTGCCAGGGCATTTTCGCTTTGGTCGCTGGTTCTTCTATGCATCGGAGCTGGACTGCTGGATGCGAACAGAGTTACATTCATCGCGTCACTCGTGCCGCTAGAACAGACTAAGGAGAAATCGTCATGTTCAAGCGAGCGCGATATCAGTTCGGCTATTTGCGTCGGAAACCTCGCAAGAGGAAGCCTGATGTCTGGGTTTGGGAGCGGAACGCTACCGGACCGGATGGACGGCGCAAGAGAGAAACAGTGATTGTCGGAACCGTCGACCAATACCCCACAGAAGCCCAGGCATGGCGAGCGGCTGAGTCGTTCCGCATAGCGGTGAACTCCGAAAAACAAAACGAGGATGTTTTGTTTGGGGCATTAGTAGACCGTTACGTGCGCGAAAAGCTCCCGAAGCGTCATTCCACCGCGAGCAAGTATCGTTCGTGGATCACGCATCATGTGAAGCCGAAGTGGGGAGACACTCCGATAAGAAAAGTGAAACCCCTCCTTGTCGAGGAATGGCTCATGAGCCTCGATCTTGCACCGAAGAGCAAGGGACATGTGCGCAGCATCATGCATATTCTGTTCAACTGGGCGATGAAATGGGAATTCATCGATATTGACAGGATGAATCCCATGAGTCTCGTCCGTGTGGAAGGTTCTTCGAAGCGTCTCAGACAACCCAGGATCCTGTCTGTCAAAGAATTCCGGGTGCTGCTTGACGAATTGCAAGAACCAATTCGAACGATGTGCATCGTGGCGGCGTGTCTCGGCTTGAGAGCAAGCGAACTCGTGGGTTTGCAGTGGGGCGATTTCGATTGGAAAACTCTTGAAGTCCATATCCAACGGGGAGTCGTCACTGGCCGCGTGGATGAAGTGAAGACGCCGAACTCAAACAGGAGACTGCCAGTGCATCCGAACTTGGCGGACCTACTGGTTGAGTACAAGGCCGAGACGGCTCCAGGAGCAGGGAACTGCGATTGGTTGTTCCCGAGTCCTTACGGGACCGGGCGTCCACGATGGCCGTGGACGATTCAGCGCGATCAATTGCTTCCCGCCGGAATACGTGCCGGACTAGGTCCTATTGGCTGGCATAGTTTTCGGCACTCGTACTCCACGTTGCTGCGCTCGTTGCAAGTGGACTTGAAGGTTCAGCAGGAACTTCTCCGGCATTCGGACATTCGCACAACAATGAATATCTACACACAGGCGGTGCCCGATGCGATGCGGGAGGCCAACAGTCGAGTCGTCGAAATGGTTCTTCCAAAGAGAAAAGTGGGATGAAAAAACGAGGCGGCAAAAAGGCGGCAATAGCGGTACCGAGGGATGCTAAATCCTTCCAATTCCGTCCAAGGCCTTCCTCTTAAGTACTTGGATAATCAGCTCCAAGTAAATTCGACTCCCACACGCTTCCGCCAATCATCCCGCACGGCCCACGCAGAGGAATCTCGGAAGTAGTCTGATCTCCTGATTGGCGGATGCATGCCTCCGCTCAAAACGCCCGAAAAAGTAGCGATTAACATGGGTCGCTGATGTTTGTTTTCAGTCATTTGCGCCGATTTTTAATAATTGGCCGACTAGCGATTAATAATGCATAAATTGCATGCGGAAAGGCGACATTCGAGAACGGAAATTCTCCCACGGTGAGCGCCGGCAGGCTCCGGCGCGGCCCAAAATGCCGTGATCGTGTGCGAGGTCTCATAATTTAGTTTCCGTTCGAGTGTAGCGCGAAGGGATGGCGGAAACAGCTGTGCGTTGGTACAGAACTGGTACAGAACTAGTACTAGCTGTACGAAATTTGGTGAAGACTTGCGTTGATTGCGGCGGACAAGATTGGCGCGGGGACTCGACGTGCTCGAAGGGGCGCGAGCAATTCGAAAGCTCTCGGGAAATGCACCGCCCTTCGAAGCGGCACGGCCGCTTCTCAGGCTGAATCGCGCTGCAGCGCGATTCATGAAAGGTGTGCCCTTTGAGCCTGCCGCTGGCAGGCCCTCAGCACGAATATGCCGCTTCGCGGCATTGATTCTATGTCGGAACGATTCGCGCAGTAAGAGTTCTGCGGGGTGGTTGGGGCGAATTTGCATCTAATCCCGCACACTCGGCTCGAAGATCGTTGCGTGCACCGTATGAAGACACCGCGCACCCTCGCATTTTTGCCGACGACTAGCATCCTCCTCTAGTCAACAAACTCAGATGACACCGGTCACAATAAAGTGTGACGCAGCTCACAGAGACAGGCTCAGGAACGAGCGAAAGTAATACCAGTTTCAATTCGGGAGGAGGAGGGCGCACTCCCGATCGAACGTAAAACGTAAGCAAGATAGGAGAACTTCAATGACTGAGAAATCCACGGCAGTGCAAATGGCCCCCGAACCAACGTACTTGAGAGTGGTCGAGTCCAACACATTTATTGATCGCATCAATCGAATTCGTGAACAGATCGCTCGCCGCGCATACGATATCTTCGAACGCGACGGACGAACCATTGGCCATGACTTGGAGAACTGGTTCGAGGCCGAGGCGGAATTGCTGCCTCCAGTGCGCGTGAACATCACCGAGTCCGAGGAAGCGTTGAACATCCAGGCTGAAGTGCCGGGCTTCAACGCAAACGAACTGGAAGTGAGTCTCGAGCCGTTGCGGCTAATGATCAGCGGCAAGAAGGAAGCCAGCAAAGAGGACCGGAAAAAGGGGAACGTGATTCACCAGGAGCAATGCTTGAGCGAACTTCTCCGAGTGATCGATTTGCCGGTCGCAGTAAGTACAGGAAAAGCAATCGCGACGCTGAGGAATGGAGTCCTGGAAGTCAGCGCGCCCAAGGCCGCGCAGGCGAAGCCGAACCGCGTCGAAGTGAAAGCGGTGTAGTGTCCGCCGGAAACTTTGGCGAACTCAACGCGGAGGGCGGCAGTTCGACGACGCGTGCCAAGGGCTTGGCTGGATCGCTCTGCTGTTGCGTCCGGTGATGCCGCATGCCACCGATGCTAATTGGAGCAGTCTCGGGCAGACGACTCGACTCGAGCACCGGATGATTGATGAAGCGCCTTGGAGTTGCTTGATGTCTGGAACACATATAGGAAAGCTCGAAGAATTGTTTCCCAGAGTCGCCAGTACCCAAGATGCGGTTGAGCTGAAATCGAAAATTCGCGGAACCCACTAGGGTGCGTCCGGGGCTAATCAAGGACGCTGCTTCCTGAACACCAAGAATCAAAGTTACCGCGCTTCTGCAGAAGTTATTCCGCTGACGTTGGGCCTCGAAGCGTCCCGATTCCGATATCGTCAGGGTGTGTTCTTGTGCCGCGCCGAGTGACCCGAAGTACCGACCTGGATTATCCTGAGCTTCGCCCACCAACCTGGTAATTGCGGGCGGATATCGCCTGGCGATGCTCCGAAGTAAAAGGCAGGCCTTTCGATGAAGAATCACATTCCATTTCGCGTTCAGCCGATGCTTGCGACGCTCGTTGCGGAGCCTTTCGACAAGCCTGGCTGGGTTTATGAGGAGAAATACGACGGGGACCGTGTACTCGCCTACAAGGAAGGAGATCGCGTGCGGCTTCTTTCCAGAAATGGTAAGGATCGTACCGGCCGGTTTCCGCGCATCGCAGCCGCCGTTCGAAGCCTTAAGCCGGTCACTTTGTTGCTCGACGGCGAGGTGGTGGTGTTTGACAGGAAAAAAGTTTCGCGATTCCAGCTTCTTCAACAGAGCAAGGGCGAGCCGGTTTTTGCCGTCTTCGATTGCCTCTTTCGTGACGGCAAGGATCTGCGCCGAGAACCTCTGTCCGAACGACGCGCTGCGATGGAGAAGTCCATCGGCGCGAGCAAGCTCCTACTGCCGTCGCGCAAGCTTGCGGCTGATGGCATAAAAGCCTTTCGCATCGCGCAGCGGCGGGGATATGAGGGGCTCGTGGCGAAAGAACTTTCCTCTCCGTATGTGGAAGCGCGCTCGAGCCAATGGCTGAAAGTGAAGGTGCACCAGGAGGATGAGTTCGTGATTGCCGGCTATACAAGGCCGGCGGGTTCGCGGCAATATTTCGGCGCGCTGCTGCTCGGCGCCTACGACAAGGGCAAACTACGCTACGTCGGCAAAGTCGGAACCGGATTTGATCAGAAGACGCTTGCCGCGCTGCACCGAAAGTTCCAGCCATTCGTGAGAACAAAATCCTCGCTTGCTGATCCGTTGCGAGAGAAGGGCGCGGTTTTTCTCGCACCGCGGCTCATCGCGCAAATCTCTTTCCAGGAATGGACCGCAGATCGGAAGCTCCGCCAGCCGGTTTTTCTAGGTCTGCGCGAAGACAAGCGCGTCCAGGATGTGCGCCTGCCTTGACGTTCGGAGTGCGATCGAAATCCGCTTGCACGCGACGAAGTTCAACGAGGGCTGTTCCCCTGACTCCGGGCGTGAGTTCGCCAATCGTCACGCCTGAACCATGCGGTGTCGCGCGTCACAGGGATTTGTGACCATGGTCACTTCGCAATTTCTCGGTTTGCGGGATCGTAGGACTGCAAAGTTGCTCTCGGACGCGGTCTCGGTGGCACGGGAGGAAAAAATGCGAACCCATGCGGCGATTGTGCACCATCACAAGGCGGACTTGGAATCGTTTCTAATCATCCTGGTGTTGGGCCTGCCGGCCCTATTTGCATTTCTCGGAGCAGCCGGACTGGCGCACGATGCGCCCTATCTCAGGTCCGGTCTTTGGTTTTTCTATTTGGTGTCCCGCAATCTTGGTTTTATCGGGGTAATCGTTGCGGCCGTCATGACGGGCCGGGCCATGTTCCAGCGGACGGTTTCCGACGCCGTTTTGGGTTTAATGGCCGCCTCGATCGTCACCGCAATCGCATTGCTGTGGTCCGCGGTGCATACGCTCCCGAATCTGTGGTGAAGGGGAACGGGGAAGCGGTGTGCGCAGTTAGGTTTTGGCAGCTCAATCAACGAATCAGGAGATGACGACAATGAGAATCGACAAAGAACTCCAGCAACAAGTTATGGATGAACTGGCATGGGAACCGAGCATTGACGCCGCGGAAATCGGCGCATCCGTTGACTCCGGCGTGGTGATGCTCAGTGGCACGGTGCGGAGCTTTCCCGAAAAATGGGCAGCCGAGCGCGCGGCCGAACGCGTGAAAGGAGTGCGAGCCGTTGCGGATGAGATCGTGGTGAAACTCCCGGGAACCTACCAGCGTGACGACACGGACATCGCACGGGCCGCGCTGAACACTTTGGAATGGAACGCGTCGGTGCCGCACGGCCGGCTGAAGGTCGTGGTGGAAAACGGATGGATCACACTCGATGGAACGGTGGAACGGTTTTTTCAAAAGTCGGAAGCCGAAAGAGTGGTTCGCAACCTGCTTGGAGTGCGAGGCGTGGTCAATCGGATCGCCGTGAGGCCCATCATTGTACCGGCGGACGTCAAGAATCAAATCACCAAAGCGCTGGAGCGCACCGCGGAGGTGGACGCCAAGAAGATTTCCGTCGAAATTCGCGGCACCACGGTGATCTTGAGCGGGGCTGTGAAATCTTGGGTCGAGCGGGAAGCAGCGGAGCGGGCCGCCTGGGCCGCGCCGGGTGTGGCCAATGTGGAAAACATGATCGAAATCGCCGCGTAGCATCGCTCTGCGGCGCATCGGCGAGCGGCTCCGCGAGTGCGGAGCCGCTTCGCTTACCAGCCGCGAAGCCGGAAAAATCTGCGAGCACCGAACGGAATCTCCCGCCGAATCTTCTTTTGATCTCTCACGCGATTATCCCGGATTCAAGGATCTCTTGGCGCGCGTAAAGCCGTCCGCACAGCGCAGCTCGCCTCCCGCCAGTCTGGTTGCACAGAATCGCTAATGCATGCTGGAAAGGCACGCCGGTACGGATGTTTGCAGCAGCTCGTGCATACGAACGCGCAGACGCAGCATCGCCTTCGCGTACAATTGCGACACACGCGATTCACCGATGCCCATTACGACGCCGACGTTCTTCATCGTGAGTTCTTTATAGTGATACAGAGCGAGCACTCGCCGCTCTTGCTGCGGCAACTCGCCGACCGCTTTGGCGATCAGGACAATCATCTCGGACTGCAGGGTCAGACAGAAAGGATCGTTATCTTCGGCAACCCGGTCTACCAGCACATCTTCGCTGAAGCCGTCCGGGCTGCCGATCGTTTGCAAGCTGACCAGGTCCAGAGCGCGCAGGTCTCCGAGAAGGTGCTGCAAAATCTCGAGCGGGACGCCAAGCTCGGCGGCAATCTCCGGTTCCGTGGGTTCGCGGCTGAATCGGACCTTGCACTCTGAAATCGCGCATTGGATTCGCCGCGCTTTGCGTCGGAGGCCGCGTGTGCCCCAATCAACGGCGCGGAGGCTGTCGAGAATCGCGCCGCGAATGCGGAACGCGGCGTAGTGACGGAGTTGCACGTTCTTGTTTGGATCGTACTTATTCACGGCTTCCAGAAGGCCGAGAATTCCGGCATGCACCAGGTCTTCCAAGAGGACTTGGGGCGGCACGCGAGCGTGAATGCGCCGCGCGATATAATGAACATGCGGCAGTTGCTCGATAATAGCCTGATCGCGCTGAGTTTTGTCGAATGCAATTAACCCGTAGCTCAAGTGTTGGGCCATTTTATTGCTTGCGCTCGACAAGTTGAGGATCGGCGCGGTCGGCAACCGCGTGCATTTCGTATCCGATTCCTCGCACAGTGTGAATTAGCTTGCGGTCTGACGGTCCGTTTATCTTGTTTCGCAAATAGTTGACATATACGTCCACGACGTTGGTAAGCGTGTCATAAGGCACGTTCCATACGTGATTGAGAATCTGCGCGCGGGTGACGTGCGTTCCGGCGTTGCGCATTAGATATTCCAGAAGCCCGAATTCCTTCGGTGTTAAAGCGATCACACGGCCTGCGCGCTTTACGGAATGCTCCACGCGGTTCAGCTCCAGATCATCCAGCCACAACACAGTTTCGGCGGAACGCGCAGACCTGCGCAGCAAGGCGCGGACCCTCGCGCACAACTCTGAAAACGAAAACGGCTTCAGAAGTGAATCGTCCGCACCGAGATCCAGAAGTTGAGCGCACTCTTCCGCGCGCTTCTGGCTGGATAGGACCAGGATGGGAAGCTGGGGCCGCTTGGCCCGGAAATATTGCAGGATTTGCGCGCCGCTGCCTTGCTCAATATCCAGGTCTAGGATTGCCAGGTCGTAATGGCGTTGTGCGACCTGGTGCTTCGCGGCGTCACCGTCTCTTGAAAGATCCACGGCATAGTGCTCGTACTCGAGTGCGTCGCGTAAGAATGTCGCAAGGGCAGGATCTTTCTCGGCGAGTAACAAACGCATGACTACTCCAGAGGAAGGGGGAGAACTGCGAAATCTTAGAGGGGACTTAAACTCTAAGGAATACGAACGATTGTGTCAAAGCAAATCGCCGGCAAGAATGAAATGTTTCTCTTAAGCCAACGATGGTGTGACGATTTGCATCAAATGTCTTCAATTCGCTATGAATGTGTGCCAATTCGAAACCGCGGCGGGCTTTGTCAAACCGTATTCCCAGAGGTGCGCCCTCGAATCCGCCGCCGCCGCGGGGGAGAATGCTCCCTCGTTCGCCGCGACTGTACGCGTGAATACGGCACACATCAGCCGGGCGGTCCGCCGCGATGCGAGCGTTCGTCCCGTGATATAAACCTTCGGGGGTTTCTGAATGAAATATTTCAGCAGAGCAGGAGCATCGGTGTTGTGTGTCTTGTTGGGGTCATGGGGAATTGCGCCGGCCGCTCGCGCGCAAAATCCGGAACGCGTGATTATTGATACCGATCCGGGAACGGATGATGCGCTGGCGATTCTGCTGGCGTTGCGCTCGCCTGAACTGCGCGTGGAGGCGCTGACGGTAGTTGCTGGAAACGTGCTGGCTCCTGTGGGCCTGGAAAATGCGCTGAAGATCGTTTCACTTGCAGGACGTTGCGATGTGCCGGTGGCGGGAGGCGCGCAACGTCCGCTGCACGCGAAGCTGAATATCGAGCCTTTCTGGAATGGGCCGGGCGGCCTCGGAGGAGCGGAATTGCCCGCGTCGAAGTGCAAGGCTGACCGTCGATTCGGTCCCGACGTGATTATTGAACTGGTGCACAAATATCCGCACGAGATCACCATCATCGGAGTGGGCCCGGAAACAAATCTGGCGCTGGCGATTTTGAAAGACCCGACGATTGTGCCGCTCGTGAAGCGGGTGATTCTGATGGCGGGATCCATTTCCGGCGGCAACGTGAACGGCGCGGCGGAATTTAATGTGTATTGCGATCCAGATGCGGCCGACCTGGTGTTCCGCGCAGGTTGGCCGATCACGATGGTCGGCCTGGACGTGACGGAAATTACGCTGATCAGCAGCGCGCAAGTGGACGAAATCGAGCGCGGTGGCGGCGCGGAAGCGAAATTTGCCGCCGCAGTGGCGCGTTTTCAGGTGGGCCTGTATCAGGGTACGGGATTTGGCGGAGGCGCGATCCACGACGCGCTGGCGGTGGGCGCCGCAATTGATCCTACTTTTCTGAAATTGCGCGCGATGCGTATTGACGTGGAAACCGAGGGACGCATCGCGCGCGGAGAAACGGTGGCGAACCGGTTGGGAACCGTGGACCACGTGGTGGACAAGGGCGACCATCTGGAGACTGTGGGCGTGGATGAAGTGAAACCGAACGCGCAGGTCGCTGTGGGCATTGATTCCGAGCGTTTTTTGAAATTGTTCATCGCGCGGTTGAGCGGCAGTACGGCCGGTGCTGTGAGCAGCAGGCCTTAGCGGATCGGGATTCGAACTTTCCCCACGTTTGCTAACGTGTTGCCTGCGCTCGCGATTTCTTGCGTTTGTGCCTCGCTCCGGGTTGCGTTTGCGCTGACTCTAGCGCTTTAGTTGCGTCCGGCTTGGCACGAGAGAGTTTTTGCACCATATGCTGGATGGAGATTGCGAGTAACAGCATGACGATCGGGTCAATGGGCAGGCGATAACGCGGCAAAGCGAGCGTGAGGTAGTAGGCCCAGGGATAGATCAGCGGAAATGCGGCGATAGGGATGGCGAAGGGGCTGCGTTCGCGAAAGAGAATGATGATTCCGAAGATGGTGCCGAGCGTCGCGACGATATTGAACGCCAGGATAGTGCGAAACCGCAGCGAGGGCGTGCCGAGGAAATCTTCGAGTGGATAGGGAGTGCCGCCGGACCAGATGGAAATCGCGCGGTACAGGATCAGGTGAGCTTCGCGCGCGGGATGCGAAAGCATGTAGGCGATGGCTTCCTGTTTCTTCTGCTGCATGTATGCAATTTCGCCCAGGGATACATATTTTTCGCGTTCGGCGGCGTTGTAGATGGGATGCAAATCGCCGCGAAAGATGTCTTGGGTCTGATCGTTGTTGCCGAGCCAGAGCTGCAAGCCGAGGACGGAGCGCAGCGGAACGAATTGGTGGAAGACGCGGTAATTGCGGATGGTCCAGGGAATGCAGCAGAGGAATGATGACGGCGACGCAGCTGCGGCATTATTGAACCACGCGCGATTTTGTTGATGCGCGCGATAGGCGAGCCAGAGAGCGAGAAATGGGAACAGGCCGCCGAGCGTGGCGTTGAACATCAGCGCCACACCCCAGAGCAGGCCATAGGCGCACCAATTGCGGAGGCGCTGCGACTCGGCCGATTCGGCGAGCGCTAGCGTGGCCCACAGGATCGTCGCGACTAGCAGCGCAGAAATGGATGCGTCCCACATGCTTTCCACCGGCATAAGTATGGCGTTGGGGAAAATCGCCCACAGCCAGGCGGTGCCGGCGGCAAGCGCGATCCCGCCGATGCGTTTGGCCGCGAAATAAATCGGGATGCAGGCTAGCGTGCAACAGCTGATGTTCACGAGCACCGTCGCCGCCCAGGCGTGAAACGTGTACGCGCCGAAGACGCGAAAAATTCCGGCGAGCAGCAACGGAAAAAGCGGAGTCATCCAGGCCGTAGGGCCGGTATCAACGCGAAATGGCGAACTGAATCCGTGGCCGGTGGCGAGGGAGTGCGCGATGTTGCCGGACTCGAAAAGAAAAGGGATTACGCTGACGCCCTGGCGCGGATGAATATTTTGGAATTGCCACATGTAGCCAAGGCGAAGGGCGAGCGCGACGAGCATGATCAGCCACAGCGAAGTGGCCGCGGCGCGAAGTGAATTTGTGAAGGCGCGAGTCATGCTTGGGAAGCGTTACATTCCTTGGCTTTGGACGCAAGGCCGGCGGAATGGGATGCGGCGGCGATGGCGCGAAGTCGCGACAGTCCGGCAATGCGTGCGTCTTGTAGATTGCGCGGGCGGACGGCGATTTGTGGTAGTTTCTGTGGCAACGATCATGGCCAAGAAGAAGAAAGACCGGCTGCGGGTGCACAAGGAAGCGCGAAGGCTTGCGCGGATGGGGCTTGGCATGCCTCCTACCGAACGGACTATCCCAGACAAGCGGCAGAAGGCGCCGAAGCATAAGAAAAAATTGGTGCTGCCGGATTTGAATTAGAAGCTGCTTCAGACACGTCAATCGCCATCGTCGAACTGCTAGGCTTCAGGGGCTAAAGCCCCCTGTTCTGCGGCGCTTCTCGCCGGGGCTGAAGCCCCGCCCTTCCGGTTCGCCGGTTTAAGCGGTGCGTTCGCAATGTAATTTAAAAGCGCACGCCATTTCGGGATTTGTTTTCGCTGCTGCGGTTCATAGTGGAACTTCTCACCGTGCGTTTGCGATGGCGCTTTCCGTTAAACTCAGTCCTGCCAGCAATATCGATTTTCGTAAAGAAATTTTCGGCTGTCGCGCCGAACCGGAACAGTGCGTGCAATGCGCACTACATGAACATCACGCGAAGTGCTCGTAGGGCTGGGATCTCAGTACTTGGGATGTTTATGCTTTTCGCGGCGCTGCTTCCCGCGGCACGAGCGCAGATTGTTCCGGTGAGTTTGACCAAAACGTCGGTAGCGGATTCACGAATTCCCACCGGGGCCGTGCTGACGCCGCTGCCACGCAGCGAGCCGCGCAGGGCGATAAAGACCGCGCTGCCGAGATCATTCTTCGTGCTCAGCGCGGGAGTGTACGCCGCAGCCGGCCTCGACATGCAGCGATCCGAAGCCATGTTGCCGGACTTCGACGAGAGGGACCCTATCGCGCGGCCATTCTTGCGGCTGCCGACGCCGGCTTATTACGCTTCGGCGGCGTTGTTTGCCACGGGAATGAACTTTCTTGGATGGAAAATGGCGCGCTCAGCGCGCTGGCACAAGATTTGGTGGGTGCCACAGTTGACGTCCATGGCGGGAAACCTGGCAGGCTACGGATACACGCGAGTGCATCCTTCGCCGCGTTGATGGATCGCTAGCTTCAGAGGTTCCGACGGAACCTAGTTTTTCGAGCCTCAACCAGGCTTGAAATCGGGAACCACTTCGCCGGGTTTGAAGAATGATGTCGGCGGCGTGCTCGTTGCCTTGGCAGCCGCAGCCGCGATTTGTTCAAGATCTTTTTTCGAAAAGCCGACCGAGCTTTCCTGGATTTTTCCATCCGGTGAAATCAGAAAAACGCTGGGGACGTTGGTGATGCCGTACTGATTTGAGACGGAGTAGCCGGCGTCGTCAATCAGGGCAGGGAATTCGACGTCGAATTCCCGTAAGAAATCACGCGTGTCCTGGGCGTCGTCCTGTGAAATGGCCCAGAGGGTGAATTTCTCGCCGCCATACGTTTCGTGCAGGCGTTCGAGGAATGGTGCAGTGAACTGGCAGGTGGGACAGCTTACTTTGAAAAAGGCGGCGACCACGGGACCTTTCTTCAGCGCATCCGCGAGGCTGAGTGTTTTTCCGTCGGCGCTTTGCAGCGCGAATGCCGGAGCTTTCGCGCCGGCTGGTAGTGCAGCCATCTTGCTTCCTCCCAAGAGTTCATGAATGCGCAGTTTCAGGCTCATCGATCAATTATAGCCCTGAACAGTTTGATGCTTTCGTGCATGAGCGGATTCAGGCGCGAACGACGCAATTGCGAACGGGCTTACCTGAGGCTAATGAATGTTGCGGGTCTTCTTGCCGACGTAATCCATCAGCAGGTATTGGCCGAGGGTGTACGGAGTGGTGAAATATGCTTTGCCGCGGCAGAGCTCGGTGACTTTCTGGACGAAGTGGACCAGGCTGTAGTCGCTGGAGAGCATGAAAGTGTTGATCAAAATTCCGGCGCGTTTGCATTTCGCTACTTCTTCAAGCGTTTGCGTGACCACGAGCGGGTCGAGGCCGAAAGCGTTCTTGTAAATGCGACCGTCTTCCAGCGTCAGCGCGGAGGGCTTGCCGTCGGTGATCATCACGATCTGGCGCATATCTTTTTTCTGGCGTGACAAAATGCGCTGCGCCAGCCGCAAGCCTTCGCGCGTATTGGTGTAGTAGGGGCCGACCTGCACGCGAGCCAGCTTGCCGAGGGGAATTTCCTCGGCACTATCGTGAAATAAGACACAGTGCAGCGAATCGCCGGGATATTGGGTGCGAATCAGATGCGAAAGCGCCAGGGCCACACGCTTTGCCGGCGTGAAACGATCTTCGCCGTAGAGAATCATACTGTGGCTGCAATCGAGCATCAGCACGGTGGCGCAGGAACTTTGATATTCGCACTGGTGAACCATCAGGTCGGGATAATCCAGCTCGATGGGAATTTGCGCGCCGTTGCGTTGCACGGCGTTGAAAAGCGTGCCGCTGATGTCCATGTTCAGCGTGTCGCCGAATTCATATAATTTCGAAGTGCCGCCGGATTCAACGCCAGTGGCAAGATCGCGCGTGTCATGGCGGCCAAAGCTGCTCTTGCCGAGCGACGCCAGCAAATCTTTCAGCGTTTTGAAGCCGAGAAAATCGAGAGCCTTGTCGGTGATTTCGAAGCGCGCTTCGACGTTTGGCTGCGCCTCGCCGACCTGGCCGCCGGGAGTCTGCGAAGGAGGCGGCGTAATCTGCGCGGGCTGATTGGGGCGCGAGATGAAGCCTTCTTCTTCCATGCGCTGGATGATTTGTTCGATTACCTGGCCGAGCTCAGGATTTTCGGAGAGATTGGGATTGTTGAGCATCTGCTCCATCAGTTCGGGCGGGAGCAGATCGCCTTCCTGCAGCGCGCGCAGGATGGCTTCGCGCAACTCCTCCATCATTTTTTCGCGGGAACGCTCGGGATCCATTTCGTAGATGCCGAATTGCGATTCGTAGCCGCTCTGCAGGAAAAAATCGGAAAGGCGGCTCATCAGCTCCTGGAGATCAATGTCTTCAGCAGCGTCGGGCGCGTACTTCGAATATTTCGTGTATTTCATTTATTGCCAAGCCTCAGAACAAATTCGCGCAGAGGTGAAGCGCAATGCCCTTCGCGCTGCCGCCTCAAGGGATGACAATGTGGCCATGAGCGGTAAGCCTTGTGCGCTCAATTGAACTGGCGGCGCGGCATGCGGCCGGAAGGCTCGCGCGGATCGCGGGGCTCGGGCGTCTTACGCGCGTCAGCAAAATAACCACGCTCTTCGCTGCGATTGATGCGTTTGTGCGCCCACAGGCCTTCGAGGATGAATTCCGCCGCGCTGGTCACTATCGCAGCGTCATCCTTCTGGCTGACTTCCAGCACGCTGAGGTTATCGAACAGGCCCTGGATTTTCTTCAGCTGCGCCAGAACCTCGGCACTGGAAGCGTTCGCCGGAACTTTCAGCTCGCCGCCCAGCTCGAACCACTGAATCACCGGCTGCATATTCGCGCCGGTAAAATACTGCGTGTAGGTTTTTCCGACGGCGGCGCGAATCAGTTCACGAGCGATATTTTCCGCGCCACGCAGCTCGCCTTCATATTCCAGCTCAAACTTACCAGTCATGGAAGGAATCGCGGCATACACGTCGGCCACGCGGGCAACGACAGCCGAATCGCGGTTACGCACGGCGCGCTGTTCCGCGCTGCTAAGCACGTTTTCCAGAGTGCTGATCGGCAAACGCTGGCTGACGCCAGAGCGGCGATCCACGCGCTTGTCCTCACGCGCCTGAAACGCCACTTCTTCGACGACTTCGCGAATGTACTGCGGCATTTCGACACGCTTTTTCTGATCGCGTTCCGTCCAGGATTCCTGCGAAGTGATGGACATGCCCTCGGCGACCGTCGCGGGATAATGCGTGCGAATTTCCGAACCGATGCGGTCCTTCAGCGGCGTGATGATCTTTCCGCGGGCGGTGTAATCTTCCGGATTGGCAGTGAAGACGAGCAGCACGTCGAGCAACATGCGCACCGGATAGCCCTTAATCTGAATATCGCCTTCCTGCATGATGTTGAACAAGCCAACCTGGATTTTTCCGGAGAGGTCCGGCAACTCGTTGATGCCGAAAATGCCGCGATTGGCGCGCGGTAGCAGGCCGTAGTGAATGGTCAACTCGTCGGAAAGATTGCGTCCGCTGCGGGCCGCCTTGATGGGGTCCACGTCGCCGATCATGTCCGCAATGGTGACGTCGGGCGTGGCGAGTTTTTCCACGTAGCGATGCTCGCGAGCGAGCCATGCGATGGGAGTAGCGTCGCCTTCAGCGGCAACTCGCTCGCGGCAGGCGCGGCAAATCGGCGTGTAGGGATTATCGTGAATTTCGCAGCCTTCTATCACCGGGATGTGCGGGTCCATGAATCCCACCAGGCCGCGTAGAATGCGCGACTTCGCCTGACCACGCAGACCGAGCAAAATGAAATGATGGCGCGACAGAATGGCGTTGATGATTTGCGGCAGGACGGTATCGTCGTAGCCGTGCACACCGGGAAATAGCTCGTCGCCCTTTTCCAGTTTGCACAGCAGGTTCTCGCGCAATTCCTGACGTACGCTGCGCTGCGCGACTCTTTCTACCGACCACTGACTGCGGCGAAGCTCACCGAGGGATTTCGGCAGTGAATTCATGAGGCCCCACTTATATAAAGGCGGCGACGCCCGGCAGCATGAGCGTCTGCAGACCATTATAGAGGAAGCGAGGCTGCGGGGATACTTTCCTTTCGAAGGGTTAATTCAGCCGGTGGCCGTTGCCGGCCGCGCTGCGCCGCGCTTGCTGGAGGTGGCCGAGGCGGGGAAGCATGTCCTTCAGGCGTTCGATGAGGAAAGTGCGGCGATCTGGCTCGGCGCGCATTTCCAGAAGCGCTTGTTTTTCCTCAAGTTCGAGCGGCAAGCGTGCGCCCATATGAAACGAAAGCGGCCAGGGCGATTCGATGTCGGATGTGACCCAGAGCTGGCCGTAAATCAGCGTGTGGCATTCTTGAAATAGGCTGAGGAGCTCGGCTTCTTCCTGGTTGCTGGCCGGCTGGTGCGTGAGTTCGTCCGAGTCCGTGAGAAATTCCACGAGGGCCTCGTGATAGTCCTTCTCATGCAGCAAATTCAGCGCGCGAAAAATTGTGCGGCCCTGGGTAAGAATGTCCATACGGCCGTCGTCGTAATCTTTCAGCTTTTGGGTGATGGCGGCGGTGCAGCCGATGGTGGCGACGCCTTTGTCTCCGGCGAGAATCACGCCAAATTCATGATTGTGCGCGATGCAATGATTGATCATCAGCTTATAGCGCGGCTCGAAGATGTGCAGAGGGAGCGTGGCGCCGGGGTAGAGGACGACGTTGAGAGGAAACAGAGCTATGCGGGAGTCGGTCATGATCGCCTACGCTTACATTTACATTACGCCCGGGCGCGCTGCGCGGAAATTAACGCAACAGCGCCAGGGCCGCTTGCATTTCGTCGCGCGCGTGCATGTCTCCGGCATTTTGCGCGACGAGAATACCGTCGGATAAAAGTTTGCGCGCTTGTTCCAACTGGCCGATGCGCGAAAGATGCTGGCCAAATTGAAAATAGCCTGCCACGTATTTCGGGTTGGCTTCCAGCAACTTCTGGAAATGCGTAGTGGCAGCGTCGTTGTCGCCGAGCTTCATGCATTCCAACGCGAGGCCGTAGCGCGCGAACGCGTCAGTGGGTTTTTCGGCGACAAATTGCTCGAGGACTTCGCGGCGCGGCTTCTGTGTTTGGGTCATGGCGTTAAAACGCGTATTATAGCGGGCTTGAGGGCGCAGGCCAAGGGCGCACATTTTATTATGAAAATTCGACGAGAGCGCGGATTGAACGGAGCGAATGACCAAGACCACCAAGGGTAGCAAGCGGCACAAAAAGATGTTGGGACAGGTGCCCGGCGGGGCGGTGACTGCTGGTTCGCTGGGGTCGTCGCTGCCAGGAAAACCGGTGGGCGCATCCACTTCGGAGATCGTCGAGATCGTGCTGCCGAACGATGCGAATTTGCTGGGCAATATGCTGGGCGGACGCGTGATGCATTTAATTGATATCGCCGGAGCGCTCGCTGCCAACCGTCACTCGAACAGTCACGTGGTGACGGCTTCGGTGGATTATCTGGATTTTAGATTTCCGATTCGCGTGGGGGAATGGGTGGTGCTGAAGTCCAGCGTCAATCGCGTTTTTCATACTTCGATGGAAGTGGGCGTGAAGGTGTTCGCGGAAAATATTCTTACCGGCGAACGGCGGCACACCAGCACGGCGTACGTTACGTTTGTGGCGCTGGATACGAATCAGCAGCCGCGCGCGGTGCCACCGCTGATTTTGAAAACGGAGGACGAGCGCCGGCGTTATCGCGAGGCGGGGGAACGGCGGCGAATGCGGCTGGCGATGCGGCACAAAATGCCGCTTTCGGATGCGTGACGGCCCGTGTATTGCGGCTGACGCGCGATGATGGGGCGACGATTATCGCGCCGCTTGTAAATACTTGCTGACCGCTTCCGCGGTTTGAAAGCCATTTTCCACGCACTTTCCCACGGCCGGCCCTTCCAGATAATTTCCCGCGAAAAATAATCCGGGCGAAACGCGCTCGGCTTCGCGAATTGTTGCGACGATGTGTCCGTGACCGAGGTTGTACTGCGGCAGAGCGCGCGGATATTTCCAGACAGCGACTTCCACGGGCGGCCCGGTGATTCCCAGAATGCGAGCATTTTCCCCGGTTACGATGGCCGCGATATTTTCTTCGTGCAGGTCCATGATTTCCGGATCGGTGGCGCCGCCGATGAAACTGGTGATCGTCACGCTACCTTGATGCGCGCGTCCGGGGAAGAGCGATGAATTCCACACGGTGCCCAAAGTGCGGACTTTTTCGCCGCGCGGGACCAGGAAGCCGAAGCCTTCAAGCGGATCTCCAACCTGCTGGCGGTAATATGTGCAAGCGACGACGGCAACCGGCGCGTACGCGATTCCCGAAAGAGTTTGCGCGAGGTGTGGCGAGGAAGTTTCGAGCAAGTGCGCTGCAGCGTATGCAGGCGTCGCGATCACGACGGCGCTGGCGGAAGCGGATTGTTCCTGACCATTGCGCACGATGCGAATTTCGCAGGCTGTACCCACTCCGGCGCCGGCGCGCTGGCCTGTGCTTGCGAAATCCACCGAAACCGCGCGAGTTTCGTACTGCATCGCTTCGCCGAGTTTTGCGGCCATCGCGCGCGGAAGAGTCGCTACGCCATGCGTGAAGGAACACAGCGGCGGCGCTGCTGTGCGCTGCTCCTTGGGAGGGCGCGACTTCATGGCGCCGCGCAGGACGCTGCCGTATTGGCGTTCCCATTCGTCGAGAGTAGGGAAAGCGGCCTTCAGGCTTAATTTTTCGGGATCACCGGCATAGACGCCGGAGACAAAGGGTGCGACGAGATATTCCAGAATTTCGTTTCCGAACTTGCGACGTACGAACGTGGCAACGGATTCTTCCTCGGTTGGTGGCTTTGATTTCTTGAATGGTTCGGAAGCAATTTTCCAGCGCGAGATCGGATTCAGAAGAGTGGAGGCCAGCAGCGCTTGCGGAGACATGGGAATTTTTCGGAGGCGGCCATGCAGCAGGACGTAACGCGGCGCGCGCGGATCGGCTTTTTGGAGTTGCGCTTCCAGGCCTAGCTCGCGGATCAGTGCGAGCAGCGCGGGCGTGCCTTGAAAGCTTTGCGGGCCGGCTTCGAAAAGCAGGCTGTCTTTTTGCACGGAATCAATCAGGCCGCCGGCGGAGTCATTCGATTCGAAGACCGTAACGTCAACGCCGAGCTGTTGCAGGCGATACGCGCAGGCCAAGCCGGAAATTCCAGCGCCGATCACGGCTGCTTTCGAGGAACTGTTCATAGGCGCGGCACTTCAGAGTGTCTTCGAGAAAAGTGGCTTGTGATCCATTTGCTGTTCGTGCAGATAACGGTCGAAGGCCATGGCGACATTGCGAATAAAAATGCGGCCGAGGGGAGTGACGCGAATTTCCGCGGAATCGAGGACCACCAGGCCTTCGTCACGCGCTTCTTCCAGGCGCTGCAGTTCGGGCGCGAAATATTCATCGAAATTGATGGAAAACTCACGCTCAATTTCGTGTTTTGGGATCACTGTGTGGCAGAGCAATCGGCCGATCACCGCGCGGCGCAACAGATCGTCGGCGGAAAGGCGATAGCCGCGCATGGTGGCGATGCCGCGCGTGCCGATGGTTTCCTGATACGCAGGAACTTCGCGGCGATTCTGGGCGTAGGCGGCACCAATGGAGCTGATCGCGCTCACGCCCATGCCGTAGAGGTCAGCACCCGCTTTGGTGGTGTAGCCCTGAAAATTGCGGTGCAGCGTGCGATTTTTCTGCGCGACGGCCAGTTCGTCGCCGGGACGCGCGAAGTGGTCCATGCCGATATAAAGGTAGCCTGCGCCGAGAAAACGTTCGAGGCCGGCGCGAAAGATACGGAATTTTTCCATTCCTTCGGGCAGGTGCGTTTCGAACGAGCCTTGCTGTTTTTTCAGCCAGGGCACGTGAGCGTAGCTGAACATTGCGACGCGATCGGGCGCGAGCGTCAGAGTTTTGTCAATCGTGTCCTTGAAACTCTCGGCGGTCTGATACGGCAGGCCGTAGATCAAGTCCACGTTGAGGCTCTCGAAACCCAGTTCGCGCGCGGCGGTGATCAGGTCGCGCGTCATTTCATAGGGCTGCACGCGATGAATCGTTTCCTGCACCTTGGGCTGAAAATCCTGAATGCCCATGCTCAAGCGGTTGAAGCCCAGGCGACGCAGGGTTTCCAGATGCGCGCGATTGGTGACGCGCGGGTCAATCTCGATTCCAATCTCCGCATCCGGCGCGAACGAAAAACGCTGTCGCGCGTGGCCGAATAAGATCTTCCATCTGCGCGGGAGTTAGATACGTGGGCGTTCCGCCGCCCCAGTGAAATTGGATCACGGGGCGATTTTTCGAAACGCGCTGGCTGACGTGTTCGATCTCGCGTTTCAGGGCATCGAGGTAGGGAATCGCGAACTTTTTATCTTTTTGAATGGAAACATTGCACGCGCAGAACAGGCAGAGGCTTTCGCAGAAGGGAATGTGCATGTAGAGCGAAAGCGGCGTGGCTTCTTTTTCCGCGCGGGCGTAAAAACTTTCCAGATCGTCCGGGCCGAAATCATCTTTCCACACCGGCGCGGTGGGATAGCTGGTGTAGCGCGGGCCGGGGCGATTATATTTTTCAAGAGTGGCGTCGGTGATTTGGGCGATTTCGAATTGGTCGGTTGGTTTCATTTTAACGTCTGCGAGTGCGAGTCCGCCGTCTAGGCTATTCCGGCGCGTGCTGGCAAGCGCGCGGATTTTCCCGCCGCGACGAAGGCTTTGGCGTTTTCCACGGGAGTCGCGGGCAGGATTCCGTGGCCCAGATTCAAGATGTGGCCGAGTCCGCCGGTTTTTTCCACCGCGGCTTGCGCGGCTTCGCGCACGTCCTGTTCAGCGCCAAGTAAAATGTTCGGGTCCACGTTTCCTTGCAATGCCACTCTACGCCCGGCCACTCGGTCGAATGTCGCGCGCGCTTCCGCCAAATCCGTACGCCAATCCACGCTGATTACGTCCGCGCCAGTGACCGGCAAGCTTTCCAGCAAATGCGCCGAACCCTTGGCGAATAGAATCTTCGGCACTTCCGCGTGGCCGAGCAAATCGTACACCATTTTCGTCGCGGGCAGCTCGAACGAGTCATACTCAGCACGCGTCAGTTCTCCCGCCCACGTGTCGAAAAGTTGAATCACAGCGGCGCCAGCGGCAATCTGCATTTCCAGATACTGCGCTGTCGCGCGAGCAATACGTTCCAGCAGCTGGCGCACCATCTGTGGCTCGCTGTGGAGCATCTCCTTCGCGCGTGAAATGTCGCCGCGCGTTTGGCCCTCGATCATGTAGCAAGCCAGCGTCCAGGGAGCGGCCGCGAATCCGATCACCGGCACATCTGGCCCAGCTTCCTCGCAGATCGCGCGAATGGCATCACCGACAAAGCCTGTTTCTCGCGATGGATCGAAGTCGCGCAAGCGGCGCACGGCGGCCAAATCACGCACAGGATTCGATAGAACGGGCCCAGAATCCGGCACGTCGAGCGGCAAGCCCATCGCCTCTGCGACGATCAAAATGTCTGAAAAAACAATAATCGCGTCCACGCCGATGATGCGAAAGGGCTGCAGCGAAACTTCCGCGGCGACTTCCGGCGTTTTGCAAATCTGCAAAAACGTGTGGTTCTTGCGCACGGCCTGATATTCGGGCAGATAGCGGCCGGCTTGGCGCATGATCCACACCGGCACACGTTCGACCGGCTCAGAGCGGCACGCGCGCAAAAACAGTTCCTTGCGGTTTTCTGCAGGAGTCATAGCTTCCGTGCAATGATAGCAGAAGCGGTTAGGGCCCGCACGCGGGGTACTATCGGGCGAACAAACCGCGGCGGGGCATATTCGGCGTTATACTTGACGGGCTAACTTGGGAGTTTTCGCGCTTCATGCCAAACCAACTGGGCTATTTGAGCCTGGCACTCTATGTGGCGAGCTTTATCTGCTACGCTCGAAATTTAGCTGTGCCCAATATCTGGGTGGGGCGACTCGCGTCATTGCTGCTCGCGGGCGGAATCTTGGTGCAATATTTATCGTTGTACCAGCGATCTCTTGCGCTGCACACCGTGCCTTACGATGATTTATACGGCTCGATGTCGCTATTCGCGTGGCTGCTCGGCATCACCTATTTAGGGCTGGAATTATTTCACCGGCAGCGGTCGGTGGGAGCGTTTGTCACGTTGCTGCTAGTTTGCTGGATCGTATTGCTGGGGTTGCTCACGCCGCGCATTATTGCCGTGCCTACCGTTCCGCGCGGAGCCATTTTTGCATTTCATGTGACGCTGAATACCTGGGCGTACGCCGCGTTCGCGCTTTCATTCGTGCTCAGCGTGATTTATCTGGTGCAGGACCGTGTGCTGCGTTCGCGGCGGCTGAGCGTGGCCTTCTGGCGATTTCCGGCGCTGGATGTGCTGGAGCGCATGGCGCGAAGCAGCGTGTACGTGGGATTGGTGGCGCTGGTTTTTGGCGTCGCGATGGGATTGATTTGGGAGCACCGGCTGCGCGGCAGCTATTCGTTCGGCGACCCTAAAGTAATAGTTACACTGGCGATTCTGGCGGTGTACGCGGCGTACCTGCTGCTTTCGCGCAACGCGAATTGGCGCGGTGCGCGCGCGGCGCTGCTTTGCGCGATGAATTTCCTGATTGTGCTGTTCAGCTATACGTTTGTAAATTTATATCTCACGAAGTTCCACCGGTTCCTCTGATGCCCACTGCCACCAACCCGAACCGCGCGGGCACGATTCGCATTCAAGTCGCGCTGATCGGCTGCAACCATCGCACGGCGCCTGTGGAATTGCGCGAGCGGATCGCTTTTACGTCGCAGCAGGCATTGCAGGTCGCGGATGAATTGAAGCAGCGCGGAATCCTGGAAGAAGCGGTGGTGATTTCGACGTGCAATCGCAGCGAGCTGTATGGCGTACCGGGCGATTTTGCGCCATCCACCGCAGAGGCGATGGAAGAATATTTCACCTCGTTCCACAAAATTCCGTATGACCAATTGAAAGGCCGTTTTTATCGCTGGGCCGGGCCGGACGCGGTGCGCCATTTGTTTCGCGTTGCGGCGGGCTTGGATTCCATGCTTTTGGGTGAGGCGGAAATTTTGGGCCAGCTGCGGACGGCTTACAATCAGGCGCTCGATCACGGCGCCACTGGTCCGGTGCTTAACCGAATTTTTCAGGGCGCGCTAGAAGTGGGCAAGCGGGTGCGCAGCGAGACGGAAGTAGGGGCGCGGCCGATGTCCGTGGCGCTGGCGGGCGTGAAGCTTGCTGAACGAGTTTTCGGCAATTTGAAGGGTCACTCGGCGCTGATTTTGGGTGCGGGCGCGGTGGCGGAGCAGGTCGTCGAGCACATGCGCAATCGCGGGATCGGAAATTTGCGCGTGATTAATCGCTCGTTCGACCGCGCAGCGGAACTGGCGCAACGGGTCGGCGGCGAAGCGGTGGCGTGGGAATCGCTGGAAGCGGTGCTGGGTGTGCCGGATATTATTGTGACGTCAGTGAGCGCAACCGGCCCGGTGCTGACGCGCGAACTTCTGGAGCGCGCCATCGCCGCGCGCTCGGGCAAGCCCGTTTTCGTGGTGGATTTGGGGGTGCCGCGCAACGTGGCGGAATCCGCCGCGGGACTCTACAATTTGTATCTTTACAATATTGATGATCTGGGCGAAATCGTCGAGCAGAACAAGAAAGCGCGGGAATCCGAAATTCCGCGCGCCGAAGCGATCATTGCCGAGCACATTGATAAATTCGAAGCGTGGCGCGGAGCGCTGGAAGCCGGGTCGATCGTGAACGATCTGCGCGACCAGTTTCACCAGCATCGCGAGATGATCATTCGAGAAAAGCTGAAAGAGATGGAAGATGTGACGCCGCAGGAGCGCGACCGCATCGCGCGCATCACCGAAGAATTGATCGAGCGGTTGCTGGAAGAGCCGCAACAGAAATTGCAGCACGGCCGAGGAATGCGCGGGCGGCTCGCGGGCCTCGAAGCCATTCGCCACTTGTTCGGGCTCGACGCGGGGAAGAAGTGAAGCCGCTGCGCATCGGCACGCGGGGCAGCGCGCTGGCATTGTGGCAGGCCAATCATTTTCGCAATGCGCTGCAGGAAACATGCGGCCTGGAATCGGAAATCGTGGTGATTAAGACGTCCGGCGATCAGAATGTGGCAGTGCCGGCGCAGCAAATCGGCGTGATCGGGATTTTTACGAAAGAGCTGGAAGATTCGCTGCTCGATGGACGCGCGGATCTGGCGGTGCACAGCATGAAGGATGTGCCGACGGAGTTTTCGCCGGCTTGCCGGATCGCCACGGTTTTCAAGCGCGAAGATCCGCGGGACGCGCTGGTTTCCGCACGCGGCGAAACGCTCGCGCAATTGCCGCACGGCGCGCTCATCGGCACCAGCAGCTTGCGGCGCGCTTCGCAATTGCGTGCGTTCCGTCCGGATTTTCAGATTGCTGAATTGCGCGGCAACGTGGATACGCGCTTGCGCAAAGCCGCGGCGGGCGAATACGATGCAATCGTGCTGGCAAAAGCAGGCATCGATCGTCTGGGTTTGTCGGCGCGCATCACGGAAGTGCTTGCTCCGGATATAATGTTGCCGGCGGTAGGGCAGGGCGCGCTGGGCGTGGAATTCTGCGAGCCGCGCCGCGAGGAGTTCAAGATTTTGGATTTGCTGATGGATCAGGATACGATGCGTGCAGTGAAGGCGGAGCGCGCGCTGCTGGCGGAAGTTCAGGGCGGCTGCCGGCTGCCGCTGGGCGCGTGGGCGCGCGTGGAAAATGGCGCGATGGTGCTGGATGCCTGCGTGCTTTCCGAAGACGGCGCGCAAGCGATTCGCCGACGCGCCGAAAAAGTTTGCAACTCCGCGGCCGATGCAGAGAATCTAGGGCGCGACGTGGCGGCGGAACTGCTAGCGGCGGGCGCCGACCAGCTGCTGCGAATGGTGGGAAGGTCCGTTGGACAAGCCTGACAAAATTTTTAGCGTGGAAAAACACCCCGGCGAACCTCTGGCGGGCAGGCGGGTGGTGGTGACGCGCGCGCTGGAGCAGTCGCAGGATCTGGTGGACGCGCTGCAAAATCTGGGCGCCGAAGTTCTGCAGATGCCCACGGTAAGTTTCGCGCCGCCGGAAGATTCCAGCGAGCTGGACACCGCGATGCAGAACAAGAAGGACATTGACTGGATTCTTTTCACCAGCCAGAACGCGGTGCGCTTTGTTTTTCAGCGCGCTTGTGAGTTGACGCCCGTCCGTCCGGCGCAGCCGCCGAAGCCGTTGATCGCGGCGGTGGGTTGGGCCACGGCGCAGGCTGCAAAGAATCTGGATCTGCGCGTGGATTATGTGGCGCAGACTCAGACCGGAGAATCTCTAGCCGCTGAGCTGCGCGATCGGCTGGCCGGAAAACGCGTGCTGCTGCCGCGCAGCGATCGCGTGGACGATCGTCTGCCCGACGCTTTGCGCGAAGCGGGCGCGCAGGTGAAGGAAGTGGTGGCGTACCGCACGCTGCGGCCCGCGTCGCTCGATCCGGAAATTCTGGGCGCTTTGCGGCGGGGGGAAGTGGACGTGATCGGATTCGCGAGCCCTTCGGCGTATCACAATCTCGAGGCGTTCATTCCACCGGCGGAATTGGCAGCGCTTTCCGAGCGCGTGCAATTCGCCACTATCGGTTCCACCACCACACGGGCGTTGCGCGAAGCTGGAGCGCGCGTGGCGATCGAAGCGACCGATGCGTCGGCGGCGGGTCTGGCAGACGCGACTGCGAAATATTTCCAGCGGCAGAAATAACTAGTGAGGAACGCGTGACATTTCCCGTCCATCGGCCGCGGCGATTGCGGCGCAACGAAACCTTGCGCGGATTCGTGCGCGAAACGCGCTTGAGCGCGAGCGGCATGGTTTATCCGATGTTTGCGTGCCCCGGGACGAACGTGCGCAAGGAAGTCAGTTCGATGCCTGGGATCTATCAGCAATCGGTCGATCAGATTGTGGAGGAATGTCGCGAGATTGCCGGCCTGGGAATTCCTGCCGTGATTCTGTTTGGCCTGCCGGAACATAAGGACGAGCTCGGAACGGAAGCCGCCGACGCGCACGGCGCGGTGCAGCGCTCGATTGAAGCAATTCGCAAGGCGAAATTGAATTTGCTGGTGATTGCAGATGTCTGCCTGTGCGAATACACCAGCCACGGGCACTGCGGCGCGATGAAAGATGGCGAGGTGCTGAACGATCCCACGCTCGTGTTGCTGGCCGATGCGGCGCTATCGCACGCGCGCGCGGGAGCGGACCTGGTAGCGCCTTCGGACATGATGGACGGACGCGTGGCGGCGATCCGGCAGCGACTTGACGAAAATAATTTCGAAGATGTGGCGATACTGTCGTATGCGGCGAAGTATTGCTCCAGTTTTTATGGGCCATTCCGGGAGGCGGCGCAGTCCACGCCGCAATCTGGAGACCGCCGCAGCTATCAGATGGATCCGGCCAATGCGCGCGAGGCATTGCGCGAAGTGGCGTTGGACCTGGAAGAGGGCGCGGACATTATTATGGTGAAGCCGGCGCTGCCTTATCTGGACGTGATACAGCGGGTGCGCGAGCGTTTTGATGTGCCGGTGGGCGCTTACAATGTGAGCGGCGAATATTCGATGGTGAAAGCAGCCGCGCGCAACGGTTGGATTGATGAAAAGCGCGTGGTGCTGGAGATACTCACGGGAATTCAGCGCGCTGGCGCCGATATTATTTTGACTTACCACGCGAAAGATGCGGCGAAGTGGTTGAAGAATTGTTGAGTTGAACGCGCATCGAGAATGCCACGGGGAATCATGGCGAGCGAGACGGTAAAGAGCGCGAAAGAAAAGACGGCCGGCGGCAGCGCGACGGCTAACGCGAATGCGCGCCCGCGTTCAACGGAGATTTTCGAGCGCGGCAAGAAAACGCTGGTCGGCGGGGTGGATAGTCCGGTGCGCGCGTTTCGCGCCGTGGGCGGCACGCCGCTGGTGATTGACCACGCGCTGGGCACGCGGCTGTACGACGCGGATGGCCGCGAATATCTGGATTACGTTTGCTCGTGGGGCGCGCTGATTCTGGGACACGCGCATCCGGACGTGGTCGCGGCAGTTGCCGAGCAAGCCGGTCGCGGCACCAGCTACGGAATGACCTCGCCGCTGGAAATCGAACTGGGCGAGAAAATCACGCGCGCGGTTCGGTCCGTCGAGATGGTGCGCTTTGTAAGCTCGGGAACGGAAGCAGCAATGTCCGCGGTGCGGCTAGCGCGCGCCTTCACCGAGCGCGATCTCGTGATCAAATTCGAGGGCTGCTACCACGGGCACTCCGACGGATTTCTTTCCGAAGCAGGTTCGGGCCTCGCCACGCTGGGAATTGCCGCGTGTCCAGGAGTGCCTGAAGCTTTCGCGCGGCTCACGTTGAACACGCCGTACAACGATTTAGCCGGAGTCGAAAAGCTTTTTCATCAGCATGCTGGGAAAATCGCCGCGATCATCGTGGAACCAGTGGCCGCGAATATGGGAGTGGTCGAGCCAGCGCCGGGATTTTTGGAAGGATTGCGCGAAATCAGCAAGAGGGAAGGCGCGTTGCTGATTTTCGACGAAGTGATCACCGGATTCCGCATGGCGTACGGCGGCGCCCAATCCGTTTACGGAATTGATCCCGACCTCACGGTGATGGGAAAAATTATTGGCGGCGGGCTGCCCGTCGCGGCCTACGGGGGCAAGCGGCATATCATGGAACGCGTAGCGCCCCTCGGACCGGTCTATCAGGCCGGCACGCTGTCGGGGAATCCGCTGGCGATGCGTGCGGGCCTAGCGACGCTGCCGAAGCTGGAAGCGCCGGGATTTTACGACACGGTGAATCACAGAACGCAGCGTTTGGCCGACGGTTTGCGAAAAGCGCTGAAGGAAACGAGCGTTGCAGGGCAAGTGAACATCGCAGGCTCTTTGCTCACATTGTTTTTCTGCGAGCGGCCCGTGCGCAATTACGACGACGCCAAGAAATCCGATTGCAAAAAGTTCGGGAAGTTTTTCCAGGAAATGCTCGAGCGCGGAATTTTTCTACCGCCTTCGCAATTCGAAGCGCTCTTCGTTTCCGCCGCGCACACCGACGCGGACATTGACCGCACAATCGCCGCAGCCCGCGAGAGCCTGGCAGCGCTCTGACCCGCTGGCCGGAGAAACTACGCGCACAGAATAATCAATATCACGACGCTCTCGCGCCCTCTCTGCACGTTCCGCGACCCGCACTCACTCGCCCTGATCGGCCCCGAATCCCTGCATTCAATCGCAGGCGAAAAGCGAAACTCCCGCGAAGTGGACGGCCATAGGTTCAGATGATTCAGTCGGTTAGCAGGGTAACGGCAGTACTGGTTCAGGGAAACGCTTTTCCTCTCTACGGCCCTAAATCCCGGGCCTACCCGCGGCAAGCTCCGCGTAAGCTGCTGTCAGTAATACAGTTAACCAGCCGTCCCAGGTTGGTCCCGCCCGTGCACTCCTCTTCTGCGTTAGGCGATTACAGGAGACCCCCTCCATGGTGTTGGCCGTTGCAGCGCTCTTGCTTCAGTTTCAGTCGTTCGCCCCCCCGGCTCAAGCTGTTGGCGCGCAGATGCCTGTAATTAAGGCAGCCTCTTTCGAGTCTGTTAAGGAGAGCGCCCCTTTGAACTCACATCCGCCGGTCGCGGTTGAGGAAGATTCCATCAACTCGACGACTGAGTCGTCCTCGACCCACATGAACCTCAACGAAGTGCACCTGGTTGGCGCGGATTCCAAAAACCAATTCTCCAGCAGCGTGAAGACGGTGGCTTTTGAATCGTCCAGCGATGCACGATCGTTTTCGGCCGTACGCGTTCCCGAAGTTTCCACGAAAGAAAATAGATTCCGGGAAGCGATCTCCGAGCCTTCGCGCCGCCAATGGATAGCGCTGGCAATTTTGCAGCACAGCGCGGCTGTGTTTGACGCATATTCCACGCGCCAGGCCGTGAGCCACGGCGCCGTGGAAGACAATCCGATGCTGCGGCCGTTCGCCGGCTCGGGAGCGATCTACGCCGCGACGCAGTTGACGCCTGTTGTCCTCGACCTGGTGGCATACCACATGCAGCGCAGCGAGTATCCGTTGCTGCGGCGTTTCTGGTGGATGCCGCAGACGCTTAGCGCGGGCCTTTCAATTTTTTCGGGCTTCCACAATTTGAGCGTCGCGGGCAAACTGTAGGTCGCTCGTCGTTTCCTAGGCGTGACCCAGAGATCTTTTCCTGGCGGGGAAGATTTCGAGCAGGCATCCGGCACTTTCCCCGGATGCCTTTTTTGTTTGCGCGCAGCCGATTTGGCGAAACGGATTACTTCGTTGCGCCCGCCGAGGGTTTTTGCGCCGCGCGCGCGTGCGGGTGCACGGGTGAAGGCGAGGATGAGGGCGCGGCCATTTGTTTTTCCGCCCACTCCACTGCGTGATGCGCGGCCTCGACGGCTCCGGAAACATCAGAAACCGGCCCCACTGAATCAGTATTGGCGAAAGCGATGCGGCCGAACGGCTGATTCGCCACCGGAATCACTTTCGTGAAAATTCCCGGCGTGGGCAAATACATGGGATGGCCGCGGCGGTACATGTGCACCTCAATGGGCTCCGCGGAGGCGAATTCGGGCGTAAGTTTCTGAAAATCCCGCAGCACGTGCTCCGCGATTCTTTGGCAGCCGTCCACGGTGAGCAGCCGGTCGCGATGCAATTCAGAAATCGGTGTATAGAAAGTCAGGATATTATTTTTCTGCTTATAGTCCGGTTGTTTCTGCAGCACCCAGTCCGCGACAATGAAATCGGTGAAGGTGTTGCCGGGGCACCAGGTGTCGTACGCGCGATTGTAGATGGGCTTGTCGAAAATCATAGTTGATTACGGTGTAGGGGCAGTAGCGAAAAGACATCATGGCTTCGTGCTGCGCGTCGGGTAGCCCGGAAATCAGCCGCGCGGTGATGAATTTCGGAGTGGCCATGATCACGTATTTTGCCGCGACGGTGCGCAACTGGCCGGCTTGCATGTAAGTGATGTGCACCGCGTCTTTTTGCGGATCCACGGAGACGATGGTCGCGTCGTCCGCCATCTGCGCGCCATATTTTCGGTTGCAGCGTTGTTGCCAGCTGCCGAGAGAGCGCGCCGTTGCCGCCGGGCAGTGTTCGGCGAACGTCTTCGTCACCCGTAAAATATTGCAGGTCGCCGGCGCCCACGAATGCAGACGTGTCTTCGGACTTCGCGCCCCAATTGGACAATCCGTAGGCGTCCCACCATTGCTTGAGTTCCGGCGGGTAGCCTCTCAGATAATTGGAAAATGGCACGCTGTCGAGCTGCTGCACGTTTTTCTCAGTATCTAGAGCTTTGATTTCCGTGCGGAATTTCTTGAAGCTTTCACGCACAGATTCCGAATAGGGAAGCTGGTCCAATCCGGCACGCCAGGTGTCTGGCACCCACTTGCCCCCAACGATCGTGGGGTCTGGAGAATTAATCGGCAACTCGATCAGGCCGATTTCGCGCGCGAGTTGCTGGCTGGGGGAATCTTTTTCGTCGAATGCGGAGCCGGTGGCGAAGGCTTGGCCCTGATACTCTTCCAGGTACGCGTTGCCGCCCCAGTGCGGCTCCTTTTCGAGCAGCAGAAAATCGCGCCCACGCAGAAAATATGCGGCGCTCAGCCCGCTGACGCCGCCGCCGACGATCACCACGTCGTGACGGCTCGATACCGGCGGCTTATCGAATTGCTGGCCGTCGCGCACTTCATGGCAAATTGCAAAATGGTCTCCGTCGAGCTGTGGCTTCGGGCCGCCTTCCGCCGCGAGCAGCGAAAGATTCACGGGACATCTCGCAGCGACCGATCCGGCAACGACGAATTTCAGAAAATCCCTGCGAGTTTCGGTCATGCAGTTTCTCCTTGGATCGCGGCGGGAACCAGCGGCGCAGCGGATTCGTCAGCGCGCTGTAAACGAGTGCGCAGGCGGTACCACAGCAAAATCATGCCGATGGAAAAAACCAGAATCAGTGTGGAAATTGCGTTGATCTCCGGGGTGATGCCGCGGCGCAGGCGCGACCAGATTTCCAGCGGCAGGGTATTGTCTCGTCCGATCAGGAAGAAGCTAACGGCGATCTCGTCCAGCGATAGCGTGAAAATCAGCAGGCCCGCGGCAATCAGCGAAACGCGAAGATTCGGCAGCGTGATGTGCCAGAACGTTTGCCAGTGATCTGCGCCCAGGTCGAGCGAGGCTTCTTCCTGCGCGCGCTCCAGTTTTTGCAGACCCGCGAAAATTTCCGTGGTGGCTACTGAGATTAGCGCCGTGCCGTGGCCCAACGTGATGGTCACGAGGCTGAGCTTCATGCCCACCGCCACGAACAGCATCAGCAGCGAGAGACCGGTGATAATCCCAGGAAGAATCAGCGGGAGTAAAACCACGCGGCGGAAGAGGGCCTTGCCTGGAAAGTCCGTACGATCCAGCGCCAGCGCAGCCGGCAATCCGAGCCCAAGCGCAATCGCGACGGCCACTGCGGCGACCATCACGCTATTAAGGACGGCGTCCCACAGCGCGGCGTCCATGAAAAGCTGATGATACCAGTCGAAAGTCCAATGCGCGGGAGGGAAGCCACCGACGCCGGACCCGTTGAACGAATAAACGACCAGCACGATGATCGGAAAATAGAGAAACGCGTAAACGAGAAATGCGCAGGCGCTGAGCAACCGAGGCGCGCGTCGGGACTGGAATCCGGCGCTCATGAAACCGCCAGCCTTTTTTCGAGGCGCTCGGTGATGAACAGCAAAGTGACCACCAGGAGCATCATGCAGAAGGAAATCGCAGCGCCAAGCGGCCAGTTATAAGCCGCGCCGAACAAGCTCACCACGACGTTCGAAATCATGATTCCGCTGGGACCACCGACCAACAGCGGCGCGAGGAAATCTCCTAAGCGTCAAGACGAATGCAAATGTCGCGCCGGCGAGAACTCCCGGCAGCGACAGCGGCAGAATCACGCGGCGAAACGTGGACCACGGCGACGAGCCGAGATCATGCGATGCTTCCACCAGATTGCGCGGGAATGTGTTCGAGCGAAGCGTAAATCGGCAGCAGCGTGAAGGGCGTATAGATGTGCGTCAATGTGATGATCACCGCGAATGGGCTGTAGAGAAAAAATTCGACCGGCCGGTGCGTGATGTGAAGATATTGCAGAAACCCGTTCAGCACGCCGTCGCTGCCGAGAATCGTCTTCCAGGCATAGCCGCGCACCAGGTAGCTCGCCCACAGCGGAATAATCACCAATTGGTAGAGCAAATCCTTGCGCTTTGCGGCGTGGAACGACAAGTAGTAGGCCAGCGGATAGCCCAGCAGCAGCGCGAGCACCGTGACCGAAGCCGCAATGCGCATCGAGCGAAAAAGCACCTGCAGGTAAATGGGATTGCGCGCCAGCTGCAGATAATTCTGCAAATTCCAGTTGTGCACGATCGTTTGCGCGGAAGAAACGGACCAGAAGCTGTAGCAAAAAAGAATAGCGTAGGGCACCAGCAGGAAAACCGTGACCCACAGCAGCGGGGGAATCGTCACGGCGGTTTTGTACGCGCGAGAATACATGGCTAGTCCGGCTCTCCTTCGCGCACGCGGACCGCATCGTTCGCGGCGAACTCGAATTCGCGCTCACCGTTGAGGACGCCGGGGCTGGCGATGCGCGCGCGAATGTTCTGATTTGCGCCACACTCAATTTCGAGGAGGTCCATCGCGCCGCCGAACGATTGGTTGCGGATGCGTCCACGAAAACGCGCAGTGGTCGCATCCGCAGATGGCGGTCCGACCGAGTCACTCACCAGACGAATGCATTCGGGCCGGAGCGAGTAAGTCGCAGCTCCCGCGGCGCCAAACGTGCGCCACACGATCGAGCCGGCGCTGGCGATTCCGTCGCGCACTTCGGCGCGCAGCAAGTTGGTCTGCCCGATGAATTGCGCCGCGTAGGCGGTTGCAGGCTCGCCATAGATTTCGCGCGGCGGGGCTACCTGTTCGAGCAGCCCGGCACGCAGCAGTGCGACACGATCGGAGAGCGCCATGGCCTCTTCCTGGTCGTGCGTCACAAAAATAAAAGTTATACCCACCTCGCGCTGTAGCGATTTCAGCTCTACTTGCATCTGCCTTCGCAGATTGGCGTCCAGCGCCGAAAGCGGTTCGTCGAGCAGCAGCACCCGCGGGCGATTCACCAGCGCGCGTGCCAGCGCCACGCGTTGTTGCTGCCCTCCGCTCAGCTTTGCAGGAGCGGCTTGCGCGAATTCGCCCATCTTTACCATCGCGAGAGCCTTTGTGACGCGCTCGGGGATTTCAGATTTCGGGGCATTTTTCGCGCGCAAGCCATACGCGACGTTTTCGAATACCGAAAGATGCGGAAAAATCGCGTAGCTTTGAAAAACGGTATTTACCTGCCGGCGATGTGCGGGAATACGGTCCAGCCGCTCGCTGCCCATCCAGATTTCGCCACTGTCGAGATCTTCGAAGCCGGCGATCAGGCGAAGCAAAGTAGTCTTGCCCGAGCCGCTCTCGCCGAGAATCGTAAGAAATTCTCCGCTGGCGACCTCCAGCGTAATTCCGCGCAGCACCGGCCGCGGTCCGAAGCGCTTTATGACTTGGCGAATAGAAAGGATCGGCGCCAAAGCAGGCGCTGCGCTGGAGGCGGCCGGATGCGACGCGGCAGTGGTCACTGCGCCGCCTTTATTTCGTTCCAGATTTCGTTGTACTTGTCGCGGCGTGGCACGTTCTGCCAGAAATAAATGCGCGTCATGTATTCGTCTACATCATTCAGGTGTAGCGATTTTTTCTGCTCTTCGGTCATCAATTCCGCGGCATGCGGATTAGCGGGGTCGTATCCGGTCACGTCCGTTACCTGCTTTTGCGTTTTCGCTTCGATCATGTATTCCAGAAATTCCGTCGCGAGCTCTTTGTTCTCGCTCGCGCTCGTAATCATCAGGTGGTCAATCCATCCGGTAGTGTTTTCCTTCGGGATGGTTTCGCCGATAGGGAATTTTGCCGCGCGTAGCTGGTTGGTGGTGAGCGGCCAGCCCATGGCGGCCACGATTTCGTGATTTTCAAATAAATTGGTCAGCTCGCCGCCGGTGGACCAGAACTTTCGAATGTTCGGTTTGAGCTCGATCAATTTCTTGCGCACGTTGTCCAGTTCCGCGTCGCTCAGATTGTAGATGTGGTCCGGGTCGGGCTTATCGTAGCCGAGCACTTGCGCGGCCATGTAGATCGTCGAAAGTTCATCCCACGCGGAGATTTTTCCTTTGAGTTTCGGATCCCAAAGCACGGCCCAGCTATCGGGCGGCTTCGTAAAATACGTAGTGTCGTAGAGCAGGGGATTGGGTCCCCACGTGAAAGGCACGCCGTACACGTTGCCATTCACGCGCACGAGCGGCATGTTGCGCAGGCGCTGCGATAACTGCGCGTACGAAGGCAGCTTAGAGAGATCAAGAGGCGCGGCAAGTCCCGACGAAGCGATCATCGTCGCCACGTCGCTGGATGGCGAAATCACATCATAGTTGCTGGCGCTGCCGCCGCGCAGTTTGGCGACCAGCTCGTCGCTGGAGCCCATGTAGGAAGCACTGATTTTGCAGTCATGCGATTCTTCGAACGCTCGGATGTAAGAAGGATCGGCGTAACCCTCCCAGACCAGCAGACTCAGCGTGGGAGTCTTCTTCGCGCAACCACCGGCCGCGAAGACAACCGTCGCCGCAAGAACGCCAAGTGAAAATATCCCTGTGACCCATCGTCTGTCGTTCACTGATGCGCTCCCACGGGCTGGAATTGCACGAAAGCAAGCCGCCACCACGATTCAATCTTTAAATCAGTTGCCACCGTTTTTCGCATCCAGCATCGGGATGCGCGCGAATTAAAATGTCGGCGGCGTATTGATCCACAGAACGAGTGTTTCTTTCTTTCCGGGATTCTTCCACCGATGCGCGTTATTGCTCTCAAAATAAAAGCTGTCGCCTTCCCGCAAAAGATGCCGGTCGCCATCGGCCAGGGAAATTTCCAGCGCGCCTTTCAGAATGTACAGAAATTCCTCGCCGTCGTGCGCGTACGATTCGCCGCTGCCGGAAGAAGGCGCGATGCGGAACAGGTGTGGCTCCATCAGCGTATTGCCCCATGCCAGCAATTCCATGCGCACGCCGGGACCGGCATCGAGTACTTTGCGGTCTGTGGGCCGCACCCGCCCCGGATTGGAATTCGATGGATCAAAGAGCGCGAGAATATTCATGCGATAAAAGCGCGCTATACGCCGCAAAGTAGCCACGGAAGCCGTCATCTGCCCGCGTTCCAGTGCGCTGAGGAACCCCACCGAAACGCCTGCCGCGTGCGCCACCTTGGAAAGCGAATACCCTTTGCGCAAACGCATGCGGCGCAAGCGGGGCCCGATCGGATCGGCCTTGGGCCTTGCGCCCGATGCAGGCAGCACGCCTTCGCGCTTCAGCAAATGCACGATCGCCGGCGCGTTCAGCCCGCGCACGCGACGCAAATATTGCGCGCGTTTCAAGATGCGCACGTCCGCTTGCGTGTACAGACGATATTGACTGCGAGTTCTCCGCGGCGTCACCAATCCCAGATTTTCCCAGGTGCGCAAAATGGACGGAGACACACCGACGCTGCGCGCCACATCGCTGATGCGCAAGAATTCCTGAGCGCGCGCCGTCTTCGCCGGGCGCATCCGAGTCCGTGTTTTCGCCAAACCAGTTTCCCCTTGACAACCCGCGGGCCTTCTTCTAACGTTCGCGGATTATAGTAAGGTTTTTTCTCAAGCTGCAACCGAAAAACTCAAAGTGAGGCGCCGGGGGCGGGGGATGGCGCCAGCTTTTTTCAAAGGAGCGGCGATGAAGACGACGTGCCGGTTCGGGGTGTACCTATTGGCATTGGCGGGGCTGTTCGGTTGCGGCGCAGCGTGGGGGCAGACCAACGGCGCGATTCGCGGAATAGTGAACGACCCGTCGGGCGCGGTAGTGCCCGGAGCGACCGTCACTGTGACGTTGAACGGCACGGATTCGAAGCGCTCGGTAACTTCAGACAAGGACGGAGCGTTCGACATTCCCGAATTGCCCGTCGGAGCGTACGACCTCGTCGCGGAAGCTCAGGGATTCAAGAAGTTCGTCGCGAAGACGGTGGTGGTAACAATCGGCCACGTAAATTTCATCACGGTGACGTTCCAAGTGGGCGCCACGAATGACACGGTAACGGTCGAAGCCAACGCGGTGCAGGTCGAAACTACCAGCACGCAATTAGGCAACGTGATGACGGATCAATCCATCCGCGAACTGCCCCTCAGCACGCGCAATGCTTACCAACTTCTCCAGCTGCAGCCCGGTGTGCAATCGCAGCTCGGCGCGGATCTTTTTTACGGCAGTAACAATCCAGGAGTTGTGTCGGTCAATGGCGGCCGCGGCCGGTCCAATAATTACATGGTCAACGGCGGCGACGCGAACGACCTGTTCGTGAACGGTCCTGCGATTCAGCCGTCGCCCGATGCGATCGAGGAATTCCGCGTTCTCACGAATACGTTCGATGCTGAATACGGCCGCAACTCCGGCTCGGTGGTCAACGTTGTCACCAAATCCGGTACCAACCAAATTCATGGCGACCTCTACGAATTTCTGCGCAACAACGACCTGAACACGCGCGGCTACTTCGATAGCACTGTAGCTGCCTATCACCAGAATCAATTCGGCGGAACGCTAGGCGGACCTATCAAGAAGGACCACTCGTTCATCTTTGCTTCGTACGAGGGCGACCGGCGCATCCAGGGCATATCTTCCGGTACTGTGATTCTTCCCACTGCCGCTGAAGCTTCCGGCGATTTCTCGCAGGATGGCCCGGCATTTACGGGAACACTGATCGATCCCACCTTTGCAACGCAACTCGCCAATCGCACCACCGGCAACCCCGGTGGAACCACTTGCGCTCAAGCGGTTGCGGCACAGGGCGGAGCTCCGATTGCCGCGGGCACTCCGTTCGCGGCGATTTTCACGAGCTCTGCTGGAGTCAATCACGTACCGACACAATGTTTTGATCCCACCGCGCTGGCGATCTATCAGAATTACGTCGCGCCCTTCGGCACTGGTTCGCTGACTACGATACCCAGCGAGCCCGAATACGTGAATCAGTTCACCGTGCGATTCGATCAGAAGCTAACTCCCAACCAGCAGCTGTCCGTCTACTACTACTTTAACAACGACGACGACACCCAGCCGTTTGCCACTTTCCAGGGCGCCGGTTCGAATCTGCCCGGTTTCGGGGGCATCACGTCCACACGCGGCCAGCAGTGGAATATCACACATACCTGGACGATCGACCCCACGGCCGTGAACGAATTTCATTTCAATTACTTCCGTGAAGGGCAGCAGAAACTGAACCATCCGGTGAGCACTCTGGCAAGCATCCACGATTCCTGCGGGGCAGCCGTTCCGGCCGCGAATTGTTTCGCAGACCCAACCAATCCCTCGCTCGGCATCACGACAAATATTCCCGGGCACATGGGCGTTCCATTCGTTGACGTTTCCGGCGGCTTCGCCATCGGTAATAACTTTGAAGGCGAGCTGCCGCAGACCGGCAACTCTTTTCAATGGACCGACAATTTCACCAAGACTCTCGGCACGCACACGCTAAAGTTTGGCGTGGACTTCAGCTATCATCAATTCGATCAATTTCTGTACTACAACATCAACGGCGATTACAGCTTCATCACTGATTCCAATCTTTGCTCGTCCTATAACCCAAATCCGAACTGCGACACCCCCATCACCAACGATCTGGGCTACACCGATGGATACGCAGATTATTTCCTGGGCTCACCGAACACCTATTCGCAGGGCGCGGCCCAGGGCGAAAACGTCCGTAACGCCGCATATTATCTGTTTGCGCAGGATAGCTGGAAGATCAAATCCAACCTGACGCTAAACTACGGCCTGCGTTGGGAGCTCAACACTCCCTTCTACGATCTCGGGAATCGTCTGCAGACGTTCCGTCCCGGCCAAATCACCACGAAGTATCCCTGCTACATCTACACGGCCGGCTCCGAATCTGCGGGCTTTGCTCCGGGCGATTGCAGTCAGAACAGCGCGCAGAATTCCGTCAACCCAGTCGGCTTGGTTTTCCCAGGAGACCCGGGCGTACCCCGCGGTTTGACCACCACAGACTACAAGGGCTTCGCTCCGCGCATCGGTCTCGCGTGGAGCCCCTCGTTCACGGAAGGCTGGTTGGCAAAACTCTTCGGCGGCCCTGGCAATTCCAGTATCCGCGCCGGCTTTGGCCTTTTCTACAATCCGATGGAACAACTCGTGCTCGAACAGTTCAGCGCCGAGCCTCCGTTCGGTGGTAGCTCGTTTTCCAGCTTCCCCAATTTTAATCTGCCGTTCCTTCCGCAATCGAGCGATCCGGCTACCGGTCCGGTCACACCCAATCCCTTCAACGGCATCATCAACCAGACGCCCACCACTCCTTGTCCCGGCGCAGGCGGTCCTGCGGGTTGCGTGGACTGGGCATCGTTCCGTCCCATTCTTCTCTACGGCGAATTTGATCCGCACTTGAAGACTCAATACGCCGAACAATATAACCTCACGATTGAACGCCAGCTCACGAAATCAACTCTCTTCCGTATTTCGTACGTCGGCACGCAGGCGCACCACTTGCTGGCTTCCCACGACGAGAACTACGGAACGCCTGAGACGTGTCTGGAACTGAATAACATTCTGGGTTCCGGAACATGCGGAGCGTTCGGCGCGGATAGTCCATACTTCGTTCCGGCCGGGACTACCATTCCGACATTTACCGCGCCTCCCGGTTTGGCCGCGTACACTGGCTGCACCGGCCTCTACCTGCCCTACAACGGTGCAGCCGGGCCGACTTGCATTCCCGGCGGCACAAACGTCTCAAACGTTATTCCCGCGGGCAGCGACGGCATCAACCTCGTCGGCCTGCGTAAATATTCCTCGCCGAATTGCTTGCCGCTGGCGGGTTCCGCGGCCGTCAATACGACCTGTCCGCCGGATGGTGTTCCGGTGTTCAGCAATATTTTCGCGGAAGGCACGATTGCGAATTCCAACTATAACGGCCTGCAGATTTCGGTGGAACGCAGCTATTCGCACGGTTTGTTGTTCCAGGCGTCCTATACCTTCAGCAAGGCCATTGATCAGGGCGCATCCTTCGAAAATGAACTCAATCCGATCAACTTCAACGCGACGCGCGGAGACTCGCTGCTCGACGCGAAGAACCGCTTCGTCTTCAGTCCGGTTTGGAATTTGCCAATTCCCAAGTACGAAGGTTTCAAGGGGAAAGTGGCGGACGGCTGGGGCGTGTCGGCGATCATCACCTATCAATCGGGTTTCCCGATTCGCACGCAGACTGCGGACGATTCCGAGTTGATGAGCAGTTTCTTTTTCGAAGACGCCAACACGCCGCAGGTTACGGGAAAGGTTCAATTCCAGAACCCGAAAACCAACAACGCGTATTGGTTTAACCCGTCGAATATCTCAGATCCCAACAACGGTACGTTTGGCAACATACCGCACGCGCTGTGCTGCGGGCCCGCGATCAGCAATACCGACCTGGTCATATCGAAGAACACGCCAATCAATGAGCGCTGGAACACGGAGTTTCGCGCGGAGTTCTACAATGCGTGGAACCATACACAATTCGCTAATCCTGACGGCAATTTCAGCGACGGATCAACGTTTGGCCAGATCTTGACGGTTCGCGAAAGTCCGCGCGTCATCCAGTTCGGCTTGAAGCTGATGTTCTAGACGATAGGGTGGGCAACGTGAGCGAGGGAGTCCGTCCTGGCGGACCCCTCGCTTTGTTGCGTAGGCATGAATTGCCACGCTGCGCGGGTGGAACGCCGCGCGGAGTATAGTAATTGCAGCAGGAGAATCAACCTGCAAGCGTGTGCGCATAAGGGACTGGGCCAGATATGAAAATTGTCGTTCTAGGGGCGGGATTGATGGGGCGCGCGGTGGTGTACGACCTCAGCGGCGCGCGCGAGGTGAAAAACATCGTGGTCGCTGATTTCGATCGCGGACGCGCGCAGGAAGTGGCGCGGAAATTTGGCCGCGGGATCACGCGGGGCGCGTTTGCCGACGTGCGCGACACGCGGCACCTGGCGAAACTGCTGCACGGCTGCGATGTGGTGGTGAACTGCACGCAATACAATTGGAATCTAGACGTGATGCGCGGGGCGCTCGCCGCTCGCGTGAATTACATGGACCTGGGCGGCCTCTATCACATGACACGCAAGCAGTTCGCCCTCGACCGCGAGTTCCGGCGCATCGGTAAGCTGGCAATTCCCGGCATGGGCGGCGCTCCGGGTATCACCAATGTGATGGCTCGCGCGCTCGCTGATCCGCTGGATCGCGTGGATGCGATCAAAGTCTATAACGCGGGCGCGGACGAGCAGCACTACGACAGCCCCATCGCCTATTCGTTTTCCATCGCGACAATCCTCGACGAGCTGACCATGCCGCCCATCCATTTCGTCGGCGGGCGCTACGTCGAAAAAGAAATGCTATCCGAGCCGGAGACTGAGACTTTTCCCGCGCCGATCGGAAAAATCGTGCTGCGGCATTCCATTCATTCCGAGCTGGGCACTCTGGCCGAGAGCTTTCGCAAGAAAGGCGTGCGCGAGGTATTCTTTAAGATCAATTACGACCCGAAGCTGGTGGGTCTGGTGCGTTCACTGGTGGACGCGGGATTCACCGAGCGCGAACCGATCGCAGTGAATGGCACGCAAGTCGCGCCGCGCGCAGTGCTCCTGGCGTTGCTGCAGAAAAAAGCTCCCGCAAAGACGCCGCTCGACGTGGAAGCACTGAGAGTAGTCGTTACCGGGCGCGCTGGAAAAAAGCGGGTCGAGCACGCGATGGAAATGTTCGCAGACCACACCGCGCGGCCGCAATTTTCCGCAGTCGCGCGCGATACCGGTTTTCCCGCCGCCATCGCCGCCGTGATGCACGGACGAGGGGAAATTCCTGGCGTGGGCGTGCAGGCGCCGGAAAGTGTGGTGCCGCCGAAACCATTTTTTGGCGAACTCAAAAAGCGCGGATTCACTTTCCGCCAATGGAACGCAAAAGTTTAGGACGGTCGCGGTAAATCTCAGGGCCGTGCGTCGGCCACAGTACCAGCATTTGGAGGCAGTTATGCACGAAGGGCTGCAACAGGAAATTAACACATACGAAAAGCGCACGCCGCGTTCGAAAGCGGCGCACACCAGAGCGGAAGGCCGCTTGCCACTGGGCGTTGCCAGCAATTATCGCGCCTATGACCCCTATCCTCTATTCGTTCGCGATGGAAAAGGCGGACACATCCACGACATTGACGGCAACGAATATCTCGATTTCAATCTTTGCTTTGGTGCGCTGATGGCGGGACATTGCCATCCCGCGGTAGTGAAAGCGGTGCAGGCGAAACTCGGCACCGGCACAATGTTCGGCATGCCGCACGATTTGGAATGGGAACTCGCGGAGGAAATTTGCCAGCGCTTTCCCGTGGAAATGGTGCGCTTCAGCAATAGCGGCACGGAATGCACCATGCACGCTGTGCGCCTCGCTCGCGCAGCCACGGGCCGCGATCGCATCATCAAAATGGAAGGTGGCTACCACGGCCTGCACGATTCAGTACTCGTCTCGCTGAAGCCCAAGGCCAGTGAAATCGGCGATCCGAAGTCTCCTACGTCTGTTCCGGGCGGCTCCGGAATTCCTAAAGCCACGGTTGCAAATACATTGGTCGCGCAATTCAATGACATTGCCGGCATCGAGCGTCTGTTCGCTAAATATCCCGGCGAAATCGCGGCGGTGATTGTCGAGCCGATCATGATGAACGTGGGAATCCTGATGCCCGACGAGGGCTACCACCAGGCGCTGCGTGAGATCACCAGGAAAAACGGCGCGCTGCTGATTTTCGACGAAGTGAAAACCGGCGCCAAACTCGCCTACGGCGGCGCGTGTGAATATTTCGCGGTGAAACCGGACATCGTTTGTCTGGCGAAATCCATCGGTGGCGGCTTTTCGCTGGCGGCTTTTGCCTCCACGCGGCAAGTGATGGGCCAAATCTCCGATCACAAAGTCTTTCATGGCGGCACCTACAACACCAATCCGGTAGCGATGGCTGCGGGGATCGCCACGTTTCGCGAGGTGTTGACGAAGGACGCCTACACGCACGTGACCAAGCTCAATAAGAAATTGCTCGATGGCTACAACAAAGAAATCGGCAAGTCCGGCCTGAATGCTTACGTCGTCGGTGCGGGCTCGAACGGCGCGCTCATGTTCTTCGATAAGCCCATCCGCAATTATCGCGATTGGCTGAACGCAGACACCGAATTGTGGCGCCACTACTGGTTCGCCATGGTGAATCGCGGCGTGATGGCGCAACCGTACTGGTGGGACGAGCAGTGGACCATTTCCGTCGCGCATACTGAAGCGGACATTGACCGGCACATCGCGACGTTCGCTGAAGTCGCGCCGGCCCTGGCGAAAGCGCAGAAAGAGCCGCACGTCGCGGCTACTGCCGGCCACTGAGTCTGGCGTCCATCTCGAACGCCTCACGCGCGAATTGTCAGTTTGACGAGGAGTCCCGTTGGCCGATCCAGTCGCAACCGCAACTGAAACGGTTCATCTGAAGCGTTCGCTCGGCCGTTGGGACCTCGTCGCGCTGTTCGTCGTCGCGGTGTTCAATCTGAACGTAGTTCCGAGCATCGCAGCGAATGGCGGAGTCACGGTATGGCTATGGCTGATTTCGCTGGTGCTTTTTTTCTGGCCGCAGGGAATTGCCGTGATTGAGCTGGCGCATCGTTATCCCGGTGAAGGCGGCGTTTATTTGTGGGCCAAGGAAGTTTTCGGCGACTTCCATGGATTTCTTTCCGGTTGGTGCTACTGGACCAACAACATGATGTACGTGCCGACGGTGATGCTCTATTTCGTGGGCGTTTCCGTGTTCGTGCTCGGTCCCGGGCATCAGGCGCTCGCGGATAATCGCGCGTTCACGGTGATCGCGTCGCTGCTGCTGATGGCGCTGCTGGTAATTCTAAACATTGTGGGTCTCGGCGTTGGAAAATGGATCAATAACATCGGCGGAATCGGCACGGGAGTCGCCGCCGCGGTCTTGATCGGCCTGGGTCTGATTATGTATTCGCGTTTTGGCACCACCATCACAGCGGCTGATTTTCGCATTCCCGCGAATCCGCGCTTTGTGCTGAATTCCTTTGGCGTGATTTGTTTTGGATTGGTGGGGCTGGAACTCGCGTCGGTAATGGGCGATGAAATTAAAGATCCGCAGAAGACTTTGCCGGGCGCGGTGGCCTGGGGCGGAGTGCTTTCCGGCTTGATGTACATCGCGACCACGTTGACGCTGTTGATCGCAGTCAGTAAGAGCGATATCAACGTGCTGCAGGGAATTGTGCAGGCGGTGAGCCATATGGCCGCGCGAGTTGGCGCGAATTGGATCGTCGCACCCTTCGCGCTGATGCTCAGCGTTTCCATCGCCGGGATCGGCTCCGCGTGGCTGGCTGGTTCGGCGCGCATTCCATTTGTCGCGGGCCTGGATTCCTACATGCCCAGCTGGCTGGGGAAGACGCATCCGCGTTTCGCGACGCCGTATGCCGCGCTGATCGTTCAAGGCGTTGTTTCGATGATTTTGGTGGTCGTGAACGCCGCGGGGTCAGGCGTGCAGGAAACATTTCAACGCTTGTTGTCGCTGGCGGTGGTGCTGCAGCTTATCCCGTTTCTATATATGTTCGGCGCGCTGCTGAAAATCGCCGCGAATCCGAATTCGGGCAAAGGGCTGTACAGCAAGACGACATTGTTTCTCGCCGGCGGTAGTGGTTTGGTCACGACTACGCTTGGCATCGTGCTGGCATTTTTCCCAGCGCAGCAGATTCGCTCGTTGCTGTCCTACGAAACTTGGATGTTCGGCGGGACCGCGTTCTTTATCGGCCTCGCGGTGTTTTTCTTTTATGTGTATGGCCGGCGCAAGGTGGCGCCAGCGGCGGCGAGCAGCATCTAATTCACAGTGGCGTTTGTAGGGAGGCTCTGTGGCAAGCAAGGCTAAAGCGATCGCGGCGAAGGGCGCGAAATCAAAAGCGGGCGCGCGCAAACATAAGATGTACATCAACGGCGAATTTGTCGAAGCGCACAGCGGCGGCGTTTTCCCCGTTTACAATCCTTCCACCGAGGAAATCATTGCCGAAGTTCCCGAAGCGGATGAAAAAGACGTCGATAGAGCTGTAGCCGCCGCGAAGACAGCGTTCAATTCCGGCGCTTGGCCGCAAACCACGGCGCAGGATCGCGGGCGCATTTTATTTCGCTTGGCCGAGCGAATTCGCAAGGAGGCGGCGCACTTGGCGGACCTGGAATGCCGCAATTCCGGCAAGCCAATCGTCGAGGCCGAATACGACATCGCCGACGCCGCGACCTGCTTTGAATATTACGGCGGAATGGCCACTAAGGTTCTGGGCCACGTAAATCCCGTCCCGGACAATGCGCTGAGCCTTTCGCTGCGCGAACCGATCGGCGTATGCGCGCAAATCATTCCCTGGAATTATCCGCTACTGATGGCGGCGTGGAAACTCGCTCCAGCTATCGCCGCAGGCTGCACGTGCATTCTGAAACCTGCCGAGCAGACTCCGCTCACGGCCCTGGAATTCGCCGGATACCTTGCCGACTCCGGCTTGCCGCCGGGAGTGGTCAACATCATCACCGGATTTGGCGAAGGCGCTGGAGCGCCGCTTGTAAAACATCCGGACGTCAGCAAAGTCGCCTTCACCGGCAGCGGCGCTGTGGGCAAAGCCATCGTGAAAATGGCAGCGGACACGCTGAAACGAGTCACGCTTGAACTCGGGGGCAAATCGCCGAACATATTTTTCGCGGATGCCGATTTCGAAGCGGCGATTGATGGCGCGCTGTTCGGCGTCTTCATCAATCAAGGCGAAGTCTGTTCCGCAGGCAGCCGCATTCTGGTGGAAAAGCCGATCTATTCGAAGTTTGTGGAAGCGATGGCTGCCAAGGCCAAGAAAATCCGCCTCGGCCCGCCGCTCGAGCGCGAAACGAAGATGGGACCACTGGTCAGCAAGGAGCAGTTCGACCGAGTTAGCGCCTATCAGGAAATCGGCAAGACGGAAGCGAAGCTTGCAGCGGGAGGCGGCCGCCCATCATCCATGAAGCATGGCTACTACGTCGAGCCGACGATTTTCTACGATGTAGATAATTCCGCACGCATCGCGCGCGAAGAGATTTTCGGCCCGGTTGCCACGGTGATTCCTTTCGCTAGCGAAGCCGACGCCGTCAAAATCGCGAACGATACTCCCTACGGCCTCGCTGCGGCGGTCTGGTCTCGCGATATTTTCAAAGCTTTCCGCGTGGTGAAAGCTCTACGCGCAGGGATCGTCTGGGTGAATCATATGCAGCCCACATACGTCGAAGCGCCTTGGGGAGGCTATAAACAATCCGGCTTTGGCCGCGAGCTCGGTCCTTGGGGCATCGAAGAATATCTCGAGACCAAGCAAGTGCATATCAACTTGAACGAACAGCCCATTGGATGGTACTGACATGCCCACGATCCAACTGCGAACCGCGGTACCGGGCCCAAAATCTCAAGAGCTGATGCGCCGCCGTCAAGCCGCCGTGCCGCGCGGCGTGGGTCACGCGACGCCGATTTTCGCTGCGCGTGCCGAGGGCGCGATTCTGGAAGACGTGGACGGCAATCGCTTCCTTGATTTCGCCGGTGGCATTGGCGTGCAGAATGTGGGCCACCGCGCGCCCAGCGTGGTCGCTGCTATTCGCCAGCAACTCGACGCTTTCATTCACACGTGCTTCAGCGTTGCGCCTTACGAAAAATACATCGCGCTCGCAGAAAAGCTGAACGCGCTGACGCCCGGCAATTTCGATAAGAAGACGATTTTGCTGAATAGCGGCGCGGAAGCCATCGAAAATGCAGTGAAGATCGCCCGCGCCTATACGCATCGTCCAGCGATCATTTGTTTCGAGGATGCTTTTCACGGCCGCACCATGCTCACGATGTCGTTGACCAGCAAGACGCATCCCTACAAGGCCGGCTTCGAGCCTTTTGCGGCGGACATTTATCGCATCCCCTACGCCTACTGCTACCGCTGCTCTTATTCGCTGAAATATCCGGGATGCAATGTCTTCTGCGCGCATCATTTGGAGGACGCTTTTAAGCGGGTAGTCGCATCCGAAGCCGTTGCGGCAGTTGTCGTCGAGCCAGTCCTCGGCGAAGGCGGCTTCGTCGCCCCGCCCCCAGAATTTTTTAGCGTGCTGCAGGAAATCTGCAAGCACCACGAAATTCTTTTCATCGCCGACGAAGTGCAAACCGGCTTTGGACGCACCGGCGCGATGTTCGCATCGGATCGCTACGGCATCGCTCCCGACATTCTGGTAAGCGCGAAGTCCATCGCCGCAGGCATGCCGCTCGCTGCGGTAACCGGCCGCGCCGACATCATGGACGCGCCCGGAGTAGGCGGCCTGGGCGGCACGTATGGCGGGAATCCGCTGGCATGCGCCGCAGCGCTGGCGGCTATCGAGATCCTCGAGCGCGATAATCTCTCCGCGCGCGCAGAACAACTCGGCGCGCGATTTGAAGCGCGTGCGAATGAGTGGAAGAAACGCTGGCCGCTGATCGGCGACGTGCGCGGACTCGGCGCGATGCGCGCGCTGGAGCTCGTCCGTTCCGCGGACCAGCGCGAACCCGCCAAGGAAGAAACCGAGCAGGTGCTGCGCCACTGCCGCGAACGCGGGCTGATCCTGCTGTCCGCCGGAACTTACGGCAACGTGTTGCGCGTCCTGGTGCCACTAGTGATCACTAACGAACAGTTCGACGAGGGCCTGAACGTTCTGGAGGGAGCGCTCGCGACCGTAGCAGAAGCGCAAGTCGAAACCGCGCCGCGCCACGCATAGTTCGTTCAAGGATCGTTCATGAGCACTGCAACGAAGACGCCAGCGAAGACCTGGGGCTTCTATCTCGATGGAAGATGGCTCACCGAAGGCGAGCGCTTCGACGTGCTCTCACCTTACGATCAGTCCGTAGTCGGCTCAACCTATCGCGCCACGGCCGTGCATGCCGAAGAGGCCGTGCGCGCCGCGCAGCGCGCATTTCAAATCACGCGCAAGATGCCGGGCTATGAGAAGCAAGCCATCCTTCGCGCCATTTCTGACGGTATCAGCAAACGGCGCGAAGAATTTGCGCGCCTGATCGCGCTGGAAGCGGGGAAGCCGATACGCACCGCGCGCGTCGAAGTGGATCGCGCCATTTTCACCTTTGCTGTGGCGGCTGAAGAAGCGACGCGCATTGGTGGCGAATGGCTGCCGCTGGATTGGCAGGCTTCCACCGCGGGGCGCGCCGGAATCGTGCGCCGTTTTGCGCTGGGACCGATTCTGGCCATCACGCCGTTTAATTTTCCGCTCAATCTCGTAGCGCACAAAGTGGCGCCTGCGATTGCGGCTGGGTGCACCACGGTCTTGAAGCCTGCGCCGCAAACTCCCCTCACGTCGCTCCTGCTCGCCGAAGTCATCGAGCAAGCCGGGCTGCCAGCAGGGGCATTAAATGTGATGCCGCTCGCGAACCAAGAGGCGGAAAAATTGGTCAGCGATGACCGCCTGAAAATGCTCACGTTCACGGGAAGCGTGCCCGTGGGCTGGGCGCTGAAAGGGAAGTCCGGGAAGAAAAAGGTAACGCTGGAGCTGGGCGGCAACGCCGGAGTGATCGTCCATTCCGATGCGGACATAGACGTCGCCGCGGACCGTTGCGTCGCCGGTGGGTTTTCATACGCCGGGCAAAGCTGCATTTCAGTGCAGAGAATTTACGTGCAGCGCAACGTGCACGACCAATTTCTCGCGCGGTTGCTCGCGGGTGTAGAGAAACTACACGTAGGCGATCCGCTCGACGAAGCCACAGACGTCGGTCCGATGATCAGCGAAGATGCTGCTCGCCGCGCGAGCTCCTGGATTGAAGAAGCGATCGCAGGCGGCGCGAAGCTCCAGGCAGGAGGCGCGACACGCGAGGGTGCAATATTACAGCCCACAGTGCTTACGAATGTTCGCGCGGAAATGAAAGTCAGCTGCCAGGAAGTTTTTGCGCCAGTGGTGATCGTCGAGCCGTATGACGATTTTTCCGAAGCCGTTCGCCGTGTGAACGATTCGCCGTTCGGATTGCAGGCTGGCGTCTTCACGCGCGATTCAAAGCTGCTTTTTTCGGCATTCGAGAATCTGGAAGTGGGCGGGGTGATCGCGGGGGATATGTCCGCGTTTCGCATTGACCACATGCCCTACGGCGGCGTAAAGGATTCGGGCATCGGGCGCGAGGGCTTGCGCTACGCGATCGAAGAGATGACCGAGCCGCGGATCCTCGTCTTGAACCTGGGTTAGCGCGCGCCAATGGCCTGGGTTATTTCGCCTTCTCGGTCGCCGCAGGAAGCAGCAAAGACGCGGCCACGGTTACTGCCAAGATCCCCACAATAACTCCCAATGAGATCGGTGCAGTAACCGGAACCCAATCGCTCAGCGTCATCTTCGCGCCCACAAAAACCAAAATCGCGGCAAGCCCCTGATGCAGGAACCGGAACCGCGGCAGCAAATCGGCCAAAGCAAAATACAACGCCCGCAAACCCAAAATTGCGAACACGTTTGAGGAATACACAATAAACGCGTTGCGCGTAATCGCCAAGACCGCCGGCACCGAATCCACCGCGAAAATAATGTCCATTGCCTCGACGGCGACGAGCGCCAAAAAAAGTGGCGTCGCAATCCATTTTCCGGCCTTCTTCACGAAGAAGCGCTCCCCTTCGAAGTGATCGGTCACCGGAATAATCCGCCGCGCTATCCGCACCAGCGGATTCCGATCCGGTCGGACTACGCGCTTGGTCGGCAGAAACATTTTCAAGCCAGTCAGCAGCAACAGCGCGCCAAACACATACAGCACCGCGTGAAACGACTGCAGCAGCTCCACTCCCGCCAAGACGAAGATCGCCCGCATCACCAGCGCGCCGAGCACACCCAAAAATAAAACCTTGTGCTGCGATTGTGCCGGAACGTGGAACGACTGAAAGATCAGCAAGAAGACAAATATATTGTCCACGCTCAGCGATTTCTCCACCAAATAACCGGTAAGAAATTCCACGCCCACCTGCGGTCCCTGCGAATAGTAGAGCCACAAATTGAAAAGCAGCGACACGGAGATCCATCCAGCGCTCTCCAGCAAAGCCTCCCGCAGGCCGATCGTGTGGTTCTTGCGATGAAATACGCCCAGGTCAATCACCAGAGCCGCGGCCGTGGTGACGGCGAAGACGATCCAGACATGTATTGGCGTTCCCAACATCGCGATTTAAGCGCTCTTAAATGGTGCACCAGTCTAACCGCGCAGCCGCCGCGAATGAAGGCCGATATTGCACATTTCTGCCACATAATGGTTGCAGGCTTTGCAAGGATGCACGATAATTCGCCATTGTAGTCCCCGATTTGGAGCCGTCTTGGCGGCTTTCTCGTGATTAATTGCCCGCACTGCAGTACGGTGAACCCCGACTTCGCTGAGTCCTGCTCACGCTGCGGGACCCCTATGCCATTGGGCGAGTCGGAAACGATTCAGATGGTGGACGCCACCGTCATCGCTCCGGGCAGCGATTTCGGTCCGCGCTACCGCATCGAAGCGCTCCTAGGCCAAGGCGGGATGGGCCGCGTTTATAAGGCCTATGACAAAGACCTGGACCGCACCGTGGCCATTAAGGTGGTGCGTGATGGCGCCATCGGCGAATCCGACGCGCTGAAACGCTTTAAGCAGGAATTAGTCCTCGCTAGCAAGATCTCCCACAAAAATATTCTGCGCATTCACGACATGGGCGATGTCGGCGGCCTGCGCTTCATTTCCATGGCCTTCGTCGAGGGCCAGGATTTACAGCATATTATCCGCGACAATCCCAAAATGCCGCTGGAGCGCATTCTGAATTTTGCGCGGCAGATTGCCGAGGCTTTGGCCGCGGCGCATGCCGAAGGCGTGGTCCATCGCGACCTGAAACCGCAAAACCTTGCTGGTGGATAAGAACGACCAAATCTACGTCTGCGATTTCGGCCTGGCAAAATCGTTCGAAGAAGGCGCGATCGGAATGACGCGCACCGGCGCGTTTCTCGGCACTCCGCGCTACATGTCGCCCGAACAGGTGGAAGGCAAACCTGCCGACGGCCGCGCGGACCTCTACGCTTTCGGGCTGATCCTCTACGAAATGGTGGTTGGCGACGTCCCCTTCACCGGCGAATCCACGCTGAAAGTGATGTACCAGCGCATTCAGGAGAAGCCCAAGAGTCCGAAAATCTTGCGCCCGGACCTTCCGAATTGGCTGGTGAAGATTATCATGCGTTGCCTGGAACGCGATCCGAACGATCGTTACCAGAATGCCTACGAAATTCTCGCTGATCTGCAAGGCGGACAATCCGGCAGCGGCGTTTCGCGCGTGGGGATGTCGCGCATTGGCTCCGGCTCGCAAAGCGTCATCATCCAGATTCCGGAGTTCGCCAGCCATCGTTGGGTGTGGATCGTAGCCGGCGCCGTGGCCGCACTCTTGCTCGCGCTGGCGATTCCGCCGGTGCGCCATCTGATTCCCGGCTTCCGCGTCGCACAAAGGCCGGGGTTCGGTGCACGTCGGGCATTCCGCCGCTCTCGAATGGCCAATTATGTCGCCGATATTGCCGCTGCAAGTGCTGGGTGACCGTCGCAGCTCGGCTATTTGGCGCAAGGCATCGAGGAAGCGCTTCGGCAAATTATTTCAGCTGAAAGGCTGCACGTCGCGTCATGGCTGACGCTGCCAACAAGGATCGATTCCAAGGAACCGCTGGAGAAAATTGCGCGCACGCTTAGGTGCGAAACGCTCCTGATCCAAGGGACAATTCAGGGGCAATGGCGACAAGATCCGCGTCATTCATGAATCTCCAGGATGTGGTCGCAGGCAAGCGCCGCTGGACCCAAGAATTCGATGGCGTGTCCGGCAGACCTCTTCACCCTGGAGGACCAGATGTACAGCTCAATTGGTTTCTGCGCTGACGGTCAGTCCAACGAACTGAAGAGATTGCCAAATCGTCGAGCGCGCCCCACCGATAACGTCGCGGCGTACGATTATTACCTTCGTGGACGCAATTCCATGCGGCTGAACGACGTCAGAGCATTCAAGCGCGCTCGATTTCTTCGATCAGGCGCTAAACAGGACCCAAAGTTTGCGTTGGCATATACCGGGGTGGGCCAGGCCAGCTTGCGGATGTATGGGGTCAACAAGGATGCTTTCTGGACACAGAAGGCGCTGGCCGCCGCAGCAACAAGCTCGACAGTTAGATGACAATCTGCCAGAAGTCCACTTCAACGCTCGGCAGCGTTTATCGCGCCACCGGAAGATACTCGGAAGCGGTTGCTGAGCTAAAGCGCGCCCAAGCTTTGGCTCCGAATTCGGACGAGGTTTATCGGCGATTAGGCAATGCTTATTTGGCAACCGGCGACATGCCCCGCGCGATCGAAGCCTATCAAAAGGCCGTCGAACTCAATCCCTACTATTGGATCAATCAAAACTCGCTCGGAAACGCTTATTTTCAGGCTGGGGACTACAAAAAGGCCCTCCGGCATTCAAGCAGGTAACGGTGTTGGAACCGGACGTCAACAATGGCTTCGAAAATTCCGGAAGTGTTCTCGTTCAGGAAGGCAAATACGCCGAGGCAATCCCCTACCTCCAGCGCGCCCTCCAAATTGAGGGCGACTACGCTTCCTACACAAACATTGGCGTGGCTTATATCTTGACGAGGCGATACTCGCGAGGCGGCCCAAGCACTCGAGAAGGCCTCGCGCTGAACCCGAACGACACCCTCACTGCGATGAACTTAGCCGACGTGTATCGCGGGTCGGGGCAGACTGAAAAGGCCAAGGCCGTATACCAGCAGGCTATCTCCCTTGGTTTCAAGGAGTTGCAGACGAACCCAAAAGATGCAGAGGTGATGGCACTGAGATGCGCTATGTCTTATGCGAAGCTCGGAAATTCCCAAGAATGCGGAATCGTTCATCCGGCGCGCACGCGCACAACGACGCGGATGACGTCGACATACTCTATAAGGAAGCCTGCATTAACGCTATCATCGGAAAGCCAAGTCGGGCGTTGACGTTGCTCCAGGATGCGCTTGAGAAGCACTATCCGGCTGAGTACGCATCGGCTGATCCAGATCTGGACAGTCTGCACAACAATCCTGAGTTCGACAGCCTAATCAAGAAATACTCAAAGAAGGAGCCATAGACATGTAGGTCAGAAGGGCGAGTCACCGGAGCAGTGCGTGTTACGGGTGCGGCGCTTCAATCGTAGTTTTTATGCTCGATGGCGATCAAGGCACCTGGATGAGACAGAGATGCCAGACTTTGGTGAGACCCGGCCTCCGTTGTGACCGGAGGCCGATTACCCGATGAAGAGAAATATGACTTGGGGGACCCTTGCTTAGGTCGCCAGACGAGTTAGCTTACTAAGCGGCCGGACGACGTCAGCTTCCCTTGCTTCCAGCCAAAAATCCCGAGTAGCGACAATCCGAAACCGAGAAGCAACAACCCGGAAGGCTCAGGAGTAGTCACTCCTCCCGTCTCGCCCTGCACGAGAGAGGTACAAGTCACGTCAAGGTTCGGATTACAGAAAGCGACCAAAAAGCCATCGCCTTGCTGCAAATCCAAGACGGCTGCGTCCAGCGCCTGAACCTGCGGTGTAGTCAGCCCGGGTATGAGCCCGATGGCCAAGTCCAAGAGAGCGTCTTCAGTGGGAGTCAGAGACGCCGTGAGGTCACCAATGATAACGTCGCACCCATTGAAGGACTGGCCCACTTCGCTTACAATTTCGCACGTAAGCGGGGGCTCCACATCGGTCACAATAATGCCAAGGACGTCCGTCGGAGTCGCCGGCAGCCAGGTAAAGTCGGTGCAGTCACCCGGCGCCCCGCCAACCGTAATGAGTGGCACGGAAATCGCTTCCAGGTTTTGGCAGCCCGGGTCGGGGGCCTTGATCTTGACTCCGGTTGCCTGGGCTGATCCAGCCGACAAGCCCGCCAAAACTACCAAAAACGCTGCAAGCACTCCGCTGCTTAGCTTCATTTAGGCATCCCCCTGACGTTCGCGTCTGACTTCCATGCACTTAGAGTACCAAATCCGACTCAGGGGGCACTAAATAACCACTTTAGAAACAGTAGCATGCAGAATACCGCTCTCGCCTGATTTTTCTCAATATGCAACACTTTGCACAACTCTGCCCTTCTCCTATCTATATGGCGCATTTGATGTTGTATGTTCCCGGTCGCCCGTTGCGGCTCAGAACTCGTGCGTGCCACTAGCCCAGAGACCCGTCTCGCGGCATAATCCCAGCGCGCTTGAAAGCCGAATATGCTGAATCTGCCGTTCACAAATTTTCGCCTCGCGCTCAAGACGGCGCTCGCCGGCTGCCTGGGCATGTATTTTGCTTCGTTCCTGCACATGCCCCAACCCTACTGGGCCGCGATCAGCGCCATGATCGTGATGCAGATAAATCTCGGCGCTGCCGTAAAGCAGTCCTGGATTCGCTTCGCCGCCACAGCCGTTGGCGCCGCCGTCTCCATTCCGTTTATGGCAGTCCCGGGACAGAAGCTCTTGGTCTTCGGCGTGGCCGTGTTGGTCACCGTCGTGCTGTGTACGATTTTGCACCTTGAGGACGGAATACGCCTCGCCGCCGTCACCATCGCGATCATCATGCTCGTTCCGAACACCGGCCGGCCGTGGGTACCCGCGCTCAACCGCTTCCTGGAAGTTTCTTTCGGAATTCTCATCGCGCTGATGGTGGCGGAATTCGTCTTGCCTACGACGGCCCTGGAAAGTCTCCGCCGTGCACTCGCCGAAAAATTCTTGCAGCTCGACACCTTCCTCTCGGCGCTGCTGCTGCGGTATCGCGGCGAGAATGTGGCTGACGTTGAAGCGCTGCGCGCGAGCCTCGCAACTCTGGGGCGCCAAAACACGGACTTCTACGCGCACGGCCGCTATGAACCGGCGCGTTGGTCCGCACGTCGCATAAGTCTCGTAAAATTGCTGCAGCACGAACAGCGCATGTCCCAAGCGGTGGAAACTCTCGACGCCGCTTGCGACGGAGATTTTTGTGGAGGAATCGACCTGCAGTGGGAACCGGAATTCAGCCAGCTATGCGCTGGAATTTCCGAAGCCCTGCAGCGAATCGCGGAAGGAATCTTGACCGGAAAATTCTGGACGCCCGAATACGATTTCGCAGCCGCGATCCAGGCGCTGGACGCGAGAGCAAACGCAGCGGGCATGTCGTTCGCACCCGGCGCGTCCAGCGAGCCTACTGTTGACGCCACACCCGCCACGCCAACATTGGAGGCGGTTCTGCGCTCGCACACGATCTACTTCGCGTTGGAGAGCCTGGCGCGCGAACTCGCCGCCGCGCAGATCACCGCGCGGGAACTGCTCGCCGAAGGCTGGACCCAATCCAGCGCAAAGTAGGGATTCGCCGCGCGCCCAAATGTTGCGGCGCCGATCAGTCTCCGCTCGAGTGGCCTGCGATTGGCTCCGTGCTACACTTCGGCGTTTGCCTGAGGAGGTCTTCATGCGGCGGCTGATACTGGGCTCGGCGATGCCCGTAGCGAGTCTGATCCTTGCGTTCTTCTGCTCCAATGCCAATGCGCAGGCGCAGCTGCCGGTCGAGATACAGCAGAAGATTGATAAGGTAGCTCACGACGAGCTTGCTAAGACGGGCGTTCCCAGCGCCTCCGTTGCGATCGTGAAGGATGGGCAGATCGCGTATCTGCACGCCTACGGGAACGCGCGCCTCGGGCCGGACGCGCCGGCGACGCCAGAAATGCGCTACAGCATTGGTTCGGTCAGCAAGCAATTCACGGCGGCGGCGATCTTGCTCCTGCAGGAACAGGGCAAGCTTTCGCTTGACGACAAAGTCAGCAAATTCATTCCGGGCCTCACTCGCGGCGATGAAGTGACCATTCGCCAGCTTCTTTCGCATACTTCCGGTTATCAGGACTACTGGCCGCAAGACTATGTGATGCCGATGATGTTGCAGCCGGTTGACGCGCAAAAGATTCTGGACACATGGGCCCGCAAGCCGCTCGATTTTGATCCCGGCACGAAGTGGCAGTACAGCAACACGAATTATGTGATTGCCGGCTTGATCGTGGAGAAGGTCAGCGGCGAACCGCTTTTGCAATTTCTGCAGCAGGAGATATTCATTCCCCTCAAAATGAAGAGCGTTGCAGACACCGACAAGGCAAAGCTGGGTGACACGGATCCAACCGGTTACATGCGTTACGCCCTCGGCCCACCGCGGCCCGCGCCCAAGGAAGGAAGCGGCTGGCTCTTTGCCGCAGGTGAGCTAGCTATGCCTGCGGAAGACCTGGCGAAGTGGGACATTTCAATCATCAATGAGGCATTGCTGAAGCCCGCTTCCTATCGCGAATTTGAAACCGAGGTGCTGCTCAAGAATGGCTTGGGGACGCGTTACGGCCTCGGCGTGGACGTAAGTTCGCAGCTCGGCCATCGTTTGTTATCCCACAGCGGTGAGGTTTCGGGTTTTACGTCCGATAATCTTGTATTTCCAGACGAGCGCGTTGCCGTGGTTGTGCTCACAAACCAGGACGCCGCCGAAGCCGCGGGAGCGATCGCCATGGGCGTCGCGCCGCTGCTGCTGGCTAGCGACGACCCTGCGACGCCGGCGAAACTTGCACAAGCGCGCAAGATTTTCGAAGGGTTACAGCACGGCACGATTGATCGTTCGCTTTTCACCGACAACGCCAATTTCTATTTCAATGAACAGGCGCTAAAAGATTTCGCTGCCAGCTTGGGTCCGCTCGGAGTCCCGGAAGGATTTATCCAGACGCGCCAGGCGTTGCGCGGGGGCATGATACTTCGCGTGTACTCCGTCAAATTTCCGAAATCGACTCTGCAAGCGTGGACCTACGAAATGCCGGATGGCAAGCTGGAACAGTTCCTGGTCGCGGCTCAGAACTAGAAATTACAAAAGGGAATTGTCCATGGGCGAACTACTAGATTTGGCAGTGAAAGCGCACGGCGGTCTCGCGCGCTGGGACGAAGTAAATACGATCAAAGTCGCTGCGTCCATCACCGGCGCGATCTGGTACGTGAAAGGTAAACCAGATTTTCTCAAGAACGTCGTAATCACTGCGGAAACGCGACAAGAACGCGTCACCCTCGACTTCCCGGGCCAAAATAAGCGCGCCATTTTTGAACCGAGCCGGGTTGCATATGAAAAACCCGACGGAACACTGCTCGAATCCCTCGACGACCCTAAAAAATCTTTCGCCGACCAGCAAAGAGATGCACCCTGGGACGACATCCAGGTCGCTTACTTCGCCGGCGAAGCTCTGTGGACGTACCTCAACACCCCGTTCCTATTCACTCACGAAGGATTCAAGACGGAAGAGATTGCGCCGCTAAAGCTCGAGACTGAAACCTGGCGCCGCTTGAAAGTGACTTTCCCAGATAACGTAACGAGCCACACCCGCGAACAAATTTTCTGCTTCGGCCAGAACGGGTTGCTGCGCCGTCACGACTACACGGTTGACGTCCTCGGCGGCGCTCCCGGCCTCAACTATGCCTTCGACTATCGCAATGTTGACGGCATCGTATTCCCGACGAAGCGCCGCGTTTTCGCCTACGAAGGCGATTACCAACCGGTGAAAGAGCCGCTGCTCGTCGCGATTGACATGGGCCAGATCACTCTCGCGTAAAAGTGTTTTCACCAGATCAACGCGTTGCCAGATCGAGCCACCATGCTCAAGGTGCGCGTTCGACGGGCACATTTGTCGTCGAATGTTTCGGCAGAAATTCGCGGAGCAGATTTCCGCCCACTCGTCCCGCCAGGCCGACGGCGGCATTTGAGAACACCAGGTGCACGCCGCGGTTCGCCGCCGGATAGTACAGATTAGACAGCGCTCCAGAACACATATCGCCCAGCACGTAAGAATAGTTTGGCTGTGTCTGCCCGTTATCACCGCGCGTGAAAAACGCCGAGCCGATCGCATGCATCATCCGCGATTTGATTGAACCGGTGCCTTGGTAGAAGTAGCGCGGATCCTGATGCAGCAGTGACGGGAAGATCGCGTGCGTAAAGTAATCGCTGCTCCGGCCGTCCGCAAATTTTGCCGCAAAGCGCTTGCCATAGCCCGCCGCACCTTGCCCGTATCCCGCGAAGGAATTGTTCGCCTGCTCGATGCCTGCAGCGAAGCCCACACCGACTATCGCCACCGGATCAAACGTTCCCCGCGTGGCGAACGAGAACTTCTGTTTCCAGGTCATCGGAGCGGCGTCATTCACATAGCTTGTATAAAAATTTGGCAGCACGCCAAGCAGCCGTTGTTTCTCCTCGGCCCGGATTTGTTCCGCGGCGACGAACTCGGTGGGATGCACAATTACTTCCATATTTGTTGCCGCAAGCGAAAGTGAAATATCAGGAACCTCGTAGGCCTGCTGCGCCGCAACAGCGAACTCCTCAGATGTGAAAACCGAAAATCCCTTGGCGCTGACCATCACAAAGTACGATCCCGGGAGGATCTCGATAAAACTAAACTCGCCGTTCGCTGCAGACACCATCGAGCGTGGTGCCGTGCCGTCCCTGGGCAGCAACGTAACGTCCGCGCCAGCAACGCTGGCTCCGCTAACATCCAGCACTGTGCCGCCAACGCTGCCAGACCCCGCCGGCAGGGGCGCAGCTGGGAGAAGGTCGCGAGATAGGGAAGCGGGGCGAAGCGCAGGCGCGGAATTCTGTTCTTGGGCGCGTGCAGGCGCGGGAACCAGAGTCTGCAGAAGCGAAGCACAAGCGAAAACGAAAAAAAGGCGCCGTGTGACCGAAGTTCTGAGCTTCCGCGCACGACGCAGAGCGGCAGGCACGGCGCAAACTTCGCTTGAGCTCCGGGGAGTCGTGCGGCTCGCGTCCAGCAATGTCGTCGCACAGATCACAAGATCCTGGTGCGTAGGCCTGCGCTGGTTAAGCTCTTATCGTGTCGCGGATGGTGCTAGTGCCAAATGGCAGCGTCGAGGCTCGTCAATTAATTATTAGCGCACAGGCAGGATTGTGAAACAGTCCCCTATTGCACACATCGGGCGTAGAGGCCAATAACGAGGTAAACACAAAAGCTACTGGTCGGTTTTCGTCGCGCCTTCGCTTTTATTTGTGAAGTGGGATCGCGTCGAGGGGTTCCGCTCAGTGGGGCCGCGTCGTAAGTCCGGCTTGTTTCCACAATTTCTCCCAGTGCCACACGCCGGGAGTTGTATGCAGCATGCGGAAGCCCAGCTGGTGCGCCAGCATCAAAATCTGCCCGCGATGATGCGCCTCGTGCGAGAACATGTACGCAAACATCGTCGCGCCCGCCGGCCAGGTCTGCGCCCAACTGCCGCGCGAAAATTTTGCCACGCGACGATCTGGCGAAGCCGAAAGCGCATCGGTTAACATGCGCAAACATTGCGAGCCGCTCTTCCGGTGCGCCATCGCCGCTTGCTTGATCGTGCAGCGATCGGGGTCCAGCGGCGCCGGACACTTCAGATGCGGTGCCGAGTTCTTCAGCCAATTAAGACGACAGTTGTGCAGATGCGCGAAGATCGCCGCGATCGTCCGCCCGCCGCGTTTTTCACCGGCGAGTTGCGCGCGCCACGCGCGCGGGTCCAGCTCGGTCAGAATCAGCTGATTCATCGCGTCGTTGCATGCATAGGTTTCCAGTAGCGAATCGCGAATCTCAGCCAGCCCCGCGTACTCCCCGCGCGCCCCTTGGGACTTCAGTGCCATGGGAGCTCCCACTCCGCGCCGAATTTGCTTCACTCCGCTTTCAAAGAAGCCATATCAATCGAAAAGCGGTACTTCACGTCGGACTTCAGCAGCCGGCCGTACGCCTCGTTGATTTTCTGGACCGGAATAATCTCCACATCCGAGGTGATATTGTGCTTCCCGCAGAAATCCAGCATCTCCTGAGTTTCCGCGATGCCCCCGATCGGCGAACCCGAAAGGCTGCGCCGTCCCATGATGAGCGAAAACACCGAAACCGCCAGCGGCTTCTCCGGCGCGCCGACCATCACGACGTGCCCATCGCGGCGCAACATATTCAGGTAAACGTTTATGTCGTGATCCGCGGAAACAGCGTCCAGAATGAAATCGAAGCTGCCTAGGTGTTTTTGCATCTGGTTCGCATCGGTCGAAATGACCACCTCATCAGCTCCCAGCCGCAGCGCGTCATCCTTCTTCTTCGGCGAAGTCGTGAACACCACCACCTGCGCCCCCAGAGCGTGCGCGAATTTCACGCCCATGTGACCGAGTCCGCCCAGCCCAACTATCCCAACCTTCTTGCCTTTGCCAACCTTCCAGTGGTGCATCGGCGAATACGTCGTGATTCCAGCGCAGAGCAGGGGAGCGGCACCTGCAAGCTGCAAATTCGCCGGCACGTGCAGCACAAAGTTTTCGTCCACCACGATGCTTTCGGAATAACCGCCGTACGTGACGCCTCCCAAGTGTTTGTCAGGGAAGTTGTAGGTCAAGGTAAAGTTTGGGCAGAACTGTTCCTGCCCCGCTTTGCATTCTGGACAGGTGCGGTCGGAATCCACCATGCAGCCGACGGCGGCTATGTCACCGAGCTTGAATTTCTTTACGCCGGAGCCAACTTTCGTCACGCGGCCCACGATTTCGTGTCCCGGAACGCATGGGTACACGGTGGCCATCACGTCGTGCCACTCGTCGCGCACTTGGTGCAAATCGGAATGGCACACGCCGCAGAACAAAATTTCAATTTGCACGTCGTGTTCCGTCGGGTCGCGCCTCGAGATCTTCGTGGAACCGAGCGGCGATTTTGCGCTGGTCGCAGAATAAGCTTTTGCGTTGTACACAGGATTCTCCTCAGCTGGGTTGGATGGCGAAGTCTTAGTTGTGGATTCAGGTTTGAGTTGGTGTTGCAGCGATACGCCGGAACAGACAAACCGGCGTTTACGTGCCGCTCACAGTCCAGTCATCTTCGCCAGAGCTTCCGGATACCGCTCACCTTCCACCGTGATTTTCGAGGCCGCGCTATTAATCTCGCGCAGATCGTCTGGCGTCAGTTTCACGTCGAGCGAGCCGATGTTTTCATCCAGTCGCGACAACTTGGTCGTCCCCGGAATCGGCGCGATCCAGGGCTTCTGCGCCAGCAGCCAAGCCAGCGCAATCTGCGCAGGCGTCGCGTTCTTCTGCTTGCCGATAGTGCCCAGTAGATCTACGACTGCCTGATTTGCCTTGCGAGCTTCTGGCGTGAACCGCGGAACCTTGTTGCGGAAATCATTTTTGTCGAAGGCAGTATTCTCGTCAATCTTGCCCGTCAGAAATCCTTTGCCCAGCGGGCTGTACGGCACGAACCCAATGCCGAGCTCCTCAAGCGTAGGGATCACTTCTTCCTCCGGCTTCCTCCACCACAAAGAATATTCGCTCTGCAGCGCAGTCACAGGCTGCACTGCATGCGCGCGACGGATCGTCTTCACTCCCGCCTCGGACATTCCGAAGTGCTTCACCTTGCCCGCTTGAATCAATTCCTTCACCGTGCCCGCCACATCCTCGATCGGCACGTTCGGATCCACGCGATGCTGGTACAACAGATCAATCACATCGGTCTGCAGTCGCTTCAACGAACCTTCGACTGCCTTTTTAATCACTTCGGGGCGGCTGCAAACGGGCGCCGCACCCGGCCGATTGTCAGCGCCACTCAGATCGAATCCGAACTTGGTAGCGATCACCACCTGCTTGCGAAACGGCGTCAGCGCTTCTCCCACCAGCTCTTCGTTCGTGAACGGCCCGTACACTTCCGCAGTATCGAAAAACGTGATGCCGCGCTCCACTGCAGTCCGCAAAAGTGCAGTCATCTCCTGCTTATCCTTCGGCGGCCCATACGAAAAACTCATCCCCATGCATCCGAGACCCAAAGCCGAAACTTCCAAACCACTCTTACCAAGTTTGCGTTTTTGCATCGTCTCTCCTTCTAGTATTCAGGCTACTTTTCGTAGGCTGTCGTGTTTGCATCTCAACGGTAAGACATTCGGAGAATTCGCTCAGGCAAGCGCTCGCCCTGAATCGAGATCTTGGAAGATGCGCTGTCGATCTCCTTTAGGTCCTCCTGCGTGAGCTCGACCGAAGCTGAGCCAATGTTTTCCTCGAGCCGATGGATCTTGGTTGTTCCTGGAATTGGAACGATCCACGGTTCCTGCGCGAGCAGCCACGCCAGTGCGATTTGTGCTGGGGTCGCATTCTTTCGCTGGGCGATTCGAGTCAGAAGATCTACCACCGCCTGATTTGCCGTACGCGCCGACTCGGTGAACCGAGGAAACGCAGCTCGGAAGTCCGAGCTGTCGAATTTCGTTGAGGAGTCAATCTTTCCGGTCAAGAACCCTTGTCCTAGCGGGCTCCACGGAACAAAACCGATGCCCAATTCCTTGCAGGTTGGCAACACCTTTGGCTCAGGGTCTCGCGTCCAAATCGAGTATTCGCTCTGAACCGCGGCGACCGGCTGCACCGCGTGTGCGCGGCGAATGGTGTCTGCTCCGGCCTCAGAAAGACCGAAGTGTTTCACTTTCCCGGCCTGTATTAGGTCTTTCACCGCGCCCGCGACATCCTCGATAGGCACGTCTGGATCGACACGATGCTGATAAAAGAGATCGATGGCGTCAGTCTGGAGGCGCTTCAGTGACGCTTCAGCAACCTCCTTGATATGCTCTGGCTTGCTGTTGAGCCCGCCCCGCCGCTGCCCGTCGGGAGCAATATCGAAACCGAACTTCGTCGCGATCACTACTCCTGCGCGATACGGGCCGAGGGCCTCGCCCACGAGTTCTTCGTTCGTGAATGGGCCGTAAGCTTCCGCCGTATCGAAGAATGTGACGCCGCGTTCGACGGCTGTTCGGAGCACTTCGATGGCTTGCCGCTTTTCGAGGGCTGGACCATAACCGTAGCTCAGTCCCATGCAGCCGAAGCCGAGAGCCGAGACTTCCAATCCGCTCTTTCCAAGTTTGCGTTTTTGCATCGCGTCTCCTCTCGAACTATCTGCCGCAACCCAAGACTAAAATCAAACGCTTCAGAGACGGTATCCCGATCCTTCCGAATTATTGCCTATTCCTCTTGAATTGCAAAAAACAGTTGGTTAATTCTGGCTGGGCGGTTATCTTGTGATGGCACTTGGGAAGGCCGATACCATGAAAAAAGCCAATAAAAACGCCACTCCATCGGCTGATCGCGCCAAGAAACTCCGCGAGGCTCTCGCGCGCAAAATTGCCTCTTTCATCGGCACGCAAGAGAAACTGGTAACCGCCGTCCCGGGCTTGTTGCTGAGCCGCAGGACCGCGCCGAGCGCCCCCATCTCGGCGACCTACGAGCCGAGCCTAGCGGTCGTCGCGCAAGGCCGCAAGCGCGCCACTCTCGCCGGGACCACATTTATCTTCGACCAATCGAACTACCTCCTCACGTCGCTCGATTTGCCCGTCATCTGCAACGTGTTCGAAGCCAGCGAAAGCGTCCCGTACCTCTGTTTCGTCCTGAAACTCGATATGCAGATCGTCCGTGAACTTCTCAGCCAGGAAGAAATTCATCCGTCCGCCGCGCCTTCGGATAGTCCGGCAATGGCCACCGGCAAAACAACAGCCGAACTACTCGATGCCTGCTGCCGCCTGATGGATCTGCTGCAGAAACCGCAGGACATTCCATTCCTCAGCAATCTGATCCAACGCGAAATTATCTACCGCATCCTCCGCGGAACCGGCGGCGCGCGGCTTCGCGCCATCGCCACACTCGGAGACCAGAGCCACCGCACCGCAAAAGCGATCGCGTGGGTCAGAACGAACTACGCCAAGCCCCTGCGGGTGGAAGATCTCGCAAAAGTTGCAGGCATGGGCGTCTCCACCCTGCATCATCATTTCCGCGCGCTCACTGCCATGAGCCCTCTGCAATATCAAAAACATCTTCGTCTGCAGGCAGCGCGCGAACGCATGCTCATAGACGGAATGGACGCCGCCAGCGCCGCCTTCGAAGTAGGCTACGAAAGCCCCAGCCAATTCAATCGCGAATATAGCCGCCTCTTCGGCCAACCCCCCATGCGCGATATCCGCACCCTTCGCGCGCCCAACGCTCCGCCAGTAGAACCGATCGGCAGTCGCCAAATCGCAGTATAGTTAAGCTTGTTGACGCGGATTTCAGAAGAAACGAAGCTCTTTCATTGGATAGTGCCGGCGATTTCGCGTCCAGAGTTGCAAGTCGTGAAGGGCAGCCGTCGCAGCGATCAAGGCGTCGCCCAGCTCGACGCCGTGACTCTTCGCGTACTGTCTCAAAAACAAACCGGCTCGCACGCCGATCTCGGTGTCAACGGGTATCGCTTGAACTGCTGCAAACAGCGCCTGAAGAATTTTGTCCTCAGGAGGGCGCGCCCCATGCCAAAGTTCTGCGACGGTCACGGGAGAGCAGAAGAGGGCCGTAGATCCCCGACTCAGGACGTCCCACTTCGTCAAAATAGCGGAGTCGCGAGAGCGCGAGACCTCGATCAAAATATCCGAATCAATCAGGACGGATTTCAAGATGCGATTCGCTTCAGGCGTTTTCCTTTGCGCAGCCGGCGAATATACGTCGTCGAGTCAGGCAGGTCATCGCGGTCCTTCCACATTCCCACCAGTGCCGCCATCGCTTGCCTGCGATCGGCAGCGGAGCTTCCATAACGAACCCGCACTGCCTGGCGCACTAATTCGGAAATAGAAGTCCGCTGCTGCCGAGATCGCACATGCAGCGCCTTCCAGATGTCGTTGTCCAGATACAGCTGGGTCCGCCTCATGATGTATAGTATACATCACTTCGCCAACGACATGGAATCAGGCAATCCAGCGACAGTACTGAAATGCCTTGCGACCTATCTTGTGTCTGCAGCCTCAGGCTGCCACAATTCAATCGGATTTCCCTCAGGGTCATGCAGGCGCGCGAATCGGCCATAGGGATAAGACTCCGGATCAACCTTCACTTCGATCCCCGCAGCTTGGAGCTGGGCTGCCATTTTGTCGACATCCCGCACGCGAAAGTTCAGCATCCAAACTTTCTGCGGATCCCCGAAATATTTGCTCGTCTCAGGGAAGGGAGTGAAAGCGGTTGATCCCGCCTCTTGCTGCCACGAGGTCTCCCCTTCCTTCGTTGGCACGGTCAAAATTCCCAAATTCTGCTGGTACCAAAGCGCCAACGCTTTCGGATCTTTGGCTCGAAAGAAGAATCCTCCGATTCCTTGCACTTTTTCCATTTCCGTTCCTCCAGTGATCCCATCATGAACAGCGGCCCCCTCAGGGGGTGGGGAGACCTTTGGTTGTGCGGCGGTCTGCGCAGCTATGCCGAGTTGGTTGCGCCCAAATATGAAGCTCGACCCGAAAGCCAGTGAGAGGTTTCGAAGCAGTTGGCGTCTTACAAAAAGCATCTCATCCTCGTCCCGAGAGCCGCGCGAATCGGCCTACGATACCTGCGCAAACCGCGTCATGGAAAGTGCAAAGATAAGGGGGGCAGAAGTAGATGCTCAACGGTCCTGGGTGAATGACTCGCCGGTGGTTCTTGAGGCCGAGCCGACGGAACTGCTGAACGAAAGTGTGGCAGTCGTTGACTGAATGAAACCATTCGCGATGGAATGGCGGGGACGACGGGACTCGAACCCGCGACCTCTGCCGTGACAGGGCAGCGTTCTAACCAACTGAACTACGTCCCCCGCGTGAAACTTGTGACCTGATGCAACGATGCGATCAAGCGATCCGCCCACACGATCCGCCAGAGCGATCAGCCTAAGAATCTCGCCTGAGCAGTTCGTCGAATTAGGGCAATGGTGGGCGGTCACGGATTTGAACCGCGGACCTTCCCGGTGTAAGCGCGAACCAGACAACTATAGCATGCCATCGAACTGTGACTAAGTGTCTCTAAAATCTCGCGCTTCCGCAAGTCTCGCGACTCACGGTTATCAGGGCTTAGAGGAGCTTCGATACTACAATTCTCACTACATTTTTCGGCTTGGTGTATGCTCTCGGTTTTACGGCAAAGGCAATGATCGCGTGACAACCCCTGTTAGTCCGAATCCGCCCGCGGCACGGCGCCATCGCACCCTCAAACAGAAGTGGGCGCTGATATCGCTCCCCAACAAATTGATGGTCATCGCTACCGTTGTGATTGCTGCCGCGACGTTAGTGAACGTCGTTGTCGCCCGCGCCATGTGGCGAGAGATGCAGAAGTCCACAGTGCAAGTGGGACGGCAGATTGATGATTTTGAGGCCGCTCAGCGGGCCGTTCTTGTGTTGGAAGTCTATGCTGTCACTGATCCAATAGAAGTGGGCAAGCCCGTCCAACTCCAATGTACGATCGTGAATCTCGGAACGACTGCCGCGACCGATATAGCGATCAGCGAAGCGGGCGCCGGAGGCGTCGCTGCCCCTTGGATTACGGATTCTCACAGCCTACGCCCGAAATTCGACATTCCCATTCCCGCAAATGGCATCCCTCGACCCGCCGATGTTGGAGGGGGAGAATCGTTAGGACCAAATCAACCGCGAGATTGCAGTAAGACAATCGGTCCACTGGACGCCGACACTGTCGAAGGAAAATATTGGATCAACTCCACTATCTCAATAAGTTATAGAGATATGTTTGGTAAAGCGTACATCTTGAACGACTGCCTTATATTGCCTCCGAAAGGGCAACGGTTCAGGCATTGCCACATGGTCACTGACCCAAAGGCAAACCAAAAACCAAATTAAGAGACCTACAGTTTGAACGGCTGTGGCCGCGGGCAGGATTGGCAGTCTGCGCGATCGGGCGCATCATGGCGGTGTGTGGAGACGCTTCTTTGGCTCAATTTAAGTCATATCGAAGTTACCAGCGATTTGCAGAATCGGTCACTTCAAAGTGGCGCTACGAGCGCACCGTAGAACAATCGGAGTTCTTGCAGACGGTATTTGCCACCAGCGCGTCGCGGACCGACAACGAAAAAGCCGGCGGTGTTTTGTGGAGGGCGCAACTTCACGACCTGAACACGGAAACACAGGAAGGGTGGGATGAGGAAGGGAACCCGAGTCCTTACAGTCCCTCGAGAATGAAGCCTCGCGCACATCGCGCGCGTGAAGGGAGAGCCAATCCGAAAGGTATCTCGTATTTCTACGCAGCCACGCAGGAAAAAACCGCAATCGCAGAGGTCCGTCCCTGGATAGGTTCGTATGTTTCCGTCGCACAGTTCGTGCTGACACGACCGATCCGCGTGGTTGATTGCGTGAGCGCAGAGCGTCATCAAACCATTATTTACGGTGAGAGTGAGCCAGAGCCAGCGGAACGCGAGCGCGAAGTCTGGAAGGACATTGACCGAGCATTTTCACGCCCTGTAACCCCTGGCGAAGACACGGCGGATTACGCACCCACGCAGGTGCTTGCTGAGTTTTTCCGTCAGAACGGGCTCGATGGAGTCGGTTATGGTAGTTCGCTGGGACCGGGTTACAACGTTGTGCTGTTCGACGTTGAGGCGGTTAAACTGCACGGCTGCGAACTTGTGAGGGTCAACAATGTGGACTTCGACGTATCGTTGGAGTCGGGTCCGTACACCGTACGGGACCAGAAGGGTTAGTGCATGAGTTCCGTCGGATTCCTGCCGCTCCAACTCGACGCAGTGCGCGCACGCCTCAGTAAAATGAGCGACGCAGATCTCCTACGCTTCGGCAGAGCCGCGGCGAGCCTGTGTCGGCCGGGTAATCAGTTCGGGCATCCGCCACGTCAGGTGTTCGTGGACCGACTCAGTGAGGCGCGCGCGGAGTGGCGGCGCCGACATCCGAAGTTGCTCCGCCTACTCTCCGGTGGAACATGAGCGACTCGAATCTGGAAAGTTTGCTCAAGATATTTGAATTCGAGAAGAAGGCGCGGCTCCGAAGTTATTGCAGGACTCTGCGCGTCAGCAGCACCGATTTTGCGTCACTTGTCTTGTCCTGCGATACTTCCTCTATTCCCTTTTTGCATAAGATGTCAGTTCGGGAGTTCGTTCCAGCCCACTTGAAACCATCAGAGTCGGAAGAACGGGCGTTTGGGGACAATCCGCCTGGTGACTTGAGCCCCGAAGCCGAAAAGTGGGTAAGTAAAATATCGCAAGCGCTCGTTGAACGGCAGTACCGAGTGGGTCACATTTTTTATAGGCCAGATTTATCTAGATGGCATTTTTTCTGTTTCGATCTGAACGATCTCGACGCGGAGAATCAATGGAAAGAAGGCTCGCACGTTCATTTCCTCAACTGGTTGTGGACTGGGTACACAGCGGGTTCTGTCTGGTCAAAGTTCGTAAAAGAAAACGAGCGGCCGGGCGGCGTTATTCATTTGCGCTTTTCGTCTGAATGATAGGCGGGAAGAACTAAGGTTTCCTTCGGATCCACCACAAGGTACGGAGAATCATTACGGAGAAGATGGCAGCGACGACAAGCCAACCCCAAAACTCGTTCATGTCCTCGATTCTAACAGCGGGGCCCAATCGCGGGGACCGATTGGACACTGCATTTCACTTGTCCGGTTACGCGACAAATCAGGAGTTACGGGCTTGGATCCCCCGCAGCGAACAGCACGCTAGGAACTGGCAAGCAAACGCTGCTTATTCCGAGCGTACACCCTCTTGGTGCACGTACTTGATGACTTCGACCTCGGACATCGCTATCAGTCCTTCGTCCACCATTTCATCCAGAAACGGAAGCAGCTTTTGGATGTTCTCTTCGGAATCGATGACGCTGACCATGATGGGTGCGTCGGAGGAGAAAGACAGCAGATGCGAGTGGTGAATTAACGAGCTAGCGCCATATCCTTCGATTCCGCGAAACGCGGTGGCCCCGGCAAGATCCAGCGCGCGGCACTTTTCGACAATCGCGCGATACAGTGGTTTGCCATTCCACTTGTCGTCCTCACCGAAATGAATGCGCAGCATCTTCGCTTTGCCTTCCAGTTTCATGAGCGCACCTCTTTTCTGCGTTCGGTTTCCTGGTAGTCGTGCGTGTACTTGATGACGTCCACATCGGAGAAAACCACTAGCCCCTGCTGCACCATGTCATTCAGTAAGGGTAGAAAGCCGCGGAGCCGTTCCTCGGTGTCCACGACGGACAACATCATTGGCCGGTCGTGCGAAAGACGCAGCGCTGAATCCTTGTGAATCCTGCGATTGGCTCCGTAGCCCAGAATGCCTTGATAGACAGTGACACCGGCGATGTCGTTCGTGCGCATGCATTCAATTAATGCTTTGTGGAGGGGCTTCCCATTCCATTTATCGTCTTCGCCGATGAAGATCCGCATCAGCTTGGCTTTTCCCTCGCGTTTCAAGGGAGGCGTGGATTCCTGACGCGCCGCCTGCTTTGAACTTTCCGAGGGCTTTACGATCGTCGTGTCCTGAATTTCGATCAGGCCCGTCCCCGCCATTTCGTGCAACTTCGGAAGAAGTTCTTCCACCTTCTCCGGTGTTTCGATGAATTCAACTTTCATCGGGAGATTTTCTGACAGCACCAAAATACGGTCCGTATGCATGTGGTGATCCGCGCCAAATCCAGCGATGCCACGGGTGACGCTGGCTCCAGAAACCTTGTGATAGAAAAGAAATTCTAGAATGGCCGCGTAGACCGACTCTCCGTGGTACTGGTGGTCCTGACCAACATATATGCTCACTTTCTTGGCAGGTCCGGCCTTCATCATGTTTCCTCCTAGCGCTCAATCCCGCTGCGCTGCGATCCGCATCAGCGATTGAGCAGCCTGTCGGTCGAGTAACGATATGTCGTCGGCGTCCCCTTGAGCTTGGTACGGAGGATTAGGGCTTTCAATGATAGCTCTCTTTGGAACCAGGATGCGATAATCGGCCTCACCATGAGGGGCGAACAATGATTCCCATTCGAGATCTCTTTGAAGGTCACCTGACGGTCAGAAATCTGCGATGCTCAATGGCATTTTTTAGCGACGTTTTGGGGCTGGAGATTGCTCAAGTGTTCCTCGAGCGCAAGGTTGCGTTTTACTGGATCGGCGATCGAGGCGGGTCCATGCTGGGCTTGTGGGAAGTGGGTACGAGTCCCCAGCGGCTAAGCCTTCACATCGCGTTCCGAGTGGATCTTCCCGACCTACTAAGAGCGCCGGAAATTCTTCGGGGCGCCAACGTGACCCCACTCGACTTTACCGGGAATCCGACCCAAGAGCCGGTGGTATTTGCGTGGATGCCGGCCGCTTCACTGTTCTTTCATGACCCAGACGGAAACTTGCTCGAGTTTCTCTCAATGCTACCCGACTCCCCGGACCTCAATCTGGGAGTCGTTGGTTGGAGCCACTGGACACGCCGTCGTGACCTCGCTTAGCCTCACGGGATGCGCCAATAACTCTCTTCGGCCTCTGTCAGCCGAATTTTCGAAAATGGCTAGTTTCCGGTTACGCGACTTACCGGGAGTCAAGGGTCTTGCCCAAGCAATCAAAGGCTGTAAGAATGAGGCAAATGCTGCGTTTCGCCTCCAAACACTCCCGAAGGCCGAATCGCTCAGTTCGGATTGTAGCTGTACTTTACGGGCTGTCTGCCTCGCTCTTCCTGTGCGCAATAACGTTTGCGGGAGGACCAGCCTGGAAAGTTTTCTCGAATCGTGCTGGGTGGAGCATCGGCTACCCCGGTGATTGGACGATTGGAAGTTGCAGGTCGTGTAAGGACCCAAGTGCACCACAAGTCTTCGTAGATTTCTTTCCTGCGACTGACAGAGAGTCGGGCTGGGTGATGATTGAGCACCTTGCTGACAAACCATCAGGAATGACCGTGGATACATGGTTTGCAGAAATCAAGCAAACAAACAATCTCAATCCACGGTTGAAAGAGCGGAGTTTCATGCTTCATGACCTGCCCGCGCTGAGTGTGCGCTATCGCAATCCCAACAACGGCGGAGAAGAGACGGAAACGGTTTATGTGATGTCAGGTTCCCGAACCTTTGCAATCGGCTTTAGCGGAGAGAAACCCGGCCTCGGTTTAGAACAGTTTGGCAACTACAACACTTTTCTCCAAATGGTGAAGAGTTTTAGAATCAAACCCCGACTTCCTCACGGTACTTCATCCCTAAGTCCTGATTAACGCCGAAACCGGACAAGTGAAGTGCCACTTCACATCTCCGGTAACGCGACTTATCAGGCGTTAGAAGACTTTTGGCATTTAAGTTGTGCGGATGCTAGTGTTACTCGATATGTCACTCTGCGCGGGAGATCTAAATGGCTACGACCACAAATCGCGAATCTCTGCATTCCTTGCCACGATCTGGCGCCTCCCGACCGATTGATTGGCGCGGCCCGTTGGACACGATCACGGCCTCCCTCTGTATTCTGGGCGCCTTGGCTTTTTTCCGTTTTCTTATTCCGAGTCACCCTCGCCTTGCTCTGTTTGCTGCCCTCGCGAGCATCTGTCTTTGGCGTTTTGGGATGCACAGAGCGGGAATTCTCCCGTGGGAATCACGATTCGGTAAGCGGGGTTCATCTTTCTCTTGGCGTCAGGGCCTAGTCGAAGGCTCAGCGTTTTTCACGCTCATGCTTGCCGTCGTAGCATTTGAAGGAGACGTCATCCGATTAGGTTCAGCGGTATTCGCTGCAATAGTTGGTCTGGCGTTCGGGGTGTATGGCGGCTGGCACTATGCCGGTGAGCAGGATCGCGACGCTCTACCCAACTCCTGATTAACGCCCCAATCTTCCATCTAGATTCAAGTTTCCGATTACGCGACTTGCCAGGAGTTTGCCCAGCCCGCCTCTGAATCTAAGCAAATTGTATAAAAGCGGACAGCATTCACCCGTAACAATTTCTATCGTATAAGCCCGGATAGGAAGAACCAGCGCTCGTGGCGAAGTACGGTCCAGTGGGCGCTCTTGGCGCTGCTCATTGGAGGCTGAGAAAAGATGGAACGGGTTGCAAAAGCATCGCTATGGCTCGGGGCCAGGATTACCGGGGTCGTTTATTTGCTTTACTTTCTGACAGCGGTATCAGCCGAGGTATTCGTTCGCCAGACCCGGCCTGTCGCATACGACGCCATCAACCTCATCGCGTACGCGTTCTATATAGCTGTGACGCTGCTCTTCTATTACATGTTTAGGCCCGTAAACAGGGCTCTCTCTTTGCTCGCGGCATTTTTCAGCTTCGCGGGATGCGCCAATGAAGTTCTTAGCATGTTTAATCTCGCTCCCTACAAAGTCAGCCCTCTGGCATTTTTCGGCCCCTATTGCCTCCTAATCGGGTACCTCATTTTCAGGTCAACCTTCCTGCCTCGATTTCTGGGCGTGTTGATGGCGTTTGCTGGTTTGGGTTGGCTGGTCTTTCTGTCACCGCTCGCAATTCATCTGCTCACTTATCTGGAAGTCTTCGGCTTCCTCGCGGAAACATCGCTGATGCTTTGGCTCATCATGAAGGGCGTGAACGTTGAAAGGTGGAAGGAGCAGGCCAGGGCAGCATGAAAGTGTCCGTCTAATTGCCGGACCGGTGCCGCTGCTTAATGGAGGTGAAAGTATGAGCGCAACAGTAACAATGGAACGGATTGCAGAAGTGTCGCCGCGCTTCAGGGCCAGGATGGCCGGTGTTCTTTATTTGCTCAGCGTGCTGACGGTAACATTCACCGAGCTCTTCGTTCACGGTAGGTTGAATATTGCAGGGGGCCTCATCGCGATCTTGGGCATGGTTGGAGTGACGCTGCTCGTCTACAACCTCTTTAAGCCGACGAACAGGAGCCTCTCTTTGCTCGCTGCGTTCTTCGGCCTCGTAGGCCTCGCCTTTGAGGCGCTTCGATGGCAGCCTCATGGCATTAACATCGCCATAGTATTTGCCGGCTTCTATTGCATCCTGATTGGCTACCTCATTTTCAGGTCAACCTTCCTGCCTCGATTTCTGGGCGTGTTGATGGCGTTTGCTGGTTTGGGTTGGATAACCTATCTGTCACCGGCACTTGTGAACTATTTGTCCCCTTACAACCTGGCCGCTAGCTTTCTCGCGGAGGTATCGGTGTTCCTGTGGCTCCTAGTGATGGGTGTGAACGTACAACGACGGAACGAGCAGGCGAGCGCAGCGGACGTGCGAGAACCACTTCCACATAGCTGGTAAACGCATTTGGCGGTAAAGTGGATTTTCCTAATTTCCGGTAAAGGAACTGATCAGCACTTCCGTGAATTGCATTGCGGCAGTCATGCGCAGATGCTAGTTTCGCACATTGTGTCCGCGCATCTCTTCGGGAATTGCAGGGTGCGGTCTTTAAGGAAAAACAGGGTGATGAACCACCCGTTCAAGAAGGTAGTCCGCGTTGCATTGATCGTCGTAATGCTTAGTTTCACAGCGAAGGTTCTGGCACAGGACGGAGGAGTAGCGGCAGATTCCGCGCCCGATAGAGCGTTGTTGGGAGTTTGGGGAAGCGAACAGGTCTTTGGCCCACTGGTGCGGGGCAGCCTCACCATTGACGGCCGCGAATCGAATTGGCGTGCCGCTATCGCTGGATTCGATGTACCGGTTGAGCGCGATAAACAGCGCGTCAGCTTCATGCTACCCGGCGGAGCCGGAGAATTTCGCGGCCACCGCAGCTCGACCTCAAAGGCAATTGACGGCGACTGGATCCAGCCCGCCGGAGTAGTCAACAACAACCGGTATGCCACCCCAGTCCACCTAGCGCCAGTGAGCGAATCGGTGTGGAGAGGGATGGTTCTCCCGCTCGACGATCGCGTTTCTTTTTATGCTTCGATTCAAAGGAAGCCCGATAACTCGATGACGGCGTTCATCATCAACCCAGAATTCAACATGTTTCGCGGGCGCTCTTACGACGTTGCGCTGAAAGACGGGACCGTCACATTCAGCAACGCGAAGCGGGCAAACGATCACTTCCAAGGCACCTATGACAAGGCGACAGATCATTTGTCGCTGGAAGTGCTTGATTCTTACCCGCCGCTTCTGTTTTCGCGGCGCAACCGCGATGCCCTAGGCTTCTTTCCCCGCACTCCTGCCGCTCATAAGTACGCATATACCAAGCCGATCGCTGACGATGACGGATGGACAACTTCATCGCTAGCCGAGGTCGGCATCGAGGAGCAGCCAATTGTGGCGCTGGTTGAGAAGATTTTGACGGCCGATCCAGCCAACAACCCTGTCAACATTCACGACCTCTTGATTGCGCGCCACGGCAAGTTGGTCCTCGAAGAATACTTTTACGGCTTCGATCAAGAGAGATCTCACGATATGCGTTCAGCCGCAAAGACCTTAGCACCGGTTTTGTTCGGCATTGTTCGTGACCAGGGCATCAAGATTGGCCCAGAGACGCCCGCCTATCCTCTGTTCCCCGAAGAGGAACCATTTGCCAACTGGGACGAGCGCAAGAATCACGTGACACTTAAAGCCTTGATGACCATGACCTCTGGGTTTGCCTGCGACGATAATGACGATGCCTCGCCCGGAAACGAAGACAACATGCAGAGCCAGACCGCGCAGCCAGACTGGTACAAATACACCCTCGATCTTCCTATGGCTACTGAGCCGGGCGGTAAGCACGCGATCTATTGCTCTGCGGATTTCAACCTTGTCGGAGGCGCAGTGAGCCATGCTGCGGCATCGTGGCTGCCGGAATTTTTGATGAGTACCTGGCGCGTCCACTTCAATTCCACACTTATCATATGAACCTGATGCCGAGCGGCGAGGCATACATGGGCGGCGGGATTTACCTACGCCCCAGAGACGAGCTGAAACTTGGTCAACTTTATCTTTCAAGCGGAATCTGGAATGGTCGCCGAGTGGTGAGCAAGGAATGGGTGCAACAATCTACCACTGCTTACTCCGTGTTTGATCCGCAAACAGATTTCGATGCCAATCATGAATACGGCTACGGTTGGCACATCAACCATCTGAGCGTGGGCGATCGCGTTTTTCGCACCTACAGCGCGGGTGGAAATGGCGGACAAATTGTAATGGTCATTCCGGATCTGGACCTGGTGGTGGCCTTCAATGGCGGAAGCTACGGTGAATTTAACAAGTGGTACAGGTGGGGGTTTCAGTTGGTGCCGCAATACATCATCCCGGCGGCGCTGGGACAGAGAATTCACTAATAAACCGCTAGGCCGCGAAAGCTAAGTCACCCGCGAGCGAGTAGCAAGGAACTCGGGTTATGCGGCCTAAACTCCCGATTAACGCTGTAACCGGAAACTAGCCTTCTTTGTCCGGTTACGCGACTAATCAGGACTTAGCCCCGGAATACTGCAGGCTATCTTGTGCCAATGATCCGGGTTACTTGAGAGAAGGCGATTCAGCAGTGCCTTTTCGAAGCGAACGTCTCTGTTTCAACAGATCGAAGGTTCGTCTCATCTCGGTCCCGCTAGTCCCAGCCTGTCGCCGCCAAGCCAGATATTCGTTAACAGCATTTTCGTACGCCTTCATGCATTCGGCTAGATTCATTCGCTTCGCATTTCGCTGTCGATGCTGTAAACCTTCTTCGACCAATTGCGAAGGAGAGATTAAGCCGCGATGAGACCATCGATCAATTTCGGGGTGCTGCAGTCCGCAGTCCTCAGTGTTCTCAAACGATAGGAGGGAATCGTCGCTATCGACCACTGTGACTTCCACGTAGACCCCCCTTTGCCTCGAATCAATGATTTTCGCAAAGATTCCGGAGTCTTTGCCGAGCCAAAACTCCACGATCCATTTCTGCGGCGTTGCTACAAACGCAGCGCTCCGCTGGAAACCACGCGCTTCAAGTTCTGCTTTGGACTGTTCATATTTTGCCGGGTTGCTCCAAGAATGCGAAGTGATCTCGCTGAACGAAATCTTCACGGGGATTTTCGCTGCGGTGATCTGTCCCCATTTCTCAAAGAACCGCTCTTTGGAAATTAGGTCATCGGGGCTAAACCCGAGTTTCATCAATCGTCTTGTGCGAATCCACTTCTGAATCCACCAGCCCACGATTTCCCCCTGCTGCCGCTCCGAGCAGACCTAACAAGACAGGGAGCGGGAGGTTCGGCAGAGCCACTAATTTGCCACACACGCTATGAGCATTGCATTACGCTATAACTATTGTAAACAGCCGTGATCATCAGTGATGCCCTCAGTGCCTGATCAACGCCCTAACCGTACAGGTGGAATCGAGCCGAAAGCAGATGTCCGGTAACGCGACTTATCAGGACTTAGCCTGCCGCTGTCGGAGCCGATTCTTCGTTGGGAGTGGAAATCTCAACATCCATAAGGTTAGGTCCCACTTCGGGCTCAAGTTCGACCCGTTATTACAACCCCGCGCCGTCGGATTTGGCAGTGGTGAGGATGCGGATGTCAGGTAGCGCGATGTTTCAATAACGCCGACCACATTTAATTCCCTCTGGTTCTGGGTCAGACGTTCCCATCACTGCGGTGCGGCGCCGTTATCGTGGAGAACTACTACGTCGGATTCGGTGTGAGAGCGCAGGATTCCCAGGCTCTTGGCATCGGGCGAGAATTCAAAATTCTGAATTGTGTCCGACTGGAAATTTGTGATGGCGTGGCCGGGTGAACCATCGAGCGGCTGCATCCACAGATTTTCCGCACCGTTTTCTCGAATGATGTAGACCACCGATTTACTGTCGGGTACAAATTGGTTCATGGCCATAATCCGGGGATCCGGATCCAACAGGCGAGTTTGCGACGTGGTGCCGGCAGTTAGATCCACCAGGGCGACCTTCAACTCGCCAGAGCGTCCGCCCCTTAAGGCCATATATGCGAGAGACCTGCCGTCGCGAGACAGCGCAATTCCCGGAGCGCTGATCGGCAATTCGGCCCCGGGAGCGGGCGCAGCGTCGCCACCGTCGATGGAGACACGCATCACCCGTCGGGTTACTACGTCACTGAAGTAAACCCAGCGGCCATCCTGGGTACAGAAAGGGCCAACTTCAGCCGCGCCATGCGAGAGCTGCTTGGGGTTGGTGCCATCGGCGTCCATGCGCCAGATGTTGGATTTGCTGCTGTCGAGATGGCCGTGCCGGACGAACACAATATAATTCCCTGCTGGACACGCTCGCGGCTTGAAAGCTTGGCCTTCCGAGTTAGCGAGTAGCATCGTGCGATTGCTGCCGTCCAGGGAGACCCGCTCCAAATTGCCTCGTGCATCGAAGTAAACGCCGCCGTTTGCGGCCCAGGCAAAGAAATAGGAGTCTTTGTCCTGTGCTGCCGCCGGCGCGGGAGGAGCTCCGGTGAAACCTCCCGCGGGCATGACGTAAAGAGTTTGCGCGGGCTTTTGCTGCACCGCCGCAAGCGTTTTTCCGTCTGCCGATAATGTAAGCGTCCGATAGTTATTAGTGTCCTTGGTGATGGGGCGAAGTTCTCCTGCGGGGTCGGCAACGAATCCGATCTGCAAGTGCTCCGGTGGCGGTGTGGCGTTGGGCTCATACGACGTAAGCAGCCCGCGACCGCTTGGCGCCCACACCAGTTCCTCGAGGTTGCGGTCATTGAATCGCGCGAACGGCTGCAGCTTCGCCGTAACGACATCCGCCAACCGAATCACACTGAGAGCGCCGAACTTATACGAGTAAGCCAAGGCGATCTGGCCGCCTTCGGGCGACCACGCGACGACGCCGGGTACCTCGGCGATCGGCCCACTGTAAAGTGCCTTTGCGTCCGTTCCGTCGGCATTTGCCGTAAGCACCTGGAACTTTCCCGCCTCGGGATCGTTGGTGCGTATGAATGCGAAGCGCTTTCCGTCCGGAGAAAAACTGATTCCGGAATCAATATGCCGCACGATCGGCTGCGGTGCTCCGCCCAGCACCGGCGCCCGGAACAGATTGTAACCCGAGACGATCAAATCGAATCTCGAACCAGAGTTGTTTATGGCTTTGCGAAAATAGATGTAATTGCCGTCGCGAGAGAAAATCAAGCTTTCGTAAGAAGCATCCGCCGGGGCGAGGACTTGGGTGTCACTGCTCGTGGGGATGTTGCGGAGCCAGAGGCTCTGCTTGCCTTGGTCGTTCAGGACGCTGAGGAGATACCTGCCATCGGGCGAGATGGCGGCTGCCACCGATTTTCCGTTGTTGGTCACTTGCGTAATGGTGAAGTCCTGAAACGGTGACTGGGCGTTGCGGCTGAGCAGCGAATACACGCCGTAGCCTGCCGCTGCCACCAGCGCGAGCATCACCACAGCTCCCGCGACGAGCTTGCCCTTGTGCTGCATTGCGATTTCCACGGCCGCGGAACTGCCGGATGCATGGGACCAGGAATCTGGAGGGGTGCCGGAATCGCTGGAGCCAGGCGCCAATGGTCGTCGCGCTGAGCGGACGCGAGCGATGCGGCAGTGAGGCGCGCGCTTCCAGAACCGCTGTCGCGTTTCAGGCGCTGGAGCTCCGCGCGCAAATCAGAGGCGTGCTGGTAGCGCAGGTCGCGGTCCTTCTCGAGCGCGCGATGGACGATTTCCTCTAGCTTCGCTGGGACCAGCGGGTTGAGCCGCGATGGCGGAATGGGCGCCTTGTGCAAGATGGCGTCGAATACTGCGGCGGATGATTGCCAAAGAAGGGCAACGCGCCGGTGGCCATTTCATACAACACGGCGCCGAACGAGAAAAGATCGCTGCGCGAATCTAGGTCCTCGCCCATGGACTGTTCGGGCGACATGTACATCACTGTGCCCACGGCGCTGCCGGGGCTGCTAACACTTCATTGGCCGTGACCGTGGGAAGGGCCGTGGCAGTGACTCCGGGAACCATGGAGCGCGGCGCGAGGATCTTGGCCAGGCCGAAATCGAGAATCTTCGTCTGACCGCTGCGGATGCAGAGGATGTTCGCGGGCTTGATGTCGCGATGAATGATTCCCTTGGCGTGCGCAGCTTCAAGCCCCGCGGCGATCTGGATGGCGACGTCCAGGAATTCATCGAGAGACAAAGGGCCGCAGGCGATGCGATGCTTGAGCGTTTCGCCCTCGAGGAATTCCATGACCAGGAATACATGGCCCTGGTCCTCGCCGATGTCGTGGATGATGCAGATGTTGGGATGATTCAGCGCGCTGGCCGCGCGAGCTTCGCGGCGAAATCTGTCAACCCCCTGCGGATCCTGGGCGGTTTCCGCCGGCAGAAACTTAAGCGCTACAAGGCGGCCTAGATTCATGTCCTGCGCCTTATAGACGACACCCATGCCACCACCGCCGAGTTTTTCGACGATGCGGTAGTGAGAGATCGTCCGGCCGATGAGCGACTGGGACTCCGCCATTTTGCGCTCATCTTAAGTTGCAGCCAGGGGCAAGTCAACGAACAGGGAAAGCGTTCGTGCTAAGTCTCGATTAACGCACTTACCGGACAGGTGCCGATCCGCAGATTTCAGATGTCCGATTACGCGACTTACCAGGCACTACGCCGTCCTGATTTCGCTGATAGGCGCCAGGCATTAGGAAATGCCCGCTCTGAAGAGCGAACCTAGCGGGGGAATCAATCTCTTTTGGAAGAAACGAGATCAAGATCCGGCACTTGTACGCTAGTTGGACTGTTTCGCGACATAGTTGTCGAGTGGAACGCGAACCGACCCAACCTGGCCATTTCCCTCATCAAGGATGATGACCTGCAGTTTGGAAGCGTTCGGAGGAATCACGACTTCTCTTGCGAGGGGCAGCCCGGCCTGCACCAGATGTTCGTAGGTCTGCGCATCAATAGTGAATGGAAGTGGAAGGACGGTGGTCTGGAGAACGTGATTGTTCGCGTCCATGGTGATGAAAGCGATGTCCACCGCGTCCTTCCACTCGCCGTTTTGCGATGCGAAAGCAAACTGCGAGGGGGCGAGCGAGAAGGACAAACGCAGCTTGTTGTCGGCCGCGGGGGCGACTGGCGCGACGTGCAGGCTGAAACGAATGCCAGTCGCGTTGATCGGGCTGTGAGCGGCTTGAGAGAGCAGTTCCCGCGCCATTTCGCGCGTCAGGTTGGGCTGCGCCAGCGCAAAGTAGCCATCGCGCGCCTGCACCTGGACATCACGGCGATCGACCTTCACCTGGAGCTTGTGGAAGCTTCCATCCCACGCAACGTTTTCCGGATAGAAGCCCAATTGGTTGGTCACACGAGAACCATCAATCGTTTGCCGAATCGAGCCTGCGATTCCATTGTTGTCGCGGTAGGCGTGGCCGCCCGTTCTGCGCGCCAGCATTTCCATGTTGGAAGACTCTGCCATTTCGGCGACCAGCTTGTCGGGGCTTTTGTTCGCTATCTCGTCCACTCCACCTGCGAGCAGGCCGCGCGCGTCAATTGGATACACCGCGATGCGGGCGTTACTTAGCGCGCGCTCCACCATTTCGTTTTCGGTGGGATAGGCGAGCTTCTTACCATCGGGTGAGCGCTCCAGATTATCTGACTCTATATAAAACGGGAACTCCGCCGAAATCCATATCAAGTTCTTAGCGCCGGGCAAATAGCTGACGTGATCGGCGATTGCGCGTAGCGCTTCCGCCGTCGCGGCGGCGCGATTTTGTGCGAGCTGGTTGTTTTGGCCGCCAGATTTTCATCCGCAAGACCTTCCAGTTGGTGATTCATGGCATTCGCGGCGGCCGGGTGGGCCACATCCACGTCCAGGAGCTCGTAGTCCTTATTTTCTTTCAGCGCGGCAAGCAAGGTGGATGCGTCGCTGGTGAAATCGTGCAGCACGCGCAGGTGGGGGCCCAATGCATACAGCGCGACGCGATCCTGCGGTTGCAGCGTGAGGAGGAGCTTCCTCACTTGATTGCGGGGATAGGCCCGGTCGAAGAAGGGAGTGTTTAGAGAATCGAGCAGAATTATGGTGAGGTTCGAAGGTGTGCCGGCGCCGCTGCCAATTTCATTGGAATATGTATCGGGCGGCGTGCCGTATGCAGGCTGCGGCTCAAGCTCGGTCTTTTCCATCGAAAAGATTTCGATCGGCGGCGGCTTATTGCCGTGAGCAGCACGAACTCGTTTTTAGTCAGGTCCGGGACAGGTTGCCCATGCTTATCCCGAACGACGACGCTGACCGTTATTAGATTCGTGGCAACACGGATGCTGGTGGAAGAAGAGTTCGACTCCTGGCCGTTAAGCCCCGTGGCGAACAGCACGAGCGACACCGCCACGCAGGTTTCATGCTCACATTGTGCGCCGTAGTAGGCCGACGGACAAGAGTAGAAGGTGCCGATCTGGCGTGCAGTGGGGCTCCGGCAATGTCTTGCACTTTTCTCCGCCACTTGGAACGCCTGATTAACGCCCAAACCGGACAAGTGGTTTTGAGCGATTGCCGGTCTAATACATTTCGTTCTGAGACGCGACGCTGGCCCGAATACTTCGGGCCTTAAACTCGACAGCTCTGAGATACAGAACTCCCCGTATTGCTTGGATTCCCGCTCACTGCGAAACTGCAAGTAATAGCGGTTCGCGGGCACCTGTGGGCGGGTATTCGCGAGCGCTCTCGGTTCGCTGGCATTCCTGGTGACTGCAGCCGACGGGAAATTGAAATGGTTACGAAACGCAATTGCCCCTACTGCAAAAGCGACGAAACCTCGCGCTCGCATCGGCGTGGCGCAATCGGACGCTACCTTCTTAGATTCATTGGTGCTCGCCCGTTCCACTGTCTCAATTGTGATGTCCGCTTCTACGCATTCGCGCGGCTCGATGAAGGAAATCCCGTGACCAACAGCGCTGCATTAGTGGGATTTGGCAGTAATCGGAAGCTATGCCGTGCTGTTTTTCCGGGATCAACCAACAACTTGGGCCGAGTAACGAAGAGAGGAGTGCGCGTGTCAAGCAGCGGCAGACCCAAGGTCACAAAGAACAACGGCGAGATTGCTAAATTTTCGGACGGAACAACGATGAGCCGCAACCTTCTTGCGAGAGACCAAACCTACGGGGGCATTTACACCCGTGGAACAGGAATTCTTTCACCGACCGCTTTCCTTTGGGCATTCAAGCTGGCTGCGACCGATTTGGAGGCAAGGAGACAGCTAGCCCACCCGAATGTAGCGAACCAACGCGATGGCGACTCGACAGAGGGAGGTCAAGCGGACGCTAACGAGGACGGCTACTACGGAAAGTGGTGACGCAATTGCTGCGTTGAGCGATCTGAAGCAAGAGAGTTGATTTCACACACAAAGATGGACCGAGAGCCTGTGAGTTTCCGTTGTAAAAGCAACTCTTCGGCCTAAAAGCGATTAAGCGTTTCGACAAAAGCGACGAATGCGCGAGCACACGCCGCCAGCAAATTCGGATCACTTCGGATGGGCTTGTTTTCAGGGTCGTGGGGGTTCGTGCATGAAGATTCAGCGAAACGGAGGATCTGGTACGATGACGGCGTGTGCGCTATTACGCCTGTCACCTTTTCAACTGCTGCCAGAAGTTCCTGCGAATTGTGGTTTTCTTCGAATTGTTTGAAAGCGCTCTCCAGGAACTGCTTTTGGATTGTTGATAGTTTCATCTAACCAGCTTTTCTAGATTTCCTTTCGATCTTGTCCAGCACAGCAGGCGCCAGGGTCTTCTCCGGCGCGTCTTGCGACCTCAAGCTCTGGTTGAAAGCCGCATCGAATCAACAACCGGCGCCAGATTCGCACGAGGTTCGCTCTCACGCTCGCCGAACGAGCCAAACAATCAAACAGATTATCGACAGGGTTCCTAGTAGTCCGTATCCGAACATTTGGGTCTCCAATGGTGTCAAATATGCTCAGGCGACCAGCGCCCGAGGTCAGCTTGCTATTCCTCGAACGCCTCTTCGATTTGACCGAATCTTTTTTTGAACCGTTCTACCCATCTGTTCGGCTTCGCCTTCAGCCTCTAAGTTCGGATTTTTAGTGGCTCGTCCCAGTTTTGCTTTGACTTTGCCCTTTACTTCGTGGAGTTTGCCTTTGGCTTGATCCTTGCTGCTTTGCTTCATCGAGTTTCTCCTCTGAGGTATCCTCCTCAGTAATGGAGCCCAGATTAGCGGCAGGTGAGATTCGAGGCCATCCCTGCGAAGCTGTGTATCTCGGGCTCTTATACCCGCATGAGCCGGAGGCGACAAGGCATTTTGGTCGCACACTTGCGCCGAGCATTCGCGAGAGCGTGGCGATTGACCATGAAGCGCGGACGGCGTGGAGTGACTTCAGGGTTTAGCTCTTCGCAAAGAAACAATCAGCGTGTTTGTTGGAATGTGCATCACGCGAAACTCGTTGTTAGTCACTTCTACCAACTGTCGCAATCGTTGGATTGTGCTGGTTCAGCCGGAAATGGAGAGAGGGCGCTTTCCTTTAATTGGGTATTCCGCCTTTCCGGCAAAGTCATATTAGAGCCCCACATCTATCTCTCTCTACATTCCCATTTTTCTCTACACCCGAGCCCTATCGCGGGGACCCCCCGGGCGCGCACAAAAACCTTTTCTCCCTTCCCACTTCCCCGCCCCACCCCTTTTTCCGCGGCTGTCTCCCCCCCCATCTCTCGCGCGCTCTCTCTCCACATCTCCGCTCTCTCCCCCCTCTCCTCGCTCTGTCCCCACATCCATCTCATTCGCCGCCCCCCCCGCCCCCCCCCCCCCACCCAACACTACCCCCCCGCTCACCCCCCCTATACACCCCGCCTCTCCTAAAACCCCCCGAACAGACACCCCCCCCAATACCCCGCCAAACACAATACCCACGCGTCCCCCAAAAACCTACACGCCCCCCCGCGCCCGCAAGCGCTGCTCGGCTTCGCGCTCATCTACCTTCACCCGGCCGAACAACCGACCCCGCACCGCCCGCTGAAAAATCTCCGCGCGCTGCTTCTCCTTTAGCGCATCGAACTCCGCCCCATACTCCATCACCGCCCGGTCCTCCAGTGACACCTGTGCGAATCCGACCCGGAATTCTTGAAACCTCAACCCCCATAAACACCCCCGCCGGGCCGCCCCTCGCCGTCCCCCCCCGGGAACCGGGCCCCCCCCCCCCCGGCCTCACCGTAAATTTCAAACCCACCCCCTGCCCCCCCAAAAAATCAAAACACCCCCCCCCCCCCCCTCCCCTCTTCCTCTCCCCACCTTCTTCCGGCCCTCCCCCCCCCCCCCCGTTCTTATTTCCCCCCCCCCCCCCGCCCAAAACAAAACCCCATCTTCCCCCCGAACCCACTCCCCTTTTTCTTTTCCCCCCTTTCAAACCCCCCCCTCTTGCAGCTCCTATATCTCTTCTCTCTCTATTCTAAAAACCCCCGAGGCGAGAACAGCCCCTACACCCAAAAATATTTGTCCGTCTAGCAAGAAAATTACATACACGGACCGCATATACCCCCCCTCCACAAAAAAAACAATCTTCTGTTTCACCCCCCCCACCGACGCCACCATCGCCCCCCAAAACTTTTTTTTTTCCCCCCGAACGACGACGATACTATTAAGGGGCAAAATGATGCTATAAAACATCACATCATTCATCATAAATAAAAAACTTATTTCGCCCCCCAGCAGACAAAAAAATACTGACCCCCCCCTTCCTCCTTCTTCACCGCAGAAAACCACTAATAAAAAAACCCTAATCCACCCTCCCCCCCCCACCCCTCTTGATGACACCTGCTGCATCAAACAACATCGGAGGAGAGAAGCTACAACGGGCGGAAGCTAATAATTAGCGGCAAAAACCCGATTCAATTATTTACTTTTTTGTTTTTCGCAAACCCGAAATAACCCTTTTTTATCCCTCACCCCGCCCTCCTGCCACCAAATTTCCCCCTTTTCCCCCCCCCCCTCCGCTTTTCCTCTCCCTCTCCCTCCATCTCTCCTTCTCACCCCCCGACCATCTTCTCCTTCGTCGTGATTTCTCTGATACCACTCTAAAAAACCACATTATAATACTCCACCTAATCCCCCCGCACAAAACCCCGTATCTCCTCGTGAGAGGGCCTTCCCGGGCCGAATCCCCCCCCTTTAGTTACTTTCTCCCACCGTTCGATTTTGCCATTCTATTGCGGGTAATACGGCGAAGTCCTGACGTTCGCCATACCCCCGATACGAATAAAATCTTTAAAGCCTTGGGACTAAATTGGGCCCCTTTTCCGAAATTATTCCCCGTTTAAACCCAAGAAACCTCTTTTTTGCTATTTCCCAAACCAACCTCGTTTCCACCCCCGTCCTCCCCCCCCCAAAGACCCAAATAAACAGGAAAACGCCTTAACCCCCCGGAATCCTCAAAGGTTATAAAAACGCCCCCAAACCTTCAGGTAAGAAAAATTAAATTTCCAAATCCTGTTCCGTTTTTGGCGGTTTTTAAAAACCCTCCCCTTCCATGGCTTCCTTCCCCTTTCACTCACCCATCCCTCCCTCCCCACTCCCCACCCCCCACAGGCCGGCCTCACCCCCCCCCCCTCATCTCCCCGCCCCACAGCCTTCACCCCACCCTCCCCTACCATCCCATCTTTAATTCAGACCGAACTCAATACCTGCTCCTCTCTCTCCTTCCTCCAACCAAGCGCGGGGTCCATCCAATAATTATGTTCACCCTCCCTTCCCTCCCTCTCCCGCCATCCACATAATTCCCTACCTGCCATGCCAACCCATAAAATACACCGCCCGGATCTCGTCTTTCTCTTCTCCGAGCCGGACGAAACCAAATACACCATCCCTTCTCATCTATCGGCGCCCAACCCCGAGCCAGATCTCCCTTACTCTTTTTTTCAGGGCCACACGCTCCCCTATCATCCTCCAGCCCATACTTCTTCCTCTGTCTCTATCTTCCCATCTACATAATCCGTTCCTTCCCGTTCTGATTGATGGTGCGTCCTCCCTCCTTGCTAGCGGGGGCCCCCCCCTCTCTCAAATCTTTCTTTCAGCCAGCGATAAAACACGGCTGGCTTCCCTCCCCACCCCACAGACCGGACCGATCTCCGCTCCTCTCCCCCAAAATCTCCCCTCAAAAGGGCCCTTTTCTTTCCCCGCGTATAGTTTTTCTCTCTTTTTTTCATGTTTTCGCCCCTATCTTAACGCAGGCGCGCGCTCTCCCCTTCCCCCAGAGCGAGGGGAGGATCGCCTTCTCGTGGCCAGTCACGCTGTCACGCCAGACCAGCGACCCGTCTGGAAATACTTCGAACAGGTCGTACTCGCGGTCCATTCTTCATCCTTCGAGAGCGGGACGCTCAGACTGGCACAACTGACGCGCTGGCGCTGTTCAAGGTTAGACACCGTGGGCAGAAGAGTACGTGTTTTGGTTGGGTTTCCGGCCTCGGGCGAAGCCCGCCAATGATCTAGTCACCCACTTTGATGGTAGAATCTGCGCCGTTTTCCGGTACGCCTTGCCTGGAGGTGCAACTTGGAAGATCTGCTCAAGGAGCTCTTGTCACTTGTCGAAGGCGACGCAAGATGGTGGGACGAGGCGGCGCAACACGTGGAAGAACTTGCTAGCGGTCTACGTGAGACGGAAAGGCCGAAATGGGATTTGCTGGTCGCTGTTTATCATGAGCGAGCCAAGGCCCATACGGAGGTGGTAGCGAGCGTTCGGAAGCGATCTCGCGGCTGATTCACACGGGGATCAGCGAGCGAAGTGATCCACGATGTGGACCGCATCGGATTTTGCGACGACAAGATCAATCGGAGAGTTTAGTCCGAGGGCGTAGATCATTGCACCCCCGTACTGGGTGAAGAGAATGATTGGAACGTCCGGCATAAGCCGTTTTAATCTATGGGCGGCCTCGATGCCATTCATCACGGGCATCTGGAAATCTAGAATGATTAGATCGGGTTCGTGCTGAATTGCGAGCGCGATTGCTTCTTCACCGTTAGCCGCCTCTGCGCAAAGATCGTAGTCCTCTTCGGTTTCGAATATCATGCACAGGGCTCTCCTAACCGAAGCATTGTCGTCAGCGATCAAGATTGTCTTCGGCATCGGTTTTAGCGTCCTGGGTTCATCATAGACAAGGTGAACAGGAAAGACGGATGAAAGCGATACATCGAAGCATGTATTTAGGGGATAAAAACGACTCCGGGGAACTCAAGACGCACGTAAAGTCAGTCATCCTTGTCTGATCTGCTCTGACAGCTACGGCGGTGACGGCTACACCGCTGCCCGCATCGGTTCATTATCTGCTGAAGGGTTTTCCTTGGCCATCGGGATGGTTACAATCACACAGGTACCTGAACCATTCGATTCGATTCTCATTTCTCCGTGAAATTGACGGATACGCTCTCGAATTCCCGTGATTCCAACGCCGGAGCCGTGAGTCTGAATTTCCATCAAGCGCTCGGGCGACATGCCTTTTCCCTGGTCTCGTACCTCTGTTCGGATACCGTCCTCGTCGCGAGTTACTCGGATAAGTGCGGTCTTGCTGTCGGAATGTCGGTGGATATTCGTTAAACATTCCTGTATCAGTCGAAAGATTGCCAGCTCCATATCGTTTGGCAGTCGTCCGACATTGTCGGCAACATCTAACGTGATGGCTATGTGGCTGCGCTCTTCCAACCCGTCCACGTAGCAGTTAAGCGCGGACGCCAGACCGATTTCATCCAGCAGCGGCGGATGTAACAGATAAGACGTAGTGCGTATCTCGCTCTGTAATTGCTGAAGCATCGCCTCGATCTCTCTTCCTTTTCCTGCTAGCTCCGGCGCAATCCCTGCCACGTGGCGAACCAATTGCGGGAGGGTCATGGCGAGCGCCGCCAGTGTTTGCCCGGCGCTGTCGTGGAGTTCACGGGCGATACGCCGTCGTTCTACATCCTGGGCCTTCATCAGGCGCGTCATGTCCTCGGCAATTCGAACCTTTTCTCCGCCACTTTCTGATCATGAATGTCGAGACAACCGCCAACATATCCCTCAAACGTTCCGTCCGGCGCGTAGCGCGGCACCGCTCGATCCAGTATCCAGCGATATTTTCCCGTGTAATGCCGCATTCGGTATTCCATCTCAAACGGACGGCGAGCATCGAAATTGCTAATGTAAATCTGAAGGCATCGCTCGAAGTCCTGTGGATGCACGTTCTCCGTCCAGCCATTGCCTGACTCTTGTTCGAGAGTGCGTCCGACGAAATCCAACCATCCCTTATTGAAGTAGTAGCAAAGCTTATCCACACCTGACATCCAGACCATGATGGGCGAAGCGTCGGTAATCACACGAAAGCGCTGTTCGCTTTCCCGCAATGCTCGTTCAGCCTGCTTCTGCTCTGTAATGTCGCGCGCCACTTTCGAGGCTCCAATTACACGCCCCGATGAATCTCTCACGGGAGAGATGGTAAGCGAGACATCGAGAAGGCGGCCATCCTTCCGCCTGCGAACCGTCTGAAAATGATCAACGCGCTCCCCTCGTCGGAGACGGTCGAGAATGTCCGACTCTTCGGCGTGGCGCTCTGGTGGAATGACCAGCGTGATATGTTGCCCGATGGCTTCTTCTGCGGCGTACCCGAACATCCGTTCTGCACTCTTGTTCCAACTGGTGATGATGCCATCAAGGTTTTTACTTACGATGGCATCATCCGAGGAAGCTACAATAGCAGCTAACAGACCAGTTATTTCCTCTGCTTGCATCGGCTTGCTCATATCCTCTGGCGGCGATTTTAATCACGTCAGGTTGTCATCTAACGACGGCCAAAGCGATTTTCCGCGCGCAACTACCGCCTGTATCGTAACCATTCTGCCCGAAGACACCGAATACCGTAAACACTGTAGGTCTGACGCGAGAGGTCTGCAATGATCAAGCCAAGATGATATGTCGTCTCGTCCAATCAGCAGCAAGCGCCTTTGTCAGCGTATTGAATACGCCATTTGCCATAACAGTGAAATCGAGGCTAATCCACATGTCCGATAACGCGACTTACCAGGCAAGTGGAATGGACTCGGTAAACACGAAGGCGTTTTCTCCGTACTAATCCGAGGGACGAACCGACAGCCTCCGGGTTGCCCGTTACCCGGCAGGATCAACGAGCCCACGTCACGGCACGCTATTTCCGCCCATTTCATCCAGAATTTGTTTTACTTCGTTCAGTTCGGCGAGTTTGCGGCGCCGGAACCAAGCCGCCCCGTACCACAGCAGCGCCGGCTGCATCAGCACGCAGACAATCAGCAACGCAACCCAGGCCTTAGGATGAGCCCTAACGTCCTGCCCAATGATTGACCAATTAACAGCCATAAGTGCCGCACAAAAAATAAGCCAGCCGATAGACAAATAGGTAGAGATCCGAAGCAGCCGGATTCGAGCCGCCACTCTTTTGTGCCAAAGTTCGACGAACGCACGCGTTGACTGTGTCTCAGGACGCCACGTTCGCCGCAAAACCCAGATCCGAATCCGGCCGATACGAAAACTAAGACGCATATACTCGTCGCCCAGCCTGTTCCCATCCAGCTCGATTGATGCCGCATGTACCAGGCAAAAATCAGAATCCCGAGGAACGCGATTACTGTGAGGAGATTTCCAAGCACGAAGCGCCGGTCCTCGCGCTTGATCCTCTGCTGCACCTTGCGCTGGAAATCGCGCTGGAAGTCGGCTGACGGCTCCGCGACGCTGCTCCATTGTTCGCGCCACGCATCAAGTTCGCGGTCTTCGATCATGGTCTCTCTCCCAACGCGTCCTTCAGCATGTTCCTTGCACGGTTCAGACGCACTGCCACATTGTTTTCCGTGATGCCCAGCACTTCCGCCATTTGTGCGTGCGACAAGCCTTCGAGCATGAGCACGATCATTTGCCTGTGAGCCACGGGCAGCGATTGAATTGCCGACATAAGCCGCATCCGCTGGTCGGTTTGCGCCGCCTGCTCCTCCGGATGCGGCCGCGGATCAATCGGCTGGTCGGACTCTTCAATCTCCTCCAGCGGCTGATGAGGCGGCCGTCGCTTCCATACATGGCTAAGCCCGCGATTATGAGCGATGCGGTACACGAATGTTCTCTCCGAGCACTCGCCTCGAAAATGAGCCAGCGCTTGCCAGATCGCCAACGCAATCTCCTGCACCAGCTCTTCTCTCACGCTCGCCACCGTCTCATAGCCGAACGCCAGCCGCGAGATGGCCGCGCCATGCTCGCTAAGAATGCGATCGAACTGCTCTTCCAAATCGTGGCGGCGTTCACTCACGATTGCGACCTGGCCAGCAAATCGATCTTTGGCTGAATACGCATCGCTCATTCGGACAGAAAACGTAAAAGCAAAACTCACGAAGTTCTCCGAGTAGCCAAAACATCACGAGACTGTCACTGGCATCGACTGCTGTTTCTGGACCTGATACCGAGTCTCGGGATAGTAGCGGCTGAAAATTAGAGCGACAACTAGCAACGCCAGCGGTGTCAAGAAACTGGCCTCCGGACCAACCATCCCGCCGGTGAGCCACTGCGGCCCGCTTAAGGTGGAATTGAGCAGATTATGGTAGGGCACGATGCCGCTGTCAGGAACTCCGTAGAACATTTGTCCCCAGTCGTAGCCTAGATGAAAGCCGACCGCACACCAGAGATTTCCGGTCCGCCGCAAAAACAGGCACAGAAGGAGTCCAAACAGCACCACCGCTCGGAGCCTCTTGCATTCTCGTGCGAATTGAAGAAGTGGCCCAAGCCGAACAAGCCTGACATCACGAACGCCGCTGGCCAGAAGCCGATTCCGGAAGTGAGTGTGTACTGGATGTATCCGCGAAACAAGAATTCTTCAACAAGTCCGACCAGCAGAAATGCAATGGCCCACCCGAAAAGCGAGGACAAAATTGCCGTCCCGTGAAGCGCCAGGCCGGTAACGCGGAACCCGTGCAGCAGAAAAATCGTCAGCAGCGTCCCGCTGATGGCCAGAAAGCCTGTTAGAGACCCAACCCAGAAGTTTTTTCTCAGCGCCAGTCGCAGCGGCAAACCATATTCGCCGAATTTGCGATGCTCAAGTTTGCCCATCGCCATCGCAGCGATGCACAGAAACAGCAAAGTGATTGCTTCCGACCCGCCCATCAAAAGCGGCGTGATCGTAATCTGACTCTGATGGTTCCTGTACTGCTCCCGGAAGGCTGCGGTCCGCCTGCTCGGATGAGAACAAAACCTCCAAATAGAACGGCAAGCAAAGCGATGAACATGAGCACCCGCCAGCCCGCCCGCAGACCGTTGGGTCCGACAAAAATTTGCTTCAACCCGAACGTGGGACGGGAACTTGGCTGGAAACCTTCAGTCGATAATACGGGCAAGTTTTCACCAGCCTTCATTGGATTTGCGAAGGTCATTTTTCTCTCCTGGATCAGGAATGTCCGGCCATCAAAGAAATCGAAGCCGCCCGACCTGGAATCCGACGGTCGGATTTGCGCTTCGTGTTCTTAACCGTCCCTATTCAGGTAGTCTCAGGCAGACAAAAACCTTACAAAGAAATTTGCGCTTGCCATAAGCCGTCGATACATCTATCTACACGAGGGGGTATTTACCTATGCAGAGGCCGCCAGGGAGTCCCCCAATCGCTTTCCGTTTTTACTCCACCTCGGCCGAACCTACCATTCAATTCGGGTTTGTCGCTTTACGGAAGTAATCGAAACGAAATCCACGGACTAGTAATGGGAAGTCGGCTAGTGTTCACTGATCACGCTTGCGAGGAGATTTTTCTAGGATCGGACTCAAGTCCCGATTAACGCTCTTACCGGAAACTGACCGCAGTTTCCGGTTACGCGACTTACCAGGAGTTACGCTGTCAATCCAGACCCGAAGATTCACATCACCGAGCGTACCCGGGAGGGCCGATACTAGCGGCGTCCGTCACGGATTCTCGTTAGCTTCGCCAGAAGGAATCTTCGTCATTATCTCAGTCTTGAAATCCGGCGGCACTGCGAAACTTTCGGGGTTCGGTTCTTCCGCATGGAAGCTTAAAATGGTCATACAATCCAATGAGTCAGTTTCGGGTTTTCGAAGGATCTGCTTAATCGTTAGAGCCCATTCCTGTGAAATCCACACCTCTGTGTAATGCTCCGTCTCAGGTTTGGCGGGATCATTTGTACGTGTCGGTTGCACGAGTCTAAAGCCATGGGATCGAACTCCCGCAATTTCCTTCAGTCCCAGATCCTGGTTTTGGACGTTCGCAAATTCATGGAATAGTTCATCGCGATAAGGGATCACCGCAGGTTGTGCCGCTGCCGGCTTCGTTATCTCCATTACCGCCGCTGTGTGATGGTCCAAATTGACCAGAAACGTCTGGTTCGTATTACAGTCCATCAATTGAATGTAGTGAGTTATTTCGTGTTCCGGCACAGCAAAATCGAGATCGCCGATTTCTACTTTTTTCCGAGTCTCTTGTTGATCTATTTTGGAAAACAGTTGTGTCTCGATCCGAATTCGGCCCTGGCCGTCTCTACTGATCTTTTCTTTATAAACATCGACTCGATCCATTCCTGGCGACTGCGCGCGGACCTGGACGCCAATGCGCTCGCCGACGAACGCCTTTCCCTGCAACACTCCGATGTTAAAAAATTCCGCCATCGTCGAATTACGACATTGCCCAAGGGATGGCGAACAATCGAATAGCCCTAAGGTCACGAGGGTGACCGTGGCGAAGAACAAAGCTATCCGCAGCGATTTGGAAAGCGACAAGATGAGAAAACCTGTTTGCATACTGTGTTTTCCGCGCACCTCGCGCGTGCTGATTCTAATACCAATTCCTGATAAACGGGGTTCTGGGACGTCGGTCGGATGCCTAAGTCCCGATTAACGCGGTGATCTCAATGGGTCGGCGCAACACTAAGCTAGAACTCGCCTGGCATTGAAAACAAAAGCCAAAATCGCTTGCTAGGGTTAGACCAGCAGGAACGCTGCTCTGGCTGGGTTTTGCCCGGCTACATGCAAACTGATAAGCCCGCCGCGCAAGCACTTCCAAATCAATGCACTGGATGGCGTTGCAACGACAGGTTGAGCCGGCAGCCCTTATCGTACATGTGAACTTCTAGTACGGCACATGTCCGATTACGCGACTAATCGGGAGTTGGACAGCATCCGCGCAGCAACGAAAGAAAGAATGGAGGCCGGTTGTGATATGCTGCGCCCAATCCGGGAGCCAAAATGAAAATCCTGTTTAAGAAGGATCAGCTATGGAGCGCAAAAGCAAGCTCACGATTGCGATAGCCGCGGCAGTCCTCGCCGTCCTCAGCGCCACGGTCATTTACGCGCAGGACCACGCGCAGGACCACGCGCAGGACAAGTACTCGCTGAAATCGCCGAGTGGAATCGCGTTCGCCGATTTCAGGGGATACGAGGACTGGGTGGCGGCCTCTTCGGCGCGGGTTGACGGAACGCTTAAGGTTATCGTCGCCAATCCGACCATGATCACGGCGTACAAGGCAGGCGTGCCGGAGGACGGCAAGCCTTTCCCGGAAGGTTCCATGATCGTGAAGCTCCAGTGGAAGTCTAAGAAGAGCACGGATGCCCCTTTCGTCGTGGAGGTGCCGGACGTCTTTTCCCAAGCGTTTCGTCATGGAAAAGGACAGCAAGCGATTTCCGAAAAGCGGCGGATGGGGATACGCGGTGTTTAACTACGATGCGGCATCGGACAAGTTCACGGCCGATCCCAAAAGCCTCTCAGACTGCGGAAACGCGTGCCACACGGCCGTGAAGGCGAAGGACTACATCTTTCACCCGTACCAGATGCGTTGACGCACGCCGCTCCCGACCTCAAGTGCCCCGCGGCTTAGCCACAACTCACCCTGGACTGTGAGAATGCTTTTTCGGGGCCGAGCGCTAACCGTACTTGAGGTCGGTGCTCTGTCCGACCTCGATAATATAACCGTCCGGATCGCGGATGTAGCAGCGAATCTCGCCGTACTTGGGGATCGGCTCCGTGATGAACTCGGCTCCTCGGCTTTTCCACAATTCATAGCACGCTTGAATATCCGCAACGCGGAAATTCATAAAGCTGTTGATGTGATTCGGGTCGGGGACGCTGAGCGTTACCGTCGGCTTGTCCGGGGTCGGCCCGCCCCCCACATTCAGAATCATCCAGATATTCGCAAGCTGAAGATACGGAGGCGCGTTGCCGTCGCCCATGCTCAGAATGCGAGCGCCGAAGACCTTTTCGTAGTAGCGAGCCGATCGCTCGACGTCGGCGACGGTGAGAAAATGCGCGATGCTGATCCCCTCTCGCGGGGGCATCTCATAGCTCTTCTGTTCGACTTGTACCGCGTTCATCGATGACTCCTTTCGATACGGTGCTCACTACAAATCTGGCGTCCCGAGTCCCGCTCCCAAGATAGGAAAAATCGGAGCGACGCCCCCAAGCGCGACGGCTGTTGCTCCCAATCACTGCAACCCAGTAGCACACGCTGGACCAACGTTTTGGGCCTATGTCTCCAACCGTCGAATTGCGCGCGGAATGCGGGCGCAACGAACGGTCCACAATACTGTGATATCCCGTGCCCTTGTCGTAACCCTTGAATCCATGATGCTCACCTGTGGGAAGGCTTCCGTTAAGTCAGGATCAATGATCGGATGCCCTGTTGTCGCCGCATGCTTGGACGCTTCTTGCTCGGCTGACTGTCGCTGGTTCCGATGTGCCCGCGCTTCGCTCGCCTGACTGCGGGTAATTACCACCGCGTTTCGATAGATGCGAGGCATTCGAAACACTCCATCGCCACTCGGCTTCGAAGCGGGGTTGATTCCGCGCTGGTCCTGTTTTGGTTCATTTCCAATTTTGAGCCTTCCGTGTCCTAGTAAGCAAGGCTTAGCTTGAGCGGAATCCGAGTGTTCGACTCGTCAAGAATCTCTGTGGAACTCGGGTTGGGGCGCCGGCCTAGCGCGCGATTTGGCCCAGGTAGTATCCAAGCCGATTTTCGACATCCCCCGGCTTGTGGAAGCCTCGCGCCATCAGCGCTTTGATTCCATCCTGCGCGGCGGGTCGCCCAAGCGAAGCGATGCACGCATCCCACCCGGCACCGAGCTCGACGTCCGGCGGCAGGCTGGTGTTGACCAGGCGCTTGGTGTTGGCGATCGCCCATTTGTCGAATTTGGCGATCCGGGTCGCGAGCGCCTCTACAAACGCGTCCAGCTCGGCGTCGGGCAGCGCGCGATTAATGTAGCCGTAGGCCTCGGCCTGGTCGGCTCTGATGTCTTCCGAGCTCAAGAGCACTTCTAGGGCGCGGTTTCGGCCGATGAGTCGGGGCAGCCGGGCCATGGGCCCGCCGCCGGCGACCATCCCCACGCCCACCTCCCATTGCGAGATGATGGTTTTTTCGCGGCTGGCAAAACTCATGTCGCAGGCCAGCGTGATCTCGCTGCCATTGCCCGTCGCCCGGCCACGGATGAGGGCGATGGAGGCGACTGGCAAGCGGGTCAGACGCACGAGAAAGTCCGGCCAAGGCGGCAAGCCGTCGGACCTGCGGCATGCGAGGTCAGGTCCTCGATCTTGGCCATGAAATCGGAATGATTCAGAAAGTAGTCGTCGACCGCGCTGTCGAAGACCACCACCCTGACCTGCTCGTCGGCCTCGAGAGCGTCGATGACTTCCTGAAACTGCCGGACCATTTCCGGACCCATCACGTTGATCGGCGGGTTGTCGATCGTGACACGCCAATAGGCGGGCGACCGCCGGGTCACGCGAATCTGTACGGGCTTCGCAGATGCGCTTGCAGTTGTCATGGCATTCTCCTGTCTATTTGTTTGTCTCGGAAACTGGTTGATTATTCCCACCGCTTTCTCGAGAATTGGATTATTTGTTACTTGCCGGCTGTTGGTTGATTACTGCCGCGCCTGCCTTACTGACGATCTCGTCCTGGGAATCCGTGCCTCCCGAACAGCCGATTGCGCCGATAATCGCTCCCTGTTCGATCAGCGGAATGCCGCCTCGAGACGCAATAATTCCATCGAACGCGAGCAGATAGTTGAGATGCATCAGCCTGATTCCGTCCTCGAACTGCTTCGTTTGGCGCCGGAAGGTCGCGGCTGCTCGTGCCTTGTGTTCGGCAATCTGAATGGAGGCAAGCATCGCGCCATCCATTCGTTGAAAGGCGACGAGGTTCCCGCCGGAATCGACCACCGCTACGTTCATCTTCCAATTCCGCTTCTTCGCCTCTGCCACCGCCGCGTGAATAACCGCCTGGGCTCGGTCTAGTGATATCGGTCGGCCATACGGAGTATCGAAAGGAATTTTGTCCGGCACAAAATCGAGAGGATTTGTTTCCGTGGGCTGCAACGCTCGACTCGCACCAGCGGCGCTTCCTGTTTTATCATTTGACATACGTCCTCCTTCAGCGGCGACCGCCTGTCCTGTCATCACTTAGATACCAGGAAAAATTAGAAGATGGAACTTTTTTTAGTGACCGCAGTAGGCGCACAACAGATCGTTCGATTCGCCAATGGATCGCGACTTACTTTGTCGGCCTTCCAGACTCATTCAACGCTGCTACGAGATCCTGCTCCACATGTTGATCGAGGCTGGACGCGAGGGACACAGCTTGCAAAGCGCGAGCATCCACGGGTTTTTCTCGGCCGCCGCGCCCAGTTCCTAGACCACTCCTGAATGCTCCACGGAGAGTTTTACCGGCCAGGGTGAAGCCTCGAACGGCAGGCTGGCTAACTCCTGATAAACGCGGTGACCTCAATGGGTCGGCGCAACACTAAGCTGGAACCCACCTGGCGTTGAAAACAAAAGCCAAAATCGCTTGCCAGGGTTAGGCCGGCAGAAACGCTGCCCTGGTTAGATTTTGGCAGGGTACAGCAAAACGTGTGCTTCTCCGGCGGAAGTATCGCCGAATCAAAGCCTCGGATGGCGTTGCATCGACCGGTTGAGCTGGCAGCCCTTACCGGACATCTGAAGTTCTAGACGGGACTTGTCCGGTTACGCGACTAATCAGGAGTTAGCGGGCCGAAGCGCTCACCGTCTTACTGGAGGCCGCGCTTCGACCCGTTGGTGTCCAAAACTAGCCGCTGTTTCGAGTACCAGGAATTGTCAAAAATGACGGCCGCTGACTGAGGCGCTCCTGTCAGTTTTGACAGTCCGTTACCGCTTGAGACTTTGATATAAAGAGCCGCGAGCGACATTCTGGAGGGCGCTTTGGACCTCGCAGAAAAGGCAGCCCGAAACATCAGGCAACTGGAATCCTCGGGGAACCTCCTCGGCGCCTTACATGATCAGCATCGGATTTTGCTTAAGGCAATCGTCGAAATCGGGAAAACGTCCATCGCGGAAAAGGCGATTCTGCGCGAATTAAAGCGCGGTGCCAAGACTGAAGGGGGACTGATCACCGCAGGCAACGCTCACCGTCGAGGATTGGTTGAATCTTTTAGGCGAACCGTTAAAAAGCTAGCGGATGAAGGCGTAATTGAGATCGCACACCAGACCCACAACGGTGGGCCAAAGTATAGGCTAGCCAAACGGGCTAATGGCTCAAAACGACCAGCGCCTGATTAACGCCCTAACCGTACATTGACGTTTCGAAAGGTGTTGATAACTGGGATTATCATCACCTATCCATTGGGCCGTGAGAACGGAATTCCCTGACAACGCAACAGCGCTTCCGGCATCATTCTTCGACTCCCTCCCAAAGCTTGCCCCAGTCGCGGCGCCATCTGGATGCTTCACCTGCTCTTCCGTCCCACCTCGATCGTAGGCGGGTGAGATCAGGGGCAGTGCGCGGTCGACACGAATCAAGACCACCGCTCGGATTTCACGGGTGGGTCCCGTGTCCCGGTACATCTGGCACCCAGGCTGAAGACCTCATCTGAGCGATGCACGACTCCCCGCCCCTTGAATCAAACCCTTTGCGAACGAGCGGATCGACGACGTTGACTTCGACGGAAGGGTTGTGCTCGATGTTCTTGACCGATTGCGGTACCGGATATCGGCGAACATCAGATGATCGTCGTCCCAAACGGCGGTTGTTCCTTTCGGCGATAGATTCGGCGTCCCATCAGGGCATACGGTTGCGATGTAGCCAAGTCGCTGTTCGCGCACGATGCGCTTCATGTCGTCGGTGCGTATGCCCATGTGAATACTCGACCAGCAATGAGGTGGCGTTCGAGATGTAGTCAGCCGTACCTTCAAAGTAGACGCGATGCGGAGTTTCTGCAAGTTCGAGGGAAATCCAAATGTCCGGTAACGCGACTAATCGGGCGCTAGCCTGCTCCTGCGGGACCGATACACTTAATTCACCGTGCTCCGGGGGTCGCACGTATGCACGACTTTCGTGCTGACTTCTACTTCTGTCGGTAATCGAAGCGTCACCACGCTATTGTCCACGTAGCAGCCCGATTCGGGGAGAAATCTGTAGCTAAACTTCACTTTGAAAGTCGTCGGCTTGTGCTGACTAAATTCCCAAGTCCTCACGTTATCGGCAGCGGCCTTCGCCAACATGGGCGGCCCGTCTTCAACTTTGACGTCTGCCACGCGCACGCCGTCCGTCGAGACCTGTAGCCGGACGATGCCCTCAATGTGTGCCAAGTCGGCCGTTCGCGGGTAGAGAGGCACGGCTGCGTTCGTAACCCTTGGCAAAGGCTCTTGAGGCGGTTCCGCGCCGCAGAGCCCCACGACGGGGCAAATGGCGGCTAGTGACATCGTTACGATATGCAGAAATAATTTTTTTCTCGGATTCATAAACTGTAGCCCTCCGCCGAGACGCCGCATTCTTGTCGCGACGTCGGTGACAGACTACTCTTTGATGAATGGGTTTCGCCAGTGCCTGATAAACGCATTTACCGGACTTGTGAAGTTCTAGTACGGGACTTGTCCGGTAACGCGTGCCAGCTCAACCGATCGATGCAACACCATCCACTGCATTGATTCGACATTGCTTGCGCGGGAGAGCCATCTGTTTGGCTGTATTCGGTCAATACCTAGCCAGGGCAGCGTTCCGGCTGGCCTAACCCTGGCGAGCGGTTTTGGCTTTTGTTTTCAATGCCACGGGGGTTCAAGCTTGGTGTTGCATCGACCCATTGAGATCACCCGACTAATCAGGAGTTGCCTCTTTGCGAATGATCCTTTCGTGCAAATGCGACGTGTTGACGGTAAAACGCGCGCGGAATTTCTCCTTCGCGAATAGCATTGTCGAATGGTATCTTCGAGCCGAAGAAGCGCATGATAAGAGCCCTGGACAACGTCGCTGGCAAGCTTAACCTTCCCGCCATGGTGCGGAAACGGCTCGCAATAACATCACACCTACTGGCCAGGTTTGTAGTTTTAGTTCTGTATTTTGGCTTTATCCACGGCGGGACGGCGGCGCGGGCCTATGCAGAGGAGCCGCCTGCCACTTCGCTTGGACCGGGCTTAACATTTGCAATCGCCGATTTCGATGGCGACCGTCGTCCAGATTCCGCCCGCATTCAAGCGGGACAAAGCAGGCCCGATAGTTCCGACTACTCGATCCAGATATACCTTTCCGAGGTCGCTCGACAATCGATTCACCTTATTGCCCCGGTCGGCGGCCTTTTTATCGAGGCGCGAGACGTTGATGGAGATCACACGATCGATCTCGTGGTCTCCACGGCATGGCGCAAACAGCCTGTGGCCATATTTCTTAACGACGGCCACGGCGTTTTTTCACGAGCGGAAGTCACTGCATTTCCGGAAGCATTCACAGGATGCGAGACAAACTTTGTTTCCGCGTCGAACCCGGCGACGGATGCTCTGGGCATATCGCCACAACCGGGAGCTGGCATTTGCCCAGAAGAAAACGATTCACGGTTTGACCCATCGCCAGCGAGTCTGGTCCTGGCTTCAAACCCCGGATTTCCTCTCGATTCCTTCCTAACGTCCCGCTCCGGGCGTTCTCCTCCTTCCAAAGTTCACAACTCCTAATTGCTTGGGCTTTCCCCATTTGGGGAGAACTAAGCGAGTCTCCACAAAAGCAAAGAATATCGCCCGGCAGTTTGCGCTCTTTCGCGCGGTGTTTGGGTTTAGATCCCTGGCCAATCGCATTTCCTGGCTGGAGGCTCGCATGACATGTCATTTCTTGACGAAGAACGGGGAAACCGTCGATTTACTGTGCGCGTTGGATCATGATTTTGAAGGCTGGCCACAACGCATCCGCGTTCGCGACGTAAACTGCGGAGCGGAGACCATAATTCTCACGAACGATCTGCGCCCCCTTGTCGGATTACAGGGTAGCGAATTCGCGTCAGAGCGTGAGCAATTTAGAGCGCTGGTCTATGCACTGCCGGACTGCAAAGAAGACGTTTGATGGCTTGCTCGACCGTCACTCCTGAGTTTTGTCTACGGATAATTTATTTCGATTAGTGTCGTATTTTCGGATCTGCTGTGGGGCCAACGAAGTGCATATACGTTAGGAGGCTTGCAATGTTGAAGCCTTTTTCTCTGTCGTCATGGAAGCAGCCGTGCCGCGAAGCACTGAAAACATCCGAAAAAGAGAGACTCACCGGGCTGATCCAAGCTGCAGAGCTAGCAATGTTTTATCGCATGAAGGAGTTGACGGACTCATTAGAGGATCGCCAAGAACGAAGTGAGTTGCGGCTAGCTTGTATGGATTTGCTAGCGGTCAAAATTCGCAAACTTGGCTGGCCCGCGCTCCTACGAGCGAAATCCAGTTAGTGCTTGATTAACGCATTAACCGGAAAAGTGATCGTCCACTCTCTGTAACCGCTGGCGACAGTATTGCGTCAATTAAGCGGCTAATTCTACCGGAGGTTTGCGTTTAGAGGTCGGGCGGGCGTTTTCGTTCTGTTCATAGCGGGGATACTTCTTTCAATATTTTTAGTGCTACTTTCTCAACCGAATTCCGCTGGCGAGAGCAAGAATCTAAGTAAGCACGAACCTGCAAGTTTTCGCTGGCCTTGGGCCAATCAAGCCCTTGCCGATAATCCGGCTACTTCGAGCAACGTGAGGGTTCTCACCTACCATAACGATGTCGCGCGCTCCGGTTTGAATCCCGACGAGAAAATCCTTACGCCAGCTAATGTAAACTCAGATAGTTTCGGCAAGGTCGCGTTTCTCTCCGTGGACGGATCAGTTGATGCCCAGCCGTTATACGTGTCAAACGTCGCAGAAGCCGGCCACTCCCACAATGTTGTCTTCGCGGCCACGGAGCACGATTCGGTCTACGCTTTTGATGCAGACAATTTCGCTCAGCTTTGGCAGGTTACCGTGCTCGGCGCAAACGAAACCTCCAGTGACGATCGCGGATGCGCCCAGGTTAGTCCCGAGATTGGCATAACCGCGACACCGGTAATCGCATTCAACAGCGAGGGACGCGGTGTAATGTACTTGGTGGCGATGTCGAAGGATAAGGACGGCAACTATTTCCAGCGCCTGCACGCTCTCGATATCACTACGGGCGCTGAAATTGCCGACAGCCCCGCGACAATCGCAGCCACGTTTCACAACCTGCTAGGCGAAATCACGTTCGATCCCAAGGACTACAAGGAGCGCGCTTCCTTGCTTTTTTTGGATGGCAACGTTTACACAAGCTGGGCGTCGCATTGTGATAATGGATCGTATACCGGCTGGGTAATAGGTTACCGTTCCGCGACCTTGGAGCAGGCGAGCGTCCTTAATGTCACTCCGAACGGCAGCGATGGCGCAATCTGGATGTCGGGCGCGGGTCCGGCCGCTGATGCGCAGGGCAACATTTACTTGCTCGATGGCAATGGAACGTTTGACAATGCCTTAAACGCAGCCGGTTTTCCGATTAACGGCGACTTCGGAAATGGATTTCTAAAGCTCTCTGCGAACGCCCAGAATCTGAAAGTTGCCGATTATTTCGAAATGCACAACACCAGCGCTGAGTCGAACGTTGATCGAGATCTCGGTTCCGGCGGTGCTCTCGTCCTACCTGACCTCCAAGATTCATTTGGGAAGACTTGGCAGCTTGCAATCGGCGCCGGCAAAGACGGCCACATCTATGTTGTGAATCGTAATTCCATGGGAAAGTTCAATTCTGAGCAAGATAGTGCGATCCATCAGGAATTGGACCACGCATTGGCCGGAGGGGTCTATGCCACGCCCGCCTATTTCGGGGGCACGGTTTATTTTGGCGCCGTCGGAGATGCCTTGAAAGCCTTCTCCATAGTGAATGCAAACCTTGTTCCGAAGGCGACTTCGAAGACATCCACCAAATTTGCTTATCCGGGAACCACGCCTAGTATTTCCGCCAATGGCGCTGCGAATGGAATTGCTTGGGCGGTGGAGTCTCGGGGTAGCGACGCGGGCGTGCTCCATGCTTACGAAGCGAGCAATCTCGCGAACGAGTTGTATAACAGCAACTGGGCCGGCGTGCGCGATAACTTTGCCGATAATAAATTCATCGCGCCCATAATAGCCAACGGAAAGGTTTTCGTCGGCACTCCCACCGGCGTGGCAGTTTTTGGTTTACTGCACTGACAGACAGATTCTTGAGCCTGTAGCCCAACTCCTGATTAACGCCCAAACCGGGCAAGGGGAGTTTTACTTCATGTGGATGTTAACGCGACTTAAGAGGTGCTTGGAATGGAAGGCGTTTGTATCAGCATCTTGCTCTGCTGGCGACGGCCAGGGTGGTTGGGGTCGGTGAACTCGAGCAGTTCGATGGGCGCGCCGTTTTCGACTACGAACGCGACGCGGACGCCGTCGGACGGGCTGTTAGGAGGAATCAGGATTTCGCGGCCAGCAAGCTCGGAGGCGAGATCAGCCACTTCAAACGCAACGTGCGGAACGTGCCGGACGAGATCAGGGACCGCTGCGTCCGCTTCGAAACGCATCCACTCCACGCCGAATTCGCTTTTCTCGTGGCTGACGACAAAGACTTTCAGGTGTTTCAAGTGGGTCTCTCCAGGCTTCGCTTCGGTAGTGGGAATTCCGATGTGATGGTAACAGCGCATTGTTTTTCGCTCTCCGTGGGATTGGCACAAATTCTACGCTATCGCTACCGCGTTTGAAACCGCGCCTTCGTGGCGGACTTTTGAGGCACGAAATCAATTGTACTTCACTGGTTTTGGAGCGAGTTAGATTCGGAATGGATGACGAGCAAACCGGAACTTAATCCTCAAGTCCTGGTAAACGCTCTTACCGGAGAAGTGAGGTTCTAGTACTGCAGATGGCGCGTAACGCAACCTCCTATTCCGCGAAAATCCTTACTGGCGGGCTTGGCTCGAATCGAAAATGCGCGCGATAACCGCGTCGACTTGTTTCATGGGGTCGAGTTCTGCGGGATTGCATTTCGTCGGAACGGTGTCGCCGAACAATTTGCTAACCACGGCGCGCACGAACCCTTCGACATCGTCGGCGGCCTCCTTGGAATTGCTGCCAGGATGAGCGAGGCCGTACTGTTCACGGAAAATCAAATCGGCGACCGGATGGGGTGCCGAATCGGAATTTTCACCGCCGGTCGGGGTGTTGGGCGTGTCGTCGCCGAAGAGTAGCCGTCTGAGAATGTTTTCCATATCCTCTCCTAGAGTTCCGAAAGTTGCTGCAGTGCCTGATTCCGCTGCTTCAAGAGACGAGCTTCCGTTTCGTGCCATTGCGATCGCTGTATCGTCGCTGCTCTGTGGTGTTCGAGAAGTTGCTGATCGAGTTCATTGACACGCTTCTGTAGTTCGCTCTTCCGCGAATCCGCTCTTACGGCTGCCGTCACGGTCATCACTTACCTCCGAAATTTAAATAGCTCTGCCGGCGGAATTTCGAGCGCCGCCGCGATGCGCGCGGGCAGTGTCGGCCCTAGCTGACGAACGCCATTCAACACGTTTGAAATCGTCGCTTCGTTCGACTTTGCACGCTTCGCCAACAATCTTTGCGTCATGCATTTCGTGAAAAGAACTTGTCGAATCTTGTCCATGCATTCCAGTGGTACAGGGCAAATCTCTGTATGAAAACAGAATTGTGTCTCACTGGTACACGCGCGAGGCCGGCCTAGTCCTCCAGCACATACACGAAATATTTCGCTGCGCCCCGATGCTTGCGGCACGGGATATACCAATGCTCGGGCGGCTCCGAAATCCATCCGCCGGCAGGCTCCACGTCGTCGTAATCCGGCATCGGCTTCCCGCGATATTCTTTCCACCATAAATTTTTTACGTAATGCAAAATGCAGCAGCACTTGATGCCCTTTGCCCATCCGTACAAAAAATCTCCAACACACCCCAAAACAAACGGGAGATGCACGCGACGCCCAGAAACGGAATGTCCGTAACGATACCCGATGAGCTTTGCGCCCAGGTCGGCGAGCCAGAAGCGCCATCGGATCTCAAAGCGATTCATGGCATCGTCCTCATCGCCGGACCATCGCGCGTGCACACCAGAATTTCTTGCGAGAAAGCCGGGTTCGGAGTGTCTCGCCCGCATTGGTTGCAGTGAAACTGGTTATTAATCGCGACCCGGCACGTAGCCTTGCAATCGGTGTGCGGACACGGCGGAACTTTCTCTGGTTTCCATTTTTCCGCGTTGCACGGATTCAGCGTCGCCACCGGCAGTTCGCGGAGCGCGCGCTCCATTTCCCATTCGCGGTTTCTCGCCTGATCCCGAAAATGCGGATTCACATCATCGGACGGAATTGGCGTTTTTCCCGTGAACCGATCGTGGAGAATCTCCAAAACTGCAAACGAAGATTCGTCCGCGCGACATAGATCCAAAACACCCGCCACGACGTTCGCGCAATCATCGTGCGCGCCAGGCGCGTGATCAATTTTGTCGCGTCCCGCGCCCGTTCGCCGCTCTAAAGACGTCAACTGATTTAGGATTCGCGCGTCATCCAGTAGTCGCGTTCTCCCGCTCGTCAGTTGCGGCAAGAAATCCGTGTAGATCGCGGATCGGTCTTTTTCGCTCGGGCGATAACTGATTCCATGTTTCGCAAAGGAATCCTCCGGCCACGCGCCGGCATAGCGATCGCCCGTCACTTCGGAAAGGCGATAGCGTTTCAAAATGTCGGCATACACCGCCACGCATTCGTCGGGCTTCGACGGGCTCGGAATTTCACCCAGGTAATCCAAAATCGTGATCCCACTTTCCGTGTGCCCGATTCCAAGGCAAAAAGAATCCGAACGGCCGCCCGATGGGTCCACGAAGCCGTAATAATCATGCCGTCGCAACGGCGCCCGCTGGTCCACTCCGCGGTCCGTGCAAGCCTCCACCGTTTCACGGCCGACATAGCTTTCCAAATCTGACCGAAACTCCGCGCCGTACTCACTTCTTGCCGCAATCGGATCGCGCTGATACGCCGAATCAATCGCCTGTTTTGAAATTGTCGGATTCATCGTGCGCGAGTCCGCTTTCCAAACCAGCGTCGGCGCATCGTCCTTGCCGAAATGTTCCGCGTACTCGTTGTAAAAAATCCCGCGCCGCGCATAAGGTGAACTAATCGCGAGCAGGAGCGCGTTCGGAATTGTGATCATCGAAGGTCTGAGCGCCGTCAAAAGTTCCACGTCCGACGCTGGTCCTTCGGCGCCGCCGTACCACGCACATTCGTCAAGGAGACAACAAATGATTGTCTTGCCACGTACAGACCTGTAGTCGCCGGCTTGCACCAAAATCTCGACGCCGTTCGTCAGCACGAGAGATTCTTTCAGATCGCTTGCGACCATCGAACGCAATGCTTCGGAGCCTCGAAAGAACGCGCGAATGTACCGCAGGATGATTTGCGCCTGCGCTTTGTCAGAAGCGATGATCAGAATCGTTGGCGTTTCGCCAGGGCTCAAATACGGCGCGAAGTCCATGAACGCCGCGACGAACACCGCGATTGCGCTGATGATGAAACTTTTGCCCGATCTTCGACCAGCGATGATGAACGCTTCCCGAAAGGCAGCGTGGGGCGGCATCTTGCGACCCGTGCATGCGCGATACGTTTGCACCGCCGCGTCATCTTCAAAGTTCAGCGCGAACAACGCGCACAGGAACGCGCGCCAAGCGTGCCAGGAATCGCCGCGAAAGAGCCTTTTCCGAAACGCTCTGCCTAGCAGCAAAGGATTGCGCAGCACTTCCAGAATGTTTATGCCGATGAGTGACTTCATGACGGGTCTCCTTCGTCGCTAGTGTTGGTTGCCGGGGTTGCCGCGGCCGCTGGCGCGTCGCTGTCGTCGGATGATGGTTCGGGTGCCGATTCGTTTTCGCGCGCGTAGGCGAGTTCTTCCGCGCGTGCGGCAGCCACGGCAGCTTTGTGTTCGTCGCTATCCAAGTATTCGTTCAGGTTGATTTCTTTCTCGCGGCGTTCCAACCCCAGCGCCGCCAGGTGCCGCGCCAGCGCATCGGCGAGTTGCATGCGCTCCCGCAGAACAGGAAGCAGCGATTTATGCCGTCTGTTTACGAGAGTTTTCTGCCGCATCAACCATCCGTCCACCGAATCGAGATACAAGCGCGCGCGGCACGCGAGTTCGATGATCGTGTGTTGCTGCGCTGACAAGGCAGTTTCGCCGCCCAGATCGCGCACCAGTTCAGACTTCCAATGCATCAACGCGCGACTCGCCGCCGATCTGCCATCAATCGCCGCGATACCGTTGGCCGTTACCCGGGCCATCAGGGCTTTTAGGCCGTGTTTTTCACGCTTGGAGCGGGCTTTCGTCATGGTTTGCGACCGTCCATTTCGCCGAAGAATTCGTACACTCCCGTGTGGAACGGGACGTTCCTATCGCTCGAAAGCCGCATATTCATTGGCGTTTCTCCACTTTCCGCATTCCTGCGTCTGCCCGATGTAGTGATTTTCGTAGTGCGTCCGTCCCCGGCTATGCTCGGATTCCAGCTCGCGTCGAGCCGTCCAAGCGCAGGCGGGTTACGAATGCTACGACTCACTCTGATTACTGGCGCGCTTTGGGAGGGCGGGCTGGAAGCATTAGCCCTCCCAGCTAGTAGAGTGCTATGAGTTCTTTTACTTAGGGGTTCGTAGCACTCGTAGCACTTTGCTATGACTGCTATGAGTGGCACTCGTAGCACTCGTAACATGATTATTTTGTTTTCCTTAGCTGAGATTTGTAGCTGCGAATGCTGCCGAGAGCGATGTCTATTCCAAGTTTGTTGAATTTGGCTCGAATTTCCTCGCCTGTAGCGTGTGGGGAATCGAGCAAAATCGTCTGGATGATCGAGAGTTTCATGGCTTTCGCTTCGCGCGCGTCACTGGAAGCACCACCGCCTTTATTCCGGTCGCGCATGGAATCTGGGATCTCTTCGGCGAGAGTTCCGCAGTTGCCCGGCGCTTTATGTAGTGTGAAGTCGTGTTTTTCGTCTATCGAGGGACGCGCGAGTAACTGGAATGGTCCGCACGGATCGAAATCACGGTGCTTGATGCATTCGATGTGAGCGATATCGCCGGGCAGTTGCCGCAATCCCCAACCCGTAGCGAACGGTGCGCCAAGTTCGCTCGAGCCGCGGACCATGTTTTCGATTCCCATGTAGGTTTGCGTTTCAAAACTCTTCGGTGAGTGCAAAAGCACGACCACGGAAGCGGCGCCGGCGGCGACCAGCGCGAGAATGTCCGCAGACAGTCCGCGGGCCGCATCACCGGCTTCGTTCTCGGCGCCCGTCATAAATCGGACCCCGGTATCCACAAAGACGTGTGCACCGCGTACGCCAGCGAGAAGTCGCGGATTTTGCAACGCGAGGATCGGACCCTTGTTCAACGTGCGCGTGAGGAACCTGCGGTTGTCAAGATAGGGCATTAACCCCATGAGTTCTAATCGGGTGCGGAAAGGACCGCGCGCGGATTCGGGAATCATATAGATGATTTTTTCCGCTTTCTGCTGAATGGCGAACGTGTCCCAGAGCATTGTCAATCTTTCATCCAACAAAGCCTTACAAACGGAAAGGGAAACAAGGGTTTTGTAGTTCTCGACGAGCCCGGCGACCACAGTCGCGCCATCGGTCTGCAGAAAGCCTTCGATCGCAAATGAGAGCGGCGGCGCATTTTTGATTTCCTCCGGCGTGTCGAATAGGTCCAAGAAACCGCCGGCGCCGTTGCTGGCTGCGATGCCCGCCAAGAGGTTCGTGCCATCTGCTACAAGTTCGTCCGGGGTTTGGTCTCCGGCGCTGGCGCGCGCATACAGCACGGCCGCGGCATTCATCACCTGGCGTGATCTGGCTTTCTCGGCAACGATTTTCGCGTAGTGAATTACGTTTGTCGCTTCGGTTTCTGAATTTTTCAGAGTTCCGAGGTATCCGAGCCCGCCTGCGCTCTTGAGTGCTTCGGATTTCTCCAGCCGTTCGTATACGGTAAGAGGGTCAATCGCGGATCCGGACCGCGCGAGTTCGTCCATCGCGGCGAAAATCTCACGGTGAGCATCCAAATAAAAATCGGCAGGTTCACAAAGTGTGCGGGCTAGACGGAAGCAGGTAACGCCGGCGAAAAGGCTTTCTCCCAACACGGCGCGCTCGGCATCGGGGTTGTGCGGGAAAGGGAATTCGGGCATCGGTCCCGCCGCGGTAGCGGCGATCGTCAGCGTGTCATTAGAACTTTTGCCCACCGACATTCTCCTTGGCGCCGGCGGGCTCGTCACTCCCACCGGCGCTCGTTACGCTTTTACAAACCCCATCGTCGTCTCCTTTTTTGCGCCAAAGTCTATTTGCCTTGTTACTCCTCTCGAAAAAACCTGCGCCCGCCAAAATATTTGCGACCATCCGCCGTATGCGTATGCTTGCGATGAAGCGCATAGCATTTCCCTCTGTGATAACTCTTGTGACAGTCCGGACAGCGCCGGTACCTCACCGAGAGATTGAGTGGTTCCAAGCAACGCGCGCACATCATTGGATCCAAACTCCTGTCACCAGCCGTCCCGTCCTGTGGCCTTCCAGTGCCTCGCGGAAGAAGGCGCGCGCCACTGACTCAGGGAAGTCCCCCAACCTCTTTCCGGTGGTGCGGTGTTTCAGTTCGACGGCCATCGCCCCGACCGGATCGGCCTTAAAGTTCTGGTAGGCAAGTTCCAGCCCGTCCGTCCAGTCGTCGGGAAACTGTGCTCGATCCTCAAAAAGTCGGCTCATGGTTTCGTCGTTCTCCTTTCGCGGTAAGTCTCAGAACTTTTTTAAATTCGGCAACGAAACAAAAATAAACCCGCCAGAGTCCACCGCAATAACTGCCCTGGCTTTTCCGTGATCGGCGTCCGCGACGCCCTCCAACTTCACGATCACGCCGCGCTTGCCATAGTCGCGATGGCCAACGCCAACGACTTTGACGCGATCGCCCGATTTGAGCGCGTGTGGATTTCGATCTTCCATTTTTACGCCTCGTGGATGAGCGACGATAGCTCGCTCGCCTTGATCAAGGTGCGACCTTCGTATCGGTATCGAGTCAATTTTTTCTTGGTCAAATGAAATCGTATACTCGCCTCGCTTGAGCGAACGTGCTGCGCCGCTTCTCGTACGGTGAGATAACGTTCAAGCGGGGCGTCAACCGCGTTGGCCATCTTCGGCGCTTTCTTCAAAATCTTCGTCATGATCGGTCCTCATAGCGCGTCTAATTCTGTTCGACGCGATAATCACTGCTACGAGGACAATGTGCCCGAAGAGTCTCTGTGGCACCATAGGCGGGACGAAGAAAATCAGACACAAATAGGGCATTTGTGTCACCGTGACACAAATAGGCCATTTGTGTTGCCGTTATGACCTGGGTACGTATTAGTCTGTCGACTGCGCTTAGTTTTCTTTAAGAATCGAGTGTGAAGTGTCCGAAGGTAGGAGATTTCGACGTCGTGTTTCGCCGCCATAAAAGGAGTGCACCAAGCAGCTTTCGTTTTCGCGCATAGTGCGAAATCATCGTAGATTTGCTGGGTTTTTCGCTTAGTGGGCGCGCCCTTCTGGCGCGGAGACCAGGATCCGCCGGACATGATTCCGGTTTCAGTGGAGCAATATAGCTTGCTCACCGGCACCGAGATAACGCCGGGCTTCTGACTTGCGCGCGAGGCAGAGATAGGCTTAGGATTCTTCTTGACCAAGAGAATTACCCTCCGAGCCTAGGGTTCGCGCCCTGGGCTCTTTTTCTTTGTAGCAGAATCCGCCTTGACAAGCAAGTCCGACCTGTACGATTATCTCCGCGATGGCACACTACTCAACCGCGATGGTGGCGAAAAAGTTGGGCGTCGCCCGCGACACACTACACAGATGGCTTCGGACCGGACTGAAACCTCCCAAACTGCAACGCATCGGCGGCGTGAAAATCCGGTTGTGGAACGACGCGGACATCAAGCGCGCGATGGCGTATGCGAAACGGCGGTACCGCAAGAAGAAGTTCTAGGAGGGTAGGGAAATGAGCTTATACAAGAGGGGCAAGCGTTGGTGGTATCAGTTTGAGGTCACACATCGGGGACACTCGAAACCGACCCGGTATCAGGAGAGCGCAAAAACGGGCGACAAGGTTCTCGCCGCCTCACGAGAAAGGAGCCGACGTGTCGAACTGGAGAACTCAGACTTTGGCATCAAAGCGCCGGTCGAAAAAAAGCCGGACATGACTCTGGGCGAAATGTTCGACGCGCTCGAAAAGAAGTGGACGATTCGGAAGCCGCTATCGCCGCGGAACAAGAGCAACTTGAAGATCGCTCGCGCTGCCTTCGACGAAAAATTGCTTGCCAAAGATTTGACTGATGAAATGGTTCAGGACTACCAAAAGGGACGCCTGGCTGAGAAGTACGCGCCTGCAACGATCAACCGATCTTTGCAGATTCTCTCGACGGGCTACAAGTTGGCAATCAAGCGTACCCGAAAACAGAACAGCACGTTCGCCAAGATCACCGATGCGCCCGACATCGAATTTATTTCCGAAGAAGAGAATGTGCGGCAAGGCTTCTTTGAGCAAGCCGAATTCGACGCCGTTCATTCACACCTGCCGAATGACCTGAAAGATTTCGCATTGTTCTCCTACATCACGGGGTGGAGGAAAGGCGAAGTCGCCGCCGTTCGCTGGAGCCACGTCATCGGCGGGGAGATCCTTATTCCTGGTGTCTATACGAAGAATCGCCAGCCTCGCAAGGTCGTTATTGACGGGCAACTCACGGCTCTGATGGAGCGCCGAAAGGAAGCCCAATCCTACAAGACGCCCGAGGGTGTCCGGTTTGCGCTGCACGTGTTTCATAGGAATGGCTTGCCCGTGCTGGAATTTAGAAAGTCGTGGGCGAATGCCTGCAAGAAGGCTGGCGTGAATCGTCTGTTCCATGACCTTCGGAGAAGTTTTGCTCGAAACGCAATTCGAGCAGGCGTTGACGCAAGCGTGGTCAAGGACATCGGAGGTTGGAAAACGGACGCCATGTTCGAGCGATACAACCTGACTTCAAAAGGCGACCTGCGCAAGGCGATGCAGAACGTCGAGCGTTACAACGAGGAAGAGCGCAAGAAAGTCGTGGCGATGACTGGTAACAGCTAAAAATTCTGGTGTTGCAGAATGTCGTCCTGAAAGGCAAAACTCTGGACGACTCTGCCATCTACGAAACGCTCAAACCTCACATCCCCATCGTTCGCCTGGAAGAATTCAATCTTCTCGGCAATCCAAATCTCGTGCACGTCCGCAAGTGCCGGAAACGCAGGTCGGCGTTTTTCGATTTCATCCAGAATGCGTCGAGGATACAAGTTCATGTGCCGCCGCTCGAGAAGCAAGACACGTGTACTGCTCGCGACATCCGCGAGTTTCGGTAACTTCTTTGTGAGCATCTTCTCGATGACCTCGCCGAGGGTATCGCTGGTCTGCTGGCGACGCACATGCAGCGCACCGCCCCCGGGAATATCGGTCACCTTCAGATTAAGCGTTATGTCGAATTCCGGCTTACCTTGAACACGGCAGACGCCTTGCGAAGCGCCTCTCGGAAGGGATGTATGGTTGGTTCTGAGCCAACTGTGAACAGCGGCTGCTATTGCTTCGCGGACGCTAGGCTTCTGGAGATGGAGTGTGCCTACCGGAACGAAAACCTGAATCCAAGCCCCTGGCACTAGTAACGACTTGTCGCTTTCAATGAGCGGGAATACAGGCAGCATTTCGCTTTGATCGGCGATGTCACCGACAAACGGTTCGATGACGGTGTGTTCGATCGCGAGGACGGCACCGTCCGCTCTTTTCGCGAGCCCGTCAATACCGGAATCGTTGTGCTTGTCAGGGAATGTCAGTGCCGCGTGTTTCCAGGCGCCGTTGTCGTACGCTGAAACAAAGAGCTCGATGATGTGGTCTTCGCGTCTCTCCCGGGTAGGCACTCAAAACCCCACTAGGAGTCCGTTTTTCGCCGCTACAATTTCCGCTACACCAGATTTAGCTCGGGGGTAAGTGGTGGGCGGTCACGGATTTGAACCGCGGACCTTCCCGGTGTAAGCGGGACGCTCTAACCGCTGAGCTAACCGCCCATGGAACCGGACCATGGTAACAGACTCCCGGCGCCCCGCGCTAGGCCATCGCTCTCCGCGCGGCAACATTTTTTCGCGCCGAGCTCGCCGAAAATTCCGGTGAAAACTGGCTGCGGACCGCCGCAAATCCCGCGGCAGAATTTTCGCAGAAAATCGCTGAATTTTCCGTTGCAATCCGAGCCGCCCCGTCCCCGCTAAGTCATTCACAGCAATACACCTGTCCCTTAGGACAGGAGCAAAAATAAGCCTGTCCTTTGGTACAGGTTTCCTCGCGCCCTATCGGCTGTTAGCAGATTCACTACGAGCGTCGCACGGGTGACTTTTTTCGGCACCCTCCCATGCTACGCTGGCTCATCGGGTGGGTTCTAGTACCACTCCCGGATACTCATGTCTTCTCGACTCGGCGAAATTCTCGTCAAAGACAGTCTGATCACTGCCGATCAGCTTCGGCAGGCGCTCGACCACCAGAAAAAGACTGGCGGCCGCCTCGGCACCTGCTTGGTAAAGCTCGGTCTGGTCAGTGATGACGATATTACCGCCGTCCTCTCGCGCCAATACGGCGTGCCCTCCATCAATCTGAAATTCTATGAAGTAGATCCTGCCGTGATTAAACTCGTGCCGCAGGAAACCGCCATCCGCTATCAGATCGTCCCGCTATCCCGCGTCGGCTCAACCCTTACGATCGCGATGACCGATCCGACAAACGTCTTCGCGATGGACGACATCAAGTTCATGACCGGCTTCAACGTCGAGCCGGTAGTCGCCAGCGAAACCGCCATCAGCGAAGCGATTCACAAATTCTACGGCGATGTCGAGAGCGTCGAACAGCTCGACAAGGTAATGAAAGACCTCGCCGGCGACGAGGCCTCGCTGGAACTTTCGGCCGAAGAAGCCGAGATGGACCTCGCGACCCTCGAGAAGGCCGCCGAGGAAGCGCCCATCATCAAGCTGGTCAACCTGATTCTCACCGACGCCGTCAAGCGCGGCGCCAGCGACATTCACGTCGAACCTTACGAAAAAGAATATCGCGTGCGTTTCCGTGTGGACGGCATTCTGCAGAACGTCATGGCGCCGCCCATGAAACTGAAAGACGCCATCACCAGCCGCGTCAAGATCATGGCCAAGCTGGACATCAGCGAAAAGCGCCTGCCGCAAGACGGCCGCATCATGATCAAGTACCTGAAGGACGGAAAGAAAAAAGAACTCGACTTCCGCGTCTCCACCGTCCCCACGCTCTTCGGCGAAAAAATCGTGATGCGCTTGCTCGATAAGGAAAACCTGCGCTTGGACATGACCAAGCTCGGCTTCGAGCAGGAATCGCTCACCAAATTCGAGCGCCAGATTCTGAAGCCGTACGGCATGGTTCTGGTCACCGGCCCGACGGGTTCAGGCAAAACCAACACTCTGTATTCCTCGGTCGCGCGCCTGAACACTTCGGAAACCAACATTATGACCGCGGAAGACCCGGTCGAATTCCAGCTGCCCGGAATCAACCAGGTGCAAATGAAGGAGCAGATCGGCCTGAACTTCGCCTCCGCTCTGCGTGCTTTCTTGCGGCAAGACCCCAACATCATTCTGGTCGGCGAAATCCGCGACTTTGAAACCGCGGAAATCGCCGTAAAAGCGGCGCTCACCGGCCACTTGGTGCTTTCCACGCTACACACCAATGATGCTCCTTCCACAATCAGCCGATTGATGAACATGGGCATTGAACCGTTCCTGGTGGCGACTTCCGTGAACTTGATCTGCGCGCAGCGCCTGGTCCGCCGCATTTGCGCCGGCTGCAAGGAGCCTCTGCAGATCCTCCCGCAGGCGCTGATTGACGCCGGCTACACCAAGGACGAAGCGGATAAGACTGTCATCCAGCACGGCCGTGGATGTGGCACCTGCAACAACACCGGCTACAAAGGCCGCGTCGGTCTCTACGAAGTGATGGAAATCAACGACGATTTGCGCGAGCTGATTCTAGTCGGCGCATCGGCTCTGGAAATCAAGAAGAAGGCATTGGAAACGGGAATGATCACGCTGCGGCGCAGCGGCTTGATCAAATGCGCCCTGGGCCTCACCACTCTGGAAGAAGTTGTGCGCGAAACAGTTCTCTAAGCGGAGGAAATATGGCTGGCATCACACTGAGCGAGCTCTTAAAGAAAATGATCGAAATGTCCGGCAGCGACTTGCACCTTTCCACCAACAGCGCGCCGCGCATTCGCGTGCACGGAAAATTGCGTCCGCTGGATATGCCTCCGCTCACCGCGGCGGACACCAAAGCGCTCGCTTACAGCGTGCTCACCGACGTGCAGAAACATCGCCTGGAAGAAAATCTCGAGCTGGACTTTTCCTTCGGATTGAAGAGCCTGGCTCGCTTTCGCGGCAACATATTCCATCAGCGCGGAGCCGTCGCCGCCGTGTTCCGTACCATTCCATGGGAAATTAAGACTTTCGACGCTCTCGGACTGCCCAACGTGGTGCGCGGCCTGTGCGACAAGCCGCGCGGCCTGGTGCTCGTCACCGGCCCGACCGGCTCTGGCAAATCCACCACGCTCGCCGCCATGCTCGACAAAATCAACAACGAGCATGAAGAGCACATGATTACCATCGAAGACCCCATCGAATTCCTGCACAACCACAAGAAGTGCCTGGTCAACCAGCGCGAAGTGCACTCGGACACGCACTCCTTCTCTAACTCACTGCGCGCCGCGCTGCGCGAAGATCCAGACGTCGTCCTCATCGGCGAAATGCGCGACCTGGAGACCATCGAATCCGCTCTCCGCATCGCGGAAACCGGCCACTTGACCTTCGCCACCCTGCACACGAATTCGGCCGTCTCCACGATCAACCGCATCGTGGACGTTTTTCCCGCGCACCAGCAGCCGCAGGTTCGCGCGCAGCTTTCCATGGTGCTCGAAGGCATTCTTTGCCAATCGCTGCTGCCGAAAATTGATGGCCGCGGCCGCGCCATGGTCATGGAAATCCTTATACCCACCGCCGCCATTCGCAACCTGATCCGCGAAGACAAAATTCACCAGATCTATTCAGCCATGCAGACCGGAACTGGCGCGTCCGGCATGCAGACCTTTAACCAGAGCCTGGCTAATGCCTATTTCCAGAAATGGATCACCCTGGAAGTGGCGCTGGCAAGGTCTTCGAATCCAGACGAGTTGCAAGATTTGATTAACCGTGGAGTGACCTCGCCGCAGCAGAGCGCCGGCAAGGTTCCTGTTCGCCGGTAAGCGGGCCCGTAAGCGATTTCGTAAGCGACAAAGTATGCGACGCGTTACGCGGCGCAACACGTGACAAGGATTAGAGGAGGTAACTAGCCATGCCAGTATTTACCTATCGCGGAACCAACAAAACGGGCGCGACCGTCGCGGGGGAACGCACAGCGGGCACCAAGGCGGAAGTTTCCGCGGCGCTGCGCCGGGAGAATATCAACGTCAGTAAGCTCTCGGAAAAAGGCAAGGAATTCAATATTCCTTCCTTCGGCGGCAGTGGCGTGGACTCCAAGGAGCTGGCCATCTTCACCCGCCAGTTCTCGGTGATGATCGACGCCGGCTTGCCCCTCGTGCAGTGCCTGGAAATTCTTGCCGGGCAGCAGGAGAACAAGACGTTTCAGAAAATTCTGAACGGCGTGCGTGGCTCGGTCGAAGGTGGCGCCACTCTCTCCACCTCCATGAAGCAGTACGATAAGGTCTTCGACGCTCTCTACTACAACATGGTGGAAGCCGGAGAGACGGGCGGTATTCTCGACACCATTCTGCAGCGCCTTTCCAGTTACATCGAAAAGAACGTAAAGCTGAAGCGCGCCGTGCAGTCCGCGATGATCTACCCGATCGCGGTCATGAGCATCGCCGGCGGCGTCATCATCTTGCTGCTGTGGAAGGTCGTCCCGATTTTCACCCAGCTCTTTAATGGCTTGGGTGTGGACCTGCCACTGCCCACGCGCATCGTCATTCAGATGAGCGAATTCGTCGGCAGCATCTACGGTTTCATCATCGCCGCGTTCTTCGCCGGCGGGATCTTCGCCTTGAAATCCTGGTACGGCACGCCGCGAGGCCGGATGGCGATTGACACCATTATCTTGAAGATCCCTCTGGTCGGGCCACTGATGAGAAAGATCGCCGTCGCGCGCTTCACTCGCACGCTCGGCACCCTGATCTCCAGCGGCGTGCCCATCCTGGAAGGTTTGGACATCACCGCGCGCACTTCCGGCAACGCTGTGGTTGAGCGCGCCATCACTCAAACGCGCAAGGCGGTCGAAGCCGGACGTTCATTGGTTGATCCTCTAAAGGACACCGGTGTGTTTCCCGGCATGGTTACCCAGATGATCGGCGTCGGCGAACAAACCGGCGCGATGGACGCCATGCTCCAGAAAATCGCGGACTTCTACGAGGACGAAGTGGACGCGGCCGTGAAAGACCTTCTGACCGCCATGGAGCCCATCATGATCGTCGTGCTGGGCGTGGTCGTCGGCGGGATCGTTATTTCCATGTACTTGCCATTGTTCTCGTTGATCGGCAAATTGGCAGGCCACTAGAACCCGTGCGGCTCTCGCCGGCATCCGCCAGGCGCCTCGTTCGCGAAATAGGGCGAGGCGCCTGCGGATGCGCCGGCAAGTTTCCGCGGCGCGGCAGGAGTCGAGGACCATATGCACATGGCGCTGTTGGCGCCAGTAGCGCGGTGAAAAATCTGAAATGAAGTCCACACCTAATGTGAGTGAATGGCTTTCGTGGCTGGGACGAGTTCGCTTCCTGGCCGTCACTTTCCTTGTCGGCATCGTCATCGCCGCGCGCCATCTCACTCCCATGCCGGTGCCGGTTCGTTCCTTTGTACAGTTGATCGCGCTCTGGTACACTCTCGCGATTTTCTACGTCATCCTTCGCCGCTGGGTTCCCCTGGCGCGCTGGCACGCCCCGTTGCAAATCGCGTGCGATCTATTGCTGGTCACCGGCGTCGTGTACTCCACCGGCATGCAGGATAGCTATTTCGTCTCGATCTACCTTCTCGCGATATTAATGGCCAGTGTCCTGTTTTCGCGCCGCGGTGTTTTTCTTGTGGCGGGATTTGCCTTCGTGCTTCTGGGCGGCGCGCTCGAGCTCGTCCTCTACGGCGTGCTTCCGCGCACCGCGAGCTCCACGCCGACGCTGCGCCTCCTCGATTCCTGGCTGGCCAGCAATCTCTTCGCGTTTTTTGCCGTCGCTTATCTTGGCAGCCTTCTCGCACAAACGCTGCGCAAGAAAGGCGTCGAACTTGAAGCCAAGAGCGAAGAGCTCAAAGACCTGCAAACCTTTAATCAAGACATCATCGAATCCATGCGCGGCGGCCTGCTAACCACCGATATGGAAGGCCGCATCCTGGTAATGAATCGCGCTGGTGCGGAAATCACCGGCTCCGGCTTCGGCCTGCATCGCGGCGAAAAAATCGCCGACATTTTCCCCGGCTTCTGGCCTGTCGAACGCGACGAGCAGGGCAATCCCCTCGCCGCGCGCAAGGAAATCGAATATAAGACCGCCGAAGGCAACTCGCGATTCCTGGGGCTTTCCATCTCACCGCTGCGCACCGCGCAAAATCAGAACATGGGCTTCGTATATAACTTCCAGGACCTCACCGAACTGAAGCGCCTGGAGCGCGAAGTCGTCACCACCGAACGCATGGCCGCGCTCGGCCGCCTTTCCGCCGCCATCGCCCACGAAATTCGCCAGCCGCTCACCGCCATGAGCGGCGCACTGAAAGAACTCGCGCGCCTCGCGCCCCTCGATGAAGACGACAAAAAACTCGTGCACATCGTCAGCCGCGAATCGCAGCGCCTCAATCAGATCATCACCGACTTTCTGGACTACTCGCGCGTCAAGTCTTACCACTTCGCGGATATTGACGTCGTTCCGCTCCTCGAAGAAACCTTGCTGCTGCTCGAACACGACGCCACCGCCGCCGGCAAGCTGCGCATCGTGCGCAATTTCAAAGTGCGTAGCCTGCGCGCGCGCGCCGATCGCGACGCCCTGAAACAAGTCTTCTGGAACCTTTGCAACAACGCTTTGCGCGCCATGCCGTACGGGGGGCGTGCTCACTGTCAGCGTCTCGGCGGATGACAATTGGGTGCGCATTCAGATTGGCGACACCGGTATCGGCATTGACCCGGCCCAGGCCACGCGCATCTTCGAGCCCTTCCAGTCCGGATTTATCGGTGGCACCGGCCTCGGCCTCGCCGTCGTCTATCAGATATTGCAAGCGCATCGCGCGCGCATTCGCGTCGAAGCCGAGAAGGGAAGTGGCGCCGAATTCATCGTCGAAATTCCGCGCGCCGCCCGCGCTTCCCGCGCCGCCACACCCAAACTCCAGGATCCTCGCGAGCATGACGAGCACCTTCGCGTAGTAGGGAAGGGGTAGCCCGCCATGGCCCACTTACTAGTCGTTGACGACGAACCCTCCATCTCCGAGTTGCTCGAAATCAGCTTTCGCAAGGAGGGCCACAAAGTCGAAGTCGTTTCCAATGGGCAAGCCGCCAAGCGCCGCCTGGCCGCTCAAGTGTTCGATATAGTCATCTCCGACATCTGCATGCCGGACATGAATGGCGTCGAGCTGCTGCAATATTCCAAAGAAGTCTCACCCGACACCATTTTCATTCTGATTACCGGTGTCCCCACCGTGGACACCGCCATTGACGCGGTGAATTTCGGCGCCGATCGCTACGTCGTCAAAGGCGACCGCCTGCTCGATGAGCTGCGCCCCGCTGTAAAACGCATCGCGGAAAATCAGGCTCTGCGCAAGGAAGCCGGGGAACTCCGCCGCCAACTCCGCCGCTTTACTGGTTTCGATCACATCATCGGCGCGAGCCCGAAGATGCGCGATCTCTTCGACCTGATCGAAACTATCGCGCCACAGTCCAGCCGCGTGCTCATCACCGGAGAAAGCGGCACCGGTAAAGAACTCGTCGCCCGCGCCATCCACGAAAACTCCGCGCGCGCCAAAGCTCCCTTCATCACCATTAATTGCGGCGCATTCCCCGAAACTCTCCTCGAATCCGAGCTCTTCGGCTACCTCCGCGGCTCCTTCACCGGCGCCAATGAAAATCGCCGCGGACTCTTCCAGGCTGCCGATGGCGGCACGCTCTTCATGGACGAGATCGGCAACATGAGCCTCACCATGCAGGTGAAGCTCTATCGCGTCCTGCAGGAAGGAAAAGTCCGGCCGCTCGGCAGCACCGAAGAGAGCGATGTGGACGTGCGCGTGATCGCCGCCACCAACAAGGATTTCGCCAAGGAAATCACCGAAGGCCGTTTCCGCGAGGACCTCTATTACCGCCTCAGCGTCATTCCGATTCACCTGCCCGCGCTGCGCGAACGCCGCGAAGATATCCCGCTGCTCGCGCGTTCGTTCCTGGATCGCTACTCGAAATCCATGGGCAAAAAAATCGAAGCCATTGACCCCGAAGCCATGCGCCGCCTGGAAGTCTACGACTGGCCCGGCAACGTTCGCGAACTCGAGAACACCATCGAGCGCGCCGTCGCCCTGGAATCGTCCGCGCGCATTTCGGCCGACGCATTGCCAGCCCGTATCCGCGACCACTATCAAGAGGCCATCTCGAATCATTCTGGGAACGGCCACGGCAATGGCAATGGCAGCGGTAACGGCAACGGCTCGATCTTGCCCGCCGAAGGTCTGGATCTCGAAGTTTACATCCAGCAGCTAGAGCGCTCCTTCCTGCTAGCCGCCATGGAACGTTCCGGGGGAGTTCGCACCCGGGCCGCCGACGCTCTGAAAATGTCTTACCGCTCCTTCCGCCACTACGCCAAGAAATACGGCATCTGACGATCCGATAAGCATTCTCAGTCTGCGCGCAACGAAGGCTTTCTCTGCGCCCGCTGCGTTGCTGTAGAAAGTTCGTCCTTCTCCGTGTTCTCCGCTTTTCCTGCATGCTCTCTATGTTGGATCTCTCCCTTTAGCCTCGGCTTCATCAGCACCTTTATCGGTGTTCATCTGCGTTCATCAGCGGTGACTTTGACTTTCTCTAGCACCAATGCAATTCTGAACCCGCAGTTCCAATTCGGAACGCAACGCGCGCATCCCTCACCGCTCTCGCCGCATTCAGTCTGTCTTCGCAGCCGCAATAGGGCGACCTTCTTCATAATTTCCATTGTCAATCAGCTCTGTAACTATATGAGAAATTTATAATGAGCCGCACCACATTCAATCCACTCCAACTGCAGCCGCGCGCGCCCGCATTCTCCGCAATCGCGGCAACTGGCCTTCGCCGTGCACTTACCGCCGCGTAACCCGCCAGCGAATTCCGAGATTCTGGTTACACGAGTTTCAAGGAGAAACAATGAGAAAGAAACAGAAGGGCTTTTCACTAATCGAGTTGCTCATCGTCGTGGCGATTATTTTGATCATCGCGGCTATCGCAATTCCGAACTTGCTTCGCGCCCGCATCGCCGCCAATGAATCATCGGCGGTCGGTTCGGTGCGTACGATTGTCACTGCGGAAGTCACCTATTCCTCTACGTGGGGAACTGGATTCGCTGCCACCATTGCAAATCTGGGTGGTGCGAATCCTTGCACCGCGGCTGCAGCAGCGGCATGTTTAATTGATCCAGTCTTGGCTGCGGGCAACAAGAGCGGCTACAAGCTGGCAGCGCCGGGTGGCGCGGCTGTGGGTGGTATCGTTCCGACGTTCGCCGTTAGCGCCGTACCGCAAACAGTCGGCCAGACGGGTCAACGCTCGTTCTGTTCCGATGAATCCGGTGTGGTCCGCTTTGACCCGCTCGGTGCAACCACCGCAGCGACGGACACTGCCTGCCAGGCTCTGGCGCCACTCCAGTAGTCTGGTCGTAACTTCGAAGCGGGAGGGAAGTCTAACTTCCTTCCCGCTTTCGTTTTTCAAAAGAGCATGGCAGCAGGCAATCGAATTCGCGAAATGAGGTAGTGAAGTCAAGTAACAGAAGAGGAGCTTCAACGGATCAGGTCATGCGCGCCTTACTACAAACCCGTAAACAAAATCAGCACCGGCGCCGTCAGCGCGGTTTCTCGCTCATCGAATTGCTCATCGTCGTGGCCATCATCCTGATTATCGCCGCCATTGCCATTCCAAATCTTTTGCACGCCAAGATCGCCGCCAACGAAGCGGCAGCAGCCGAGGTTCTGCGCACCATCACCACCGCCGCCGTAACCTATAACTCCACCTACGGAAACGGCTACCCGGCCACGCTCGCCAATCTCGGTGGCCCTGCCGGTGGGGTTTCCACATGCGATCTATCGGTGCTGATGGACAACATCATCGCCGCAGCTCCCAATCAGAAGAGCGGATACAAGTTCGCCTATAGCGCCGTTGGCGCGCCCGTAACCGCGGTTGCTGGCTGCACGCTGCCAGGCGCGAACGCCTACATGGTCACCGCCACTCCCATAACAGAATCCGTCACCGGCATCCGCAGCTTCTGCAGCGACGAGCCCGCAACCATTCACTACGACACCACCGGCGCCACCGCCGGCAGCCAAAACGCCTGCGAAACCCTGCCCGCCCTGCAGTAGCCCCCGACAAGCCGCATGAACCCGGTCACACTCGCCAGCCGCACCCCGCCACCCTGCTTCGTCTCGAGACTTCCGCTGCACTAGCGCTGCTTTCGCTTTCTCTCCGCTTTCGTCTCATAACTCGACTGTTTCCGTCGCCGACACGGGTCAAAAAATGTCACCTTTTGCGACTGCGCTTGGCTGCGGTATAGTTATAGTTGGCACCACGCTGGGACAACACGGTGTATCCCTATGTGCATCATAGTGATGCGCGTATGTGTGTCAAAAGTAAACAGGTGCACCGATTTGGAATGCCCCGTGCATCTATCGCTCGCGTACCCCGCCAGGGCGTATGACTTCGGATTTAGGAGCCTAAGCTCCTTAGGAGAACTACATGAAGAAGAACCAGAAGGGTTTTTCACTGATCGAATTGCTGATCGTCGTGGCGATTATTTTGATCATCGCGGCCATCGCAATTCCGAACTTGCTTCGCGCCCGCATCGCAGCCAACGAATCGTCGGCTGTCGGTTCGATTCGCACGCTGGTTACCGCCAACGTGACATACCAGTCCACGTGGGGCACGGGCTTCGCCACCGGCCTGGCTGTTCTGGGCGGTGCGAATCCTTGCACCGCGACTGCGGCAACGGCTTGCTTGATTGACCCGGTCTTGGCCGCCGGTAACAAGAGCGGCTACACCATCTTCGACATCGGTGGTGCAGCGGTCGCCGGCGTAGTGCCGACGTTCGTTGTTTACGCTAAGCCGCAAACCGTGGGACAGACCGGCCAGCGTGCATTTTGCTCGGACGAGTCCGGTGTGGTTCGCTTCGACGTGGCTGGCGCGATGGCGCCGGCGACGGACGCAGCTTGCGAAGCGTTCCCCCCGCTCCAGTAAGTGTCGGTTTAGTCTCAGAGGCGGGAAGGAAGCTGCCTTCCTTCCCGCTCTCTTTTTGTTAAGGAGCAGGCGAAAACGCCGAAGTTCGACTGAGGAAATGAAGGAACTGGATCATGAGCAGCCACGCTCCAATCCGCGAAGCGCAGAAACGAACGGGGTTCGCAGCCCGGATTCTCGCTGATCGAACTACTCATCGTGGTTGCCATTATTTTAGTCATCGCGGCGATTGCGATTCCCAATCTTCTGCATGCTCGGATCGCCGCCAATGAGGCAGCGGCGGGCGAAACGGTGCGAACCATCACGACGGCGGCGATGGCCTACAGCTCGACTTATGGGAATGGATTTCCGCCTTCGCTCAATGCATTGGGCGGTGTTCCGGGAGCGGCGGCAACGTGCGACCAGGCGAATTTGTTGGATCCAATCATCAGCACGGCGCCCTATACGAAGAGCGGTTTCGCGTTTACTTTCACTGCGGTGGGCGCCACGGTAACGCCGGTCCCAGGTTGCTCAAATCCTGGTACAAATGCTTACCTGGTTACGGCCAATCCCACAACCGAGGATTTAACTGGCATTCGCAGTTTTTGCAGCGACGAGCCCGGGACCATTCATTACGATACCACCGGCGCCATCGCCGGGTCCCAGAACGCCTGCGAAGCATTGCCCGCACTGCAATAGTTTCACGCTATTTCCTCCCTCCTTATTCAAGTCTCCCGCAAATATCAGCACATCTTGCTTATTCGTGAGCACGGCGTTTCGCTTTTACTTTCCTATGCGCCCGGCATGCCCGCACCGGCTTTCCTGCCGCTTTCTGTCGTTCCCGAAAGCCAAAATTCGTCGATTTTCAGATGGCGATCAGATTTCCACCGAGCTGCCGCGCCCGCTTTACTCAAACAACTCCCCGCTATCTCCTTACGCGTCATGACGAAAAACGCGTGTTCCGTAACAGTAAACGCGCTGTGCCGGAGTGGAACTGCTGTTGCTGCTTACTTCTTTGCCATTCGTTGTTGGGACTTCGCGCCGGCCCCCAAGCGTTTTCAGTCAGATACTAAATCGAAGGAGAGAAGAAAAAATGAAGAAGAACCAGAAGGGTTTTTCACTGATCGAATTGCTGATCGTCGTGGCGATTATTTTGATCATCGCGGCCATCGCAATTCCGAACTTGCTTCGCGCCCGCATCGCAGCCAACGAATCGTCGGCTGTCGGTTCGATTCGCACGCTGGTTACCGCCAACGTGACGTACCAGTCCACGTGGGGCACGGGCTTCCCCCGGCCTGGCTGTTCTGGGCGGTGCGAATCCTTGCACCGCGACTGCGGCAACGGCTTGCTTGATTGACTCGGCCGGCGAACAAGGCGGCAACGCCATCTTCGACATCGGTGGTGCAGCGGTCGCCGGCGTAGTGCCGACGTTCGTGGTGTATGCTGACCCCCAGACTGTCGGACAGACCGGCCAGCGTGCATTTTGCTCGGACGAGTCCGGTGTGGTTCGCTTCGACGTGGCTGGCACGATGGCGCCGGCGACGGACGCGGCTTGCGAAGCGTTCCCTCCGCTTCAGTAACATAGCTTGATCCACTAGAAAACGGGGAAGAAGCGAGCCTTCTTCCCCGCTTTTCGTTTTAAGAACCCAGAATTTCGAAGGTAGTTATGGCGGGACCCTCGGAAATTCGACCCGCCTCGCACCTCTCGGATCACAATTTCCTGCTAGACTAAACGCGTGCTCCCAACCTGTTTGCTACGATCGTTTTCGTCTTTTCCACCTCCGCGCGTGACGCCCACTCTGTGCTCCGCGCGCTCGAGGCTCGTTATCATCACGCGCAGACCCTGAAAGCCGCATTCTACGAACGGTACACGGACTCCAGCACCGCGGGCGAAGGCTCCGCCGAATCCGGCACCGTGTATTTTTCCCAGCCCGGCCGCATGCGCTGGGAATATGAATCACCCGAGCAAAAACTCTTCATCGTTGATGGTACCAATGTCTGGTTCTACGTTCCCGCCGACCGCACCGTCAGCCGCGCCAAAGTAAAGGAAAGTTCCGACTGGCGCACTCCGCTAGCCCTGCTAACAGGGAAGTCCGATCTTTCGAAAGTCTGCCGCGAAATCGAAATCGTGAATCCCGCGAAGACACCCGCCAACGCGGCCAATCCACTGGACTTGGAAGATCGCCCTAGCAGCCCCGAAAACACGGTCCTCCGCTGCGTGCCCAAACGCGAATCCGCCGATGCCGATCAGGATATCCGCGAGGTTCTCCTCGAATCCGACCCCGATTATCATCTCGTGCGTCTAATAATCCGCCAACCAGGGAATCTCGAAACCGAATTCCGCTTCGCCAACTGGCAAGAAAACCTTCCCGTCGCCGAAACCATGTTCCATTTCTCGCCACCCCCGGGCGTAACCGTGGTTGACGAATCCGCGCTGGCCAACCAAGTTCATTGAATGCGTGTGCTCATTGCCTTTGAATTCTTAGCTCCGCACTTAAGTGCACCACGCATGTTGTGCCGCGGAACGGTGTCGGTCCGAATCCCGCCCCGCGTTACTACAGTGTTAATTCTAAACACCTTTTCTCGTCCCACCATTTACCCGCAGAGGGGTATGCTAAACTTTGCAAGAGACGTCCCACCCTCCGGGCCGTCTATACAACGTGGGCCAATACGTATGTAAAGTCGGAGATACGTCCGGCCGCATCTTCCAACAATTGGAGACGGCCCAGTCCGAGGGCGAAGCCCGCCAGCGCCTCGCCGATCAAGGCTTCCACGTCTTTTCCGTCCGCATGCATTTTGATTTTCTCTCGCAACTCAGCGGCAAGCACCGCGCCAAAAAAATCGTCCTCAATGACTTCCTTATTTTCAACCAGCAGTTCAACACGCTCGTGAAAGCCGGTCTTCCCATCCTGAAGGCTCTGGACCTCCTCGCGGAACGCGCCGCCGCCCCTCGCTTGAGGCCGGTGCTCCAAGACGTGCGCCAGCGTGTGCGCGAAGGCGCCCTGCTCTCCGAAGCGCTCGCCGCGCAAGGTTCGTTTCCTCCGGTGTACGTCACCGCCATCACTGCCGGCGAACGCAGCGGCAACCTCACCGGCGTTCTGGAACAATATATTTCGTATCTGCGCGTCAGCGCTGGCTTCAAGAAAGAACTCATCACCGCGCTGATCTATCCCGCCATCCTGGTGATCGCCGTCGTGTGCACGCTGACGTATCTCGTCACCTACGCCATGCCGCAATTCGCAAAGTTGTATTCCGACCTCGGCATTCAATTGCCGCCCATCACTCAGTTCATGCTCGATTTGGCGGTGCCGCTGCGCGATTATCTTTTGGTGGTGATCGCCGGCGCCGCGGTGATCGCCGCGGGCATATTCATTTGGACCCGCTCCGACAAAGGCGCCCTCACGATTGACCGCCTGAAACCAAAAATCCCGGTGTTCGGTGATATTTGGCTGAAATCCCAGATTGCGCAATTTGTGCGCACGCTCTCCACGCTGCTTGCCGGTGGCACGCCGCTCGTAGCAGGCCTTGAAACTTCGTCGCAAGCCATCGGCAGCCGCCTCATCGCCACTTCCGTGCAGACCGCGGCGGGCAAAGTGCGCGAAGGCCGCACGCTCCACGAGAGCCTCGCCGAAACGCGCCTCATCCCTGACCTCGCCCTGGAAATGATCGAGGTCGGCGAAGCTTCCGGCGCGCTTGCCGCCATGCTCACCAGCGTCGCCGAATTCTACGAAGAAGAAGTCAGTACCCGCCTGCAGCGGACCTTGATCTGGGTTTCGCCCGCCATTTTGGTGGTCATGGCCGTTGTGGTAGGCTTTATTCTGATATCCCTTTATCTGCCGCTCTTTTCCCTCCAGGTGGGTTCCGGGGGTTAGAATCCAATAATGGCAACGACTACCAACAATCCGGTTGTTCCCGGCGGCACCGACGACGCCGCGGAGCGCGAACAGGCGCGCCGCCTGGCTGAGCGCTATCGCTGCCCCTTTGTGGACCTGCGCGAGCAGCGCATTGATCCGGACCTGTTCCGCAGCATTCCTGCCGAGCTGATGTTTCGCTACAAGTTCGTCCCCCTCGAAGCGCACGACACCACGCTCGTCGTCGCCCTCGCCGATCCCAGCCAGCTCCATCTCACCGATGAGCTGTCGCTTCTCCTCGGCAAACGCCTGCAAATCAAAGTTGCCACCACATCTCAAATTGACGATCTCCTGAAGCGCACCGAACAGTCCCAGCGCGTCCTCGACCAGGCCACCGAGGGTTTCACGCTGCAAGTCGTCAGCGACGATGAGGACAGCGACGAAAACATCTCGATGGACAAGCTCACGCGCGACTCCGGCGTCAGCCCAGTCGTGCGCCTCGTGGACACCGTCATCTTCACCGCCCTCGAGCGCCGCGCCAGTGACATCCACATCGAAACGCGGAACACCGAAGTCGTCGTCAAATATCGCATTGACGGCGTCCTGCAATACGCCATGCAGCCGCTCGCCAAGGAGTGGCACGCCACTATTCTTTCGCGCATAAAAGTCATGAGCGAGCTCGATATCGCCGAGCGCCGCGTCCCGCAAGACGGCCGCTTCCGCGTGCGTTACAAAGGCCGCTTCGTGGATTTCCGCGTCTCCATCATGCCCTCCGTCCACGGGGAAGACGCCGTGCTGCGCGTCCTCGACAAAGAAACCCTCAGCGAGAAATTCCGCAATCTGACTCTTGACGTAGTCGGCTTCGACGGCCCAGACAAAACCCGTTTCCGCCGCTACATTCAGGAACCCTACGGCATGGTCCTCGTCACCGGACCCACCGGCTCCGGTAAAACGACCACGCTCTACGCCGCCATCAACGAAATCAAGAACGACGAAGACAAAATCATCACCATCGAAGACCCGGTCGAATATCAAGTCCGCGGCATCACCCAAATCCCCGTGAACGAAAAGAAAGGCCTCACGTTTGCCCGCGGCTTGCGCTCCATCCTGCGCCACGACCCGGACAAAATCATGGTCGGCGAAATCCGCGACCAAGAAACCGCGCAGATCGCCATCAACTCTGCGCTCACCGGCCACCTGGTTTTCACCACCGTTCACGCCAATAATTGCACGGACGTAATCGGCCGCTTCATCAACATGGGCGTCGAGCCCTACAATTTCGTCTCCGCGCTGAATTGCATCCTCGCGCAACGCCTTGTCCGCGTAATCTGCGAAAATTGCAAGAAGCAAGTTCAGTACGCGCCCGAGATCCTGAAAGAATCCGGCCTCGACCCGGCCGAATGGTCCAAAATTCCTTTCTACGAAGGCGCCGGGTGCCTGGAATGTTCCGGCAGCGGCTATCGCGGCCGCTCGGCAATCACTGAGTTGCTTGATCTCTCCGACCACATTCGCGAAATGATCATCAATCGCCGCCCCACCTCTGAAATCAAGCGCGTCGCAAAAGAAGAAGGCATGTCGTTCCTGCGCGACTCCGGCCTCGCCAAAGTCCGCGGCGGCACCACCACGCTCCGCGAAATCAATAAGGTGACTTTCCTTGACTAGCTCCACCAGCTTGGCCAGCCAATTCTTCGAGCTGGCTCCGGTGCAGCGGCTGGAGCGTTGGCTGAACGCTATGCCTCATCCCTCCGTCGTCGTGGAAATCGCCTCCACGCACGTTGCCGCGGCGCATTGGTCCGCGACGGGCCGCCATCTGGAATCGCACGCCATTGAGCCGCTGCCCCCAGGCGCCATCATGGCTTCGCCGGTGGATACCAACGTCGTGCAGCCCGATGCCGTCCGCGCCATCCTGCGCAAAGTCCTGAATCGCGTTCCCGCGCACAATTCGCCGCTCGCGCTTTTGATCCCTGATCCCGTCGTGCGCGTCTTTATTCTTCCGTTCGATACTTTGCCGCGCCGCGCGGATGAAGCTCTCCAGCTATTGCGCTGGCGCCTGAAAAAAAGTGTCCCGTTCGACGTGGACGAAACCGCCGTCTCCTGGATGCGCCAGACCGGCCGTCAGGGCGCGCTCGAAGTCGTCACCGCCGTCGCGCGTCAGCGGATAATCAAGGAATATGAAGATATCCTGCAACCCTTGAATGCCACTGTCGGAGTGGTGCTCAGCTCCACGCTGGGCACTCTGCCATTGCTTGGTGACGACGGCTCCACGCTGCTCGTGCGCATCTCAGGCAAAACCTTAACTACCGTGATCGTCAGCACCGGCAACCTGTGCGTCTATCGCTCCACCGAAATGTCCGGCGAAGCCGCGGCGCTCGATCCCCAATCCATGCTCGACGAAATTTTTCCGGCGGTCGCATATTTTCAAGACACATGGGGCGGCGCGCCAGACCGCGCCCTCATAGCTGGATTCGGCGCGCGCGAAGAAGTCTTCCGCCGCGCGCTTGCCGCCGAATTGAGATGCCCGATCGCCACTCTCTCGGAATCAGACAAGGCCCTTGCGCTTGATTCCAGCGCGAAGGATTTGATCCATCAGGATCTGGATGCGCTGGTTGGCTGGATGCTCAACGGAGGTTCCTGAGCGGCCCGCGCGCCGCGAGGAAACATGAAACTTCGGCTCAATCTTTCCACCACGCCGCTCGATAACAAGCGACCGTTCCTGGCCGCTGCGGGCGTTCTGGCCATCGTCGGCCTGCTCGTATTCGTGCTTCTGGGCCATGCGGCGTACACTTCCTGGCGCTCTGGGCGCGATCTGCGCGCGGAAATTTCCCGCAGGCAGGACGAAATTCGCGTCAATCGCGAAAAGCAAGCCGCGCTCGAAGCCTATTTTCAGACCCCCCAGGCCAAACAGGTTCTGGACCGCGCCGCCTTCCTGAATTCTCTCATCGGCCAGCGCAGCTTTCCCTGGACCAAAGTCTTCATGGATCTCGAGCAGATTCTTCCTCCGGGCGTGCGCGTTGTCAGCATTTCGCCCAAGCTTGAGAACGGGCGCGCGCAGGTCGAGCTCACCGTAGGTGCGGAATCCGACGAAAGCAAAATTAAATTCCTGCAGAACTTGGAACGCTCCAAGGTGTTTACAGATATCCAGGTGAAAGATGACCGGCATTCCGACCAGCAATCCGGCGGCGACAAAATCACCGTGCAACTGACAGCTTGGTATTCCACCACCTGACCATGAACATGACTTGGACAGTTTGGAAAAAAACGATCGCTGTCGCGCTCGCACTGCTTTTCGCAGCGGACCTGGCGCTGGTCTATCAGCTGTGGCAATCTTCGCGCGAAGGCGCCGCTGCCTTGAGCGCCCAGCGCGATCGCCTGAAGACCCAGGCGGCCCTGCTGAAGGGCGACGTCGCCCGCGGCGAGCGCATTCGCCAGGATCTTTCCGGGGAAGGCCGCGAATACGATGCCTTTTACCACAACGCTTTTCTGCCCGCGGATAGCGGCTACTCCACCATCGAAGACGACCTCGGCGGTATCGCCGCCAAAGCCAATCTGCGCAGTTCCGGTATCAGCTTTAAACAGAAAGAACTGAAAGGCCGCGACGTCACGGAAATTGACATCTCCGACACCGTCGAGGGCGATTATCCCGCGATCATTCAGTTCATCAACGGGCTTGAGCATTCCAAAAATTTCTATCTGCTCAGCAATTTGCGCTTGCAGTCGCCCGGCACTCCCGGCGGCGGCATCCGCTTGCAGCTCGATTTGCAGACTTATTTCAGGACCTGAGCGATGTCTAAACAAACTCAAATCTATGTCCTCATCGCTCTGCTGCTGATTGCGGCCTACGTCTTTTACGCCGAGCGCAGTGAGGGCCCCGGCATCTCCGGCGTGCTGGCCTCTGATCCTACGTTTCATCCGCTCGATGTCGAGGAGCCGCACCTCCGCCTGGACCTGCTCGATAAAATCAAGAAGCTCGATTATTCCGGCTCGCACCGCAATATTTTCATGTTCGGCCCTCCGCCCCCGCCGCCGAAATCCCCGGAACAGATCGCCCGCGAGAATTATCGCGCGCAGGGCCCTCATCAGCCTCCTCCTCCTCCTCCCGTCACCGTTCCGGCGCAGCTTTTCGGTTCGGCCCTGATGTCCAAGACCGGCAAGCGCGTCGCATTTTTTCTTAACGGCGATGACGTGCTGGTTGTCGAAGAAGGCTCGGTGTTTCTGAATCGCTACCGCCTCGATAAAATCGGCAACGATTCCGCCGACGTCGAGGAAACTTCCTCCGGCCGCCACGCCATAGTGCCAATGGTCCAGCCCGTCGGAGAATCCGGTCCCGGCAATCCGAACCAATGAACGCACGTATTATTCTCGACGCATTCTTGACACGCACCAGCGCCCCGCACGCTAACTCGCCAAGCCGCAGCGCAGCTCCCGGCGGCATCGCGCGCAGCGCGTCGTGCTGTCGCGGGCGGGAATCCGGCTACGCCTTTCTTTTTGTCTTGGGGCTGATGCTGGTCATGATCGCTGCCAGCCTCACCGTACTCCAGATGGGCGCCACCATTCACCGTCGCCGCATCGAACAGGAAACGATCTGGCGCGGCAATCAGTACGCCCGCGCCATTCGCCTTTACTACCACAAGACCGGCCACTACCCGCAAACCCTCGACGATCTCGAAAAAGGCATGCCCGATCTCCATTTCCTGCGGCAACCCTACAAGAATCCCACCAATCCCGGTGATGGATCCTGGCGCTTCATCTACGTCAACGCCAACGGGCAAATTATCGGCAGCACAAAATACGCGAACCTGCAGCAAATGGCCCTGATGGACGCGAACGGCGGCCAGCTCCCCACGCTGCAAGGTCAGCCTGGCCAACCTGGACAGCCCGGCGTCCCGGTCTCCACACTCGCCGATGCCAGTTCCGGCGCAAATTCGCAGCCGCCGCAAAACAATACGCCTGTCCTCAACGACAATTCCACCGGCTCCACGCCCGCCGGTTACACTCCGCCCGATTCCGCTCAGAGCGGCTCCGGAAATTCGTCGTCCAACCTGCAAACTGGCCAGCCGCCGAACGGCGATAATTCTCAGAACCCCTCCAACACCCAAAATTCGCAAAATCCCGGTGCAAGTTCTTCCGGCCTGAATTCTTCCAGCCTGAATAATCTCGGTGCCGGCCAAAATAATCTGCAAGCTGCGCAAGGACTCGCAGGCCTCGGCCAATCAGGCCTCGCCGTTGATCCGGCCACGCTCGCCGCCATGGCCCTGCTGAAACCTACCGGCCCCGTGGACGGCCCAGTCCTGGGCGGCTTCCTGACGGGCGTCGCCGGCACCCAAGACACGCCTTCGCAAAGGGTCTACCACGGCGGAAAAAAATACATCAACTGGGAATTCATCTGGAACCCGCTGGAGGACGCCGCAGCAGCCATGCAACAACAATCCGGCGGCCTCGCAGGCGGCGGCCTAGCCGGTAGCGGTTTAGGGCAGGGAACTACCAGCCCCTTCGGAGCGGCGCCGGGCAGCACCACCCCAAACCAACAAAATCCGACGTCGAGCAATCCGTTTCAACAGCAACCGCAACAACCCCAGCCGCCACAATAACCATAACCGCAGTCGTTCCTGGGAACGCCAACCTCTCGATTGGCGCCTGTCGGATGCGCGACCTCGTGTCAGCGTCCGCGGCACGCCTTGCGCGGTGCTATCAGAATATCGTCTACGGTCTGCCAGCCAGGCTGCGACGGTCATACACCAGCGCCCGCCCGTCCGGACGTTCGATGCACACCAAAAAAACGGGCCCGCCACGAGCGAGCCCGATCCATCACATCCAATTGTGTTACGACGCAGGCGACGCCTAACTCTGCCCCGCCGCCTTCGCAAAAAACGCGGCCGCTCTCTTCCCGATTTCCTCCGGCGCCACGTCTTCCACGTGCGTTGCGATTCCCCACTGATGCCCAAACGGATCTGTCACCTTGCCGAACCGATCGCCCCAGAATTGATCCTCCAGCGCCATATCAATCTTTGCGCCAGCGGCCACCGCTCTTGTGAAAGTTTTATCCGCATTCTCGACGTAGAGGAACAAAGACATCAGCGGCGTCCCGGAGGAGGCTGCCGTCATCGGTCCCATTACGTCGTTCACGAAAATCATTGAGTCTCCGATTTTGAGTTCTGCGTGAGAGATCTTGCCGTCGGGCGACGGCATGCGCATCACTTCTTCGGCGCCGAACACGTTTTTGTAAAACTCAATCGCGCGTGCCGCGTCTTTACAGGTTAATGATGGACTGATCGAGTGATACCCTTCGGGGATTGCTCGTACCGGGTGTGCCATGGAAGACCTCCTCCTATCGCTTGAAAGTGGCGTGCAGCTTGTAGGCTGGGTCGCGGCGACATCTCCACCGGGTGGTCGGAATGAACCGCGATGCCCTGAAGTCTATAACGATCCATCGCGATGTCAAGATTTCTAAGCGCTATGATCCTCTCTGCACGAAATCTTCTTCGCCTGTTCATGTGTCCGTAAAGTGGTTCGCGCGGTCCTGCGCCATCCCGCCTTGCTCTACGCTCTCCGCGTCTCCGCGCCAGACCCTATCTGTCTCTATTTTCTCCTCCATTCTCCGTGCACTCTGTGTCAAATCCTTCGACTTCTTCCGCCAAGCCGCGTGCACAGGCCCGCACCTTCCTCGCCACCCTCCAAAGGCGTACAATTCTTGCATCCATGCCCTTCAAATCCGGTTTCGTCGCAATCGTAGGCCGACCCAACGCCGGCAAATCTACTCTCGTCAACACCCTCGTCGGCCAAAAAGTCGCCATCGTCTCCCCCAAGCCGCAAACCACTCGCAACCGCATCCAAGGCATTCTCAATCGCGAAGACGCCCAGATCGTCCTGATAGACACGCCAGGAATTCATCAACCGAAAAACGTCCTGAGTCGCATGATGATGGATGAACTGCAGCACGCCCTCGAAGGCATAGACATTCTCTGCCTTATCGTCGATGCCTCCGCCGACTACGGCCCGGGCGACCGCTTCTCCATCGAATGGATCAAACGCTTTCACGGCCCCGTGTACTTGCTGCTGAATAAAGTGGACCGCATCGCGAAGCAATTTCTCCTCCCGTTGATCGAACGCTACAACAAGGAATTCGACTTCGCGGAAATTTTCCCCATCTCCGCACTCACCGGCGCCGGCTGCCTCGACCTGGTCAATTCCTGGCTCACGCGCCTACCCGAAGCCCCCCCGCATTTCCCCCCCGACCAATTCACCGATCAGCCAGAACGCTTCCTGGCCGCCGAAGTCGTCCGCGAAAAAGCCATTTTGCAGACGCGAGACGAGGTGCCGCATGCCATCGCCGTGCTGATTGATAATTTCGAGGAAACTCCCAAACTCCTGCGCATTCGCGCCACCATCTACGTGGAACGCGAAGGCCAGAAGGGCATCCTGATCGGCAAGGCCGGGGAAGCCATAAAAAAAATCGGCACAGCAGCCCGCAAAGAACTTGAATTCATACTCGGCGCAAAAATATTCCTCGAACTCTTCGTGAAGGTCCAAGCCAACTGGCGCCAAAATTCCACGCTAGTCCGACAGCTAGACTGGCACCGACAACTTGAACAACTAGCTCAATTCCAGGAAGCCGAGGAAGGCTAGCCACGCCGCCTCGCAGCCCATGCCGGCTTTTCGTAACGCCTCTGCGTTAGAATTTTTAGTGGCGTTCCCGCAAAGCGGTACGGTCGCCGTCGCCGTTGAAATTAACGAGGCGTTAAACTTGCACCGGCCGCCGCTCCCCGCGGGATAACGTAACTCCCCCGACTGCTCTACTCCCTTCCATGTATGGCCTACCACCGCACAGTTGCGTACTCTCACATCGAGAAAATTCAGTACGACTGCTCGATACAGGAGGTCAGCAACCAATGCCATTGTTGACGATAATTATGGTTCTGATCGTTGTAGGGGTACTGCTGTGGCTGGTCAACCTCATCCCCATGCAGGGAACAATCAAATCGATTCTGAACGCGGTAGTAGTTATTGCGGTAATTCTCTGGCTTCTGAATATTTTCGGGATCTTTAATTCCTTCGCGCACATCCGCGTCGGCTCGTAGCCTAAAGCGCCCCGCCGCGCAGCCACCGGCAGCGTCACACCCGCGTCGGCGCGATCCCCAGCGAACGCATCTTGCGGTACAAATGGCTGCGCTCCAAACCTAAAGCCTGCGCAGCTTTCGTCATGTTCCAGCGATTTTCTTCCAGCTTGCGCAGCACAAACTCGCGCTCGTAAGCCGACCGCGCCTCCTGCAAACTCTCATAAGGCTTCTGCGGGCTCTTCGACGCGCCGCGAAATAGCTCCGGCGGCAAATGATGCGGCTCGATCCGCGGCGAAGGGCAAACAATCACCAGCCGCTCCACCAGAGTTTTTCAACTCGCGCACGTTACCGGGCCACGGATAATTCAACAGCACGTCCAAAGCCGTCGGGCTGAATTCCTTTGCCTTCTTCCCATATTCCTGACAAAAAGCCGCCAGAAAATGCGCCGCCAGAATCGGTATGTCCGCTACGCGCTCCCGCAGCGCCGGCACGTAGAAGGGAATCACGTTCAACCGGTAAAAAAGATCTTCGCGAAATGCATTCCGCGCGATCTCTTCCTCCAGCTTCTTGTTGGTCGCGGCAATCACGCGCACATCCACCGTAGCAGGTTGATTCGATCCCAGCGGCTCGACGCGCCGTTCCTCCAACACGCGCAGCACTTTCGACTGCGTTTTCAAACTCATATCGCCCACTTCGTCCAAAAACAGCGTCCCGCCGTCTGCCTTCTGAAACTTGCCCACCTTGTCTTCACTCGCGCCCGTAAAACTGCCCTTGCGATGGCCGAACATCTCCGATTCGATTAATTCCTCCGGAATCGCCGCGCAATTTACTTCTACAAACTGCATCGAGCTGCGCAAACTGCTCGCGTGCAAAGCCCGCGCCACCAGTTCCTTGCCGGTGCCGCTCTCGCCGTAAATCAATACGCGCCCATTCGTTGGCGCGGTCAAAGCAATTTGCTGCCGCAGCGCCTTCATCGGAATGCTGCTGCCCAATATCTGGTGCTTTTCCTCCAACTCCGCGCGCAGCCGCCGATTTTCCGTCTCCAGCCGCAAATATTCCAGGGCATTACGCACCACCAAAACCACTTTTTCCAGCGACAGCGGCTTCTCCACAAAATCAAACGCCCCCAACTTCGTCGCCCGCACCGCCGTCTCAATATTCGCGTGCCCCGAGATCATCACTACCATCGGCGCGCCATCCTGCGCCTGCATTCGCTCCAACGTCTCGAGACCGTCCATCTTCTTCAACCACACATCCAGCAAAACCAAATCAAAAGCCCGCGTTTCAAGCCGCGCCAAACACTCTTCCCCCGACGCGACCGCCTCCACCTCATACCCCTCGTCGCGCAGCAATGCGCCGAGAGATTCGCGTATCCCGTTTTCATCATCAACAATAAATATAGAAGCTGGCATGATCGGTAGGTTTTCTCTGCGTCCTCTGCGTCTCTGCGGTAAATCTTCCTTCCTTCTCCGATTTACCTCCGCCTTTTCTCTGTGCCCGCGCTCTGGAATCTTTTGACTTTCTGATAGCCCTACGCAGGTGTAACCGGAATTTCCGCCGCCGGAAACCGAATCACAAACCGCGTCCCGGTCGGCAAATTATCCTCCACCCGAATCGTCCCGTTATGCTCCGCAATAATCCGGCTGGCAATCGCGAGCCCCAATCCCGTACCGCGCTCCTTAGTAGAAAAATGCGGCAAGAACAATCGCTCCTTATCCTCCGGCGAAATCCCCTGGCCGCTGTCCGAAATCTCAATCTCCACCGCGTCGCCATCGCCATCCACGCGCGTAGCCACCCGCATCCGCCGTATCGCCGACCCCTCCATCGCCTCCGCCGCGTTATCAATCAAATTGGCCAGCACCCGCCGTAAAAGCTCGCGATCCGCCTTCACCAACGGCAAGGCAGCCGCCAATTCCGTCCGCACCGTCACACCCTCAAGCCGTCCATGAAATAAATCCAACGCACTCGCCACAATCGTATTCACATCCTCAGGCGCCAACCGCGCAGAAGGGAAGCGCGCGAACTGCGAGAACGCATCCACCAGCGACTTCAAAGTGTGCACCTCGCGCTCGATCAATCCCGCACACTCCGCCACCAATTTCTCAAGCTCGGTACGCAGAGCGACCGCCTGCTGCGACCCATTCCGCTCCAAATAACGCAGCAACCTCTGGGCCGACAACTGAATCGGCGTCAGTGGATTCTTGATCTCATGCGCAATCCGCTGCGCCACTTCCTGCCAAGCCGCCGCCTTCTGCGCGCGCAGCAAATCCGTCAAATCATCGAGCACGATCACATATCCAGGATTCGAAAGCCGCGGCCCCAGCGAACTCACTGTCACCGCCGCGCGCACCAGCCGTCCTGCCGTAGCGATCTCAATCTCCCGCGAAGCCACCCCCATGCGCAGCGATCGTCGCATCAAATGCAGCACCGCTCGCGCCGCATCGTCGCCCACCAGATCCGGCAACGTGCGCGCCTCCCGCGCCGAATCTCCCAGGATCGCTGGCACAGCGGAATTCACCCGCGCCACTTCGCCCGAAGAATTCAGCGAAATTACGCCTGTGGGAATGTTTTCCAGAATTGCTTCCATCAATTTGCGCCGACGCTCACGCTCTTCAATCGCCTGTTCCAGGCTCTGTGTGAATTCATTGATCTGCCGCCGTCCTTCGCCCAGTTGTTCCGTCATGCGATTGAACGATCGCACCAGCATCCCCAATTCGTCCTGCCCCTTCACGTCAATCCGGTAATCGAAATTCCCGCGCGAAATTTCCCGCGTGGCCTCGGCCAACGCCTGAATCGGCACCGTCACTTGCTTCGACAAAAACAGCGCCACCCAAGTCGTCGAAAATCCCAGAATCACGGTAAATAAAAACAGCCCCAGCAGCACGTCCCGCTTGTAAGCGCGCAACCCTTGCTTCTGCCGCGCATAAGTCGCCGTCTGCGTCTGAATTTCTGAATAACGCGAAAGGAAATCGTTCGGCAGAACCCGCGCCACATACAATCGGCCACTATCCAAAGGTGCGCTCCCCGCTACGTACAAATGATTGTCCGTGTGCCAGATTTCCGTGCCGTTCGGAAGTGTCTGCACCAGCGTCGGAGTAATCGTCTCCATCTCCGGCACAGTTTGGTCGCTCGTAGGGTCCTCCGGCTTCACGTACGCCACGCCGTCGTCCGCCTGTCCCGGCGTATGCGCGATCCACGATGCGTCCACCGACCACGCCAGCCCCAGCAGCGATTGATTTTCCTTGCTCGTCGCCGCAGCCTTCTCCGCGATTGCGTTTAAATGACCCAGGTTGGCCTGACCCATGTCCTCCAGCAGCCGCTGGCTCTGTTCGTTCGCAATTTCCAACGGCCGCGGAAACCATGCAATCAAAGTGCGATTCACAATTGCGTAGCTGAAAATGAAAAAGAACGCAGTCGGCAGCAGCGACACCCCAATCGCGCCCAACACCATCTTCACCTTGAACCGCGAGCCCATCTGCCCGCTGCGCCGCTCGATCCATAGCCGCACCAGGCTGCGCGCCAGAATCACCGCGAACACCAGCAGCGCCGCAGTCAGCAACGTAGTCAACGCAAAAAATACCGCGAACTCACTCCCTCGCTCCGGCCGCAGCGGCACGTCCAGCGAGCCCACCATGAACACGGCTGCGGTAAGCAGCGTGACGACGATCCCGCCGATCCACGGCCACAACCGGTTTTTGCGCGTGACTTGCTCCGGCTTCAAGTCCGTTCCTCCGGAGCTCGCTCCAGGTTCTGCGGTTCACGCACCCATCCCAACTTGGACATGTCTGCGCGCGGGCGCACTTCAATATCGCGCCATTGCGGCTCAAAACGCGTCATTTTGCGTGAATTTGCCATTGAAACGGAGAATACCGGGCCTATTCAGCCAAGTCAAGCCAACTGTTGCGCAGTTGCCACACTACTGTGGCTCTTCGGTTATGGCCAGCGGAGAGTCTTATTCTGTCGATGAACTATGTCGAGGCCGGCCTGTCTCGCGCCGTTCGAGACAGACCGGGCACTGCAGCCTACCAGAAGTCGTCCAACCTACCCGTTCGCCTTCTGAAACTCGCGCATAAAACTAACCAGAACCTGAACAGTCTCCAGAGTCACAGCATTGTAAATCGAAGCCCGCATCCCCCCGACCGACCGATGCCCGCCCAGCCCAATCAATCGAGCCGCCGCAGCCTCCGTAGCGAATTTCTTCTCAAGGGCGTCATTCCCCCCAGCCACCCGAAAAGTCACGTTCATTTTCGACCGCGCATCCTTTTCGATCGGCCCCACGTAATATCCGCCGCTGGAATCGATCGCGTCATAAAGCAGCCGCGCCTTAGCCTCATTCCGCCTCTCAATAGCCGCCACCCCGCCCTCGGCCTCGATCCACTCCAGCACCAGGCCCACAATGTAAACCGCAAAAGTAGGCGGCGTGTGGTAAAGCGACCGCTCCTTGATATGCGTCCGATACTGCAGCACAGTGGGCAAATTCTTGTCCGCCCGCTCCGCCAAATCCTTCCGCACGATCACCACCGTAGCTCCGGAAGGCCCCAAATTCTTCTGCGCGCCGGCAAAAATCAGCCCAAACTTCCGCACATCCACCGGCCGCGACATAATGTCCGACGACATATCCGCCACAAGCGGCACATCGCCCGTCTCCGGCAGCGAATTCCACTGCGACCCCTCAATCGTATTATTCGTGCACATGTAAACATACGAAGCGTCCGCGCCCAGCTGAATTTCGTCTTTGCGCGGGAGTCGCGTGAATTTCACCGCCTCCGTCGAAGCCGCAATCCTGTAAGGCGTCCCGCGCTTCAACTCCGTCAACGCCTTCCCAGTCCACATTCCCGTGTGCAACACGTCCACCGGCTTCCCCGGCAAGCACAAATTCAGCGGGACCATGGTGAATTGCGAGCTGCCGCCTCCCTGCACAAAAATCACGCCGTATTCCTCGGGAATCCCCATCAGCTTCCGCAGATTCTTCTCCGCCCGCTCGATAATTTCCTCAAATTCCGCGGACCGGTGGCTCATCTCCATCACAGACATCCCGGTCCCGCGATAATCGAGTAACTCCTCGCGAATCCGCTGCAGCACAGCCAAAGGCAAAGCCCCCGGCCCCGCATTAAAATTAGCCGCCCGCTCCACGCTCCGCGGCGAAGCAATAGAAAGTGTCACGATGCATCCCCTCCCGATGATTTCGGTGCCAACGATTTTGTATCGCTCACGCTGAAGTCACAAGAATAGCAGATGCCCGCTCCCCCAGCGAATCCAGCCAATCTGGCCGGCAGTCAGCAGGGCCCAGCCTTGGCGCGTCTCTGTGTTACGATTCGCGCCCGGAGGGCTTCATGAAAATGTTTCTACTTGGCGCGTTGTTCACGTCGTCGCTTTTCTTCTTTGTCCACGCCCAGCAAGCGACACAGACGCAACGGATTCCCCTATTCGAAAATGACGACGTGAAAGTGTGGAACTCCGTCATCTTTCCAGACGCGCCCCTCGCCATGCACCGCCATGAACATCCCCGCGTAATCGTAGCAATGACCGGCGGCACCATGAAGATCGTCGAACAAAACGGCCTCGCCGAATCTCACGTCTGGGAAACCGGCAAAGCCTACTGGCTCCCCGCCAACCCGCCCAACACCATGCACGCCGACGTCAACGCAGGCGACAAACCGATCGAGGTCGTCGTAGTCGAGCTGAAAAAAGAAAACTAACCGGCGCCCAGCGGAAAATCGTTCTAAACGGTCCGTGTCAGTTCAACCAACCGAGCATGCCGCCGAAATTGCACCCTCCGCCAAATCCGTAAGAATTCTTACTCCTGTACGCGAATTTGCTGTTACCGGAATGAACACTTTCGGTAGCATTCCCCATCGCCCTCCGCCCGCTCCAGTGACATTATCTGGCCATCGCACCACGATCTTGGGGAACGCATGCTGCAAACAGCATGCGGGGGGTCACATGCAGAAAATCAAGCTGTTCGCGAATTACAGCATTCCGGTGGTCTGGGGCATCGTCGGCCTGGTGGTGGGCTGCGTCGCGGTTTACTACCCGCTATCCACCATGTGGGAGCACGTCATCGTTAAGCCCGAGAACGTCACACCCACCGACGGCGCCACCGTCCTCATTCTGTCCCTGATCGGCGGAGTTTTCATCGGCGCGGCCGCGCTATTCGGCTCCGCGCAAAACCGTTGGACCGCCAAAAACTAGCTAAATCGAACCCAGCTCGAACCAGCGCTAAATCGCCTCTAACCCCTTGCCTTGACACTCCGCGCAGCCTGCCAGTAAACTGATTTGCTCGTCGTACCATGCGGAGTCGAACCGAATGCTACTGTCTCGCGATTATGTCGGTTACATGGCCAAGGAAATCGTGAAGCGCCTCGTCGCCGCCAAAATGATCGAAGCCAAGAACGCGGAGAGCCTCACCCAGCAGGTTCGCCAGGTGATGGCTGAAGAAGTGACCATCGAAGACCGCCTGAACGAAGAAGTCCGCGAAATCCTCGCCAAATATGCCGAGGAAATGCGCACTTCCGGCGCGTCCTACCAGGAAATGTACAAGAAAGTGAAGGGCCAGCTGGCCCGCGAAAGGAAATTAATTCTCCGCTAAGCAGCGGCCCTTTGATATCCAACTGACGCCATGAGACTGACACGCGAAAAAACCGTACGCCTCTCCCATCGCATCATTGATTTCCTGGTCTCCAGTCCGGAAGTGGATTTCGTCGAAGACCGCGACACCATCCGTCAGGAAATCGTCACCATCATCACCGCGCTGCTGAAAGTGGAAGCCCAGGTGGACACCGAAGTCCGCGCCAAAATCGCCTCCCAGAAAAAGGAAATCCTCGAAGGCAGTGAAGAGTGGGACATCCTCTACCGCAAATACTACGCCGAAGGCTTGAAGCGCATGGGCGTAGCCGAAGTCCAAACCCGCTAGTCCAGCAATCGCCGCGAATCGCCGCAATCCGATCTGACGCCACGCCAAAAAAAAGCGCCCGGCAGAAACACCGGGCGCGTCAAGTTTTAACTTTTAACTCTGAACTGCTAACTATGTCTTAAGGCTGCTGATTCGGATCCGTCCGGTGCTGCAACGTCGGCCGATCCGGATCAGTATTCGGATCCGAGGTCGTCGAAGTATCCCCCGGCTGCGGCGCCGTCGTCTGCGCCGTCTTCTTGCGCAAGGTGGGCTTGTTCGGATTCTTGTCGTTCACCTTCACGTTCTGTTCGATCAGCTGCAAGCGGTGCTTCACCACGTCAAATTCTGACGTCGTGACGATGTATTCCGACCGTTGCGGCAGAACCGTCGCAATCTCTTTCTGCGAAGCCTTGATCCGCTCCGGTGTCGGCGGGTGCGTGGAGAAAATCTTCGGAATCGTGCCGGGCTGCTTCTTTTCGTCCGCAGCTACCTTCTCGAAGAAGGCTACGAATGCGTTGGGGTCGTATCCGGCCTTGTACATGTACTCCAAGCCCAGATAATCCGCTTCCGCCTCGTCGGTGCGCGTGAATTGCAGAAACGCCATCGGAATTGCGAACTGCATCCCCTGATAAATCGCGTACCCTGCCAGCGTGTACGGAATAAAAATCATCGCTGGAATCATGGCCAGCTGCGCAATTTCGCCTTTGGTGGCTTGCTTGGTGCCATGCCGCGCGCAGACGTGCGCGATTTCATGCGCCATCACGCCCGCCAGCTCTGATTCCTCATCGGCGTGCAGAATCAGCCCGCTATTGACGTAGAAAAATCCGCCCGGCAGCGCGAACGCGTTTACCACGTCCGAATCAATCACCTTGATCGTGAACGGCACCTGTGCGTCCGAATTTCGCACCAGGTTCTGTCCCACGCGGTTCACGTACTCCACCACCACCGGATCGTTGATGAATTTCGCCTGGCGCTCCACTTCCGCGGACAGCTGCTTTCCCAGCGCAATCTCATGTTCCAGCGAATAGAAGTTCAGCCCGTGACCCACGCTGCTGCGGTTGCCGATCGCGCTCACGTCCGCCTTGCTGCCGGGTTTTACATTGGGATCGGTGGACTGCTCGACGGGCTGGTCTGCCTGCTGCACCGCGCCCTGCTGCTGCGCTTTGTCGCCAGACGCAGCTGTAGTGGAGGGATTCGTGCCCGGAGTCGTGCTGCCCGAAGAAACTGTGCCGCTGGAAGGTGTGCCGCTCGAAGGCGTAGAGGGCTGTTGCGCCGAAGGTTGCTGCGCCGGTGGTGTCGCGCCCTGTTGCGCGCCACTCTGCTGTTGTGACGAACTCTGCTGCGCGCCCTGCTGCTGCACCGGCGGCACGGCTGCGATGCTGGTTGAAGTCACCAGCGCTGCCGCGACGATCATGGTCCCCAACTGCCCCGCCAAACTGTGTCTCATGGCTACCTCCGGCGGATACTGCCCGGATTATACACCCCTCCGGGCATCTTCCTCTGCTGAATTCCTTGGATGTACCTCACGCCATTTTAGTTTTCTCACCCTTGTAAAAGGTGAGTCACAAATGACTCTCGCAGGCGCAATCTCAAGCGAAACCGAGTAGGGGCGCTGCTTGCTGCGCCCTAGCTGCCGCCACGTCAGACTTTTCGGTGATCTGGCGGTTGCCTGTCGTAGGGGCACGGCACGCCGTGCCCTCTCCAACGCGGCCGCACCCCCAAAATGTTGCCCCAGGGAATCACTCCCGCGCACTCATGTTGACGGACCCTGAGATTCTCTCTACATTAGTAATGTGCCCACGCGTAAGCTCCAAGTCGGCCAGGTCTGGAAGAAGGAAGACACCGGCGAATCCTATTTGGTTACTAAGGTTTACAACGAAGCCCTGACCACCTTCGCCATCCTGCGCAAAGCCGGCGCGGAATCCGAACGCCCCGTAAAAGTAAAAGTAGATCGCAAAGGTCCAGCCTACGCCCTCCCGGGCTTCAGCTACGCCCAGGAATCCGACGAGTTTTGATGATGTGAGGAGGTTCCTCCTCCTGATCCAAGATCAAATCGACCGCACCGCGATCTTTACCACATCCTCCACTTGCATCACTTCCTTCACAATAAATCCTTCCGCGTACCGTGCCCCAATCAGCCGCCCGTAATATTGCGCGATCGAATTCATCCGCGCCTCCAGTTCGTCCAGCGGCAGCACCACCTTCGACCGCCGCTGCTCCTTCGGCGGCGTGAATTGCGACGCATAAGCCAGAATCGCCTGCTTCCGCCGCGCGAATTCCTTGGTGATATCCACGCAGAAAGTAGGACGCTGATAATCGTAAGCCGCCGCGTACAAGATCTTGAACGGCCGGTAAGCCTCCCCCGCCAGCGGATAATTTTTCAGCCCCGCCACAAAACAAGCCTCGAATCCCAGTTGCGCCGCCGTGTAATGGTCCGGGTGACGCCCCTCCCAGTAGGGAAGTATCACCGTCCGCGGCTGCAATTCGCGAATCACCTCCGCGATCGCCATTTTGTAATCCTCGCGCATCTCCAAATGCGCGTCCGGCAAACCCAAATTCCGCCGCACCGCCACGCGCATAATCTTCGCTGCCCGCGTCGCTTCCTTCAGCCGCGTCTCCGGCGTCCCCCGCGTTCCGGTCTCCCCGCGCGTCAAATCCAAAACTCCGGTGCGATACCCAGCCGCCGCCATCTTCAGCAGAGTCCCGCCGCTGGTAAGCTCCACATCATCCGGATGCGCCGCAATCGCCAGCAAATCAACTTTCATCCCGCCTCCAAATCCAGTGACAAGTGATACGTGTCAAGTGATGAGTGACAAGCAACCACGCCACAACCGCACGATTCTACATCAATCGCAGCGCAGACTCCGTCGTGCGATCTCGCCGTTTCCCGCACGACCGCCAAAATGTTAATGTGGCTCCGACAAGGAGAAAATCCGCATGCCCGAAAAATCCCTGGCAGGACAAGTTGCCCTCATCACCGGCGCCGCCAAACGCATTGGCCGCAGCATCGCCCTGCGCCTGGCCGCCGAAGGCGCCGACATCATCATCAGTTACGACACCTCGAAATCCGACGCCGAACAGCTGGTTGAGGAACTCAAATCCACAGGGCGCCGTGCCCTGGCTGTCCAAGCCGATGTCTCCCACCGCGCAGACGTGCAAAAACTCTTCAGCGCCGCCGAAAACCAATTCGCTCGTCTGGATATCTTAGTCAACAACGCCGGGATGTTCGGCGCCGCGAAATTCGAAGAGCTAACCGAAGAGCAATGGGACCACATCATGAACGTAAATCTCAAATCGCAATTCCTCTGCGCGCAATCCGCCGCGCCCATGATGAAACGCCAAGGCCGCGGCCGCATCATCAATCTGTCCTCGCTCGGCGGCCTGCTCCCGTGGCCCGCCTATACGCACTACTGCGTCTCGAAAGCCGGCGTCATCATGCTCACCCGCTGCCTCGCCCGTGCCTTGGGACCCGAAATTCTCGTCAACAGCATCGCGCCCGGAACCATTCAATTTCCCGGCGAAGCCCCCGACGAAGATTACATTCAACGCGTCCCGCTCCATCGCACCGGTACAGGCGAAGACATCGCCGACGCTGCAGCCTTCCTCGCCAAAACCGATTTCGTGACAGGCCAAATCCTGGCAGTAGACGGCGGTCGCTCCCTCGTCTAAAAAAGAAAAGCCCCGGCTTGAAACATCCAAGCCGGGGCCGCGTCCTTTGCGAACGCTGGAGATCGCTGCTACGAGATCACGGGATTCGGTTTCTCCGGATCAATCTCCAAATCCGCAATCGCTTTCTGCACGACGCACTTCTCGATCTTCCCGTCCAAAAACAATTCATTCAAAGCCGCCAAAGCAATAAATCGCGCATCCACCTCAAAGAAATCCCGCAAAGATGCCCGTCCCTCGCTCCGTCCAAACCCATCCGTGCCCAGCGATGCCATCCTTCGCGGCACCCACTGGCTGATCATGCTCGGCAAAGTCTTCAAATAATCCGTAGCTGCCACCAAAACCCCAGGCGCATCCTTCAAAAGCCCCGTCACATAAGGCACGCGCGCCTTCTCCGCAGGATGCAGCCGGTTCCAGCGGTCCGTTTCAACCCCATCCGTATAAAGCGCCTTATAACTCGTCACGCTCCACACATCCGCCGCCACGCCGTATTTCTCCAGAATTTCCTGCGCCTTCAATGCCTCATTCAAGATCGCCCCGCTGCCAAATAACTGCGCGCGCAACTGCGATTCCTTATTCTCCGAAGCCCGGAACCGGTACATGCCTTTCAGAATGCCGTCGCGCACATCTCCCGGCATGGGCGGCATCGGATAATTCTCGTTCATCACCGTGATGTAATAAAAAATGCTCTCGCCATCCCTGTACATCCGGCGAATTCCGTCCTCGATAATCACCGACAGCTCGTAAGCATAAGCCGGATCGTAAGCCCGCAGATTCGGTACCGGCAATGCCAACACGTGACTGTTGCCGTCCTGGTGCTGCAAACCTTCACCCGACAAAGTAGTGCGTCCCGCCGTTCCGCCCAGCAGGAACCCGCGCACGCGCATGTCCGCCGCAGCCCAAATAAAATCTGCAATCCGCTGGAATCCGAACATCGAGTAGTAGATAAAGAAGGGAATTGTATTGATCCCGTGCGTCGCATAAGCCGTGCCCGCCGCGATGAACGACGCCATCGAGCCCGCTTCCGTAATCCCTTCCTCCAGGATCTGCCCGTCCTTCATTTCGTTGTAATAAAGCAGCGTGTTCACGTCCACCGGCTCGTAGCGCTGCCCCACGCTGGAATAAATTCCCGCCGTGCGGAATAGCGATTCCATGCCAAACGTCCGCGCCTCGTCCGGCACGATCGGCACAATCAATTTCCCCATCTCTGGATCGCGCAGCATTTTCCGCAGAATCCCGACGAACGCCATCGTCGTTGAAACTTCGCGCCCATCACTGCCAGTCAAAAATTCCTTGAACAGCTCCTCGTGGTCCGCGACCAGAGGCGTCGAACGCGCGCTCCGTCGCGGCACATAACCGCCCAGCTCCTCCCGCCGCGCCCGCAAATACGTGATTTCCTCGCTGTCTTCCGCCGGCCTGTAGAAAGGCACTTCCGCGCACTGCGCATCGTCCAGAGGTATGTCAAAACGCGTGCGGAAGTCGCGCAACTCGTCTTCGTTCAATTTCTTCTGCTGGTGCGTGATGTTCTTGCCTTCGCCTGCTTCGCCCAGCCCGTATCCTTTAATCGTGCGCGCCAAAATAACCGTCGGCGATCCCTTGTTCTCCGTCGCGGCCTTATAAGCGGCGTACACTTTGCGCGGGTCATGTCCGCCCAATTGCAACCGGCGCAGTTCGTCATCCGAGAACGGTTCCACCAACTTCAGCAGCCGCGGGTCGGACCCAAAGAAATGCTCCCTCACGTAAGCGCCCGAGGAAACCACCAGCTTCTGATATTCGCCATCCACCAGTTCGCCCATGCGCTTCACCAGCAGACCTTCGGTGTCGCGCTCCAGGATCGGATCCCACTCGCCGCCCCACAGCACTTTGATTACGTTCCAACCCGCGCCGCGGAACGCTGATTCCAACTCTTGAATAATTTGCCCGTTCCCGCGCACTGGCCCATCCAGCCGCTGCAAATTGCAATTCACCACGAAAATCAGATTGTCGAGCTTCTCGCGCGAAGCCAATGTGATCGCGCCGAGCGATTCCGGCTCGTCCGTCTCGCCATCGCCCAAAAATGCCCACACTTTCGCGTCCGTCGCCGGCTTCAATCCGCGATTTTCCAGATAGCGGTTGTAACGCGCCTGATAAATCGCCATCAGCGGGCTCAAGCCCATAGAAACGGTAGGGAATTCCCAGAAATCAGGCATCAACCACGGGTGTGGATAAGAGGAAAGCCCGCCGCCGGGCTTCAATTCGCGCCGGAAATTTTCCAGCTTCTCCGCCGACAACCTGCCTTCCAGAAACGCGCGCGAATAAATTCCCGGCGCGGCATGCCCCTGAAAATAAATCGTGTCGCCTTCGAATTCCGCGCTGCGTGCCCGGAAAAAGTGATTGAACCCCACCTCATAAAGCGTCGCCGCCGAAGCGTACGTGGAAATATGTCCGCCGATGCCGTGCTCTTCGCGATTCGCTCGCACCACCATGGCCATCGCGTTCCAGCGCACCAGGCTCTTGATACGGCGCTCCAGTTGCTGGTCCCCAGGAAACTCCGGTTGCAGCGTATGCGGAATGGTGTTCACGTACGGAGTATTCGCGGTGAACGGGATGTCAATCCCCACCACCTTGGCGTGCGCGCGCAAGCGCTCCAGGATGTAAGACGCCACATCCGGCCCGCTCGACTGCAGCACCGAATCCAGCGACTCGAGCCACTCCTGAATCTCCGCGGAATCCAATCCCTGCAAAGGCAAACTGATCTCGTTGTTCATATCTTGGTTCGGCCCTCTCCTAGCGCTCGCTGTCACCGTGAATCAACCTCGCACGCCGCGCCATCCACCATTTTCTCACCAATAGAATACACCCCAACGCGGCCCAGCGCACTCCTGCATCAATCCCTTTTTTTGACGCGCCCCTCAGCTCTCTTCAAATCGCATTCGCCCCCGTCGCACGCTCGTCGCGCGTCGTCATCCTCAGCGAAGCGAAGGATCTCTCTTCGGTTTTTCCGCAGCGAACCCAGTCGCCGGCAAATGCGACTGGAGCTCCCGCCGTACCAATTTGCCGACAAACTCCCGATCCGCCGGCAGAAAATTCAACTCTCCCAAAGTCTCCACCGCCCGCCACTCCATCCTCTCAAACACAATATTCCGCACCGCCGCGGCGTCCACCGTTGCCGTAAGAAATATCAACTCAATCTCCTCCCGCATCTCCGCATAACGGTGCCGCGTCCGAAAAACTTCCTCGCCAACGCGCGCCTCCACCCCCAACTCCTCGCGCAACTCCCGCGCCAGCCCCTCCGCAGCCGTCTCCGCAGCCTGCAATTTTCCCCCAGGAAATTCCCACATCAATTCGAATGTATCCCCGCGTCGCCGCTGGCACACCAAAATCTTCCCCTCCGCCTCAATCAACCCAGCAACAACGGTCAGCATCCGGACTCCCGAATCACTCGAGCTAATTCCCGTGCGCCGTCAACCAACGGCGGTCCAGGCGTGTTCAAAAGCTCATCGCGAATCACCACCACGCGCCCACTTCGCACGGCCGGCACATCACGCCACGCTAGATTCCGCAAAGCCGTCGAAACTTTCGCGCGCGCTCCCGTCGCCGCCCAAGCCAACACAATCAGTTCCGGCTCGGCCCGCGCGACGTCCTCATCCGTGACGCGTCGTCCTGCCGCCACTACCATCTTCCCGCCAGCCATCTTCACCAACTCCGCCACCCAGGGAGGGGAACTGATCCGCGGCTTAGGCCATGCCTCGCAATAAACGCGCACTCGGCGCGAGCTGCCAAGACCTCGCGCCCGCCGCGCCACATCCGCAAATCCCGCTTGCATCTTCCGAATCAGACGCTCCGCTGCCCGCCCACGATTTACCAATCGCCCCAGCATTTGCACATCGCCAAAAATATCCGCCAGCGACCGCGGATTAATCGCCAAAAACGCCACCGGCTCAGCCAAAATCCTCTGCACAGTCTCTGCCGCAAACGGCACCGACCCAATCAAAATCGTCGGCCGCAAACGCATCACCTCGCGCACATCCATTTTCCAACAATCGCCCACCGCCGGCCGCGACCCAACCTCTGCCACATCCTTGCACCAGCGACTCACTCCCACAAGCTCCCGCCCCACGCCCAGCGAAAGCAAAATCGAAGTGACACTGGGCGCGAGAGATACGATGCGCATCCTGCCGAGTTTCTTTATCATCGTCATGATGTTGCGATTCTACTACCCCCGAGCGGCCCGCAGTTCGCTGTGCCCGCTGCGTGTCTGCCAGCAAAAAATGTTCACTTCAAAAACAAAAACGCGCCGGAGAGGGTCGCTCCCCGGCGCGCTGTATTCCAACCTAAACTAAATTTACTGCGCCGCTTCCACCTTCTTCAAAGCCGGCTTCGGGATCTGCCAAATCACCCCCGAATCATCGGCATTGTTCGGATAGAACTGCGAGGACTTCTTGCCCGAAGGCAGCAAGATAATATCCGCGCGGCGGTTGTATGCGAACCAAGTCCCTTCGGCGTTGCGTGCTCGCGCCTTCGGAGCCGGATTCGGATTGGTGCTTTCCAAGGTCTTCACTTCGGACTTCTCCATCGGGCGTTCCTTACCGTATGCCGCCGTCTGGATTTTGTCCGCTGAGATTCCCTGGTCCACCAGATATTGTTTGATGCGCTCCACGCGCCGTTCGCTCAAATCCTGGTTGTGTGGCTTCGAGCCGCGAATGTCCGCATAAGCTTCTACCGACAACTTCGCGTCGCCGTCATATTCCAGATATTTCTTGAACCCGGCGGCCAAAGTCGCGAGCTCCAGCTGCTGGCTCTTGACCAATCCGACCTGCGGGTGCAGCTTATCCGGATAATCCGTGGGGTAGAACACGCTCTGCAGCACCACTTCCGGGATCGGTTCGATCGAGCCAGTGACGTGAACCGTCGCCGTCTGGTCGAGCGAGCCGCCGCAGACGTTCGTGGCGTGCAGCACGTAGTTGCGATTCTCGTCCACCGGACCGATGTCGGTCTTGGTTGGATCAGCCTTCACCGTCTGTGAGCCGTTGAGGTCTACCTTTCCGAACGGGTCTACGTTAACCGAATCCGCATTCGAGGTGGTCCACGTCACCGTGCCGCTGTCGTCGGTGATCACTTTGTCGCCAATCTTGCGGTAGTGCAGGTCAGACGGGCTCGCCGTGATGCTGCCCGTCACGACGGTATTCACGTTCACCGTCTCGGTTCCCGTCACGATGCCGCCCGGTCCCGCAGCCGTCATAGTGTAGGTTGTGGTCGCGTGCGGCGATACTCCTTGCGATCCGCTGTTTGCCACCTTGCCCACGCCTTGATCCCAGCTGACGTCCACCGCGTCCGTCGTCGTCCATTCCAGATTCGCGGTCTGGCCGCAGTTGATGTTCGCTGTCGAATTCGTCACCGTCGCGTGCACCGGCGCAACCACCACCGTCGCACTCGCTATGCCGGCATGGAAACGCGGCTGCGGCGCCTTCTTCGTCAATTCCGCGTCGCGTTTGGTCCAGTCGGTCGTCACCTGCGAATTCTTCGCGACGTTAATCGAAACCTTCTTGCCCGCCTCAACCTTGACGTCTCCAGACCACAACTCCTTGCCCGCCCGTGTGATCGTCAGGTGATGCGTGCCCGGAGGCAGCACCAATTCCTGCTTCCAGACCCAGAAATCGTTGTTGAATTCGTCCACGTGGCCCACAAAGTATCCCGGCGTCTTCCCGTTCGAAAGTACCGCGGCGCGCACATCTACTCCAGTGATGTACACACGGCCCCACGGTCCAGACACCTTGTCACCGTATGGTTCGAGCGCGACGGTGAGGTCCGTTTTCTTCCCGGCCTCAATATTCACGTCCTGCGTGGAAATCTTGTAACCATAATTCACCACCACCACGGTGTGCTTGCCCGCCGCCAGTTTAATATCGTGGCTGCCGTCGTTAATGGCGTTCCCATCTACAAATACGTAAGCTTGAGGCGGCGTTACCTTAATCTTCAGCTTCCCGTCTTGCGCGAAGCTGGCGCTCGCCAACATTGCGAAGGCCACCGCGAGGGTGAAGACATATCCAATTCGTCGCATCTGTCTATCTCCTGACAAATTCATAGGCGAAGTGAGAAACCGCTTTCCGCGCCCGGTTCGGATAAGCGCTAGCTGGGACTGCTACGTTACTTTCCTAACCCCACTTGTGTCAACAAGATTGAAAGAAAAAAAGCGAAACTTTTGCAAAATCCCTTGACTGTCCTGCTATCAACTATCCAGACTCCCAGCCACGGCATTATACTCAACACTGTTCGCGCGTCATCCGCAATTGGTAATTGTTACAAGGGGGTTGGTGCTTGGGTACAACACCTGGTGCAGCGTTCAACGAAATCATTCTCGACCACTTCCGCGCCCCGCACAACGCCGGCGACCTGCCCGACGCCACCGCCACAGTCGAAGTGACAAATCCCGTCTGCGGTGACATCCTCCGTCTGGCCGTCCGCATCGAAAATCGCCGCGTCGCCGCCGCGCGCTTCAAAGCGCAAGGCTGCGTCGCCGCAATCGCGTGCAGCTCGCAACTCACCGACATCCTCATCGGCAAGTTGACCGCAGAGCTTTACGCCATCACCCCGCACCAAATCTCTGGCGCGCTCGGCGATCTACCCCCCGCCACCTTCCACGCAGCCCAGCTCTGCACCGACGCCGTCGCCGCCCTCCTAAAAAAAATCTCATAGCCGGTCTGTTAGCCGCTACTCTCCGCCGGCCCTCTGCAAACTCTCCGGATCATTCAAATTCAAAATCACTCCCTCCTCCTCCGTTTCCACCTCCATCACCTCCGCCGCGTGGTTCCACACCACCTGCCTCGCGCCCACCTCCGTCGAAGCCGCCAACAACTCCTCATACAAGTCGGCACGAAAAATCACCGGATGCCCACGTCGTCCACGAAACTTCGGCAGAACGATCATCTTCCCGCTCGAATCAAACGCCGCAATCAATGCCGCCACCAACTGCGCTGAAATCAACGGATGATCCACGGGACAAACTAAAATCCCCTCCGTCGCACCCACCGGCAAACTCCGCAAAGCCGCATGAATTGAAGAAAGCTGCCCCTTCGGCCAATCGCCATTCACCACTATCCAGCCCGGATCAATTTTCAGTCGCGCGCGAATCCCCTCCGCCCCAGCGCCCAACACCACGCGCGTAATTCCCACCCGCGCATGACGAGTGGCCGCAATCAAATGTTCCACGAAGGTTGAACCTTGGAAGGGAACCAGCGCCTTGGGCTGACCCATCCGCTTGGATTCTCCAGCAGCGAGGATCGCAGCGGCCAGCATGGCGGTTCAATCACCCAGCAGTTGCGCAGCTTCGGAAAGTTTGATGGATTTGTTCGGCAGCGCAGCCGCGTTGCGACGCACCGCAATCAATTCCGCGGTAATGCTCACGGCGATCTCTTCGGGAGTCAGCGCCCCGATATCCAAACCCACCGGCGCATGCACGCGCTCAAACTGCGCCGCCGAAAATCCTTCCTTCTCCAGCGCCTTATACACCGCAATCACTTTGCGCTTGCTGCCCATCATCCCAATGTAACGCGGCACAAACCCGCGTGCCTCGGTCCCCACCGCCCAGGCCAGCACCCGCATGTCGCCGCTATGCCCGCGCGTCACAATCAGCAAATACGTGGACGATGTCGGCTGAATTTTTTCAAATGCCTTCTCATAGGAAGTAAAAATTTCGATTGCCATCGGAAACCGCTCGGCATTCGCAAAACTCTCACGGTCATCCACGATCGCGATCTTAAATCCCGCCTGATGCGCCAAAGGAGCCACCGCCGTCGAAACGTGCCCGCCGCCAAAAATGTAAAGCGTAGGCTGCGGCAGCACCGGCTCCACAAAAATCTCCAACGTCCCTCCGCAAATCAATCCCGCGTCATACTGCGCATCATGATTCAAATTAAACACCATCTTCCGCGGCTGCTCCGTAACAATCACTTCCTTAGCCGCAGCCCAAACCTCCGCCTCGACGCATCCTCCGCCCACTGTCCCTACAATGGATCCATCATCCCGCACCAACATCCGCGAACTTTCGTAGCTAGGTATAGACCCATTCGTATGCACAATCGTAGCCAGAGCCCCGCGCTCCCCAGCCCGCCGCATCCTGACCACTTCTTCAAATATATCCATTGCGCCGCCCGAACATTAAGATACCGCACACCAAGACATCCAGGGTATGCAAAGTTTCACAACAGGAATTCTAAGCGAAGGTCAACCTAACTGCAGCACTCAAGCCATGCACCAAGCACAGCGCGCAAAATTCCGCGAGCCCCGCTCGCAATTCCACTTTCACTTTTCAAATATCACGCCGATCTCGCCACCACGTTTTGGCCGCCCGCCGCTCCGCCCGGACGCTCCGTTGCCGTTTCGAATACTGCCGGTTGCGCGCACAATGTCACCGCCGCCGAAATTTGCAGAACTTCATATTGCATCGTGTGCTGCCACATCTGAAACGCGTCCTTCTCCTGCTGCACTTCCGCCAGATTGCGATTCATGCGCTCGACGAACTGCCGTGTCACCCGCTCCATTTCCGCCTGTAACTGCGTATTTTCCTCCGCGCGCCGCGACCAATATTCCTCAAATTTCTTGCGCTGTTCCACTTCGTAGGCGGCCACCGCTGCCTGGCGCTGCGCCGCGTCCTGCAGCACGTCGCTCAGCGGGACTCCCGCCGCATTCAGCGCCATCAGCACCGAAGCGCGCTTCACCTCGTCGCCCAGCCCCCGCAAGTGATCGCTGCGCAGCATCTCGACCACCTTGGTGATGCTGTAACCCATTCGCGGCGCCACGATCCCTGCCGTCCGGTAAATATCCTCCAGCGGCGACAGATCTCCCCGAACCGTCGCCAGCGTCGCGTCTCCGCCACTTCCGCCGGCGCCGTTGCGCCCGTTAGCGCCATCTTTTTGCTGGCGTCGGTTTCCCAGATTGAGCCATCTGTTTGGCATGTCTGTCCTCTCTTCAAAAAACGCTGTCGTCCCGTTTCGACACTCCACTCCCGCTCCCTCAGGCTCGCGAGTGCTCGAGGGGCGCGGCACATAATCACGGGCAATTTTGCAGCCAACTGCGGAGTCAAAAATTTCCGCCGCAGGAAACCTGATCCGCATCAGTGGCTGTGGTGCTGATTTGGGAATGGGGCGCAGAGCACTTTTGCGAATCGCAGGCCATTGCGCTGGATTCTGTTGGACAATTTCAGTCGCGATAGGTGGGACGCCCGGAGCGCGTACTTCGTGCACGCTGGGTGCTTCCACTGGTCGCACGCGCGGCGAACCAATCCGCAGTGAGGGAGTCAGTTCCACCAGCCGCGGTTCCGCAGCGTTCAACCGCGACGCGATTTTCACAGGCGCTGGCCGTGCAATCTGGTCGCGCCGCATCCCGACCATATATTCTCCATCGCACGCACGGCACCATCGCGTCGTCCCGGAAAAATCGTCCCGGCACCAGCTCACGTGAATCTTCGTTCCGGCTTTTATCGGTACCGGCAGCCGAATACACGCTCCTGAAGGCGATGTATTCTTAATTTTTGCGGTCGCGCTGCAAACTGTTTCATCGCGGGCCGCCCACGAAACCCTCGCGACGGCCATGATTGCCTGCCTCGGCTCGTCCACTGCTCGCGTCGCGCTATCCATTCCAACGATATCGGCAGAAAAAGCCTGCACTTCAGTGTTTTCCCGGCCCGCAAACAAATTTAATTTCGAATCATCGCGAGCCGAACCACACCACGCTCGCGAATAGAATCGTGGGTCCGGCGTTCAGCTCGGTCAGGGTTTCAATGCGGAACAGCCCATGCGGGCTTGTGTTTCGAAGATTAAATTGCGTGAGCGTCTGGCAGCTACTCCGTCGGCAACTGCACCCAGGCCAACCCAAAAATGACCAAAGTGACCGTCAAACAAAAACTCGGAGCCGCGAAAAAATAGGTCAGCGAAACCGTCGTCATCACCGCCAGCCAAATCACGTTCACCAGCGCCACACGTTTCAGCAATCCCGGCCGCTCACGCACCAGCACCAGGTCCAACGCACCCAGCCCCCACGCCCCCAGCATGAACGAAATGCTAAACCCGCGCATCAAGTTCTCCATGCTGCGGCTCGACCCCATCAAGTTGAATTTGTAGCTGCTCATCAACCCCAGCAACTGCCGCTCCGTATCATTCGCCGGGACCATCTTCACAAACAGCGACAGCGCGTGTATCAGCCCCAGCACCACCAGCGCCACCCCGCCCGCGGTAAATAAACGCCTGCCCCATTTGTCTCTCATGGCCGCACCTTATATCACGAACCGCAAACGCATCCCATCGGCCCTCAAATCAATCTGAAACGTTTCGCATGCTTGTATCACTACTAAAAGAAAAGGAGCCACCGTGTACCTGCTCATCGCGCTACTCTGCATCGCCGTCGCCTACGAAGCCGCGGAAGCCCTCACCCGCGTAGCCAATCTAACCTCGGTTGCCGAACCGCGCTCCTACTTTTCCGGCCCGTCGTCCACATCAAAATAAAACCGATGGTGTTTCCGGCACCCCGGATTAAACCCCGCCCCACACCCCGGACATCGCGACTCGCACCCCAGATACTCCCGAATCGTCAGCTCCGCTCCGCAGGCCCCGCAAAGAATCGCAGCCGTATCCCACTCGCTGCGAGGCCAAACCTCGATCCCATGCCCCGCCAACTCGATGTGACAATCTTTGCAAGCGTAATAAACCCCGCAGCATTTCATCTTGATTGCGATGATGTCCGTCGCTCCGTGAAAATGTCCACAGCGCGTTTGCGCATCCACTTCCACGCCGCGCACCCGTGGTAAATTCCTATTCATATTCCCTCTGGGCGGCCAGCTTGCCGCACCCAACCAATCCGATCCCCCTGCTGCAAGCGTATATATACTCGAGGGGCAGATTCCGAAGCGCAACAACTTCCGTCCGGTCTGTACGCGCACGGTCAAGGCCCTCGACCAAAAAAAGAGAGACCACCATGTTTTCCGATCAGCATCCGAATGAAATCCGAACCGCGATTGGCCGCCGTACTTTCTTCGGTGCCATCGCTGCCGCAGTCGCAGCGCTCGGGTGGTCATATTTCGGGCGACGTCAGCCAGTACAAGCGGCCGCAACAGCAGTGCCCTCCGGCCCGCCGAAGTTGGTCAACATTGTCATCTTCACCGATGCTGGCCAGCGCCAGAACACCGTCACCGTCCCCGAAATCGTGAAAACAGACGACGAGTGGCGCAAGCAACTCTCGCCCGACTCGTTCGAAATCACGCGCAACGCCGCAACCGAGCGCCCCTACACCAACGAAAATCCCAACGATCACGCCCCAGGCGTCTTCCGCTGCATCTGTTGCGATACCGCGCTCTTCGACGCCGCCACCAAATTCGATTCCGGCACCGGCTGGCCCAGCTTCTGGGCGCCCATCGCCAAAGAAAATATCCTGGAAACCGCGGACCTCAGCCTCGGCATGATCCGCACGGCAGTCTCCTGCCGCCTCTGCGACGCGCACCTGGGCCACGTCTTCGACGACGGTCCGCGACCCACTGGCCTGCGCTACTGCATGAACTCCCTGGCCATGCGCTTCGCAAAAGCAACGTAGCGCCGTTGAAGTAGCCGTTGAATTTGTAGCGGCGGTCTTCAGACCGTCAGCCGTTGAGTTTGTCGTTGAACCTGTAGAGGCCGGTTCAGTTTCATCGAACCGGGCAGCCGTTGAAGTTGGTTTTGAATTTGTAGCGCCGGCGTCTCGCCGGCTCGTCGCCGATGATTTTGTAGCGGCCGCTTGCTTTTTTAGGCGCGCGTCTCTGAACTTGGCCTTGAACGTACCGTCCTAGGGGCACGGCATGCCGCGCCCGCACGCGAAGCAAAATTGTTCGATCAATTGCGCAAAGAGCCCCAAACGCTCTTCGCCGCATCGAATAACCCGAACCCGGCCCACGTGGCCGAAAGGTAAAAACATGAATCGCTCTCTAAAGATTACCCTGGTTGTCTGCGCCGCTCTCCTCATCGCCTACGCCGCGCTCCGTCACACTGTCGCCAGCGCTGCCACCGCCCTCCCCGATCCCACCGTTGACGAATCCCTCGCCCCACAAAAAGGCCACGCGACGGTAGTATTAGCAGGCGGCTGCTTCTGGGGCATCCAAGCCGTCTTCCAACACGTAAAGGGCGTCACCAGCGCCACCTCCGGCTACTCCGGTGGCGCCGTAGAAAATCCCGACTACGAACAGGTCAGCAGCGGTACGACCGGCCACGCCGAATCCGTAGAAATCATCTACGACCCCTCGCGCATCACCCTAGGCCAGCTCCTGAAAGTTTTTTTCTCAGTCGCCACCGACCCCACGGAACTAAACCGCCAAGGCCCAGACAGCGGCACCCAATACCGCTCAGCAATTTTCTTCACCAGCCCCGACCAACAACGCATAGCCCAGGCCTACGTCCAGCAACTCGATCAAGCCAAGGTATTTTCGGAACCAATAGTCACCCAGATCGTGCCGTTCAAAGCCTTCTATCGCGCCGAAGACTATCACCAGAACTACGCCACCAATCACCCCGACAACCCCTACATCGCCACCTTCGACCTTCCCAAAGTGCAGCATCTCCAGCAACAATTCCCCAATCTTTACCAGTGACCTCTGCGCCGAGCGCGCTACTCATTCCGCCACTTGACTCAACTGCACTACCGTTGTTAATTGTGGGCGTCAAATCGGCTCAGGAGCGCTCATGAAAGCGATCGTCTACGACAGGCAAGGTGGCCCCGAGGTTCTGCAGTACAAAGAAGTCGCCGACCCGCAGATCGGTCCCTACGAAGTCCTGGTCCACGTGCGCGCCTGCGCCCTGAATCACCTCGACCTATGGCTCCGCATGGGCCTCCCCAATCTGCCGGTCCCGCTTCCTCACATCCCCGGCAGCGACATAGCCGGCGAAGTAGCCAAGATCGGTGACAAAGTCACCAACGTAAAGGTCGGTGAACGCGTCCTGCTGCAACCCGGAATTTCCTGCGGCCAGTGCGCCAGCTGCCTCTGCGGACAAGACAGCATGTGCCCCGCTTACACCCTATTCGGCCAAGCCGTTGACGGCGGCTGCGCCGAATACGTCAAATCCCCAGCAGTGAATTGCGTCCCCATTCCAGAAAAACTTTCCTTCGAAGAAGCCGCCGCGTTTCCGCTCGTGTCGCTCACCGCCTGGCATATGCTCATCGGCCGCGCGAAATTGCAGCCCGCCGAAACTGTGCTGGTGCTCGGCGCAGGCAGCGGCGTTGGCAGTGCTGCAATTCAAATCGCCAAAGCGGCTGGCGCGCGGGTCATCGCCACCGCCGGCAACGACGCCAAACTGGAGAAGGCCAGGGAACTTGGCGCCGACGCCGTTATCAACCACACCACGCAGAAAATCGCCGAAGAAGTAAAACGCTTGACCAATCGCCGCGGCGTCGAAGTCGTCTTCGAACACGTCGGCCAAGCCACATGGGACAGCAGCATCCGCAGCCTCGCCGTCGGCGGACGCCTGGTCACCTGCGGCGCCACCACGGGCTTCGATGGAGCGATCAATATCGCGTATCTATTCACGCGCCACCTCACAATTCTCGGCTCCTTCATGGGCAGCAAAGCTGAATTGCTTTCCGCGCTGGAGCTTCTGCGCCGCGGCCTGCTGAAACCAGTCATTGACGTCGTATTGCCGTTAGAAAAATGCGCCGAAGCCCACAAACGCATGGAAAACCGCGAACTCTTCGGCAAAATAGTATTGAGAGTGGACTGATCAAAAAATGAATAAAGATGAAAATCGAGAGTTCAGCAGAAATCGGGATGCGGTGGATTCTGCTGTTGCAGTTCTCTACGTCCTCTGCGTCTCTGCGGTAAAATAGTTCGACGAGAAGCTAAGGGGCTTGACTGGAGTGTTGCAAGAACCGGAACAGAAACCGCCGCGCACTTTGCGGAACATGTGGGTGGGCTTCGGCGTTCTCGCTGCGATCGTCGTTGCCTACACGGCATTCACGTTCTGGTCGCGCTGGCAGGAAAATCAGGACATTGCCGCGAAAGAAAAGGCCGCACAAGCAGCCAAAGAACGTGACGATGCCGCGAAATCCTATGAAGTTCTGGGCGGCGCGGATTTCAAAATCATCAGCTTTTACGCCATGCCCGGAAACATTCATCGTGGCGACGAAGTGGACATGTGCTACGGCGTCTCCAACGCCAAATCGGTGAAACTCGATCCGCCCGACGTGCCCAGCATGTTCCCGTCGCTCGACCGTTGCGTGAAAGTCGCGCCGAAAAAGACAACGACCTACACGTTCACCGCCGACGACGGCAGGGGCAACACGAAAACAGCGCAGCTGACTATAGAGGTGCACTGAAGGAGTCGCTGGGAGCAGCACATGCGCGTTTCGTTGCAAAGAGCGGCGCAAACAGGCAAAATGAACACAGTCGGCGCCAGCTGTTGCGCCGCTACGGAGTCTCCTAGGCCATGGCCGTTGAACTCGCGAAGGGCGTCACGCTCGAAGCCCCAGGACAAGACGCAAACTTCCTGAAGGACGAAGGAATTCTGTTCGCCTCGCTGGACAAAGTAGTGAACTGGGCGCGCCGCAGCTCGATCTGGCCAATGTCCTTCGGTCTCGCCTGCTGCGCCATCGAAATGATGTCTATGGCGTCTTCGCGTTACGACATTGCGCGTTTCGGCGCGGAAGTTTTTCGCGGCTCCCCACGCCAATCCGACCTGATGATCATCGCCGGCCGCGTCTCCGTAAAAATGGCCCCGGTGATCAAACAACTCTACGAACAAATGCCCGAACCCAAGTGGGCCATTTCCATGGGCGCCTGCGCCACCTCTGGCGGCGTCTTCAATAATTACGCAGTGGTGCAGGGAGTCAATCAGGTCATCCCGATTGATGTGTACGTTCCCGGTTGTCCGCCGCGCCCCGAAGCTCTCCTCTACGCCATCTTCCAGTTGCAGAAGAAAATTGACAACGACCGCGGCAGCTTCATGCGCTCCATGAATTTCAGCAAAAGCTGAAAATTCAGTTCACAATTGAAAGTTGAAAGTCGGTTTTCTCTGGAGTTTCGCGCCCACTGTTAATCTCATTTATCCCACAGCTGCGTTCTCTGCGTTACATTTTCTAGAGAACTTCTGCAGTGCCGCCGTTGAAATTGAGCACGGAGCCGAGAGCGTTGTGTTCGCGGCGGACGTATGCCATTCCGATCGCAGCGTTCGCGGCGGGAGAAAATCCGGAGCTGGTTACGATGCCGACTTCTTTGGCTCCAGCGACGCGGTTTCAACGGTAGCGCTTTCCGCGCCTTTCGCTTCGTTGTCACGGGCGTACAAACGCGTCAGCGGAGCCGGCGCCTCAACCGTCGAAAATTTCAGCTGCACGCGGCGGCGATTCACTTGCCCGCGCGAGCGCACGCGCTCCACAATTTCCTGCCCGGTATAGCAGCCTTTGCTGAAGCTGATGTGCGTCCCTTCCAGCGCAGCCTCGTGCGGAATCACCGTGTCGTTGAAATCGTCAGGGAACCATGGGATGCCAGCTTCCAGGCGCAAGGAATTTACAGCGCGCATGCCAATCGCGGCCCCATGCTGCGCCACGACGCTGGCGCGCAAATTCTTCCACAGCAGCGCCAGATGTTCACGCGGCGCGATGATCTCGGCGCCAGGAAAACCAAAGTGTGAGTGCCGAATCAGATGGCACGCCACGCCGTCAACCTGCACTTCCGCGACAGCCTGCTCGGAAAATCCCTCCAGCGACAAGCCGCACGCTTCGGCAATCACTGTTCCCGCGCGCGGCCCTTCGATGGCCAAGCTTCCGAATTCCTCGGTCACGTCGCTCAAAGTGACGTCGTCCATGATGATGAATTTGTCCAGCGTCGCGACAGTCCGTTCGCGGACCGAAGCGTGCGAGAGTACCAGCAACTTATCCTGCAGAGCGTAAATTTCCAGCTCGGCCAAAATGTGCCCCTGCGGATTCAGCAGCAAAGCCAGCGTGCCGCGCCCTTCGCCCAGGGATTTCACATCGTTCGAAACGATAGCGTTCAAATACCGCACGCGATCGGGTCCGGCAAGCTCGACGATGGTGTGCCAATTGGTATCAAAAATCGCCACAGCCTCGCGCGCCGCCCGGTATTCGTCCGCGAAAGACGTAAACTGCTCCGGCAAGCTGCAGCCATGAAATGACGCCAGAGTCGCGCCCGCAGCCTGGTGTTCGTGAAGTAAAGGCGTATCCATAATTTCCAATCACCGAATGTACGTCGCGCATCGCGTGCGTCGCGAAACACATTCATAGTATCAGATGGCGTTGCGCCGCGGCCGGACGCGGTCAACGCGAAGCCGGGGCGAATGATTGCTCGCGCCGAACAGGGAGACACCATTGGGTCATCTTGACGAGTGCCGAAATCGGGTTCAGACTGTGCGACGAGGCGGCGTGGCGGTTCACGTTCAAGCAACTTTGTTCCCAAATTCGTGATCTAATCCCACTTCGCATCGTGCGGCCTCCAAGCGCTTAGACCCTCGTTCTGATTGAAACTGAAAGAAGTCGCACGCCGTGCGTCTCGTTGTCCTGGAAACCGAGATGCCTCGAAAGAACACTCGCGCTGTCAGTCCGCGCACGAAACAGCATGCGAATCTTAACGCTCCGTTCGCAGCGGGCTTTCGCGGCTACGAACAAGTGCTGGATAATCTGGAAGAAATCATTGTGGTGGTAGATCGCGATTACCGCTACGTCACCGCCAATCAAGCCTACCTGGATTACCGCGGTGTACAACATGAAGAAATCGTCGGGCGCCTTTCCTCGGACGTTCTCAGCGCCGATCTATTCGAGAAGGTGATCAAGCCCAAGCTGGACGAATGTTTTCAGAATCGCGTGGTCAAATTCGAGTTGAACTATCAGTCTCCGCGTCTGGGATACAGAAACCTGCTCGTTTCGTACTTTCCCATCATCGGGCCCGCGGGCGTGGATCGCGTCGCTTCCATCACTCAGGACATCACCGAACGCAAACGCGCGAACGATCTGATTCTGCGGGAGCGCGATCGCGCGCAAAGCTATCTCGACGTTGCCGACGTCATCCTGCTAGCGCTCGATCTGCGGGGCCGCATCACATTGATCAACCGCAAGGGATGCGCGGTCCTGGGATGGCAGGAGCGCGAACTGCTGGGCCGCGACTGGATCGAAACCTGCCTCCCAGCCCTAATCAGAGACCAGCTCCGAACATGCTTCCGCAACCTTCTGGCCGGTGATCTCACTTACATCGAAAACCCGGTGCTCACCAAGTCGGGCGAAGAACGAATGATCGCGTGGCGCAACTCGCTGTTGCGCGACGGCGATGGCGCGGTCATCGGCACGCTGAGTTCGGGCGAAGACGTCACCGAGCGCAAACAAGCGGAATCCGCGTTGCGTCATTTGTCGGGACGCCTGCTCCAGGCGCAAGACGAGGAGAGAAGAAAACTTGCCAGAGAACTGCATGACGGCGTTGGCACCTACATCAGCGGATTGAGCTTGGCCTTAGGCAGAATCCGCACCCTGCTGGACGAAACCGATCCCGAGCATCAGAAAGTTGTGACGGAATGCCGGGATTTGATCCAAGCCGCCGCCGGAGAGATCCGCTCCATTTCCTATTTGCTCCATCCGCCGACGATGGAGGAAATGGGCCTGGTATCCGCGCTGGAATGGCTGGTGCGCGGTTTCTCCGGACGCAGCGGAATCACGATATCGCTGCAGCTCGCGCCGGATATCGGCCGTTTGAAAGCGGAAACTGAATTGACGATATTTCGCGTCACGCAGGAAGCGCTCAGCAATGTATATCGCCATTCGGGAAGCAGCACCGCCGCTGTGCGCCTGTTTCAGGAGTCCAATGAGATCGTGTTGGAAATCGCCGATTGCGGCCGGGGGCTGCCGCCGCGTTCCGCCGGAGCTGCTCCGGATTTCACGGTGGGAATCTCCGGGATGCGGGAACGCGTGCAGGAACTCGGCGGAAAGTTCAGCATGGAGAGCACTCCCGGCGAAGGATGTACGGTGCGCGCCGCTCTTCCGCTGGGTGGCCTCTCATGATGCCAAGCTCCATGCCGGGCCAGAAACGCGCTACTAACCGTCCGGGCGATTTAGTTCTTCGCGCTTTTCAGTAGAATGATGTCGCTGGATACCGAACCGCGCGCGAGGAACAGGGTCTTGCCGTCAGGCGACCAGCTGAAGGAGCGGATCAGGCCGCTGGGGAAATTTGTGATCTGCTTCATCGCGCCGCTCGGAACAGGCTGCCGCCAAATATTCGCGGCGCCTCCGCGAACCAAAACCATGTCAACTCCGTGATCGTCCGGCGCCCAGTGCGGCAAATTTTGGGCGTTGCCGAGAGGAACGTCAAAAGAAAATACCGGCGGTCCGCCTGCCACCGGGAGGCCCACCAATTGATCGCGCAGCTGCGGCGCGTCGGGATGCCCCAGACGAAACAGGACCAGCTTATTGTCCTTGGATAAAAAGACGATTGGGGAGGTTTGATTGTGCAGTCCTAGCGACGTGGGATTGGAGCCGTCAATTCCCATGCGCCAACTGCTCAGTTGATCCTCGTAGTCGAAAGTCACCGTCGAACCATCTTGCGAGCATATCGGGAGCAGTGCGGACTTGTCGTGGGTCAACTGTAATGGGTTCGTGCCGTCCGCGTCCATACGCCAAATATCGGATCCATTGCCGCGCGGGACAGAATACACGATGTGCTTTCCGTCACCGCAACCCCACGCGAACAGTATGTTGCGATCGCTGCCTGCCACCTGCGTCCGAGCGCTGCCGTCGAAGTTCGCGCTGAAGAGTTCGCGATTGCGATTGGTGATCAGAACGCGGTCTGGTCCCAACGGCGAAACGCCGAAAATTGCTGGGCCGCCGGAGGTGATTTGCGTGGCGCGCGCTGAATCTCCACCGGGCGCGTTCCACAGGTCCGACGAAACCGTGGTTTCCACGGTCACTACGGTCGAACCATCCGCCGTCAAATCCAGCCAGGGCAAACTGTAATCCGTCAGGTCGTTGGTCAGCCGCTGCGCTTCCCCGGAAGGATAGGAAATTTTCCAAAGCTGGCCTTGCGCGCCGCCGCTCTCCTCGCGCATCGGAACCAACAGCGCGTCTCCATCCGGCAACCAATGTGGTCTCCCCAGATTTCCGTGGGTCGCGAAGAGCGTGCGCACAGCTCCTGTGGCGACGGTGAATTCGTTCAGCTTGCTGCTGACCGACGGCAACAAAGACGCAAAGATGATGGTCTTGCCATCCGGCGACCAGGCGGGAGTCAGAAGGCCCGCGATGGATATGTTCGCGCTCATCGAGGTCAGGAGTTTTTCGCCCGAGCCGTCCGCATTGGCGGCCAATAGGTTGAAGGTTCCCTTATCTGGAATGCCCCGGATGAACGCGAATTGTTTGCCATCGGGAGAAAAGCTGATCGAAGTGTCTATATCGCGCATGACCTGCTGCGGATTGCCGCCAAGCACGGGCATTTTGTAGAGCGAACTGAAAAGCTGATTTTCCTTGGACGCCTCAGTGAAATAAATGTAATTGCCGTCGGGGGAAAAGGTGAGGCCGTAGAACACGCTCACGGCGGGCGGCAGGATTTGCACGTCGCTGCCCGTAGCTACCTGGCGAACCATCAGGCTTTGCATTTCGCCGTCGCGCAAAACGTACACGACGTACTGGCCGTTGGGAGAGATGGCGACGCCTGCCGCTTTGCCAGTTTCGGTTAGGTTTACGATGCTCATATTTTGCGCGTTGAAAGTATTTTGGTGGCCGCGCGGTTTGAAGACGAAGAAAGCTACAGCGGCGGCGATGAGCACGATGGCGGCTGCGGCGATCAATTTACCTTTGTGTTTTTTTGCTTCGCCCAGAACGATGGCGGCGCTTCCGGAACCGCTCGAGGAAGTTTTCGTCGAGCCTGAGCCTGTGCCGGCGGCGGTGGAGGTGGCGCAGCTGCGGCGGAATTTGCGCCGGATGAGCCGGCGGCTGCGGTGGCTGCGTTCGCGGAGCTGAAATTTTCGGCCGTGCTCACCTGCGCCTTGCTGGAGCCCGAATCGCGCTGCAGACGCCGCAGATCGGTGCGCAAATCGGCGGCCGTCTGGTAGCGCATGGTGCGATCTTTTTCCAGCGACTTATTAATGATGCGTTCGAGTTCCTGTGGCACGTCGGGATTGATGCGCACCGGTGCGACAGGCGCGCGATTCAGGATGGCGTCGAATACCGCTGCGGAAGTGGAGCCGGAAAAGGCCTGGCGGCCCGTCGCCATTTCGTACAGCACCACACCGAGCGAAAAAATATCGGTGCGGGAATCGAGGTCCTTGCCCAGGGTTTGTTCCGGCGACATGTACGCCACTGTGCCCACCGCTATGCCGGGGCTGGTGAGGTTGGCGCCGTCCAAGGTTACACCGCCTGACTCGGTGCGCCCATCGCTGCCGGGGACTGCCATGATTTTCGCGAGGCCAAAATCGAGAATTTTCGTTTGGCCGCGATCAGTGAGAAAAATATTTGCGGGCTTGATGTCGCGATGAATGATGTTTTCAGAATGTGCGGCGTCCAGCGCGTCGGCGGATTGGATGCCGGATTCCAGCAGCGTATCAAACGCCAAAGGCCCGCCCGTGATGCGATGTTTCAGCGTGGCGCCCTTCAGCAATTCCATGGCGATGTAACTGCGTCCCTGGTATTCGCCGATTTCGAAGATGGTGCAAATGTTGGGATGGCTCAGCGCCGCGGCGGCGCGAGCCTCCCGCAGAAAGCGATCAAGGGCTAGCTTGTCCTGCGAAACATCATCCGGCAGAAACTTCAGCGCGACCATGCGCCCGAGCTTGGTGTCTTCGGCCTTGTACACCACGCCCATGCCGCCGCCACCAAGCCGTTCTATAACGCGATATTGGGAAATAATTTGCCCGACCAGAGGCTGGGAGTCTGTCATTCCGTGCACATATTAGATTCGCAAGTCATACAAGTCAACGCGGGCGAGAGAAACGTGGCGGGGCAGTTTCCGATTTCGCGACTTCTCTCGCGCTAGCCGATTCTGCGCAGAATCGCTGCTTCGATCTCGGAAGAGAAATCTAGGAAATTCCGGGCTCGACGCGCTCCAGCAATCATTACTCGGTCCGCGCGCCATCTAATCGCACACGGCGAAGCAAGTCTCGAAATCGTGGTTCATCTCGGAGGGAGCCGAATGCCGGTTCCACAGCTATCTCGGTCATAGCGATAGAGCGTTGTTCGTAGGCATTTTCGAGTGAGTCCAGAGCTTTTGTCTTTTCGCCGAGGTGGGCGTACAAAATCGCGGCGCCGAATGGCGACCGGTAGGTCTCTGGCGGATTGTCCGCCATCCGCGTCAAATCAAGAAGCTTCTTCCAGTAGCCCGCCGGGCCGCCTGTCGCCAATGCTTGCCGGAGTGCGGCTTCCTTCTTCAGCGCTGACTGAGCGTCTTCACCGGAAAGCAACCTAGCCTTCGTGTCCTCGGCGATGGCATCAGCATATCTGCCCAGGGAAGCGTAGAGCTGTGCCATGCGTTCGTGATCGATTGCGAATCCGGGAAACATGTCGGCGCATTTCTGGAATTGCGCCAGCGCCTTGTCGAATTGCCCGGCCCAAATGTAGGTGCGGCCGAGAAATGATTGGACTGGCGCGGAGAATGGATCGATGGCGATTGCCTTCTGCATTTCTTCAATCGCTTCCGCGTGGCGCCCCAGCGGTGAAAGATAGCTATTGGAATAGAACAGGTGGGCATAAGCGTCGTTGGGATTTAATACGAGCGCCCGCAGATATTCACGCTCCGCTCCAGGCCAGTCGAATTCGTAATGTGCCTTAACGAATCCTAGAGTCGTGTGACCGGAGGCGAGATTGGGGTCGAGCTCAATCGTGCGCAGCGCCGCGTCTCGCGCTTTGGGCATGGACTCCGCAGACGTCATCGCACCCACCACGGGCGCCAGGCTGTACGCGCGAGCGAGTGCTGCATGGGCCGGTGCGTATTGGGGATCGAGCGCAATCGCGCTCTGGAATTCCGCGATTGAGCGCTCGACGCCAGGTTTCGTGCGAAGTTCCCAATCGTGAAGTCCTTGTAGATATGCATCGTGGGCTTCGCTGTTGACTGGCGGCGCTTCAGTGAGGCGGGCGCGCACGGGAGGCGATAGCGTCAATTCAATCTTGCTCGAAATCGCCAGCGCCAGATCGCTCTGCAGTCTCAGGACGTCCCCCGTGTCCCGGTCAAAGTCCGCCGCCCACAAATGGGTTTGATCGCTGGCCTGGATCAGTTGCGCGGTGACGCGCACTCGCTGGTCGGTTCGCCGCACACTGCCTTCGAGTAAGTAGTCCACTCCAAGCTCATGAGCAACTTGTGCGGCGCCTTTTTGTGCGCCTTTGTATTGCATAGAAGATGTCCGCGCGATTACTCCCAGCTGGTTTGGTTCTAGGCTTCCAAGCTGCGTAATGATTTCTTCGGTCATCCCATCCGCAAAATATTCCTCGCGGGGATCTCCGCTCAGGTTCACGAATGGCAGCACCGCAAGCATTGCTTTCCTCGGGCCCGGCTTCGGATGCGCGCCCGACCGTGAACGAAGCATGAGCGCGGCGCTCATGAGTACCAGAAGACCGACGGTCGTCCAGAGTGCCCAAGTCCTGAACTCGGGCCGGACTTGCGGAGCCGCCCGCGTCGGTTCGAGCAATTCTCGGGCCTCCGTTCCCGGGGGAACAAACGCATCCGGTAGCGGAGGCACGTCTACACTGTTGACTTGCGCTGTGAATCGGTAGCCCTTGCCCGGAATCGTCCGCAAAAAACGCGGATTTTCGGGATCGTCCTTCAACGCTTGGCGAGCTTTCCTGACGGCGGTATTGATGCTGTTGTCGGCATCGACGAATACGTTTTCGCCCCAGATTGCCCGGAGGATTTCTTCTCGCGTGACGAGACGCTGGCGATTTTCGGCGAGCAAGAAGAGCAACTGCAGCGGGATGCGCTCCAGCTTGATGAGCTGGCCGTCCTGGCGAAGCTCAAAGGAACCTGGGTCGAGTTCAAAGCCTTCGAAATGGATGGTTTCGGAGAGCATGATACTTAGTCCATCGAGCTGGCTGATTCTACGTCTTCGTCTCTGGCGCACAAAGCAACGATTTGAAACGTTCGAAGAGCTAACCCGAAGAAAAGCAAACCCTTCTGGCTTCAGAAAATCTACATGAAAGCTTCAGGCCGTCTCTATTGCGGATAAACAGGCTTGCGCCAATGATGGCCCGTCGCTGGAGAAACCAGCGGCAATTCGAAAGGAGCTGACCATGAAACGATCGATTTTGACGACAGGATCGAAAGCGGTGATTGCAGGGATACTCTTCTTGGCAGTCGCGGTTGCAGGAGCCCGAGCGCAGGAGACGACCTGCGGCAAATCCACCTTAAAGGGTGACTACGCATTCACTGTATCCGGACAGGTCTTCGTACCTGTGAAAGCATCTGACGGCACGATGACAACAGTGGTAGTCCAACGCGATGGGATTGCCATGACCCACTTCGACGGAGAGGGAAATCTCTCGCAAGTTGATTTTGTATTGGCGAGTCCAAACGCGCCAACACCGCCATCTCCTCCGCCTGCTCCTCCCACTGACCCGGTTACTGGATTTCACAATATGGAGACCGGAACATACAACGTGTTCCCCGACTGTACGGGAACTTTTACGATAGATACTCCAAAATCCAGCCCAATCGTTGTCGTCAAATTTGCGCTCAGCAACGGTGGCCGCTCGATTCACACAATCGTCACCTCGCTTATCCTGCCAGGCGCGACCGCGCCGGTGCCTGCGCTGATTCACTCGGAAGGTCACCGGCTCGGGAGAATAGTCGAGTGGTGGGAGTAGTAGTTGCAAAGCGGAAGGCATTCGAAATCACGCCTTAGCCACTGAAGGTCGCATTCCGGACGAGTACACCGGCGTCTAAACTACTCGTCCGGAAATCCGAACGATCGAAACTGAGTTGTCGCGAGATCAGGAATTCCAGACGATTGGCATTCCATCAAAATCGCCACTTCCGGTACCCATTACCTGATTCACATCGTAACCTGAAACTGACTCGCTGCCGAAAGAGTTGCTATACTTTCAGCGTGAGCGAAAAACTGATTCACGAAATCATCCCAGTGGGGATGTTGCAGTGCAATTGCTCGATCCTTGGCGACCCGGAAACACGTGATGCAATCGTCGTGGATCCTGGCGACGAGGTCGAACGCATCCTGGAAATTTTGCGCGAAAACCGGCTGAACGTGCGCGCGATTGTGAGCACGCACACGCACATTGATCACGTCGGAGGCCTCGCGCTGCTGCATGCCGCGACGAAAGCGCCGGTGCTGATCCACGAGGCAGATTTGGAGTTGTACCGGCACCTCGACATGCAGGCGCAATTTTTGGGGATGCGCACGCCGCAAAGCATGCGGCTTGATGATTTCGTGAAGGAAGGCGACAGCGTGCGCTGGGGCGGATACGCCGCGCGCGTGATTCACACGCCGGGGCACACTCCAGGAAGCATCAGCTTGCTCGTGGAGAAGGGAACACCTTCCTTCGGGCAAGGCTACTTGGATCGCGCCAAGCCCGAACCGGCGAAGTCTTCAGCAGCAGCGCATTTGCACGCACATGCGGACGAGACAGCGTCGCCACGCACAGGCGAGGACGCGGCAGCACTCGGACGCCTACTTGCCGGCGACACTTTATTTCAAGGCAGCATTGGTCGCACGGACTTGTGGGGTGGCTCGATGAAAGATATTTTAAATTCGATCCGCGAGAAGCTATTGGCGCTGCCCGACGAAACGCTCGTGATCCCAGGCCACGGCGAGAACACCACCATCGGCGAAGAGCGCGCCGAAAACCCCTACCTGCGTTAACCGCACGCCAGACTAAAACTTCACATCCTTGACGTGCGTGGCGAGCGACCACAAATTGCCGGCGGAATCTTGCACCGTTGCAGTGCGATCGCCATAGGGTGCATCTTCCAGTCCGCGAATCGTCTTCGCGCCATGCCGCAGCGCGTTCGCGTAGACCTCGTCCGTATCAGGAACGTACATGTGCAGCAGGAACGGAGCGGCCTGAAATTCTCCGTGGAGCTCGCCGCCTGCGAGAATCGAATCGCCCACGCGAAGGCTAACGTGCCGAATCTCGCCGTCCGGACTCTTGGCCATAAAAAGCTCTCGTGCGTCGAATGCTTGCTTCAAAAACTCGATATACGTTGCGGCGTTTTGAACCATAAACACCGGAACGATGGAAGGTGTGTTCGCCGCGATGTGTTTGCCGCCGGCGTGCGTGGTGATGTACCAGGTATTTCCGCCGGGATCTTTCACAGCGCCGTCGCGATCGCCCCACGGCCTGTCAGCGGGCGCAGCGAGCGAAGTGCCGCCCGCGTCCACGGCGCGCTGGAAGGCCGCATCCACATCCGGCACGTACAAAATATTCGACGACGCCCGCGGCTTGAACTCCTCGGTTGCGTCAGCAAGCTCGACCATCGAACCCGCGATACGAACTTCAGCATGCATGATCAGGTCCGAGCCGGGCCGCGCCACGCGGAAAATTTCTTCAGCGCCAAAAGCCTCTTTGTAAAAGTTAATCAGATTCGCCGCCCCCGCCACGAGTAGATAAGGCGTCAGCGTGCGGAATCCCTTGCGGATGTACGGCACCGGCAGAGTCCACTTCGGTTCTTCGTTAGGTTTCTCCGCCGATGGTGCGGGAGAAGGCTGCTGCAAACCAGCGAACCGCCTCTCGATCTCTTCGGCAGTGAGTGTTTCCTTGTGCGTTGCGATGATCCATGTCAGTCCGAAGGGATCCATGAATTGGCCGGAGCGTTCGCCATAGAACTGATCCTGCACCGGTCGAAGCACTTTCGCGCCGGCGCCAATCGCGCGGGCGGCCATCGCGTCCACGTCGGGCACCTGGAGAGTGATTCTTACGGGCGAGCCGCCGAGCGTTTCCGCGCTGACGACGCCGTAATCGGGGAATTCATCGGCGAGCATGATGGTGGAATTGCCGATACGGATTTCCGCGTGGCCGATTCTGTCACCCGGGCCGTTCAGGCGCATGATTTCCGTCGCGCCGAAAGCCTGCTTGTAAAATTCGATCGCGCGCGCAGCGCCTTTCACAATCAAGTACGCGGTGGCGGTCTGCTTCACTTCGGGTGCTGTAGCGGCTTTGCTGGCCATAGGCGTTCTCCCTTCGAGTCGTGCTCGTAGCGCTGACTTAAAATCCTCCCGGGGCAGCCCGCGAAGCTGTTCGGCGACGCGCGCCAGCGCGGCAAACGGACGCTTTGGACGCGGCACCGTCGCGCCGCCCGCGGACCGTCGCGCTCGTCGCAAGTAGCGCCTGGATAGCGCGATCGAGTTGTTCGCTCAGGTTTGCTTTAGGCATGGGCTGCACCCGACCGATTCTTCTTCTGAGAAGCCTTACCTGCCGCTTTGCCGGCTACCTTGCCTCCGGAAAGTCTCGCAGCTTCTTCGCGCAGAGTCTGAATCCCCCGGAACTGCAGCTGCTTCACGGCGCCTTCAGTGCGTCCCAGCTCTAGCGCGATCTCGCGAATGCTTTTTTCCTCGGCGAAGCGCATCTGCACGACCTTCCGCTGCTCCACAGGCAATTCCTGGACTAGGCGAAATAATTGCGCGCGAATTTCGATTTCTTCGGGGCTCGGCTCGGCGCTGGCGGGATCGTCTGCAAGCGCGTCAGTCTGCTCGCGCGAGCCGCGCCGCCAGCGATCCGCGATGGCGTTCGCCGCAATGCGCATCAACCACGCGCCGAAGGGAGCGCCGCGCCATTCGAAACGCGGCAAACTCGCAAGCGCGTGCTGAAAGACCTCGGACGTGACGTCCTCAGCCGCTTCGCGGTTCGCCAGGCGCCGCGAGACGTACGCGTACACGCGCTCGAAGTGAATTTCATAGAGCGCGCCGAAGCGGCTCGGGTCCTGCTGCGCCGCTTCGATCAGCCGCCGTTCGCTGGCTTCTTGTACGGCCTTCAACGAAAGCTCCGGAGTTCTTGCTGCCATAGTATAGAACTGCCGAGCGGCGGAAAGGTTACGGTCAGGATTTCTTGTCGCGTTCGGCTCGCATCGCTTCCATCACGCTTTGAATCAGTTCCTTTGCCTTGCCGATTTCTGCCTGAACGATGCGGATGTCCATCACGGGGACGTCAGGGTCGCGATTGGTGTGGCAGTAAACGCCATGCTGGCCCACCAAGATCAGGGCATTGGTGAGCAGGTCCAGTGAGACCGCCAGCCGGCCGCGGTGTGGCCCCATCATCGTTTCGTAGTGCTCCAGTTCGTCCTTGTGTTCGTCGAACGCGGGCATGTGTCTGGCTCCTTGCGGGTGGTGGCGAATGTTCAAGTTAGCGTGTTGTCGGGGAATGCGCAATAACGCGAGTCCGGACTCGACATGCGAGTTGCATTTGACTTTGTAGCGGCCGCCTGCTTTCTTAGGCGGGCAGCCTTCTGCCGCGATCACGCCCGCCTAAAGGTGGCAGCCACAGAGGGAACCGCGACTTTAGCCGCACCTGCACCTGCGAAAACACCCCAAGAGTCCTGCGGCGCGATGATTGGATGGTTCTAGAACCATCTATTGCGGGCTACGGAACACCTTTGGGTACTTCGCTTTACTCTGTGTGGGCGAGATTAGATAATCTGGGCCGTTGCGTTGACGTTGCCGCAGATACAGGGGATGGCTGGGTTTCGTCGGGCGAGGATGCCCGTGCGGGAATGTTCGTTCGAGCGCGAGTGCGCGAAAACGTTCAACTAAAACCCAGCTGGCATAATTTCACTAGGCGGTGCGTTTGTGAGGCTTAGCGATTGGGGCGCTAAGCCAGCGTTTCACAACGGCACGCTTTTGTTGGGGCTGCGAACAAAGCTATACTGCGGGAAACGAAGGTGATGATTCGCGCGGTACAAGCGCGTTTCCTGGAACGCCATTCGGCCCGTTGCCAACGACGACAGCAAAATTCGAAATCGTGCCCGGACTGCTGCTGGGGAATTGTGCTGGGGAATGATGCGGCTCCTGGGATCCGCGGGGTGAACAAACGATGAGACGTTCAGACTTGGTACGCAATCCGGGGAAGAGCAAAGCGGTACGCACGTCGCAAATCGTGTTCGGCGAGCGGCAGCATCTGCTGCGCGTGCTGGATTCGGTCGAGCGCAGCGCGTTGCCGGCGCCGCGTTTGGAGCAGGAGCGGCGGGTGATCGAGCAGCTGATTCACGCGCGCACGCAGGAACTGAACCGCATCAACCCAGGTTGGGATGAAAAGGTAGGCGTGGTGTTAAGCGCCGAAGTGAAGCCGGAAACTTTGGACTCGCTTTCGCGGCAGGCTCCCAAGGAAGATTTCTATTTGCTGCGTTTGATCAGCGAACATCCCAAAGTTTCGGCGAAGACGCTGGGCCGTTTATCGCATCATCCGTATTCAGCGATACGCGAGAACATCGCGCGCCACCCCAACAGCGATGCAGCGACTTTGTCGAGGCTAAGTAAGGATCGTACGCAGCCTCTGTGGTATCTGGTGGCTTTCAATCCGAACGCCCCGGTAAATTTGCGCAAAAAATTGCAGGAGCGCATGCGGAGGCTCGGGGAGAAGTCGGCGACGCAGTAAGGAAGTGGTTAATGACGAGTGAATCGCGCTCGTTTCTGGAGTTGACGAATCGCTTAGATTTTAGATCTCGTGGGGCGCTGGATTGGCGCCCGGTTTTATTTTGTGGTCGGTTTTTTGGATATGCGTCGCTGATGCGTCGTAGCCTGCTTGCTGGGTCTTTTTTCTAGGGTAGAATCCTGGCATGACGGACTCGTCTTCTTCGCCCGGTTCTGTGTCGTCTCCCTCCGCTTCGCCTGCGCCACAGCGCTTTTACAACATCGCGGATGAATTCGTCTCTCGCCCCGCACGCGAGCATCCGGAAAAACTGGCAATTCTGGGAACCGGACGCTCGCTGACTTATGCGGACCTTCTGAGTCTGGTTGATCGCGTGGCGGAGGCGCTGGGCTCCGCGGATTGCAAGCCCGGGGAGCGAGTGCTAATTGCTTTGCCGGATTCGCCGGAATTTTTTGGTGCGTTTTTCGGCGCGGCCAAAATTGGCGCGATTGCCGTGCCGGTGAATCCCATGGCGCGCGCCGCGGATTATCGGCACTGGATGGAAAACTGTGGCGCGCGCATCGCAATTGTGCACGCGCCGATCCTGGGTGAGTTCGCCGACGGCGTGACAGGCGATCCAACGCTGGATCTTCTGGTGATTTATGAAAGTACCTCGGGAACGGTGAAGCCAGAGCGTGTAGCGCGAAGGATTTTGCGGTGGCACGACTGGGTGCCTTCGCGCGCCGGCGCGGTGCCGACTCATCCAACGCTCGCGACCGATCCGGCCTTCTTTTTGTACACCTCAGGCAGTGGCGGCGCTCCAAAAGCCGTGGTGCATCGGCATCAGGACATGGCCGTAGCAGCGCGCAATTACGCGCATGGCGTGCTGCGATTGCGCGCGGACGACCGCCTGTTTTCAGTTTCTAAATTGTTTTTCGCCTACGGCTTGGGGAACGGGATGTATTTTCCCCTGCATTTCGGCGCCAGCACCATTCTGTATCCCGAGCGGCCGCGCGCGGATGAAATTGCCGCCGTCATCGAGGAGCACCGGCCGACTGTATTCTTCTCGGTGCCGACTTTTTATGCGTCCCTGTTGCGGGAGTCTGAAAAGGGCTTGAGTGTGGACTTTTCTTCCGTGCGCCTGGCCGTCTCAGCGGGAGAATCTTTGCCGGCGGAAATATTCGGGCAGTTTCACAAGCGGTTCGGAATCGAAATCCTGGATGGCATCGGCTCAAGCGAAATGCTGCACATATTCTTGTCGTCACAGCCAGGCGAGGCGCGTCCAGGCAGTTGCGGCCGTGAAGTTCCGGGCTACGAAGCGCGAATTTCGGACGACGCGGGCGAGCCTGCGCGGGTGGATGAGGCTGGGAACCTGTGGGTGAAGGGGGGAAGCGCATTCTCGGAATATTGGCGGATTCCGGACCTCACGGCGCGGACCAAGCGCGACGGCTGGGTAAATACCGGCGACAAATTTTCGCGCGATGCCGATGGATATTTTTATTATCGCGGCCGGGCCGACGACATGATGAAGGTTTCCGGCATGTGGGTCTCGCCCGGGGAAGTGGAGAACGCGCTGCTCGGGCATGCGGCGATCGCCGAGTGCGCGGTCGTGGGGAACGCGGACGCAGTAGGGTTGGTGCGCCCTGTGGCGTACATCGTTCTGAGGCAAAGCGTCACGAACACAGCAGGCGGCCTCGACAGCGAAATTTATGGCTGGCTGCGCACACGATTGCCGGGATTTAAATGTCCGCAGGAATATCGCTTCGTCAAGGAATTGCCGCGCACCGCGACCGGGAAAGTTCAGAGATTTTTGTTGCGGGGAAGCGGTGGCGAGTTTAGCCCTTAACGTTCAGCTGTTAACTGCCAACTTTCGCTCAGATACAGCCGCAAATCGAAGTCCTGCGCCCGAAAGACATATTGGCTCTTTACGGGTATAATTGAGCCTGTATATTGGACTGCAGGAGTGAGCCAATGTTGCCGCTACATCTCCAGTCTGAAAGCCACATTCCCTTGTACGTGCAGTTGCGCGATCAGTTGCGTGCGCTGGTGCATTCCGGCGAATTGCGCACGGGCGATCGCATTCCCGCCAGCCGCGAATTGGCGACGCAGCTAGGCGTGCATCGCACCACCGTGGCCAATGCTTACGCGGAACTCGAATCCGAGGGACTGATTCAGGGGCACGTCGGGCGCGGGACATATATTTGTGGCGCGCCGGAGCGGCAATTTTCGCCCCCGCCACGCACGAATGGCAATGGCGGGTCCGTGCGCTGGGAATCGTTGTTCGCGGACGAGCGCGGCGAGGACGGGTTGAGCCGCCTGACTCCGGAAGTGCCTAAAGACGCGATCGGTTTCGTAGCCGCGCGGCCGCCGGAAGAATATTTTCCGCTCGAGGAATTTCGCAGCTGCTGCAATGCGGTTTTGCGCACCGACGGACGCAAAGTACTGCAGATCGGATCATCGGACGGATACGAGCCGCTGAAGACCGCGCTGATTGATTTTTTCCGTGACGAAGGGTTGAACGTCCGCAGCGAGCAATTGTTGATCACCGGCGGCTGCCAGCAGGCGATTGACCTGCTATGCAAGGCGTTCTTGCGTCCAGGAGATGCGGTGGCGCTGGAGAATCCGGCATATCCCGGAGCACTGGCAACTTTTGGCGCCGCGCGAGTTCGCACGCTGGCGGTGGCCGTGGATACGGATGACGCGCCGAACGGGCGGCTGGGTCTGAATATTGACGCGCTCGAATCCGTGTTGATGCAGAACCGCGTGAAATTTATTTTCGCGACGCCGGATTTTCATAATCCGACTGGCACGGCTTTGCCGATGGCGGACCGGCGACGTTTGCTCGACATGGCCGCGCGTTATCAGGTCCCGGTGATTGAGGATTATATTTACGGGCGGCTGCGTCTGCGTGGCGCCGCGACGCCTTCGTTGCGCTCGCTGGATCGCACCGGCAGCGTCATTCAGATTGACAGCGTTTCGAAGATTGCTTTTCCGGGATTGCGCGTTGGCTGGTGCATCGGGCCGGAAAGCGTGATCGAGCGCTTGCGTTTGGTCAAGCAAGCCACTGACTTGCACACCGACCAGCTCGCGCAGGCGACCTTGGCGGAATTTATCCGGCGCGGCCACATGTCGCGGCATCTGGTGAAGATGAACAAGGTCTATCGCAGCCGGTTGGATGCGATTGAGTCGGCGCTAGGGAAATTTATGCCGGAGGAGTCGAATTGGACTCGACCGGAAGGCGGAATGTCGGTGTGGTTGAGTTTGCCGGCGGGATTTGATGCTGGGGAACTTTTGATTCACGCGCGGGAACGCGGGGTTATGTATGTTCCGGGGCGTTATTTCTATCATCAGAACCCGCAGCCGAATACGGTGCGGCTGGGATTCGCCAGCCTGGACGAAAAACGGATCATGCGGGGCATTGAGACGCTCGGCGAAGTCGTGAAAACAGAGTTTCGCAAGCGCCAGCGCGGTGCCCGCAGTGAATTCCGTTCGCGCGTGGCGTTGGTCTAGGGGATCCGTGCAGCTGAAACCTAATCCGGAGAATATTTGTTTTGGCTGCGGCGGAGCGAACCCGCGCGGCATGCTGCTGACGTTCGAGCAGGACGATGCCGCGCAAAGGATTCGCGGCAAGTTTCGCCTCGGCGCGGAATATCAGGGCGGCCCGGGATTCATTCACGGCGGTATCATAGCTACTGTGCTGGATGAAGTGATGGGCAAGGTCTGCCGCTTCCGCGAAGTGCGCGCGGTGACGGCCGAGCTGAACATCGAATATTTGAAGCCCGTGCCGGTGGACGCGGATTTGGTCGTGGAGGGGCACGAAGTGGAGATGAAAGGGCGTAATTTGTTTCTGGCGGGAGATATTCGCGACGGTTCGGGTAAAGTATTGGCGCGCGGCAAGGGGAGATTCGTAATCATTTCCCCGAAACAAGCTGCGAAGGACGACGCGCCGCAAGAATTAGCAGGGAAGCCGCTCGAGAAGTGAAATTCGCAAGTGAGACCGAGGGAGAAACTCGATGGAACTGATGAACAATAATTTGTGGCGCGTGAAAGTGGGCCTGGCGGAAATGTTGAAGGGCGGCGTGATCATGGACGTGACCAACGCCGAGCAGGCCAAGATCGCCGAAGACGCCGGAGCATGCGCGGTGATGGCGCTGGAGCGCGTCCCTTCGGATATACGCAAAGAAGGCGGAGTGGCGCGCATGGCCGCGCCGCGCATCATTCGCGAAATCATGGACACGGTTTCGATTCCGGTGATGGCCAAAGTGCGCATCGGCCATTTCGCGGAAGCGCAAGTCCTCGAAGCGCTCGAAGTGGATTACATTGACGAGAGCGAAGTGCTCACGCCCGCCGACGAAGAGCATCACGTCTGGAAGCACGGCTACAAAGTCCCGTTCGTCTGCGGCGCACGCAACCTGGGCGAGGCGCTGCGCCGGATTGCGGAAGGCGCCGCGATGGTCCGCACCAAGGGCGAGGCGGGCTCCGGAAATATTGTCGAGGCAGTACGCCACATGCGCACAATCGTCAGCCAGATGAAACGCCTGACCCTGCTCGGCGAAGAAGAATTGGTGCACGAATCGAAGGAACTCGGTTCGCCCTTTGAACTGGTAGCGTGGGTAGCGAAGCACGGGAAATTGCCTGTGCCGAATTTCTCCGCGGGCGGCATCGCGACTCCGGCCGACGCAGCCCTCGTAATGCAACTCGGCGCCGAAGCCGTATTCGTCGGCTCGGGAATCTTCAAGTCGAGCGACCCGGCAGTCCGCGCCCGCGCAATCGTGAAAGCCACCACGCATTACAAAGATCCGAAGGCAGTCCTGGAAGCCTCGGAAGAATTGGGCGACGCGATGAAAGGCCTCGATATTCGCCAGATGGACGAAAAGGATCTGCTGCAGACGCGCGGATGGTAAGCCGCGGCTGGATCCACAGATTCAGTGTTTGGCACGTGCGGCTGGTAGCATGTTTTGTTCTGCCTACGGCGCTTGATTCTGACTCAGTTGTAGGGGCGGGTCTAAGACCCGCCCCTACGTTTTTCAGTTGAACGATCATGCGAAGGACGTTTCCAGGCCAATTGAAATGACACACGACCGATTGAAAATCGGAATCGTCGCGATTCAAGGTGATTACGAAGCCCACGCCAAAGTACTCGAGCGCTTGGGCGTACCGTACACGTTCGTGCGCACGCCTGCCGATTTGGCAGGGCTCGCCGGCGTAATTCTCCCCGGCGGAGAAAGCACCACGCATCTGAAGGTTATGACCGAAGAGGGCCTCTTCGACGCGCTTCAGAAATTCGCAGCGGCAGACGGAGCATTTTTCGGCACTTGCGCCGGAACCATTCTGCTCGCAAAAGAAGTCCACGGTCCGGCGCAAGCTTCGCTGGGCTTGCTCGATGCAACGGTATTGCGCAACGGCTACGGCCGGCAACTCGCGAGCGATGTGCACATGGGCCATACAAAGTTGCGCCCGCATCCCCTGGAGATGGTTTTCATTCGCGCGCCTATCATTGAGTCGGTAGGCGCGGGCGTGGAGATTCTGGCCGAGGATGCCGGACATCCGGTGCTAGTCCGCGAAGGCAAGATCCTGGCGGCCACGTTTCATCCGGAGCTGAGCGACGACACGGCGGTCCACGAATATTTCGTGCGCATGGCGCGGAATGGCGTGGCTGTAGCGCGTTAGGCGTCGCGCAGACTTACGGCGGTCCCGCCTCGCGGCATGCCCGCCAAGAAATTCTCCCAAAAGATTCGTCCGAACTCGCGGTTCAATCCTTCCCCAATTTGTGAGATTCTGTCGCCCTGATGAAGCCTCCGGTAAAAGTGCTTTTCGTCTGCGTGGGGAATTGCGTGCGCAGCCAGATGGCCGAAGCGATAGCGCGCCATGACTGCGCGGACATTATTTTGCCGGAAAGCGCGGGAGTTTCGCCGCTGGGATTCATTGACGCGACCACGCAGGCAGTGTTGCGCGAGCGCGGCGTTCCGTTCAACGGCCAATTCTCGAAAGGCCTGCACAGCCATAAGCTGCGCAAGCCGGACGTGGTAATTAATATGTCCGGAATTCCAGGCAAGTCGCTGTTCCCGGAGCATGAAGTGGAGGATTGGCCGGTGCGGGATCCGTTCGGAGAGGACATCGCGCTGCATCGCACGATTTTCGACGACATCGAGGCGCGCGTGACTCTGCTGGCGGCGCGTTTGCGCACGCAAGCAGCTACCGCAGGGTAGCATCAGCTGCAAAAATCACGAGGAACTACAGCAGACCAGCAATGCGACGCGAAACCACAAGCGTTTCCCAGGAAGACTATCTGAAAGCGATCTGGGAATTGGTGCAGGAAGAGCAGGCGCCGATCAGCGCGCGCCTGGCCGAGGATTTGGGCGTTACTCCCCCAGCCGTGACTGCAGCGCTCAAGCGCATGACCCGCGGCGGATATCTGCGCGTGCGACGCGACGGGCACATCGAACTATCGGCGAAGGGCCAGGAAATCGCCGGGCACCTGGTGCTGCGTCACCGCCTCGCGGAAAAGCTCCTTACCGACGTGATCGGCCTCGAATGGGCGCGCGCCCACGAAGAAGCCGAGCGGCTCGAGCACGGTATTTCGCCCGAAGTCGCGGGCTTGCTGTTGAAACGTTTTGGCCGCGAGAGCCGCTGCCCGCATGGAGTGCCTTTGGTCGGAGGAATGGCGAAATTACGCCGCAAATTTGGCGCGGTGCGGTTGTCGGACGTATCGGTTGGCGGCACCTACGAAATTTTGCGCGTGTATGAGAAAGATCCGAAATTCCTCGAATTTCTGACCGGCCTAGGTTTGCGTCCCGGGACGAAGGTGCGCGTCCATCAGCGTGAGTATGACGAGACGATGGTGCTGACGGTCGCTGCCCGGGCGGCGGCTCGCATTCATTTGGGAAAGCCGGCGACTCAGCGGGTTTGGGTGCGGGGCGCGGCATAGCCCCGAGCACGATAAATAAACGTGATGCGGGCCATTCGTCTGGCCTATTGCAACCGCTGCCGCGGACGACTATGATACGCGGTGTTAGCCCCCGCAGGGTGACTGGAATGGTCCAGAAAACCTTGATTGCTTCGCGCAGCTTCCAGCCAGGTGCCAAGACGACGGGCATTTGTGTCGTTCAGCTTTTCGTACCACGCGGCTTCGTGTAAAGACGCACGTCAGACAAAGCGTTACCAAGATTTCGAATTTCCTGAAAATCACTGAAGACCGAAGGAGGATCGCGAAATGGCAACTGCATCCGTAGCTGTGCAACCAAACGAAAATGTAACCGGGTATGTCACCAAGACTCGCAAGATGCTGATCAACGGCAAGTGGGTTGACTCTGCATCCGGCAAGACATTCGCAACCTACAATCCCGCCACCGGCGCCGTGCTGTCAAACGTCGCCGAAGGCGATAAGGAAGACATTGACCGCGCAGTGAAGGCAGCCCGCGCCGCGTTCGAAACCGGCCCATGGTCGAAAATTTCTCCTTCCGAGCGCGGCCAGATGATCTGGCGCTTGGGCGACCTCCTGCAAAAGCACCTGGAAGAGTTCGCTCAATTGGAATCACTCGACAACGGCAAGCCGCTGAAGATTGCGCGCGTAGCCGATCTGCCGCTTTCGATTGATCATTTCCGTTACTATGCGGGCTGGGCGACGAAGATTGAAGGCCACACGGTTCCCATGTCCGGGTGGAAGCAGGGAATGTTTCACGCCTACACCATGCGCGAGCCGGTAGGCGTGGTTGGCCAAATCATTCCGTGGAATTTCCCGCTGCTGATGGCGGCGTGGAAATTGGGACCGGCGCTGGCGACCGGTTGCACGATTGTCTTGAAGCCCGCGGAGCAGACCCCACTGACCGCGCTGCGCCTGGGCGAACTAATTCAGGAAGCGGGGATTCCAGACGGCGTTGTGAATATCGTTCCGGGCTACGGCGAAACCGCCGGCGCCGCGCTTGCAGCGCATCCTGACGTTGACAAGATCGCCTTCACCGGTTCCACCGAAGTCGGTAAGCTGATTCTGCAAGCCGCCGCGGGAAACCTGAAGAAGGTATCGCTCGAACTGGGTGGCAAGTCGCCGAATATTATTTTCGACGATGCCGATTTGGACTCTGCCATTCCCGGAGCGTCCAGCGCAATCTTCTTCAATCAAGGTCAGTGCTGCTGCGCCGGTTCGCGGCTCTATGTCGAAAAGAAAGCTTTCGACAAGGTGGTGGAAGGCGTCGCCGAGAACGCCTCGAAGATCCGCGTTCGTCCGGGATTCGATCCGGATAGCGATCTGGGCCCGCTGGTTTCAGAGGAGCAGCTCAATCGCGTATGCGGCTATTTGGAGAGCGGCCAGAAAGAGGGCGCGAAGGCTGTTACCGGTGGTTCGCGTGAAGGAACTACTGGTTACTTCGTGAAGCCGACCGTGCTGGTCAACACCAATCCGAAAATGAAAGTGGTGCAGGAAGAAATTTTCGGACCAGTGGTTACTGCGATCCCGTTCAGCGATCCGAGCGAAATCGTGGCGACTGCCAATGACACGATCTACGGCCTGGCTGCTGGCGTCTGGACGCGCGATATCAAGAAGGCGCATCAGACGGCGGCTAAGATCAAGGCCGGCACGGTGTGGATCAATTGTTACAACGTGTTCGACGCGTCACTTCCGTTTGGCGGCTACAAGCAATCTGGCTGGGGCCGCGAGATGGGTCACGAAGTGCTCGAACACTACACCGAAGTTAAGTCGGTCTGCGCGGCGCTGTAATTGGCGCTAGGTAGCGTCGCTGTCGAGTTGGATCGAGCAAATTGTGCTGTAGGGGCGGGTCTTAGGCCCGCCCCTACAAATTCGTAGCCGGGTATCACGAGTTTTGTTTTGGCCGAGCGCAGGTTGCTCGGCCGTTTTTGTTTCTGTATTGTTTTAGTGATAGCGCGTGGAATGCGACCGCGCTCGATCGAGGGTTTTATGCTGATCGAAGTGGCTTTGAACGGCGGCAGGACGCGTGCGGAACATCCCCGCGTTCCTTGTTCGCCGCAGGAACTCGCTGCGGCCGCGAAGGAAGCTGTGGCGGCAGGTGCCGGCGCGGCGCATTTTCATGTGCGGGCTGCTGATGAACGCGAGACTTTGGACGCGGACGATGTGGCGCGCGCTGTCTCGGCTGTGCGCGCTGCAATTCCGGGGATTCCGTTTGGAGTGAGTACTGGGTTGTGGATGGTGCGCGATGCGCGGGAGCGTCACGAGAAAGTAGCGGCCTGGAAAACTCTTCCGGATTTCGCTTCGGTGAACTTCAACGAAGACGGCGCCATCGCGCTGGCCGAAATGCTGCTGGCGAAAGGCATCGGCGTCGAGGCAGGGATGGGCAGCGTGCTCGCCACTGAGAAATTTCTGCAGAGCAAGCTAGCCGGCCGCTGCCGGTGGGTCTTGCTCGAGCCGGAGCAGCAGGAGATGGAGCCAGCGCTTGCAGTCATCGCGAAGATTGAGGAAATGTTGCGCCAAGCCCGGATCGCTTTGCCGATCATTTTGCATGGAGTCGGCCGCACGGCTTGGGAACTGATCGATGTGGCGGCGCAACGCGGATACGACACGCGGATCGGTTTGGAGGATACACTTGCTTTGCCGGATGGCACGCAGGCGCGAGGAAATGCGGAGTTGGTCGCGGAAGCGGCTAGGCGGGCGCGCCGAGTTGTTGCTGCGAATCGCAGCACCTGAAATTTGTTCCGTGATTGTGCGCGCGAACGAACTTAGACTTTTCCGCCGCTCGCTTTTTGTTCCTTCAGTTGCTGCTTCCAGCCGAGGATGCGTGCTTTGTTGCCGGCTTCTTCGGCTTCGGGGACCATGCCTTTGCGTTGATAGGCGCGGGAGATGGTAGTCCATGCGAGGATGTCGTCGGGGTCGAGTTCAAGGATGCGGCGCGCCGTTTCAATGGTGCGGTCAAAATCCTGCTGGGCGTGATAGGCTTGCGCCAGGCCATGCAGCGCGTCGCTCAATTTAGGATCCAGCTCCAGAGCGCGCGTGTATTCCGCGATTGCTTCCGGGAGTTTTCCTTCGCCGAAGAAATCTATGCCCGCGTAGTAGTGGTCTTCCGCGCTTTGCATAGGCTCGCTGGTCACGATGCGATTCTAACACCCGTGCTGCCATGTTGAACGCTCTTCGCTATTACTGGATTACTGCGCGGGGGTATCGCCTGCGGCCGTGGGCATCTCCATACCTGCAATGGCGGCTGGAAACTTTCTTTGGCAAAGACGCTTCTGATCTCGACGCGCGCAAATTCTTCAGCTTGATGTGGCGCGAACGCGCGCGCATGGAGCGTTTTCTAGAATGGGTAGGTGACCGGCGACGCGAGCAGAAATCGTAAGGGCGCAGAAGCGCCTACAGCCGCGCGGACATGCGCGACATTATTTTGCCGCTGGCGGAAATCACCGAAAGAATCAGGTGGTCGCTTAGCGGGACGTTATGGTCGCGCACTTTGATGACGTAGAGCAGTCGGTTGTCGCCTTCCTCCATTACCAGCGCCTTACGGTCGATCGTTACGTTCGCCGCGGGGCGCAAATACAGGCCGCGTTTCCACTGCACACGGAATTGCATTCCTTTGATGACGTCCGGCGTTTTGGCCGGGGTGTACATGTTCGCGTCACATACCTCAATGCGGATATTGATTTCGATGGTCAGGTAGTCCGGGAAAAAATACACGGGGTTCGAATTGCGGCGGAATTCCGAGCCTTGTGAAGTGTCAATTCTCTCCAATCCGTTGAAGAAGCCCAGGGACTGCATCACCGGAATGAAATTCACGCAGACGTCACCGGTGCGGATTTGCCCTGTGGAAAGAGCGACGTCGTCCTTGTACTCGTGCATTTTCCCGGTGAGGCCTTCGGACTGCGCGCGCGCCACGGGAGCGAGCAGCAGGCAAGCTGCGGCGAGGGAATACGCGATGGGCCGGATGATTTTCATGTCAGCGGGCGGCTCGCGGCGGCTCAGGGGCTGCGCAAGATACCATGTTGTCACGATATAACGCGGCGCTGGGGGCTGGCAACTGGGGCGTCGTTATCGTCTCGCAAAATCGTGTCCTGGGATTCAGGCGTATAATTGGATTTGAAGAGTGCGTGCCATGCAGGGACTGAAAATATTGCAAAAATCCGCGGAATTGCACGAAGCGCGCTGGTGGGAAGTCGGAGCCAGCCGGCAAGGTGCATTGCTATCTGTGCCCGCGGCATTGCCATATCGGCGAGGGCCAGGCGGGTTTCTGCTATATCCGCGCCAACGAGGGCGGCAAACTTTACAGCCTGGGCTATGCGCATCCCGCGGCGATGCAGGTGGATCCCATCGAGAAGAAGCCGCTGAACCATTTCCTTCCCGGCACGCGCGTTTTTTCGATGGGCACGGCCGGCTGCAACATGGGCTGCTTCTTCTGTCAGAATTGGGACATTTCGAAATCGCGAGCGGACCAGGTAGGTTCCTCCTACGTGCCTCCAGAGGATGTGGTGCTGCTCGCGATTCGCAATCACTGCGATTCGATCGCGTTCACGTACAACGAGCCGACGATCTGGGGCGAGTACGTCATTGATATTTGCCACGCCGCGAAAGAGGCGGGCTTGAACACGGTGATGGTTTCGAACGGATACATCACTTATGACGCGTTCCACGATATTTACGACCACATTGACGCCGCGAACATTGATCTGAAGGCCTTCACCGAGAAATTCTACGGCAAAATTACGCTGACGCATTTGCAACCGGTGCTGGATGCGTTGCTCTGGCTGAAAAACGAGACAAATGTCTGGTTTGAGATCACCAACCTGATGATCCCTACCTTGAATGATGCCGCCGAGGAAACGCGCGAGCTATGCGGATGGATTTTGCAGAATTTGGGGCCGGATGTTCCGCTGCACTTCACGGCATTCCATCCTGATTTCAAACTGCAGGACAAACCGCGCACGCCGCCGGAGACCTTGCACGCAGCGCGACAAATCGCGTTGGAGGCAGGGGTGCATTACGTTTACGAAGGGAATATTTATAGTGACGGCGCGCACACTTCGTGCCCTTCGTGTAAGACTCTACTGGTGAAGCGTTCCTGGCACGATGTGCAGCAGAATCGGCTGAAGGAAGGGAAGTGCCCCAAATGTGGCTCGGCGATTCCAGGACGTTGGGCCAATCCTCATGGCAAGACTCCGCAGAAACTTTACGATCACGCGAGCGTTGTGGCCGCATCTAAGTATTCGGACCTGAATTTGTAGCAGCCAGCTTCAACTGCGCGCCTTTGACTTTGTCCTTGAATTTGTAGCGGCCGGTTCAGTTTCATCGAACCGGGCAGCAGTTAACGTGGGTTTTGACGTTGTCGTCGTAGCAGCGCACTTCAGTGGGCCATCCGTCGGACGGCGCGGCTCGGCAGCCCGCGATTATCGAAGGTGGTCTGAAAATCGCCGCTACAAAAGCTCTCCTTCATGTGTAACGAATGGCAGCGGGTGTGCGTAATAATAGTGTGGGTGAGATGACGGGAAATTCCAACGGCTTTGCCATACGCACCGAGCGCGTTTCGCGGCAGTACGCGATGGGCGAGGCGCTGGTGCACGCGGTTGACGACGTTTCGATCGCGGTGCAAGCTGGCGAATTCGTCGCGTTGCTGGGAAGTTCCGGCTCGGGCAAATCCACGCTGCTGAATCTACTGGCCGGACTTGATCGGCCAACATCTGGCGCAATCTACGCGCACGATCGCAATCTCGCGGAAATGTCGTCGCAGGAACTGGCGCATCATCGCAGCCACACCGTGGGCATGGTGTTTCAGGCCTTCAATTTGTTGCCGCGGATGACTCTCGAAGAAAACGTCGAGCTTCCGCTGCGTTTGGCGGAGGTAGATCGCGCGGAGCGGCCTGCACGTGTGCGCGAAGCCGTCGAGCGCGTGAGCCTGGCGGCGCGGTTGACGCACCGCCCGAGCGAGCTTTCCGGGGGCGAACAGCAGCGGGCGGCGCTGGCGCGGGCGCTGGTGAACCGGCCGACGATTCTGCTGGCCGACGAGCCTACTGGAAACCTCGACAGCGTCACGGGCGATGCCATCATGCATCTGCTACAGGAAATAAATCGGAATCTGCGGATGACGATTGTGATGGTGACGCACGACAGAGTGCGCGCAGCCCGTTATGCGCACCGGATTATCACCATGCGCGACGGGAAATTGGTCACTGAGGGAGCCAGCGATGAAATTGCGTGACCTGACGGAGCTGGCGGCGCGCAATCTGCGGGAGGCGGTGCTGCGGAATTCTCTGACTACCTTGGGGATTGCGGTGGGGGTGGCGTCGCTGGTGGCGATGTTGTCGCTGGGAGTGGGATTGCAGGAACTGGCTAGCACGCGGCTGTCGCGGTCGGGGCTGTTCGATGCGGTGTTCGTGACTACGCAGGCGAATATGCGGGCGTTTGGCGGGCCCCCGCGTCCGGCGGCTGAGCGGGCTGCTGCGCAGACCTTCGCGGAAGCTGGATGACGCGGCGCGGCGGGAGCTGGCTGGGATCAAGAATGTGGTGGAGGTGTACCCGGAGGTGCGGTTTCCGACGGAGGTGCAGTTCGAGGGGAAGCCGTACATGACTACTGTGGCGGGGATTCCGGCGTCGGCGCGGGGCGATGGGGCGTTTGACGAGATGAAGGGATCGTTCTTCTCTGGGCCGGAGGCGAACGAGGCGATCCTGCAGATTGAGTTCGCTCGGGACCTTACGAAGCAGACGGATTCGCTGATCGGCAAGGAATTGGTGTTGCGGTATGCGGAGAAGGAGCCGCTGCCTGCGGATGACGCGCCGGCGGGAAAGAAGCCGTCGAAGGATGCGGCTGCGGCTACGACTGGGAAAGCTGCGACTGGAGCAGCTGCGGCGAAGGAGCCTGCGGCGGATGGCGCTGCGGCGAGTGATTCTGGCGCTGATGACGCGGCTGCGTCGGGAGGATTCTCGCTGGTGCCGCGGGAGATGAAGCTGCGGATTATTGGAGTGGTGGAAACGGAGCCGGCTACTGGGTTTGGCGGATTTGGGCGCGGGCGATTGCTGATCCCTTTGCAGATTGCGCAGAATCTGCGGATTGCGCAGCCTACTGATATGCGCGAGATGCTGCGCGGCAACAGCGGCAAGCCAACTTACGAAAGTTTGACTGTGCGCGTTAGCTCGCCGAAAGCGGTTCAGGGTGTGGAGGATGCGATCAAGGGAATGGGGTTTCGGGACGTTTTCGATTTTGGATGCGACTAAGAATTTGCGTTTATTTTTCACGGTGTTTGATTTGCTGCTGGGAATTTTTGGGAGTTTGGCGCTGACGGTGGCGTCGCTGGGAATAATAAATACGTTGGTGATGGCGATTCTGGAGCGGCGGCGGGAGATTGGAATTTTGAAGGCGCTGGGGGCGGCGGATCGCGATGTGCGGCGGCTGTTTTTTGCGGAAGCGGGCGCGATGGGGTTGCTGGGCGGAGTTTTGGGCGTTGCGATCGGATGGATGATTGGGCGGGCGCTGACGTTTGCGACGAATGTGTACCTGGCGCGGCAGGAGCTGCCGCCGATTGACCTTTCTTCGATTCCCTGGTGGATGGTGGCGGGGGCGATTGCGTTTTCGTTTTTTGTGAGCTTGGCGGCGGGGATGTATCCGGCATCGCGAGCGGCGCGGCTGAATCCGGTGGAGGCGCTGCGGTATGAATAGCGGCTGTTGGCGCGGGCGAGTGCTGGGTTTGGCGGCTGCGCTGATCGTTTTCACCGGGATTTGCGCCGGTCCGGCTGCTGCCGCGCCGGGAAGGGCAGAGTGCCGCACGGCTCCTAGCAAGATCCTGGGGCATCCGGTTCCTTATTGCGTGATTCTTCCTTCCGATTACGATACCGACAAGGCCAGCACCTATCCGGTGCTGTATTTTCTGCATGGGCTGGGCGGGAACGAGCAGATGCTGCTGAATTCCGGCGGCATGAACATGATCCAGGATCTGCGCGAGTCGAAACGGATTGGGGAGTTTCTGATTGTGGCGCCGGATGGCGGGCGCAGCTTCTACATCAATTCGCGCGACGGCAAGGTGCGGTATGAGGATTTTTTCATACGCGAGTTTCTGCCGTACATTGAGAGCCACTACCGGATTCGCGCGGAAAAGAAATCGCGCGGGATTACCGGCGTTTCGATGGGAGGATATGGCGCGCTGCGGTTTGCGTTGCGATATCCGAATTTGTTTGTGGCGGTTAGCGCGCACAGCCCTGCTTTGATTGATGTGCCGCCGAAGATCAATGTGTCCAGCGACCAGGCTGAGGCGGTGGCGGCGGAGCTGGGCAAGGCGTTCGGTTCGAAGGTGGATGTGGCGTTCTGGGAGCGCGAAAGCCCGTTCACGATGGTGAGAAATGGGCCGCGTCCGGCGGGATTGCAGATTTATTTCGATTGCGGGAGTGAGGATGATTTTGGGTTTAACAAGGGGAGCGTGCAATTCGATCAGTTGTTGACGGCGCACGGGATAGCGCATGAGTTTCATCTGTACCCCGGCGGGCACGATTGGGAGTATTTTGCCGAGCATTTGCCGGCGTCGTTTGAGTTTCAGTCGCATGCGTTTGGGTTGGCGGGATCCGCGAAGTAAATCCACACCGAAGAGCACAGCCAAGAGTGGCTGTGCCACGATGCAAAACCTGCGAGCACAGGCAAGATTGCCTATGCTACCGAGGGCAATTTTCCGAAAAGTGCCGGAAAAACTAGCGATTAACATGGGTCGCTGATGTTTGTTTTCAGTCATTTCCGGCGATTTTTAATAATTGGCCGACTAGCGATTAATAATGCATAAATCGCGCCCGGAAAGTCGCAATTCGAAGATGGAAAATCTCCCACGGTAGGCGCCGGCAGGCTGCGGCGCGGCCCAAAATGCCGTGATTTTGTGTGTCGTTTCATAATTTAGTTTCCATTCGAATGTAGCGCAAAGTCGCAGCGGAAACAGCTGTGCGTTGGTACAGAACTGGTACAGAACTAGTACTAGCTGTACGAAATTTGGTGAAGACTTGTGCTGATTGCGGCGGACAAGTTTGGCGCGGGTATTTTGAATCGCGCTGTAGAGCAGACCCTTCGAACCGGCACTGCCGGTTCTCAGGACGAATCGCGCTGTAGCGCAGGCCCTTCGAACCGGCACCGCCGGTTCTCAGGATGAATCGCGCTGTGGCGCAGACCCTTCGAACCGGCACCGCCGGTTCTCAGGACGAATCGCGCTGTAGCGCGATTCGCAACCCTAAACGCGGCTCGCTCATCAGAGGATTCAAGCAGCGGGCCACTTGCAAAACTGGCACACGAGGGATGACCCTTTGAACCCTTCCAGCCTGCCGCCGGCAGGCTGTCAGGACGAGCCGGCACTGCCGGTTCTCAGGGTGAATCGCGCTGTAGCGCGATTCAGGAGAATTGACGATGAAAACAGGCAGAAGCGTAGCGAAGGCGATTTCGTTTGCAGCATTCCTGGTGACGGCGCTGGGGAGCGCTTCGCTGCCGGCACGGTCTCAGGAGGCCGCCGCGGCCTATTCCAAAATGGCGCCGCTCGATCAGTACCTGATGACGGATCGAAGCGCCGAGATTGCGATGGCACGCAGCGCCGCGCCGCCATCCATTTCAGATGATGCTGAGGTGATGGTCCTGGGGCGGCATGGATATGAAACCGTGGTCAAGGGCAAGAATGGTTTCGTCTGCCTGGTGGAGCGATCGTGGATGTCTCCGTTTGACTTTGCGCAGTTCTGGAATCCGAAGATGCGCGGGCCAATCTGCTTTAATCCACCGGCGGTGCGCTCGATCCTGCCTTTCACTTTCAAGCGAACGGAACTGGTCCTCGCCGGAATGTCCAAAGAACAGATGATTGCGGCCATCAAAGCGTCCGACGCGAAAGGCATGCCGGCGCTCGAACCCGGCGCAATGTCCTACATGATGTCACCGCAGGGCTATCTGAACGACGAAGCGGGGCATTGGGTCCCTCATTTGATGTTTTACGTTCCGCTTACAGACCCCAAGTCATGGGGAGCGGATTTGCCGGGCACTCCAGTGATGATGAATCCACAATTTCAGGGCCTGGAGCCGATAACCGAGTACATGATTCCGGTGCTCACTTGGTCGGATGGAACAGCTGCTCCCAAGGAAGCGCAGTAGAGGAGTATGAGGTCGTTCTTCTAAACAGGTGTGTGGCCCGCCCGGCGATGGTCGGAGTTCGACGGAGCGATTGTCGCGACGCTGCGTCTAAACCCCGACCCTTCGCATGAAACGAAGGCGCGAAGAGTCCGCGGCAGGCCCCGGAAAATCAAATGCGTGCGTCGAGGTGGTGCGGAAGGGGCGCCACCCGCCGCCAAGAAAGCTAGCTCCTAACTTCTCGTTTGACTCGTCTTACGTCCTCCTCGACGTTAATGAGTCGGCGCTCGATATCAGCTAATTTGCGCTCGATACGAATGAGGACAGCGAGAATCGCTTGGTCTTCTGACATTGTGAACCCCCCTTTGTTCGGCATAATGCGGAACGCTAGCCTACTGTGTCAACGTCAGCATCAGGCGAGTGAGCTACCCGCCTATTCGGTTGCGACCGGGATCGGTTGACCGATCACCTCTGATTTTTCCAATCTCGCAAGGATCGCCAGTATCCTGGGGTTTGCCGCCTCGTCATTCATACGCACCCGGTAAAAGTTTCCGCGGTGAAGCGAATTTCCGATAATCTCATCCGCCATCGCCCAGAATTTGTCAAAGAAATCGCGCCGCTCACCGCAGTAAGCTTGAAATCGTATGGTCTGGACGCCGCGCCGCAAAACTCCCGACTTGTAGACAAAAATGATAACCTCATCACCCGCTGCCGGATATAACCTGGCCGCCTTCCTTACGTTGTTCCTCGACCGCCCTATCTTTCCCGGCATGAACCCGACATCGTTGTACTGTGGGGATCGCGCGGCGCTTTTCGCGCCATCGTCAACCTTGACCGCGAGCGGGCAGCTCCTCCTGGGAATTTGGATCAGTTCTACACGCGGCCGACCACGTATCTTGCGACGTGTGCGCAAAAGTTCTTTCCATAGGTCTACGTTGAGCATTTGGCGCCCGGCCGAATTGCACCAATCATTCGTAGACCACCACAGCGAACAAGCATAGGATTCGCAGACATATTGTGAGTCACTAAAGATTTGGACGTGTTGGGCCTTGATGCTTTCGCTCCGATCGAGAATCCACTCATGCGCAAACAGACATCCTCGTAGTTCCATCCGGTTGTTAGTTGTGCGAAAGTATCCCCTAGATTCGAGGAACTCATCCGGGAGTCCCGAACCGAAAGGATGCTCAAGCCACGCGCACCAACCTCCCGGTCCCCCGACATTCCTGGGGCAAGCTCCGTCGACATAAATTTTCAAAGACCGCAGGTCGTACATCGTTCCGATCACCTGTCTGCAACAGCAAAATAAGTGGGCGGGCCACCGACGTTGGCCGTTGGTTTTAGAACACCCATGCCTGGTGGGTAGGTTGTTTTTCCGGCCGCTTGCTGTTACCCTACATTTCTAATGGCGAGCAAAAAATCGAAACTCGACAAAGCTACGGACATCGTTGCTCAGATCATACGAGAGCAACTCGAAACTCTGCCCCGCGCCACCGCAGAAGCAAAACGCAAAGAGCTACAGAAGTTGGCTGCTAGAGTTTGCCTTTCTTCTGGTCACGGAAGGCGTACACGGCCCTCGCAAACCGAGGGTCTTCGTCACGTATCCCGATCCCGCGCAAAAACTGCATAAGGTCTAACTCCGTACCGAACTTCAGTAGCTTTCTGACATCGGGCTTGTAGCTCTGAATCTCTCTGCGTGAGTGCTGCTTGCTTGCTCTCATCAGCGATTGCCGCTCCTTCCGTCCCCTAGACTCATCAAGGCTGGGTGGCCGCCCGACGCCCCGATATTACCATCTTCGCCAAGGAGAAGTCTACCTTACGCCCAAAAATAGCTGAAAGGTTCACGCGGCGGGCGCTCTGGTGAGTCATGTCATGCCAATACTGCAAGGGACTGTTGCCATTTGACAATTCCGTGGTAGTATGTGAACACGATATGGATGGAGGAGACCCACATGGCCGATGAACTTGGATTTGCCGTTACCGCTCTCCAGCGAAAGCTGGATGAGCAGCTTCGGGCGGTAGCAGACACAAAGCGGACGATCAACATGCTGTTGAAGATGTCGGGCCAGGAACCGCTCTTTCCTGACGCCGAAAATGAACACAGCGGCTCTGTACGGGCTGACCAGTTTTACGGAAAGGGATTGGCTACATGCTCTGCGGAATATCTGGCGATGAGAAAACAGGCATGCCAGCCCGAGGAGATTCTGCGGGGACTGGTAGCGGGCGGATTTGACTTCGACATCCTAGGTTGGAAAGAAGATGATCGATTGCGTAGTCTTGCTATCTCTCTCGCCAAGAATACGGGAGCGAGCGGAAGGTTTCACCGTCTGAAAAATGGGACATTTGGTTTGCGCAGCTGGTATGACGAAGATTTTCTCAAGAAGGCGGCCCTGGGAGCCGAGGCTCAGGCCGAGAAGGGCAAGAGAAAATCACAGAAAAAGGCCAGCCAGAAAAAGCAATCCCCCAAGGTACAAACGAGGTCCACTGCGAAGCCCCAGGACCAAAAGGCGGACGAATCGAAGTTAGTTTAGGAGAAGGGCGGGTCGCGCATCCTTCGCCACAACTCCGACGTGCGCATTCGACTTTACTGGTGGGCGGGCTGGTTACACGCTCACCTCTTCGAACCGGCACCGCCGGTTCTCGGGACGAATCGCGCTGCAGCGCATCCCTTCGAACCGGCGCTGCCGGTTCTCAGGACGAATCGCGCTGCGGCGCGATTCGCAATTCGACAATGAAGACTTCGTTTGAAGAAATCGCGAAGGCGATATGGCGGCAGGCGCTGGTGGAGAACGAGCCTGTGGTGACATTGGGCGGCGAGCGTTATCCAGTTACGCGGAGCAGGGCGAAAAAGCTGCGGCAAGTGGTGTTCGAGTTTGATGGGGAATCGTTCATCGGCATCGAACAGAATCCGAAAACCAAATCGCGTTGGGCGGCGATGGCGCGCGCGGGGAAAAAAGTGATGCAGTTTATTCAGGATGGCAGGTACATCGCGGTGGTGGCGGATGGGAAAGTGATGCTGTACGGCAAGCGCGGCGGATGAGCCGTTAAGCGGCTTTTCGAGCGTTCGCTGCGATCTGGGGAACGATTCAAAGGTCTTCGTTGAGCGATATGCCGAGTAATTCCGCGACGAGAGATTCGAGCGGGGCATGGTCATCGCTGGGTGCGAAGTAGTGGTCCCAGTTTACGTCGGGGAAACCCATGCGGGTGGCTTGGGCGGGGAGTTGTTCGCGGAGGTTGGAGGATTGCCGTCCAGGCAGCAGGGTAAGGGCTTCGAAAACGACGCGATGCTCGGGATCTTGCCAGCGGTGGGCGCGGAGCTGCGCGAGAATGTTGGCACGGGCGGCGAGATAGTGCTTGCCGGGGGCAGCGAAAGCGGCTTGTCTGGTGCATAGCGCATGAAGGATTCTGAATTCGAGGTCTATCATGTTGCACTCGCGCTGGGAAGTGAGCTGTGGGGAGCGCCTGGCGGAGCTACCCAGGTTGATGTGGGAACAGCTGCCCGGTCCTAAAAAGCGCGGACCGATGGGTGGATAGTACAACAGCGACGTGAAAAATGCCCGCGTAAAAAACACAAGCACGCGGCCGCGGCCCTTCGAACTGGCACTGCCAGTTCTCAGGATGAATCGCGCTGTAGCGCAGACCCTTCGAACCGGCGCTGCCGGTTCTCAGGATGAATCGCGCTGTAGCGCAAACCCTTCGAACCGGCGCTGCCGGTTCTCAGGATGAATCGCGCTGTAGCGCAAACCCTTCGAACCGGCGCTGCCGGTTCTCAGGGTGAATCGCGCTGTAGCGCAGACCCTTCGAACCGGCGCTGCCGGTTCTCAGGATGAATCGCGCTGTAGCGCGATTCACAAAAATCAAAGGCAAAAGAGCCGGCGGGACGCCGGCGCTACATGCGTCAACGAAAAAAACGCCCGCCTAAGAAGCAGGCGGGCGTTGGAAATTCTAGTGCGGCGTTGGAGATTAGGCTGCGCTGGAAACTACTGGGCGCACGAAATCAATGCGGTCAATGGCTACTGCGACGCCGTAGACGGGCGTGACTTCGCCGGGAATCAGCGTGCTGCGCAGGGTTTTGGCGCTGGCACGGACCAGGACGGACGTGCCGCGTTCCCGCTCCGCAGGAAGCGAGAAGGTGAGTTCTAGACCCGTGCCGGACTCGATGGGAACATCGGAGTGAAAGAAGATGCCGGTACGGGAGACGTCGCGCAGCTGGCCGGTGTAATACTCCAGCGGGCGATGCTTGGACATACAGACTTGTACGGGCAGGTAAACCTCGTAGCGACGGGCTTTTCTGCGTTCTCCCATAATATACCCCCAAAATTAGATGCACGCCGGCGGCCAGGGGGATTCTGCGGGGTTGTGTTGAGAGATAAAGGGGTTATGGGGCGGGCTAGAACGTCAAATTGGGAGGGGCAATGCAAAATATTCCCGGTGTGGGAAATACCTCCACGGTTTAATGAAAATTTCCGGCGGCGGGTTTCAGGTCGCCGCGCTGAGAATACGGGTGGGAGCTGGCATGAGAAGCGGGGGTGGTGCGGCTGCAATCGCGCCGCACAGCCAAGAGTGGCTGTGCCACGAAAGCGAGGATTCCCAGGCTGGATCGGGCTTTCGCCCGATTCACAGGACCGGGTCGTGGAGGACGGACATGCCTTCGGCTTCGGTCAGGATGCCGCGGGTGATCATGAGGCGGACGAGGCGGACGATGGCGGTCCATTCGGGGCCGCGGAGTGTGCCGTTGGTTGGCGGCTGCGTGCGCACCAGTTCAGGGAGGGCGGGGGATTCGCCGGTGATTTCGCGGAGCCATTCGGCTAGGGCGAGGCGCTGCGACTCTTCTTGATCTTCGAATGCGATGCCCATGCCCAGGCCGGTTTGGGAGTACACGACGGTGCCGCCGGTCTGGAAGGTGGTCTTGGATTTTTGCAGGGTGACGCGAACGTTGGAGCCCGCGGGAAAGGGGCAGGTGCAATCCACGAAGCAGCCGCCGGGACCCAGGTCGGTGGTGCGCGTGGAAAAGCGGGCGCCGGATTTTAGTTCGATGACTTCGGCGGCGGCGGTGAACATGTGGCGCGAGGTGCCGCGGCGTTCGGTCTCGAGGACTTCCACGGAGTTGGCGATGGCGTCGTGGTGATGCTTGTGGTTCGAAGAATTGTGCATTCGTTCATCCTTTTTGTTGCTTGGCGGCTTGCTTGCGACGCCGAAGTGTTCGTTACTTATTGTGAAAATCTCTAGAGCAGGAAGCGGACTGCGACTCCCATGGCGCCGTCGGAGCGTTCTTCCATGCGCACGATGGAGCCTAGAAATTTTTTGTGGGCTGAAATCTTCTTGCCGAAAGGAAATGTGACCAGCAAGCGCATGCCTACGAAATAGTGAGGCATGCAGGTGGCGAAATAGAGGCCGTCGCGCGTGAAGTCCACCACTTCGCCGACGTCGGCGATATCAACGAAGCGGGCGTCAAACGGGCGCACTTCTACGGGGAGGGACATTTTCAGGCGCTCGCGGCGGCGCGACTCCGGCGAGGGCTTCCGTTTGGCATGCGAGTAGACCGCGGAATGTGGAGTATGGACTGCCGTCGCCATGAACAACCTCCGGAATGCAATTTGCGCGAAGCGTTGCTGTAATGAATGTAGAGGGCGGGCGAAAGTCTGCCAATAGGACGGCGGTACTACCGGGTAGTTACGGATGGATGGAGGCGGGGCAGTTCAGGGGCTTCGCGGTGCGCCTAAAGCTTGTGTTTGCAGCAGCTTAGTTAGGGTCAGAAAGTGCATGGTTCTACGGATGTTTCCTTGCTGCGGAGCTTCCAAGCCTCCGAAACGATGATGCTCGAAAGTTCGCTGAAAATTGTGGCGTGCGGCGCGCGGCTTCGGTCCGCTATTTCGCGGGTGGCAGGCCTTCGGAGGCCTCTTGCGCGGTGGGGTACATGGAGATGACGCGATGGACTTGCGTCATGGTGAGGACGCCTTGGACCATGGGGCTGCAGGCGGCGAGGCGGAGAGTACCTCCGGATTTCGCGAGGCGCGAGAAAGATTTGACGATTTGGCCGATCACGGCGCTGTCAATGTGATCTACCGCTGCCATGTCCAGAATTATGTGGTTTTCCTTGATGCTGATGTGGTGCTCGACTTCCTGATCAATGCGTTTGCAATCGGGGCCCATTTGCACGCGGCCGCTTAATTCCAGAACCCAGATGCCGGGCTTGATTTGTTTCTTGTTCAGAAACATGCGATTTAGCTCCTGGCCGGGACGCGGCGCGAATTATTCTTCTACGGGAAATTGACGGATGAGGCGCATGCAATCGGCCAGCGCTTTTAGGACTGAATCACCCCAGCCGGAGGGCACGAAGCCGGCGGTGTTTTGGTTCACGGACCGATCGGCCTGTGCAAAGAAGCGCAGGTGCTGGCCCTTGGGCGCGACGGCATATTCCTTCACGGTGATGGCAAAGGGAATTTCGCGGCCGTCTTGATGCTTGGTCATTGCAAAATAGTGGAGCTGCGCTAATTCCTCGGTGCGGTCTGCTTGCGCATACTGCCAATCTTCCACGGTGCTCCTCCCAGGAGTGGCGGGGTCTGATCGGATGCGGCCTGAACGCGGGAATCTTAGGCTGGCGCGGGCGGCAAGTCAATCGCGGGCGCGATCATGTTTTCACGAGGCGCGCCACTGCGCGTATTGGGTGTCGCGGCGCTAGGCCGCGAATTATTCGTGTGATAGAAACTTGTGTGGCGATGACGAGCGAGCGATTGAAAATTCGGCGATTGGTACGCGACGAACTGCCGATAGCGGACGGTGAAGCTGGCGCGATTCTTGATTGGGAAGACGCTGGTGCACGAATTAGCGCGCGGGCGGCTGGTGGGAAGGATCGTGGAGACGGAGGCTTACATCAGGGGAGATGCAGCGTCGCACGCTTTTCGTGGAATGACTGCGCGGAACAAGCCGCTGTTTTTGGAGCGAGGGCACTCTTATGTGTATTTCTGTTACGGCAATCATTTCATGCTGAATGTTGCGGGGCAGCGCGAGGGGATTGGCGAAGGAGTTTTGCTGCGGGCTGCGGAGCCGCTGGAGGGGATTGCGCAGATGGAACGGTTTCGCGGGACGGAGCGTTTGGTGGATTTGGCCCGGGGGCCGGGACGTCTGGCTGAAGCGTTTGGGGTGGACAGACGATTGGATGGGGTGGATTTGGTGGGCAATCGTGATTTGTGGCTGGGTGCGGCCGTGCGCCCTGTCGGGCGCATCGGGGTCAGCGTGCGGATTGGGATCACGAAAGAGGCAGAGCGGTTGCTGCGATTCTATGAGCGCGGAAGCAAGTTTGTTAGCGGGTCGAGATTGTTGAGGGTTTAAAGGAACCACAGATGGACGCGGATGAACCCAGACAGAGTCAAAAGCGAAAATAGAGAAAGGAAAATGGAAAAGTGAACAACGCGGAGCGCGGAATTTGTGGCGATACGGTTCGGCGGGGAACTTGGAATTAGGAATCGGCGCTGGCGGCTGGGAATCCTGCTATCCTGCAGGCAGTGCTGGGGATGATATGGCGGTAATCGGCTGGAGGCTTTGGCGCATCTAATCGTTATGCCACGACGATCAAAATCTAATTTGGTTTCCAATGTGTTCCAGGCGTCCATGCGGGCGGGATTTCGCCGTGCGTACAATGGCGTGCAGGTGGACCCGCAGAAATTTCTGCATCAATTCCGCAAGGCGCACCGGTTGCCGATTCATACCTGGTCGGACATGTTCCACGTCGAGGAAAGAGTGGTGAATCATCACGCGGCGCGGGTGGTGAAATCGGCGATGCGCACGGCGGCGCTGGAGGGCGCGGGATTTGGGCTTGGCGGGATGCTGACGATATTGCCGGACGCGGGAATTCTTTCGGCGATTACGATACGCATGTTGCAGAAGTTGAGCCTGATTTACGGATTCGAGTATAAGACCGAGGAAGAGGTAACGGAGTTGTGGCTGGCTGCGGCGAGCGCGGCGGGTTTGGATCTGGGGCGCGAATTCATCGAGAAGCAGGCGATGGAAAAGATCGTGCCGCGGATTATTGATCGCATCGCGGTGCGCGTGGGCTCGGAAGTGGCCGAAAAATGGTCGGGCCGGCTGATTCCGCTGCTTAGTTCCGGGATCGGCGGAACGCTGAATTATTATTTTGTGCGCTCGTGGGGAAGGCGGGCGCAGACACATTTCCTGGCTCGGCATCGCGAGGTGCGCTCGCATGGGTTGCCGGAGTCGAATATTTTGAACCTGCCGCCGCAGCACCGCCTGCGCACGGCCAATTAAATCCGCTCGACGACGGCAATTGAGCGCGATGTAAAGACCGTTACAACGAAGCCGCCCGCGCGCGTTACGTCCTTGCCCGATTTCCTTCTCCGTGCCATCCTTTTGCACTTAGCCCGCCCTTGAGTGGAGGAAATGGCATGGCCGTTTGTGAAGGCTGCGGCACGCGCACCGACGAAGCGCACGTACAGAGCCGCGCCGAGCGGATTGAGCTTGCGGGAAGGTACCGGCCCACGCAGATTAAGGTTTTGTTTCTGGATTCGGCGCCGCCGGTGAAGATGGAAGATTTCTTTTACAAGTCGGCTGCGGACCGCTCGGTGCGGTCGCTGGCTTCGCGTATGTATTTCGACGAATTGGTGAAGGCGACTGGAGCGCCGGCACATTCGTCGGCGCAGGAAGAAGCGGCGCTGACGGATTTTCGGCGTAAGGGATTTTTTCTGAGCTATGGCGTGGAGTGCCCGTTCGAGTCCGAAGGGGAACTGCATGCGGCGTTGCGGAGGCTGGCGCCTACGGCATTGAAGCGCGTGCAATATTCCCTGCAGCCGAATTACATCGTGCCGATTGGCGCGGCTACGAAGGAATTGATACGACTGTTTGGGTTGATCGGCTGGGGCGACCGCTTGGTTTTGGACAAAACCGGGCCGTTCGTTGACCCGTATCTTGGTGACTTGAAGAAGCAAGCCACGTTTGGCACCGCGTTTGGTGAGCGCATCAGCAAGCTTCTAGCGGTACTGCCGTAGGCATTCAGCAGCGAGCGCGGGCGCAATGCCTGCTTGCTGTGCAGATTGAGAATCAAGTGGTGTCTGGTTATCTCTCGATAATGTTTGCACTTGAATTTGTGCTCGCGGAGTGCCATCTTCGGTTCTGCAGGGAATCTTATGAAGGCACCATCCACTCGTAAAGCGATCGGAGTTGCGGTCGGACTCTGTATTTCTTTCTGGGCAAGCTTCTCGCTGTTGTCGGTCCTCACTCACACATCTGGAGTACTGAATCGCTCTGGTCTGCTTTGCGCATTTCTCTGCAGTTTTGGCTTGCTGGTGTTCTTTTGGGCGGCCGGTTCCGCGTATGTGATTCGCAAGGCAGGCTGGACTTACAGAGCTTGCCGATATGTCGGTTTCGCTTTCCTGCTGCCCGGAAGCGCGCTGTTCTGGAGTCACGCGCATCCTCTATCCGTCGCCAATTTTCTCACGGTCCAGGTCGTGCTGTCCGGTTACGTCTGCCGGAAGATCGCTTTCCCAGAGATTTCGGACGACGAGGCTGTTGCTCTGGAGTTGCCTCCAACGATGTTCCCCAAGTAAGTTTCTTCGCGATTTCTTTTATCGGCGTTTTTGGTTAATTGTGTTTGTAAACTTTCCCGTCTTTCATTACAAAGCTGACGTTTTCCAGGGCGCGGACGTCTTGGAGCGGGTCAGCTTGCACGGCGATGATGTCTGCGTATTTTCCGGGTTTGATTGAGCCCAGGGTGTCGCTGTGACCGAGCAAATCGGCTGCGTTCTTGGTGGCGGCTTGGATTGCTTGTAGCGGCGTCATGCCGTATTGCACCATGAACGCAAACTGGCGCGCGGCTATGCCGTAAGGGCAGACTCCGGCGTCGGTGCCGAAGGACATTTTCGCGCCGGCGGCGACGGCTTTGCGGAAATTGTCGCGCTGGATTTGACCTAGCGCGGCGTCGTGTTGCACGAAGTCGGATGGTATCGCGCCGCGGCGGGCTTCGTCTTCGATACATTCCTCGTCGTAGATGTCCATGTCGAGATATGTGCCGTGCTGCTTGGCTAGCGCGATACCTTCGTCGTCAATCATGCTGGCGTGTTCAACGGAGGCTACGCCGGCGAGGATGGCGTTCTTGATGCCTTGCGTGGAGTGGGCGTGGGCTTCGACGCGGAGGCCGAACGCGGCGGCTTCTTCGACGGCGGCGCGCAATTCTTCCATAGTGAATTCCTGCGAATTGGGATTGCTGCCGTGTTCGAGGACGGCGCCGGAGGAGAGAATTTTGATGTGGTCCGCGCCGTTGTTGGCGAGCTTGCGGATTACGGCGCGAACTTCCCACGGGCTGTCGGCTTGGCCGTAGCGCAGATCCCACGGCAATTGAATGTCTGGTGCTGCGCCGGTTAACGCGCCCGCTCCGCCGGTGATGGTGACGTAAGCGCCTGCTACGTACATGCGTGGGCCGGGGATGTCGCCGCGAGCGATCGCGTCTCTTAGGGCGACGTCGGTGAGCGCGCGATACACGCCCACATCCCGGACTGTGGTGAAGCCGGATTCGAGGGTCAGGCGCGCGTTCGGGACGGATTCGAGCGCTACTTCGGCGGCGGAGCGTTTCAGGTAGGTGAGTGGGTCGCCGCTGGGGTCGCGTGCGCCGTCGGCCAGATGAGTGTGGCAATCAATGAGGCCAGGGAGAACGATCATGTTCGAGAGGTCAATTATTGTGGCGCCTGCAGGAATTTCTACGGCTTCTCCTACTTCGGTGATGTGGTTGTCGCTGATCAGGATTATTTGATTGGGGAGTTCTTTGCCGGAGTCAACATCTAGGAGGCGTCCGGCTTTTATTGCGGTGATGTGCGATGGCGTGGCGGCGGTTGGGCGCGGTCGTTTGCGCGTGGGTTGAGAGCGCGCAGTAGAGGCAGAGGATGAATGCGGGTAGGGTGCGTAGGTTCACGATTGCTCCTGAGTGTGCGACTTGCTGCTGGTCGAGCGCAGGCATTTTACATGGGCGGAGCGGATTGGCGATACGGGAACGGCGAAAGGTTGAGGTGCGTTGCGTATAGGGAAAGAATGGTGCCGAGGGCCAGAATCGGACTGGCTACGCCGGCCTTTTCAGGGCCGCGCTCTACCGGTGAGCTACCTCGGCACCGGTGCGTCAAATGATTCTACGGAAAATTCGGCGGGGTGACAAACGAAAACGGGCGGTTTGGAAGAACGGTTTTGGGAGGCTGGTAGCGGCGGTCTTCAGACCGCCATCGATCGGCGGCGTGACATCGATGGCGCACTAAAGTGCGCCGCTACAATTGCAACGACGGGTCAGCCGCGAAGGTTTGGCGTCCTGGCAAGCTGGGGCGCAGCAAGCAGCGCCCCTACCGCGAGTTTATTTACTTGACCGAGTCGTCGTACTCTTTCATCCAGTTGCGGGCTTTGAGGACTTCGCGGGCTTTGGATCCGTCGGCTGGGCCTACTATGCCGTCTTTTTCCATGAGGTCAATGAGGCGGGCGGCGCGGCCGTAACCTACGCGCAGGCGACGTTGCAGCGTGGACGTGGAGGCGCGGCCCATTTCGCAGACTACGCGGACTGCGTCCTGGTAGAGTTCGTCGTCCACATCGTCACCATTGTCGGCGCTGCTGCCACTGCCGCCGCTGCTTGCGGAACCGCTCGTGCCGTTTTCATCTTTTTCCTTAGGCGGCTTCAGGAGTTCTTCGTTGTAAATGGCGGAAGCTTGGTCGCGCCAGAAATCGCAGACGGCTTCTACTTCGCGTTCGTGGACGTAGGGGCCGTGGATGCGATGCAGGCGTGATGAGCCGGCGGGCAGGTAGAGCATGTCACCTTTGCCGAGCAAGGATTCGGAACCGTTGGCATCGAGAATGGTGCGCGAGTCAACTTTGCTGGCCACGCGGAAGGAAATGCGCGCGGGGAAGTTGGCTTTGATCAAGCCGGTGATTACGTCCACCGATGGACGTTGCGTGGCGAGGATCAGATGGATGCCTACCGCGCGAGCCATTTGCGCGAGGCGCGTGATGGATTCTTCTACGCCGTTGGTATCTACCATCATCAGGTCGGCCAGTTCGTCCACGACGATGACTAGGTACGGCAGCGGCTTGTGTTCTTCTTCCTCGGCGCCATCGAAGAGGGAAAGGGACTGGCCTTTTTCGAAGGAGCGATTGTACTGCTCGATATTGCGCACGCCGCGGGAGGCGAGCAGCTTCAGGCGCTTTTCCATTTCGCGGGTGGCGTTGCGCATGACGTTGGCTGCGACTTTCGGGTCGGTGACGACGGGCGCTAGCAGGTGGGGGATGTCGGCGTAGAGGCCTAGTTCTACTTGTTTCGGGTCAATCAGGACCAGTTTTAGTTCATCGGGCGTGGCTTTGAAGAGCATGCCCATCAGCAGGGAATTGATGAAGACGGATTTTCCTGTGCCGGTGGAGCCGGCGATGAGCAGGTGCGGCATCTGGGTCAGGTCTCCGGCACGAATGCGGCCGATGAGGTCTTTGCCGAAGGGCAGGCTGAGTTTTGATGGCGAATGGCTGAACTCTGGCGACTCGATCACGTCGCGCAGAGCGATGGTTTCGCGATGTACGTTGGGGACTTCGATGCCCACCGTGGATTTGCCGGGGATGCGTTCGATCAGGATGGATTCGGCTTGGAGAGCGAGGCAGAGGTCGTCGCTGAGATTAGTGATGCGGCTGTATTTGATGCCGGCTTCGGGCTTGAATTCGAAAGTGGTGACGACGGGGCCGGGATTGATCTGGGTTATGTGGCCGCTGACGTCGAATTCCATGCACTTGGATTCGATGGCGTGGGCGCGTTCTTTCAGCTCGTTCTCGTCCATTTTTTCGCCGCGTTCGGCGTTGGCGAGGAGCGAGGGCGAAGGGAGCTTGTAGGTGGTCTTGCCCGTGGCGATTTTGGGTTCGGTGGATTTTTTCTTCGCGGGCGGCGGAGCTACCGATTCGTTTTCGTGGAACTTGATGACTGTGGGAGCGCGGCGAGCCTCGTTGCGCGCTTCATCTGCTTCGCGATCCTCCTGCTCCTCTTCTTCCTCGACCGCTAATGCCTTGGTGGAAACGCGCTGGCGCGGCGCCGGCGGACGTCCGGCGATTTTGATTTCTTCCACGCGCTTGCGCAGGCGATCGGATTCGCGGGCTTCTTGCCAATCTTTCACGCGAGCCCAGAGCTGTCCTAGGTAGCCGTCATTGGCCATTGGTTTTTTCATCCAGGTGATTGCCGCGCGGAAGGAAAAGCTCGTTGTGAGAAAAAGCGCAGTGAGCAGCGTGGCGATGGAAACAAGGTTCGCGCCTAGCGGATTGAATGCGGCGCGGAGAGATTCCGCGAGGATCGTGCCTAACATTCCACCGGCGGGAAGCGCGCTGCGCACTTCGGGCACGTGCAACAGCGCCAGTTCCGAAGAGAATGAGGCGAGCAGCATCGTAAATCCGATCACTTTCGCCACGGGAGCATCGAGGAGCTGACTGCGGAACCACCTCATCGCTACGAGGAACATGCCTACTGGAAACAGGAATGCCGCGAAGCCGCAGAACTGGAAGAAGAGGTCGGCCATGTGCGCACCGACTGGGCCGATCCAGTTGCGCGCGGGGCCTGCGCCGGGCGGCGGCGCGGAGACGTTGAACGAAGCGTCGTGCGGAGAATAAGAGAGCAGGCTGAGAGCGAGCAGGACGGCGAGACTGAGGCCGACGAAGCCGATCAGCTCGTTGAGACGCTTATTTTCAGTAGGTGTAAGGATCCGCACGACGATTTCCCCTTTTTTCCCGTTGGCGCGGCACCGGTGGCTTACGGCCGGATTATACGACCGAAGCGCGAGGCGTGGCGGCAATAGGTCGCCGAAGGATGCCGCTGTGGGGCGTCCTCAGGCTTTGCAGCTGCGACTGGGCACAAATAGGGGAAGGCCGCCGCGTAGAAAACCTGGAGTGCGCCGGCGCTAACGCGCGAAACCCAGGTGGAGGAACGCGAGCAACAAGATGACTATACCAAAGGCAAGTCGGTAGTAAATAAAGATTTTCAGTGTGCGTGTCTGTAAATACTGCAGGAAGAAGGCGATGACGACGAAGCCGACGACGGCGGAAACCGCGATGCTGGCGATGAGCGTGGATTGGGGCAGGTCCATCGCGCCGGCGCGGTGGAGTTTGAGGAGCTTGGGGACTTCCACGGCGGCGGCTCCAGCGATCAGAGGCGTCGAGAGCAAGAAGGAGAAGCGGGCGGCGGCTTCGCGGGTCATGCCGCGGAACAGGCCGGTGGTGATGGTGATGCCGGAGCGCGACACGCCGGGAAAAAGCGCGAGGGCTTGCGACGTGCCGATGGCGAGCGAGTCGCCGAGGGACGTTTGTTCGATGCGGCGGGTGAGACGGGCGGAGTATTCGGCGTACCACATCAGCAGGCCGATGGCGATCATGGCGCCGGCGATGGGAATGGGATTGCGCAGATTTTCTTCGATCCAGTGTTCGAAGAAGAAACCTACCAGGGCGCCGGGGATCGTGCCGGCCACCAGATACCAGAACAGGCGCTGATTCTGCATGACCATTTGTTCGCTGGCGCGCTTGGGATAGTGAAAGCCCAGGCCGCAGAGGGTGAGCTGAATCCACTCGCGAAAGAAATAGAGCAGGACGGCGATCAAGGTGCCTAGGTGCAGCGCTACGTCGAATGCAATGCCGGGGTCCTGCCAGTGAAGCAGGTCGGGGATTAAAATCAGGTGCGCCGAGCTGCTGATAGGCAGAAATTCAGTGAGGCCTTGCACGACTGCGAGAATGATTGCTTGCCACAGAGGCATCGGTTTTCAGTTCTCCCTGGTGACGGCGGTTGCCGCCGGAAATTGACGCGCGCTCGCTATCTATAGTGGAAGAGTTTTGGTCATCGCGAACGCATCGCGCCCGCCGGGATAGTAATCTTTTTTGATCCCGCGATTACGATAGCCATGCTTGGTCCAGAAGGCAACGGCGGAATCGTTGTCTGTTGCTGTTTCGAGCGCTACTTCGCGCACGCCGTTGGCGGCGAGGCGGCGCTCGATTTCCGTGAGGAGCAGTGAGCCTACGTGATGGCGGCGGAATTCTGGTAGGACGTCAATGGTGACGATGTAGCCACTTTGGTCGCGGCGGGCGCTGATGCAAAAACCGGCGATTTGTTTTCTTGGCGCTGGCGCTTCGGCGGATTGAGCCGCAACTTCGGCTTCCGCCTCCGCGATCAGGCAATCCGAACCGCTGAAACGCAGGTAGGCGCGCAGCTCGCGCTGCGAGTAGGCGACTTCGGGTTCGTAGCAGGCCTGATCAATTTCGTGGAGCGTGTCGAAATCTTCGGGAGTGTAATTTCTGAGCGTGACGTTCACAGCGAGGTGTGGAAAAAAGCTCCTAAATTATTTAACTCAGATCGAAACGCGCGGCTCCAGGGGCTAAAGCCCCTTCATTATGCGCTCTGATGGCGGGGCTGAAGCCCCGCCCTTCCATTGCGGCGGTCTGTGTGATGCATATTAGACTTCCAGGATCACCGGAAGAATCAGGGGGCGCTTGGCGGTTTGCTTGTTGAGGAAGCGCTTCAGGTCCTGGCGAACTTTCTCTTTGATTACGCTCCAATCGGTTTTTTCCTCCTGGGTGGATTGCTCGATGGTGCGCAGTATGATCTCGCGGGCTTGGTTGAGGATTTCGGCGCCGTCTTCAGAGGGCAGGAAGCCGCGGGTGACGATCTCGGGCGCGGTCTCCATGCGTCCGGAGTGCTTGTTGATAACCATGATGGGGACGACCACGCCGTCTTCGGACAAGTGGCGGCGGTCGCGAATCACTACTTCTTCGATTTCCTCGAGCGAGCCGGAATCCACCAGCACGCGTCCGGCGGTGACGGGCTCGCGCCGGTGCGCGCCGCCATCGGCTGTAAATTCCACTGGCTGGCCGCTTTCCAGCAGGAAAATCTGGCCGCCGACAGCGCCGAGTTGCTCGGCAAGCGCGGAATGGCGGAAGAGCTGGCGGTATTCGCCGTGAATCGGCACGAAATACTTCGGGCGCACCAGTTGCAGCAGGATTTTCATTTCTTCCTGACTAGCGTGGCCGGAGACGTGGATGGGAGCGGAGCGCCCGCCTTCGTAATAGACCAGCACGCGACGGCGAAAGAAATGATCAATCATGCGGAATATGGCTTTTTCGTTGCCGGGAATGATGCGCGAAGAAAGAATTACGGTGTCGTTCTCGGCGATGCTCAGCAGGCGATGATTGTCCACCGCGATGCGCGAAAGGGCGGACATCGGCTCAGCTTGCGTGCCGCTGGCCAGCACGACCAATTTTTGCGGATCGAAGGTGCGAATGTCTTGCGGGCGCACCACGCTGCCATCGGGTACGCGCAGTTTGCCGAGGCCGTGCGCGATTTCGACGTTGTCCACCATGCTGCGGCCGACGAAGCCGATTTTGCGTCCGACCATGCGGGCGATATCAATGACCTGTTGGACGCGATGCACGGAGCTGGCGAAGCAGGAGACGAGAACTTTGGCTGGCGCGGCGCGCATTAATTCTTCGAGACGCACCACGACGGCGCGTTCCGAAGGCGTGAACCCGGGGCGCTCGACGTTGGTGCTGTCGCTGAACAGCGCGAGGACGCCTTCCTGCCCGTAGCGTGCGAAGGCGTGCATGTCGAAAGGCTTGTCGTCCACGGGCGTGTGATCAATTTTGAAATCGCCGGTGTGGATGATTACCCCTACGGGCGTGCGCACGGCGAGCGCGACGCAATCAATGGTGCTGTGCGTGACGTGCAGATATTCGATTGAGAAAGGACCAAGGACGGTGGTTTGCCCGGCTTTCACTTCGTTCAGCTTGGCTTTATCGAGCAGCGCGTGTTCTTCGAGCTTCTTGCGCACGATGGCCAACGTGAATTCGGTGCCGTAAATCGGGACATTTATCTCGGGCAGGATATAAGGAATGGCGCCGATGTGATCTTCGTGCGCGTGGGTGAGGATGATGGCGCGCACCATGCGTTTGTTCTGCTTCAGGTAGGTGATGTCCGGAATGACGATATCCACGCCGAGAAGTTCCTGCTCGGGGAACATCAGGCCGGCGTCAATGACGATGATGTCGTCGCCGGTGCGCAGCGCGAGCATGTTCATACCGAACTCGCCCAGCCCGCCCAGCGGAATGGCCCACAACGATGGTTGGCTCAATTTTTATGTCCGATTTGTTCGATCCGCTCGACCAAGGGGGTTGCACGCAGCGAAAGCAGTCCCGCAATGAAGCCGATGCATGAAAGTCTTCGTATCTTTGTTCGCGGTTATCGTATCACACCCGGGGCGTGGGAATGGCGGTCCCAGGCTGCAGAACTGTCGTAGTGGGTCCGTTTGCGACCAGCGCGTTAATCAAGAGCTAGCGTCCCACAAAAACTACGCGTTGTGATCTACTTCTTCGAATTCCGCCTGACCCGTTGCCCATTTTGCCCCGAATCGTCCTGTCCGACGATGGTTTCCCTATTTAGGAACCTATCCCTTATAGGACAGTTTTGCGCCTGCCCGAGTGGGACACTAATCGTGCATAACAGGAGGTTACTCAGTGACGAGAAATATAGTTCCACCAGTGGGCGGCAGCAAGCCCCCTCCCGCTGCCACAGGCGCGGAGTCCGTAGCCGATATTCTTGAACAGGAGCTCGACCGTACTATTCAGGAGTGGATCGCGCTCGTCGAGAAAGAACCTGATTTAATTCGCATCCCGCTAAATTTCGAAGAACGCACCGGCCACCTTCCAAAACTTCTCCATGACGTAATTGCCAGGCTACGTCTCGACAAAGGATCGAAAGCCCCGATTTCGCTCGCTGCAAGCCGCCACGGAGAGCTGCGACGGAAGCAAGGCTATACCGCGGCAATGGTTGTAGATGAATCCCGAATCCTGCAGGTCTGCATTTTTTCGACGCTGCATAGGAATGAGCGTCGAGTGATATTCAGCCGGCTGCTGCCGGACGTCGTGACCATTGCAGATGAGGTAGATGCGCAATTGAAGCAGCAGGTCCTCTGCTTCCTGCCGGCGGATACGCCGAGAAGAACTGCTACGAACTGAATTTACATCCAGTGCCCTCATGAAAATGAAGAAATCGAAGACGGAATCACCGCACACCTTTCTCGATCCCTCGGGAACGGCAAGAAAGCTCACTGCATTTCAAAAAGACGAGCAAATTTACAGTCAAGGTGACACAGCCAAGAGCGTCATGTACATCCAAACGGGCAACGTAAAATCCTCCGTGATTAGCGCGTCGGGCAAGGTGGCTGTGATCGCAATACTCGGCCCGAACGATTTTTTTGGCGAGGGCTGCTTGGCGGGTCAGTTGCTCCGTGTGGGCTCGGCTACCGCGATTACGCCGACGACCGTTCTTGCCATTGACAAGAACGAATTGTCACAAATGCTCCGCACACAAGACAAATTATCGGACTCTTTTGTCGGGTACATACTCAATCACAAAAACCGAGTCGAGGAGGATTTAATCGATCAACTCTTCAATTCGTCCGAGAAGCGGCTCGCCCGTGCGCTACTCGTGCTCGGCCGTTATGGAAGAGCGCAGCATCAGCCGGACGACGAGCTGCCCGTTGTTTCCCAAGAGACTCTGTCGGAAATAATCGGGACCACGCGATCTCGCGTGAATTTTTTCATGAACAAATTCAGGAAACTCGGGTTTATCGAATACCACAACCGCAGGATCAAGATTAACAAATCATTGCTGACATTTGTGCTGGATGAGTGAGATCGCTGCGTCTCGTCAAAAGAGGGAATCGCATTCAGCAGCTATCTCTCAATATTTCCTAAAGCGCTAAATCTTGGCGACCAAGGATTCGTCTCTGTTCGCCATCTTCGAGGGCATGTGAAACAAAAGCACATCGGTATAATCCAGCCAACGGCTGAGGTGGTTCGCATCTGCGGAAGCTCGTACGGATCATGCCCGGCGTGCGGTCAGAGTTGCGCATACTGGGGCGACCCGAATGTAAGTAGCGATGAAACTGTTATTCGGCCTGCTGATTGGGAAATCGAACTCCACTGCACCGAGCACGGCAACTTCCGGGTCTTGGCTGGGAATTTGATCCGGCAGAGTGACTTCTTCAAGTGAAGTCATCGCTGGGCGGCAAGTTCGCAGCCGGATAGGCGTCCCACCAAGATCGCGGGCGCAAACAGTCTATTCGAACTGTGCGAGGACGCGCATATTGAAGACTGAGCGAGTATCGAACTGTCGCTCAGTGGGCGGGTCGTGAGTTGCTAATCCGCGCGGCCGCCGGCGAAGATGCGGGCTATTGCAACTAGCAGGACTGCGCCGACGGTGGCGGCGGCGAGGCTGCCCCAGAAGCCGAACGTCAAAATACCCAAACGGGTGAAAATCCAGCCGCCGACTACGGCGCCGACCAAGCCCAGGATCACGTCGGTGATGCAGCCGAATCCGCGGCCGCGTGCGATGGTGCCAGCAAGCCATCCGGCGATGAGGCCGATGATGATCCACCAGAAAATTCCGTGGGTTTCGACGTACACCACCCAGCCGTGCTCGGTAGAGGGAAGCTGCTGTAGCGACGCGATCTGTGAAAAAATATTCATGCGGCCTCCAGTAAAGTCTATGGGGCAACCTCAAAATCCGTATTGCAGCGGCTAAAGCCGCACTGACGCTGTTGCGTTTGTGTCGTGGCTAAAGCCACGACCTACAAAGACTCCCGAGTTGCCACACAGCCTCTGAAATTATCCCTGGCAGAATATATAGCCCAGAGTCTTATAGATTAGCTTGGCGGCCAGAAAATCCGAAGCGTGATCGCGCGGGCGTGGGGAAAGTTCGGCGACGTCCATGGCGACGATTTTTTTGTGGTCGGCGACGGCGCGGATCAGCGACATAACCTGGTACCAATCGAGGCCGCCGGGTTCGGGCGCTCCGGTGGAGGAGACGATCGAAGAATCGAAGCCGTCCACGTTGACGGTGAGATAGACGCGTGGGCCGAGATCTTCGAGAACTTTTGCGATCCAGGCTTTCACGGGGGCGCGCACGATGTCTTTCGCCCAATAGACTTTGGTTTGCAGCTTTCCGATTACTTTGGATTCTTCCTCGGAGAGCGAGCGCACGCCGACTTGCACGGCGGGGCACATCTCCACGACGCGACGCATGGTGCAGACGTGACTGCCGGGGTTTCCCTGATATTCGTTGCGCAGTTCGGCATGCGCGCCGATGTGCAGGACGCAGAGATCCTTGAATTTTTTCAGCGTGGCGGAAACTAGCGGCGGAGTGAGGGAATGTTCGCCGCCGAGCGCTACGGGAAATTTTCCGGCGTCGAGCAATTCGAGCTGCGCGGTGAAAAGTTCGCGCAACACTTCTTCGAAGGTGCCATCTTGCGTATCAATAGGCGGCCAGGTGGCGATGCCGATTTCGCGGCTGGGATCGAGTTCCAGTTCCTCGTCGTAGAGTTCCATGTGGCGGCTGGCTTCAAGGATTGCGGCGGGACCATTGCGCGTGCCGCGCTCGTAGGTGGCGGTGCGTTCCAGCGGCACGGGAAAAATCACGGCGCGGGAGGTTTCGTACGCGGAAAATTCCTCGGACAGTCCGCCGAAATTGTGGGGCGGCATGGGCGTGTATCGGGACATGTGCGGTTTAGGCTCCTGCGCTGCTGTAGAAATTTTTCTTTCGTATGTTGAGCATTTGTACTATCAATGATGGGCGCGCACGCGCGAATTCGTGCTCCCAGCCCTCTTGGGAGACATACATTACACCTGCGAGGACGCCGAATGGCAAAGAAAAAGGGCGCGACCGGACGTATCCTGCACGATCCGGTGGAGGACCGCCTCACTCCGATTTATCCGCTGGACCTTTCGCGGATAAATACGATTGACGATATGGTACGCGCGATGAGCCAGACGGCTTACACCGCGCGGCAGATCGGCGATGCGGCGGACGTGCTGGAAGCGATGGCGCGCGATAAGGATTGTTTTATCGTGATGACGCTTTCGGGCGCGTTGACCGTGGGAAAGATGGGATTGGTTTTTTGCGATTTGGTGGAATCGGGGATCGTGAAGGCGATTGTTTCCACTGGTGCTTTGATGGCGCACGGATTGGTGGAGGCTACGGGACGTTCGCATTTTCGCTACGACCCGAAGATGGACGACAACGAGCTTTTTCTGGCCGGATACAATCGCGTTTACGATTCCTTGGAGCCGGAAGTAAATCTGGATGCAGTGGAAGTGGTGGTGGACCATGTGCTGCAGAATTGGCCGGAGAATGAAGTTGTCTGCAGCTGGAGATTGAATCAGCGGATTGGGGAATATCTCGCGACACACGCGAAGGGGCGCGGGATTTTGAAGTCGTGCATCGAGCATAAGGTGCCGGTTTTTGTTCCGGCGTTCACGGATTCCGAATTGGGGATTGATTTTGCTTTGTACCAGCGACAGCGGAAGATGGAAGGGAAGGCGCCGCTGCGATTTGATCCGTTTTTGGATTTCGAGCATTACGCGACTACGATGCTGAAGACGAAGCGCATGGGAATTTTTACGATTGGCGGCGGCGTGCCGCGGAATTGGGCGCAGCAGTTTGGTGTGTATGCGGAATTGCTGGCACGGCGCGGGTACGAGAAGATTCCGCTGAAGCGTTATAACTATGGGCTGCGAATTTGCCCTGAGCCGGTGAATTGGGGCGGGCTTTCGGGGAGCACTTACACCGAGGCGGTATCGTGGGGAAAATTTGTGCCGCTGGAGGAAGGCGGACGGTTTGCGGAAGTGTTGGATGATGCTACGGTGGCGCTGCCTTTGATTGTCGGCGCGGTTCTGGAGCGGATCGGATACAGGCACAAGGGCGGCTCGAGATCCGCGAAGCCCGCACTGCGGAAGTGAGTGCTTGCCGTTTCATCGCGCCTCCGTGAAACGCAGTGTTCGCGCAGGCTGCGCCTGTTTATTATTCATTCTGAGCTGCGTTTCTGCTTTGCGCATTCCCGCCTCTACTGTTCCTGCACCGACAAATCCCAGCGAAATTCATATTCCCAGGGGCGTGGCGATTGCCGTGGATGGCGTGAAGTCCGGCGGCGAATGGGACGACGCTGCCATGAAGCAATTTGCGGTGGGGCACCGGGGTGGAACGTGCGCGTGTTTGCGAAGCATGACGCGCAGAATATTTATTTTGATTTTGAAGGCGTCACGCACGCGGGGAGCCGCTTGTCTCCGGAGATTTTGATTGATCCGCGGAACACGAAATCGGAGGCTTGGCAGAAAGGACAGTGGTGGCTGCACGTTTCGAGTAATTTGTGCGAGGGGAACGGCGCGCCGAATGTTTATGAAAAGAAGGGCAAGACGCTTGTGCACGCAGCGCAAGCCGGGATGGGATGGGAATAACCCCCCGGACGAACACACGGAAATCGTCGAGGTTGAGATTTCGTTCGCGAAGCTGGGCGTGGCGTATTCGCCGGGGATGAAAATCGGATTGGCGTTTGACGTGACGGACGCTACGGGCAAAGTGGGGCAGAAAGCATTTTACTGGCCTGCGAGCGCGAAAACTGAATCACCGAAAACTTGGGGAGTGGCGGTGCTGGAATGAGACTGCTGAAGGATTAGTCGTCTTCGCCGATGAGGATGGCGGCGGCTAGCACGGTGGTCCAGAGGCCGCGTTTATCGCCGACCGCGGATTGGGTGATGTTCATGGTGCGGACGATTTTGTTGGAGATGCGATAGACTTCTTTTTTCTCGTCCCAGGAAAGATCGGGATCGAATTCGACGTTGAGCGTGGTCGCGAGCATTTCGGCGGCGAGTTCCTCGGTGTATTCCCCGGCAATTTCTTCGCTTTCCCCGAACGAGTGGTGCTCCGACAAATAGCCGAACATGGATTTATCGGCGGGTAGCGCGAGACCGACTCCGGCGGCGATCAGGCGATGCGGTTCGCGCGTCTGATTTTCGCTGATTACGGTGAACGCAACCTGGCCGGGCTTGATGTGCTTCAGGCCTTCGCTGCGCGAAATCAATTTGCAGTAGGGCGGGAAAATCGAGGAGACGCGAACGATGTTGCACGCCGCAATTCCTGCGTTGCGCAGCGCCAGCTCGAAGCTGGATAGGCGCTCGCGGTGTTTTCCGACTCCCTTGGTGAGGAAAATTTTCTTCGCGACGAACGCCATGAGTATTACCGAACTGCGGTGCCTCCACCGAAACGAGTCGAAAAAAAGAGCGCAACGAAAATTAACAAGCACACGTAGGGATGTCAATGGAATTCAGCGCCGCGGCAAAATTCTGGCGCTGCTGTCGAGTCGCCGCGCGGCGATTGTTACAGCTCGATGAAAATTTCGACGCGCGAAGGGCCGAAACTAAAAATGGGGACCCGCAGAGCGAGTCCCCATTGAGGGAAGCGGCGAATGGCGGCAGCGACGCCGCCGTGGCCTAGAGTTTTACCAGCCCCAGGGTCGGTAGTAGCCGTAGTATCCAGGATAGGGATACGGGCCATAGGGATACGCGTAATATCCGTACGGCGGCGGTGGGTACGGACGCACCAGGCGCGGGCGCGGCGGCGCAGGTTTTGCCTGTGCGTAATCTTCCGCAGTCACCTGTCGAAAGGCGACGTTGCTGCGCACGGTCGAGATCGTCAGCGGATTCTGCAACTTGAAAGTGAGCACATCCTCCGGCGGGATAATGGTGGGCTTGCCGTGCGTGAACAAAACCCCGAGAACGCCTACAGTAAAGCCCGCGCCGGCGCCGATCGCCGCTCCCGGACCGCCTCCGAACCCTGCGCCGATCGCCGCGCCGGTTCCAGTGGTGAGCCCGACGGCAGCTGCGGCGCGACCGTTGGAAGTTCCGGCGGACGCGTTCAGCAGAGTGGTTTGCACGGGTACGAGCTGGCCGTCAACCAGCGTCAGCTGGCTCAAATCGAGTTGCAATTTCGAAACGCCACCACCGCGCGGAGCCTTTTTCGCATCGGTCACGTGGCCGATGATGCTTTGATTGCGGCGCATCACGACCCAGCCGTCCACCACGATGGGCTGAACGAGGGTGGCAACGAATACGTCACCTGGCTGGCTTTTCTCGCTCGAGAGCCAGTCATTCGTGCGGACCTTGATCACGGTGCCGGCGGGAATCGTCAAGCTGTCCGGCAGATTCGCAGGCCGCACGCGCGGGTATTGCTGCGGCGGAGGAGCTTGCTGCGGATACTGCGGCGCGGAAGCTGACGGTAGCGGCCCGGACTGATCCGGCGGCGGTGCTTGCTGATCTTGTTGCTGGTCTTGGTTTTGCTGATTCTGTTGCGCCTGCTGATCTTGCTGCTGTTGCTGGTCTTGCTGCGGCGGCATGGCTTGGTCTGGCTGAGATTGCGGTACGTTGTCCGGGGAATTCGCAGGTGCTGTCGCGGGCGGATTTTGCTGATCCTGTTGTGCCAGCGCGGGGATGCCGCACAGCAATATGCCTAATGCGAGCGCGCCGATGGTCCGGCCACTCCGTTGTTTGCGCGCGTTGCGGGTGAATTGTTCGACGTTCATCGAAGACTCCTGTGCTACGCCTATGGAGATGACTCAACTCCACGGGCGGCTTCAGGCGCCGGCCAACCTGCCTGACCAGCGAACCTGCCCTCTATAGGAGATGGCGAAATGCCCACCCGGAGTTGTCTCCATGCGATACAACCCCGCGCAGCAGGAAAAGTTTCGGTGCTTGTTCGCTGAGCGAATTTCCAGCCTTTGCGTGTGGGTGGCCCCCGCGGCCGCCAGAGCAGATTATTGCTTGCTGAAGAGCGGGACGCAAGGAGCGAGCGTGTCCGCGACGATTTTGAGTTCGCGCAGCTGGGGATGAGTGAAATCGGGACCGGCGTCGGCGGCCGTCTTGCCTTTGCGCGAAATCTGAATCACGGCGGCGACCTTGCGCTCCTGAAGAATCGGCGCGCTCATGATTTTCTGGATGGCTTCGCCGCGCTCGTCTTCGGTGATAGGCACGGCTTCGAACACGGAAGAGTGCGGGACCACCGCGAAATGATTGATTACTTCAGGCCGCTTTTCACGCACGGTGCGGGCTGCCAGGGAATTAGTGCTGGTGAGCGGGATCTGACCCACCTCACGCAGTTTTTCAGGGACCACGAAGCGCAGGAAGCGGTCGTCTTCGGTGATCACCAGAATCGCGACCTCGTGCGGGTGCACCGCGAAGTTCTTGCTGACCATGTCCACCACGCGGTTTAGTCCGACGAACTCGCCGTCGGAGCTCTGGCGGATAACTTCGGTTATCCACTTTTTCAGATCGTTGATCGATTCGGTAGACATGTCAGTGATGTTCGCTTTCGGGACAGTTTAGCATCGCGCGCGGACGTGCCTACGACGCAATGTCTGCTGTGTATCCAAAGGATAGCTAGTGAGTAGCGCACCGCTCTGCGTGCATTTCACCGATGTCCTAAACCCCGCGTCAGTTGCGAGGATCGGGCTCCTGCGCGGTAATCCACCTGCACCGCCAGGGAGGTGGACCTTTCGCGTCATCGGTCAAACTTCCGCCTACGCCGATCGACACCCCGCCGATTAAGCCAGAGAAGATGCATCTGTGCGGAATTGACGGAGATGGAAAATGGATTGGTTCTTGAGACAGGTCCCCCGGCTTTGGCTGTTCTTCACAGTGGTCATCATTGCGGCCGTGCTGTATTCGATTTATCAATCGAAAGGAATGAACTGAAACTCGCTCCCAAGCCCATGATTGGAAAGCTTTAGCGTTCGAGCTTGTAGCTTGGCGCGCAACCGAAGAATGATGTTCGACGGCTGCTTTCAGCTTCTTGCAAACTCTTGTGCGCGCAACTATACTGAAACTTCTGCAATTTAGCGTGTGACGCGCTTGGAGTGTGCATGTCGGTTGCAGCGACTGATTCTAAGACGAGTTATCTCCTCGACAAACTGCAGTCCCTCAGCGGCGTAATACCAATTGGAGCATTTTTGGCGGAACATTTCTGGTCGAACAGCTACGCGCTGGTGAGCGTCCGCAAGTACAACGACGTTTCGGCCGAGCTGCAGCAGATTCCCTGGCGAATCATTGTCGAAACCTGCGTGCTTTTTATCCCCATCCTGTTTCACGGGCTTTACGGTATCTACATCTGGTGGACGGGGAAGTCGAATGCGATTGGGCATCCCTGGATGGCGAACTGGTTGTACGTGCTGCAGCGCTGGACGGGGATTATCGCTTTCGTTTTCATCGGCTGGCATTTGTACGTCGAGCGGTTTATGGGTCATGGCGTCACCTCCTACGCGGATGTGCAGCGCAGCTTGATGGATCCCTGGACCCTGACGTTTTACATCGTCGGAATTACTTGCGCTTCGTTTCATTTGGGCAACGGGCTGTGGAATTTTGCGTGTAAGTGGGGAATCGCGGTGAGCGTATCGGCGCAGCGCGCGGCGGGATGGTTTGGCGCGGCTGTCGCGGTGGCATTTACTTTTGTGGGAGTGGCGATTGTGCTTGCGCTGCATTACGGGGCGTTTCCGCTGGGGGGATACGTCCAATGAGGCAGCCGAAAATTATTATCGTGGGCGGCGGGCTGGCTGGATTGATGGCGGCGATCAAGGTTGCCGAAACCGGCGTCACCGTTGAGCTGTTTTCGATCGTGCCGGTGAAGCGCTCCCATTCGGTGTGCGCGCAGGGCGGCATTAACGCGGCGAAAAATTTGAAGGGTGAAGGCGATTCCACGTGGAAGCATTTCGACGACACGATCTACGGCGGCGATTTTCTGGCGAATCAGCCGCTGGTGAAGGGGATGTGCGAGGCGGCGCCGGCGATTATTGACCTGCTGGATCGCATGGGCGTGATGTTCAATCGCACGCCGGAGGGATTGCTGGATTTCCGGCGATTTGGCGGGACCCTGTATCACCGCACGGCCTTTGCGGGCGCGACTACCGGGCAGCAACTGCTCTACGCGCTGGATGAGCAGGTGCGCCGCTTCGAATCCGAAGGTAAAGTCAAAAAATTCGAGGGCTGGACGTTTCTTTCGGCCGTGCTGGATCATGCCGGGGTGTGTCGCGGCATCTGCGCCATGGATTTGAAGACCATGGAGATCAAGACGTTCGCTTGCGACGCCGCGATTTTCTGCACGGGCGGAATCGGCGCAGTGTTTGGCCGCTCGACGAACTCTGTCGTTTGCACTGGTTCGGCGCAATCAGCTTTATTTCAGCAGGGCGCGTATTACGCGAACGGCGAATTCATTCAAGTCCATCCCACCGCGATACCCGGCGAAGACAAATTGCGTTTGATGAGCGAATCGGCGCGCGGGGAAGGCGGGCGCGTATGGGTGCCGAAGACTGCGCAGGATCCGCGGCCGGCGAAACAGATTCCGGAGAGCGAGCGGTTTTATTTTCTCGAGGAGTGGTATCCGAAGTACGGCAACCTGGTGCCGCGCGACGTCGCCACGCGCGCGATTCACAAGGTCGTCTACGAGATGAAGCTGGGTCTCGCGGGCGATCCTGCCGTCTATTTGGACGTGACGCACATTCCGCGCGAGGTGCTGGAACGCAAGCTGGAAGGCATTCTGGAGATTTATCAGAAATTCGTGGGCGTGGATCCGCACGTAGAGCCGATGAAAGTGTTTCCGGCGATGCATTACACCATGGGCGGCTTGTGGGTGGACAACGAGAACCAGGCCACGAATATTCCGGGGGTTTACGCGGCGGGGGAATGTGAATACCAGTATCACGGGGCGAATCGGCTGGGCGCGAATTCGCTGGTTTCGTGCATTTACGGCGGAGGAATTGCAGGAACTGCCGCGGTGCGTTATGCCCGCAGCTTGGAATCGGGATGCGAGAACACTTCGCCTGCCGTTTATGAGCGCGAACGGGTGCGGCAGCAGGATATTTCCGACGCTTTGCTGAACCAACACACTGGGACGGAAAATCCGCTGACCATCTGGCGCGAGATGGGCGACGCGATGACTGAGAATGTCACGGTGATCCGTTACAACGCGGCGATGCAGAAAACTTTGGTGAAGCTGGACGAGCTGAGCGAGCGTTTCAAGCACATTAATTTGCAAGACCGCACGCAGTGGTCAAATCAGACGTTGAACTTTGTGCGCGAGCTGGGGAACATGCTGATCCTCGCGAAAGTGATCACTCTTGGGGCGATCGCGCGCGACGAAACGCGCGGCGCGCATTACAAGCCGGAGTTCCCGAATCGCGACGACGCGAATTGGCTGAAGACGACCATCGCCAGTTGGAACGGCGGGAAAATCAAGCTGGAATATGAAGCGGTGGACACTTCGCTGATTCCGCTGCGCGAACGGAAATATACCGCGGCGAAGTGACCGGCGAACCAGTGGAAAAATCACCGCGCTGACGAGCGGGCGAAGTAGCGGGCGGGGAAAGCGAGGCATCATGGCCGATAAAACTTTCATCGTGAAGATTAAGCGGCAGCAGCGGCCGGATGAAGCCGTGCGCTGGGAAGAATACGAGCTGCGTTACCGGCCGCACATGAATGTGATCATCTGCCTGCGCGACATCGCGGAGCATCCGTTCACACGCAGCGGCAGCGAATCCACTCCGGTGAGTTATGAAGCCAACTGCCTGGAAGAAATTTGCGGGGCGTGCGCGATGCTCGTCAACGGCAAGCCGCGGCAAGCCTGCACGGCGCTGGTGGACGATTTGGAGAAGCCGATTCGCCTGGAACCGCTCACGAAATTTCCGCTGATTCGCGACCTTCAGGTGGATCGCAGCTCGATGTTTGAAAATTTGAAGCGCACGAAGTGCTGGATTCCGATTGATGGCACGTACGATATCGGTCCGGGCCCGCGCATGTCGGAAGAAAAGCAGGAAGTCGGCTACGCCTTATCGCAATGCATTACCTGCGGCAATTGCCTGGAAATTTGCCCGAAGGTAAATGAGCATTCTAATTTCGTGGGTGCGGCGATTGTGAGTCAGGTGCGCCTATTCAATATGCATCCGACGGGCGAAATGCACGCGGGCCCGCGGCTGGAAGCGTTGATGGGGCCGGGCGGCATTGAAGATTGCGACAACGCGCAGAACTGCGTGAAAGTTTGCCCCAAGGGCATTCCGCTGACGGAGTCTTTGGCGGCGGTGAATGGTCAGGTGCTGGTGCACGCGGTGAAAAGTTTCTTCCGGGGGTCGTGAGCCACGCATCGCGCGGGCTTTCTGTTTTAACGCCACGGGTTGTAGAATCCCAAAGAATGCACGAGTGTTGGGGGAAGAATGGGACGTAGTGGTTTGCTTGCAATTTGCTGTGCGTTGGGAGGGGTTTTGTCGCTGGCGGCTGTGACTACTAAATCGCAAACGCAAACGAATATTTCGCCTGCGGCGCGCGAGCTGCATTTTCAGTCCATCGTGGTGGATACGCACGACGACACGACGCAGCGGCTGCTCGATCCGAAATTTGATTTTGGCGTGCGCCACAGCGACGGTAGCGTGGATATCCCGCGGATGCGCGAAGGCGGGCTGAGCGCAATTTTCTTTTCGATATGGATTCCTGGGACGGTTACGGGGCCGACGGCGGTGCAGCGCGCTCTCGATCAGATCGCCGCGGTGCGCGAAACCGTGCTGCGGCATCCGAATGATTTGGTGCTGTGCACCACCGCCGAGGAAATTCGCCACGCGAAGGCTGCGAACAAGATTGCGGTGCTGATGGGCGTCGAGGGCGGGCACATGATCAACAACTCGCTCGCGAACCTGGACAAGTTCTTCGCGCTCGGTGTGCGTTATATGACGCTGACCCACACGGTGAACACGGATTGGGCGGATGCTTCCACCGACAAGGCCACGCACAACGGTCTGACCGATTTTGGCAAGCAAGTGGTGCGCGAAATGAATCGCCTGGGGATGATGGTGGACATCTCGCACGTGGCGGACAAGACCTTTTACGACGTGCTGGCCATCAGCAAGGCGCCGGTGATCGCTTCCCATTCTTCATGCCGCGCGTTGTGCAACGCGCCACGCAATATGACGGACGATATGATCAAGGCGCTAGCGGCGAAGGGCGGCGTGATTCAGATCAATTACCACATTGGATTCCTGAGCCAGCAATTTCAGGACGCTTCGAAGGCGAATCCGGAGCTGGGCAAGGAAATCGAAGCCGAATCGAAGAAGCGCTGCGGCGATAACGAGGCTTGCCAGTTGATTGAAGCGGATAAAATCACGCGGGACATGGTGGCGCAGGGGAAATTGCCGCGGGTGGATTGGACCGAGATTATCAATCATATTGACCACGCCGTGAAATTGGTGGGCGCGGATCATGTGGGCCTCGGCTCCGATTTCGACGGCGCGGACATGCCTTACGGGATGGAAGATGTTTCCGATATTCCGCAAATTACCAATGCGCTGCTGGCGAAGGGTTATTCTCCCGCCGACGTGCGCAAAATTCTGGGTGGCAATACGCTGCGTTTGATGCAGGATGTGGAAGCCGCAGCCCAAAAATAACGTCCATAATATTGAGGAGGAAAATCGTGAAACGTTTTGCACCGTGGTTCTTGTTGGCGCTGGTCTTCGCTCTGGCTCCGTGCGTGACGCCGGCGCAATCTCAATCCACTACGCCCGCGGCTAAACCGGCTACCGCGGCGCATCCGCACTCGACCGCACCACATACCGACCCCGCGTTGCTGCATCCCGCGACGCTGACCGCCAAGGCTCCTGACGTGTATGAGGTGACGTTCAAGACCACCGCAGGAGATTTCGTTGTGACGGTGACGCGCGCGTGGGCTCCGCTGGGCGCCGACCGTTTTTATAATCTGGTGCGGCACGGATTTTTCACTGATGCGGCGTTCTTCCGCGTCGTTCCCGGATTCATCGTGCAATTTGGATTGAGCGCGAACCCCACGGTAAATAAAGTTTGGGATAAGGCTTCGATTAAGGATGATCCCGTCACGCAAAGTAACCACGCCGGATATCTGACGTTTGCCACGGCAGGGCCGAATACGCGCACGACGCAGTTGTTCATCAACCTCGCGGAGAATGGATCGCATCTAGATGGCCAGGGATTTGCGGCGTTTGGACAAGTAACGACCGGGATGGACGTGGTTCAGAAAATTTACAGCGGCTACGGCGAGTCGCCGGATCAAGCACTGATCACGGAACAGGGCAAGACTTACCTGGACAAAAATTTCCCAAAACTCGATCACATCATTTCCGCGAAGGTGACTTCGCCTGCGCCGCCAGTGCACACCGCCCCGGCACACAAGGCCGCACCCGCGGCCCGCAGCGAAGCCGGCACCCTCGCAACCTTAACCGGCCGCGCTGACGGCCTCGCTTTATTTCTTGTTGGAGAAATTTACGAACCGTGCAGGCACGGTTCCCTGGGAGAATTGCAGATGACTGGAAAGCCGACCTTACTGGATGCTGCTAATCTGAAAGACACCGCTCCGGAAAAATTTGATGTGACGTTCAAAACCACGGCGGGAGATTTCGTGGTGCAGGTGACGCGCGCATGGGCACCGCTGGGCGCAGACCGTTTCTACAATCTGGTGAATCACGGATTTTATGATGACGCGGCGTTTTTCCGCGTGATCCCGGGATTCGTGGTGCAATTCGGGCTGAGCGCTGACCCGGCCGTGAATAATGTGTGGCGCAAATCGAATTTCAAGGACGATCCGGTCACGCAGAGCAACAAGCCTGGGTTTATCACGTTTGCCACCGCCGGAAAGGATACGCGCACAACGCAGCTGTTCATCAATACCGGGAATAACGCGCAGCTCGATAAGATGGGTTTCGCGCCGTTTGGCCAGGTGATTTCCGGCATGGACGTGGTGAAGAAAATTCACAGCGGCTATGGCGAGGCGCCCGACCAGGGCTCGATAACCGCGCTGGGCAAGCCCTACCTGGACAAGAACTTTCCGAAGCTCGATCGGATTAATTCCGCGACGATCGCGTAGGATGCCGTTGCAAATTCGGCGAAGGGGCGGCACGCTTTCTCGACGCGCTTGTGTTTTAAGCGCCGGCCCAAGCGCAGCGAAGGACATTCGATTGGCGCGAACGGGTTGCCACCGCACCCGATGACGGACACACTATCAGCTGCCACAATTCCTCGTGACCGCGCGATTGAAAGTGACGCTGCGATTCGATCGCGTGTGATGCTTTTCGCTCTGGCCTGCGGCAAACTGCTCATCCAGTTCGCGGGAATCAATCATTACGGATTTTTTCGCGACGAGCTTTACTACATCGCCTGCGGCCAGCATCTCGCGTGGGGCTATGTGGACCAGCCTCCCTTGGTCGCATTTGTCGCGTGGTTTGCGCGGCACTCGCTGGGAACTTCGCTTTTCGCTACCCGTCTGATACCTGTTTTGGCTGGAGCTGTGGTGGTATATGCCACCGGGCGCATCGCTGCGGAGCTGGGCGGCGGCCTGTTCGCACAATTTCTGGCAGCGATCGCGATTTTGCTGGCGCCGTCGTATCTGGCGTTCGACGCGTTCCTTTCGATGAACGCCTTCGAGCCGCTCTTCTGGCTTTTGTGCGCGTGGATCGCCATCCGCATCGTCAAGGGAGCGTCGCCGCGTCTCTGGCTGCTGTTCGGTGTCGTGGCTGGGCTGGGGCTGGAAAATAAGCACAGCATGCTGGTGTTTGGTTTCGCTCTCGTGGTGGGCCTGCTGCTATCGGGACAGGCTCGGTTGTTCCGTTCGCAATGGATTTGGATCGGCGCGGCGGTCGCACTGGCGATTTTTCTACCGAATTTGCTGTGGGAAGCGCGCAACGGATGGCCGCAGGTCGAAGTGGTTCGCAACGCGCAGCAGTTCAAGAACGAGGCGATCTCTCCTCAGCAATTTTTGTTCGAGCAGGTTTTGTTCCTGCAGCCGCTGGCGTTGCCGGTGTGGCTTTCAGGACTCTGGTGGTATTTTGCGGCGCTGGAAGGGAAGCGCTTTCGCTTTCTGGGCTGGGCTTACCTTTTCGTGCTGGCAATTTTCATCGTGCTGGGTGGTAAATCGTATTACGCGCTGCCAGTTTACCCAGTGTTGATGGCCGCAGGGGGTGTAGCGCTGGAAGGATTTTTTGCCGCACCCGCGCGCCGCTGGATGGCTGTGGCGTATCCGGCGCTGCTGATCGTCGCGGGCATGGTGACCCTCCCGTTCGGTGTGCCGATCTTGCCGGTGAATACTTTTCTGCGCTATACGAGGCTGCTGCCGTACGCGAATTCGGTGAAGACGGAGCGCGACTCGACGGCCGAGCTGCCGCAACTCTACGCGGACATGTTCGGCTGGGAAAATATGGCCACGCAGGTTGCCAGCGTGTATCACGCACTGCCGCAGTCCGAACAGGCTGGCTGCGCGATTCTGGCGGGAAATTACGGCGAGGCGGGCGCGATTGATCACTACGGCCCGGCCCTGGGCCTGCCTGCGGCGATCAGCGGACACAATAGCTATTATTTCTGGGGGCCGCGCGGGTACACCGGCTCATGCGTAATTTTGTTCGGCGAACGCGCGGATGAGCTGAAAGGTCTATTCGTGGATGCGCAGCTTGTCGCTACGATTACCGATCCGCATGCAGCGGTCGCCGAACGAAATGTGCACGTTTACGTTTGCCGCGAGCCGCGTGCGCCCCTCGCGGCTATGTGGCCGCATTTCAAATTGATAATCTGAGTGGAAACTCGGCCGTGCTGTCGCTGAAACGCAGCGGTGGGCAGATTAATGTAACGGCGCGTGACGCGGGTTGCGTGCAGCTTGTTCCAATTCACCCACGTTCAATCCAGAAGCCACGAGCCGATGCCCGATTTCCGAATCCGTGCGCTTGGTAATGGCGAGTAGCACACATTCGCAGGTGAGGATCGGAATGTGCCGGCCCTCGAGCACATCATGCGCGGGCGCGATTTCTTCCGCTATTTTCAGCAGCGCCGTCAGTTCGCTGGAACGCGCGAGCGGTTTGGAATCCGCGTCCGGGCTTTTCGCCGGCCGAGGCCACTGCCACTTCGGAGGCTTTTCGTCACCACGACGCTGCTGGTCGTAGAATTCGATCCAATAATGCCAGCGTTGCGGGCTGATGCGGCAGATCTGCTGCAGGTACTCCTCGATGCCGTCCTGCTCCGGCCAATATTTCGAAAGGCGCTCCCAGTCATAGATATACATTCCGGCGAGTAGGTCGGAAACCTCGACGGCGCTGGCCGCGCGGCTGTGTGCGAGCATCGCCGCTAGGCTTTCCGCGCGCGACAGATCCTTCGTAAGGCGGTGCGAGACTGGCGGAGGCGCGTCGCCGGCGGGCGATTGTGCAGCTCCGCCGCCCGCTGTGGGCTTGTCCGCTTTGCGTCGGCCCGCGGAATCAGGGCCGCCAGGCGCGCTTTTGCCGTTCTTTCGCCCGAAAAATTTCATTTTAGGTTGACGACTCCCGTAATAATCTTAGCAGACACCCAGTTTTCTCCACTGGAAACTGCGGGCGGCTTTCTCCGATTGGTCACTTGCTCTGGCGGGAACGCGGATATATATTTGTTTTTAATCCTGTAGGAATTTTCTGGCGGGCGGCTCCAAAGAAAGGCCCCGTTCGATGACGCGAACGCAAACACCAAGCCTGACGATGCGCGATAACTCGCACGCCGCCTCGAATCCATTCGTGGGAACCTGGAAGCTGGTTTCCATATCCTCGTCGGAATCGAGGCTGTTCGGCGAGCGGCCCATCGGCATTCTGATTTATGACGCGGACGGGCACGTCGCCGTGCAGATCATGCGCAATCCGCGGCCGGATATTTCTTCGGGCCCGGGATTTCCCACGCCGAAGGAAGTGCAGATCGCTTACAAGGGTTATTACGCGTATTACGGGACCTACGAAGTAAACCGCGATAAGAAAACCATCACGCATCATCTGGAAGGAAGCTTGCGCCCCGGCGACGTCGGCAAAGATTTTACGCGCGCGTATGAAATTTCCGGCAACCGGTTGGCTTTGACGCCGGTGGATGACTCCCAAGCCCGCGATGCTTGCTTAACCTGGGAGCGCGCGACGTAGAATCGCAACCGCCAGTCTCAAATCCCCAGAACGGTGACCAGCTCGCGCACCGAAGCCGCCGATTTATCCAGCGCTGCCTTTTCGTCGGGCTGCAATTTAATTTCGACGATCTGCTCGATTCCGCCGGCGCCTAATTTCGCGGGGACACCGACGAAGAGCCCGTTGACGCCGTACTCGCCCTCCAGATACGCCGCGCAAGGCAAGATTTTCTTCTTGTCCTTGAAAATCGCTTCGGCCATTTCGAATACAGCAGCCGAGGGCGCGTAATAGGCCGAGCCAGTCTTCAGCAAATTCACAATTTCCGCGCCGCCTTTGCGCGTGCGCGTCACAATGGCGTCGAGTTTATCTTTCGCGATCAATTCGGGGAGGGGAATTCCCGCGACGGTGGAGTAGCGCGTCAGGGGCACCATATCGTCGCCGTGTCCGCCGAGCACGAACGAGTGGACGTTCTCAACCGAGACTTTCAGCTCTTCCGCCACGAACGTGCTCATGCGCGCGGAATCGAGCACACCGGCCATGCCAATCACCCGCGCCTTGGGAAATTTGCTGATTTTGAACGCAGCCTGCGCCATCGCGTCCAGCGGATTGGTGACCACAATCAAAATCGCTTTCGGCGAGAGTTTCACGACTGCTTCCACGACGCCTTTGATCACGTCGTAATTCGCTTTCAGCAAATCGTCGCGGCTCATTCCCGGTTTGCGCGGGAAACCGGCGGTGATGACGATGATGTCGCTATTTTCGGTGCCGCTGTAATCGCCGCTCGCCGTGGAGATTCCCGCCGCGCGCGCGTCCGAGCCCATGATCGGCCCGGATTCGGCCATGTCCAGCGCTTTTCCCGCCGGCACGCCGTCCAAAATATCTGTCAGCACCACGTCCGCCAGGCCTGCATCGTGAATCCGCTGCGCCGTAGTTGATCCGACGAAGCCGCCGCCCACCACCGTCACCTTCTTGCGCATTCCACGCTCCCGATTAGATTGAATTGTTTGTGCTGGTAGCAGCAACTAGTGCTTTAGTCGCCCGCGCCCACGGCGGCTTGCATATTTTCGATGATGGCCGCCGCGTACTCAGACGTCTTGAGTTTTTTCGCGCCGGGCATCAGGCGTTCCAGATCGTACGTAACCTTCTTCTGCTGGATGGTGCGCGCAATGCCGTCTTCGATCAGGCGCGCCACCGGCTTCCAATCCATGAAATCGAACATCATGGCGCCGGAGAGCATCACTGAACTCGGGTTAATCACATCCTTATCCGCGTATTTCGGCGCGGTTCCGTGCGTGGCTTCGAAGACGCCGAAGCCGTCGCCGATATTCGCGCCCGGAGCCATGCCCAGACCTCCCACCTGCGCGGCGCACGCGTCGGAAAGATAATCGCCATTCAGATTGGGCGTGGCGAAGACTTGATATTCATCGGCGCGCGTGAGCACCTGCTGGAAGACGGAATCCGCGATGCGATCGTTGATCAGGATTTTCCGTTTCCACTGGCCGCTGCCGTGCGAGGCAGAGAGAGCGTCCAGCGTGCGTTTCACTTCCTCATAAACCTGTTTCCGGAATTCACTGTTCGCCTGATCAATGCCCGGCTCGATGGACGCGGCATTTTCCTCAATCGTCATGTTCGGATTTTTGTCTTTGTTATCCAGAATCCAGCTCTCGCGTTCCGTCACCACCTGCGCGCGGAATTCCTGGGTTGCGATTTCGTAGCCCCAATCGCGGAAGGCCCCTTCGGTGAACTTCTGAATGTTGCCCTTGTGCACCAGGGTTACCGTGTTGCGCTTGTGTTCGAGCGCATGAACGATGGCGCGGCGCACCAGCCGCTTGGTGCCCGTTGGAGACATGGGCTTGATGCCCACGCCGGAATCTTCGCGAATTTTCTTCGCGCCGCCCTTGAGCATTTCGTTGTTCAGAAAGTCTATGAGCTTTTTTACTTCCTGCGTGCCTGCGCGCCATTCGATTCCGGCGTAAACGTCTTCGGTATTTTCGCGGAAGATCACGACGTTCATGCGTTCGGGCTCGCGTACGGGCGAGGGCACGCCGGTAAAATAACGCACGGGCCGCACGCAGGCGTAGAGTTCGAGCACCTGGCGCAGGGTGACGTTCAGAGAACGGATGCCGCCGCCCACCGGAGTCGTGAGTGGTCCTTTGATGGCGACGCGGAAATCGCGGATCGCGTCCACTGTGTCTTGCGGCAGCCATTCCTGAAATTGGCGGTAAGCTTTTTCGCCTGCGAAAACTTCCAACCATTCGATTTTGCGTTTGCCGCCGAACGCTTTTTCCACGGCGGCATCGAACACGCGGCGCGAAGCTTTCCAAATGTCGCGGCCGGTGCCATCACCTTCGATGAACGGAATCACCGGATGATCGGGCACGCGAAATACGCCATCGCTGAACTCGATTGGCTTGCCGTTTGCCGGCACCGCCACGCCGTTATAAGTGGTCTTCATGGTTTGCTGATTCTCCCTGGCAACCAACGGGCGCCGAACCGCGCGGTTCCGGCGTCAATTCCGAACCGATAACCTTAGCATAAAGTTTGGCGGGCAGGCAGCAACGATCAGGAACGCGCGGGCGCTTTATCGGGGAAGAGGAAGATATTGCGAGCGAGGTCGGACGACAAAGTTTCGCCGCGATAGTACTGCTTCAGGATGGAGTCGGCCCAGGTCAGCAGGTCGGGATTGGCCGATGCGAATTCCGCCCAGCTTTGCGCGCGGCCTGCGCGCTGCATCCTTTCGTGAATCAGCAGAATGTACGACCAGGTGATTGTCTCGTGGTACAGGCCCGTCTTGCCGTGCGCCGCGGCGTAGCGCTTCAGAGCCTCGGGGAAACGCGCAAGGACATCCAGCAGCGGATATTTGCACAAGTATAAGAATGCGATTTGGATGTGCACGCGGTGACGAAAGGACTCGAGGGGAAGGGCACAGGCTTCAAATTGCTCCAGTAGTTCGTCGTCGTGACTATCGTTCATTGCCCACATTTGCCTGCGCTTCTCTGCGATGCGCTATCCAAACCAGCACCGCCATCGCATAAACGGGCAAAGCGCCGACGTCGAAGTGACCCTGCAGCGCGTGAAATAGCATCGCGAAGGCAATCACGCCGAGGAGCAGATAACTGCCAGCAAGGTCTACCACCGGCGCCAAGAACATCACGGCCGCGATGATCTCGATGGTGGCCAGCACTAAGCGCACCCAAGCGTGCGGGCCGATGTGCCCCGAACCCGTCGCTTGCATGTCAGCTATCGTCCCGCGCAACAGCAGGCACGATTGCCAGAGCACAACAATGCCGAGAACCCAGCGCAAGCCTTGCACCGCGAGCCGGCTGTTTCTTGACGTCATTTGGCACCTCTCGCTTTTTTGGCACGCAGAGTGGCCTTGGTGCGCCGAACGCTCTGTGCTGGCTTCGCTTTCGTCCGGGCCGCGCGCGCTTCAATCAGGCGATGGCTGGCGCGGTAGTCGAGGTCGAGGCCGTAAAACTTCTTCAATTCCTTTATGCGGCGGCGCGAAGGTTCTGGAAGGCTGCCTTGCCGTCAAAGGCGTGCAGTACGATGCCTTCCAGCAGGTCGCCTAGGGTCAAATCGTGGTACTCGGCAAGGGCTTTGAGGACTTTCAGCAGGCGCTTTTCGATGCGCACACCGGTCTGCACTCGCTCTACAACAAATTGTCGCCTGTATCGCGTCGTCTTCATGGTGGTACCAATGTACCATGGTACATCAAGCACACGCAACTCGCTGATTAGTGTTTGCATGCTTCACGGAGGAACAATATGTTGTGCGAGCGTGTGCGAAGAAAAATGCGGAATTGGAACAAGCGGCTAGGCTCGCCAGAGTGTCAGCATTTCTTGACCTGAGCGTTCGCCGCCCGTAGCATCGTTAGAGACCAGCCGTGGAGGACACCATTCGATATCATCGGGTACTGATATTCTGCAGCGCACTCCTGCTTGGCGCGTTGCTTGCCAAGCCCACGACGCAGGCTCGCGCCTCCGTCACGCAATCGTCCGCGCAGAAACAGCCGGAAGCGAAATTGCAATTGACCAGCACGTCTTTCGAAGCCGACAACGCGCTTCCCGCGAAATATACTTGTGACGGCACGAATGTTTCCCCGGCGCTCGCGTGGACTGAACCGCCGGTCGGCACGCAAAGTTTTGCGCTCGTGGTGGATGATCCGGACGCGCCAGCGAAAACCGTGGTTCATTGGCTGATTTACGACCTGCCTCCTGCGACGCGCGCGCTGCCCGAAGGCGTCCCGACGAAGGCAAAGCTTCCCGATGGTTCGCGCCAAGGCAAGAACGATCACGGGAAAATTGGGTATAGTGGCCCCTGCCCTCCGCCGGGACCGGCGCACCACTATTTTTTCAAGCTCTACGCGCTCGATTTCCAGACGGGCTTGAAACCAAAAGCCACAGCCGCGGATGTGGAGAAGGCCATCAAAGGCCACATTCTGGCGCAGGCTGAACTGATCGCGCGATTCCAGCACTAGCCTTTCGTCACGTCCGCGCGCGCCGCGGCAGACGCAGATGGCAAAGTTTTATTTATGGGTTCGATTTGAAATTCTTTGCCTTCCCCGGGCATTTTGGGATTTGACGCTCAACAGCGTGCGCGGTACCCTACGCTGTTCAAAAAATGCCGCAGAAACCGCAAATCATTCGCTGTCCATCCCACCGCAAGGAGAATCATGACAACCGATCTGCGTAATTTTCTGGCAATTCCGTACGAAGAACTTGAAGAGCTGAATCTGAAGGCTAAAGCGCAGCGCCTGAATCGCGTGGCGGCGCACAAGATTCAAGAAGAGCGCATCAAGTACCTCACCGACGAAAAGCGCATTAAGGCCGTCACCGTGCTCTTCAGCGACCTGGAAGGCCGCCTGCACATGCTGGATTACGACAAGAAATTTCTGGTCAAGAGCTGGGATAACCTGACGTTCGACGGCTCGTCTATCCGCGGATTTACTGCGCAACGCGAAAGCGATTTGCGCCTGGGCATGGATTGGAGCGCGTTTTACTGGGGCCCAGCGGACGTTTTTGGCTCGGGCAAGGTGCTGGTATTCGGAGAAGTGATTGATAAAGATGGCTCACCCTACAGCGCGGATATTCGCGGCGTGCTGAAAACATTTGCCGCGGAAAAATTCAAGAAGGACGGTTACACGCTGAACGCCGCCAACGAAATCGAAGGGTTTTTGTTCAATGGCGCGGATGCCGAAGCGCGTTACAACGAAACCGGAAGATTCGATTACGTGAATACCGGCGGCTATTACCATTCTCTTCCGGGCGATCCGCTGCGCACTTTCATTGACACTTGCGCCGAAGTGCAGCGCTCGATGGGCTTCCAGAACGAAAAAGATCACCCAGAGGTTGCGCCTTCACAGTTTGAAATCAATTACGGCTACGGCGAAGTGGTTGCTGCCGCGGACCAAATCCAGCTTTATAAGTTGATTTGTCGCCAAGTGGCGACGCGCATGGGCCTCACCGCCAGCTTTTTGCCGAAGCCTGTGGTCGGCGTGAACGGCAACGGGATGCACACCAACGTTTCCGTCAGCAAAGGCGGGAAGAATTTGTTCTGGGATCCGAAGGGCGAGGAAAAGTTGAGCAAAGCGGGCTGGTCATTTATAGATCGCATTCTCACGCACGCGAATGATGTGTGCCTGATGCTGAATTCCAGCGTGAATGCGTACCGCCGGCTGGATCCGCACTTCGAAGCGCCCAATCAGATCAAGGCCTCGCCCGTGGACCGCGGCTCGATGATCCGCATCCCCATCGGCAACGAGAAGAGCATGCGCGTGGAAGTGCGCTCGGTAGCGCCGGACGCGAGCCCTTACATGGTGATGTACTCGATCTTCAAGTCGGGGCTGGACGGCGAGACCGCCAAGATCAAGAATCTTCGCCAAGCGGAGCGCTATTTGCCGGACAACATTTACACGGCGATTGATCACTTCCGAAAATCGGAGTGGACCTCGAAAATTCTCGGCGAAGATGTGAAGGGCCGCTATGCCGATCTGAAGCAAGCGTCCGCTGATCGCTGTTCGCGCCTGCTGGGGACATTCGTGAAGGCTCCCGAAGTGCAATACCACCACGAAGTTTACAATCAGTATTTGTGGAACCAGTTTTAAGTTTCAAAAGCGCGCAACAGAGTTAATGAAACGGCAAACGCCCTGGCCACAGAGCCAGGGCGTTTTGCTTTTGCGCACGTGCGCGTTGTTGCGTTCCAGTTAGCTCGTGCGGTGATGCGCTGGCGCTACAATACGACCTGCAGTTCCAGCTGCACGCCGGGATGCGCCAGGTCCATCAAGTAGTACACGCCGTTCACGTCCACGACGTACACGTCATCGTTGTAACCCCAACCCGCAGGCCACGGCTGCGCAATGACGAAGGAGTAGCCGCCATACTGAAATCGCGGGTGGCCTTCGACGATCACCGGGTGGCCGACGTGGAAAGTGTGCTCGCGACCGAAGTGCGCTTTATATTTGTCATCAGGAATGCGCCCATTGCCGGCGTGCTCATTGTTGCGCTGCGCTTCTTCAGGCCGCTGCGCCGGCGGTTTGGCTTCGTTCTGTCTCGGCGGCTTGGTGGCGTTATCGGGATGCGGACGATCGTCGGGAGTCTTCGGCGGCTCGGCGTGCGGCTTGTCGGTGGGCTTGGCGTCGGGTGGTTTGGCGGGCTGGTCTTGCGGGTCGTGCTGCTCTTGCGCGAAGGCCGGGGCGGAAATTCCGAAAAGTAACAGCAGGGCCCCGGTTCCGATCAACATCGCGTTCTTCATGATTGTTTCCTCCCGTTCGTATGAACGTATCCACGGTTCTTGTCTCTGCCGCGGCTGGGACGGCGCGCGTTAAGAATGTAGCTGCAGAGGCAACGGGCGCGAATACCGTGCGGACTGTATATGAGTGGGGAAATCGCGTTACGCGGATTTGTTGTACCGACGCGGCTTCGCGGCGAGGTCTTGCCTGCAGTCACGTCAGCGCAAAAGAAAACGGCGGAGCTTGCGCCCCGCCGCGAACATTCTCTCGCGCTAATTCCGCTGCTTAGTCGTAATACTCAGATCCGAGGTGCGTGATCAGGTCTTCGCCCATCATCCAGCGCAGCGTGTTCTTCAACTTCATCAGCTGAATGAACAAATCATGCTCGGGGTAAAGCTCTTTCGCGCACATTGGCGATTTGAAATAGAAGCTGAGCCATTCCTGAATTCCGCGCATGCCGGCCCGTTGCGCCAGATCGAAGAACAGCGCGAGGTCCAAGACAATCGGCGCTGCCAAAATCGAATCGCGGCAGAGGAAGTCCACTTTGATCTGCATCGGATAGCCGAGCCAGCCGAAGATATCAATGTTGTCCCAGCCTTCTTTGTTGTCGCCGCGCGGAGGGTAGTAGTTGATGCGCACTTTGTGGTGAATTTTGCCGTACAGATCGGGATACAGCGACGGCTGCAAGATGTATTCCAGCGCGCCGAGCTTCGATTCTTCCTTCGTCTTGAACGAGCCGGGATCATCGAGCACTTCGCCGTCGCGATTGCCCAGAATGTTCGTGGAAAACCAGCCGTTCAGGCCGAGCATGCGCGCTTTGAACGCCGGCGCGAGCACGGTCTTCAGCAAAGTCTGTCCGGTCTTGAAATCTTTGCCGCCGATCGCGACATTTTTCGCCTTGGCGTATTCCTGGAGCGCCGGAATATCCACGGTCAAGTTCGGCGCGCCATTAGCGAACGGCACTCCTTCACTGATGGCCGCATACGCGTACAACATCGAAGGCGCAATCGCCGGATGATTCGCCTTCATGCCTTTTTCGAACGACGCCAGGCTCCTGTGCACGTCCTCGGCTTTCAAAAACACTTCGGTCGAGCCGCACCACACCATCACCACGCGATCCAGCTTGTTCTTTTTCTTGAATGAGCGGATGTCTTCGCGGAGTTGTTGGGCCAGATCGAATTTCGTCTTGCCTTTTTTTACGTGCGTGCCGTGCAGGTTCTTCACGTAATTCTGGTCGAACACGGCCTTCATCGGTTTGATGCCCTTCAAAAATTTCTCGGCCTTGGCCAAGTCCTTGGCTTCCAGCACGCCGGCCTTCGTCGCGGCCTGGTATGCGTTATCGCTGAATACATCCCAGCCGCCGAACACGATGTCGTCGAGTTTCGCCAGCTGCACAAAGTCTTTAATTTGCGGCGTGCGGCCGTCGGTGCGCTTACCGAGCCGGATCGTTCCCAATTGCGTCAGCGAGCCTACCGGCACCGCATGCCCTCGCCGCACCAATTCCACCCCCGCCATAAATGTAGTGCTGACCGCGCCCATTCCGGGCGTCAGCACTCCCAACTTTCCCTTTGGCGGGGCAACACTCACAGGCCTGCGCATTCGATTCCCCCAGTTCGGTTCGTAGATGTTGAAGATAATAAAAGCGGGAGCCGCGAAAAGATCGCGCCACCTGCCGCAAAAATCACGCCGCCACGGCCCCGTGCTCGCGGCGCGTCCAGGAAACTGCGTTTTGTTTCTTGCGCGGCAGATGAGTTGTTCGGCGGCGCCCCCCGCGCCAAGACGGGAGAAACGCTCAGAACAAACAATTTATGATGCGGCAATGCGCGGAGTTTTGCAAATTGATTTCCCGTCGCGCAGAGTGTCATCTCGATTGCAGGATTGTGATTTAACGCGAGCGCGATCCAACGGCTCTTGTGGAATTCATGCGGGAAGGGAAGGGGAGCGAAGCAGTGTATGCGCGTTTTCGCGGAACTTACTTGCGGCGGAACAGGCCGGAAATTTCGTCCGAAATCGAGAGGAATACTAGTACTGCGAGTGCCCCCATCATGCCAAAAGCAATCATCATTTTCTCCGACTGCGCCTAACTTCACGATGGAATAGGCAAGCGAGATGCCAGTCATGCGCGCGAGCTATCTCTACTATTTGCAATGCGTGAGCGGCTCGGCCGATGCGTGCGTCGTGCGGAATGACAAGCAAAAGTGTGGGCTAAGGATGACGCAGCGTCGGATTTTTCGGTCAGCCCTGAGCGATCCGAAAATATGTACGTGGCGCCGCCGGCAAAACTTCGCCGCTACAATTTTTCGATATGAATGGATCCGTCGCCGGAGCTGATGGCTAGCGTCGGGCCTCCGCCATTCAGTTTGCCGCGCACGGAGGAATGGCTAAGCGAGCCGGAAACTTGAATTGGGATGTCCAGCGTGATGCTGCCGTCGCCGGTGTGCGCGTCGAGCATGGCATTCAGGTCGCTCGGCACACGCAACGTGATGTGTCCATCGCCGGAGTGCAGATTCCAGCTGTTCGCGAGTTTTGAGCCGCTGCTCACCTGGGCTTCGATGCTGCCATCGCCCGTCTTCAGCGCGAGCGTGTCAAAGCGGCCGTCAATGCGCAGGTTGCCGTCGCCGGTGTCGGCATCGAGCGAGCCGTCGAAATTGTGTCCTTCGATGTGGCCGTCGCCGGTGTGAATTCGGATGTCGCCCTTGATGTTGCTGGCGGTCACGTTTCCATCGCCGGTATCGAATTGAATTTTGCCGGAAACGCCCAGCGCGGTCACATTGCCGTCGCTGGTACGGACGTTCAGATCCAGTTCGCGTGGCACGCCCACTTCCACGCGAAGGGATTTGTGGTTTCCACCGAACATCGAAAAGCCCCAGTGGGGGACCTTCACTTCGATCGAAACGCTGTTCCCGGACTGGCTCTCGATGATCTGCACATCGTTCGGGCCGATCTTCCAACCGTTGGTGGTAACGTGGGCGTCAATCTGATGCTGGTCCGAGCCGGTGATAGTGACATCGCCATCGCCGGTCGTGACGTGTAGGTCCGCATGGCCGCTCACCTGGTAGGTCTTCGACCATTGGTCCGCGCGCGCCGGCGCAGCCGTCGCGGCCATCGCGATTCCCGCCATCAACGCAGCCGCTGCAAGAATTGTCAGGCGATTCATGAGTTGCTCCGTGGCACAGCCACTCCTGGCTGTGCTGTGTGCGCTTCAGCGCTGGCGCCGCAAAATCTCTTGGCCTGAGGTGGCCGCCTGGTGCTCCTGCCCTCACTAGCAGATACGAGGCCCACGAGAAAAATGTTCCATGCTCCAACTACGCGGACTTGCGCTTAGCCGCCTTGCCCTTTGCTGCCCCCGGCTTCGCCCGCAGCGAAGCCAAAAACTGCTCCGTCGGCAGAGTGTTCACCACGTCCTTCTTCTCCACCCACCCGCGCCGCGCGGTAATCACTCCGTACTTCATCAAGGGAAAGTGCGCGAACGAATGCGCATCCGTCGAAATCACGATCTTCACGCCGCGCTCCTTCGCCATTCGCAGGTGCACGTCCTTCAAATCCAGCCGGTCGGGGAAGGCGTTACATTCAACCACGACGCCGTGCGCTTTCGCCGCATCCAAGATTCTTTCCATGTCGTAATCAAACGGATCGCGCCGCAGCACCAGGCGGCCTGTGGGATGCGCCAAAATCTGCACGTACGGGTTCTCCAGCGCCGCTAAAATCCGGTCCGTCATTTCCGCGCGGCCCTGATTCATGTAGGAGTGCACCGAAGCCACGACTACGTCCAGCTGCGCGAGCACTTCGTCGTCCAGATCGAGCTTGCCGGTCTTCAGAATGTCCACTTCGATCCCCGCGAGCAAACGAATCCCCGGCACGCGTTCCTGGGCCGCGCGGATTTTCTTTATTTGCTCGAGCGTGCGCTTTTCGTCCATGCCATTCGCTACGGTTACGGCCTTGGAGTGATCGGTGAGCGCGATGTATTCGTATCCAAGTTTCTTCGCCGCTTCGCCCATTTCTTCGATGGAATTGCGGCCGTCCGAAGCCGTGGTATGCATCTGCAGGTCGCCGCGAATGTCCGCGAGCTTCACGAGATTCGGCAGCGTGTGATTTTCGGCCGCGGCGATTTCGCCGGTGTTTTCGCGCAGCTCGGGTTCGATGTAGTCCAGGCCGAGCTTCTTGTAGATTTCCTCTTCGGTTTTCCCGGCGACGAACTTCCCGCCCTTCAGCGTGGTCAGCGCGTATTCGTTTAAAGTCCAGCCCAGGTCTCGCGCGCGGCCGCGCAGCACCACGTTATGTTCCTTCGAGCCGGTGAAATACATCAGCGCCGCGCCGAAGCTGTCTTTCTCTAGCAGGCGCACGTCCACCTGCAAGCCATTCCCCAGCAGGACGCTTACTTTATTTTCACCGTGCGCCAACGTCTGGTCTATGCCGGGAAATTTCAGGATGTGCGCGGCCACTTCGTCCACGTGCTTCTGTTTATCGTGGCCGGGACGCAGCGTGACTAGTAAATCCAGGTCGCCGATGGTTTCTTTTCCGCGCCGCAATGATCCGGCGGGCGTCACCGACTCGACTATTTCTTTCACTTTGCCGATGTAGGCCACCAGCTTCTGCGCCGTCTCGTCCGCGACGTCCAGCTTGAATCGTCCGGAAGAGCGCTTGTGCATCGCCGTGGCCTTCAGAATGTTCGTTTCGGTTTTTTCGCCGAATCCTTCCAGGTCGCGCAGCTTGCCTTCGCTGGCGAGTTTTTCCACGCCCTCAACGGTCGCGACTTTAAACTTTTTGAACAGGATCGCGACTTTCTTCGGGCCCATGCCCTGCAAATGGAGCAGATCGAGCAGCGTGAGCGGGTATTTCTTCAATAATTTCTGGCGCAGGCTGTAATCGCCGGTCTCTAGAATCTCGCGAATGTGCGCCGCCATGCCGTCGCCCACACCGGGAAGCTCCTTGAGCTTGGCGTCGTCCTTGGCCAGGTCTTCGATGCGCTCGTGGATGCTGTAGAGCAGCTCCGCGACTTTCTCATAGCTGCGGTAGCGGCCGATGATCGCGCCATCAATTTCCAGCAGCTGCGCCGTCTCTTGCAATATTTTCGCTACTTCTCGATTTTCCATGTGGATTTCCCGTTGCTGGACTTCGGGGCCGATTTTACTTCTTTCTGAGGGGCAACTGGAAGGGGGCGCGACGTGGCGCCGGCTTGCTTGCTGGTGGGCTGGACTCGTGCAAGCACGCTCGGCAACTATGATTGTGCGAAGACTTCTTTCGCGCGTTCAATATCCTTCAACACCTGCTCGCGCAGCGCTTCCGGGCCGGAGAATTTCTGTTCGTCGCGCAGTCGTTGGAGGAATCGCACCTTCATCAGGCCAGCGGTCAGAGTCTCCGCAAAATCAAAAAGATTCGATTCGATCGCCAGGCGTTTGCCATCGAACGTCGGCCGCACGCCTACATTCGTGACGGAGCGATAAGTTCCGCCGGAAAGCACGGTCTCGGTGACGTACACCCCGGTCTTCGGCAGCGTTTCCTGCTCCGTCGCTAGATTCAACGTCGGCACTACCAATTTGCGGCCCTGTCCCGTGCCCGGGCGTATCTCGCCGACCAGCGCGAACGGCCGGCCCAACATGCGTCGCGCATCCTCCACGCGCCCGCCACGCACCGCTTCGCGGATCGCAGTGCTCGATACCACGTCGCCACCGTCAATCACCGGCGTCACGATCACGACTTCGAATCCCCAGCGGCGGCCCAATTCGCGCAGCAACTCGACATCTCCCAGCTGTTTATGTCCGAAGCGGAAGCCCGCGCCCACCAGCACGGCGCGCCCGCGCAGCGTCTCCACCAGATATTTTTTCACGAAATCTTCGGCGCTGGCCTGGGCAAGCTCCGAGTCAAACTTCAGCACGAGGGCCGCGCCAATTCCCAGCGCCGCAAAATCCGCCAGGCGCTGCGGAAGAGTCTCCAGCAAGGAAGGGGCCTGCTGCGGCCGCAGCACGCGGGCCGGATGCGGATAAAACGTCAGCACCGCGGGCAGCAGCTCCTTCTGCGTACCTCGCGCGTCGGCGCGTTCGCCAGTGGCCATCGCTCGCTGCACGACGTCGTGCAGAATTTTCTGATGCCCGACGTGCACGCCATCGAAATTCCCGATCGTTAGGACCGTTCCGGCGCGGCTGTCTCCCAATCGCTCCACCCACTCATCCGCCGAATTGAAGAGCAGAATCTCCGAGCGAGCGGACGCGCGCGCCGGCAGATCTGTCAGAAATCTCAGCGTATCCTTCGTCGCGTCCAACAGCATTAAATCTGCACCTCGAATTTCAAACCGTCATAAGCCAGCTGCACGCCCTGCGGCAATTTGGCGTTGGCTTCCACGTGCCCCAAATCGTGGCAAATATGCGTGAACCACGCGCGCTTGGGTTGCAGTTCGCGCACCAACTCGAGCGATTGCTCCACATTCGAATGCATCGGATGCGGCGCGTAGCGCAAGGCATCGAGAATGAAATCATCCAGCCCGCGCAATAACTGCTTGGAACTTTCCGGCACCGCGCTGAAATCTGTTAGATAAGCTGCGTTGCCAAAACGAAAGCCCAACACCGGCTGCGGCCCGTGCTGCGCCGGCACCGGGGTAAATCGCAGCCCGAATAAATCGAACGGCCCATCAATCGTGTGCATTTCGACTTCCGGAACGGAGCTTTCCGTCACCGCACTGTCGAATACGTACGCGAATTGCCGCCGTAGAGTAGCCTGCGTATCCTCGGCCGCGTACACCGGCACGACGCCATGCTGTTTCAAATTGTAAGGGCGGATGTCGTCGAGTCCCAAGATGTGATCGGCGTGCGAGTGCGTGTACAGCACCGCGTCCAGCCGCTCAATCTTTTCGCGCATGGCCTGGAAACGAAAATCCGGGGTGGTGTCAATCACCACATTACGGCCGTTATATGCCAAAAGGATTGAAGGTCGCGTGCGTTTGTCGTGCGTGTCCGTGGAATCGCACACCGCGCAATGACACCCGAGCGTAGGCACGCCCATGGAGGTGCCCGAACCCAGTACGGTTAATTGCAGGGAAGCCATGGTCGGGTGGGATGTCGCAAAAAGTTTCTCGATTCATCCGGAATTTGGAAGCCGACGGCCGCGCTACACCGCACCGCCTGGCGAACGGAAATCACCAATCACTTATCGCGAATCACGAACGCGCGCGCCCGCGCTCAGCTACTTCGCTTTCGCCTTCTTGGCCATTTGTTCGGCGGCGACTTTGGAGATTTCCATGAACGTCAGCTTCAGGCTGCCGATTACTTCAATCAGCAGATTGTCGTCTTCCTTCGATAGATTCCCGCGCGTCTTTTCCCGGAGCGCATCAAGCATGTCAATCACTTCGCGGGCGCCCTCGAGATCCACAAATGCTTGTCCGGTGCGCGGGTCGGCCATGCCGCCGAGCATCGCCGCGGCGTTGCGCGTCAGAAAATCAATCAGCATCTGAAAACTGCGCGAAGTGGGATTGATGTCGCCGCTGTCCTGCGCTTCGGCTGCTGCGTCCTCGGGGGTCACTGGCGCCAGGCCTGCGCCGTTTCCAGCCGCACCTGGGGCATCCGCGTTTGCCGCGATCGGATTCGCGTTCTGCGCTGGCGTGGATTTGTTCGCTGCTGCCGCAGCCGCCGCTTTGGCCTTTGCTTCGGCTTGCGCCGCGGCTTTTTTCTCCGCCGCCTCTTCGTTGCGCCGTTCCTGCTCGACAACGTCCTGGCGCAGTTCGCCATCCTCGCCAAACAACCGGCGATCCACCACTTTGAATGTATCTTCGTGCTTCGAATCGGCCACGGCAGGTATCCTTAGAAGGTGCTCCTGAAAGTTACAAACAAGTTTAACATCCGCTTCCGTCCGGCGACAAGCCGCGTGCGCGGACCCGCTGAATGCATCCGCGACGTTCTCACTTTTCCAGTTGACACGCTTCCCGCCCTCTGTTACAAGTTGTAGCGCTACAATGAAGCACACACACAACCCGCGCCCACGCAACCTTGGTGAAGTCGAACAGATGGTGATGGACTACGTGTGGTCGCACGGCCCCGTTTCTTCCGAAGCTTGCCGCGAAGCGCTCGCCACTCGGCGCCCTATGAAAGAATCTACCATCCGCACCGTGCTGCGCCGCCTGGAAGTGAAAGGTTACGTCGCGCACGAAGTCAGCGGCCGCACTTACATCTATCGCGCTTCTGAACCGCGCCAGAATGTCGCCGTGCGCGCGGTGAAGCACATCATTGATCGCTTCTGCGGTGGCTCCGCTGAACAACTGGTCATCGGCATGGTGGACAACGCCGTGCTCGATCGCCGCCAGCTCGAGCGCCTTACGCAGAAAATCGCCGAACGCAAGTCCGCTCACCGCAAGGAGGGGAAGCCATGATGGTCAGCCCCGTTCTCGACGGATCCGCAAATTTCGCAGCACATATTTTGCAGCCAGCCGCTCGGTCGCTGGCTTTCGCCTGTGTTGCGGGATTGGTTCTCGCAGCCTTCCGCGTGCGCAGTGTCGCTTTGCGCCTGACTATTTGGCGGACAGTGCTCGTCGTGGCGCTCGCAATGCCGCTATTAGGCCTGTTGTTGCCTCCGCTGCCGGTTTTTGTGCCGCTTGTCGCGAAGTTCATTCCCGCAACGCCTCGCGTCGAGGAAATCGCGCCGGTTCCTGAGATCCATAACCGCGCCATCAGCGTCAACAACGTGGCGCATTCGAGCTCGACGAAACTGGGCGCGTTCACCTATACCGGCCACGCGCCGGAGGCGATGGACGCAACGAACGTGTCTGGCACGAACTACGCAACGGGCATGCCGCAATCCGCCGATGTGCCGGCCGCAAACGCGCAATCCCGCCATCCATTTCCGTTGCTGGGAGCCTCGGCTGCAGTTTATTTCGCCGTCGCGATCTTTATGCTGATGCGCCTGGCGCTCGGCGTAATCTGGGGCCGCCGGCTCGAAAGGGAATCGCAACTAATCGAGGATTCGCACGCCCTCGCGCGCCTGGAATTCTTATCGTCCGCCGCAGGCCTGCTTCGCCCCCCACCACGCCTCGCAGAATCCGAGCTTCTTACTGTGCCGGTAACGTTCGGAGTGCAGCGCCCTGCGATTTTGCTGCCCGCCGGCTGGCGCGAATGGGAGCCCGGGGAACTCGACGCCGTACTCGCGCATGAAATCTCGCACGTTGCCCGCCGTGACGCGCTGGCCGAGCGCCTGTCGCTACTGCATCGCGCGATTTTCTGGTTTAGTCCCCTCAGCTGGTGGCTTGCACGCCACCTCGCGGATCTCGCCGAAGAAGCCAGTGACGACGCGGCGCTCGCCGCCGGCGCTGACCGCACGCGTTATGCCGAAACTTTGCTCGGATTTTTCGCGGCGTTAGAGGCCGCGCCTGGCCGCGTCTGGTGGCAAGGCGTCTCCATGGCCACCGCCGGACAAGCCGAAAAGCGCGTAGATCGAATTCTCGAATGGAAGGGGAGTGTCGCCATGCGCCTGAAGAAGCCCGTCGTCCTCGCTTACATGCTCTGCGCAATTCCAGTGGTGTGCCTCATCGCGGCATTCCGGCCGACGATTATCAACATCCATTCCGAGCCGTCGCAGCAAACCGCGCCACAGACGACCGAGCCGCCCGCGCTTCCGCCGTTGCAGTCAGCGCAGCAGCCTGGAGCGGCAGCACCGGTTGCCGCACCGTCGAACGCTCCGCAGCCATCCGCTGCGCCAGCCGCCGCACCAAGCGCCGCTCCGCTCCCGACTCCCGATGGCGCACCAGCGCTCGCGCCGATGCCATCCATCGCTCCCGTGGTCTCGGTGCACGTGGTTGTACCGCCGATCGCGGTCGCTCCGGTTATTTCCGTGCATCCCATCGTTACGCCGCCGACGGTGTCGGTGGCTCCGGTTGTCTCCGTACATCCCGTTGTCGCGCCAGTCATCTCCGTCGCGCCAATCGTGAATGTGCACCCGTTTTTGCAAACCACTACCATCAACGGGACTAGGATCGGCGACTACAGCGACGACACTTTCGCAATTGTCTCTGGAAAATCCTACGTGAGCGTTTCGTCCAGCCACACATCGATAAGCACGGACGGGTCGGGTGGCGTTGCCGACTCCGATGGCGACTCCGGCTTCGTTAATTCTCTGCGCCGCAGTTTTCCCGGCGATTTCATCTGGTTCATCCGCAGCGGCAAGGCATACATCATCCGCGACGCGGCCACGATCAAGCAGGCCATGGATTTCTTCGCGCCCGCGCAAGAGCTTGGCCGTCAACAGGAAGCATTGGGCAAGCAGCAGGAGGCCCTTGGCGCCCAGCAGGATGCCCTTGGCGCAAAACAAGAAGCGCTGGGCGAGCAGATGGAAAAGGTCCGCGTAAAAATTCCGGACATGACCGCCGACCTGCAGAAACTCGAAGCCGAATTGAAACAGATGGGCACTGACGGCACGCAGGACGATCTAGGCCGCATCCAGGAAAAGATCGGCGAAATTCAAGAACGCATCGGCGAATTGCAATCGAAGGCTGGCGAGGAGCAGTCCGAACTTGGCGAAAAACAGGGCGCCCTCGGGGAAGAGCAAGGCAAACTGGGTGAACAACAAGGCAAGCTCGGTGAATTGCAAGGCAAGCTAGGCGAGCAGGAGGAAGCAGCGTCGCGCAGGGCATCGCGCGAGATGAAAAAGCTCCTCGATCAAGCGATCGCGAGCGGCGCTGCCAAGCCCGCTTAAACGAGACGCATGATATTTTGCCGCAGGCGCTGGGTGATTCTCGCTGCGCGCATTGTCAGGCGCTGATTGAATCTTTCTCTATGTCCTCCGGAGTTCGCTGTGTCCTCTGTGTTAAAGCCTTTGACTTAGGTTTTCTCCGCGCCCTCTGCGTCTCTGCGGTAAATTTTTTGCAACAAGAATCACGCCCGCTCGCAAAATCCCGCAACGTGCGCTAGTCTGTTGCATCGAACTAGTTTAGACACGGAGTCACGAAGGAATCGCATGCCCCGCGCCAAAACAGCGAATCGCAAAGCGGCCGCGCCGCGCACCGAGCCAAAAGCGAAATCGCGCAGATCGGCAAAACCACCGAAACCCATCGCCATCTACCACGAGCATCCGCGGTGGTTCGTCCCCGTCTTCGCCGAACTCGACCGCCGCGCGATCCCCTACGTTCGGCTGGACGCCGCCCATCATCACTTCGACATCTCGCCTAACGGCCACCAGCAGTTCGGCTTGGTCTTCAACCGGATGAGCCCTTCGGCATGGACTCGCGGCAACGCCCACGCGATTTTCTACACGCTCAGCTACCTGGCGCACCTGGAAAAGCAAGGGACACGCGTAGTGAATGGCAGCCACGCATTCCGCGTGGAGACTTCCAAGGCGCTGCAGCTCTCGCTGCTCGAATCGCTCGGACTGCCGCATCCGCGTTCGGTGGTGATCAACCATCCATCGGAAGCAGTTGCCGCGGCAAAAAATCTGCGTTACCCGATCGTCGTGAAGCCCAATATCGGCGGCAGCGGCGTCGGCATCGTGCGCTTCGATTCGCCCGAACAGCTGGCATCCGCGGTACAGCGCGGCGCAATCCAGCTGGGCCTTGATTCCACCGGCATTGTGCAGGAATTCATTCCGGCGCGCGGCGGGCACATCACGCGCGTCGAAACGCTCGGCTACAAATATCTCTACGGCATAAAAGTTTTCACTTCGGGCGAAACGTTCGATCTTTGCCCCATGGACATCTGCAAAACCACCGACGGCGCCGAAATAAAAACTGCTTGCGTGGTGGAAGGCGCGAAGACCGGCCTGCGCGTCGAAGGTTTTACACCACCGAAGAAAGTGATTGCCGACACCGAAAAGATTTTCCGCGCCGCGCAAATCGAAGTCGGCGGCCTGGAATACATCATTGACGACCGCGACGGCAAGCTCTACTACTACGACGTGAACGCGCTCTCGAATTTCGTTTCCGACGGTCCGCGCATCGTCGGGTTCGATCCTTTTGCGCGCTTGGTGGATTATCTGGTGAAGGAAGCGCGCTGATGCGTTACGGCTACTGGCTTCCGGTATTCGGCGGCTGGCTGCGCAATGTGGCCGACGAGCAGATGCCGCCCACGTGGGATTACGTCTCGCGCCTCGCGCGCCGCAGCGAAAAAATCGGCTACAGCCTCACGCTCATCGCCGAACTGAATCTGAACGACATTAAAGGTGTGGACGCGCCGTCGCTCGATGCCTGGTCCACCGCCGCGGCGCTCGCGGCCGTCACCGAATCGCTGGAATTGATGGTCGCCGTGCGGCCGACTTTTCATTTGCCCGCGCTGCTGGCGAAACAGGCCGCGAACATTGATCGCATCAGCAACGGACGCCTTTCGCTGAACGTGGTTTCCTCCTGGTGGGCCGAAGAAGCCAAAAAATACGGCGTGCAATTCGATCAGCATGACGACCGCTACGCGCGCACGTCTGAATGGCTCGATATCGTGGACGCCGCCTGGAAGCAGGACCATTTCTCCTACGCCGGGAAATATCATTCGGTGCAGGATCTGGTGCTGCAGCCGAAACCGGTCGCGAAGCCGCGCCCGGTCGATTTACGCGGGCGGGGAATCGGAAGCCGCGAAAGAATTAATTTCGCAGAAGTGCGACGCTTTCGTGATGCACGGCGATTCGCCCGAGCGCGTCGCAGAGAAAATCCGCGATATGTCCGAACGTCGCGAACGCAAGAATCTGCCGCGCATGCAATTCGGTATCGCCGCCTACGCGATCGTCCGCGAAACCGAAGCAGAAGCGCAGCAGGAGCAAGCGCGCATCACCGACGTGCAGCAGAACGCCGCCGGCTACCAGAATTATCAGCAATGGCTCGCGAATACGCAGCTGGAACAGCGCGTCTCGCTCGAAGAATATTCCGTCTCGAATCGCGGCCTGCGCTCCGGCCTGGTCGGCACGCCGCAACAAGTCGCCGACCGCATCGGCGAATTCGAGCGCGCCGGCGTGGACCTGCTCCTGCTGCAGTTCAGCCCCCAAGCCGAAGAAATGGACCGCTTCTCCGAAACCGTAATCCGCCCCGCCACAGCCCACGCCGCCAGCAACTAGTGGTTGCGCCGACCCTTTGAACCACCAGCGTTAATCAGGACTCGCGCCATAAAATAATCCACTTCGATTTAATCTAAAGTGCAGGCCCGCGCGATTTGTCCTGCTTGAAATAGCCAGGGATTTCCTGTCTTGGCTTCCACCCTGCGGTGTTCTCAAGCACTCTCTCGGCGGTCTCTTTGTCGCGTGCGATGAAATATAAGTAGCCACTGACCGTGGACATCAAGAAGTACTTTCCGCTACCACAAACGAATTGCGCAGCCCACGTATTCAGAAGCGGCTGAACCAGAAGTGCAATAGCTACGTGCAGCTCGCTGGACTCGAAGAGGCAAGCAGGCGCATCTTCGAGAGACCGGCGTTCGCCATAGCCTTGACGTACTTTTTCGATGATCTTCAACGTGACCTTCTCAGACTCGTTTTCGCTCCACCAACTCAACTGCCAAGCCAACCCGCCCTCGAAACCGTCTTCTGTCGGCACCGTCAGCAAACGATGCAGAAGTTGAATACTATCGGCGTAGGCCGAGGGCACGTCGTACTTGACGCAGTGCGCTACCTGTCCGCCGTAGGAGAGAATGAGGTCCTCGTGCAGAGTCAAGGACCGAGGCGCCGCCTCGCACCAGATTGCCGCTTCGCTGTTTAAAAGGAAATTCACTTAAGTTCACCAAACGGCGAATGATATCACTCAACAGGAAGCACGACCCAGCGAACGCTGTATTTCTCCCGGGAAAGATTCACAAAGGCCAGCTCCTTGACGGTGGCTGCGGAGAGTAGATTCAGATATCCGGTCACCGGAAACCAACCCATGACGGCGACACGCGCGTCCTTGTCTCCGGCGCACCTTCCCTGTAAATTGTTGTATCGCTGTATGAAGAAACGAACTCCACGCAAAATATCGAAGCGCCGGGCACGGAAGCGCGCGCCGTCGCCGCGCATCCCGCTGAACAGGCGCGACAGACTAGCCGGAGAGTGGTTCGCGAAGCTTGTTGCGCTGCAAGCACGGCTGCGCGCGCCGAACGGGTGTCCGTGGGATCGTGAACAGACGCATGCAGTCGCTGCGCAAATTCCTGATCGAAGAGACTTATGAAGTTCTGGATGCGATGGAATCGCCGTGACCCGCACGAATTCGCGTCGGAACTGGGCGATCTGCTGCTGCAAATCACGTTCCACTCGATTCTGGCCGAAGAGACTGGCGCGTTCACCATTTCCGACGTCATCGAATCCATCCACTCGAAGATGGTCCGACGCCACCCGCACGTTTTCGGCGACGCAAAAGCCAAGGATTCCGCCGCGGTGCTGAAAAATTGGGAACAAATCAAAGCTGCGGAGCGCGCGAACGCCAACGGCAAGGAACGGGAAGGCGGGGACGACCGGGAAGGCAACAGACGCGAGCGCCGCGCCTGAGTCCATACTCTCGGGCGTCCCGCGCTCGCTTCCGGGCGTCCTCGAAGCCTACCAGCTCACTCGCCGCGCTGCGCACATCGGCTTCGACTGGGACGATCTCTCCGGCATCTTCGAAAAGCTCGATGAAGAAAGGCGCGAAATTCTCGCATCGCTCGAATCCTCCGGGTCGGCGTCGTCGGCAGCAGCAGGGCGCCGCGACAAGGCCTCGTCCATCTCGCCGCACCTTGAAGAAGAAGTCGGCGACCTGCTCTTTGCCGCCGTGAATGTGGCGCGCTTTCTCGGCACGGATCCTGAAATCGCGCTGAAGAAAGCCAATCGCAAATTCCAAACCCGGTTTCAGTGGATGGAAGCAGTCGCGCTGGCCGAAGGCCGCGCGCTGGCCGACCTGCCGCGCGCACGAATGGAAGAACTGTGGAATCTCTCAAAACTGCGACAACCTGCCGAGGCCGCGCACACGAAATGAACGCATCCGCCGAAACACCATCAGCCGCCGAGCGCGAAATCGAAATTCGCCACTGCGAATCGCTCGCCGAATACGAAAATTGCGTGCGCCTCGAAAAACACATCTGGGGCGAGCACATCGCCGTGCCTTCAGCCATCTTTGTCGTAGCGCATCACACCGGCGGCCAAATACTCGGCGCGTTCGATGGCGGCAAAATGATCGGCATGACCCTCGCTCTTGCTGGAAATCGCGGCGGAAAGCCGTTTTTGCATTCGCACATGACCGCTGTACTGCCCGAGTATCAAAATCTCGGCGTCGGCCGACGCTTGAAATTCTTCCAGCGCCAGGACGCGTTGAAACGTGACATCCGCCTGATCGAATGGACCTTCGATCCGCTGGAACTGAAAAACGCGCATTTCAATTTCGTGCGCCTCGGCGCCATCGCCCGGCGCTACATTCCAAATTGCTACGGCGTCACCGAAAGCCCACTGCACGCGGGGCTGCCCACGGACCGCCTGGTCGCCGAATGGTGGCTCGATTCCGATCGCGTAAAAAATATATTGGCCGAAAGTCCGCTGCCAACCGCGTCGGCCACGCAAACAATCTCGTTGCCCGCGTCTCTCGGTGATCTGAAAGCCCAAGACCGCGAATCCGGCGCGCGTGTGCAGGCCGAAGCCCGCGACCAGTTCCGCAAATTGCTGCATCAGGGCTACATCGCCACGTCCGTCGAACGCCGCGGCGAAACTGTGGATTACATTCTGGAACCCGCCGCTTCCATCGCGGGCTTGCGTCTGCCAGAATACCGCCCGGAAGAATTCGAAGACTGAACACGAGAGACGGAATCCCAAAGGTCCCCGCCCACATGCGCCTGCGTAAAATCACTCTGCGCGAAATCCACATGCCGCTAATCGCGCCGTTTCAAACCAGCTTTGGCGAAACTTCGCTGCGGCGGATTCTGCTGGTCGAAGTGGATGCTGAGGGCGCGACAGGCTGGGGCGAATGCACCGCGGGCGAAGATCCGTACTACTCCTACGAAACCGTGGAAACCGCCTGGCACATTCTGCGCGATTTTCTCTGGCCTCTCGTCAAGTACAAGGAATTCGATTCCGCCGCCGAAGTTTTCGATATGCTCGCGCGCGTCCGTGGCCACAACATGGCCAAAGCCGGCCTGGAAACCGCCATCTGGGACGCCGAAGCGAAACAAAAAAACGTTGCGCTCGCGAAATTACTGGGCGGCACGCGCGACGAGATTTCCTCCGGCGTTTCCATCGGCATCCAGCCGGATATCCCGACCCTGCTCGCCAAAGTGGAAAAAGAATTAGCCGCCGGCTACCAGCGCATCAAAATAAAAATCAAGCCCGGCTACGACCTCGAGCCCGCTCGCGCGCTCCGCGAAAAATTCCCGCGCATTCGCCTGATGGTGGACGCCAATTCCGCCTATCGCCTGGAAGACGCACCGCACTTGAAGTGGCTCGACGCCTTCTACCTGATCATGATCGAGCAGCCGCTGGGCCACGACGACATCTATTCCCACGCAGCGCTGCAACGCCAACTCGAAACGCCTATCTGCCTCGACGAATGCATCCACGATATTGAGCACGCCCGCGCCGCCATCGAAATCGGCGCATGCAAAATCATCAACATGAAGCTGGGCCGCGTCGGCGGCCACACGGCCGCTCGCCGCATTCATGATCTTTGCCAGCAGAAATCAATCCCCGTCTGGTGCGGCGGCATGCTGGAATCCGGCATCGGCCGCGCGCACAACATCGCGATGTCCACGCTGCCAAATTTCACGCTGCCCGGAGACGTTTCCGCCAGCCGCCGCTACTGGACCGAAGACATCATCGAGCCGGAAGTGGAAGTCACGCCGAAAGGCACGATAAAAGTTCCCACCGAGCCGGGAATCGGCTACACCCCGCGCCTGGAGCGCATCGAATCGCTCACCAAACGCCGCGAGGTGCTCGATTGAAAGCGAAACCTCGAGCGCGCAATTGACCTCGCAAGCGACCCCACCAATGGCTTCGCCTGGAACCGCCGCCTCAGCCACCTCTGCAGCGCCGAATCTCGAGCAGCAGCCGCGGCCCAGCAAAATCGCGCTCGCGTTCTGGCTGCTAATGATGCTCGTGCTCTGGTCCGGCAATTACGTAGCCGGAAAAATTGCCCTACGCACGATGGACCCCATCACGCTGGTCTGCCTGCGCCTGCAACTCGCCGCGTTTCTGATGCTGGCAATTTATTTCACGCGCCGCGACCGCCAGCCGCTGAAGCTGAGCGACACCTGGCCCTTCCTCTACCTCGGTTTCTTCGGAGTGGTGATCAATCAAGGCCTCTTCACCGTCGGCCTGAACTACACCACGTCGAACCATTCCGCCGTCCTCATTGCCGTCGGTCCGATTATCATCCTGCTCCTCGCGCGCGCCATGAAACTGGAAGCCTTCACCGCGGCGAAAGTCGCCGGCATGGCCATTTCCTTCGTCGGCGTATACCTGCTCGAAACCGAGCAAGGTTCGCCCGCACATTCGCCTCTGCTGATGGGCGACATCATTACCTTCGGCGGAGTGATCGGCTTCGCCATCTACGCCGTCCTCGGCAAACGAGTGGTAGCGCAATATGATGCCATCGCGTTGAACACCTTCAACTGCGTTGCCGCCGCGCTCTTACTCCTGCCGCTCACCATCAGGCAAGTCATTCACCTCGACTGGCAAAGGGTCGGCCTGGGCGGCTGGCTCGGCATGATCTATATGGCCGTCGGAAGCTCAGTGGCCGCCTACACGATCTTCTACTGGGTGCTGCGCTACATGACGGCATCGCGCGTTGGCGCCGTCAGCTATTTCCAGCCCGTAATCGTCATCCTGCTCTCGATGGCCTTTCTGGGTGAACGTCCTTCGCGTTTATTGCTGGAAGGCACCGCCCTCGTCCTGATGGGGGTCTTTCTGGCCGAACAAGGCAAATCGTAGTCCCAGCGCACCTGTCCGCAAGTTCAGGCGAAACTTTTTCCCGCCACTCGTGTTGTACCCCACGAGGGCAGGCTCGCGAGGTTTCGCTAGATGCGTGGTTCACTGAAGCTACACGACTTAACCAATCTGCAACCAAGCACGCTTCGCGCGAGTCTAATTGATGTAGAATGGCTTCGGCGATCTGGCCGCCCGCACCTCTTGGGAAGTAGTTGGCTGGAGGTCACAAACATGTTTAGGTCCGCTGGACTCAAGATACTCTTCACAGCAGTCGCGTCCATGGCGCTGGTTTGCGCGCCCGCTGCATTTGCGCAGCATGGTGGTGGCGGTCACGGCGGTGGCGGAGGCGGCTTCCACGGCGGTGGCGGGGGCGGTGGTGGCTTCCACGGAGGCGGTGGTGGTTTCAGCGGAGGTGGCGCTCATTACGGCGGAGGTGGTGGCTATCGTGGCGGCGCTCCCTCATACGGAGGTGGCGCACGTTACGGCGGTGGGGGCTATGGCGGCTACCGCGGCAGTGCAAACCATTATTCCAGCTCCCCCAATCACTATTCCAGCTCCGCCAATCGCTACTCCGGTTCCGGCAATCGCTATTCCGGATCTGCTGCCGGCCGGCCCTACAACGCAATCGGCGGCCGCACTGGCAACAGCTATAGCGCCGGCAATCGCGCAGGCGTAGCGCCTCCTTCGAGCGCGCATTTGGGCGCGTCTGGCGCAAATTCAGCGCGCGGATTACAACAACAGTTCTTCGGCGTCCGCCGGTAATCGGGGCGGGACGTCCTCGCCGTACATGGGGCGCAGCGGGCCTGCGAACTCCGCATCGTCATCCACTGCACGCGGCGGTACGAATTCCAGTAGCGCGCGCGGATCCACGTCGCTCTCCGCTGCTACCAGCAACCGCAGCACGAGCAACTCGTCCGCGGTTTCCAATAGCCGCGCAGTTTCGAATATTGAAAATTCTCATTTCGGCAGCAGCTCCACGGCTTCGTCACATTCTGGCGCGTTCGGCGCTCACTCCTCCACGTCTCATTTCAGCAACGCTACCCTTACCAGCGCGCACTTCGGATCTGCCGGTTCGATGAGCGCTCCACACCTCGGTGGCGCGCTTAACGTCCACGGCACTTCGACGGCTTTCCACGGCAGTAGCTTCAACGGCGGCTTCCACGCGAATAACGCGATCGGTGTTTACCATGGCGGCTACTATGGCGGCTGGCATGGCGGTTACTACGGTGGTTGGCACGGCGGCTGGGGCGGATGCTGGGGCTGCGGCTATGGTTGGGGCTGGGGCGGAGGCTGGGGTTGGGGCTTCGGCTGGGGATGGGGATGGGGCGGCTTCTGGGGCCCAAGTTGGGGTTGGGGCTGGCCCGGATATAGTTTGGGCTACTACCCGTATTGGCCCGGTTACTACGGTTATCCCGGCTACAGCGTCACCTACGGCGACAATGGAAATTACTCGAGCTCAGACAACGGCCCAGTGGACGATAATTCCGGCAACTACAACGCCGGCTCCGTGGCCCCCGACAATTCCGGAGCGATCGCTGAACCGCAAGGTTCGCCAAACGACAATCCGGACACTGGGGACGTCTCGGCTTCGCGGCCGACCGTTCTGCTCTATCTAAAAGACGGTACCACCTACGCTGCCAGCGATTACTGGCTGCAGGATGGCCAGTTGCACTACATCGTGAATTACGGCGGCGAGAGCACCCTGAACATGGACGAGCTGGATCTGCAGCGCACCGTGAACGAAAACGCCCGGCGCGGCATCACTTTCACTCTCCATCCGAATCCTTCGACTGTGAATCCGCAGCCCAGCTCGAACGGGAATCCGGCGGCAGGCTCGTCCACCGACCAGACCAACCGTTACGCGCCTCAATACGGCAACGGCAACGGTGCTATGCCGGCGACTGCGCCAAATCCGGCGCCCGCGCAGCCGACGCTGCATACGGAAACAACTTCGCAAACGCTCTAACGACGATTGAGCTTTCTGGGCCGCGGCAGGCCAGCACCTAGATCCCGTCGCGGCCTTTTTTATTTTCATCACCTCAAAAATAAAAACGGCGCTGGAACCTTTCGGTTGCAGCGCCATTTCCATTTCTGCCCGCTCCGCCACGGCCTGTCTAGGCTATCCGTCTGCGGCCGGGATAGGGAATTCGATTTAGTTCGAGTTGCTGCCGACGCCCGCGCCCACCGGCTCCAGCTGCTCCGCCGATGCATGCTTCTGCGACTTGCCGCGCTCGATCTCGATTTGCCCCTTCAAGTACGCGCCGTCTTCGATGAGCACCCGGCCGCCGGTAATGTTGCCGACCACCGAGCCATCCTTCTTCACCTCCACGCGATCTTCCGCGTGCAGGTTGCCGCGCACCTTGCCATACACGATTACTTCCCGTGCATGCACATCCGAAACAATCTCGCCGTTCTGTCCTACGGTGAGGCGCTGGCCCTTCAGCGAAATCGGGCCTTCGACCTTGCCGTCAATTTGCAAATCTTCTTCGCCCGAAATCTGGCCCTTCACCGTCAGTCCCGGTCCCAAGATCGCCAGATTGCGCGCCGTTGGAGCGCTGGAGCGGAACGACTGCGACGCTGCCGGAGCCGGACTGGAGTTAAAGTTGGCCGAAGATTGCGGTGGTTGATAAGCCGCCGGCTGAGCCGCGGCTGGGTTCGGAGAATCGGACTGCTTGTTGTTGCTCCACATATTCCCTCCGGGTTATGTTTCCAAGTCGTCGCTAAGTGCTGCCAGACGCTGGAATCAATGTATGCGGCGGGTGCAAGGCGGGCAACCGCAAATGAAGCGCGAGTTGTTTGCCATGAAACTGTACGCAGGGACAGGGAGAACACTGCGCAGCGCGACCGTTCAATTCCGCGCGCCGCTTCCCATCTCCGAACAGCGCCGGGCAGGTCCGCAATTTGCGGCGCGCGCGCAACCGCTTGTATACATTTCGAGTGCGGAGACACGAAACTTCAATTGCGCCGTCAAGCCGCGCAAAGAACGGGCTTTAACTCCGGTAGGTGAGCGGCTCGGCGCATTGAACTGCGCTGTTAGGCATTGCTCAGCAGGACGCACTTCGTTGTGTCGCGTGGCGTACAGATTGCACTACACAAGTGGTTGCTGCGGGAGGGACCGATGGGTGCTCTGTGGCAGGATGTCCGATACGCACTACGCGTGCTGTTGAAATCGCCGGGCTTCACGGCTACCGCGATTCTAACGCTCGCTCTGGGCATCGGCGCCAATAGCACCATCTTCAGCTGGATCAATTCCACGCTGTTGAACCCCATACCTGGCGCGTCGAACACCGGAGATATCCTGGCATTCACCTCCGGTGGAAATTCGCGCACTCCCGTCCCATTTTCCTACCCGGACTTTCTGGATTTGCGCGAGCGCACGAAGAGTTTTTCCGCGCTTACGGGCTCTTCGATCGAGCCTATGAATCTGACGGGCAAGGCCAAGCCCGAGCGCACTTGGGGAACACTGGTTTCCGCGAACTATTTCGATTTTCTGGGCGTGCAGCCAATTTTAGGCCGCGGATTTCTGCAATCAGAAGACACTGCCCCGGGCGGCGCGCCGGTGGTCGTCATCAGCTATCGCATGTGGCAGCTGCGCTACGCCGGAGATCGCGCGGTAATCGGCCGCACTCTGCAGATCAACGAGCATCCCTACAGCATCGTGGGCGTCGCGCCACCCGTTTTTCAGGGGAGTCAAACCGGACTGCGCAGCGAGCTGTGGCTCCCCATCGTGATGGCGCCACAAATCATGTCTAACTCGGACCGCCTCCACGAACGCGGCAATACATGGGTCATGCCGCTCGGGCGTCTCGCGCCGGGCGTGCTGCCCGACCAGGCGCAGGCGGAAATGAATTTGCTTATGAAGCAGCTCGTGGCGCAGTACCCCAAAGAACATCAGGGGGAAAATGTCGTCACCCTCTATCCGCTGTGGCGCGCGCCGTTTGGTGCCAATGGCTATCTCTACGTGCTGCTTCCGATGCTGATGGCCATCGCTGGGGCGGTGTTACTACTTGCTTGCGCAAACGTTGCGAATCTTCTGCTGGTGCGTTCAGTTGCGAGGCGGCGCGAAATCGCGATTCGATTGTCCATCGGGGCCAGCCGCTGGCGCCTGGTTCGCCAACTGCTCATCGAAAGCCTGATTCTCGCGCTCGCCGGCGGCGGCGTCGCCATGCTGATCACCATATGGACCGCCGGAACATTTTCGCAATTCATTCCGCCAACTAATATCCCGGTCGCGATGGATATCCACGCCGATCACCGCGTGCTGCTCGCCACCATGCTGCTTTCTCTTTTCACAGGAATTATTTTCGGCGTGCTCCCTGCGTGGCGTGCTTCGGACCTCGCGCCCAATTCAGTCTTAAAAGAGGATTCGGGTAGCGTATCCGGCGGCTTGCACCGCGCGCGCCTGGCAAGCATCCTGGTGGTCGCGCAAATCTCGCTGTCGCTGTTTCTGCTGGTCTGCGCCGGGCTATTTATTCGCAGCTTTCGCGCCGCGCAGACTCTGAATCCCGGCTTCAATCCCGATCACGTGCTGATCGCTTCGTACAGCCTTTTCCCGTCAGGCTACAACCGCGAAACCGGCATGGAATTCCATCGCCAGCTGTTGGCTAAAATTGCAGCGCTGCCCGGCGTGCAATCCGTGACGATTGCTGACTGGGTGCCGCTCGGTTACACCAGCAACGGCACAGCGGTCAATCCCGAAGGATATGTCCCGCAGCCGCACGAATCCATGGGCATTGCCGAAGCAGGTGCCGGGCCAAATTATTTGCGCACCATGCAGATTCCGCTGGTCGCAGGACGCGATTTTACCGACCAGGACACCGCGACTTCACAACCCGTCGCGATCGTCAACGAAGCGTTCGTGAATCGCTATTGGCCCGATCAGGACGCCCTAGGCAAGCGCGTACACGCGGAGGGCGCTTGGCGCACCATCGTCGGCGTGACGCGCACGGGCAGCTATTATTCGCTGCGCGAAAAATCCCTGCCTTTCATTTATTTGCCGATTTTGCAGGATTATTCTGACGAGGCGACGATTCACGCTCGCGTCGCAGGTGATCCGCTCACCTACACCGCCGCGGTGGAAAAAGCGGTGCACGAACTGAACGCCAATCTGCCCGTGTACGACGAATCGACATTGCTATCGCGCGTGCAGGTGGCCAGCACCGGCCAGCGCATCGCCGGCACATTTGTCGGCGCCTTCGGCTTGCTCGCACTGGTTCTTGCCGCGGTGGGGATTTACGGGGTGATCGCTTACACCACGCGCCAGCGCACCCACGAAATCGGCTTGCGCATGGCCCTGGGCGCGCAGTCCACGGACGTGTTCCGCATGGTTCTGGGTAACGGCCTGCGATTGATCCTCACCGGCTTGGCCTGCGGACTGGTGCTGTCACTCGCATTGACGCGCTTTCTGCGTACGGTTCTTTTCGGCGTCGGCGCGACGGACGTCGTCACGTTCGCCGCTGTCGGCCTGCTGCTAAGCACCGTCGCTCTGCTCGCCTGCTACATCCCCGCGCGCCGCGCCATGCGCGTGGATCCCATGGTCGCGCTGCGCTACGAATAGCGCGGTGCAAAAATTCTTCAAAGTTATTTGTGTTTGCCGATCCTGATGTGAGTTGCGCCTGGGGAAGGCGTATGGTCTTTAAGTTCGTAACCCAGAGCAGGCAAGTCGAGGCCTTCAAATAGGCGTTCTCCCGAACCAACTAGCGCAGGCGAAATGACGAAGTGCATGTCATCGACCAGCCCAGCGCAAAGGTATTGCCGCAGCGTCGAGGCGCCCCCGCCGAGCCGCACGTCTTTTCCGCCCGCCGCCTCCTTGGCGCGATCAAGAGCGACGCGTATGCCATCCGTGACGAAGTGGAATGTCGTGCCTCCTTGCATGACGAGAGGGGCGCGAGCGTGATGAGTGAGCACAAAGACAGGAGTATGGTAAACCGGGTTGTCACCCCACCACCCCTTCCAACTATCGTCGAGCCAAGGGCCGCGGACGGGGCCAAACATGTTGCGGCCTATGATCCATGCGCCGACGTTTTCGAAGCCCCGGCGGACCATGTCGTCATCCAGCCCCGTCGATCCGCCTTCGCCCCCGTGCATCTGCTGATGAGCGCGAGTAGCGAATTGCCATCCGAAGACAGCGAGCCCTCCTACGCCAAGAGGGTTGGCAAGATCCTGATTGGGGCCAGCGCTGTAGCCATCGAGCGATACTGAAAAACAGTGAACGCGAAGCCTGGACATGGAAAACCCTCTCGATTCAAATTTGCAACGACGTACGGCGGAAATCTCTGGGGCTTTACAGCCCGGTTGTCAGCACAGCCCGGAAGCGCACTTTGCCGTTCATCATGATGTCATACGCGTCGTTTACTTTTTCCAGCGGGAAAACCTGAGTCATCGGACGCACGCCGGTCAGGGCGCTGAATCGCAGTGTGTCTTGCGAATCAATCGAGGCGCCCGAATACCAGCCTCGCAACCCGGCGCGACTGAAGACCGCCGTAAACGCATTTACCTGGATTGGCGTATCCGGCACGCCTAGCACCATCAGCTTGCCGTCAATTCCCAAGCCGCCAAAAGCTGTCGTCATCGCGTCTCCGCCGGTGACCGTCGCTAGAATGGTTTTCGCGCCGCCCAGTTTCAGCAGCTCCGCTGCAACGTCCTGCTTGTCGCTATCAATGTAAACGTGCGCTCCAAGCTTCTTCGCCAATTCCGCTTTGTCCGCGCCGCGCGCGATCGCCACCGTCTTGCAGCCGCTCTTCGCCGCGAACTGCACGCCCAGATGTCCCAACCCGCCGATGCCGTATACGGCGACCACTTCGCCGGGGCCGACGCCGGAATTTCGCAGGGAATTGAACGTGGTCACGCCCGCGCACATTAGCGGTCCGGCATCCACGGGCGAAACGTCGTCCGGGATAAGCGCTAGCGCCACAGCATGCGCGATCATGTATTCCGCGTAGCCGCCGTCGCTGGAAATTCCTGTGACCTGGCGGTCAACCAGGCACAGGCCGAAATTTCCGCGACGGCAGGAATCGCAATATCCGCAGTGCCCGGCGTACCAGCCGACACCGACGCGATCGCCCACCTTCCAGCCCTTAACGCCGTCGCCAATCGCGTCCAGCACCCCAGCAACTTCGTGACCGGGAACGCGCGGGTAGGCGATGTTGGGGAACAGACCCTCTTTGGTGAGCGAATCGCTGTGACAGACGCCGCAGGCTTGCACCCTGATGCGCACGTCGCCTGGACCAGGCCGCGGAATTTCGCGTTCTACGAGTTCAAATGGTCCTTTGGCTTTCGGAACTTGAACTGCACGCATCTTTGCCATGATTCCTCCGTGCGGATTAGGATTTCGACCACGCCGATTATAGCGCCGTGGCTTCTTCGATGCTTTAGCGCGACGCTTCGCTTCGAAAATATTCCGGCGCCACGTGCGTCCCGTGCGTTGACAGCGCCGGACCCGCATGTTAGTTTGCGCGACGGCATGAGTGCAACCAGTGCGTCCAGCGCGCGCAAGCGCATCGCCGTGATTCCCGGCGACGGCATCGGCAAAGAAGTAATTCCTGAAGCTGTAAAGGTTCTGCAGGCTGCGGCGGCGGCCGGCGGCAGGGAAGTGGCGCTTACGGAATTCGATTGGGGCGCTGACCGCTATCTACGCGACGGAACCACGCTGCCGGCGGACGCGGTCGCGATGCTGCATCGCGATTTCGACGCGATTTTACTGGGAGCGATGGGCGATCCGCGCGTTCCCACGAATATTCACGCCGCGGAAATTCTGCTGGGCCTGCGCTTCAAGCTGGATCTCTACGTGAATGCGCGGCCCTGCGTGCTTTTCGACAAGCGCTTCACTCCGCTGAAAGACCGCACCGAAAAAGACGTGAACTTCATGGTGTTCCGCGAAAATACCGAAGGCCTGTACGTCGGCATGGGCGGAAACTTCAAGAAGGGGACCGCGGACGAAATTGCCATTCAAGAGGATGTGAACACGCGCAAAGGCGTCGAGCGCATTATTCGCTATGCATTCGAGTTTGCGCGAGCACGCGGTTTGCAGCGCGTGTGCATGTCCGACAAATCGAACGCCCTGACGTTCGGCCACGACCTTTGGCAGCGCGTCTTCAAGGAAGTTCGCGCGGAATATCCCGCGATCGAATCCAGCCACCAGTATATTGATAATTTGCTGATGCAGATGGTGCGCGACCCTTCACAATTTCAAGTGATCGTGACTTCCAATCTTTTCGGAGACATCGCCAGCGACCTGGGGGCGCAACTGGCTGGCGGTCTGGGCCTCGCGCCTTCGGGGAATATTCATCCGGGTCAGGTGTCGCTGTTCGAGCCGGTGCATGGCTCAGCGCCGAACATCGCCGGCAAGGGCATCGCCAATCCCATGGGCGCGATTCTTACGGTCGGGATGATGTTCGAGTTCCTGGGCTGGCAGGCGGAAGCTCAGGCGATTGACAAGGCAGTGCGCTCCGCGCTGCGAGAAGGGAAGACTCCGGCGGAACTGGGCGGGACGCTCTCGACGCGCGAAGTCGGCGATTGGGTTGCTAACGCAATCGCTAAGTCCGGCGTTGCAAGTTAAAGCGAAAGATCAAAACCTCAACACAGATGTCAGAGAGAAAAGCTTCGAGGTAAATCTAAGAAATCGAAATGGTGAGGGCATCTATCGCGCTCCGTTTACGATTGATGCTTAATGTATTCCTTTAACCTACCCGGTGCGAATCAACCACTGATTCTTCGCGACCAATGCGAGCTAGCAAAATCCTGCCGATCGCGTCATCTGACGGCTGGATCCGCCTGCTGAATGGTTCCAGGAGCGAGCGTCGTCTTTACCGTAATTTTCTGCTTAGCCAGCAGCGTCACATCGGTTTCAAACGGTTGATAGCCGACCAGGTCAATCTTGATGTGATGGTTTCCCGGCGCGACAAGCATTCCGCGGCCCGCGCCGCGGAACTGGTTCACTGTGCCGGCGAAATGGCCGTCAACGAACACGGCGGCTCTATCCGGCGTGACCTCCAATTTGATCTCGCCCGTGACTTTGGGGAAGTCCGCGTTCGGGTTTCTCTGCAGTGATACGGTGATAATCGTCTTCTTGCCGGGCTCCGCGACGATTTTCTGCGTCAATTCAAAGTAGCCGGTCTGACGTAAGGAAATCTCGTGCTCTCCAGGCAGCAGCAGGATCTTTTTGTCGCCCTTCAGCTCATCTACGTAGCCGACATATTGGCCGTCCACCCATACGCCGGCGGTCTTCTCCGGCTTCTTTGATGCCGCGAATCCCAGTTCGCCCATTATCTGATTGCCGCTGGTCGGGGTCTGCGCGCGCAGCACCAGCGGGAGGAGAAGCGCACTGATGATAATTGCCGCGCTCAAGATCGCGCGGAGCCCACCACGATGTTCAAAACTAGAATTGCCAATCGCCATTCCATGCCTCCGTTGCTGACTGCAGGAAAATTATTCGTTACTGAAATACAGGGCCGGGAGCAGAAGGTATTCTAGTCTTCTTCGCTCAGCTGGGAACAAAATTATGCGGAAAGAAATATCGCCCCGAAAATGAAGGATTCACTTGATGTGTTTCGGCATGCTGTTTGCTTCGACCGATGCTCGAGTTGTCGGCGCACCGACGGCGATTCGCGCTCGCAGACTTCAACCAACGGTTACAGTTCGCGCAGGGCCACCGCGATCGGCCGACGCGCGGCGCTAATCGCGGGGAGAAGGCCGCCAATCAGACCCATCGCCAGCGCGAAAACTAAACCGCTGAGTAGCAGCCCCGGCGTAATCCGGAAGGCGAACGCCAGATTGGAAAAAGTCTGCCAGTTTATCGTGCTGGTAGTGAGTCCGTTCAACCGCAGCACCGCCACGCATCCGATCACGCCGCCGACGAACGCAATCAGCAGTGCCTCAATCAAGAATGAGAAGACTACCGCTGGCCCGCCAAACCCCAGCGCGCGCATCGTCGCGATTTCGCGACCACGCTCGGATACGGCGGAATACATGGTGTTGAGCGCGCCGAAAATCGCGCCAATCGCCATTACGAAAGCGACCAAGCCACCCAGCACGGTGATCAGGCGCGTCATCGCCGTGGATTGCTTGGCGTAATAATCCACTTCGCGGAACACATCGAGATTCAGGCGCGGGTCGGCGCTCACCGAATCCTTCAATCCTTGCAGAGCCGCGGGAGAAGTGAGGTGCACGGTCGCCGATTGATAGATGTTGGTAGGCCGCTTATACACATCGTCAAGTACGCGCGCGTCAGCCCACACTTCGGAATCGAAAGCGCTGCCGCCCGCGTCAAAAACGCCCACAACGCGCCAGTGGCCGCCGCCGAAGTCCACGGTATTGCCAACCGTCAGGCCGGAATAGGTTTTGTTGGCATTCGAGCCGACAACAAGTTCGGAAAGGCCCGGCTGAAACATTCGCCCCTCAACGATCTTCACATTGCGGCGTATCGTCAGCACATTCCCGGAAACGCCGCGCACCTGCACGTTCGCGTTGGTTCCCGTGGCGCGCAGTGGGAAGGGAGCGACCACCACAACTTCGGAAGTAATCAGCGGACCGGAGGCGTCGCGCGCGACTCCGGGATCATCCTGGACAATCTTGATGCTCTCCAAAGTGATGCCGCTCATCATTTCAGCAGTCGCGCCTGCGCGCATCAGTATCGCATTGTCCTGGGAACCCGAAGCCACCAGAGTCGCGCGGAATCCGTTGGCTAGAGAAAGCATCGCGACGAAAACACCCACGGTGCCCGCGATGCCGAGCACGGCGACGATAGAAGAAACCCAACGCGCGCGAACGCTGCGCAGATTGTAGATTACCGGGATCGCCATTTCACACCCTCCGCAATGCGTTCACGACCCGCATTCGCATGGCTCCAACCCCCGGTAAAATTCCGCCGGCCGCGCCGATCAGCAGTGCCGTCGCAAGTCCCAGCGAAAGAATCGCGGGAGAAAGAATAAGTTCGGGCAGCAAACCATTGAGCGCATTCCCGAGCACCGGCACCGCTAAGATCGCGAGTCCCAGGCCGAGAATGCCGCCGAGCAGCGCGATCACCAAGGCCTCAGCCAGGACAAGCACCAGAATCGAAAAATCACTGAAGCCGATAGCCTTCAATACTGCGAGCTCGCCCACGCGTTCACGCACCGCAATCGCCATGGTGTTTCCAGTGATCAGCAGTAGCGTAAAGAACACCACGATGCCGATCGAGAGAATCAGAAATTCGATGTTGCCGAATTGCTTTACCCAGCCTGCGGCAAAGGCCGATTCGGTTTCAGTCTTGGTTTCATACGACGAGTTGGTGAACGTGTCGTCAATGGCTTTGGCGACGCGCGGCGCATCGTCGGGATTATCGAGTCGCAGCACGTACCAACCGATATTTCCCTTAAACCGCTCCGGCACGCGTTCTTCGAAATAATCCCACTGAAACCAGAACTGCGTTTCATCGCCGCCGGCGTGCGCGCTGTGATAAATGCCGTCAATATTGAATTCCCACGTGCCGCTGGTGCCGTAGCTGACGTTCTTGATGGGGATGCGGTCGCCAATTTTCCAGCCGAAGCGCTGCGCGGTTCTAGCGCCCACGATCGCGCCTTCACGGTCAGCCACGAATTTCTGCCACTGGTCATCGGGAACAACCAGTTCGTTCATAACCTGGCGTTGGTTCTCCGGATCAATCACGAACTGCGGGAAGAAGTTCTTCTCGTCCTGATAGACGCCGCCAAACCAGTTATTGTGCGTGATGGACTTCACCCCGGGGATGCGCAGGATCTGATCTCGGTAAGAGAGGGGAAGCGGCTGGATAATCGAGATGCGGTTGATAGTCACCAGACGATCTGCGCCGGCGATATCCGCGCCACGGCCAAACGCGCCCTTCACCACCGCCAGGAATGCAAAGAGAAATAGAGCAACGGCGAACGAACCAACGGTGAGAATTGTGCGCATCTTCTTGCGCTTCAAATTCGCAAGTATCAGATGAAGAAATTTCATGCCATGCTCCCGACCCGCCCGCCTTCCACCAGCACGCCTTTATTAAGGTGAAGTGTTGCTTGAGCTCGTTCGGCGGCCATGGGATCGTGCGTAACCATCAAGATGGTCTTGTTGTGTTCCTTCGAAAAGCGCTGCAATAGTTCAAGTATTTCATCAGCACTCTTGCGATCCAGGTCACCGGTCGGCTCGTCACACAGCAGGAACGTAGGATCCGCGACGATCGCGCGCGCAATCGCCACGCGCTGTTCCTGTCCGCCGGAAAGTTGCCTCGGGTAATGATTGATGCGGTCTGCGAGGCCGACGACGCCGAGCGCGGTCTCGACGTGCGTACGCCGCTCAGACTTCGAGAGCTTGGTTAGCAGCAGGGGCAGCTCCACATTCTGGAAGGCGGTGAGCACCGGAATCAGGTTGTACATCTGAAAGATGAAGCCCACGTGCCGCGCGCGCCATTGCGTCAGCTTGCCGCTGGACATATGAGTGATCTCATCGCCGGCCACGGTGATGCTGCCGTGCGAAGGCACGTCAAGCCCGCCGAGCAAATTGAGCAATGTGGTCTTGCCGGAGCCGCTGGGGCCCATGAACGCGACGAATTCGCCCGGGTCCACGTCCAGATTCAAGCCCTGCAGGACGTCAATTTCTTCGCCGCCGCGTTTGTACTTCTTATCGAGCCCGCGGATTTTGATCAGGCTGTTCGCGCTGCCACTCCCGTCCACTCGCACCATTTTGCGCGCTCCTATTTCTTGATCTGAACCGCTTCACCATCGTGCAAATCCGCCGGGCCTTTTATCACTACCGTGTCGCCCGCCGTAAGGCCAGCCATTATCTCCGCGTCGCTGCCGCGCGTGTTGCCTATCGTGACGGCGCGACGCTCCAGCTGATTATCCTTAACAAGGAAAACGATCTTGCGCCCACTTTCGTCACGCACCGCGCCGGAAGGAATCAGCGCCGCGGGTGCGACGCCCACTTGTTTGTCCGGCTCATCACCGAGAAAGGTCACCTTCACGCCCATGTCCGGCAAAATCTTCGGGTCCAGCTTTAAGAACGAAATACGAACCTTTACTGTAGCTTTTTGGCGATCCGCCGTCGGAATCACAGTGCGCACTTTCGCAGGGATCTGCCAGTCCGGATAAGCGTCGAGTATCGCCGTCACCGGCTGCCCCGGCTCGACCCGAGCGATGTACGCTTCGTTGACGTCCACTTCAATTTCGTTCGAGTTCATGTCCACGATCGTGGCGACGCCGGTGCGCGTAAAACCTCCACCGGCGGAAACCGGCGAAATCATTTCACCCACTTGCGCGTCTTTCGATACCGCGACGCCGTCGAACGGCGCGCGAATCACGCAATTGTTCACCGCCTGCTGCGCTTCAGCGATGCGTGCTTCGGAGCCGGCCACTTGCACTTTGGTCAGCGCGATTTTTGCTTTCAGGCTGTCCACCGCGGTCGTGGCGTTGTCCAGGGTTTCCTGGCTCTGCACGCCGGCCGACAGCAAGGCTTTTGCGCGCTGCATTTCGATTTCTGCATTTTTCAGCTGCACTTCTAGATCGGCAATTTGCGCGCGCGTGGAATTGCGGTCGGCGACGGCGGACTCCAGCGCGCGCTTCACGTCGGAATCATCCAGGGTCGCGAGGATTTGGCCTTCTTTCACGTGCACGCCTTCATCGAAGAAAACGCCCGTGACGCGCCCGGTAATTTTTGCGGCCACCGTAGCCCGGCGGCGCGGGGTGACGTAGCCGCTGGCGTTCAGCAGGGCGGGGCGCCCAGTGGCGGCTTTCTGCGCGATCGCTACTTCGACGACGGGCTTCTGATCGCGCAGAGCCCAGGCAGCTCCAGCGATCAGAGCGAGCACCACCAACGCGGCGACGACGATCCCCCAACGCTTGCCGCCTTTGCCAGAATCGCGCTGGGTTCTGTCAATGCGCAGGGAACTGAGGTCGGGTTTTGCTGTCTGCGACGACGTGGACATGTACGGCTGGTGCTCCTTCGCTTGAGCTTCCGGGTTGCATTTTCTACTACGCACGACCGGGTGCAGAAGTAACGGTGTCGGCGCGGCACTGAATTCTTGCGTACATTGTAACTTGGGTTCGCTCCGCAGGGGAGCTAGTTTCACCGAGTCGAGATATGGATGCGCTGGCCGCCACGGCGATTCAGTGCGTGCTCATGTTCGCGCCAATTATTCACGTGAAGCTCGACGCGGTGCGTTTGCGCACACCCGAAGCTTTACTTGATACCCCTCACAATTGTAAAACGTCGCCGGACAAGAAACGTCACCCTGACTTTTTATGACGCCGCGATCGGGCATGAGGTGCGGCATCAGGCGCTGCGGTTAAAGTAAGAAGTGAGGTGTTGGGGCTCGCATCCGACGCGCCAGAATTTCTTGGATTTCGGTTGAATGCGTGCGTTCGAAGAACTCAACGATTGCTGGAGTTGTCGGCTGGGCGACGAATCAGTAGCGCCCGACACTTCGAGTACTAAATGACATTATAACTGCGATCAGCATGCCGAGCAGAAATCCGCCGACGTGCGCCCACCACGCGACTCCGCCGGAAGCCGCCGCGCCCGTAGTCCCCAGCGAGCCGATGCCGCTGACGAACTGCATCACGAACCACAAGCCGATGAACACCATCGCGGGGACTCGCGCCCGGAACCAGATGATCAACAATGTCACCAATGAGGAAATCTGCGATCTGGGGAAGAAGACGATGTAGGCGCCGAGCACGCCGGCAATAGCGCCGCTCGCGCCCAGCGATGGAATGTGCGATCCCCAGGAAAATAATGTCTGCGCGATGCTGGAGCCGATTCCACAGACCAGATAGAAGAGCAAGTACGCAATCGGGCCCATGCGATCCTCCACGTTCGCGCCGAAAATCCACAGGAACCACATGTTGCCGATGATGTGCAGCCAGCCGCCGTGCAGGAACATGCAGGTAAAGAGCGGCAGAAAGGCTTCCTGCAGAGTGTAATGGTGGCCTTGCAGCGCCATCTGAATTTTGTAGGGCACTACGCCGTAGGTCATAATGAAAACGTCGGCGGCGTGCGGCGGCAGCGAAACTTGATAGAGAAATACGATGGTGTTCACCAGAATCAGCAGCAGCGTCACCGTGGGGAAGGAACGCCGCGGCGTTAAATCCTGCAGAGGGATCACGGATGGCTTTCCGGGCGTTTTGCCATTTTCCGCTGTGCGGCGCAGAGCATCGTCTGAACGACTTTATCTAACGTTGCGCCATTTTCAAGAGGCAATGATGATGCCCGTGGCCGCGGGGATCTAAATATTTGAAGCAGCGGCGCGCACTGGGAGCGTTTTGCAATTGCGCCGGATGCCGCGCTGTGATAAAAATTTTCGTTTCACATACGCGCGTGGGTGGGCACTGAGGGGTGTCGTTCCGGGATTGCCGGAACGAATCGCTTTTACGCACGGCAACGCGCCGGCACACTGATGCCAGTTCACGAATCCGAGGCCATTATCCTGCAGAGTTATCCGCTAGGCGAAGCCGACCGATTGGTCAGCTTTCTTTCGCGCTCGATGGGTCGCGTTCGCGGCGTGGCTTCCGGTGCGCGGCGCACTAAAAGCCGCTTCGGTTCCACGCTGGAGCGCCTCTCGCACGTGCACATCTGGTTTTACGAGAAGCAAAATCGCGAGTTGGTCCGCATTAACCAGTGCGATTTGGTCGAATCGTTCCTGGATGCTTTCCGCGATTACGGTTCGGGCGTCGCGTTGGCGATTTTGAGCGAAGTCACCGAGACTGTGCTGCCGGATCACGAGCCCTCAGACGCAAATTTTCGCTTGCTGCTGCTCGTCGCACAAACCATTAAGAAGACCGGCAAGCCGGAATTGCCACTCGCTTATTTCGTGTTGTGGACCGTAAAGCTGGGCGGATGGCTGCCGACCTTGGATGCTTGCGCCCGCTGCGGCCGTCACCTCGACCCTAAAGAAGCGGCCTATTTCTCGCCCAGCGCTTCGGCGATCTCCTGCAGCAAGTGTCGCCGGCCGGGGATGCGCACGCTTTCTCCTGCGGTCCTGGCTGCGGCGCGCAAAATGTTGGGCGAGCGGCTCGACAAGCTGAACGAAGAAATGATTTCGCCGCGAGCTGCGCGCGACCTGAGCGATGTTATGCTCGACGTCATCGAACATCAGATTGACCGCAAGCTGAAGTCGCGGGAACTTCTGGAGTCCTTAGCGTGAAGAAGCACTTGAAGAAAATTTCAGAAGGCAAAGTTTCAGCGAAGCCCGTGTCAAAGCCTAAGGGTTTGAGCTTTCAGGACCTTCTACTAAAGCTTGAAGAATACTGGACGCGCCGCGACTGCATACTTCAACAGCCGTATGACATTGAAGTCGGCGCCGGCACCATGCACCCGGAAACTTTTCTGCGCGTGCTGGGGCCGGAACCTTATCGCGTCGTCTATGCGCAGCCGAGCCGGCGTCCTGCGGATGGCCGCTACGGTGAAAATCCCAACCGGCTGTATAAGCACACCCAGCTTCAAGTGATTTTAAAACCCGCGCCTGCGGATGTGCAGGACCTTTACCTTGAGAGCTTGGCCGCTGTTGGAATCAACTTGAAGGAACACGACATTCGTTTCGAGGAAGACAACTGGGAATCGCCGACGCTGGGTGCCTGGGGAATCGGCTGGCAAGTGCTGCTCGATGGGCAGGAGATCACGCAGTTCACGTATTTTCAGCAGAGCGGCGGCCAGAACCTTGACCCGATTTCGGTGGAGCTGACCTACGGCCTCGACCGCATCGCATCGTATCTGCAGGGTGTGGACAATGTGTTCGACGTGCGCTGGTCGGATACCGTGACTTACCGGCAGGTGCGGCTGGCCGAAGAGCAGCAATTTTCGGCCTACAGCTTCGATCATGCGGATGCCGTATCCACGCGCAAGCAGTTTGACCTGGCGGAAGCGGAGTCAACGCGACTGCTTGCCGCCTACGCCACGCTAAAAGGCCCGCAAAAGAAGGGCTTCCCGATTTTGCAAGCCTACGACCTGTGCCTGAAATGCTCACACCTCTTTAATTTGCTGGATGCGCGCGGGGCGATTTCCGTTACGGAGCGCGCGGCTATGATCGCGCGGGTGCGCAAACTAGCGATCCGGGTGGCTGCGGCATGGCTTGAGCAAACGTCGGGCGCGGCACCCGATGCGGCGAAGGTGGTCGCGTGAAGGCAAAGGGAAGAGCGGCAACGATGCCCGCCGGAAAATCGCGCGGAGATTTTCTTTTTGAAATCGGGTGCGAAGAAATTCCCGCGGGAATGATTTTGAAAGCCTCGCGCGAACTTAAAGCATTACTTCAGAAGCATTTTCTCGCCAACGGATTGCTCGACGAAAAATCCGCCGAAGCTTCAATCGAAACTTTTGGTGCGCCGCGTCGTCTGGTGGCGATTGCGCGCAGCGTGCGCATGCGTCAAGAGGATGTGACGCGCGAAATTACCGGGCCGCCGAAATCGGTGGCCTACGACCAGGTCGGCGAGCCGACACGCGCCGCAATGAGCTTCGCCGAGAAGCAGGGAATTCCCGTTTCAAAATTGAGCATCGTGAATACGCCGAAGGGCGAATATCTCTGCGCGAAGCAAGTGGTGATCGGCAGGCCCGCCGTCCAGATACTCGCCGAAGTGCTGCCGCAAGCGATTCAGGAAATTTCCTGGCCACGTTCGATGTATTGGACCGGAGCGCACGGTCCGCGCTTTATTCGGCCAATTCGCTGGATCGTCGCGCTGCTGGACGGCAAGGTGATTCCGTTTTCGTTCGCCGAAGTTCCAGCAGGGAATCATACCGACGGCCATCGCTTCTTGGGCAAGAAACACATCTCCGTCACCAGCCCTGCGGACTACGAAGCAAAGTTAAAGAAAAACTTTGTATTGTGTCGACCCGCAGAGCGCGAGAGCAAAATCGCGGCGGAGATTCGCGCCCTCACCAGTCGCGGTGGCTTGCACACGCATGAAGATGCCGAGTTGCTGGAGCTGGTGGCATATCTCAACGAATACCCGAGCGTAATCGTAGGCGATTTCGATCCAGCGTATCTCGCGCTGCCCGACGAAATTCTGCTGACCGTAATGCGCGACCATCAGAAATATTTCGGCCTGGAATCGCGCAACGGGGAACTGGCGCCGCACTTTCTGGCGGTGATCAATCTGCCAAAGGATCCCAAGAGGCTTGGTGCGAGCCGGCCACGAACGCGTGTTGCGCGCGCGGTTTGCAGACGCGCAGTTTTTCTGGCAGACAGATCAGAAGATCAAATTGGGCGATTATTTACCGAAGCTTGCGGCGGTCACTTACGAATCGCGCCTGGGAAGCTATGGCGATAAAGTCGCGCGGATGCGTGCGCTGGCGCGTTGGTTGGCGGAGCAGTGGTTCAGCGGCGGAGTTTCGCAGGCAGATGTGGCAGGTTCTGACCGCGCGGCGGAGCTGGCGAAGTGCGACCTGGTCACCGGAATGGTCGGGGAATTTCCGGAGTTGCAGGGCGTCGTGGGTGGATTTTACGCGCGCGCGCAGGGCGAGCCGGACGATATCGCGTGGGCAGTCTACGATCACTACAAGCCGCTGGGACTGGATGATCCGCTGCCGCGAAATCTGACAGGCTGCGCGGTGGCGCTCGCAGACAAGCTCGATTCGCTGGTCGCCTGCTTTGCGGTAGGCGCCGTGCCGACAGGATCGAGCGATCCGTTTGCGTTGCGCCGCGCGGCGCAGGGAATTGTGAAGATTATCCTGGAGCGCAAGCTTCCGCTGTCACTTTCCGCGGCGATTTCGGCTGCGGCGAAAGCCCTGAAAGAGAATGCGCCGAGGATTGATGCTAGCGAAGCGGTACAGAAGCAGGTGCTGGATTTCCTGCTGGAACGCGCCCGCTACATTCTCCGCGAGCGGCGCGGATTCGCCTACGACGAGATCAATGCCGCGTTCGCGGCAGGCGCGGACGACCTGGTGGATGCGGTGGATCGCGTCGCCGCCGTAAAAGCCATCCGCAACATGAAGAATTTCGTTCCGCTTGCGGCGGCGTTCAAGCGCATCCGCAATATTCTGGAGAAGTCCGCGGCGGGAATTGATAAATCGAAACTGGTGGTGCAGGCCGATTTGCTGTGGGAGCCGGCTGAGCGTGAGCTGTACAACGCAGCGCAACAAATCGGCGGGGAAGCGACCCTCAAGAAAAGGGCGAAGAAATATCGCGAGGCGCTGGAGGCCATTTCCGGTCTTCGTCCAGCTGTGGATTTATTTTTCGACAAGGTTCTAGTGATGGTTGAGGACCAAAATGTGCGTCGCAATCGTGTCGCGTTGCTCGCTGGACTACTTAAAGAATTTTCTACGATTGCGGATTTTTCGGAGTTGGGCGCCGAGGATGCAAAGTAATTTCTGAAGTCAGGCGGGACGCGTTGAAGCTGCTGTTGAGTTGTCGGAGCGCCGACGAATTTTATTCAAGTCTTTAGTGAGAAGCGCACAACGGTGCGCCTCTCATACATCTTCTCGCAAACTTAAAGCGAGTCTTGAGGCCAAAAAATGAAATACGTTTATTTCTTCGGGGCAGGCAAGGCAGACGGCACGGGCGACATGCGTGATCTCCTCGGCGGCAAGGGCGCGGGGCTCGCGGAGATGACGCGCATCGGACTGCCGGTGCCCGCCGGTTTCACCATCACCACTGAGACCTGCGATTATTTTCTGACGCACGGCCGGAAATATCCTTCGGAGCTTCGCGGCCAGGTGGCCAAGAGCATTGCTCACCTGGAAAAACTCACAGGCAAAAAATTGGGTGACGCCAAAGACCCGCTGCTCGTCAGCGTGCGCTCCGGTTCGGCGCGGTCCATGCCCGGAATGATGGAGACGATTCTGAACCTAGGCTTGAACGACAGCGCAGTGCAAGGCCTGGCGCACGCCACAAAAAATGAGCGGTTTGCATATGACGCCTATCGCCGCTTCGTGCAGATGTATTCCTCCGTAGTGATCGGCCTCCCCAAGGAAGACCTCGAACACCGCCTGCGCGCAATGAAACAGTCGCTCGGCGTAAAAGATGATACCGAAGTCAGCGCCGAAGGCTGGAAGAAGTTGGTCGGTGAATACAAGGCTTACTACAAAGAGAAAACTGGCAAGGACTTTCCGGACGATCCGCAAGAGCAGCTCTGGGGCGCGATCGGCGCGGTGTTCGATTCCTGGATGGGCGAGAAGGCGGTCACTTACAGGCGCGTCGAAAAAATCACGGGCCTGCTCGGCACGGCGGTAAACGTAGTTCAGATGGTCTTCGGCAACACTGGCGACAGTTCCGGCACAGGAGTCTGCTTCACGCGCGACCCTTCGACGGGCGAGAAAACTTTCTTCGGCGATTTTTTGCTGAACGCGCAGGGCGAAGACGTAGTCGCCGGAATCCGCACGCCGATGCACCTAAAAGAAATGGCCAAGCGCATGCCGAAGGTCTATCCCCAGCTTGAAAAAGTCCGGCAGACGCTCGAGAAACATTACCGCGACATGCAGGACCTGGAATTCACGGTCGAGAACGGCAAGCTGTACATGCTGCAGACGCGCACCGGCAAGCGTTCGCCTTCCGCCGCATTTCAAATCGCCGTGGACATGGTCAATGAGAAGCTGATCAAAGTTGAAGAAGCACTTGAACGCATCAAGCCGGAAGACGTGGAGCGGCTTTTCTATCCCGTGATTGATCCGAAAATGTCGCGCACGGAATTGTCCAGCCGTTTGCTCGTCACGCGGAAATAATGCGGTGCCAGGAGCGGCGGTCGGCAAGGCGGTGTTCACGGCGCAGGCCGCCGAAGAGTGGGCAGCGCGCGGCGAGAAAGTAATTTTGGTGAGGCATGAAACCAGCCCCGAAGACGTGGGTGGCATGTTCGTCGCGCAAGGAATCCTTACGGCGACGGGCGGCAAGACCAGCCACGCGGCGGTGGTGGCGCGAGGTTGGGGAAAATGCTGCATTGTGGGCGCAGAGAAACTGGACATAGATCTGAAAAAGAAGACCATCCAAGCCAATGGCCGGGCAGTGCGCGAAGGCGAGTGGATCACCCTCGATGGCGGTGACGGCTCCGTGTACACGGGGCAGATCGAGCTCGTTCGCCCCGAACCGCCGAAAGCTTTTGCCACGCTGATGTCGTGGACTGACAAAATCCGGCGCCTCGGCGTGCGCACCAATGCCGATACGCCGCACGACGCCCGAGTAGCACGCGAAATGGGCGCCGAAGGCATCGGCTTGTGCCGCACCGAGCATATGTTCTTCAAGGATTTCGAGCATCCGGAGAAGAGCATCGAGCGCCAGCAGGCCATTCAGGAAATGATCTTAGCCGAAGAGCCGGAGGCGCGACGCGCGGCGCTCGACAAACTGCTCCCATTCCAACGGCGCGATTTCATCGGCATCTTCGAGGCGATGAAGGGACTGCCGGTAACGATTAGGCTGATTGATCCGCCGCTGCACGAGTTCGTGCCGCACGATCCGGCGAAGCAGGCCGAGCTCGCGAAGAAAATCGGAATCTCACCTGAAGCGGTGGCTCGCCGAGTGGAACAATTACATGAAGCCAATCCGATGCTCGGCCATCGCGGATGCAGGTTGTGCATTACGTATCCCGAGATTCTGGATATGCAGGTTCGAGCGATTATTGAGGCGGCGATTGATTGTCAGAAGCGTGGCATTAAAGTATTGCCTGAGATCATGCATCCTCTCGTTCTCGATAGGAAAGAGCTGAAGATTTTAGAGACGCAGACTCGCAAGGTCGCCGAGGAAATTATTTCTCGGTCTAAAGTGAAACTTGAATATCTGGTGGGGACGATGATCGAACTTCCGCGCGCCGCGCTGTTGGCAGATCAGATCGCGGAGGTCGCGGAATTCTTCTCGTTCGGTACCAACGACCTGACGCAGACCACCATGGGCCTTTCGCGCGATGATGCCGGGCGCTTCCTGCCGGAATATGTGGATGAGCGCAAGGCGGCAATCTTCAAGGAGGATCCGTTTCAGACCCTCGACATCGCGGGCGTGGGCTTGCTGATCGAGTGGGGAATCGCGCGCGGACGCAAGACTCGTCCTAAACTCAAGATCGGTATCTGCGGCGAGCATGGTGGTGATTCGGAAAGCGTGAAATTCTGCCATCGTGTTGGAATGGACTACGTCAGCGCTTCGCCATTCCGCGTAGCGATTGCGCGTTTGGCCGCAGCGCAGGCGGTGATCGAAGGGAAGAAGACGAAACAGGGGAGTCACTGAGGCGCGTATTCGATTGCTCGTATCACGGGTTGGATTGACCGCAGAGACGCGGAGGATGCAGAGAAAAGCGTCTCGGCGAGGAGCAGACCATTTCGCCAGCGCGACTTCCGACGACGGATGGCCGGCCGCTGATCATCGGCATTGGCGGCGGCACCGGCTCGGGCAAGACCACCATCACCCGGCGAATCATTGAAGCGCTTTCGGAAACGAACGTAGTCGTCTTGCAGCAGGACAATTATTATCGCGATTATCCTGGGATGCCTTTCGCCGAACGCGTGAAAGTGAATTTCGACCATCCCGATTCCATGGACACACCGCTGCTCGCCGAGCACGTGCGCCAATTGCGCGCGGGCCAGGCGATCGAACGCCCCACTTACGATTACGCCAACTTTCAGCGCCTACAGGGGACTGTGCGCATTGAACCGCGCGCCGCGATTATTGTGGAAGGCATTCTGATATTTGAAAATAAAGCCCTGCGCGACGTGCTGGACATCAAAATCTTCGTGGATACCGACGCGGACTTGCGCTTCATCCGGCGGCTGGTGCGCGATATGCGCGATCGCGGGCGCACCACGGAAATGGTCGTCGAACAATATATGAAGACTGTGCGGCCGATGCATCTGGAGTTCGTCGAGCCGTCGAAGCGTTACGCGGATGTGATCATTCCCGAGGGTGGGCACAACGACGTGGGGATTGACCTGGTAATTCAGAAGATCCGCTCGCTCATGCCGCGCCAAGGCCCGTAATGAACGAAATTCGGGATTCCAACGTATCAATATATGTAGGTGCTAGGGCAGTGGGCGCATCATGTTCCGTGCCAAATCGGCGAGCGGGAGCGGCCCACGGAACTGGAGCAAGGAGATGATGATGAATATCTTGCTGTGGTGCATTTTGCTGGTGTTGTGCTGGCCGCTGGCGTTGCTGGCGCTGGTGCTCTATCCCATCGTGTGGCTGCTGTTGCTGCCGTTCCGGATTCTGGGCATCGCGGTGGAAGGAGTGTTCGATTTGCTGCGTGGCATCCTGCTTCTACCCGGGCGAATCTTGCGCGGGCCGCGTAGCGCGTGAGTGACGCGGGTGAAAAGCGATTGTTCAGGGATATGGATCGAAGATACGTCGAGAACTAGTTTAACGATGGGCTGGCCGACAATTCGAGCGGCAGTTTAGGTTTTGCGTCGCGAGTAAAGGCTAAAGAAATGTGTTAGTCGATGTCTTCGTGAGATGCCCAAAGTGAAGCGTGAAGGGAATTTTCAGTTTTCGCTTTAAGGTTTGACCGCAGCTTGCTCGTCTGGCGCTTGCACCACGACCGGAAACACCGTTGCGGTGCTTACCGTCGGCGCCACTTGAGGTACAGCTTGAGGTTGCACCCCTGACTTCGCAACCGGCTGATCGGCGCTTGCCGCTCGCGCGACGCGCAACGGAATGTTGCCGTCCACCAGCGCCGTGTAGTGGTCAGACGACGCCGCGATCGCTGGCGCTCCCTTGTGATAGTCGGTCAGGAAAAACGGATAGCCAGCAAATGTTCCGATCACGGCCTTTGTGCTCGTGTCCTGCGATATAGCAAAACTTGCGGGAACCCGGTCGCCCGTGGCCGCAGTAATGTCCTGCATAAACCAAACCACCTGGCCGGATCCTCCCATGCTTGAACGCCGTACCGCCATGATTCGCGCCCGTGCTTCTGCGCCTTGGGGTATCACGGTGACACCGTTCAATGTCACCGGCTGAACGACTACCATCTCGACTAACGAGCCTTCCTCCAGATTGTCGGCGGAGACGTCGCCGCTTATTGCCACTTGCACCGCCGTCTGATTCGGAATTTTGACTTCGAACGACTGCGCGGCGTCAGGCGGCACGGCAGGAAACGCAGCCGGCGCGTGCATCATCGCCAGAATAATCCGATCGGAAACACCGGAAAGTTTCAAGCGATGCAGCGCCGCTGGAGAAGTATCGAAATCGCAGCGGGACGCACTGATTTTCGCGATGATGGCGTCGGGGCTCTGGCGCGCGCCTTGCATCTTCATCACATTCACGTTGGTGAGCAGCGGCGCGGATTCGCTGGAACGCGCAACCACCGGGGACTCAGTCGGCTGTGCGGCGGGTTGGGCCGGCGCCGGATCGGGCTGCGCGTCGAGTTCCAGCTGTGGCTTCGCTTTCTCGGTCCATCCAAACGTTATAGCAGGTTGCGGAGGCGGCGCGGTGATGGACAAATCGCTGCTCGGCACCCAGCCCAGTCGTCCGTCGGTGGTCTGCACTTGGGAGTAGTCGCCGTCCTGTCCGGTAATCGAGACGCTTTCGCCGCAGTGCAGCTTTCCCAGCTCTTCAAATTTCTGCACCGATTTGTAAAGCAGGATGTAGGAGTCATACGTCCCGCAATGCGCGAATGCAGGAGTATTCGCTGGCGCGGACTGCGGCGCAACGAAGAGGATCCCCATGAGAAATAATCCGTATTTCATTTTGAGTCCCCAAGCCGGTTGCAGGGATGATCGCCTTGACACGCGTCCCTGGCCCCGAGTTGAGGCATTTTTTCTCCGTTGGGGAGACGCGGCAATAGTACTTTGAAACAGCTGGCGGATTGGGTTAGTACAGGGCACCTCAATCTCAGCCTTAACGTCATGTGCAAGACTGGCTGACATATCGGCGAATCCGAGCTGCCGTAAGCTTTCACTTATCGCGGCAAGCGCGCTTCAAGTCATTCTTTAAGTTGCTAGTGAGAAGCGCTGCGAGAATTCACCAATCGAGAACTTGAAATACGGACGGAGCAGCGCGCCAGCCGCGGCCATGATCTTTCCTATTGACATCCTATACGTAGCCCCCTAGTATTCCTATAGAACGACGATAGGAGCAAGTGATTGAGCCCTGAACAGACCAGTCTTTTGCAGGGAACTTTGGACCTGCTGATTTTGAAATCGCTGCGCGCTGGTGAGATGCACGGCCTGGGGATCTCACGTCGCATCGAGCAGCTCACCGGCGGCACCTTTGTCGTGAAGCCCGGCTCGCTCTTTCCCGCGCTGCACCGCATGGAAGAAGAAGGATGGATCTCAGCGTTCTGGGGAGAGTCTGAGAACAATCGCCGCGCCAAATACTACCGCCTCTCAAAAGCGGGCGAGAAACAGCTGGAAGCCGAGACCAAGCGCTGGAGCCGCATTTCCTTGGCGATCGGCCAAGCATTAGAAGCATCGTAGGAGCCATTGCAGATGCCGCTGCTTGTGAAAGCCCGAAGTTTCCTCCGCAACCTAATCTTTGCCCGCCGTGTGGACGCCGACCTCGATCAGGAGGTCCGCTCCCACCTCGAACTGCTGATCGAAGAAAAAATTCGCGCGGGCATGTCGCCGTCGAAGCGCAACGCGCCGCGCGCATCGAATTGGGCGGAGTGGAACAAGTGAAGATCCACGTGCGCGATTCACGCACCGGCGCGTTCCTGGATTCGCTAGTGCAGGATGTGCGCTTCGCCATTCGTAGCCTGCATCGCAGCGCAGGCCTCACCGCGTTCGTATCATTACCCTGGCGCTGGGAATTGGAATGACTTCCGCGACGTTCAGCATGGTGGATGGGCTGATTTTCCGGCCATATCCGGTACCGCATCCCGGCAACCTCGTGACACTCGCGGGCACGACGCACGACAGCATGATCGAGGATTTCTCCTATCGCGAATATCTGGACATCCGCGACAAAACGAAAAGCTACGACGGCGTGATCGCCTACGCGCACATGCAAGCTGTGGGATTCAGCGCCGAACCAACAGCCATGCCGCGCGTGAAGGGCGGAGTGCTGGTCTCCGGCAATTTCTTCCGTGTGCTCGACGTCGAACCCCGGCTGGGTCGCGGCTTTCGCGATAATGAAGACCAGGTCCCCGGTCGCGATGCCGTGGTGGTCCTGGGAGCGGATTTCTGGCACCACGAATTCGCCGGCGATCCCGGCGTGGTGGGCCGGACCATTCGCCTGAACGGTGCGCCGTTCACCGTGATCGGCGTGGCGCCAGACAGCTTCTCGGGTTTGCTAATTTTCGGACATCCCGATTTTTACATGCCGCTCGCCATGGCGCGAACATTTTCCACCAACCTCGAAAAGAATTTCTTTGAGGATCGCGATGATCGAGAGCTGAGCGTAAAAGCGCGTCTGCGATCGAGCACCACAATCGTCCAAGCGCGCAATGAACTATCCGTGCTGGCGAAAAATTTCGAGCATGATTATCCCAGCGTCACGCGCGGCCGCGGTGCGGTGGTGTACACGCAATTCCAAGCGCGGACGACCGAAGACGACAACTGGAAATTCGGTGTGATCTTCGTGATCCTCGCGACTGCGGTGCTGCTGGTAGCCTGTACCAACATCGCGGGACTGCTGCTAAGCCGCGCGAGGGCGCGAGCGCGCGAAATCGCTGTGCGCCTGGCGCTGGGCGCAGGACGCTTCCGGCTGATCCGGCTGCTGCTCACCGAAAGCCTGATCCTGGCGACGCTGGGCGGTCTGGCCGGGTATCTCGTCGGCAGCGGATTTATCGAGTGGTTCCACACCAAACAGAACCTTATTTTTTTAGACGAGTTGCCGAATTCCATCCCATTCCAAATGGATAACCGCGTGCTACTTTCGTGCGTCGGGATGGCCGTGTTCAGCGCGCTCCTTTGCGGCTTGGCCCCGGCGCTGCAAAGCACGCGCGTGGACCTGGTGAGCGCGCTCAAGTCCGCCGACGTGGATATTCCTGGACGCAAACGCATGTGGGGCCGCAACCTTCTGGTTGTGGTGCAGGTTTCGATGTCGCTCATGCTCCTCACGGGGGCATTCCTGATGGCGCGGGGATTCCAGCACAGCTTGCTCGAGGGCACCGGATTCGCCAAAGACCATCTGCTGATGACCAGCTTCGATCCCCGCCTGATCCAGTACAACGCAACTCAGACCCAGCAATTCTACAAGTTGCTCGCCGAACGCATGCGCGAAATTCCCGGAGTGCAGAGCGCTGCGCTAACGCACAACGTTCCGATGGACCAGGACGAGCCTGATGGCGTGACGTTTGTGCCCGAAGGTTTTACGATGCCGCCGGACCGCGAGAGTTTTTCTTCGTTGATGGACACGATAAATGAAGGATATTTTCACACGCTAGGAATTACACTTTTGCGCGGCCGCTCCTTCCTTGAGACCGATACGGCCACTGCGCCACGCGTAGCCATAGTGAATGACCACTTCGCCAGGCACTTTTGGCCTGGTGGCGACGCCGTCGGCAAACACATCCGGCTCGATAGCAGCACCGGGCCGCTCGTCGAGATCGTCGGCATCGCGCAGACCATCAAGTATCAATCAACATCCAGCCCGATAGATTTCGTATATCTGCCGCTGGCGCAGCATCCTGTGGCGCGCATGGTTTTGATGTTGCGCTCCAGCGGGGATCCGCTGCAGCTGGTGCAGCCGGTGAAGGATGCGGTGCGCAGCATTGATCCGAATTTGCCGATGCTGCAGACGCGATCCTATGAGGATTATTACCTGGCCGAAGCGATACGCGCGCCGCAAATCGCGATAGACCTGGTGGGTAGCATGGGTTTGGTGGGCTTACTGCTCGCAATCGCCGGCCTTTACGGATTAGTGGCGTACAACGTGAGCCGCAGAACTCACGAGATCGGCATACGCATGGCGCTAGGCGCGGCGGGCTCGGACGTGCTGCGTATGGTGATGGGCAAGGGCATTGTGCTGGTGGCGCTCGGAACGGCGCTTGGCCTAGTGATGGGCTTCGGGCTGGAACGGCTGATGAATTCCATGCTGTTCGATTCCGGTGGGGTGGATGTGGTGGCTTACCTCATCGTGGTGCCGACATTGCTTTCGGTGACGATGTTGGCGACGTACGTACCCGCGCGACGAGCTTCGCGGATTGCGCCAACGCAGGCGTTGAGATACGAGTAACGCAGGTGGGTTACGCGTGGCGGGGATTCGGAATGCCTAGGTAGGCATTTTCAGAAAGAAATACACGCCGAGAAATCCGAAGATGGCATCCGGCGACCAGGCGGCTAACAGGGGCGGCAGCTGTCCAACCGAACCCATCGCTTCGAACAGCGCAGCCGTGGCCCAATACACGATCGCGACTCCCACCGCGACGGCCAGTCCTCCAACGGCGCCGCGCGTCCCAGTGAGAAAAGCAAACGGCGCGCCCAGGAATACAATAATCGCGGCGATCAGCGGAAACGCGAATTTCTTCTGCCACTGCACCGAAAGCCGCGCCGTATCGAATCCCGCATGGCGCAACCCCTGGATATATTCCCCCAGCTGCCGCCAGTTCATCTGATACGACTGGCGAACTTCACGCCGGAAATAACTCGGCGGCTCGGAAATTTCAGGAAGTGATTGCACCTTGAACGGAGTGTACTGTGAAACTTTCCCGCCCTTGAAGTCGCGTATCCATCCCCCCGTCAGCGCCCAGGTATTTTCAGACTGCACCCAGGTGGCGCGTGTGGCGAAGACGCGGCGGCGAATCTGGAACGTGTCCGGGTCCAGTTCGAACACGCTCAAGCCGCCGAACAGATTCTGATCCGGATCGAACAGCTCGTAATTGTAGATCTTGGTGTTCTCGCCGAAGATCCACTGGCGCGCCGGCTGAAAATACGTCTGCGCCGGGCGGCCCTTGATCTGGTTGCGCAGTGCGTCTTGCCGTTGATTGGCGTAGGGGAGGTAAGTGTCGTCGAGCAGGAACATTCCGCCGGCGATCAGGCACCCGGCCAGCGTGAGCGGCAGCACGAGGCGATACAAACTCATGCCGCTGGCCTTGAATGCGATCACCTCATTATTTTTTGCCAGCACGGCCAACGTGACCAGCGTCGCGACCAGCGTGGCAAGCGGCGCGAGCTGATAGATCATCAGCGGAACCAGATAACGAAAATAGCTCAGCACCATCGAAACAGGAATATTGTTTTTCGAAATGTCGCCCAGCAGGTCGAAAAGCGTGAACGCGTCAAAGATTAAAATGAAGCCCGCGAGCAGCACCAGAAAATAATAGAAAAATTGCTGCAGCAAATAGACGTCAATGAGCATGGGGAAGGCGACCGCCGTCCCTTCCGGCACAATCTTGCGCGAATCCGCACGCGCGTGGACGCCGCGTCCGCCGCCTAGCCCGCCATTGGACGAGGGAATCGGCGCTGCGTCGGCCTCGCGGCGGCGTTCCGGACGCGAGCGCCGGAAAAACGTATCGAGCCACGCCACAATCCGATTTGGTTTGCGAATCGTTTCGATGCGGCGCAGAAAGATCAGCCCCAGAATCAGCCCGACGATATTTCCCGCCCAGATCCCAGCCCACGGAGCGATCGAGCCTTGCTGCGCCATGTGCGCGCCGGTCACAAAAAGAAAATAGTAGCCGCCGATCAGCACCAACGTCAGAATCAGTCCTGCCGCGCGCCCTCCGCGCCGTGGACGCACCCCGATCGGCACCCCCAGCAGCGCAAACACCAGGCAAGCGGCGGGGAACGCGATGCGGCGGTGAAACTCCACGCGCGCGTCGCGCCAGCGAGGGCCCTTTTCGGCGAGCAGTTCGGTAATCGAGCGCTCCGAGGAGGACACGGCCACATTCTTGGGTGTCACCGACGGGCTGGAAATCTCCACGGGAATATCGCTCTGCCCAAAAGTGGTCACATTGTAATGTTGAGGCTCGCGTGGGTCGTATTCGTGGGTGCTGCCGCTGCCCAGATGCAATTCGAACTTGTTGTTTTCCGGGTCGGCTACAACTTGGGCACCCTCGGCGATGGTCACGCTGGTGCTGCCGGCCTGGCCGGAGGACGCGAGGAACACGCCGTGCCACTGCGTCGCTGCGGCCTCCACATCTTGCACGTATAATATGAAGTGCGGGATTTGTTCGTTGAAGACGCGCGGCTGGATCGCGTAGGGCGCCTGAGTCAGCAACAAACGCTCCTCCAGGCGTTGCAGGGTGCGGATGGCCGCGGGACTGAGCCAGAACGTCAGCACTAGGGTGCCGAGGCTGCAGCCAAACGCTACGAACCCGATAGGACGTAGCAGGCGTCGCAGGCTGATGCCCGAAGCGTGCAGCGCGACAATTTCGCTGTCTGCTGAAAGGCGCCCGAGTCCGATCAGTACGCCGACCAGCACGGCCATGGGAATGGTGAACGCCAGCACCGGAGTCAGCGAGCACAGAAAAATCAGCGCGACGGTGAAGACGCCGCCGGAATGGCGCACCACCAGATCCATCAGGCGCACCAGTTGCGGGACGAAGAATACGAAAGTGAAGACAGCGAGACCCAGGATGGCGTGCGAGCCGACTTCGCGTCCGATATATTTATCGAGCAGGCGCATGATTGCGCTCGAGGATTCTAGCATGGTCGTTCGGAGCGTGCGGACGAGTTGCGATTTGTGTTCGCGCGAATGTGGACGATAGGCGGAGGATGAGAAGTTGGGCCGAGTAAATCTAGTTTTGGTTTGGCACATGCACCAGCCGCAGTATCGCGACCCCGTCTCCGGGCGCTACATGCTGCCCTGGACGCGGCTGCACGCCCTGAAAGACTACTGGGGCATGGTAAAAGTGCTGGCGGAATTTCCAGGTGTCCATGCAACGTTCAATATCGTCCCGCTGCTCGCCGCGCAAATCGAAGAATACGCCAGCGGAAAATTTCGCGAGCCGTGGTTTGAAGTGGCGTTCGCGCAGGCTGACCAGCTGAAACCCGAGCAGAAAAGGGAAATCCTGGAACGCGCGTTTCAAGTGAACGAAATTTACGTGCAACGCTGGCCGCGCTTTTCTGACCTGCAAGCGCAAGTGCGTTCCGCCGGAGCCGAGGCCTGCGCCGCACGCTTCAATGAACAGGACTGGCGCGACCTGCAATTGCTTTCGCAACTTGCCTGGATGGACGAAGAATACATCGCCAAAGATCCGGTAGTAAATCTGCTGGCGGCGAAGGGAACTGGCTACACCGAGCGCGATAAGCAGTTGCTGCGCGAAAAACAGCTGGAGCTGCTTGGCGCGGTGCTGCCGGAATATCGTATCGCGGCGGAAAGCGGCCAAATCGAAATTTCCACCACGCCCTATTACCATCCGATTCTTCCGCTCTTGTGCGACACGGACGTCGCGCGCGTTTCCAATCCGCACACGCCGCTGCCTCAGCCGCCTTTTCGCTTTCCCGGTGACGCCCGCGAGCAATTATCGCGCGCCAGAAAATATCACGAGCGCGTCTTCGGCAAACCGCCCGCGGGACTGTGGCCTTCGGAAGGTTCGGTGTCCGATGAGTCGCTCGAGATCGCCGCGGACCTGGGCTTTAAGTGGTTTGCCACCGATGAAGGCGTCCTGGGACGCACGCGCAACATCGGTTTCTGGCGGGACGCAGCCGGCTATCCGGAAAATGGCCCTGAACTCTATTCACCTTGGAAATTGCAGCGCGCCGGCAAGGAAATGCATGGATTTTTCCGCGATCACTATATTTCGGACCTGGTGGGCTTCGTTTACAGCCGCATGGGCGCGGTCCAAGCAGCGGAAGATTTCCACCGCCGCATTCGCGCCATCGGCGATCGCGAGCCGGCCGGCCGCACCGCAACCGTGAGCATCATCCTCGACGGCGAAAACGCTTGGGAATATTACCCGGAAAATGGCCGCCAATTCCTGCGCGAGTTTTACCGCCGCGTGCAGAACGATTCCGAAATTCGCGCGCTCACGGCGAGCGAGGCCGTCGAAGCCAACCCCAACGCGCCCACCATGCCTGGAATTTTCCCCGCGTCCTGGATCAACGCGAATTTTGACGTTTGGATCGGCCACAGTGAAGATGTGCGCGCCTGGAATCTGTTGCGCGACGCCCGCGAAGTGTACCAGCGGGCCGCGGCGCGCGGATTTACCGCAACCGGCGCCGCGCAGCTCGAACGTGCCTACGAAGCGGTGCTCGCCGCCGAAGGCAGCGATTGGAATTGGTGGTACGGCCCGGAGCACGGTTCCGCGAACGACGCCGAGTTCGACGAGCTCTATCGCAAACACCTCACGGAAATTTACACCGCGCTCGGTGAACCTGCGCCCGACGTTCTGGCGCATCCCATCAAGAAGGCGCCGGAACTGGGCCGCCGCGAGCCACCGGAATCGTATCTCGACGTGACCGTGGACGGCCGCGAGACCAGCTATTTTGAATGGCTCGGCGCGGGATTGTACGCCACCGATCCCCGCGGCGGTACCATGCACGGCCGCACGCGGGTGCTCGGCGGCCTCTATTACGGATTCGGCCAAAAACATTTTTATCTGCGCGTGGATCCTCTTCCGGAAGCTATCGCGGAAATTCCGGATTTTCAATTGCGGCTCACGCTCTGGGGCTCGCGCGAAACGCGCATCACAGTGCGAGTAGCCAAAGGCAAGTTCGCAGGCTGCGTCTTGGAGCAGGGCGGCGCCTGCCTGCTGCATCCCGAGACGATGGTGACGGCGGCATTCGGCAAAATTATCGAGGTAGCCATCGCCCGTGAATTATTTGACCTGCGCGGGCGTCGGCAGTTGCTGCTCAGCGTCGCGCTCTGGGAAGGCGGCTTGCCTGTCGAAGTCCTGCCCGTGGACGGCATGCTCGAGTTGGTGCTCGGCGAGGAAAATTTCGGATGGGGCACGGAGACTGAAGCCAAAGTTTAGTTTCAGCCGGCAATCGTCAAGCCGCGAGATTTGTGAAGTTGGTTTCCGCACGCGGCGCGTCGCCTTGAGTTCAACTCCAGCCAGCAGTGATAGACTCGCCCTCCGAGGGCAATTCCGATGGAACAACGCATTAGCATCATCACGCTCGGCGTCGCAAGTCTCGAACGCAGCAGACAATTCTACGAGCGCATCGGATGGCGCTGTTCCAAGCCCAAATCCGACGGCATCGTGTTCTTCCAGGCCGGCGGGATGGCCATCGCCCTGTACCCGCGAGAAGAGCTAGCCAAGGACGCAAACGTCGCGCCGCAAGGCTCGGGCTTCCAGGGAATCTCGCTCGCCTACAACGCACGCAATCGTTCGGAAGTTGATTCCGTGCTCGCAGCAGCCGTAGCCGCCGGCGCGAAACTTCTCAAGCCCGCGCAAGAAGCTTTTTGGGGCGGCTATTCCGGTTACTTCTCAGATCCCGACGGCTTTCTCTGGGAAGTCGCTTGGAATCCCTCTTTCCCGATCGCGGCAGACGGAAGCATTCGAATTCCCGATTAGCTTGCCATTTCCAGCAGTCACGTCACACGCCGCTCCGCTCTGAATTTTCGCCAACTGCGCCCGGTTCGCGGGTCGGTTTCGGATAGCCGCTTTCACCAGGCGCAGCGTCAACCTGCTGAATTGGAGTCTGGCCTAAATCCTTTTGGCCGAGCCACCTGACTGTCAGTTCTGACAATTCCTCCTCGATGTGACGTGATGGAGAATATTTACCGAGATGAAACTCCCTGCTCGATTCTTACGCGGATGCTGCGGCCACTTTTCACGTGATCGGGCGGCGCGCCCAGTTCAATCCGGAGAATAAAATGAACAGGTCGCGGGAACGTCTGACAAGTCGTCATAACGGAGGAATAGATGGACATTTCTTGGATGACCCGCTCGAACAGTTTGAATAATTCTCGCGTAAGGATGACCCTACTAAATGGTCACGGGCGCAAGCTCTTCACGGCGCTCGCAGTTGGATTGACATTCGTATGTATTCAGGGCTGCGGCGGGACCCAGAAATCCGCTCCAGAGGGTCCCAGCACCACAGTTCAAACTCCCACCTCGACGGGTCAGGCGCCCAGCGGTGCACCAATTCCCAAGCTAACGGCGGTTTCCGGCAGCGTCGTAGGTCTTGTGCTGGGAGGCGGTGCACCGATCGCCAATTCGACGGTGACCTTGTGGGCGGCCAGCACAGGCGAACCCAAGCAAGTGGGGCAAACAAAGACTAGCGCGGATGGTAAATTCGAGCTTCGTTTGGGCGGCAGTCGCGACAAGGATACAAGTCTCTATCTCGTTGCCAAGGGTGGCGAGCCAACAGGGAGCGCCGTCAAGGGAGACAACCCTGCAATCGCGCTGCTTGCAGTCTTGGGTAGCACCCCTCCGCCAATCGTCACAATCAACGAGATGACGACCGTGGCATCAGTATGGACGAACAATCAATTCTTCGATGGGACTGCGCTTAGCGGTACCTCGCTCGGATTGCGCATCGCTGCGGGAAATGTACCCAACTTCGTTGACCTTGCGACGGGCGGCTACGGCGTCATGATTCAAGACGGATTCAACAGCACGCAAACGCCAACGATGGCGAATTTCGCGACGCTTTCTAGTGTGCTGGCTGGCTGCGTCAACCGCGTAACCTCGGACGCCTGCAACAGTCTTTTCGCTGCCGCGACTGGACCGGAAGGCAAGGTGCCGTCTGATACGCTGGCTGCGGCCCATTCAATTGATCGCAACCCCGGCTTCAAACCTGAACGAGTCTTCGCGTTGTTGGATGCGTTTTATCCAGTGCCGCAAGGCAAACACCTTCGCGCCACGCCGTACATGCCTTATTTGAGCTTTGCGCCCGGCGCTTGGGTTCTGCCGCTCAAGTTCGCGGGTGGTGGTTACGCCGGCGGTGCCAAAGTGATGTTTGACAGCGAGGGCAATGCATGGAGCGGCGCCAATTTCCTTGTCGGAGGCCAGGGGCACGATGCGTTGTGGGACGGAAACATGGCGAAGTTCGCTCCGAATGGACAGCCCCTATCGCCAATGACCACCGGATTTACGGGCGGCGGTCTAATAGGTCCCGGTTTCGGAACGGCAATCGACGCCAACGACCGCATATGGATTACAAGCACTGCCGGCCAGACGATCTCACTGTTCGACAAAACCGGCAAACCGCTGTCGCCACCGGAGGGATATAACTTCGGCGGCAAACTCGGTGTCATGCAAGGCATCATCGTTACACCAAATGGCGATGTCTGGGCGCTCGACTTCGGCAAGGACAAGGTTGTATATATGCCGCAAGGCGACCCGAGTAAGGCGAAGTTCTACTGCGAGGCTCCCGCCGGCACTCCGAGCAAAGACGGCCCGTGCAAGTTGAACGGTCCATTCCATCTGGCGATTGACCAGCAAGACCGGATTTGGATTACCAACGCCATCGGCGATACAGTCACGCGTTTTCCCGCGAGCGACCCGAGCAAGATCGAAGTCTTTAAGGCTGGCGCCAGCGGAAAGGGTATGGCAATCGACAGCAAAGGCAACGCGTGGATCACCAACACGGCCGGTGATGCTCTGCCTCTCAACGTCAAGTTACATCTCCTTGAATTGAAGTTGTCGGGCAAGTTATCGGACGTTGATCACGTCATGGTTGATTGGCTGGCTGCGCATCCCGGCCAGGGTAGCGTCACGATGATACGGCCTGATGGCACCCAAGCGCCCGGTTCTCCATTTCACGGAGGTGGCAGCATCTGGGGAGCTTGGGCGGTGTCCATTGATGGTAACGATCATGTTTGGGTTTCCAACTTCGCGCCCGGTGGCGGCCTCACTGAGCTTTGTGGTGCACGGACTGAGACCTGTCCGCCAGGCATGAAGACCGGCGATCCGATTTCCCCGAAAGGCACCGGATACAAAGGCGGTGGTATGCAGTTGACGGTAGATGCTTCCATCGATCCGGCCGGCAACGTGTGGATGTCCAACAACTGGCAGGATTACAATTCATGCTACGGTAAGCCCGACGAGGGTGTCTCGACCCGCTGCGGAGGGCAGGGAATGGTTGTGTTTTACGGTATGGCCAAGCCCGTCCGCTCACCGCAGATTGGCCCAGCACGCCAACCTTAGCGCGCTTACTGCTCGGCGTAATAATTGGAGGAAAGATGCTGGCGTCGTCGATCGCATGGATACTCATCGTCTCCGGTATTGCGACGGCTGGCGGTGGACTTGCCGCGTGTCTTTTCCCCCGGCTGGTTTTGCAATTTGTTTTCGGAGTGAAGAGTGCCGACGGTGCGACGATGTTCTTCGTTCGGCATTGGGGAGCGCTGCTATTTGTGGTCTGCGCACTGACCGTATATTGCGCGTACGTTCCCTCCTCGCGCGTACCGATTCTGACGGCTGCTATCATTGAAAAGTTCGTCATCGTTGCGCTGATCCTCTTCGGGCCCGCAAAACGCACTGTGGCGATGACCTTCGTGGCGGCAATGGATGGAATCCTGGCGGTTCTGTTCGTCGCGTATCTCGCCGGGTGACAGCTTTCAGTCCAAGCCTAATGGCATTAGCGCAGGCTGGCCCGTTAGGTGCGGTCAGCACGGATTGACATTCGCAATTATTAGGAAGATAGTCGCGCCAACCCCTTTCAGTAGTCTCTTGGGTCCTCACAATCAGGGCCTTTGCGTCTGCGGTGTTGGAGACGCCCAAGCTGGAAACAGAAGCACGTTCCAGCGGAGGCGTCGATGGGTCCGAAAGGGTATCCTGCCTGCGTTTTGTTCTACTTCGCGATTGTGATGAGCTTCCTGGCCACGGGCCGCGTGGCATTGCGCGCGCGAGACTTTGCGCGCACCAGGATCGTCCTCTGCTGGAAATCCCCGGCGCTCGAAAGTCGTCGCTTCGAGCCAAACATCCCCTCCTTGCCAAGCTCTGACTGGGGAATCAAAGTCTCGCTCGCCCAGGTCAACGACGCCGAAATTTCAGCCCAGCGGGGCGGCCGAACGATCTATGACGCTCTGCAGCCTGTCGCGACACCCCTCCCTCCACCGGCAGACCACTCCGCGCCGGCAGATTTTCTCTGTGCCCATCACTTTTGAGCCAGCGATCGCATCCCCTGGACAAGCTGTGCAGTTCGTCGGCCACGGCAAGGGAATGACGGTGCTGCTGGAATCCAGCGGGATCGAAATCGCCATTGGGAACGCGCCGGGCGCGACTGCGTCTGCCAATAGTGTGAAATTGCGATTGCTGAACGCTGCCGCGAGCCGCCGGCTATCAAACGCCATTGTGTCCGCTCCAGAGCGGCGTCGCAAGAGACGGCCAAACACGACGCCGCCTCCCCGCACACGCCGCAGCCCGAACCGGCGAAATATGCCGCACCGCGATACACCCGGCCACAGAGGGCAGGCTCCCCGCGCTCAACGCGCGCCGCGGCAGCGCGTCCCGCGTCAGACCAGACCGACCGGCCAGCTGGCAACTCCACAGGGAACTGATGCAGCCAGCGCAGAAAGTTTCGCGTGGCAAGGCGCGAACGCTGTCGGCGGCGAGAGCAATTATTTCCTCGGCAATAATCCCGCGCAATGGCGCACGCACGTGAAGCATTTCGCGGCAGCGGAAGCGCAGGACGTCCTGCCCGGAGTGAGCATCGTCGCCTACGGCAACACCGAAGGTGTGGAATACGATTTGCGCGTCGCGCCGGGCGTGGACGCGAATAGCCTGCGTCTCGCGATCGCGGGCAGCGGCGCCGGAGCAGCAAGCTCCGAAAAAGTGCGCCTGGATGCCGCAGGCGATTTGATCATCGTGCTCGGCGGCCGCGAGCTGCGCATGAGGAAGCCCGCAATTTACGAAGAGTGGGCAGCCACTGCCGAGCGACCGCTGCGCCGGAAAAAAATCGAAGGCGGCTACGCAATGGCAGCAGACGGCAGCGTCGCATTCCAGGTAGGCGCGCACGATTCGCGAGCGACTCTGGTACTCGATCCTTCGTTGACCGTGACTTACAACACATTTCTAGGCGGCGCAGGCAGCGACACGGCGCAGAGCATCGCGCTCGACGCCGCGGGAAACGTGTACCTCGGCGGTACCACCACCTCGGCAGCAACCTTCGCGCAATCCGGCACGCGCCTCGGACCCACCGGCGCCACGGATTTTTTCATCGCGAAAATTAATCCATCGCTGACCGGCCCAAGCTCGCTCGTGTATCTCACATTTATCGGCGGCAGCGGCACGGAACTCGGCGGTGCGATCGCCGTGGACTCCAGCGGCGACGTCGCGATTGCCGGCACCAGCACTTCGGTGGACTATCCAACAACCGACAGCAGCACGCTCACGCTCGGCACAAATGGCGTGGCCGTCAATGACGCAGCGGTAACCGAAATTGACCCGACCGGCGCGAAACTGGTCTATTCAACTCTGTTCGGTGGCAATGGCAACGAAGCGAACGTAAGCTCCGGCGGAATCGCCATGGATTCCGCAGGTGATATTTATCTCGCGATGGATACGCAATCCACGAACTTGACTGTCACTCCAACGGCTGCGCCCGGGCCGTATTCGTCCGCGTACGGCGGAGGAGTCTCGGACGGTTTTCTCGCGATTTTCGTCCCCACAGCCACCGGCACAACCCCACACCTGAAATATTGCACGTATCTGGGCATCTTCGCGGGCGTAACGGTTACAGGGGTCGCCGTGGACTCGCTCGGCAACGCTTACCTCGCCGGCTACACCACGAATCCCACTGGTACGCTGCCCACTGCCAACGGTTTTCAACAGACCTACGGCGGCGATCCCTACGATGGATTCGTGATGAAAATCCTGCCCTCCGGAAATGGTCCAGCAGACCTGTCCTACGCCACCTTCCTGGGCGGATCGGGAATGGATCAAGCGCTCGCGATCAGCGTGGGCACGCAATTGCCCGGCACGGCCTATGTAACCGGAATCACGAAATCCATAGATTTCCCAGCGACCGGCACCCCGCGCTTCGGGAACACTGCTGGCTACCAGACAGCGTTGAGTGGTACGTCCAACGCGTTCCTGTCAGTAATCGGTCAGAATCCCGCGGGAGTTACGTCGCTACTGTACTCCACATACTTGGGCGGCGAGCAGAACGATGCCGGCTTGAGCGTATGGTTCGCGCAGAACAATCAGATTTATGTTTCCGGCAGCACAACTTCCGCGAATTTTCCCGCGCTATTCAATTTTCAGCCCTTCAGCGGCGACCAGGATGCATTTGTCACCGAACTGGACCCGACTTCAGCCGGCGCCGCATCGCTTCTGTTTTCCACGCCGCTGGGCGGCACATCGGCCGCAGGCGCCACCGCGACAGCGCTGGGGAATGCGGTCGCCGCCGATGCCAACGGGAATGTTTATTTAGCGGGATCCACCAATGCTGGCAATTTTCCTCTAGCAGGGAACGCGAACTCGGGCGCGCAATCAACTTGCGCGAGTTGCCAGGAGACGCCGCCGCTCAGTGACGCTTTTTTCGTGGAGATTGCTCCGAACTCGACGCCGCTGCCGAGCGTAACGCTCAAGACCGCGGAAAACGGCCCCAAATTAAATTTTGGCAGTCAAGCGGTAGGCTCCCAAGGCATCCCGCCTCAGGCAGTAGCGGTGTACAACACCGGCGACGCACCCCTGAGTATTTTGAGCATTACGCTCGCTGGCCCCAATAGCGCTGATTTTTCGCTGCAGGGCCCGCTCGCATGCACCAACGTGCCCATTCCGCCAGGAGACAATTGCTCTTTCGAGGTTGGATTTGTGCCATCACTGGTTGGACCCGAAGCGACGTTCGTCACTTTCACCGACAATGCGCCGCCTGGCTCGCAGGCCCTGGAAGCGATCGGCAGCGGAGCCGGCCCGCTCGCCGTCGTCTCACCCGCCACCCTCAATTTCGGAAACCAGCCTGACGGAACCACCACGACCTTGCCTTTTACTCTGACCAACGCTGGAACGCAGCAGCTTAACATCACCAATCAATTGGTTCCTTCAGGCCCCGGCGCCGCGCAATTTTCCGTCGCAATTTCCGGGCCCGCGCAGACTTGTGTGATCGTGGCTCCCGGCGGAGTGTGCTCCCTCGTTGCGTCTTTCACGCCGGCCACCACCGGCGCGTTTACCGCCGAGGTCGAATTCATGGACAATTCAGGAGCGGGCTCGCCGCAAGCCGTGATCTTGAACGGCACCGGAACGGGCATGGCGCCGCTGCTAACCATCTCTCCCACTTCGGTCTCTTTCGGCACGCAACCCGTCGGCATCACCAGCGGAATGCAAATCGTCACATTAACCAACACTGGAAGCTCTCTGCTGGAACTAAGTGGCATCGCCATCACCGGCAGCAATTCCACCAATTTTGGATTTGTGCTTAAAGGCGCGACGCCGTGCCCGTATCCGAGCGGCACCCTCGCCGCTGGCGCCAGTTGCACAATCTCGGTGGATTTCGCGCCGCAGGCAGCAGGGCCAGTCAGCGCCACCCTGAGCATTTCCGACGACGCGGCCGGAAGTCCGCAAAGCGTTGCGCTCAGCGGCACGGGCGGCACGTCTGGCATTTCAGCCGCGCCCGCCACTTTGAATTTTGCGTCGCAGACGGTTGGAGCAGGCAGCGCCGCTCAAGTGGTGAACGTAAACAATACCGGGACAACTCCCGTGGCGATGACCGTCAGCATCGCCGGCAACAATCCCGGCGATTTCGCCGAAACGGATAATTGTTCGCAGAGTCCGCTGGCTGGCGGAAAAAACTGCGTCATAAACGTCATCTTCGACCCCACGCAGTCCGGTGGCCGCTCGGCTGAGGTGCTGATTACCGATACCGCCCCGCACAGCCCGCAAGCAGTGACGGTCAGCGGCACCGCCGTGCAAGCCGCCGCGACTATTTCCCCCTCCGGCACGATTGGATTCGGCAGCGCGCTCGCCGGCACCGCCTCCACGCCCATCACGGTCACAATTACGAACAGCGGCACACCTCCAGCGATATTGACGGTTCGCGGCGCGATCGTGAATCCCGCCGGCAATTTCGCTGCGGCCAATAATTGCACCGCGGGAGTTCCCGTCGGAGGCAACTGCACACTGGCGCTGACATTTACTCCGGCCGCGTCGCCAGTGGCCGCGCCGTGCGGCTCTGATGCGGGGACGAAAACCGCGTCTCTGACGATCACCGACAACTCGCCCACCAGCCCGCAAATCATCGCGCTGTCCGGCACCGCCACGGACTATTGCCTCGCGCCTGCGGGCGTCGCCAGCCAAACGGTAACCGCGGGTAATCCGGCGACCTACCAGCTCGTGGCTGATTCCTTGGGTACCTTCTCGGGCGCCGTCGCGCTCACCTGCGCAGACGCAGCATCGCTCAGCACCTGCTCCGTGCAGCCGGCGACGTTGAACCTTTCGTCCGGCGCGCAAGCTCCCATCGTGCTCAGCGTAAGCACCACGACGAACAGCGTAGCCTCCCCTGACAAGACTCCGGACACACATCGTTTCGGACCGTTTGTGCCGCTCGCGGTCGCGTGGCGCCTGCGCGGAATTATGCTGTGGATGCTTTTGTTGTTTCTGCCGATTTTGGTGCGGGCTTCGCTAGTAAAGCGCCAATCATCGAGCGCGATCCGCTTCGCCCACTCGGGCGCGCTCGCAATTCTGCTGTCACTCGGGCTGGTAGCGTGTTTCGGCAACGGCACCGCGTCATTGCCACCGGTAGGAACGACCACTGGCACCTACACGATTACAGTGACGGGAACATTTACCGGCACAGGAGGAAGCACGACGCGCAATGTGCAAGTAACCCTGGTGGTGCAGTAATTTTTCAGCGCGAACGTGCGAAAGTCAGTGGGCCTCCGGCCCCGCGGCGGTCTGTGGCGGCAGTCCGCGTCTGCGCCTAGAAAACTTTAATCGCCAAATCGCGCGGATGAGATCCCACTGCAATCAACGCGGTCGGCGGACGCGGCGGCGTCAGTCCAGGCTGGCCCGAAGGCAAAGTTCTCGTGCGGATCGCGGCGACGTCGTTCGATGCCGTATCCACCACCAGCAAAATGTCTCCTCCCGGAGTGAGCGCGCAAGTCACCGGCGCCTGTCCCGCTTGAATCGGCCGCCCCACTTGACGCGTTTCCACCGCAACCGGCACAACGTGTCCCGCAGCGGTGTCCGAGACGTACAGCGTGCTGGTCGTGGGGGCGAACACTGCGGAGGTCGGCGACATTCCCAGCAGCAGAAAATCCGCCACTTCATTCGTATCCGTATTCACGATCAACAATCCGTGCGCTGAACTCGATGTGATGTACAGCTCGCCGCCGTCAGGCTTCAGATCCAAATCATCCGCCGTACCGCCCAGCGCCAAATTCGCCAGCAAGACTTTTCGCTTCAAATCCACCACCGAAACTTGGTCGGACGTTCCCGAAGTAATGAACGCCTTGGAATCGTCGGGCAAAATCGCAATCTGCTCCGGACCCGGCGCCGTCGCTACGGTGGCCACAAGAGCGAGTGTCCCCGCATCGAGCAGCGAGACAGTAGCGTCATCGCGATTGCTCACCACAATTATTTTTCCGTCGCTCGTGACGCGCGCGATCCATGGCCGCCGTCCAGCGCGCCCTCGCGCCACAATCTGCCTTGTCGAAGTGTCTATCGCGACGACAGTGTTCGAGCCCGAAGCGGCCACGTAAGCCCGCCGCCCGTCCGGCGAGAAATCCAGCGCATAAGGCGCCGCGCCCACCGGAATGCGCGCGACGATCTGATTCGCTTGCACGTCCAGCACCCACGCATAACCGCCTGCCGAACTGAGCCCCCAGATTTCTGCGCGTTTAGGATGCGCGCGCAAGCCGCTCGGCCCTGGCCCAACGACAATCGTCCCGACGGGTGAAAGCTTGATCAGATCAATAACAGAGACCGTGCCGTCGCCCGTGTTCCCCACATAGGCAAAAAGATGCAATCCTGGACGCAAAAATGCCGGGCGCAGCTCCAGCGCGACTTCACGAATGGCCAGCGCAGCGAGAATTACCAGCAGGAATACCAGGCGATAATTGAAGCGCAGTTTCAATTGATGGTGCGGCCCAGCACGGCGGCGATCTGGCGGACTTCCCGGATCAGTTGCTCGAATTCCGCCGGCAGGATGGATTGCGGCCCGTCGGAAAGCGCGCGGTCTGGATCGTGATGCACTTCCACCAGCAATCCGTCCGCGCCGACGGCCACAGCCGCACGCGAAAGCGGTAATACTTTATTGCGCCGCCCCGTGCCGTGAGAAGGATCCACCACGATTGGCAAGTGGCTGCGTTTTTGCACCGCGGGCACCACCGCCAAGTCCAGCGTATTGCGCGTGAAATCCGAAAACGTGCGCACGCCGCGCTCGCACAGAATCACCGCGTAGTTGCCCTCAGACATCAAGTACTCCGCGGCCATCAGAAATTCATCCAGCGTTGCGGACATGCCGCGCTTCAGTAGCACCGGCTTCTTGGCGCGGCCGGCGCGCTTCAAGAGCGAAAAATTCTGCATGTTGCGCGCGCCGATTTGGATCACGTCCGCATATTCTTCCACCAGGTCCAGCGATTCATGGTCAATCGCTTCGGTGATGATTCCCAGTCCGAATTCCTTGCGCACCTCGCCCATTATTTCCAGTCCCGCTTCGCCCAGTCCCTGAAAGCTGTACGGGGAAGTGCGCGGCTTGTAAGCGCCGCCGCGGAACAGCCGCGCCCCAGCAGCCTTCACGTGCTTAGCCACAGTGAAAGCCTGCTCGCGCGTCTCAATCGCGCAAGGTCCGCCGACCATCGCCACTTCCGACCCTCCAAACGCCACGTCGCCCAGCGGCGTAGGAACACGCACCACCGTGTTTTCCGCTTTCACGTCGCGGCTCACTAATTTGTAAGGCTTGCTGACGGGTATACATTCAACCACCCCCGGCATGGATTCCAGCGACCCCAAATCCACCGCGCCGGAGTTACCCGTAATGCACACCGCCGTGCGTCCAGCCCCGGGAACGGGCAGGGCTTTGAATCCGAGCGATTCGATGCGCTCACAGACCGCCCTTACCTGTTCGTCCGTCGCCTGCGACTGCATCACCACCAGCATGAACGCCCCCTGAGGAAATGCGAATCACAGAGTTTACTGCATGCGGGAAGCGGCCTGCAAATTTCCGTCGCGCGGCTTTAGGGGCAAGGCGATGCGAGAAAAGAAGGGACAATGGAGGCGCGGGGCGGAATCGAACCGCCGATAAAGGTTTTGCAGACCTTTGCCTTACCACTTGGCGACCGCGCCGGATGCTCGTGGCAGAACCAAATCATAGCATCGGAAACGCGCCAGGCTGTATCGAAGATTCGCATGGTGGTTATTTGTGAGTCTCTGGTAACGTGCCGCAAGGAAATGCCGCCAAGGGAGCAGCGCATGAAGCCAAATGACGAGCCCAGCACCTCGAGGCTGATGCCAACGCTGCGTGTGCGCACCAAGCGACGCACCGAGCTGCAGGACGTGACAGACGAAGTCGATGCTGTCGTCCACGAATCCGGCTGCGCCGCTGGCGTGTGCTATCTCTATGTGCCGCACACCACCGCAGGAGTGCTTATCAACGAAGGATACGATCCGGCAGTGGCCCAAGACCTCGCGACGGCGTTCGACCGCCTCGTGCCGCGCGTCGCAGATTCAGCGCACGCCGAGGGCAACTCCGATTCACACATCAAGACCGCCCTGGCCGGCTCGTCGGAAACAGTGTGGATTGTCGCCGGAAAACTCGCGCTCGGCCGCTGGCAGCGCATTTTCTTCGCCGAATTTGACGGCCCGCGCAGCCGCGAACTCCGCGTCAAGATTGTTCCGGATGTTGCAACGTAAACGCCATACAGCCCGTCCAAGGATTGGAATCACGCCAAGTGTCCAAGCGTGAAGCGAATTTCAATTGGTTGTAAACTGAGTCCCATGAATCGAGCGGTGCGGCTAACAGCTGTCATTGGCCTTCTGGCACTCCTGGTTACGACTGGCGCCAGCGACGGAATATCCGCGAAGGATGAGGTTACGATCGCCGTGGTCGGAGACCAACAAGTCGTCGGCAAACCATTCGCCGTTCGCATCCGCAACAATGGCGAGAAGCGTCTCACTTTCTGCCTGGGCGCTTGCGGCTCAATCGTTGTCGCCGGCAGCGCGCGCCTCGCGCCGAGCTTCGCTGTGCAGGCACGCAAGGGCAAAAAATGGAGCAGGGAGACGCTGACCTGTACGGCCGGGGCCGACGCAACTTCCAGCATCCTGCACGGCGGCGAAATCCTGGAATTCACAATAAAGGTAACGCAGCCCGGCACCTACCGCTTGTGGCTCGCTTACAAAGACGTAAGCATCGAAGACGTTGGCGCGCATTGCGAGGCAATTAACGACGGCAAGGGCGTGCAACAGGCGAAATCGGACGACTTCGATGTGGTCGCGGCGCCCAAATGAACCTCGGCGTTTATATTCAGGTGCCCTTCTGCCAGACCAAGTGCACATATTGCAATTTTCACACGGGCGTAGTCGCGCGCGAAAAATACGCGCCGTATGCCGCCGCGGTTCGCCGGGAAATTGCGAAACTGGGCGCCTTCGGTGAGATTTCCGCGCTGCGCGATGCGGCCGTGGACACCGTATATTTTGGCGGTGGCACGCCAAGTTTGCTCGAGCCGTCCGCACTTGCAGGAATTCTCTGTGCGCTGCGCCAGAATTTCGCATTCGCCGATTCTGCGGCGCGGCCTTCCGGATCCACGAGCACAGCTACGGCCGCTGCGCATGCTGAAATCACTCTGGAAGCCGACCCCGAGACCATCACCCCGGAGAAAGCGCAAGCTTGGATCGCGGCTGGATTTAATCGCATCAGCCTTGGCGTGCAATCGTTCAACGACCACGAATTGCAGGCCGCCGGCCGCATGCACCGTCGCGCCGATGTTTTCGCCGCATCGCAAATTTTGCGCGAGGCAGGATTTTGCAATGTCAGCATGGACTTGATTGCCGGCCTCGCGCAGCAGACCCGCGAATCGTGGGAAGAATCTGTCGAGCGCATTCTGGAGATTCGCCCGGAACACATTTCGATTTATCTGCTGGAAATTGATGAAGGCAGCCGCCTCGGAAAAGAATCGCTCGCGGGCGGCAGCCGCTATAGCGCCGAATCCATTCCCAGCGACGACGCCATGGCCGAGGCCTACGAATCCGCCTGCGCTTGCCTCGCAGAAGCCGGATACGAACACTACGAAATCTCGAATTGGGGTCTGCCGGGCTTCCGCTCGCGCCACAATTTGAAGTATTGGCGCCGCGAACCGTACATCGGCTTGGGCGCTGGCGCTCATTCGTTTGATGGCGAACGCCGTTGGTCGAACATCCACGATTCAGCGAAGTACGTCTCTTGCATCGAAAGCGGCGCCTCGCCGCGCGAACAGATCGAACCGGTCACGGCGCAACAAGCGCTCGACGAAGAATTATTTCTGGGCTTGCGCCAGCTCGCAGGCATTGATCTCGCCCGCGTCGAAAAAAAGTACGGCGTCAGCCTGCAATCGCGCATCGCGGCTCTGCGCGAACAGGGCCTGCTGGAAATGGATGGCGCGCTGTTGCGCCTCGCGCCAGCGCATCTGACCGTGTCGAATGAAGTATTCGTGGAATTACTGAGATAAGGAGCCGAGCGTGCACAGCGGACTCGCGGACCAGCCGCAGAAAAACGCCATCGTGGATTTGCGCAGCGACACTGTCACACGCCCCACGCCCGCGATGCGTGCCGCGATGGCCGCCGCCGTAGTGGGCGACGATGTGTACGGCGAAGACCCCACCGTAAATCGCCTGCAGTCGCGCGCCGCGGGGATTTTCCAGCGTGAAGCCGCGCTCTTCGTACCCTCCGGCTGCATGGGCAACCTGCTTGCCATCATGGGCTGGACGCAGCGCAGCAACGAAGTAATCTGCGAACAGCGCGCCCACGTAAATTTGTACGAGCTGGCTTCCATGTCCGCCATCGCAGGAGTGATGCCGCGCACGGTCCCTGCGCCCAGCGGCATATTAACGTGGGAACTAATCGAGCCGCTGATCCGCGAAAAAATCTACTACGATTCGCAGACCGCGCTGGTCACTCTGGAAAATACCCACAACATGCACGGAGGCACGATTTACCCAATGGCGGTCGCCGAGGACATTTGCGACCGCGCCCACGCGGCAGGATTGCGCGTGCACCTCGATGGCGCACGCATTTTCAACGCCGCAGTCGCGCTAGGGAAGAGCGTCGCGCAAATAACCCGCAAATTCGATTCCATCATGTTTTGTCTGTCGAAAGGCCTGGGCGCGCCGGTCGGCTCGCTCCTGGTAGGCTCGCACGAATTCATCAAGCAAGCGCACATCTACAGAAAAATGCTCGGCGGCGGAATGCGCCAGGCGGGAGTGCTGGCGGCTGCCGGATTAATCGCCCTGGAAGAATCGCCAAGGCGCCTGCATCTCGATCACGAAAACGCGCAACACCTGGCGAAAGGCCTCGCCGCCATAAAAGGAATCGCCCTCGATCCTGCGCGAGTGGTGACCAACATCGTGATCTTCGACGTGCGCGGAACGAACCGCAGCGCCGCGGAAATATGCGAGCAGCTCGCCGCCAAGAATGTCCTGTGCTCGGCCACGGAGAAATATTCCGTGCGCATGGTGACCCACTGCGATGTGGACCGTGCCGGAATTGACACCGCCCTAGCAGCCGTCGCGCAGATCGCAACCGAAAAAGCCCCCGCGGCTGCCGCAAATTAAACGAACGCACCCCACCGCAGCCACCACAATCCTGCCGCGCGCAGCGTCACTTCTTCAGTTATACTTTCGCGCGGATTGCTGCACGGCAGGGGCAGCCATGCAGGCTACAAGAACAATCCGGGAGTGTGAGCGTGAAGATTCCGAAATTTTTACCGATCTGTATCAAAGTTGGGCTCCTCGTTATCCTAATCACAGGTGGAATAATGACTTTCCAATCGCAAAAAGCAGCTAGCGCCGCGCAACCGCAAGCGGCCGCGCCGCCTCCAACCGTCGAGGAAGCACGCCAATTTACAGACGCAGCTGAAAAACGCCTCCTCGATCTTTGGGTCAAAGCAAGCCGCGCGCAGTGGGTACAAGAGACTTTCATCACTGACGACACCGAAATCCTCGCAGCCCAAGCCGATCAGAACGTTAAAGCCGCAACATCCGAACTGGCCGCAGAAGCGCGCCGCTTCGAATCGCTCGATCTGCCGCCCGACGTCGCCCGCAAGCTGAATCTCATCAAGCTCTCCGTGGACATCCCTTCGCCGCGCAATCCCAAAGAAAGCGCCGAGCTTTCACAGATCAATGCATCGCTGCAAAGCGATTACGGCAAAGGAAAATGGTGTCCCGGACGGCGCGCAAGGAAAATGCCTCTCGCTCAATGATCTGGAAAATATCATGGCCACCAGCCGCGATCCTATCGAGCTGCAACGCGCCTGGATCGGTTGGCGCGCCATCGCGCCTCCGATGCGCGAGCGCTATTCGCGCATGGTGGAACTTGCCAATGAAGGTGCGCGCGAAGTGGGCTTCGCGGATGTCGGCGCGATGTGGCGCTCCAATTACGATATGCCGCCCGGCGTTTTCAGCGCGGAAATGGATCGCCTGTGGGAACAAGTGCGCCCGCTGTACGTTTCGCTGCACGCCTACGTCCGCACGCAGCTGGTGAAAAAATACGGCCCGGGCGTGATCGGACCCGACGGCGCGATTCCCGCGCACTTGCTGGGCAATATGTGGGCGCAGGATTGGGGAAATATTTATCCGCTAGTCGCCCCTGCAAACGCCGATCCAGGTTATGACCTCACCCAAATTCTAAAAGCCAAGCAGATTGATCCAGTCGGAATGGTCCATTACGGCGAACGATTTTTTATGTCGCTCGGTTTCGCACAGCTACCGCAGACGTTTTGGCAGCGTTCGATGTTCGTAAAGCCGCAGGACCGCGACGTGGTCTGCCACGCCAGCGCCTGGGACATTGATTACGTGGACGACCTGCGCATCAAGATGTGCATCGAGCAAAAAGCCGAGGATTTTTCTACCATTCATCACGAGCTCGGTCACAATTTTTACCAGCGCGCCTACGACACGCAGCCGCCGCTTTTCCGCAACAGCGCCAACGACGGTTTCCACGAAGCCATTGGCGACACCATCGCGCTCTCCGTCACTCCCGAATACCTGAAACAAATCGGCCTGCTGGAAAATGTTCCGCCGGAATCCGCGGACATCGGCATCCTGATGCACAAAGCGCTCGAGAAAGTCGCGTTCCTTCCATTTGGTTTGCTTATTGACAAGTGGCGTTGGGAAGTTTTCTCCGGAAAAATCACGCCTGCCGATTACAACAAAGCCTGGTGGGAGCTGCGCGAAAAATATCAGGGCGTCAAGCCTCCCGTCACCCGCAGCGAACAGGATTTCGATCCGGGCGCCAAGTATCACGTCGCGGCCAACGTGCCCTACGCGCGTTATTTCCTCGCGGACATTCTCCAATTTCAGTTCCATCGTGCGCTTTGCCGCCAAACCGGTTACAAAGGCCCATTGCATCGTTGCTCGATCTACAACAATAAAGAAGCGGGCGCGCGCCTGAACAAAATGCTCGAAATGGGCCAGAGCCGTCCGTGGCCCGAAGCACTCGAAGTGCTGACTGGCGAAAAGCAAATGGACGCGACGGCTATCCTCGACTATTTCGCACCGCTGAAAAAATGGCTCGATGAGCAAAACGCAAAAGATGGCGCAAAGCTCGATTGGTAGCGCATTTCGGGTAGCCGTGCGTCGGAGGATTTAATGCGCAACTGCGTAGCTCGATCTTTTCTCATAGCCGCAATGGGCGTGCTGTGCGCCGGTTTACAAGTCGTCGTCGCACAATCCGCAAATCCTGCGGGCGCAGCCAAGAACGACTGGGCCTACTACGGCCACGACGCCGGTGGCACGCGCTATTCGCCCCTCACGCAGATCAATCGCGAAAATGTTACAAACCTGAAAGTCGCCTGGACGTTTCACACCGGCGACATTTCCGATGGCAGCGGCCGCCCCAAACGCAGCGGCCTGGAAACGACGCCGATCCTGGTAGATGGCATTCTCTACCTCACCAGCCCGTTCAATCGCGTCTTCGCCGTGAATCCCGAAACCGGCAAGCAACTGTGGGTTTATGATCCGATGATCGAACTTGCTGGAGACTACGGCGACGGCCTCATCAATCGCGGCGTCGCCACCTGGCTCGATCCGACGCGCGCAAAAGGGAAGCGCTGCCGCCGCAGAATTTTCGAAGCCACACTCGACGCGCGACTGATCGCGCTGGACGCCGCGACCGGCGACCCCTGCATGGATTTCGGCAACCGCGGACAAATCAGCCTGCGCGACGTTGCTCGTTATATTCCCGGTGGTTATCACATGACGTCGCCCCCGGCAGTGATTGACGACGTGGTCGTCGTTGGCTCCGCCATTGACGACAATTCCCGCGTGGACATGCCCAGCGGCGTCGTACGCGCCTTCGATGCGCGCACCGGAGCCCTGCGTTGGAAATGGGAGCCGCTGCCGCCGAACGATTCCGACTCCGCCTCGCCGAGCGCAAGCGGAACCGTTAACGCAAATCCTGCAAAAGTTTGGCGCACCGGCGCGGGCAATGCATGGTCCGTGATGGTAGTAGATCCCGAGCGCCACCTGATTTTCGTTCCGACCGGCAGCGCCAGCCCCGATTATTACGGCGGAATGCGCGCGGGCGACGACAAATGGGCCGACTCAATCGTCGCGTTGCGCGCAAAAACAGGCGAACTTGCCTGGGGATTCCAGCTCGTTCATCACGATCTTTGGGATTACGACAGCGCATCGCCCCCGCTCCTCACCACCCTGCAGCGCGACGGCAAAAGCGTGCCGGTAGTAATCCAAGGCAACAAAACGGGATTTCTGTACGTGCTGAATCGCGACACGGGCGCCCCCGTTTTTCCCGTGGAAGAAAGACCCGTGCCGCAATCCGATGTTCCGGGCGAATTCACATCGCCAACACAGCCTTTCCCGCTCGCGCCTCCGTCTCTGGTGCCACAAAAACTTTCCGCCGACGACGCTTACGGCATCACGCCCACAGATCGCGATTACTGCCGTGAGCGACTCAAGAGCCTGCGCAACGATGGACTGTTCACGCCGCCCAGCTTGAAAGGTTCGCTATCGGAGCCAGGAAATGTCGGCGGCATGAACTGGAGCGGCTACGCGTTCGATCCCGCAGCACAGCTTGCTGCTGGTCAATACGAATAACGTTGCGGCAGAGATGGGCGTGATCCCGGCCGACAAATACTGGGACGCCAAAGACAATGAAAAGGGAGACCTCGAATACACGCAGCAATACGGCGCGCCCTACGGAATGTTTCGCACTTTTCTTTTCGCGAAAGCGCATCACCTGCCGTGCACGCCACCGCCGTGGGGAACTCTCGCTGCAGTGGACATGGCGCAAGGCACCATTCGGTGGCAAGTGCCGCTCGGTTCGTTCGCGCCGAACAAGCCGGTTGTGCCGCTGGGCGCGATGAGTCTCGGCGGACCGATTGTTACCGCAGGCGGACTCGTCTTCATCGCCGGAACAGTAATTGACCCGGCGATTCGCGCCTTCGACGTCGAAACCGGCAAGGAAATCTGGAAGTTTGACCTTCCGACTTCCGGCGCCGCTACGCCCATGACCTATCAGGTGCGTCCAGGCGGAAAACAATTTCTGGTGATCGCCGCCGGCGGCCATGCAAAAGTGGCAGAAGAAAAACAGACTGACGAGGTCGTCGCGTTTACCCTGCCGTAATCTCTGCGCCCAAGGTTGTCGCGCACCCAGACCCCTGTGATATAAATCGTAGTACGGGTTCGATATTTATCCCATTTATCGGCGAGGCCACGTGGAATTTGCGCTCACAGATGAACAGCAGCAGTTGCGGCGAACGGTGCGCGAGTTCGCCGAGGGCGAAATCCTGCCGCATGTGATGGAGTGGGACGAAGTCTCGAAGTTTCCCTCCGAATTGATTCCCAAGCTGGCCGAAATGGGCTTCCTCGGCGTGATATTCCCCGAAAAATACGGCGGCGCGGGCATGGGCTACGCCGAATACGCCATCATCATCGAGGAGTTGTCCCGCGTGGATGGCTCGATCGGCATCATCGTCGCCGCGCACAATTCGCTTTGCACCAATCACATTTATAAATTCGGCAGCGAAGAACAGAAGAAAAAGTACGTCACGCCGCTCGCGCAAGGCAAGAAACTCGGCTGCTGGTCGCTTACCGAACCCGAGGCAGGCTCCGACGCAGGCGGCACGCGCACCACGGCCGCGAAGAAGGACGGCGGCTGGCTCATTAACGGCTCGAAAACTTTCACCACCAACGGCCATTACGCCGACGTCTGCGTCGGCATGGCCGTCACCGACCCCGCGAAAAAGAGCCACGGAATTTCCGCGTTCATCATCGAGAAGGGAACGAAGGGATTCAAACCTGGCAAAAAAGAAAACAAGCTCGGCCTGCGCGCCAGTGACACCAGCGAAGTGGTTTTCACCGATTGCCAGGTCGCCGCGGAAAATCTGCTTGGCAAAGAAGGCGAAGGTTTCGTCAACAGCCTGCAAATTCTGGATGGCGGCCGCATTTCAATTGCCTCGCTCGGTCTAGGCATGGCGCAAGGCGCGTACGAAGCGTCCGTCCGTTACGCCAAACAGCGCAAACAATTCGGCAAAGCCATTGCCGAATTTCAGGCCATTCAGTTCAAACTGGCCGATATGGCCACGCAGATCGAAGCCGCGCGCCTGCTCACATATCAAGCCGCCTGGCTCGCCGATCGCGCCATTGCTTCCGGCAATCACGACGCGCGCATCACCCAGGAATCGAGCATGGCCAAGCTGTACGCCGGCGAAGTAGCCGTGCGCGTCGCCAATGAAGCCGTCCAGATTCACGGAGGCTACGGCTTCATCAAAGATTATCCGGCGGAAAAGTTTTATCGCGACGTGAAGCTGTGCACGATCGGCGAGGGCACCAGCGAAATCCAGCGGCTCGTAATCGCGCGGCAGATTCTAGGCAAAAAATAATTCAAATGTTCGGCGTCGGCAGTCATTGCGACAAGCCGTTCCAGTGATACCATTCCGAGGCTGCAATTCACGTTGCTATGACTGTGTCCGTCGAAAATTGGGCCGAGCAAGTGCGCGCAGGAGACGTGCGTGCAATTTCGCGCGCCGTTTCCGCCATCGAAAATCGCGAGCGCGAGGCGGAAGAAATTCTGCGCCAGCTTTTCCCTCACACTGGGCGGGCCTATCGCGTCGGCATCACCGGCGCGCCGGGAACAGGGAAGAGCACGTTGGTGGACCGCTTGGCGAGCCACTATCGCGCCGAAAAGAAAACCGTCGGCATCATCGCCGTGGATCCCTCGAGCCCTTTCACAGGAGGCTCGATTCTCGGCGATCGGATCCGTATGCAAGGCCACGCGACCGATGCCGGCGTATTCATCCGCTCGATGGCGACGCGCGGATTTCTCGGCGGCCTATCGCAAGCAACACGAGACACCACACTGCTGCTCGACGCTGCTGGAAAACAAATCATCCTCGTGGAGACGGTCGGCGTCGGCCAGGGCGAGATCGAAATCGTGCGCCTGGCCGATTGCACTATCGTGGTGCTGATGCCCGGCATGGGTGACGACGTGCAAAGCCTGAAAGCCGGCTTGATGGAAATCGGCGACATTTTCGTGCTGAATAAATCCGACCGCGAAGGTGCGGACCGCTTCGAGCAGCAGTTGAAGGGAATTCTGCAGCTGGTCCCGGAGCGCGACGGCTGGAAACCGCCGGTCGTTCGCACCATTGCCACCGAAAATAAAGGCGTGGCAGAACTAGGCCGCCAGATTGAACTTTTTCGAAAGCATTTCGAGCGAGCGCACGAACGCCAGGCGCGCGAAATCGCACATTGGAAAGAATGGATTTTGCAATTGCTGGAAACGCGCCTGATGGAGCGCGTCGCTGGAAAGTATCTCGGTGAAAAAGAGCTCGACGCCATCGCGGCGGCGGTGGCCGAAAGAAAAACGGACCCGTACGCCGCGGTAAACGAAATCCTGGCGCGGGCCGGACTCGGGGAGACTCGTTGAAGCTAGGGGACCTGGAATTTCACGTGCTAGTGGATGGATATGTAGCGCTTGATGGTGGGGCGATGTTCGGGGTGGTGCCAAAAGTATTGTGGGAGAAGAAAATTCCCGCGGACGGCCGCAATCGCATCCGGTTGGCCATGAATTGCCTGCTGGTGCACGCCGGCGGGAAACGAATCCTGGTGGAGACCGGCATCGGCGCGAAAATGTCCGCGAAGCTGCGTGACATTTACGGTGTGGAAGGGCCGTTCTTGAACGAGCGACTCGCGGACCACGGTCTGGACCCAAGTGAAATTGATATCGTGATCAACACGCACCTGCATTTCGATCATTGCGGCGGGAACACGCGCGTCGAAAAGGACAAAATCGTCGCGGCGTATCCCAACGCGAAATATGTCGTGCAGCGCGGGGAATACGAGCATGCCAAACATCCCAACGAGCGCGACCACGTCAGTTATATGTTCGAGAATTACGAGCCGCTGGCTAGCGCCAAACTCGCGCTGCTGGAAGCCGATCGCGCCATCGCCCCCGGCGTCGAATTAGTTCGCATCCCGGGGCACACTGCCAACATGCAGTGCGTGAAACTCACTGGCGGCGGCAAGACCGCGCTCTTTCTCGCGGATTTGGTACCCACTACCGCGCATTTGCCGCTGCCCTGGATTATGGGCTTCGACTTGTATCCCATGACCACGCTCGAAAATAAAAAGAAGTGGATTCCGGAATTGATTCGGGAAGGCTGGATCGCGCTCTTCTGTCACGATGCCAATACGCAGGCGGCCTACATCCGCGAGCGCGACGGACGCTGGGAAGCCGAGCCAGTAAAGGTGGACTGAAAATGGTGCAATCTGCGAAACGTTCGAAAAAAGCCGCGGTGAAATCAGCCAACAAATCCGGCGCGAAAAACGAAAGGGTGAAGATCGGCATCATCGGCGGCAGCGGCCTGTATTCCATGCCCGGCCTCACCGACACGCGCGAAGTCCGCGCGAAGACTCCGTTCGGCGATCCCTCCGACGCAATCATCGTCGGAACGCTGGAAGGGAAGCGCGTGGCATTTCTCGCCCGTCACGGCCGCGGCCATGTGTTTTCACCGAGCGACATCAATTACCGCGCCAATATCTGCGCGATGAAAATGCTCGGCGTCGAGCGAATCATCTCCGTCAGCGCGGTAGGCTCGCTGCGCGATGACTTGCCGCCGCAGGAGTTCCTCATCGCCGATCAATTTTTCGATCGTACCCGGGGACGTATCGCCACATTCTTCGGCAACGGAATCGTCGCCCACGTAGGATTCGACAAGCCTACCTGCACGCACCTTTCCGCGCACATGGGCGAAGCCTGCGCCCGCGCCGGAGTGAAAGCGCATCCCGCCGGCACCTACGTTTGCATGGAAGGCCCGCAATTTTCCACGCTGGCCGAATCGCAAACGTATCGCCAGTTGCGCTTCGACGTGATCGGGATGACCAATCTGACCGAAGCCAAACTGGCGCGCGAAGCCGAAATCTGCTACGCCACGATCGCTATGATCACGGACTACGATTGCTGGCACCCGCAGCACGATGCCGTGACGGTGAGCGAGATCATCGAGAATCTGAATCGCAACACCTCGAACGTGCAGCGAGTGTTGCACGAAGCCGTGGCGCAACTGCCCGAAGCCCGCGCCTGCAAGTGCGGAGCAGCGCTCGCTCACGCCATTTTGACCGATCGCAAAATGATTTCCACAGCCACGAAGAAGCGTCTTGCGCCGATTATCGGCAAGTACATTTCTTAAATGCCGCGCACACAAAATTCACGAACGCAGGAGAATTCATGTCATTACTAGTCGTCGGATCGGTGGCGTTCGATGGAATCGAGACGCCCTACGGCAAGCACGACCGCATGTTGGGCGGCGCCGCCAGTTATTTCGCTCTCGCCGCCTGCCACCTGGCGCCAGTGCGCCTGGTGGGCATCGTCGGTGACGACTTCACGGCGAAAGATGTCGCTGTGTTTAAGCATCAGCACATCAATTTGCAGGGCCTGGAACGAGCCGCTGGAAAAACCTTCTATTGGGCCGGCCGCTACAACCAGAACATGAACGAGCGCACAACGTTGATAACTGACCTCAACGTCTTTGCGAATTTTCACCCGACCCTCCCGCCGTCTTACACCGACTCGTCGTTCATATTCCTGGGAAATATTGACCCGACTCTGCAGCACTCGGTCCTAAAGCAAGTCACGCGCAAACCCAAAGTAGTGGGTTTGGACACCATGAACTACTGGATCGAGCGCACGCCCGCCGAACTGAAGGAAACGCTGAAACACATTCAAGTGCTGGTGATCAACGACGACGAGACCCGTCAGCTGACGGGCCAGCACAACTTGACGCGCGCGGCGAAAGAAATCTTCAAAATGGGCCCGAAGACACTGGTGATCAAGCGCGGCGAACACGGCGCCATCATGATGCACGAAAAATTCCTGTTCTCCGTGCCGGCGTTTCCTCTGGAGGAAGTTCACGATCCCACCGGCGCGGGGGACAGCTTTGCCGGCGGCTTCATGGGCTATCTTGCGGGAGCGGGAAAGGTGAACGAGCGCACCCTGCGCAATGCGATGGTGTATGGCTCGGTCCTGGGCAGCTTCGCGGTGGAGAAATTCGGCGTGCAGCGCCTCACCACGCTCAAACGCAGCGAAATCCATGCCCGCGCGCGCCTTTTTTCAAAACTTACCTCCTTCAAGCTCTAGCGGCGTTACCATGCTCGGAACGATCTGATGACGAAGAAAGGCAATCCGCGGCGCAAGCGTCGTTCCGCAGCAGCGCCCAAGCGCCGCGCCCGCCGAGCGCGCCCCGCGCTGGACCAGAGTCTCTCGCTGCTTAGCGCCATCAGCCAGGAAATAACTTCGATTCTAGATCGCGACGAGCTTTTCCGCCGCATCGCCGACCGCGTGCAAAAAGTAGTGGACTACCAACTCTTCAACGTAATGCTCTGGGACGAAAAAGCCACGCAACTGGAAAGTGTTTTCGCCGTTTATTACGGCGAACCCATCCCTGCCCGCGTCCGCGTGCCGCTCTACAAGGGCATAACCGGCTACGCCGCCGGTGAACGCAAACCATTTCGCGTGGACGACGTCCGCACCGATCCTCGTTACGTGGAATTTCCCAACAGCGAGCGCGTACGTTCCGAACTGGTGATCCCACTGCTGCTACAAGGGCGATTGGTGGGCGTTCTGGACCTGGAAAGCACCAGGCTCAAAGCGTTCAGCGCCGAACACGAGCGCATGCTGGGAATTCTAGGTTCCTATATCGCCATCGCTCTGGAAAATTCCCGCCTCTATGCCTCGTCGCGCGAAAACGAGCGCCGTCTGCTCAGCGAACTCGACACCGCCCGCGACATTCAGCGTCAGCTGCTTCCGCAGTGCATTCGTGAGCTTCCCGGTATTGATATGGCCGCGGTGTACGCGCCCGCTCGTGAGCTGGCCGGGGATTTCTACGATTTTCTACCCTATAGCGATGGTCGGCTCGCCATTGCGGTCGGCGATGTTTCGGGCAAGGGAACTGCGGCCGCGCTCTACGCCTCGATGGCCATCGGCATCCTGCGCGAGCACACTGCCAACCGCGCGCTTACCCCCGCGGAAATGCTCGCCACCATGAACGGCAGGCTGTGCGCCTCGAACATCAGCCCCGGATTCGTCGCGCTCATCTTCGCCCATTACCAGCCGGACGAGCGCCAGCTGACAATGGCCAATGCCGGAATTCCGCGGCCGATCCTGGTGCGCGAACGCGTGGCAAGAGAAATCATAATTGATGGCATGCCGCTGGGCATTTTTCCGGAGACGAATTACGAAATTCTGCAAATCACGCTACAGGCGCAGGACCTTCTGATTTTTGCCTCCGACGGAATCCTGGAATCCATGAACACTCGCGAGGAACAGTTCGGCTTCGAACGTCTCGCTGAAATTCTGCGCGATGTGAAATCCAGCGCGTCTTCCAAAGACATTTGCGCCGCAATACTGGCCGCAACAGACAAATTCAGCGGCCGCCCCGAAGAGCCGCACGATGACCGAACCCTGGTCGTCTTGCGAGTCACGGGCGAGTGATCGTGCTGCGCAAAACGACGCCCCGGGGCATCGACTCTCATTCACGAGACCGCGTTCCTGCGGATCCTGCGAAGCACCACGCAATGCGCTTAACTCCGCGCCCACATTCCAGTAGAATCGCGGAGCGCAAGCGCGCGGAGGTGCGGTGCTCCACGATCTGAATTCTTTCATTCTCTTGCGGCTGCTGCTTGCAGCTTTTCTCGGCGGCTTGATCGGCCTGGAACGCCAGTTGCGCCGCAAGCCCGCAGGCATTCGCACCAACATGCTGATCTGCTTCGGCGCGGCGCTCTTCACGATCATCTCATACGAAATGGCCGGAGAAGTGAGCGGCGATCATACCCGCATCGCGGCGCAGATAATTCCCGGCATCGGATTCATCGGCGCTGGAGTTGTGATTCGTGATCGCGGCGCAGTGCTAGGCATCACCAGCGCCGCCACGATCTTCGTGATGGCCAGCATCGGCATGGCCGTGGGTGCCGGAATGTTAGCCACCGCAATTTTTGCCACGCTGATGGTTTTGGTAGCGCTGGTGGTGCTGGGCTATCTGGAAGATCGTCTGGGATTGCAAACCCGCGTCATGATCTTCCAATTGATTGCCCCGGCGAACGCCAATCTGCTGGTTCCCGCGCATCGCATCGTCGAAGGCGAAAAGATCGAAGCGCGCCGCTGGCAAACCCACACGAGCGACGACACTCTATTCGTGGATTTCGAAGCGGAAGTGACCTATCACCAGGAGCGTGAGCTTTTCACAAAATTTGCCACGCTCAACGCCAAAGTCGAGGCGCGGCCGTCGCGGGCGTGAAACGCCGCTCCTGCACCCGTGCCAAATCGGCACACTCACCGCACGCCACGCCGCAGTCGTCGTCTCTGCGCCGCCAGAGTTGCGCCATACCAGAACAGCGCCAAATTGTGGGCCAACCAAACACTGCCGAGGCGAATCCGAGTTGACGAGTGTTCGCCGGGATGCTATCAATTCTTGGGTATTATTCAGGGGACTCGCAGGCATTTGGATCGTTTCCCTCGTTCGGCTATCCCAGCGACGCCAACGAATCGCGGCGCCAGTTGTCGTGAACACTACCGGTGAAAATCACAGGAGGACAGGCTTGATGCGTTTGCGGTGGACCGCGCTCGTAGTGCTTGGCGTGCTGACGATTGTGACGTCCAGTTGCAGCTCCAGCAACGGAAACCAAGTCGCGCCAGGCCAGCCGAATCCCACCCCGATCATCACCGGTCTTTTTCCATCTAGCGTCACCGCAGGTAGCCAGTCCTTCACGATGTACATCGGCGGCACAGGCTTCATTGACGGATCCACCGGAACTTCCACGGCGTTTTGGAACGGCTCCGCGCGCTCGGCCTCGGTAAATATAAACACCGGACAAATGGCGATTACCGTTTTGGCTTCCGATGTGGCGACGCCCGGGACTTCGCTCGTAACGGTTTCCAATCCGCTTCCGGGCGGCGGGATCTCGATCAACGCCGCGCCATTCACGGTTTATCCCACGCAAACGAACTCGCCCTTGATTTCCAGCCTCAGTCCGGCGAATGCCAGTCCCAACACCGCTGCGTTCACGCTCACTGTAAATGGCTCGAATTTCATTTGCGGCAATGCGAATAACTGCACGATGCCCGCCACGCCGCCCTATTCGGGTTCTGTCGTTGCTTTCAACGGCAGCCCGCGCACCACCGCGTACGTCAGCGCCACGCAATTGACTGCGCAAATCACTGCCGCGGACATCCAAGCGTCGGGCTGCAATGGCATCAGCGTGTACAGCTACACCGGCGGCGGCACTGAAATCTTCTCTCCTGCTGTCAGCTTCTTGGCTTCTTCTACCAACGCACCCGCGATTTGTTCGCTTTCGCCCTCCAGCGTGGTGGCCGGAGCTTCCGATTTCACCGTCACCGTCACTGGCGCGAGCTTCGCTACGAACTCCACGGTCCGATGGAACAACAGCGCGCGTACCACCACCTTCGTCAACGCCAATACCGTGCAGGCTCAGATCAAGGCGGCCGACGTGGCCTACGCGGGAGTCGAGCCGATCACCGTCGTGAATTCCGGCGGCGGCGCAACGCCGCCTCTGAATTTTTCTATTTTGCCCACTCCGCCGATCACTCCCACCATCACTGCTATCGCTCCGGACCATGCCACGGTCCTTGGCGCGGGGTTCACCCTCACGGTGACCGGCACAAACTTCCTCCGGAACTCCGTGGTGGATTGGAATGGCGCGGCGCGCACCACCACGTACGTGAGCGCCACGTCTTTGCAAGCGCAAATCCTGCCTACCGACCTCACCATCCCCGGAACCGTTGAAATCACCGTGCTCAACGTGGCATCCAACGGTGCTTCGGCCTTTTCCAATGAGTTCCCATTCACGATCAATCCCCAGAGCGGCAGTGCAGTGAAGTTCCCTCAGGTTGTTTCGGTCAGCGCTGCTGGTGGGTCCGCCGACGGCCCCAGTGAAGCTCCGGCGATCAGTTCCGGTGGACGATATGTCGCGTTCTACTCGCAAGCGAAAAATTTGATCGCGGCCACGGCCTCAGGAAATATTTTTGTGCGTGACACTTGTGTGGGCGCGGCAAATTGCACCCCGAAAACTTTGGCCGTGGACGTGGCGCCCGATGGCAGCGCGCCCAATGGCAAAGCCGGCAGGCAACTGGCCATCAGCGGCGACGGCCGTTTTGTGGCCTTCGTCTCGCGCGCGACGAATTTGGTCCCCGGCAACGCCGTCGTCTCTCTCGGTTACTGGGAATTGTACGTGCGCGATCTTTGCGCCGGCGCGAATGCCCCTTCTGGCTGCACCCCGCACACCGAAATTATTTCGCTCGGCGCGGACGGAGAAGCCGCGAGCGGCCCCAGCACCAACCCGTCGCTCAGCGCAGACGGCCGCTTCATCGCTTTCGTCTCCGCAGCCACCAATCTGGTCGCGGAGCAACCCTCGTCGTTGCCGCAAGCTTACGTGCGAGACACCTGCGCAGGCCCCACGGCAACGAAAGCGTGCGTCGCGCGCACTGTCGCTGTTCCGGTGGATGACGAAGACCGCGTCGCCGGCGCGCAAGCCGGACGCCCGGCGATTTCCTCCGACGGCCGCTATGTAGCCCTGGAAATGTGGACCACGAAATCCGCAGCACAGAATTCCGCAAGCACTTCGCAGATCGCTTCTGGCGGACACCTGCATGGGAATTGAACCGCCCGTTTATTGCGAAGCGTCGGCGGAACGAATTTCCTACGCGCCGGATGATTCTGCTCTCAGCGGCGCGAATATTTCGCCGTCTCTTAGCAGCGACGCGCGCTTCGTGGTGTTCGAATCGCAGCCCGTCGGTTCCTCCACTGGAAACACCGCTCAACTCAGCAAATCGTATCTGCGCGATACTTGCCTGGGTTCCACCGCGCCGGATGGCTGCGTGCCATCCACAACTCTGATCACAAACGACAGTGCGACTGCCGCGTCGAAGACGCTGAATTTTTCGCCCGCAATCAGCGCCTCCGGAAGATACATCTCATTCGTCTCGGGCGCCGCCGCAGCCACCGTTACCGCCGGCCAGGCCGCCACCGAAGGTTCACTCGTCGTCCGCGATACTTGCTTTAGCGCCGTGCTTCCGTGCACGCCGCATACCTATGCCGCCTCCGAGGCGACAGCGGTTTTCTCGGCTACGCGCGCTTCGCTCGTCGTCTCCAGCCCGAGCAAGTCTGCACCGTTGGTAGCGGACCGTTACACCGCCGCACCGCTCAGCGCTGACGGACACTTCGCGGTGTTTTACGCGCCAGACACCATCGCCGCCCAGCCCGCCAGCGGGGCCGGCGACGTTTATCTGACCGTCACGCCGTTCTAATCTCGTTTGCGCGCTGCTGCTCGGATGTAAACACCCACGCGCGCGCAACTGGACTCGCTGCGCGAAATTCCTTATTCTCCTTTGCGGCCTATGCCGCAACCTCTAAAGCCTGAAGCACTCCGCCCCGGCGATTCAGTGCGCATACTTTCCTTGTCCAGCCCCGTGAAGGAATCTCGTTTGCAGCAAGGCGTCGCGGAACTTGCGCGCTTGGGCTACACACCGCAATTTGATCCCGAAAAAGTGCTCGCGCGCGGCGATTTTTTTGCGGGCACCACCGTCGAACGCGGCGCGGCGCTCAAAGAAGCGCTCACCGAAACCACCACGCGCGGAATTTTCTGCTCGCGCGGCGGTTACGGGTCCAATTATTTCCTCGACGGTCTTAGCGTCGCGCTCGCCACCCCCAAGGTCCTGGTCGGTTACAGCGATCTCACCTCGCTGCAGATCTTCCTGTGGCAGAAATTTCGCTGGGTCGGCTTGTATGGGCCAATGGCGGCAGCGGGCCTCGATAAAGGCGCTGGCGCACCCGACGGCTACGACGCCGAAACCCTCACGCGTGCGCTAACCGAAACCAAGCAGGGCTGGACCATCCCACTCCCCGGAACTGAGCCCGTAATGCCCGGCTCCGCGGACGGCATTCTTCTCGGCGGGTGCTTGACGCTGATCGAGACCGCGCTCGGAACTCCCTGGGAGCTCGACACCCACGGCGCCATTCTGCTGCTCGAAGATCGCGGCATGAAACCTTGGCAAGTGGACCGCGCGTTCATGCATCTGAAGCAAGCGGGCAAACTCCGCGGGGTTTCTGGCGTGCTGCTCGGCGATTTTCCCGAGTGCGAAGCGCCGCCCGGCAGTGAAACAGTTCTCGATGTCGCGCGCCGCATTTTGGGCACGATGGGATTTCCGGTCGTATGGGGCGCGCCCATCGGTCACACGCCGCGGCCCATGTTGACGCTGCCGTTAGGGGTCCGCGCGCGTCTAAAATCCGACGAGAATTCGCGCTTGGAGATTTTGGAACCAGCCTGCCGCGCGTAGAATTCCGGCAGCGCGATGAATGCGACGCATCGCGGCACAACACCTAAAGAGTTCGCGGCCGGTGCGAGAAACACAAGGAGAAGGCAAATCGTAACGCGAGCGAACCGGGTCACTGAACACATTCATCTGCTCGGCATTGCCGGCGCCGCCATGGCTCCCGTCGCCGGCATGTTGAAGGAGCGCGGCTATCACGTCACAGGCTCGGACGTGAACGTTTATCCCCCAGCCTCCACGCTTCTCGATGCCTTGGGAATCCGCTGGCACGAAGGATTTCGTCCCGAAAATCTGCAGCCGGCGCCGGACCTGTGCGTCGTAGGCAACGTAATCGCGCGCGGCAATCCCGAAATTGAATATATTCTCGATGAGAAATTGTCCTATTGCTCGATGCCGCAGCTCCTTGAGCAATATTTCATTCCGGGCCACACCTCGATCGTGATTGCCGGAACGCACGGCAAAACCACCACCACAGCCATGCTCGCGTGGATTTTTCACGTCGCCGGGCGCAAGCCCGATTTTCTGGTTGGCGGCGTCTCCCCAAATTTTGGTGACCGCAGCTATGGCCTCGGCGGCGGGGAAGAGTTCATCATCGAGGGCGACGAATACGAGACCGCCTTCTTCGACCGCGGCCCAAAATTCCTCCACTATCATCCGGACGAGCTGATTCTCACCTCGCTCGAATACGACCATGCGGACATCTACCCGGATCTTCCGTCCATCGCCGTGCAATTCCGCAGGCTCGTGAACTTGGTACCGCGCCGCGGAAAAATTCTCATCTGGGGCGAGAGCGACGAACTAAAACAAATCGTCGCCAAAGCATTCTGCCCCGTCGAAACTTTCGGCTTCACGCCTGAATGTGACTGGTGCGCTGGAGACGTACACTGGCACGATGACGCCACGGAATTCCGCGTCGCATTTCGCGGCAGCGAAGTCTCCCGCGTCCGCATGCCCGTCGCGGGGAAGCACAATGTGCTGGACGCGCTAGCCGCCACCGCCCTCGCCTACGGCCGCGGCGTCGAATGTGACGCGATCCAGCAGGCTCTCTCCACTTTCGTCAGCGTGCGCAAGCGCATGGAAACCAAAGGCGAAGCGAACGGCATTCTGGTGGTCGAGGACTTCGCGCACCATCCCACCGCGATCCGTATGACGCTGGAAGCCACCCGCACCCGCTGGCCCGGCCGCAAAATCTGGGCTGCCGTCGAGCCGCGATCCAACACCATGCGCCGCAAGATTTTCGAACACGTGCTGCCGGAATCGCTCGCGATCGCTGATGCCGTCGTGATTGGCCCCGTCAGTCGCGCTCAATTGCTCGAAGAAGGTGAGCGCCTCTCGCCGGAATACATCGCCCGCTCGCTGCTCGATCGCGGCCGCCCCGCAAAAGCGTTCGATTCGTCAGAAGCAATCGTGAATTACCTAGCCGCAGAAGCGAAACCGGGAGACATGGTGATGGTCATGTCCAACGGCAGCTTCGATGGTCTCAGCGGCAAATTGCTCGACAGATTCAAATCGCTCGAGGGAGTCACGAAATGAAATCGGCCCAGCGGATCGTTCTGGCAGTCACCTTATTGTTTTTCGCGCGACCCGCAGCCGCTACCATCAGCTATCACATCTCGCTGAAGAATCCGGAGCAGCATCTCTTTCACGTCAGAATGCAGATTCCCGCTGCGGCTGCGGATCAGGAAATCGTCGTCGCGCTTCCGGCATGGAACGCGTTGTATCAGGTGCGCGATTTTTCCTATCGCGTCCGCGATGTGCGAGCGAGCAATTCCGCAACCCCGGCCGCGGCGTTGCCGATTCGCATGCTCGACAAGCAAACCTGGAAAATTTCGCTTCCAGGCGCAGGCGCTGATTCCGCTGCACAAACCGCCACGCTCGACTACAGCATTGAATGGGACGATCCCGGTCCGTTCAATTCGCAATTGAACGCGCACCATGCCTTCCTGAATTTCGCAGAAGTGCTGATGTACCTTCCCACGCGACGCGCCGAAGACGCCCAGGTCCAGTTTGACGACGTCCCCGAAGGCTGGCGCACCGCCGCAGAGCTGCCCGCAGGCGCCCAGCCGAATTCGTTCACCGCGGCGAGCTACGACAAACTCGTGGACGCCCCGGCCGAAGCAGGGAAGTTCGCGGAATTCGGGTTCGACGAAGCCGGCGCCCATTTTCGCGTCATCGTGGACGGCAACGACTGGCACCGGGAGAAGTTGGAGTCGATTCTTCAGGACATCACCAAGTACGAGATTCATTTGATGGGCGGCGCTCCCTTCAGCCGGTACACCTTCTTCTACCACTTCGGTCCGTATCCTGAAGTCGGCGGTGGCGGGATGGAACATTCCAATTGCACCGCGATCTCCACTCAGTCGGGCGACGCGGCCGCCTCCGTCACAGCCCACGAATTTTTTCACGCCTGGAACGTGAAGCGAATTCGCCCGCAGACGCTCGAACCGGTGGATTACACCAAAGAAATGTACACGCGCGCGCTGTGGTTCGCTGAGGGCGTCACCAGCACCTACGGCTCCTATGCTCTGGAACGCACCGGCCTTTGGACCAAGGATCAATTTTACGCAGACCTCGCCGGACAAATCGGCGAACTCGATTCGCGCCCCGCGCATCATTGGCAAAGCGTCGAGGAATCCAGCCTGGACGCCTGGCTCGAGGGCTACGACGAATACCGCCGCCCGGACCGCAGCATTTCGTATTACAACAAGGGCCAGATTGTCGGAGACATGCTCGATCTCGCCATTCGTGACGTCACCGACAATCACAAATCGCTCGACGACGTCCTGCGTCGCATGAACGAAATCTACGCGAAGCAAGGCCGCTTCTATGACGATTCGCAAGGCGTGCAAACAACCGCCGAAGAAGTCGCTGGCACAAAATTCAACGATTTCTTCCTCACCTACGTAGCCGGCACGGAAGAAATCCCCTACGACAAATTTCTCGGCGCCGCCGGCCTCGCGCTCAGAGTCGAACGCCGCGCTGCCCCAGACCTTCAATTCTGGACCACCACCGGCCACGGCCCCGGCGCTCAAGTGGTGGTATCTCAGGTGACTCCGGAGTCCGCGGCGGACGCGGCTGGCCTGCGCCCAGGAGACGTTCTGCTCACGCTAAATGGCCAGCCCATGCCCCGTTATCTTCCAGGATGGCTGCGCGATCAAAAGCCCGGTGAATCCCTTACCCTCCACGTGCAGCGTGAAAACAATTATCTGGATATAACCTTCACGCTGGCCGCGATTGACCTCAATAAATTCTCGCTCGTCGAAATCCCCGGAGCCACGGAAAAACAGAAACGCATCCGCGATGGCTGGCTGAAAGGAAAAACCGATTGAGGCTGCCGGCATCCACGCGCCGCTGAATCCATGATTCGCACAATCTTGGTGCTGACGTTCGTCGCCTTGGCGCTGGTGTTCGTGCAGCCCCTGCTGATTTTGTGGACGCTGCTTACTGGCGATGCCAATTTCATGTATTGGACGTTCATCGGTGCCCTGCGCATCGTGTTGCGCCTGGCGGGGATTCGCGTGCGAGTTGAGGGCCTGGAAAATATTCCCAGCGGCGTCTGCGTCTTCACTTCGAATCACGCCTCAAACCTCGATCCCGTCGCCCTGGTGCCCAACATTCCCCGGCGCGTCGCGCTCCTCGCCAAAAAGGAAGTCTTTCGCATTCCAATCCTCAGCAAAGCCATCCGCCTGGCCAAGCTGATTCCCGTGGATCGCGGCGATAAGGAAGCCGCAGCCGAAAGCGTGGACATCGCGGTTGAATATCTGAAAGAAGGCCTGTCTTTCTTGGTCTACCCAGAAGGCACGCGCAGCCGCGACGGCCGCCTGCTCCCCTTCAAGAAGGGAACTTTTCTGATGGCAATTCGCGCCGGCGCGTGGGTCGTCCCAGTATCGCTTGCCGGAACGCAGCGCCTGATGCGCAAAGGCGATTGGACCATCCATCCCGGTGAAGTAGTAGTCCGCTACGGCCACGCCATCAAAGCCGCTGAATACGCGGAAGACCAGCGCGATGAACTCCGCAAACGCGTGCAAGAATTGGTCGCAGCGGGTTTGCCCGAAGACCAACAGCCGTCAGGGGGGGACTGACCGGTCCGCGGCGCGGCACGCGGCGAAAAGTTTCATCAGCGCGTCAGCACGCAAACCTTATTACGCGCCCAATTTCGCCACAGCCGCGCGCAACTCCCGCAATTCCTTCTGCATTTCCGGCAAGCGATTGAACCCCGCCACCGATTTCCGCCACGCCAGATTATCCATCGCCGGATAACCGGAGTAAATCGCGCCCGCCGGCACATCCCCCGGCACTCCTGACTGCGCCGTCAGTACTGCTCCGTCGCCGATCGTCAAATGTCCCGCCGCGCCGACCTGCCCCGCGAGGATGCACTTGTTTCCCACCTTCGAAGTCCCGGCCAGCCCCACCTGCCCGCACAGCAGCGTGTCCTCGCCCACTTTGCACGCGTGCCCCACCTGCACCAAATTGTCAATCTTCGTGCCGCGCCCGATCCGCGTTTCGCCTACGGTCGCGCGATCAATCACGCTGTGCGCCTGAATCTCCACGTCATCCTCGATTACGGTGATTCCAGACTGCCGCATCTTGTGCCAGCTTCCATCATCGCGCCGCGCGAAACCAAATCCATCCGCGCCGATCGTTACGCCGTTCTGCAGCAGCACGCGGTTCCCAATGCGGCAGTTCTCGCGCACCGTCACGTGCGAGTGCGCGAAAAAATCGTCGCCAATCCTCGCCCCCGGATAAATCGCCACAAAACTGTGCAGCACCGCATTGCGCCCGATCGAAACGTCTTCGTCCACGAAGCAGTAAGGCCCAACATGCGCTCCCGGAGCAATTTTCGCAGTCTGCGCGATCACGGCAGTCGGATGAATCTCCATCGTAAACCGCGGCGCCGGATGAAACATCTCGATCGCCCGCGCGAAATCAAGATAAGGATTCGCCGAACGCAACGCCGCGATCCGCATCGGCCCCGCATCTTTCGCCACAAAGATCGCCGAAGCGCGCGTAGTTTCCAGCGCCGGCCGGTACTTGCGGTTCACCAGGAACGTCAACTCGCCAGGCCCAGCCTCTTCGATCCCGGCAACGCCAGTGATCTCCAGGCTCGCGTCACCATCCACTTCGCAGCCCAGCTGCTTCGCGATCTCGCCCAATCTCATGATAGCTTCTCCTAGCGTCCACAACTGCGTAGCCTCAATGTACAACAGACGCGCAATCACTCCTACGCCCGCAGCGCAAAGCACACCACAGCGCATAAAAACGCCCAGCATCGGCGCCCGCAGAATACCCAGACACCCTATTCGTTGAAAAGTTTGGATTGCGAAGAAGCCGCAGCCCCGGCAGCTCGATGAGTCCGCCGCGCCGCCCCCACCACTCCTAAGACCTTCATCTCAGCCAGCGCTGAGCGCGGAATAAACAATCGCAGAGTATTCCCATGCAGATCAGGAGGAGTCAACTGCACGGCATTGTCCAACAGGTCCAGCAGATCGTTCGCCACGATCCCTTCCATCACATCCTCATCCCGAAAACGCAACCGCACCCAGAGCCCATCCAGTTTCGGCCGGCTTAAAAACACCTTCCGCTCAGGCTGAATCGCGTCAGGGAACTCCCGCACGAAATAGACTGACTTGACCGAGGCCATCGCGACCGATACATGCTCCCCATCCGGAGTCAGCAAATCAAACGCCTCGACGCCGGCCAAGGCCGCAGGGTTCAAGTACCCCTTCAGATGGCCGCGATCCAGCAGCAACACCACCACTTTCTTCCGAGTCGAGGCTGGAGCTCGATCTTTCACGTTTTTGGAGCCTTTTTAGGTGAGAATCTTGCTAATTTCCCAGGCGTTATGTTATTCTTGCCCCTGTTTTTCGTCAAGTTATTGGTGCTTAAAGGGTTAGCATCGGAGTCACCGCCGATTGACCGAAAAGGGCAAGATCCTTAAATCTGCCTCCGTCATAGCCCTTGCCACCGTTATCAGCCGGATTTGCGGATACTTACGCGATCAGCGGGTAGCTCTCCTGCTCGGCACTTCGCCGGCGGCCGACTCGTTCATCTTGGCGTTTCGCATTCCCAATTTGATTCGGCGCTTGACCGGGGAAGGAGCCCTGGGCGCCTCCTTTATACCCGTTTTTACCGGTTATCTGCGCCGAAATTCGCCGAGGGAGGCCTGGCAGTTCGCGCAACGCGCTTTTTGGGATGTGGCAGCGTTTCTGGCGGTGGTCGCCGTGCTGGGCAGCATATTTTCCCGGCAGATTGTTGGCGCCCTGACGGCCATGGGCATCGGCCATGGCAGCTGGGACCTGGCGATTTATTTGAACCGCATCATCTTTCCGTGCGTTTTTTTCATGGGCCTCGCGGCCTTGGCCGGCTCGATTCTGCAGAGCTTCTTGCGCTTCGGTCTGGCGGCTTCCACGTCAATTCTTTTCAACGTCGTATTCATCGCCTTTTCATTCGGCGTGCTGTACCGGCCCATCATGAATTGGGCGCCGCCCGCCTACCGAACCCCGGCGGTCGGACTGGCTGTAGGTGTTCTAGTGGGCGCGGCGTTGCAGCTTGTGATGCAGCTTCCGGCGCTCGCGAAGTTGGGCATGCGCTTCCGCCCAGACGTCACCTTCGACGATCCCGGGGTGAAAAAAGTCGGCAAGCTGATGGTCCCGATGTTTTTTGGCGCGGGCGTGTTCCAGGTGAATTTTTTCGTGGACACCATTTTCGCCGCTTCATCGCGTATGCCGGAGGGCAGCATCAGTTCTTTGTATATTGCGGACCGAGTGATGGAGCTGGTGCTGGGCAGCTATGCGATCGCGCTCTCGACCGCGCTGCTTCCCACCCTGTCGCATCAGGCAGCGGACGGGAAGTACGCGGAAATGAAGCAGACGTTCGCTTTTGCTCTGCGCGTCGCTTCGTTCATCACCATTCCGGCGGCGGTGGGGCTGATTCTTTTGCGCGTGCCCATTACCCAAGTGCTGTTTCAGCACGGCCAGTTCATGGCGCGCTCCACGGCGCTCACGGCTCACGCGCTGCTATTTTATTCGCTGGGATTGCCGGCGTTTGCGGCCATTCGCTTGATAACGCCGATGTATTACTCGACGCAAGACACGCTGACGCCGACAAAAGTGGGAGCATGCGCCCTGGTTCTGCACGTGGCGCTGAATATCATCCTGCTCTTCGGATTCGGGCGCTATTTGTGGAACGCCAGCCCGGCGCTTTCGAGTTCGCTCGCGGCATATTTTAATTTTGCGGCGCTATTTTTAATTTTTCGCGGTCGTTACGGCAGCCTCGGCTCCGCGGCCATTTTCAGTTCGCTCGGGAAAATGGCGCTCTGTGCCGTGGCAATGTCTGCAGCGTGTTTTGCGGCGGTGAGGTATTCGCACCTGGCGACGCTGGAACATTTTCTCGCGAAAGCCGCGTGGCTCGCCGCGATCATTGTCGTCTCGTGCGGAATTTATTTTGTCTTGGCCCGGGCGCTGCGCTGCGAGGAATTGCCGGAGCTGTTTCTATTGCTGCGACGTGCGGAACCAAGCACGGCAGCCGGCGCGCTGGACGTTTCGTAAGCCGCGCGAATCGCAATACGCAGCGCACGAGCGCACATTTTCTGCCGGAATTTTTATCCCGGCGCAATAAATCAGGAGCTGTGCATTGGAATCGGACATTCGAGCATTCCTAAATTACCTGCGCGTCGAAAAAGGCCTTTCGACCAATACGCTTCACGCGTATCGTCGCGATCTCGCCAAATTCGCGGCATTTTCTGCCAAACGTGGCCTAACGTTGGATCAATACCAGCACACCCACGTAGTGGACTTCCTGCGCACGCTCTATCTCAAAAAACTCGATAGCCGCAGCGTCGCGCGCCACTTGGTTACCATCCGCCATCTCTTCCGTTTCGCATTTACGGAAGGGATCATCAAAGAGGATCCCGCCGCGAACGTCGCCGCGCCGAAATTCCGCCGCTCCCTCCCGGAATTTCTAAGCGTCGCGGACGTGGACCGCCTGCTCGCGCAACCAGACGTCAACAACACGCTCGGCCTGCGCGACAAAGCAATGATCGAGTTGCTCTATTCCACCGGCCTGCGCGTCTCCGAATTGTGCGGCCTGAAAGCCGCGGACATTCAAACCGAAGCAGGCTGCCTGCGCTGCATCGGCAAAGGCAGTAAAGAGCGCCTTGTCCCGGTCGGCCGTGCCGCTCTCGACCTGGTGCTCCAATACATGAAAAAATCGCGCCCGCAAATCCTGGGAGAAAGAACTTCTCCGTATCTTTTCCCCAGCCGCACCGGCACGGCTATGAATCGCATCGCGTTCTGGAAAATCCTGGGAGCCTACGGGCGTAAAGCGGGGTTGCGCAAGGCCCTCACCCCACATATGCTGCGGCACAGTTTTGCCACGCACCTGCTTGACCGCGGAGCGGATTTACGCTCCGTGCAAATGATGTTGGGCCACGCGGACATTGCAACGACGCAAATCTATACCCACGTTGTCGAAGAGCGTTTGAAACAAGTTTATAAAGCGCATCACCCGCGCGCCTAGCAGTTCGCGCGCAAAAATTCGAGGAAGGCGGAAACTTCATGCCCGATTACATGTACCTGTTGGAAAGCCGGCTATCGCCGGAACAGCGCGCCGTGATGGAGCGCGTGCAGGAGCTTTCGCGCACGCAAGACGTGAACGTCTATCTCACGGGCGGAGCGGTGCGCGACTTGATCTCCGGCATGCCCATCCGCGATCTGGATTTCACGGTGGAAGGGAATCCCGTGAAGATGGTGCGCGAGCTGGAAAAGGGCGGCGCCCGCGTCGTCTGGGAAAGCGAGAAAATTCGCCACCACGAAATGATTTTCGCGGGCGACGTGGACGGTTCCATCTCAGCCGCGCGCGAAGATTACTACGAGCGCCCCGGCGTCAAACCCGAATACCGTTTTTCTAGCGTGATGGAAGACTTGCGCCGCCGCGATTTCGGCATCAACGCCATCGCCATTTCGCTGAATACGCAATCGCGCGGCCTGTTGCTGGATCCCATGAACGGCCTCGCGGACCTGGAAAAGCAGGAAGTCCGCGCGCTTTCCATCCACGCATTCACCAATCAGCCCATCCGCCTGATGCGCATTCTGCGTTACGCTGCGCGCATGGGATTCAAAATGGATCCGCGCACCCAAGAGTGGTTCGATCTGGCTATCGAGCGCGGCGTCACTGACCGCATCGAAGGCGCCGACGTCGGCCACGAAATGCGCGCTCTCGCTCGCGAAGATAATCCGGTGGCCACGCTGAAACTGTGGGAATCGCACGAAATGCTCGCGCTGATTCATCCCTCGCTGCAAAAAAGAAAACCCGATTACGACAGCCTCAATAAGCTCGCGCGCGTGCGCTTCAATCTGTACAGCGCAGGTTTGCGCCCGCGGCTGCACCTCGCCGTTGCCTACTACACTCTAGGCCGCTTGAAATCGCGCGAAGCCGCCGCAGCCCTGCGCCACATGGAATACCGCAACGCCGAAATCGCGGAAGCTGCGGAACTGGTACCCGAAACTCAAAAAGTCGTGAAAGTTCTGAAGAGCGCCAAGACCAATGCTGCGAAAGACGCTTACTATTACCTCGCGTCTTTGCCCGCGGAAGTCTTGGCCTTCATCGAAGTGGAAATGCCCAATCCCCGGGCACTCTCCAAGATTCGCAATTACCTGCAGAAGTGGCGCCCACTGCGCATGGCCTCCCCCGCAGGCGAGCTCGAAGCCCTCGGCGTCGAACGCGGCCCGAAATTCGACAAGATCGTCGAACAATTCTTCGAGCTGCAATTGCGCGGCAAGGGAAAGACTCCCGAAGACCGCACCAAGATCCTCAAAAACCTCGCTGGCATCAAAGACGAAATCAAAAAGCCCGAAAAAGAGAAAAAGAAGCGCAAAGGCGCTCCAGAAGCCGCGGCGCACGCGGAATCAAAGCCGCAGGACAAATCCAAGGGAGCAGGGGCCGGCGGCAAATCCGCCCCGGCCGCAACAACCGAGGGAAAATCCGCGCCCGCTGGCAAATCTCCAGCTGCCGCAGGGAAGTCCGGACAATCGGCAGCAGCCGCGATCGGTGCCAAGGCCCAAGCTAAGCACGATAAAGCCGCGCACGACGACAAAGCCGCCGGAAAAAAATCGAAATCGCACCCAGCAAAAAAATCACGCCGCTAGCGGCAAACCGGGCTATCACCGATTCACGTGACAAAAAACCAGCCGCAGATAGCTGTTACGCCCAGCTTCAAGCTGGTTTAGAATGAACTTCGCATGGATGCCTCGAACTTCGTTCACCTTCATCTGCACACGGACTACTCTCTACTCGACGGCGCCTGCGAAATCGGCGAACTTACCGCCGAAGCCGCTCGCCGCGGCATGCCCGCCGTCGCCGTCACCGACCACGGCAATCTTTTCGCCGCAGCAAACTTCTATCACCAAGCCACCACCCACGGCGTAAAACCCATCATCGGCTGCGAAATGTACGTCGCGCCAGACAATCACAAAAATCGCGGCACCGGCGCCGAGCGCTCCAATCACCTCGTCCTGCTCTGCGAAAACGAAAAGGGCTACCAGAATCTCATCAAGCTCGTTTCCACTGGATATCTCGAAGGCTTCTACTACAAACCACGCGTAGATCATGAACTGCTCGCGAAACACAGTGAAGGCCTCATTGCTCTTTCCGCCTGCCTGCGCGGCGAGGTGGCCGACGCGCTGCTCTCCGAAAAATACGATCAAGCCCAGAAAAGCGCCTACCGCCTGCGCGATATCTTCGGCAAAGGAAACTTTTTCCTCGAAGTGCAGGATCAGGGCCTCGAGCAAGACATCCGCGTCAATCGCGACTTGGTGCGCCTCTCGAAAGAATCCGGCATCCCTCTGGTCGCAACGAACGACTGCCACTACCTGACCCAGTCCGATTCGCACGCGCAGGAAGTTCTCATGTGCATCCAGACCGGCAAAACCATGAGCGACGCGCAGCGTATGAAATTTGCTACCGACCAGTTTTATTTCAAGACCGCCGAGGAAATGGCGCACGTCTTCCGCGAATTGCCAGACGCCGTCACGCGTACCGTAGCGATCGCCGACCGCTGCAACGTAAAAATTCAACGCGTCAGCAATCCTTTCCCGGAATTCAAAGTTCCCGAAGGCCACACCACCGATTCGTATTTCGAACGAGTAGTGCGCGAAGGTTTTGCCTCCCGCGCTCCGCAAATCGACCGCCTCACGAAAGAAGGCCGCCTGCGCCATCCGCTCTCCGATTACGAAGCGCGTCTAACCGCCGAAATCGAAATGATCAAGAAGATGCGCTTCGCCGGCTACTTCCTAATCGTCTGGGATTTCATTCACTACGCCCGCGCCCAGGGCGTTCCTGTAGGACCCGGCCGCGGCTCGGCAGCAGGCAGCCTTGTAAGTTATTCGCTGCGCATCACCGACGTAGATCCCATGCAGTACGAGCTGCTCTTCGAGCGCTTCCTGAACCCCGAACGCATCTCCATGCCCGATATTGACATTGATTTCTGCATGCGCCGCCGCGGCGAAGTGATCGAATACGTCCGCAAAAAATACGGTGCCGAAAGCGTGGCGCAAATCATCACCTTCGGCACCATGGCCGCGAAAGCCGTGCTGAAAGACGCCGGCCGTGCGCTAGACATGCCCTACGGCGAAGTGGACCGCCTGGCGAAAATGATCCCCAACACGATCAACATCTCTCTCGAAGACGCGCTGAAACAATCGCCCCAACTCGACGCCGCGCGCAAAGAAGGCCAGGTAAAACAATTATTCGAAGTAGCGTTGCGCCTGGAAGGCCTCGCCCGCCACGCCTCCACGCACGCCGCGGGCGTCGTCATCTCCCCGCGCCCGCTCACAGAAATCGTCCCGCTCTACAAGTCGAACAAGGATGAAATCACCACGCAGTACGATATGAACGCCCTCGGGCGCATTGGCCTGCTGAAAATGGATTTCCTCGGCCTCACCACTCTCACCATCCTCGACGACTCCGTTGGCATGATCAAACAAAACCGAGGCATTGATCTCGACCTCACCACTCTCCCGCTAGATGACGCGCCCACTTATGCCCTCTTCGCCCGCGGCGACACCACCGGCATCTTCCAATTTGAATCGCACGGAATGCGCGACATTCTGAAGCGCTACCAGCCCACGCAAATCGAAGACCTCACCGCGCTTAACGCACTCTATCGGCCCGGCCCTATCCAGGGCGGCATGATTGATGAATTTATCGCACGCAAGCAGGGCAAGAAAAAAGTCACTTACGATCTTCCGGAGCTCGAAGAAATTCTTTCCGAAACCTGGGGCGTCATCGTCTTTCAAGAGCAGGTCATGAAAATCGCCAACCGCCTGGCTGGGTACTCACTGGGTGATGCCGACATCCTGCGCAGCGCCATGGGCAAGAAAAAAGCAGACGTGATGGCCGCGCAACGCGAAAAATTCCTCGCAGGCTGCGCTGCCGGAAAAGTTCCCGCGAAAAAAGCCACCAAGATTTTCGACCTGATGGAAGAATTTGGCCTTTACGGTTTCCCGAAAGCTCACGCCTGCGCCTACGCCCTGCTCGCCTATCAGACCGCATATCTGAAAGTTCACTATCCCGTCGAATTCATGGCCTCGATGCTCAGCTCTGAAGCCGGCAACACCGAAAAAGTCGTGAAGTACATCAACGAAGCCCGCGGCATGGGCATCCGCGTCCTTCCGCCAGACGTGCACGAGAGCGGCCTGTACTTCACGCCCGTCGGCGACGACATCCGCTTCGGCCTCGCCGCGATAAAAAACGTCGGAGAAAACACCGCCAAAGCCATCTGCGAAGCGCGCGGCTCAACAGGCCGCTTCCGCACCCTTTTCGAATTCAGCGAAGCGATCGAACCTAAATTCCTCAACAAGCGCGTTCTCGAGAGCCTGGTGAAAGCCGGTGCCCTCGATTGCACGGGCGGTTCCCGCGGACGCCTCTTTGCCGCGATAGACCAGGCCATCGGCCGCGGCCAGAAAAAGCATCAGGAAAAGACAGTAGGGCAGGGCGGACTCTTTCTCGCCGGTCCCAGCGAACTTCACAACAGCCAACCATGGCAGGAATCCGAACTCCCCGAAGCCGACGATTGGTCCGAAGAGCAGCAACTCGCCGGAGAGTATTCCGTCCTCGGTTTTTACATTTCAGGTCACCCACTCGATAAATATGCCGGCCGCCTGAAGGATTTGAACGCCTCCGAACTTGCCACAATGGAAAGCCGTAAGAACAACGAAGACCTCGTCGTCGCCGGCATCATCGTGCAGATTCGCCCCATGCGTTCGCGCCGCGGCGCCCGTTGGGCGATTCTCACGCTGCAAGATCGCACCGGCGTGATCGAAGCCCTCGTCTTTCCGGAAGCTTTCGGCAAACTCGAAGGAATTCTCAAATCCAATACGCCGCTGCTGGTAAAAGGCCGCGTCGCCGTCGAAGATGTCGGCACGCGCTTGATCGTCGCCGACGCGCGCCTGCTTGATCAACTCGCCGATCGTCCTCCCAGCCTGCTGCGCGTGCGCATGGACCTGAGCGCAGTGAATACTGGCGCTATCGATCAGCTGCAGAAATTGTTTTCCAGCCGCCCAGGCCGCTGCAAGGTCTCGTTCGAGCTAATTAAGGATGACGGCAGCGCCGCAACGCTTGACGCCGGCAGCGCCGTCCTCGCCGATCGCGAGCTCGTCGAGCGCGTGCGCGAAATCTGCGGCACCGATTCCGTCGCCCTGGTGCAATAGCTCGCTTGCGCTAAAATAAATAGGCGAGCCGGCCGGCGAAATCGCGCCGCAGCCGAAAGCGTCAATCTCCGAAAGTCAGAAGAGGGAAGTGAATTGAACGAAGGTGATTCAGTGAGCAAGCGCGAGATTCTCGCCGAGAAGCTGCGCAAGCGCCGCGAGCGCAAGGAACGCATGAAGAAATTTCGTGCGATCAAAAAAGCGCGTCGGGCCGCGCGCGATGCGGCCGCCGCCAAGCTTGCAGCGCAGAATCCCACGAAACCTGCTCCGTCAAACGCAAAATCGGCGACGATCACTCTGCGGGCCGGCATAAAACCAGCCACGACCTCGAAACCTGCCCCAGCGAAATCCACCGTTGCCACCGCGCCCACTCCTGGCGAAATAGACAAACTGAAACAGCGCGCCATTAACGCGCTCGAGCGCGACGTTGCTGACCTCAGCCGCCTCACCGCGCCCACCGGCGAACAGTCCGTCGAAATCGAACGCATCCGCAAGGAAGTGGACGAACTTAAACGCGAGTTCTACACCCATCTCGGTGCCTGGCAACGCCTGCTGCTCGCGCGCCATCCGCAGCGCCCGTACACCGACGATTACATCCGCCTGCTCTTCGAAAACTTTTCCGAAATCCACGGCGACCGGAATTTCGCCGACGATCCGGCGCTCATCACCGGCATGGCTAAATTTCACGGCCAGCCGGTGATGATCATCGGCAGTCAAAAAGGCCGCGACACCAAACAACGCCTCGCGCGCAATTTCGGCCAAGCCAAACCCGAAGGCTACCGCAAAGCTCTGCGCGCGATGCATCTTGCCGCGAAATTCGGTCGCCCCATCCTGGTCTTCGTGGATACGCCCGGCGCCTATCCCGGCGTGGATGCCGAAGAGCGCGGCCAAGCCGAAGCCATCGCGCACAATCTCCGCGAAATGTCGCGCTTGCCCGTGCCCATCGTCATCACCATCACCGGCGAAGGCGGTTCCGGCGGCGCGCTGGCCGTCGCCGTCGGCGATCGCGTGTACATGCTGGAAAATTCCGTGTACTCGGTGATCTCTCCCGAAGGCTGCGCCTCCATCATGTGGCGCGATTCCAACTAAAGCCGAAATCGCCGCCGAAGCTCTGAAAATCACTGCCCCCGATCTACTCGAAATGAAATTAATAGACGAAATCGTCCCGGAACCCGAAGGCGGAGCCCACTACGACCCCGCCGGCGCTGCAAAAATGCTCGATCCCTTCCTCACCCGCGCGCTCGACGATCTTTCCCAACTCTCCCCGCGCGCGCTGGTGGACCAACGCTACGAAAAATTCCGCCGCATGGGCCAGTTCTTCGCGTAGTTACAATCCGCATGGAAATTCAATGGCTGGAAATTCCAGCGCATTACGCGCCGGCAGGCTTCGTCCTCAACTCCGCGTTTCAAGTGCGCTATAGTTCGTAGTTGTCTCGGGGCGATTGAGCCTTCAGGAGGTCTATATGCGAGGTCTGGGAATTCTGTGGGTACTGTACGGCCTGCTCCGGCTGATCGGCGCGCTCGGAGTCTTTCTGTACAGCAACGTCTTGGTCTTGATGTGGGGCGCGATAATCACCCGCGTGCCCAACGCGTTCGCCATGATGGGCATGTTCCATTCCTTTCTGGTTTTCGTCATCATTCTCGGTATCGTCGCCGGTGTAGTATCCATAATCGCCGGCCTGGGTCTGATGTCCAGTGGCGCGTCAGCCCGCACCCTCGGCCTCGTCGCCGCCTTCTTCGGATTGACCAATGGCCCCCTAGGTATCGCCCTGGGCGCCTACACCCTGGTCGTTCTCGTCCCGGCGGGCACGCGGAACCCGTAGGCCGCTCGAACGCGGCCCAATTCTGTTCGCGTTACGTTCCCCATTGGAGCATTGAACACGTCGCGCCCGTGTTCCCATTGCCCTCGCTTCCCCCGTGCTTTAGCTTCGTTGCAGGGGATCGCATTCCAATGGCAGACGCGAGCACACCGCTTATGGACGAAATTTTTCGGCCGTACGAAAAACTGGTTGAGATCACCATCCTCGGCAAGACGTTCCTCGTCCCCGAACGAAATTCGCTGCTCCGCGCCTTCCAGTTCATCAGCCCGGAAACCATTCCCTATGGCCGGTTCTGCTGGAATCAAGAATGCCAGTATTGCAAGGTCAGCTGTCAGCTTTCCGATGATGATCAGGCGCGCCCGATCCTGAGCTGTAAATTCCTCGTCTCCGACGGCATGAATATTTCCGAGATGGCCCCTGAACTGGTCGGCTGCCTGCGCAGCAAACTCGGCGCCGCCGCGCAAAACAATCCCAGTGCGCCAGCCGCAAGCGCCCCAACGGAAATTTCAAAGCCCAATCACAAGCTCAGCTCGCAAAACGAAAAGCTCGACCGCTAATCTCACCCATCCCCGCATCAAACTTGCGCCGCCAACGCGCCGCGTGTCATCCTTCCAATTCGCCATTTCACCCCACGGAGATTTCCCAATGCCACTCTGCGATGGATGCGGTGCTCAAGTTGACGAAGCCCATATCCGCAGCCGTATCGAACGCCTGGAACAGGCCACGCGCTTCCGCCCAATACATATCCAGGTGCTTTTGCTCGCCGCCGCTCCGCCATCACAACCGGAAGACGACTTCTACCGCGCCGCAACCGCCGCCAATCGTTCGTTCGCCTCCCAGACGTTCTTCGACGAACTGACCAAATCCATCGGCCGCAAGCCCAACGACACCGCAGCCGAAGAAGCCACGCTCTCGGAATTTCAGCGCGCCGGCTTCTATCTCGCCTACGCCGTCGAATGTCCTATCCAATCGCCGGAGCAGCTCGCCGCAGCCGTCATCAAGCTCGCCCCCAGAGTCCTGCTGCGCGTGAACACTTCCTACAAACCAAAATTCGTCGCGCCAATATCCCAAGAACTGCAGCCGCTGATTCCGCTGCTCGAAAGCAATTCCTGGGGCGATCGCGTGATCCTGCACGATGGCAAACCCTTCGACGCTCCCACCGAAAACAACCCGCGGCATCACGCCGAATTCGGCGCCGCGCTAGCCGATCGCTTAACCAAAGCCCTCGCCCATCACAGCTGACGCAACCGCAGCTTCACGCCGCGACTCCCGCCGAATTCGCAAGAATGGAGCGTTGCACGGCATACTCCGCGCGAAAAGTTCCACAAATTTCAAAAAATATTATCCAGCGTTTCGCGCGATTCGAGCAACCTGCCCAGCGCCCCCACCGTCCAACGCACTGGAGCGCCGCAATCTTCTCGAGATGGCATTTAACCTCGCGAGCTCAGTCACGCTGGTAGTTCGCCGATAGCTCTCAAAACAAAAAATGCACGGACCTTCATCGCCACGGGTGTGCCCGCGCGCGAAAAGGCCTGCTCTAAAAAACAACGGAGGCATTGAAAAATGCGTATCAAGATCGGTCTGCTCGTAGCGGTGCTGGCCCTGCTGTCTCTGCCAGCGCTCGCGCAGAATGGCAATTCAGAAGTGTCCGCAAACTTTACGGGGAACTTCCAGAAACAAGCCAACGGTTTCGGTGTGCTTGACACCGCGACCGATTCCGGCGGGTTCATGGTGAATTATCGTTATCATTTCAATAAGTGGAGCGCAGTCGAAGCTAACTACGGCAATACGCTTTTTTCGCAGGTTTATAATTCCGGAACCGTCACACGAGCCCGCGTTCAGGAAACTACTTTCGCCTACGTCTTCACTTTTGGAGTGAATCGCGAAGCCCGTTTCCATCCATTTCTCGAGGCCGGCACCGGCGCATTGTTCTTTTCTCCAAGCATCGCCGGCACCACCAGCCCTGCGGTAAACCAGAATCGCCCGGTGCTGCTCTATGGCGGCGGCGTCGCCTACAGACTCATCCACGGCCTCAGCTTGCAAGCCGGATACCGCGGCCTCGTCTATACCGCCGCGGACTTCTCCGTTCCTACGCAGGTAACCAACGCCAAAACCAACATGGCCGAGCCCTACGCAGGCATCTCGTTCCGCTTCTGATTTACCCAGCTAGCAACCACTGCGGCGGTAGCCTGCACCAACCCAGGCGACCGCCGCGGATAGCTTCACCCGTGATTCCGCCCAGCAATTCGACTCTGTGATTCGCCCCACCGGTCGTTTCATCCTGACTTCCCGCTGTGCAGGACGGGATAGGCGCCTTTGAAAGTTGCGCTCGCGTCCGGCTTTGGCCTGGGTTTCGACTTTGCCTTTGGCCCTGTAGCGGCCCGTCCCGGTTTTTACGACCGGGCAGCCGTTTTTGTCGCGGTTGACCCGCCCTTGTAATGGCGCATTCCAGCGCCTCATACGTGACAGGTCGGCCGCCGCGCAGAAACTACTTCGAACCCACCAACCCCGCGCAACTCAAGCTGTCGAATCGTCTTGCGGCCACACACTGGCAATATGTTAGAATTCCCCTGTTTCACTCAGGAGCACAATGGAGCGTTCACATGAATGCTCGGCATAAATTCCTAATTGGCTCAGGAATCATCGTCGCAACCCTACTAGCCCTGGCCTACGTCGGCTTCACCCAAAGCAAAACCTATTACCACACGATCACCGAGCTTTCGACGCTCCAAGGCGCATCGCTCCATCAACGTATGCGCGTCTCCGGCAACGTGCGCGCCGGCTCCATCGAACACGTTTCAGGTCGCGTGGATTTCGTCCTGACCGAGCAGGGCAGGGACCTGCCAGTGAGCTACGTCGGCCGCGATCCGCTGCCTGATACGTTCAAGGATGGCGCGCAGGCCCTGGTCGAAGGCAAAATCCTGCCGGACAATCATTTCGAGGCCGAACAAGTGCAGGCCAAGTGCGCCTCCAAATACGAAGCAGCGCCGGTAGGCACCACCCCAGCGTCGCCGCAGCCGGGACAAACTTCGACGGCCGCTGCCGCGCGACCTTCAGGAAATTAAGGTCCTTGGGAACTAAGCAAGCATCGCCGGAGAATCCGTGGATATTTTAGGCTCGTTTGCACTGCTGCTCGCCCTGCTGGCCGCTGTTTACGCGGTTGCGGCGGGCATAGCAGGCATCATCACGCGCCGCACGCTGCTCACCAAAAGCGCGCGCAATGCCGGGATGGCCGTCTTCATCCTGGTGACCATCGCGGTCGCTTGCCTGGAATATTTTTTCTTCACCAACGATTTTTCCATCGTTTACGTTGTCGAGCACAGCAACCGCGCTCTCCCTGCATTTTATAAATTTGCGGCGCTCTGGGCCGGTCAGGAAGGCTCGCTGCTCTTCTGGTCGTGGCTGCTCTCCATCTACGCGTTCCTGGTCCTGTTCCTGAATCGCAAGCGCCATCCCGAACTGATGCCCTATGTCGGAGTGGTTCTCGCAGGCATACAAACCTTTTTCCTCACTCTCAATAATTTCGTCGCCACACCCTTCCGTGTGCTGGCCGGTCCAGACGGCGCAGGCGTGATGCACCTCTCGAAAATGTCCGAAGGCCACGGCCTCACGCCGCTGCTGCAATATCCCGAGATGGTGATCCACCCGCCGATGCTCTATCTCGGCTACACCGGTTTCTCCGTTCCGTTTGCCTTTGCGCTAGCCGCGCTGCTCGGCCGCTATCCCGGCGAAAAATGGATCCACATCACCCGCCGCTGGACCATGATCGCCTGGTGCTTCCAAAGCATCGGCATCCTTCTCGGCGCGCATTGGGCCTACGCCATGCTCGGCTGGGGCGGTTACTGGGCCTGGGACCCGGTGGAAAACGCCTCGCTCCTCCCATGGATCACCGGCACCGCCTTTCTGCATTCCGTGATGATGCAGGAAAAGCGCGGCATGATGAAAATCTGGAATGTCTGGCTAGTCTTCACCACTTTCATGCTCTGCATTTTGGGGACCATGCTCACGCGTTCCGGAGTAGTCAGTTCCGTGCACGCCTTCGCGCAATCTTCCATCGGCAGTTGGTTCGTCGGATTCCTGATAATCACGTTCGTAGTCTGTTTCGCCGCTTACTGGAAAAATCGCGATTACCTGCGCAGCGATAATCAACTCGACTCGCTCGTCTCGCGCGAATCCAGCTTTCTCTTCAACAATCTAATTTTGCTCGCCGCATGCTTCGCCGTTTTGTGGGGCACCCTCTTCCCAGTCCTTTCAGAATGGGTCGAAGGCAGCAAAATCAGCGTAGGCGCGCCATTTTTCAACAAAGTGAACGTCCCCATCGCGCTCTTTCTGCTGCTGCTCACCGGAGTGGGCCCGCTGCTGGCCTGGCGCAAGACTTCTTTCGACGCTCTGAAGCGCAATTTCGCATGGCCCTTCGCCGGCGGCCTGCTCGCCGGAATCATCGGCTTCATTTTTGGCTTTCGCGATATTTACTCGCTGCTCTGCCTGATCCTCGGCGTGTTCGTGACGCTCACGATCGCCTCCGAATTTTTCCGTGGCGCCCGCGTAATCTCCGCCCGCGACGGCACGAATATCTTCACCTCGATGGGCGAGCTGACCATGCGCAACACCCGCCGCTACGGTGGCTACGTCATCCACTTCGGCATGGTGCTGGTATTCATCGGCATCGCCGGCACGCCATTCAATCGAGACCTGCAGAAAGAAATGGCAGTCGGCGATTCGCTGCGCATCGGTCCCTATACCATCCTGTGCCAGACATTCGATCACCTGGATAATGCCAACTACGAATCCGACCGCGCCACCCTGGAAGTTTTCAAGAACGGAAAGTCGGACATGCTTCTGTTTCCCGAACGCCGCCTTTTCCATGCCAGCCAAGTCACCGAAACCATGGTCGCGATTCAGTCATCGCCACTCCGCGACTTGTATGTCGTGTACGCAGGCCGCAGCCCCGAAAGCGGCAAGCCTGTAATTCACGCCTACCTGCTCCCGCTGATCAAGTGGATCTGGTTCGGCGGAATCGTGGTCGTGCTAGGCACCATACTGGCGTTACTCCCGAATCGCCGCACGGCTCTAGTCCTGCGCCCCGTCACCGAAAGATCCTGGGCAGACGCCATAGCCGAAGCCACGCCAGCAATCGGCGCAGTAGCCCGCAGAGTGGAAGGTCATGACTAACGTGATCGAGGTTTCAAACGGGTGCACCAATGAACGCGTGCTACAAAATTCTCCGCGAACTCTGCGGCGGTTCTCCGCGTCCTCTGCGTTAATCTTTGCCTTTCGCGCAGTAGCCCTAGCCGCGATCATAACGACGAGCGCAGCTCAGCCTGTGAAAGCCCAAGAAACTACCCGCGCCAAAGCCCTCAGCAAGCGAGTCCTCTGCATGTGCGGCGGCTGCGAAGATTCCGTCGGCCTATGCAACCACCCCGGCGGCACCTTCTCCGGCCCCTGCGAAACCGCCCGCGGCATGCAAAAAGATCTCGACGCTCACGTCACCAAAGGTGAATCCGACGACCAAATCCTGCAAGCCATGGTCGAACAATACGGCCCCACGGTCCTCGTCGAGCCGCCAAAAAAAGGTTTCGACCTGCTAGCCTGGATCATGCCAATCGCCGTGCCGCTGATCGCGCTCGTCCTCGTCTGGGAAGTGGTCCGTCGCTGGCGTCACAAAGCCACGCTCGCCCCAGCCGGCGGGCCGCCAGTAAGTTCCGAATTCCTGGCCCGCGCCCAGCAAGAAGCCAACAGGGAACCGGGACGTGAAAATGATTTGTAAACATAATGAGTGCAAGCAATGAGTAGCGTAGACGTCGCCGTAGCCTGCGCCTTGCTGGCCGCGCTCGTGATCTATTTCATATTCGGCGTAAAATCCGAAGCTTCCGACGACCAGCCGCATCGCACCAAGCTCGACCAATTGATGGAACGCCGCGACGCCATCTACGAAAATCTGCGCGACCTGCGTTTCGAATTCCGCGCCGGAAAATTTTCAGAGCAGGATTACGAGGAAATCAAACAGTCCCTGGAAGTCGAAGCCGCCCGCGTGCTAGCCGATATGGACCAACTAACCGGCGGCGCTCCCACCCCCGCTACGCGCCAAGCTTCGACCCGACTAACGACCGCCGAAAAGGTGCGCCAATCATGAATCGCCGAATCGCCCGCATGAAAGCTCGCACGAAAATCACCTCTCACCGCAGCGCGGCGCTTCACGCGATGCGTGTGCTGTTGCTCGTAGTCGTCGGTTCCGCGACGATCACCACCGCATCAGCCGGCACCCTAAACGGCACAGTAAAGAACGGCACAACGGGCCAAGTAGCTGCGGGTGCCGACGTGATCCTCATTCAGCTCCAAGGCGGCATGCAGCCAGTCGCTAACACCAAGACCGACGCACAAGGCCATTTCAGCTTCAATAATCCGCAGCTCGGCACCGGCCCCATGCTCGTCCGCGTCGTGTACAAAGGCGTGAACTACCACGAACCCATCACGCCGGGGAAAATGTCAGCCGACATCGAAGTCTTCGAGCCCACTACCGATCCAAAGTCCTTTAGCATCGCCAATCACGCGATCATCCTCCAACCCAACGGCGCAGACCTGATGGTCGGCGAAGAATACATGATCGCCAACAAAACCCAGCCGCCGCTGGCCTTCTACCGCGCCGATGGCTCCTTCGATTTCACCCTCCCCGATGGCGCCGATTTCAATCAAGCCTCCGCCTGGGGCTCGTCCGGCATGCCGGTAGTGCAGGGCACGATCGACAAAGGCAAAAATAAAATGGCCATCGCCTTTCCGTTCCGCCCCGGCGAAAGCGGCGTGCGCCTTTCCTACAAAGTTCCCTACGCGGGCAATCACATCACGCTGCACAACGTCTCGCCATATTCCAGCGAGCGCCTGATCATCGCCGCGCCGCCCACGGTACAAATTTCCGGCACAGGCATCACCGCCGCAGGCCAGGATCAAGGCTTTAACGTCTACATGCGCGACAACATCGCCGCCAACGCTCCGGTGGAAATCAGCGTCTCCGGAACCGCGCCCATGCCTTCCGCGTCGCAAGGAGGCGGACCGGCGAGTGGATCCAGCGCTGCCAGTGCCGACGATTCGCAAAATCCGTCCATCAATTCGCGCGCCGATGCAGGCTCCGCCGACGCCCCGTCAGCCAGCGCCACCACCATCCCCGCGCGGCTCGACAGTCTGAAATGGATTCTCACCGGCGGATTCGCCTCCATCTTCATCCTTGGCTTCGCCTATCTCTGGCTCCGCCCGCAACCTGCCGCCACCGCCAACGGAGCCTGGACCACCGAAGCCGACGTCCCAGCTCCGCGCCCAACAAAAAAATCCGCGCCGCGCCCCGCGCCGCAGTCCGCGACCTACGCATCGGCAGCAGATCCAGCGGCGCAAGCACGCGTCGTCACAAACGCGCCGTCCTCTGCGGCTCAAGCCTCGCGCGGAACAGTAGAAACCATCGCCGACGTTGACAACCAGGTCCAAGGCAGCCTCGACGACCTAAAGAATAATATCTTCCGCCTCGAACTTCGCCGCCAGGCCGGCACCATCAGCGAAGACGACTACGCCCGCGAACGCGCTCGCGTAGAAAAAGCCCTCCGCGACCTGGTGCAAGGCTAGGCGCCGCGCATTGCCCGTGCCCGCGACGCCAACACCACCCACGCCCGCACGAATCGGCGTTTCGTTCCACAATGTCGAAAAACGCTTCGGCTCGCTAGCCGCACTCCGCGGCGTCTCCCTGGAAATTCGCGCCGGAGAGTTCGTCGCGCTCCTCGGCCCAAACGGTGCAGGGAAGACCACGCTCCTCCGCATGGGCGCCCTACTAATGAATCCCACGCGCGGCTCTGTGCAATTCACGAGCGGCCCCGCGTCCAACACTGCAGACGCTCGCAAGCAAGGACTCATGCTCAGTCCCAAACACGCAATCGGCCTGGTCGGCCACAGCACTTTGCTTTATGACGAACTAACCGCCGCCGAAAATCTCACGCTCTTTGCGCGACTCTACTCTCTCGAAAAAATTCCAGAAAAAGTAGCCGCCGCGCTCGAAGACTGCGGCCTCGCATCTCGCGCCGGCAGCCTCGTGCGGACATTTTCCCGCGGCATGCGCCAACGCCTGGCCATCGCCCGCGCGCTTCTGCATCAACCCAACTTAATCCTGCTCGATGAGCCCGCCGCCGGCCTCGATCGCCAAGGCCTGGCATGGTTCAGTGCCCGCCTAGCGCGCTTGAAGAATGAAGGCTGCAGCGTATTGATGAGCACCCACGCCCGCAACGAATCGCTAGACCTGGCAACCCGCGCCATAGCCCTGGCAGGCGGAAAAGTCGAACACGACAGCGGCTCAAACGGCGACCCGCGCCCGCTGCTGGCAGCCCTGCGGGCAGAGGCCTAAAATCTTGAGAGCCGAAAACAACGCACTGTCCTCCCGAACGCAGTCCCGCACTTTTGCTTCCGCGCCGCATTTTGGCGCGCGCGGGCCGCAGAGAGGGATCTGCTTTTGACTACCGTGAGAGCCGCCGCAATCATTCTTGCCAAAGAACTTCGCCTCGAATTCCGCACGCGCGAACTCCTCACCGCTACAATAATCTTCGCCCTGGTCGTAGTAGTCCTCTTCAGCTTCGCCTTCGACCCCACCGCCGCCGAATCCCGCCGCTACGGCCCCGGCCTGCTCTGGATCTCCTTCCTTTTCGCCGGCTCGCTGATGCTCAACCCATCCTTCGCCCGCGAACAAAATAACGAGACCCTTGACGCGCTGCGCATGGCCCCCGTCTCGAGCTTCGCGATCCTGCTTGGGAAAAATTCTCGCCAATTTTATTTTCATGTCGCTGGCGGAACTGATCCTCGTCCCGGTCTTCGCCGTCCTCTACAATCTTTCACTCGCAGGCATCGTCTGGCGCCTTATTCTGGTCCTGGTCCTCGGCACGCTCGGCCTCACAGTCACCGGCACAGTGTTCTCCGCCATTTCCGCTCACGCCCGCATGCGCGAACTCCTGCTCCCGCTGCTGCTGCTGCCGCTGCTCACGCCGCTCCTGATCGCTGCAGTCGAATCCACGGCCTCTCTCTTCGCCGAGCAGTCCGCGCTCGACCGCACCTGGCTCGCCTTTCTCGCCGGATTTGATATTGTGTTTCTGACGGCTTCCTGGCTTTTGTGCGATCATCTTTTGGCAGAATGAAAACTCATAGTACTGGCAGAATGAAACGCAACGAATGATGGGTAACAAATGATGCGCCGCCGCAGAACTCAGCACCCGCATCAAGGATCAAGGTAAAGGCCGCACGAAATGAAGGCACGCATCGCAATCACAGCGCTAGTCGCCCTGCTAATCTTCTGCGCAGGCTACGCCGCCCTCTTCATCGCGCCCGACGAAGCCACCATGCACGCCATCCAGCGCATTTTCTATTTTCACGTTGCCAGCTGGAACGCCATGTTCTGCGCCTTCTTCGTCGCCTTCTACGCCAGCGTCGCCTATCTCGTCACCGGCAAACGCAAATGGGACGCCCTCGGCGTTTCCGCCGTCGAAGTAGGCGTGATGTGCTGCACCATCGGCCTGATCACCGGCCCACTTTGGGCGCGTCCCGTCTGGGGTATCTGGTGGACCTGGGATGCCAAGCTCACCTCCACCTTCATCCTTTGGCTGCTGTTCATCGCCTACCTGCTGCTGCGCGGCCTGGTAGAAGATCCAGAAAAGAGAGCATCCCTTTCCGCTGTCTTCGCAATTTTCGCGTCTCTCGATATCCCGCTCGTCTATCTGGCGAATCGTTTGTGGCGCACCCAGCATCCACAGCCTGTGATTGCAGGCGGACCGGATTCAGGCCTCGATCCCATGATTGGAAAAGTATTGCTCTTTTGCCTCATCGCCGAATTTTGCGTAATGATATTGGTGCTGCTCGATCGCTATAGACTGGAATTGTTGCGCAACGACGCCGCCGAACTCCGCTACGAAATCGAATCGCGCGGGCTCGACGGAGCAGCCGACACGGCAGCCCCTGCGCTGCAAAAAGGTGCACAATGAAAAACTTCGAATTCCTGTTCACGGCATGGATGGTGGTCTGGGCCGTATTTTTCGTCTATGAAATCAGCGTGGCCAGGCGCATCGCGCAAACCCGCGAAGAAATCGAGCGTCTGAAACAGCAATTGCAGCGGCGCTAGCGTCAGCGCCAGCAAAAGGTGCAACATGGCCGACCCAAAAAAGATCGCGGTAGTGCTCTTCCAACTCGGCGGTCCAGACAGCCAAGCCGCCGTTGAACCATTCCTCTACAATCTTTTCTGCGATCCGGACATCATTAATTTCCCCGGCGCTTTTCTCGCTCGCAAACTCATCGCCAAACTCATCTCCACCACCCGCTCGAAAGTCGTAGGCCAGCACTACGCCGAAATTGGCGGCGGCTCGCCCATTCGTCGCCTAACCGAACAGCAAGCCCGCGCCCTCGAAGCAGCCCTGAAGCCTCACATTTCCGCCCGCTCCATTGTCGCCATGCGCTACTGGCATCCCAACACCACCGAAGCCATTGCCGCCCTCGACAGCCAGCCTTATGACGAGCTGGTCCTGCTGCCGCTCTACCCGCACTATTCTTTCGCGACGACCCGCAGCAGCCTCAACGAATGGAATCGCCAATACAAACCGACGACGCCCGTAAAAATCATTGACCATTTCTACGATCATCCCGACTACATCGCCGCCATCGTCGAACGCATCAATAGCGTCCTGGCACAGATAAAACGTCCCGACGAAATCCATCTGGTTTTCAGTGCTCACGGCCTTCCGCTCGCGCTAGTAGAAAAAGGCGATCCCTATCCGAAACAAATCGAGGAAACCGTGCAGCTTGTCCGCGAGCTGGGCGCCTGGCCCAATCCTCACGTCCTCTGCTATCAGAGTAGAGTTGGCCCGCAGAAGTGGCTCCAACCTTCGCTCACCACCACAATAGAGCAAATGGCGCACAATGGCATCAAACGCATGCTGGTGATTCCCATCGCATTCCTCACCGAACACATCGAAACCCTCCACGAAATTAATATTGAAGCCCGCGAAGAAGCCGAATCCCTCGGCGTAACTGAATTTCGCATGATGCCCGCGCTGAATGATTCGCCACTCCTCATCCGCGCGCTAGCTGACCTCGTCCTCCGCTCTGTCGGCATGCGCAGCGGCGTCGCTTCGATTGCTTCGTAAGCCGTCCGCGCCGCATAAGCCGCAGTTCAGCACCGCCGGGGAAAAGTGTTCACAGAAAATTTCAGTCGAGAACCTCTTGACACCGCCATCGCCAAATCATATAACCCTCTGTTGCTTAGTCGCCCTTGATACGGGAATTCTCGACTCATAGATTTTCGTTCGTAGTAACAGTAGTCAACGGGCCTATGGCAGAAATTCCGGAAGGGAAGTCCGGTCAAGCCGCACCGTCGCCTGTCGCGTCGGCAGCGGTCGCATCCCAGTCGCCGGAAGCGCAAGCTGCGGCAAAAGCCATCAACACTGGTCGCCGTAGAATTGTCTGGGCGCTCATTTGGGGGTATCTCGGCGTCAACTTCCTGATGTTTCTCCGCTTTTTCTTTCCCCGCGCGCTGTACGAACCCAACACCGTCTTCAATATCGGTTTCCCGGCGGATTTCAGCCTCGGCATTGATCAGCGCTACTTGATGACCAATCGCGTCTGGGTCGTGCGTGAACCCGATCGCCTGTTCGTCATCTACGCCCGCTGCACGCACCTCGGCTGCACGCCCGAATGGAAGCCCGCGGAAAATAAATTCAAGTGCCCCTGCCACGGCAGCGGCTACGACAGCGAAGGCGTCAATTTCGAAGGGCCCGCGCCGCGTCCCATGGACCGCGCCAACGTCATGCTCGACCCCACGGGAAAAATTTCCGTGGATACCAGCCGGCTCTACGTGGACGATCCCCGCGCCGGCGTAAACCATTTCAACGATCCGGGAGCTTTTCTGAACGTATAACGCAGCACGCGCGGCAAAGTCTTCTGAAGTTCAGCAAAAGCACCAAGCAAAGCAGGGCACTTAGATTTGGCTTCGTAAGGGGTAGCACCGAATGCCTGAAGAAAACGGCGGCAGCAAAAACAAAACCAGCGTCCTGGAAAAAGTGCAGGCCGACGCTGCCGCGCTGCGCGAAACGCTCAAAGAAAAGACCAAGCAGCAGGTTGACGGGCTGAAAGAGCCGGAGAAGACTCAGCTCTATCGCTCGATGTTTCGCGTCAAGCACGATGACGAGCCGCGCAACCGCGCCCTCAGCGTCCTCTCCAACGTTTTCTTCCACCTGCATCCCGCAAAAGTTAATCGCGACGCCACCAAATACAATTTCACCTGGGGCATGGGTGGCATCACCTTCTACCTTTTCATCGTCCTCACTTTCACCGGCGTCCTGCTGATGTTTTATTACCACCCCACGAAAGTGCAGGCCTTCCGCGACATCCTCTATCTCGAAAACGACGTCCCGTTCGGCAAGCTTCTGCGCAACATGCATCGCTGGGCCGCGCACTTGATGATCATCGCCGTCTGGCTGCACATGTTCCGTGTCTTCATGACCGGCTCCTACAAGCGTCCGCGCGAATTCAATTGGTGCGTCGGCGTGCTGCTGATGGTCCTCACCATGCTGCTGAGCTTCACGGGATATTTGCTTCCGGACGATCAGTTGGGATTCTGGGCCGTCACGGTCGGCACGAACATGGCCCGCGCCACTCCATTCTTAGGTCACGAAGGCCCGCTAGGCGGCTTGCTAGGAATGACGCCGTACAACGACGTCCGCTTCGCGCTATTGGGTGGATCCATCGTGGACGCGAACGCCCTGCTGCGCGCCTACATCTGGCATTGCATCGCGATTCCACTAATCGTCTCAATTTTCCTGGGCGTGCATTTCTGGCGCGTCCGCAAAGACGGCGGCATCTCCGGCCCAGCTCCCGTAATGCTGGAAAGTGAAATCAAAGAAGAACGCAACCCGCGGCCCGTAGTCCTAAGGCCCAGCGGCATGAACATGCACGATAAATGATGCGTAGCGCCGGCGTCCCGCCGGCTCTTCGCAGTTGAATTTGGTCTCGAATTGGTAGGGGTGCTGCTTGTGAATTGCGCTACAGCGCAATTCATCCTGAGATTCGGCGGTGCCGAATCGAAGGGCTGCGCCCGCCTTTGACGTTGCTTTTGATTCTGTAGCGGTCGGTCCCGTCTTTTGGGACCGGGCAGTCTTATGGTTTCGTTTTCATTATCGCTTTCGTTTCGGTACTCGTAGGAGCGTAACGGATGGATTGGCATCAAATCTGGGAAATCGCCTCGGCGCCGGACAACGTGCCCATCGTGGCCATGTTGTTCCTGATCCCGTTCTATCTCTGGTACGCGCTCAAACAGGGCATCGAAAACGACAAACTAATCGCCATCCTGGAATCCGACGCCAACCTGGCCAAAACGAAATACCGCAAAACGCAAGAATGGGACCCCACCTGGGAACGCGAAGTTCACACCTGGCCCTATCTGATGCGCATGGAATTCCTGGTTGCGATCATCGTCACGGTCCTGCTGATGGTCTGGTCTCTCACGCTGAACGCGCCGCTCGAAGAGCCCGCCAATCCCAACGTCACCATGAATCCCGCGAAAGCCCCGTGGTATTTCCTCGGCCTTCAGGAAATGCTCGTCTATTTCGACCCCTGGATCGCGGGCGTGGTGATGCCGACGCTGGTCATCGTCGGCCTCATGGTCATCCCGTACATTGACGCGAACCCGCTCGGCAACGGCTACTACACATATAAACAGCGCCGCTTCTCCATCTGGACCTTTATGTTCGGCTTCGTCGGCCTTTGGGTCCTGATGATCGTCATCGGCACCTTCATCCGCGGCCCGGGATGGATGTGGTTCTGGCCGGGCAAAACCTGGGACGCTGAACGCGTGGACTACGCCGTGAACCGAAACCTTGACCAGGTCTTCGGCATTGACGGTTCGTGGTTCTCGGCCATTTTTCACGTATCGAAAGATCAAGGCGCTATTTGGGCCCGAGTTGTCTTTGGGATCTTCCCGCTGATCGCGTTTTTCATCCTCGCGGCGCTGCTGGTGCACTGGATCTGCATGCGCACCGAATTCAGCCGCAAGATTTACCAGCGCATGAGCCTGGTGCAGCTCGTCACCATGTACACGTTCTTGATTCTGATGTTCTCACTGCCGCTCAAAATTTTGTTGCGCCTGCTTTTCACAATCAAATACGTCTGGGTGACGCCGTGGTTCAGCATATGACGATGCGACGCGCATCGTCATCCCGCAGCACCATCGCGGGATTTGCTGCATTTTGTGGACCTCGGTCAATTTCACTGAAGAAGGAGATTCTTGGTGTCTGATCGTTCTCCAGCAGCCGGTCCCGACGACCCGATCAAGAGCCGTTCCTTCGCCTTCCCGCTTTTGATCGCCTCGGTCCTGCTGATGCTCACCGTCGCCTGGTCTTTCTACGTCGAATTCTACGGCCTGCAACCCTGGCGCCGTTACCAGAGCCGATTCGCAGAGGCTTATTCCGGCTACCTGCAAAAACAAGTCAAAGTCCAAAAGCAGAACGAAGACGCGGTGTACGCCTCCGCCGACTACAAAGCTCTGCTGGCAAAAGTTGACGCCGCAGAAAAGTCCGCCAAAGCCCAAGACGACAAGATCGCCGAGCAAATCGCGCTCCTCGACGACCAGCGCGCGGCTCTCGGCGACGCTTTCAAAGACGCCCGCGGCAAAATCGGCTCGCTCGTCTATCAATATGAAGTCACTCCCGCCTCCGACAAGAAAGCCAAAGCCTCCGCCAGGAAAGAACTCGAAGACGCCGAAACAGGGAAGAGCATCACCTGGAAAGTGGATTGGCCGCTCGGCGATGGCAAAATCCAAAAGAACAAGCCCTTCACCGGCAACGAGCTCAACGACGTCTTCACCGGCATCATCGCCCAGCGCGCTGCACTCGTAGGCCAGCGCGGTGAAGTGGATAAGCCCGCCAAAGAAGCCCGCGACGCGCTAAACCAATACACCTCCGAACATTTGCCCGGCCTCAGCTCTACGTCGCTTGAGCTCCTGCAGCACTCTATGCGCGATTTCGACGAGCGCATCATCCAGATCAACGTGAATCCCCCGGGCGCGTCGCTCAATAATCTAGGCGGCGCCGGCCTCGTGGATCGCTGCCAGTCCTGCCACGTCGGCACGGAGACTCGTTATGTTCCGGCGCAAGTCACGCTCACCAACGCCGACCTGGGCTTCGCGAAAAGTAAAGACGCGCCCTACAGCAGCCATCCTGACCTGCTGCTACTGGAAAAACATCCGCTCGAAAAATTCGGCTGCTCGCCCTGCCACGGTGGCAATGGACGCGCCGTAAATTCCGTCGAGCACGGGCACGGCCGGTACCCGCACTGGCTCTACCCTCTGTACTATCCCGAAAATTACAACGCTGGATGCCAGCAGTGCCACTCGGCCGATATGGTCACCGAGCACGCCCCAATCCTCAACGAAGGCAAGCAGCTCTATCGTCAGAAAGGCTGCATCGGCTGCCACCGCTTCCAGGGCTTCGACAATCAAGACGAACAACTCATCAACGCGCGCCAGCAAATCCTCGGGCTCGCGAAATCCAAATCCGACGACCTTCTCGAAATCCCGCGCTTGCAGAAACTCGGCGACACCGCCTCCAGCAACACCGCCGCCGAAGCCTACTACACGCGAGCCACCAATCTCACCGTGGACATCGCCCGCATGGATTCCACCACCGAAGCGCTCGAACAGCGCAGCCACGATCTGCTGCAAGAAATTAAAAAGGTTGGCCCGGACCTGAAAGAAGCGCGCCAAAAACTTCGCAAGGAATGGATCCCGTACTGGATCGGCCACACTACCGAATTCCGCCCCACCACAAAAATGCCGCAGTTTCGCATGTCGCAAGACGAAATCCAGGCCATTTCCGCCTTCATCTGGCAGGATTCGCTTCCGGGCCCAGCGCTCGAGAAACAAGCGCCCGGAGATGCAGCCCACGGCAAGGAATTGCTCAACGAGCGCGGCTGCCTCGCCTGCCACGCCATCGGCGAAGGCGCAAACGCCGTCGGCGGAACGTTTGCCGCAAACCTGAGCCGCGTCGGTGAAAAAGAAAATTACGATTATCTGGTCCGCTGGGTCCACAATCCCCGCCAGCGCACACGCCCCTACTGTCCCTACGAGAAAAAAGATCTCGGTCCAGAAGATTACGCCAAACACAATCTCCCGTACGTCTTCGATCTCGACCACTCGCGCTGCCCCAACGACGGCCACGAACTGCTCGTTCAGCAGCCGACCGTCATGCCGAGCCTGCGCCTGTCGGACGCCGACTCGCGCGACATCGCCAGCTTCCTGATGACGCAAAAACACGCCGACGCCACCTACGCCGCCGCCAATTACATGGACGATCCGCAAATGGCCGCGAAAGGTAAAGACCTCGTCCGCCACTACGGCTGCGCCGGATGCCACGAGATCAGCGGCCTCGAAGACGAAGGCCGCATCGGCACCGAACTCACTAACGAAGGCAGCAAGCCCATCGAGCGCCTCGATTTCGCTCTTTGGACCGAAGACGCCAAGCGTGGCGAACAACCCGTATTTAATGCTGACGGCACCTATGTCCTGAAACCCTATACCCGCGACGGCCAGCAAATCTCCTGGTTCGACGCCAAAGGTTTCTTCGAGCACAAACTGGAAAATCCCGCGCTCTACGACCAGGGAAAATATCACGCCAATCCCATGGACGCTCTGCGCATGCCCAAGCCCAATCTGCGATCGCAGGATGAAGTCCAGGCGCTCGTCACCATGCTGCTCGGCAGTACCGATCCCACTCTCCCGCCGGAATATATGTACAAGCCCGCCGATCGCCGCAAATACATTCAAGACGGTTGGTGGATCGTCACAAAATATAATTGCATCGGCTGCCACCAGATTGACGTCGGCCAGAAATCCGTGCTGCAGACTCTGCCCATGTATCAAGGCGATCAAAAAGGCAATCTGCCTCCGGTTCTAACCACCGAAGGCGCGCGCGTCAATCCAGAATGGCTCCGCGGCTTTCTCGCGAATCCAGCGCTCAGCGCTACGGACACCAACCGCAACGGCGTCCGCCAATATTTGCAAGTGCGCATGCCCACGTTCTATCTTTCGAACGACGAAATCCGCAAGCTCACTCTATTCTTCGAAGCCATGTCCTCGCAGCCCGACCCGTTTATTCCACCAAAGGTCGAGCCGCTCAGCGATGCCGAACGCGCCATGGCTCGCGGCCTGTTCACTAGCCCCGCCGCCCCATGCCTGAAATGCCACATGACCGGCAACGAAGCGCATGACAAAAACGCTTCCGCCCCCAATTTCCTGCTGGCGCACGAGCGCCTGCAACCGGCATGGACTGCCCGCTGGATCACCGATCCTGCGAAGATAATCCCCGGCACCGCCATGCCCTCCGGCCTCTTCCGCAAGGAAGGCGATATCTGGGTCTTCGCCGGCCCCACGCCCAGCGCCATGCAGCAATATCACGGCGATCAAGCCGACCTGCTGGTGCGTTATCTGTTCACCCTGACGCCCCAGGAGCAAGCCGCCTTGACAGGCCGCACGCCCTCAGCCAGCAACATCAGCAACCGCAGCGGGAGCGGCGCCAGTAGAGCAGCAACGAACCAGTCCGGCGGAAAATGAGTAGCGCCGGTGTCCCGCCGGCTCCGTGCAGTTGAATTTGGTCTTGAATTGGTAGGGGCGCTGCTTGTGAATTGCGCTACAGCGCAATTCATCCTGAAATTCGGCGGTGCCGAATCGAAGGGCTGCGCCCGCTTTTGACTTTGATTGTGTAGCGGCCGGTCCCGGCTTTGGGGACCGGGCAGCCGTGGCTGTCGGTTTGTCGTTGCTTTTCGCGTCGCCGCTCAAACGCGCTTGCAGTCTCGCACCACAATTGACGCATCATCCGTACCTGATCTTGTTAGAATACACAGTTCTGCTAAGGAGGAATTTTCCAACATGAGTAACAGATGCTTGCACCTCGCTCTCGCCGCCGCCATGGCTCTCGCCATCACCGGATGCGGCAGCAAAGAAAGCAGTCAAACCGCCGAGCAACCAGCAGCTCCATCCGCTGCGCCGGCCGGAAAAACGGTTGATGCCTCGACCGCCGGTTCCGTCGCGGGCAAGGTGACGCTTGAAGGCAAGCCCGAGCATGAAAAAGCTATCAACATGAGCGCCGAGCCTTACTGCCAGAAAGCAAATTCAGGCCCAGTCGTACCACCCACGGTCGTAACAGACGACAAAGGTGACCTGGAAAATGTTGTGATCTTCGTGAAAGACGGCCTCGGCGACTACGTCTTTACTACACCCACGGATTCAGTGCCGCTAGCGCAAAAGGGCTGCATGTACTCGCCGCACGTAATCGCGGTAATGGCCGGTCAAACCTTCGAAGTGAAGAACGACGACCAAACCACCCATAACATCCATCCCATGCCGAAGGACAATCGCGAATGGAACAAGTCGCAAGCGCCCGGCACCTCACCGATCGACGAATCCTTCGCGCGACCCGAGCTCGCCATCCCCGTGAAGTGCAACGTCCACCCGTGGATGAAGAGCTACATCTTCGTCTTCAAGAATCCCTACTACGCCATCACCGGCAAGGACGGCTCCTTTGAACTGAAGAACCTGCCGCCCGGCACCTACACCATCGAAGCGTGGCAGGAAAAATACGGTACCCAGGACCAGACTGTGACCATCGGTCCCAAAGAATCCAAAACCATTGACTTTAAATTCAATGCCGCCGCACCAGCGGCGCCACCTGCAGACTAGGTCAAGCATCATATGTGTGCGGTCGGGTCCCACATCACGGCGGGGACCCGGCCCCATGCATCCTGCACCGGAGTGTTGCGCGTGAAATGCCGTGCGGATTGTGTTAGTTTACTTTTCTGAAAAATATGCCCGAAATCGCCACCAACCAACCGAAACTCGGCCCAGGCCTCCACCGTTTCGCGTTCGCCACCGCCTCCGCCACCGTCCTGCTCCTGATGGCCGGCGCCCTGGTCACCAGCAACGACGCAGCCGACTCCGTACCCGATTGGCCCTTGGCCTACGGAAAAATTATCCCGCCGCTGGTAGGCGGCATCCGCTATGAATACGCCCATCGCTTGATGGCCGGCACGGTCGCGATCTTGACGCTTGTCCTAGCGCTCCTTCTGGCCCGCAGCGGCTCTCGTTTCCTGCGCAATCTAGGCTTTACAGCACTAATCCTGGTAATCGCTCAAGCAGTTTTGGGCGGCATGCGCGTCCTTTTCCACGATCCAGCGCTCACTGCCACTATCCACGCCATCCTCGCCCAGATTTTCTTTATCACCGTAGTCAGCCTCACGCTCTTTACCAGCCAATGGTGGAATGGCGCCCCACCCAAACTCGACGATCCAGCGTCTCCGCCGCTGCGCACGCTCTCAGCCATCACCGCAGCCGCAATCTTCGTCCAATTAATTTTAGGCGCAGGCTTCCGCCATGGCGCCTTCGGGATTCTTCCGCACATCATCGGAGCATTCGTCGTCCTGTTCCTAGCTATCTGGACCGGCCGCACTGTCCGCGTCCGCTTCGGCGCTGTAAAACACCTACGCCGCTGGGGCATCCTGCTGACCTCCTTCATTGGCACCCAATTCCTGCTGGGCATCGCGGCCTACTGGGCCGTCGTGCAGGAAATAAAAGCTCAGCAGCCGACCACGACCTACGTGGTCCTTACGGTAGCCCACGTTCTGGTGGGCGCGCTCACGCTCGCGTCCAGCGTCGTCTTGGCGCTTTCCGCTTTCCACGTGATTCGCGGAAATGCTACAGTCTCGGCCGCGGCCAAAGTCGCGGACTCGCGCGCCGAAGGCTCCCGCGCATGAGAACCGTGATAACCGTTAGCGCGACGAGCACCATGAACTCAACGGACACCACGCCATGAGCAACGGCCGCGCCGAAGCCATCTCCGCGTACGAAAAGCCGTGGGCCTACGTAGTCCTTACTAAGCCCGACGTGACGTTCCTCGTCGTCATCACCACCGTCGCCGGCTTTTACCTCGGCAGCTCCGGCCCCATGGAATGGGCGCGCCTCATGAACACCCTCTGCGGCACCCTCCTCGTCGCCGGAGGCACTGCCGCTCTCAATCAATACGTCGAGCGCCACATGGACGCGGTAATGCGCCGCACCGCCTCGCGCCCGCTGCCTTTGGGAATTCTGCAGGCCAAAGAAGTCCTGCTCTTTGGTGTCGCTACCATCATCGCCGGCACCATTTGGCTCGCCCTGGCGGTCAACGGCCTCTCTGCATTCATAGCACTCGCCACCAGCGTCTCCTATCTCGGCGCCTACACTCCGCTAAAAACGCGTACCACGCTCGCCACCGCCGTAGGCGCGATCCCAGGCGCCCTTCCACCGCTAATCGGCTGGGCCGCCGCCACCGGCACGCTCTCTGCCGGAGCCTGGATCCTCTTCGCAATTTTATTTTTCTGGCAGTTTCCCCATTTCATGGCCATAGCGTGGATGTACCGCGAGGATTACGGCCGCGCTGGCATCCTGATGCTCCCTGTAGTGGATCGCAGCGGCGACCGCACCTTCCGCCTGATCATCGCCACTTCCGCAATCCTGATTCCCGTTAGCTTGCTGCCCTCCGTGCTTGGCATGACCACGATAAGTTATTTCTACGGCGCCCTCATCCTCGGACTGCTTCTCCTTCTCGTCTCTTACTGGGCCAACCGCGTTCGCACCAATGTTCGCGCGAAGTGGCTGATGCACGCCACCGTCGCGCATATTCCGCTGTTGCTCGGCTGGATGATTCTGGACAAAGTTTCCCGATGACCGCCGCGGCAGCTGCAGGAGGCGCGTACATGACGTCCAAGGCGCACCGCATCGAAATCGGTGTTCTCTGTTCAGCGATCATCCTGCTTTCGCTTTGGGGAATCGTATGGGACATCTCCAGCGGCCTGCTCACCAGCGGCATTGACGGCATCATGCTGCTGCTCATCGCTCTCATGATCGGCGGTATTTTCAGCCTGATGTTTGCCCACATGCTCTGGCAGGAAGGGCTGCTTCCGTTCTTCAAGCCGGCGCCCGTAGCAGCCGCGCCAGCCAAAGCCGCAACGACCGCGCCCGCCGCCAAGCCCGCTGCTGCCGCACCTGGTGCCGCGCCGCCCAAGCCTCCCGCCGCTTCCACGGCCGTGCCTGCAAACGCGCCCGCCTCGCCTCAGGCCGCGCCGGCGCCGAAACCAGCGGCCGCTGCGCCATCATCCGCGCCGCCCGAACCCACCACCAAATGAATTTTGGCTCAACCCGGACCGATCGCAGCAGCAAATGATTCCGTCAGCTCCATCCTCCGCTCACTCCACTGCGGACGCCTCCGCCAACGCCCCGAAATCTTTCGGCGGACGCTGGGCCCTCGCCATCGTCGTGCTCACGCTTTCCTTCGTCATCATGCCGTTCTTGTTCTGGAACGCCACCTGGTTCGGCCGGCCCATCACCGACGCGCAAATCGCCAAAGCTCTCGCCGACCGTTCCCACCCCCGCGAAATCCAGCACGTTCTCTCGCAATTCGAAACCCGCATCGAACGCGGCGACACCTCCGTCCGCAAGTGGTATCCGCAAATGGTCGCGCTCTCAAAAGATCCCATCGAAGAAATCCGCGTCACCGACGCCTGGGTAATGGGCCAGGACAATACCTCGCCCGAATTTCACCAAGCTCTCCTCCCCATGCTCAATGATCCCAATCCTATGGTCCAACGCAACGCCGCCCTCTCCCTCGTCCGCTTTCACGACGATTCCGGCCACACCCAAATCATCTCCATGCTCCAACCCTACGTAATGAACTCGCCCCTGGCAGGCGTCCTCTCCACGCGCCTCAAAGCAGGCGACGTCGTCAACCCAGGCACGCTGGTAGGTCACATCGAAGTAGCAGGGAAGAGCAATGAAATCCGCGCGGAAGTGCCCGGTACGGTGGACCACTGGCTGGCGAAAGACGGCGCCACAGTTTCCGCAGGCCAACCGATTCTGGCATTGTCCCCCAACGAGAGCATGGCCTGGGAAGCCCTGCGCGCCCTGTTCCTAACTGGCCGCCCCGAAGACCTGCCCTACGTAAACGCCTTCGTCCGCGGTACCGACGGCATGTCCCCCCAAGTAGCCGTCCAAGCCCAAGCCACCGCCCGCGCCATCCAAGACCGCGCAGGCCAGTAGCGCCGGCGTCTCGCCGGCTCTTTTGAATTTCAGTTGCTGTTGAGATTGGCTCCGCTGTTGCGATTTACTCTGCGGGATAACTCGGACTACGGTTTTCTCTGCGTCCTCAGCGTCTCTGCGGTAAACGCCTCTATCTTTCTCTGATTTTCTCCGCTTTTTCTCTGTGCCCTCCGTGCCCTCTGTGCTAAATCTTTTGACTTTCTGAACCGCACGCATCACTGCTTATACTGAATCACAGCCTGCCCATCCACGATCTTGATATCACTAATATCGTCGGGCAATTTCAATTTATCCCGATTTTCCGGCGAGGCCATCATCTTCTCCACCGCCGCATTTAAAGTGGACTGCGGCAAAGGCAGCGACCCCAATTTCCCGCTCACCGGCTCAAACTTCATGAATCCATTTTCGGAGCTCAAATGCCCATCGAGCTCCAAAGAAATATCCTTCCCATGAAAATCAAAAATCACGTAGGCCTTCACCAAATCCCCCACCATATCCACCTTCACATCCTTCACCGACGACTGCACATCCTCGATCGACCGCGGGTCTCCCGCCGCCAAAGCCGCGCTAGGATCATTCGCCGCATTCCCGCCGCTATCCGCCGCAGCAGCAGGCGCAGCACCGTTCGCAACCCCCACACCCCCAGCCGTAGGAGCCCCCACGGGAGCCGGCGTCTGCGTTTGCAAATTCTGCGCTAGATAAGAATTCAATTCGCTGCGATCCAGAGCCACCGATCCCGCCTGTCCCGCAGCCTTAGCCTGATCCGCCGCCGCAAATTTCTGCTCTGCCCGCTCCGCCGCATTCGGATCATACGGAATATTTGGCGCCGGCGACTTGTGCAGCACCAGTACGATCGTCAAAATCAACCCCGCCAAGCTGCTCCACGACAAAATCTTGTAGAGCGTCCCCGCCAATTTCGCATCTGCCATGACTCGCTCCTATGCCGCAAACGCGCCAATGAACGCACAAATCCCAGCATAGCAGTAAGGAAGGGAACCGCAGGTTTACAGCCAAAAACGAGTGCTCAATCACCCATTGAACCAAAGTACAGCCTGGGCCTGATCCGACTCGGTAGGGGCGCTGCTCGCTGCGCCCCAGCTTGCCGGGACGTCAACCTATCCTCGGCGTCGCGATTGGCGTGCCACCGCCTCGTCACTTTTTCTTTGCAAAATACTTCGCGTAATACAGGATCCCCGCCACCGTCTTCCCATCCCGTATCTTCCCGCTACGTATCCATCTTTCGGCCTCGCGCAAAGTTACAATCGTCTGCGTAATCTTCTCATCCGCCTCAGGCTCCGCCTCACCCTTCGTCAGACCGGTAGCCAAAAAAATCGCCATGTTCTCCCGCAAAAATCCCGGACTAGGAAAAAGATCCAGCAAAAGCCGCATCCGCCTCGCTGTATAACCAGTCTCCTCCTTCAACTCACGCCGCGCCCCCGCAACAAAACTCTCCTGCCCATCCCGCCGCCCCGCCACCAACTCCCACAAATATTGCTCCACGCTGTGCCGGTATTGCCGAATCAAAACAATCCGTCCGTCCGGCAGCACAGGCAGCACCACCACCGACCCCGGATGCACAATGATGTCTCGCGTGGCCTCCACCCCGCTCGGCTCGATTACTTTCTCGCGCTGCACATCAAACACCCGCGTATGCAAAACCAAATCACTGTTCAAAACTTTCGCAGTAGCAGTCTTTCTTCGCCACATTCGCTCCAGTAACTCCAATTTCGACAAACATACTAACGCATCTTCGCGTCCGCTGACGCTTTCGCAGCGCCGGTCTTCAGACCGCCATCGATCTCAGTCGCACTCTCAACGACGCGCGGTAGGGGAACTGATTGCCACGATTTTACCCGGGTCCCAAACCTGCACTAGCTTTTCTCTGCGCCCTCTGCGTCTCAGCGGTGAATTCCGTCCACCGCACAACAATCCGACGCCGCTGATTTCTTGCCGCCTCCACCCCCGTTGCATATACTGCTTCCGACAAACCAATGCCAATCAATACAGTAATCGTTGACGACGAGCGCCCAGCCCGCGACGAGCTCCTCTACCTCCTGAAAGGTTTCCCCGAAGTAAACGTGATCGCGCTCGGCAAAAACGGTCTCGAAGCTGTCAGCCTGATAAAAGAACACGAGCCCGACCTCGTTTTCCTCGACGTCCAAATGCCCGGCCTGGACGGCTTCGGCGTAATCAAAAAACTCCTCGAACGCCGCCTCCCCGTCCCGCAAATCGTCTTCGCCACCGCCTTCGACAACTATGCCATCCAAGCCTTCGACGTAAACGCCGTTGATTACGTCCTCAAGCCCTTCGACAAAGCCCGCATCTCCAAAGCCCTGCAACGAGCCAAAAAAATGCTCGATGCCCACACCTCGCCGGTGGAACGCCTCGAAACTCTGATGGGCCAGTTAACCTTCCCCGGCACCACCGCCAAGACCCTGCAACCAGTAAAGCTCTTAGTAAAATCCCAAGAACGTATGTTCCTGGTGGACGCCGACGACATGATTTATTCCTCCATCCAGGACGGCACCATCACAATTTTCACGCGCGACTTCGAAGGCGTCTCCAACTACCGCACCATCGAAGAACTTTCCGCCTCCCTCGACGCCGACCGCTTCTGGCGCGCGCACCGCTCTTACCTGGTCAACATCAATCACATCAAGGAAGTCGTCCCCTGGTTCAAGTCCAGCTACATGCTGAAAATGAACGACAAACGCGCCAGCGAAATACCAGTCTCGCGCGCCCAAACCAAACGCCTGCGCGAGCTTCTGAAACTCTAAATGTCAGCAAGCAACCCCGGCGACTCCGCAGCATCCTAATTTTTCAGGGGGCAGCATGCCACGCCATAAACGTAGTCTTAGCTCGTCAGCAGTAGCAGCGGCAACCTGCATCATAGCGATTTCAATCTTGATCGTCGCGCCAGCCACACCAGCGCAAGCAACCGCACCACCGCCAGCACACTCCCAGGCGGACACCGGGTCCGTCTTCGGGAACGTCTCCGACCACCAAGGCTCGCCGCTAGCCGGCGCCCAAGTCACCCTAACCAATCTCAGCACGAAAGAAACCACGAACGGCAGCACTGACGGCACCGGCGCCTACAGCTTCGACGGCCTGAAACCCGGCCACTACTCCATCGTATTCGAATCCAAGGGTCTGGTAACAAAGACCCAATCACTGGATGTAAAACCCGGCAAAAAATCCAAAGTAAGCGAACGCTTAAAACCTCCCGAAGTAAAAAAGAAGACCGACGTCGAATAACAACACGACGCAAAAGGTTTTGATTCTGTAGCGGCCGGTCCCGGTTTGTGGGACCGGGCAGCCGTTGCCGTTGGTTTTCTCCGCGCCCTCTGCGCTCCGACCTCTGCGCCCTCTGCGTTAACTTTTTTTCGCCATTATCTCCGCCAGCCTTGATCACTGCCGTTATCAGTGTTCATCTGCGTTCATCAGCGGCGCCTCGCGACCCCACGATTTGCGGACCAATTCCAATTTTCCATTTTCCATTTTCTCTTTTCCATTTTCGCCGTTAAGGTTTTCCGTGTTCATCCGGGGTGCCTTTGCCCTCCGCACTGTGCTAGCATCGCTCCTACACTTCTCGATGGATTTTTCACTCAGCAGCGACCAAATTCTCATCCGCGACACCGTCCGCCAATTCATGGAAACGGAAATGCGACCCATCCTCCGTGAATACGAACGCGCCGAGATGTTTCCCGCCGACCAACTCAAAAAACTGGGCGAACTAGGCTGCTGCGGCATGCTGATCCCAGAAGACTGGGGCGGCGCCGGCACCGACACCGTAAGCTACGCCCTAATGCTCGAAGAAGTCGCCCGCGTGGACGCGTCCACCGCCGTAGCCCTAAGCGTCACAAACTCGGTAGTCGCCGTCCCGCTCTGGAAATCCGGCAGCGAGGCCCAAAAGAAAAAATACCTCCGCCGCCTCGCCAGCGGCGAAATTCTCGGCGCCTTCTGCCTCACCGAGCCGCAAGCCGGTTCCGACGCCGCTGGAATCCAAACCCGCGCCGTTCGCGAAGGTGATCACTACATCCTCAACGGCACCAAAGCCTGGGTCACTAACGGCGGAGTCTCCGGCCTCTACATTGTCTTCGCGAAAACCGATCCCGCAGCAGGCAGCCGTGGCGTCACCGCCTTCCTGGTCGAGCCAGATTTTCCCGGCTTCCGCATCAGCCGCTACGAAGATAAAATGGGCTTGCGCCTCTCCCGAAGCGCCGAAATTTCGTTGCAAGATTGCCGCGTCCCAGCAGAAAATCGTTTGGGCGAAGAGGGCCAAGGCCTGCGCATCGCGCTCGAATCGCTCGACGGTGGCCGCATCGGGATCGCCGCGCAATCCGTAGGCGTAGGCCAAGGCGCGCTGGAAGCCGCCACGCGCTACGCCAAACAAAGAAAAACTTTCGGCCACCCGATCGCCGAATACCAAGCCATCCAATGGATGCTAGCCGACATGGAAACAGAAGTTTCAGCCGCTCGCGCCCTAACTCACTACGCAGCCTGGCAACGCGACAAAGAATTGCGCGGTAGCGAAGCGCAGGGCAGGGAAGCCGGCGGCGCGCAATCGCGTCCCCGCGGCTCGCAAGCCTCCCGCGCAAAGTTATACGCCAGCGAAATGGCCAACCGCGTCGCCTACAAAGCCGTCCAAGTCCACGGCAGCTCTGGCTATTCGCGCGAAACAGACGTCGAGCGCTACTATCGCGACGCCCGCGTCCTGACAATTTACGAAGGCACCAGCGAAATGCAGCGCCTCGTAATCGCCCGCGACCTGCTGCGACACTGAGAGCTGTGCGTTGCCGTTGATTTCGTGGCGGCGGTCTTCAGACCGCCAGCCGTTGGGTTTGAATTTGTAGTGTCAGGTGCATGTTCATCGGGCCGGGCAGCCGTTGCCGTTGGTTTTGTGGCGCCGGCGTCTCGCCGGCTATTTGGTGCTGTTCGCGTAGGGGCACGGCATGCCGTGCCCGGCCTTGAATCGCATCTGCGCAATCCAATGCGTAACGCAAAACGCGCAAACTAAGGAGCTCGACCTAATCTTGCCTAAACCGAAACGAGTCCTCAGCGGCATGCGCCCCACAGGCCGCCTCCATCTCGGCCATTATTTCGGCGCGCTTTCTAATTGGCTCAAGCTCCAAAAAGAATACGACTGCTACTTCTTCGTGGCCGACTGGCACGCCCTCACCACGCACTACGAAGACACCAGCTCCATCGCCGAAAACACCCTCCAAGTCGCCATGGACTGGCTAGCCGTAGGCCTAGACCCACAAAAATCCACCCTCTTCGTCCAATCCCAAGTCCTGGAACACGCCGAGCTCCACGTCCTCCTCTCCATGATCACTCCGCTAAGCTGGCTAGAGCGCGTCCCCACCTACAAAGAACAAATTGAAAATCTAAAAGGCCGCGACCTCGGCACCTACGGTTTCCTCGGATACCCCCTCCTCCAATCCGCCGACATCGTAATGTACGGCGAACCAAAAAAAGATTTGCTAGTGCCAGTAGGCGAAGACCAAGCCCCTCACGTCGAGTTAACTCGCGAAGTTGTTCGCCGCTTCAATTCGCACTACGGTTTCGGCGTGAAAGACGCAATTTTTCGTGATGACGAACGCTAAAAATCTCACCGCCATTTGGAACGAATTTGTACAGGGCCATCTTGGTCGCCCAGGTCGGAGGGCAGACATTGATGCGGAGAAGCGCGCTTCTGATACGCGCGGAGCTTCGCCGCAAGGTTGCGTCGAAATTGGCGTTCAGAATTTCCTCGAACAAGTCGGCAAACGAAAGCATTTTTCAGATCACCGAAGTATTACGCGAGCCCGCCTACTGCCCACCGAAACCCCGCGCCTCCCAGGCCTCGACGGCCGCCGCATGGCCAAATCCTACGGCAACGCCATCTGGCTCACCGATCCCCCCGACGAAATCCGTACCAAAACCCGCAACATGCTCACCGACCCGCAACGCGTCCGCCGCACCGACCCCGGCCGCCCGGAAATCTGCCCAGTCTTCGCCTATCACAAATTATTTTCGCCGCCCGACACCGTCGCGCGCATTGACCGCGATTGCCGCTCAGCCGCCATCGGCTGCGTGGACTGCAAAAAAGAAATGGCCGAAGGCCTGGTGAAGTGGATCGAGCCCATCCAGGCACGCCGCAAACAATTTGAGGCCAATCCACAGCAAGTTTGGGATATCCTCGACAACGGCTCGAAGCAAGCCCAGAAGGTCGCGCGCAAAACCATGAAACGCGTCCGCAACGCGATCTTCCAATGGGACGAAGCCCGCCAGTCCTCAAATCCAGCGCGTGCAGGAAGGTGGCAACAGGCGAAATGGCATCACCCTATCGCATCAACTTACCATCGTACGAAGGCCCGCTCGATCTCCTGCTCGATCTAATCCGCAAGCAGGAGATGGACATCCACAATATCCCCATCGCCAAAATCACCGAGCAATATCTCGATTACCTCCACCAGCTCGAAAAGCTCGACATAGACGTCTCCGCCGACTTCATCTACATGGCCGCCACCCTGATCCACATCAAATCCAAAATGCTGCTCCCAGTTGATCCGCTGCTGGCTGCCGAAGAACAAGATCCGCGCGACGAACTCGTCCACCGCCTCCTCGAACACGAAAAATTCAAAAATGCCGCCCAGCTTCTCTACCAAAAACAACAAGTCGAAGCGAACGTCTGGTCCCATCCCGATAAATCTTTGTACGGCGGAGACGAAGTCCAAGGCGAACTGGTAGTCTCACTGGTAGATCTAGTCAAAACTTTTCAGCAAGTTCTAGAACGCCGCAAAGAAGTTCCCCAATTCGGCCTGCGCCACGACACAGTATCCATAGCCCAAATGATGGACCGCCTCCGCCAACGCCTGGTCGTCACAGACGATCCCGTCTCCCTAATCCAATTCTTCGAAACGTGCGAAACCAGAAACGCTATGATCGTAGCGCTGCTGGCCGTCCTGGAAATGGTCCGCATGCAAGCCGTCATGCTAGTCCAGTCCGACCTCTTCGAAGACATCCGCCTGCGCAAACACAAAATGTTCGACGCAGTCTTCGCCGGCCCCGACGCCATGTCCCAAATCGAGGAGCAATACCTGTGAAGAGTGCTCTTGCGCTAATCGCGCCACCGCAATCACCAAGGGGAAACGCATGACGCCACAAGAAATCCAATCCTCACTCGAAGCCATCATCTACGCCGCCGACGAGCCCGCCACGCTCGATCAAATCTCCAAAGCCCTCGGCATCGAAAAACCAGAAGCTCGCGCCGCGCTCGAACAACTCACCGCCGCCTACCAAACCGAAGACCGCGGCATCGAAGTCCGCAAGGTCGCCGGCGGCTGGAAGTTCTACACCAAAGCCCAGCATCACGACGTAGTCCGCAAATTCATCAAGAGCCTGCAACCGCCGCTGCGCCTCACAATGCCCGCGCTCGAAACTCTAGCGGTTATCGCCTACAAACAACCAGTCACCGTTCCCGAAATTAACGAAATCCGCGGCGTCCACGTAGGCGGCGTAATCAAAACCCTCCTCGAAAAGCGCCTGATCACCACCGCAGGCCGCAAAGAAGTCATCGGCCGCCCCATCCTCTACCGCACGAGCAAACAGTTCATGATGCGATTCGGCCTCTCCGACCTGGACGAACTCCCCAGCCTGAAAGAATTCGAAGCCCTGGCCCAAGCAGCCCTAGGCTCCGACGAAGGCATAGCCGAAGCCCAACCCGAAGATTCCGCAGCAATCAGCGAAGAAGTTGTGGACGCAGAAATCGTCAACGTAGAAGTTGTGGCGGAAGGCGGCGTCGCAGTCGCAGGCACCGAAGTAGTCGCTGAAGCAGCCAACGATGACTTCTCCGATGACGCTTCTTCGGAAGCTGGAACCGTGCCCGGAGACGCGACCGACTCCATCTCCGACGCGCCGCAACAACCACATTCTCCCCCAGCCACCGCGCCCGATGACACAGACAAGTCCCGCGCGGCGGCAGCCAGCGCCGGTTCCGGCACTCAGTCGTCCGACTCGGAAACCTAACTCGCGCCGATTTGCCATTGTTGCGGGCGGCTCAGTTTCATCGAACCGGGCGGCCGTCGCCGTTGGTTTCTCTGCGTTCTCTGCGCCTCTGCGGTGCTCCTCCGCGTTGATCGGGCCCCACCTTCCCATTCGCTCCAAACCCAATTTTCCGTTAAGCTATACGCGCACCACGGAGCCACTCAATCTTCCCATGCTCGAAAGACTACAGAAAATAATCGCGCGCGCGGGCATCGCCTCACGCCGTCACGCCGAAGAACTAATCAAATCCGGCCTGGTCACCGTCAACGGCCAGACCATCACGGAACTAGGCAGCAAAGCCGACGAATCCAAAGACCACATAAAAGTTCAAGGCAAGCTCCTGCGCCCGGAAACCGAGCGCGTCTATCTTCTGCTGAACAAGCCGCCTGAAGTAGTCTCCACCATGATTGATCCCGAAGGCCGCCGCTCCCTTTCCGACATGCTCCACGGCGTAGCCCAGCGCGTCTTCCCGGTAGGCCGTCTCGAATATCACAGCCTCGGCCTCGTCTTCCTCACCAACGACGGCGAGCTAGCGAACCTGATGCTGAAAGCCCACCATCTGCCCCAAACCTACAATCTAAAATTAAAAACCCTCCTCACCTTCGACGAAACCGCCGCCCTCGAGCAATCCACCGGCGCCCGCATAACCCGCATCAAAGGCAAAGACGCTCCCTGGTACGAAGTCACGCTCTCCGAAGCCCGTCGAGACGCGCTGCGCAATCGCTTGTTCCAAACCGGCCATCCGGTAGAAAAAATCAAGCGCGTAAAAATCGGCAACCTGGCGCTCGAATCGCTAACCCCGGGCAACTATCGCCCGCTCTCAGACGCCGAGGTAAATACTCTGCGCAAGATGGTCCAACCAGGCGCAACGCAAAGCAGCAGCACAGCGACGCAGTCCGCAGCGACCTCCGCCGTTCGCACAGGTCTGCAGCCACCAACGGCAACCGGAATGTCCACGTTAGGAATTGCTGCCGGCATCGCGCGCCGTCCGTTCGTCAAGCGCCGTCCCTATCAACCCAAGCCCAAACCCGGCGAAGCAAAACGCTCCGATCAACCGTTCGTCCCGCGCGACAGCTCAACTCCGCGCCCGCATCAAAATTTCCGTAACGCGCCGCACGATCGTCCAAACGTCCCGGCTCCGCCAGCTCAGTTTTCGCGCCCGTCACAAAACAGCTTCCAAAATTCGCGCCCGGACCATCCCGCGCGTCCCGATTTCAAATCGCGCCCACCAGCCGCAGGCGGTCGCCCGGCGAAACCGCCATTCTCAAAACCATTCGGCGCAAAATCACACGGCGAAAAACCCCGTGGCCCCTGGAAACCCCGCCCACCTTTCAGGAGGGAAGGCCCCGGAGGCTCGAAACCACACAGCGGCGGAAAGCCATTCCGAAAATTCGGCTCGGACTCCTTTAGTCGTCCCGATCAAGATTCCGACTACGATCGCCCGATCAAACCAAAATCTGAAGCCCCCTGGCGTCGCACCGAATCGTCGCAACCCACCGGCCGCGCCAATGCAAGCGGAGGGCCCGGCTCAAAATTCCGCAAATTCCCATCCACCAGCGGCAGCCGCAAGCCCGGCGCCCCGTGGAAATCGCGCAAACCCTCGGAACCGGGCGCATTCGGCCGCGCGAAAAGTAAATTCACGAAACTAGGCGGACGCCCCACAGGAATGAAGCCACGCCCAGGCGCAGGTGGAGCAAAGCGCAGCGGCCACCGCCCAGGTCAGCACAAACCCAAACCAGGAAATTTCACGGGTCCCAAGGGCAGGCGCTGAGCCACAGCAGCGAATGACCACACGCATTCATGATCTCGTCCCCACTCACATTCGCGCGCTCGCTCCCTACGTCCCCGGAAAACCAATTCAAGAGGTCGAACGCGAACTGAAAATGCACCCAATCAAACTCGCTTCCAACGAAAATCCCCTGGGTCCTTCGCCGCTCGCACTAGCCGCCGCACAAAAAGCTCTAGCAGACTCCAATCGCTATCCCGACGGCAGCGGCTTCTACGTCCGCGAAGCGCTCGCAAAAAAACACAGCGTCCCCATCGAAAATATAATTCTCGGCGCGGGCTCCACGGAATTAATTGACCTCGCCGCACGCATCATGCTCACCAGCGCTGATTGTGGCGTCACCTCCCACGGTTCTTTCCCCCTCTACTACATCGCCATTCGCGCCGCCGGAGCGCGCCTCCTCGAAATCCCTCTGCGAAATTACGCATTCGATCTCGACGCGATCGCCCGCAACCTTCCGCCTGAGGCCAAGCTCGTTTACCTCGCGAATCCCAATAATCCAACTGGCACCATGTTTACCGCCGACGAGCTCGATTCCTTCCTCGCCCGCATTCCGGAAACTGTACTGGTAATCGTGGACGAAGCCTATTTCGAATATGTCGAGCGCCCCGATTATTCGCGCTCCATCGCGGTGGCCCAGCGCCGCCGCAACGTAATCGTCCTGCGCACTTTTTCGAAAGTGTATGGACTTGCCGGAATGCGCATCGGCTACGGCATCGGCCCCGCCGATCTGCTAGGCGAAATGAACAAGCTTCGCGGCCCGTTCAACACTTCCGGCATAGCCCAAGCTGCAGCCCTCGCCGCGCTGGATGACTCAGAACACGTGCGCCGCTCAGTCGAATCCAATCGTGCCGGCCTCGCTCAGCTGACCGCCGGCCTGAAAGCGCTAAACATCCAATTCGTCCCATCCTTCGCGAATTTTGTGCTCGTGGAATTCGGCCGCGACGCCGAGCCCATTAGCGAAGAACTCCTTTCTCGAGGAGTAATAGTACGCCCCATGCGCTGGATGGGCCTGCCCACCGCCATTCGCGTCTCCGTGGGCACTCCCGACGAAAACAAGAAATTTCTGGACTCACTCGCCCTCGTGCGAGACACTACGCCCCGCGAATCCAGGCCCTCCATCCGCCAATTTCTGGAAGGCGATTCCCGGGACATCTAATGACTCAATCCCCCAACGAATTCAACGCATCCGCGAACGTGTCCGTACATGGAAACGGCAGCGCTCCGTCCGCGCCCAACGATCCAGTCACGGACATTCTCAAGACCAGCCGCACCATCGCCGTCGTCGGCCTCTCCAATCGCAAATTTCGACCCAGCTACGGCGTAGCCGATTATCTGAAATCCGTTGGCTACCGCATCATCCCCGTAAATCCGCTGGAAAAGGAAGTTCTAGGTGAGAAATCCTACGCCCGCCTGGAAGACATTCCCGAAAAAGTGGACATCGTTGACGTTTTCCGCCGCTCTGAATTCGTCCCCGATATCGTGGACGCCGCCATTCGCATCCACGCCCGAGCCATCTGGATGCAAGAAGGCGTAATCCACCACGAGGCCGCCGAGCGCGCCCGCCGCGCCGGCCTCTTCGTCCAAATGAACTCCTGCATCCTGAAAGAACACGTCCGTCGCCTCCGCCTAACCCACGACCCCGCCAGCATCTAACCGCTACGCCTTCGTGGCACAGCCACTCCTGGCTGCGCGGCGCGCTTCATGCCCCTTGCCATGCTCGCCGTTCTTTTATTTGTAGCGGCCAGTTCAGCTTCATCGAATCGGCCGGCGTTCAGTTGGTTTCTCTGCGTTCATCTGTGGTGCCTTTGAACTGATTATAAATACGCGCGAACGCGCCACGTACTCCAACCGATACATCACCAACGCCCTTTTCCCCGGTTCCGTAACCCCCACCGTCGCCCCGTCAGGCGCAATCTCAAAACTATGAAACTCCAACCCATGAAAAAATGGCTCAAACGTTCCGTTGTAAACTCCCACCCAAACCAAATTGTTCGACGCCTGCGGCTGCCCGCGCTTTAGCAAAATGTGCTGCTCATCCTTCGACCACTGAAACTCCCCAATCGCGACGCGCACCACTACCGGCCTCGCGTTGCCCACCACGTCGCGCACTTCCAACGTATCGCCATCCTTAAAATAAGCGATCTTCCGGGCCGAAGGCGCCACCGTCAAAAATCCCGCGTATTCCTCCACCGATCCCAACTCCGTCACCCGCTCCTGCACCAAATCCAGCTGCATGATTTTCGGCGGTCCCACCAACCGCGTGTTCTGCTCAATGGCAAAAGCCTGGTTCCGCTTCGTGTCCCACGCCACAGCAGCAAAAGTGAACCCGTCGAATAGCACGCGCTTCTTTCCATCCGCCGGACTCAGAGCATTAATCTGGCTCAACCCACCGGTGGTTTTCGACAAATACACCAGCGTCTGCCCATCCGCCAGCCAAGCTGCATTAAACGCATCCGATAGTGTCGCCGTCTTCGACCCGGAAATCGAAATTTCGTGCCCGTCCGCATCCATCAAATACAAAATGGTGTTCGGCCGCACCGTCTGCTGCTCATCCAACTGCTGTACGATGCTCCCGCGCGGCTGCGCCAGCTCCGAAGTATCCATCTTCACCACAATCCGTTTGCTGTCGGGCGACCATGTCAACGTATCCACCTGGTAGCTATGCTGATGCGGCAAGGGCGGATGCTTCGCATCGCCCGGATCGCTAGGCTCCTCATCAGGAGAGGAGGGCACCGGCATAAACTTGTCGCCATCAATAATCTTCCGTTTCTTTCCGTCAATATCGCCCACCCAAAAATCGTCATGCTCCACGATCAATTTCTTGATCCGTTTCATCCGCTCCACGGCATACACCACATGATTGTCTTGCGAAATCGCAAACGCCTGCACATCCTGATCAAACACCGCGATTTGCTTTATTTCCGCTAGACCGGATATGGGGATCGAAAGAACGAAAACGACGGCGAACCAGAGAAGCATCGTGGGGAAGGGCACTCCGATTTTTACGCGCATCACTTGTCTTTTGTCTCCGCCGGCTTCTTCTGTATCCGTCGAATTTCCTCCAGCCGCAACCGTATCCGCGCCTCAAACCCTTGATCCGTGGGCTGGTAATAAATCCTACCGGCCAGACTCTCCGGCAAACAACTCATGTCCGTAACCTTATCCTCGAAATCGTGCGCATATTGGTATTCCCGCCCATAGCCAATATTTTTCATGAGACCCGTCACCGCGTTCCGTATCTGCAGCGGCACCGGCTCCGCCATTGTGTTCTGTAAATCGTCCTGCACTTTACCGTAAGCTTTGTACACGGCATTCGATTTCGGCGCGAGCGACAAATATACTGCCGCCTGCGCCAAAGCCAAATGCCCCTCAGGCGGCCCCAGCAACTCGAAAGCTTGCATCGCCGCAATCGTAACTTCCACCGCATGCGGCTCGGCTAATCCAATATCCTCACTCGCCATCCGCACCAGCCGCCGCGCAATGTACAACGGATCCTCGCCTGACTCGATCATCCGCGCCAACCAATACAAGGCCGCGTCCGCATCAGAATTGCGCACAGATTTATGCAGCGCCGAAATAAGATTGAAATGTTCTTCCCCGGACTTGTCATAAGGCAGCAACTTCCGCTGCAGCACATCTTCCAATCGCTCCTGCGTCAGCACCCGCCGCCCCTCCGGTCCAGGCTCGGTCCCCATCACCAAAGCTTCCAGAGTGTTGTAAGCCGCCCGCGCATCTCCATTCGCTAAAATCGCAATCCGATGCAATATCTCCAGATTCGCCGCCACGTTCACTTTTCCCAGGCCGCGCACATCGTCCGCCAGCGCCCGCTCCAGCAACGACACAATCTGCTCCGCCGTATGCGCCTTCAGCACATAAACCTTCATCCGCGAAAGCAGCGGCGCAATTACCTCGAACGACGGATTCTCCGTGGTCGCCCCAATCAATAAAATATTCCCCGCCTCCACATGCGGCAAAAATGCATCCTGCTGCGCCCGATTAAATCGGTGCACCTCATCCACAAACACAATCGTGCGCCGCCCATACCTCCGCGTGGCCTCCGCCTTGGCCATCACTTCCTTAATTTCCTTGATCCCGGAAAGCACAGCGCTGAAAGGTATGAACTCCGACTTCGTGGTCCGCGCGATAATCCGCGCCAAAGTAGTTTTGCCGCACCCCGGAGGTCCCCACAAAAGCATCGAACTCAAATCGTCGCGCTCAATCTGCACCCGCAATGGTTTCCCCGGCCCCAGCAATTCTTCCTGCCCGATAAACTCATCCAAACTTTGCGGACGCATCCGGTCAGCCAGCGGCCGCCCCGCCAACGATTCGTCCTCAGGTTGTACAGCCTGAAATAGTCCCATGTTCAAATTATCGATCGCTCTCGCTTCAGTTTCCGGCGTAACTCTCTAAGCTTTCATCTGTGTTCGTCAGCTTTTATCAGTGCGCATCCGTGCTAAAGCTCTTCCTCTGCCGCGCCGCCTCATACAACACAACCGAAGCCGCTACCCCGGCGTTCAACGACTCAACCCCAGCCGCCATCGGAATCGAAATCCGCCCATCCGCTACATTCTCAATCTCCCGCGGCAGCCCGGCTCCTTCATTCCCAATGAATATCGCCACCGCCTCGCGCAAATCCGCCGCTGCTTCCGCCCCGGCGCGACTGAAAGCACCAGAATGCGAACTAGCCGCGACAATCTTAATCCCAGCCACTCTCAACTGCGCCAGCAACACCGGAATCGCCATCCCGCGCAAGATAGGCATCCGCAATCCAGATCCAGCAGACGCCCGCAAAGCCTTTGGCGACCAAGGATCAGCACTCCCGCGCGTAGTCACCACGCCCGTCGCCCCAAACGCCTCCGCCGACCGCACAATTGTCCCAATATTCCCCGGATCCTGCACCGCAGCCATCACCATCACCAACGCCGTCTCCCCGCGCAAGCTCCCGTCAGCCGCAGCGGCCCCGCGCACCACATCATCAAATTCCCACGCTCGCTGACGAAATAGCGCCGCCACTCCCTGCGGTGTCTCCGTCCCCGCCACCGACGCAAACAACTTATCCGTCGTCCGCAACACCCGCGAACGCGGAATCCCCGCAACACTCTCCCCAGCCGCCCGCAAAATCCGCTCCAGCTCCGACGACTCCCCGGATTCACTCACCAGCAGCGCTTCAGCCTCGAGCCCCGACCGCAGCGCATCCTCCACCAATTTCGGCCCTTCCACACCAATCGGCTCGCCAGCCCCCGGCCCCGTCCCGCGCAAAGCCGCGCGAAACACCTTCAGCCACTTATTCTCGCGGCTGGTAATCATCTCCTCGCTCAAATGTGACGCCACGCCCCCAGCCTAACAAACGCCTAACGCCCCGTCGAGTTATCCGAAGCTACAGAATGGCGCGCGAACCTCCGCCTTGCGTCCATCGCAGCCAATATGATAGCGTGCCTATCGAACTTGAGGCGTAACCCGCAGAGAGTGATCACTTGCCCGTCGAAGTCCTGAAAATTTCAGCCGCATCCCCGGAACAACGCGTGGTGGACTACGCTGCCGGCTTCATCAAACGTGGCCAAGTAGTCGGCGTTCCTACCGACACTTTCTACGGCCTGGCCGCCGACCCCTTCAACCTCGCCGCCATCGAAGCCGTGTTCCGCGTAAAAGGCCGCCCCGAAACCAAAGCGCTCCCAATTCTCGTCAGCTCCGATCGAACAAGCCGTTACCCTGGTCCGCGACGTACCCGACACATTTCTGACCCTGGCCCACAAATTCTGGCCTGGCGCCCTCACCTTGGTGGTCGAAGCGACGCACCGCCTGCCATTAAAAGTCACCGGCAACACCGGCCGCGTCGCATTACGCTGGGCCAACATGCCCGTCCCCACCGCAATCATCGAAGCCGTAGGCGGCCCCATCACCGGCACCAGCGCCAATCTTTCCGGCTTCCCCAGCTGCACCGCCGCCGCCCAAATCGTAAAACAATTAGGCGACCGCCTCCCCCTGGTCCTCGATGCAGGCGACACCGGCGGCATCCTAGCCAGCACCATCGTCCGCCTAGACGGCCACCACTGGAACGTAGTCCGCGAAGGCGCCATCCCCGAATCCGAAATCAAATCCGCCCTGCACGATTAATTTGACTTGGTAGACGCGTTGCTTGTGAATCGCGCTGCCGCGCGATTCATCCTGAGAGGCCGCAGTGCGGCGTCGAAGGGCTGCGCCCCAGCTTGCTCAGGCGTCAACATTTCCGCCCGCCGTCGTTGCATTTGCATTTGATTTTGTAGCGGCCGGTTCAGTTTCATCGAACCGGGCAGCCGTTGCGGGGGCTCCGCGTCTCCGCGTCTCTGCAGTAAACGCCCCATCTTGCCGTTTCTCTTGCTTTCAACTCTTAACTGTAAACTATCAACTCCATCTTTCTCTGTGCCCTCCGCCTTTCCTCCGCACCCTCCATGTTAATCTTTAAATCCACTCGCCTACTTCAAAAACGCCCCATCCAAAAAATCGTAATCTCCGCCAGGAGACAAAACGATCCCCTCCAGCCGATCCCGATGCACGCAAACATTGTCCACATACCACAAATTAATATACGGCTCATCTACAGCCACTATCTCCTGCACTCGCGCCAATATTTCCTTCCGCTTCCCCTGATCCATCTCCACCCGCGCCTGATCCAACAAACCATCCAACTCCGCGTTCCGGTAATGCCCGCGATTCGCCCCCACCGGCGGCATCCTCTTCGACCCAAACACATACTCAAAAATATCCGGATCCGTATTCGCCCCCACCCATCGCAACGTGTACATCTGAAAACTCCCCCGCGTGATATCCGAATAAAAAGTCGCAAACTCCAAAGGCCGCAATTCCAGCATGACGCCCACCCGCTTCCACTGGTCGGCAATGGCAGCGCTGGTCAACCGCGTAAATTCATCCGTCGAAGTCTTGAGCGTCAATCTCAACCGCACCCCATCCGCCCCCCGCGGATAACCCGCCGCATCGAGCATCTTTTCCGCCAGCCCCGGATCAAAATCGTAGTGCTGCACGTCCCCATCAAACGCCCAATGATTTGGCGGCAGCAAGCTCTGTGCCGGCCGCGCCTGCCCGCGCAGCAAATATTTAATAATCGTCGCCCGGTCCGTCGCATAAGCCAGCGCCTGTCGCACCTCGCGCTTCGCCAAAACCGGATCCTCGAAATTGAATGCCAGGTACGCCATCGTCGTGCCCGGCTCCTGCACCGCCGCCAGGCCACGGTCCTTCGCGAGTGTCACCACCATGTCCGGCGTCAACGAATTAATCACGGCGTCCGCCGATCCTTTGCGCAGCTCTAGCGCCCGCACAATCGCGTCCGGCACGATCCGCATCCGCAACCGCTCGATCTTCGGCGCGCCGCCAAAATAATTCTCATTACGCTCCAGCACGATCTCTTCATCCGTCGTCGCGCTAACAAACCGAAACGGCCCCGTCCCGATCGGATGCTCCGCCATCTCCGCACCCGACCCGCGCGGCACGATCCCAATCTCAGGCGACACCATGCTATACAGCAGGGAAGCGTACGGTTCGCTCAAATGGAAAATCACAGTAGAGTCGTCCGGCGCCTCTACAGACTTAACCATCTTGAAGGCGCCGCGCTTCGGCGTCTTCAACGCCCCAAATATGATGGTATCGAATGTGTATTTCACGTCCGCCGACGTAAGCGGCCGTCCGTCGTGGAATTTCACGCCTGAACGCAGATGAAAAACATAGGTCAGTGGATCAGGAATGTCCCAGCTCTGCGCCAGGTCCGGAATCACATTCAAATGCGCGTCGCGCGCCACCAGGCTTGAAAACATTAGCCCATCCACGTGCGCCGAATAGGCGTCCGCGCCAATCCGCGGATCAAGATTGGTCGGCGCGGCGTCTATCAAGAAGTTCACCGTGCCGGAATCGTAAGGAGTTTTCGAAGAGCCGCATCCGCCGAGCAGGAGCCCAGCGCCAAATAAAAACGCGCCGGCTGCGGTCAGCGGCAGAAATCCCGCATATAAATCCTTAGCGCGCGTGGCCGTGCACCAGTTTCCCCAGAATCGCCGCCCGCTTCGCCCCCGTAGCCGAAGGCAAATTATTCACTCGCCCATGAAACGCCTCGTAAGCCAATACCGCGAATGCCAAAGCCTCTTTCGCCTCCGCAGGCACTCCGAATCGCCCAGACGGCACAATCTCAATCCCTGGCAAAGCCGCCCGCAGCTGCGCCATCAACAAAGGATTCTTGGTCCCGCCCCCCGCCACAATCAATTCATTCACCCGCACGCGCGAAAAAATAAATCTCCGGAACGCATCCGCGATCGAAAGCGCCGTGAAAATTGTAGCCGTCCGCACCAAATCCTCGGTCCGCGCGCGCCTCTTCTTGGCCCACGCAATCAATTCGTCCGCATACGCCAACCCAAACTGCTCGCGCCCTGCCGTCTTCGGCGGCGCCAACCGCAGATAAGCGCTGCGCAGCATCTCCTCCAGCAGCGGCCGAATCACTTGCCCGCGCAAAGCCATCCGCGCCCCGCGATCGTAAGCCATCCGCCCGCGCGTAACCCGCTCCACCAGCGCGTCAATAATCATGTTCCCCGGCCCAGTATCAAACGCAAACACATCCTCAGATCGCGCTCCCCGAGGAATCACCGTAACATTCGCAATCCCCCCAATATTCAAAGCGACGCGCCCCAATTTCGCATCCCGGTACAATAAATAATCCACGAACGGTACCAATGGCGCCCCTTGCCCGCCCGCCGCCATATCCGCCGGCCGAAAATCCGCGATCGTCGCAACTCCGGTCCGCGCCGCGATAATGCTGGGCTCGCCAATCTGCAAAGTCGAAGCCACCCGTCGCCCGCCCAAAAATCTCGTCGCTGCCCCCTGATGAAAAATCGTCTGCCCATGCGACCCAATCACTCCAATCGCACGCAAAGGCACACGCCACCGCCGACAAGCAGCCAAAGCCGCCGCCGCAAACTCCTCCCCCAGTAAAAAATTCAGTTGGCTGATCTCGGCGGAAGAAGTAGCGCCGCCATTGGCAAGCCGCAAAATCGCCGCACGCACCGAGGCGGGGAACAGCACATGATGATGTCCTTCGAACTTGATCGAAAGGGAAGGGCCCGCAACGGAAATACGCACCAAGGCCACATCAATCCCATCCGCCGAAGTGCCAGACATCATTCCCAGAACGCGCATCACTCTGCGAGTCTAGAAGCCCCCAAGCGCAGTTTACAACGTTGATTTCGCGAGGAGTTTACACATTGCCACACTCGAAGTCGCATTCAATGGTAATAGGAATCGCCTTGCAGTTGTAGCGCTGGCGTCCCGCCGGCTCTTTCGCCTTTGACTTTGTAGCGGCCGGTTCGGTTTTATCGAACCGGGCAGCCGTTGAAGTCAGTTTTCTCAGCGCACCCGCGGACATCCTATCTTTCTCAGACTTTTCTCCGCCTTTGCTCTGTGCCCTCCGTGTAAGGCTTTTGACGTTGACTCTGCCTTCCCCTCACGAAAGCTGCTTCTGCAAAGCCGCCAACAAATTCATCGCCTCAAGCGGCGTCAACTTATTCAAATCCGCCGAACGCAAAGCCTCCACCACCGAAGCATCAATCGCCGCAAAATGAGTCTGCTCCGAATGCACCGCAGCGGCCCCCGGCGACAACTCCGCCGTCAACTTCTCCTCACTCTGCTCATGCCTCCGCAAAATCTCCCGCGCACGCGCAATCACATCACTCGGCAACCCTGCCAATCGCGCCACCTCAATCCCATAACTTTTATTCGCGCTCCCAGCCTCCACTCGCCGCAGAAATATAATCTCGTTCCCAGCCTCCTGCACCGACACGTGCACATTCCGCACGCCCGGCAAGAGCTGCTCCAGTTCCGTCAACTCATGATAGTGGGTCGCAAACAACGTCCGTGGCCGCGCCCCCGAATGCAAAGCCTCCACCACCGCCCACGCGATGGAGAGCCCATCGAAACGTCGCCGTCCCGCGCCCCACTTCATCAAGCAACACTAAACTAGCCGCCGTCGCCGTATTCAAAATCGCCGCCACTTCGCTCATCTCCACCAAAAATGTCGACCTTCCCCGCGCCAAATTGTCCGAAGCCCCAATCCTCGTGAACACCCGATCCAAAATCGGCAATTTCGCCGATGCCGCCGGCACAAACGACCCCATCTGCGCCAAAATCGAAATCAAAGCCGCCTGCCGCAAATACGTGGACTTTCCACCCATGTTCGGCCCAGTAATCAAAAGCAAAAATTGCGTTTCATCGTCCAAATACAAATCATTCGGCACAAACCGCTCGCCCCGCTCCTCCAAGAGTTTCTCGATCACCGGATGCCGCCCGCCCGCGATCATCAGCACCCCGCGCTTTCCCTTTTTTCCCAGCGCAGTCTCGGTAAATTCCGGCCGCGTATAATTTCGCGAAGCCGCGATCCGCGCAAAATTCACCAGCACGTCGAGCTGCGCGATCCCGGCAGCCAGCCTCCGCAAACGTCCCGCCTCCCGCGCAATCGCCTCGCGAATCTCCATGTACAGCCGCCGCTCAATCTCCAGCACCCGCTCTTCCGCGGACAACACCTTCCTCTCATGCTCCTTCAATTCCGTCGAAGTAAACCGCTCCGCGTTCACCAAAGTCTGCTTCCGCTCGTAATCCGCCGGCGCCAGATGCAGATTCGGCTTCGAAATCTCAATGTAAAACCCAAACACCTGGTTGTAACGAATCTTCAGCGAGCCAATCCCAGTCCGCTTCCGCTCCCGCTCTTCCATGGACGCAATAATCTGCCGCCCTTGTCGCGTAATGTCGTGCAACTCATCGAGCTCCGCGTTAAATCCCCTGCCGAATCACTCCCGGATCGCTAGCCACCGCCGGTGGGTCATCCGCAATCCCGCGCGCAATCATTTCGCGCACGTCAGGCATCTCGTCGAGCTGTTCGCGCAGCACAGCCAGTCGCTGGCCTGGCGCAGCCGCGACCGCAGCAGCGACTGTCGCCAGCGGCTCCAGCAATCCGCGCAATGCCGGAATTTTCTCGAGCGATTGCCGCAACGCCAGCAAATCCCGCGGCGTCGCTACCCCCAAAGTAATCCGGCTCGTCAATCGCTCCAGATCCAATATCCCTTCCAGCGTCCGGTGAATCTCCTCGCGCTCCACCGTCCGCGATTTCAATTCGCCAACCGCGTTCAGCCGATCCTCGATCTCCCCGAGCGAAATCTCCGGACGCAAAATCCATCCCCGCAAAAGCCGCGCCCCCATCCCCGTGGCCGTCTCATCAATCGCCTTCAGCAAAGTCGCCGAAGCATCATCCCCCGCCGAAGGCTCCACCAATTCCAAATTCCGCGCCGTCACCGCATCCAAAATCATCGAATCCTGCTGCTCGTAATAAGAAATTCGATCCAGGTGCTCCAGCCCCGCCCCTGCCGGACGCAACGACGGATTCGTGACCGAATCTTCCGGCGTCCGCGCCCCAATCGCCGACGTCTCGCGCAAATAATGCACCAGCGCCCCCGCAGCAGCCGTCGCGGACGCATGCCCGTTCAATCCAAATCCTTCCAAAGTCGCAACCCGGAAGTGCTGCTCCAGCATCCGCGTCGCGTAGTTCGCCTCGAACACCCACTCGTCCAAACGCGTTTCCACCGCGCCCAATCCATCCATCTCCGCGGGCGTCGTCACCGGAAATAGAGTCACCGCCCGCCTCAGCAACACCTCGCGCGGACGCAAAATCCCCAACTCATCCTGCAGCCGCGCCTCCGCCTTTTCCCCCGAAAACTCCGTTGCTCGAAATTCTCCAGTAGAAAGATCCACAAACGCCAATCCAATCACTGGCTCAGCTCCGCGCCCGCCGCCCCGCGTTGCGGTCTGTGCTCCAGCACCCGCAGCCGCGCCTGCCGCCGCGCTCCGTGCCACCGCCGCCAAATAATTATTTTCCTTAGCTCCCACCAGACCGGTGCCGCTAGCCGTCCCCGGCGTCAAAACCCGTATCACTTCTCGCCGCACGATCTTCTTTCCCGGCCCCGGCACTTCCATCTGCTCGCAGATCGCCACCTTGTGCCCCGCCTTAATCAATCGCGCGATATAATTTTCCGCCGCATGATAAGGCACGCCGCACATCGGCACCGCCTGCCCCTTCTCCTTGTTCCGCGCCGTCAAAGTGATCTGCAGCAAACGCGAAGCCACCACCGCATCGTCATAAAAAAGCTCGTAGAAATCCCCCAAACGGAAAAGCAGCAAAGCACCAGGATGCTGCTTCTTCACCGCATGATATTGCTGCATTAAGGGGGTAGTGGGTTCGTTCATGAATAAGCCGCGCGCCCAAGCCGCCGGTGACGCAAAAAATCCACAGCCAAGAACGCGAGCAACAAACAGATTATGCTGGCACCCCAGCATCTTTGGCAACAACCGCCCTATACTATCCCCATGGCCCAACGAAAAAAGACCAACCCTGAAATTGAAATCAAACTCCGCATCACCGACATCCCCGAACTCCTCCGCAAAATAAAAAAACTACATGTCATCCCCCAACCCCGCCTCCGCGAACAAAACATCCTCTACGACACTCCGCAATCCCACCTCCGCCGCCGCAAAATGCTCCTCCGCCTGCGCATCGAAACCCCAGCCAATCACCACGCTCCAGCGAACCCCGCCAAGGAACGTGTGATCCTTACCTCGAAAGCCCCTCCACAGCCCCAGCGAAACAACAGGCCATCCCGCTATAAAATTCGTGCCGAACGCGAGCAAGTGGCCTCTATCTCTTCCCGCCAATACGCAAAAGCCCTAACCTCCCTAGGCTTCCGCCCCGCCTTCCGCTACGACAAATTCCGCACCACCTTCCGCTTGCAAGATCTCCACCTGGACCTGGATGAAACACCCGCAGGCGTCTACCTCGAACTGGAAGGCACACCCAAAGCAATAGACCGCGCAGCCAAAGCGCTAGGCTTCGCAAAAGACCAGTACCTCCGTGCCACCTACTGGGACCTTTACGTCGCCGCATGCCGTCGCCGCGGCACAAAACCAAAAAATATGCTCTTCAGCGCAAAATAATCCTCAAAATCCCCACTCTTCGCTTGACAAACTTTCCATCTGCATTTACTAGTCAATTGGGACCAAAGCTAAAGCACACCAGCACAACGCAATGGAGCTGTCGTCCAATTCGGAACCCGGAAGTCACCGCCTGGCCGTGCAAACACGACCAGATCGGCTAGGGCAGGGGACTCCCACGCAAGTATCGGTTCGCTGGACCTGCGAATTAGGCGGGGACAGGGAGGCGAGGCCCGGCCTGAAGTAACGAGGGGCGATTTCTGCGCGCCCGTGGCCGGCACCATCCTCCGGCCCGGGCTTTTTTTTTGCCCGCATATGCATACGCACCACGAAGGAGCACCCATGCTGCACGCCACAGAAATCATCGGCGCCGAAACCTACGATTCCTTCGGCAACTACGTCGGCCGCGTAAAAGAAATGTTCGTCGAGCCCGCCGACCAACCCAATCGCGTCGCCCATCTGCTCCTCAGCCGCGGCCAATATCGCCCCCTAGTCGCTCGCTACGATCAAATCGCCTCGGTCGCGCCCGGCCGCATCACCCTCACCACCGACGAATCCGCCCTCACGCTTTACCAGCCGAATGAAGCCTGGCTCGCCGTAGGCAAAGATCTCCTCGACCAGCAAATCATTGACACCAACGGCCGAAAAGTAGTTCGCGTCAACGACATTGACCTCTCCGACCAGCGCACCAACGGCAACACCGAACTCCGCATCACCCAAGTGGACGTCGGCCTCCCCGGCGCCGTCCGCCGCCTGCTCCAGGGAATAGTCCCGCCAATGGCCATCCGCCAAATCCAACTCAAACTTCCGCCCCGCAAAATTCTCTGGGAATTTGTGAATCTCGTCGAACCCGATCCTCTCCGCCGCGTAAAACTCCGCCTTTCCAGTCAAAAACTCGAAGCCCTCCATCCCGCCGATTTAGCCGACATCATGGAAGAACTTTCCCCCGACGAGCGCCAAGGCATCATCAGCTCTCTCGACGAAGAAACCGCCGCCGAAACCATCGCCGAACTCGACAAGCGCCTGCAAACCCAAGTCGTCGAAAAACTGGACACCGAGCGCGCCGCAGACATCATCGAAGAAATGAGCCCGGACGCCGCAGCGGACATCCTCGCCAGCCTCGAACCCGAAACCAAAAACGAAGTCCTCGAGGAAATGGAAAATCGCGAAGCCGCCGACGTCGAAACCCTCCTCAAATTCGAGCAAGACACCGCCGGCGGCATGATGACCACAGAAATCGTTGTCGTCGGCGAGGAAGCCACCCGCGGCGAAGTCGTGGACTACATCCGCTTCCACGAACTCTCCCCCGACCAACTCGACAACGTAATCCTGATCAACAAGGAAGCCACGCTCGCCGGCACCGTCCCCATCGCGCGCCTGCTGCTCTCCGATTCCGATCAGCGCATGTCCGAATTAGCCTTCGAGCCGCTCCTATCCGTAACTCCCGACGCCCACGACAAAAATGTCTTCGAGCTTTTCGACAAGTACAATCTGCGCAGCCTAACGGTAGTAGACGGCACCCAACATCCAATCGGCAACATCACAGTGGACGACGTAGTCAGCCGCATGAGAGGAAAAATCTAGCAGCGCGCCGTTGCCAATGCTTGAATTTGTAGGGGCACGGCATGCCGTGCCCGGCCTCGATCCAAAATTGCGAATTCACATTTAGAAATCGATGTCCGACCAACTCACCAACTCGGAACCCACCACCGCCACCTGGAAGTCGCGCGGCTCAAACCTCCTCCGACGCACGCGCATGACCCGTCGTCGCCTCGCGTTATTCCTCGCCGTCGTCGGCCCCGGCCTAATCACCTCCAACGTTGACAACGACGCCGGCGGCATCTCCGTCTACACCACCGTCGGCGCACACTTCGGCTACACCCTCCTCTGGTCCCTAATCCCCATGACCATCGCTCTCTACGTTTCCGAAGAAATGTGCGCACGCATGGGCGTAGTCACCGGCAAAGGCCTCTCCGACTTAATCCGCGAAGAATTCGGCTTCCGCTCCACCTTCTTCGTGATGGTTGCCGCGCTCGCCGTTGATCTCGGCAACACAGTAGCCGAATTCGCCGGAGTAGCAGCCTCCATGCAAATTTTCGGCGTCAGCAAATTTATCTCCGTTCCTCTCGCAGGCATCGCCGTCTGGTTGCTGGTAGTGAAGGGAAGTTATCGCCAGGTCGAAAAAATATTCCTGGTAGCCTGCGGCTTCTACCTCTCCTACGTAGTCTCCGCCATCCTCGCCAAACCCGATTGGCTCCTCGCCGCCAAAGAAACCGCCGTCCCCACGCTGCACTACACCACCGACTACCTCCTAATGGTCACAGCTCTCGTCGGTACCACCATCGCCCCTTGGCAATTCTTCTACCTGCAAGCCGGCTTCGTCGAAAAACGCGTCGGCCCCAAACAATATAAACATGCCCGCCTCGACGTCCTCGTCGGCAGCATCTCCTGCATGGTGATCGTCTTCTTCATCATCGTATGCTGCGCGGCCACGCTGAATAGGAACGGCATGACTGAAATCAACGACGCCGCCCAGGCCGCCGCAGCCCTCGCCCCCATCGCCGGACGCTTCGCCGCCTACCTCTTCGCCTTCGGCCTCCTCAACGCATCTCTTTTCGCCGCCTCGATCCTTCCACTCTCCACCGCCCACGTAATCTGCGAAGGTCTCGGCTTCGAAGCAGGCATAGACCATAAAGTAAAAGAAGCCCCTGCCTTCTACGGCCTGTACACCGGCCTCATCGTGGTAGGCGGCGGCATCATCCTCCTCCCCAACGCGCCCCTCTTCAAAATCCTCGTCCTCTCCCAAGTAGCCAACGGCGTCTGGCTCCCGGTCGTCCTGATCTTCATCCTCCTACTAATCAATCGCCGCGACCTGATGGGCGAACACACCAACACCTGGGGCTTCAACCTGGTAGCCTGGGCGATCAGCATAATAATGATCATCCTCACCCTGGTCCTCGTGTATGCCGCGATCACGCAGCCCTCCAGCGCCGGGCTCGTCGGCACTCTAATCCATTCCCCGTGACGCTCCCGATCCCAACAGCATCGTCATCGTGAGCCCCGCGCCTCCGCCCATGCGAGAAGCATCGTCGTCCTGCCCGCCCTGAGTGATTTTGCGAAGGGAGCGCAGCAAAGGATCGCTCTCTTCGTGCGGCGCTCGACTTAGGCGAAGTTGCATTTGTAGAGGCCGGTTCGGATTCATCGAACCGGGCAGCAGTTGCCTTAGGTTTTCTCTGCGCCCTCTGCGTCTCTGCGGTGGAAATCGTATCTTGCCGTTCGCTTTTGTTTTTAACCTTAACTGTCAACTTTCAACTCTCAACTCCAACCCTACCTTGCACCCACCCCCACCCTATGCTAGCTTTTCACTCCGCGCATCTTCGCGAGTGAACCCGAGTGAAAGCATCCGACCTCTTAAAACCAACCAACCGCGAAGAAGCCGACCTTCTCGATAAGCTCGATCTCAAACAATTGCCGCAACACCTCGCCGTCATCATGGACGGCAACGGCCGCTGGGCTCAACGCCGCCATCTCCCCCGCGTAGCCGGCCACCGCGCCGGAGTAAAAGCCGCCCGCGAAATCATCGAAACCAGCGCCCGCCTGAAACTCCCATGCCTCACTCTGTACGCGTTCTCCCTAGAAAACTGGCGCCGCCCCCAAGCCGAAGTAGATTTCCTCATGCGCCTCCTGCGCGAATACCTGAAACGCGAACTTCCCGCCATCCACAAAAATAATATCCGCCTACTGATCATCGGCCGCTCCGAACAGCTTCCCGACGGCGTCCGCAAAGACATCGAAGCCGGCATGCGCCTAACCGCCAAAAACACCGGCATGAAATTAGTTGTTGCTCTGAATTACGGCGGCCGCGCCGAATTAGTTGACGCCTTCAATGCCATGCTTGATCAAGTCCGCTCAAACGGCATGTCCGCCTTCCGCGCCGACGAACAAACCATCTCCGAGCATCTCTACACCGCGGGCCTCCCCGATCCCGATCTCCTGATCCGCACCAGCGGAGAAATGCGCGTCAGCAATTTCCTGCTCTGGCAAATCGCCTACGCCGAAATGTACGTAACCGAAACTCTCTGGCCCGATTTTTCCCGCGCCCGCCTGCTCGAAGCGCTCACCGATTTTCAAAAACGCGAACGCCGCTACGGCGGCCTCGGCGCCACCCGCGAACGGGGCAGGGAAGCAGCCACCGCGACGAACAAATCCACTCACACCTCAGGCCGGAGCTAACGCCGAATGCTCCTCCGTATCGCCACTGCCTGCGTCCTGGTTCCCATTGTTGTCGCCTTAGTCTGGTGGACTCCGGCCATCATCCTTGCAGGCATAGCAGCAGTAGTCGCAATCCTCGCGCTAGTAGAATTCCTGAACCTCGGCGACCGCATCGGCCTGCGCGGCTTCAAACTCTGGACGTACTTCTGCACCGTCTTGATTTTCTACGCGCAGTTCTCGCTCGGCCGCCTCGAAACTCGCTCCTTTGCTGGCGGCGTCTCTATGGTCCGCGACGCCACCGGCGGCACGCTCTCCATCGAAGCCGCCCTGCTAATTTTTCTCTTCGGCTGCGTAGTCCTGGGTCTCATAACCAAGCGGCCGCTTCACGAAATACTCCCCGCCATCTCCATTGGCTCCGCCGCGTTACTTTTCGTGGTCCTGCCCTTCAGCTACATCGTCCGCCTCGACGAACTCGAACCCTTCGGGCGCCAACTAGTCCTCTTCACCCTAGTCTTAGTGTGGGCCGGAGACATGCTCGCCTACTTCGTAGGCAAATCCCTGGGCCGCGTCCCCATGGCTCCCGCGCTGAGCCCAAAAAAAACCTGGGAAGGCGCCCTGGGCAACGTCCTGGCCTCCCTGATCGTAGCCGTCCTCTTCGCCAAGTGGATGCAGACCGACGTAATCACTCTGCTGGTGATAGCCGGAGTCGCCAACATCGCAGGCCAAGCCGGCGACCTGATCGAATCCGCCTACAAACGCGGCGCCGCAGTAAAAGATTCCGGCGGCCTGCTCCCAGGCCACGGCGGCGTGCTAGACCGCATAGACAGCCTGATTCTCGCTACCCCAGTAGTCTGGATCCTCTACCAATGGCTAGCAGCCCACACCCAATAATCCGCCGTCGCGGTTAGATTCGCACCGTAACGCAAAGAGTGTTGTCATCCTGATTGCAGCGAAGGATCTCTCTTCGCCGTTGCCGTTGATTTTGACTTCGCCTTTGAATTCGACGTCGCATTTGAATCTGTAGCGGCCGGTTCAGCCTCACCGAACCGGGCAGCAGTTGCCTTAGGTTTTCTCTGCGTCCTCTGCTTCTCTGCGGTAAACGCTTCTGTCTTTCTCAGATTTACCTCCGCCTTTCCTCTGTGACCTCCCTGTTAAATCTTTTGCCTTTAACGTTCTCAACACGACAACACATCCACGCAATCCGAAGTTCGCATAATCCCCCAAACCCCTATAAAATAATCCGCGCCACCATGAAACGAATCTCCATCCTGGGCTCCACAGGCTCCATAGGCCGCCAATCCCTTGATGTAGTCTCCACCAACCCCGGCAAATTCCAAGTAGTAGCCCTAGCCGCAGGCCACAACGTAAAACTAGCCGCCGAACAAACCCAAAAATACCACCCGCGAATAATCAGCGTAGCCACAGAAGCAGCTGCCAAAGAATTATGCGAAGCCCTAAAAAGCCACACATACAAAGAACACGCCAATCCCAGAAATCCTCTTCGGCTCAGAAGGCATGGAAAGAGTAGCCACCCACCCCGAATCCGAAATCCTCGTCTCAGCCGCAGTCGGTGTAGTCGGCCTACCAGCCACCTACAAAGCCATCGAAGCAGGCAAACACATCGCTCTAGCCAATAAAGAAGTCCTGGTCGCCGCCGGCGAAGTAGTAATGGCCGCGGTCCGCCGCCACAAAGTCGAACTCCTCCCAGTGGACTCCGAACACAACGCCATCCACCAATGCCTCCGCGCGGGCGAACCCAAAGAAGTAAAACGCCTGATCCTCACCGCCTCCGGTGGCCCGTTCCGCAAGACGCCCCTATCGAATTTCGCCAAAATCACCCCTAAACAAGCCCTAAACCATCCCAACTGGAAAATGGGCCAGCGCATCACCATAGATTCCGCCACCCTGATGAACAAAGGCTTCGAAGTAATCGAAGCCAAATGGCTCTTCGGCACGGAACTGGACAGAATCCAAGTAGTCATCCATCCCCAATCCACCATCCACTCCATGGTCGAATTCGTAGATGGTTCAATCCTGGCACAACTCGGACCAACCGACATGCGCATGCCCATTCAATATGCGCTAACCTATCCCGAGCGGGTCTCGTCCAATACCTGTGCCCTGGATTGGTCCACCCTGCGCAAACTCGAATTTGCCGCAGTACCCGCGAAGAAGTTTCCGTGCCTCACGCTGGCAAAAGAAGCATCGCGTCAAGGTGGCCCTCTCCCTTGCGCGCTAAACGCAGCGGATGAAATTGCAGTCGCAGCATTCTTGGAGAAGCGCTTGCCGTTCCTGGGAATCGCAGCAGTAATCGAAAAAGTGCTCGAAAAAATGCCACGCACATCTCTGCACAGCATCTCGGATGTACTGGAAGCCGACGCCGAAGCTCGCCGCCTCGCGCGTCTTGAAATCCAACTCGTATCGCGGCGCCGAAAGAATTAAAATACTCTCTGAGGCCTTATGCATAATTTCTTGGTTGATCTCGTCACCGTCACCATCGTCCTCGGCATCATGATTTTCGTCCACGAATGGGGCCATTTCGCCGCCGCCAAGCTCTGCGGTGTCCGCGTGGACGTTTTCTCCTTGGGCTTCGGCCCGCGCCTTTTCGGCATGAAGCGTGGCGACACCGATTACCGCCTCAGCGCCCTCCCATTCGGCGGCTACGTCCGCATGGCCGGAGATAATCCGCTCGAAGAACGCACTGGCGCAGGATACGAATTCCTCTCCCGCCCTCGGTGGCAGCGCGCCATCATCGCCATCGCCGGCCCCCTGATGAATTTCCTCCTCGCCCTGGTAATCCTCTGGGGGATTTTCTGGCGTCTAGGCATTCCCTCGCCAGTGTACGAACACCAAGCCGCGGATGTCGTCGCCGTCCCGCAAAGTATGCCCGCGACCGGCACGCAAGCAGGCGATCGCATCGTCGCCGTCAACAACGTTCCCACGCCCACCTGGAAAAAAGTGTATTCAGAAGTCGAGAAAGCCAAGCCCGGCAGCTTCGTCACGCTAACCGTGTTGCGCAGCAACGCCAACCAATCCATCACCCTAACCGTGCCGGAGCATCTCACTTCGTTCGACAACCTGCTCGGCTTTGCATCACTTCCGCCCGTAATCGCCGAAGTTGACGGCGGCACGCCCGCCGATCGCGCTGGCCTGAAACCCGGCGACACGATCATTGCCATGAATGGCAAGCCCGTCGTCACCTGGCAGCAACTCATTGACGGCGTCCATTCCTCCGGCGGCCACTCCATCCAATTCCAGATCCGTCGCAATGGCGGCGAGCAATTGACCCTCGACATTACCCCGATGCAAGGCACCGACCTCGACGGCCAACCAGTCTGGCAAGTCGGCGTCCTGCCCAATACCGACGTGGACTACGAGCGCCAATCATTCCTCGAAGCCAGCAAAGACGCCGCCGCCTCCACCGTCTCCGGCATACACCAAATCGGACAGGTCCTAGTCGGCCTGTTCAGCGGCAAAGTTTCCATCCGGCAACTCGCAGGCCCCGTAGGCATCGCACGCATTTCCGGCGAAGCCGCCAAGCGCGGCCTCCCGACTCTGCTGGAATTCATGGCGGTCATCAGCCTGAATCTCGGCCTGCTGAATCTCCTGCCGATCCCAATCCTCGACGGCGGCCACATCCTGCTCCTAGCCATCGAAGGCATCCTGCGCCGCGACCTAAGCCTGGCTGTAAAAGAACGCTTCGTGCAGGTTGGCCTCGTCTTCCTGCTAGGAATCTTCGCCTTCGTAATGTACAGCGACATCCTAAAAGCCGTCCAAAGCCACCGCTGATGAAGGATTGTCAGCAGTCATCCATCCGTAGAGCCTGTAAATTATCGGGGTAGGGGCGCTGCTCGCTGCGCTCAGTTTGCCACGACGCCAACCGCGCCCGCCTTCGTACTTGGCGTTGAATTTGTAGCGGCCGGTTCGGCTTCATCGAACCGGGAAGCAGCTGCTTTTGGTTTTCTCTGCGTACTCTGCTCCTCTGCGGTAAAGGATTCTTCCCTCCGTTGCCTCCAACTCTTAACTGTCAACTTTCAACTCCCCAATGCAAAATCTTCAACCCTCTCTCGCCCCTTGACTGCTTTTGGTATAATCTGTCCGTACACCATGGCCACACCAGCACATCGCGTCTCCACCGGCGAACGCATCAATCACGAACTCCCCGGCCATCTCGAACGCGAGCTAGGCGCCCGCGGCATTCGCCTTACTCGCCAGCGCCGCGTCCTGCTCCAAGTAATGGACACAGCCCGCCGCCACCTGGACGCCGACGAAATTCTCCAACGCGCCCAAAAAATAGATCCCCGCGTCACGCGCGTAACTGTTTATCGCACTCTGGATCTATTGAAGCGCCACGGCCTGATAGACGAACTCGATCTCCTGCACCTCCGCGGCGATCGCCATTTCTACGAATCACACGGTCCGCGCGACCACATCCACGTAGCCTGCATCCGCTGCGGCAAAGTCCGCGAATTCGAAAGCGAACTCTACGAGGAGCTCAAGTCCCAGATCTCCCGTGACTGCGGCATCGAAATCACAGTAACCCGCACAGAAGTAGGCGGCCTCTGCGCCGACTGCCGCAAACCCCGCTAACCGCGACGTTGGTGGCACAGGCAATCCTGCCTGTGCTCCTTCAGTTGAATTTGTTTGTGATTTTTCGACGCACAACCAAGAAGAGAACCAAACTGAAGCGTTTTTTCGGGGACTCTCTACGAAGATCTCTGACGATGCGATGAGCATCGTCATCCTGCCTGCTCTGAGTGATTTTGCGAAGGGAGGGCGGCGCCTTTGCTTCATGCCGGCCCGAAGGATCTCTCTCGCCGTGTTCTGCGTCTCTGCGGTAGAACTTTCTTTCGCCTTTAACTCTTAACTGTAAACTTTCAACAGGCCTAGAAAGGCATCACCCCATACTTCCCCTCGAACTCCGCCAACGGCACCATATCAATTGCATCCCAAGGACATCCCTCAAGAAACGACCCATCTGGCCCCTTGCTAGTGCACAACTTGCACCCGATACAAAGCAATGGATCCACCAAAATCCGCCCAAACGGCGGATGATCCCCATCCGGCACCCAGAACATGCAATCCGCCACCGGACAATACTCCACGCAAGCCGGCGACCCCGAGCACCCCGTGCACATCTCGTTGATCACCGCCACAATATGCGGTTTCCGCTTCCGCTTGGTCGTCGTCCCCTCGGAAATCGGCTCATACTTCTCGATCTCGCCATTCACATAACGCGCCACTGCCGGGGTATATTCAGTCACCGTCGCTCCATGAACCTCAAACTCGCCACATTCTCACTGCACAGGGCAGGGAAGTCAATAACCACCGATTCATGCAAACGCCGCAATCACCGCCCCAGTAAACTCCGAAGTAGACGCCGTCCCGCCCACATCGCGCGTCAAACTCTTGCCCTCGCGATAAACTCGATGCAAAGCGCTCTCGATCCGAGCCGCCGCCCCCATCTCCCCCAAATGGCGCAGCATCATAATCGCGCTCATCAAAAGCGCCGTCGGATTCGCAATCCCCTTGCCAGCAATATCCGGCGCGGTCCCATGCACGGCCTCAAAAATCGCTACGCCCTCGCCCATATTCCCGCTAGGCACCACACCCAAGCCTCCGACCAACCCCGCCGCCAGATCACTCATAATGTCGCCATATAAATTCGTCAGCAAAAGCATGTCGAACTGGTGCGGATTTATCACCATCTGCATGCAAGCATTATCCACAATCAATTCCTTGTACTCGATGTCGGGATAATTCTCCGCCACCTTCCGCACCGAAGTCAGAAACAACCCATCCGACAACTTCATGATATTCGCTTTATGAATAGCGTGAATCTTCGTCCGTCCGTACTTCCGCGCAAACTCAAACGCAAACTTCGCCACCCGCGTCGAAGCCTTCTCCGTGATAATCTTCAAACTCTCCACAACGCCCGGCACCACCGTATGCTCCAGGCCCGCATAAAGATCCTCAGTATTCTCGCGAATCAAAACTATATCCACGTCCAAATACCGCGCCTGCACCCCCTCCAGATTTTTCACCGGCCGCACATTCGCATACAAATCCAAAGCCTTCCGTAACCCCACATTAATGCTGGGCGGCCCGCCCACCGACGCAGTTGCCAGCGGCCCTTTCAGCGCCACGCGATTCTTGCGGATGGATTCCAGCACCCCCGCCTGCATGAAGTCCTGTCCCCGCCGCTCAATCTCCGCCCGCGCCGGAATTACGTCCCACAAAATATCCACGCCCGCCGCCGCGAGTATCTCCTGCACCGCGTGCGAAACTTCCGGCCCAATCCCATCGCCAGGTATCAAAGTCACTGTATGTTTTTTCATCGCTCCTCATTTTATGGGAATCCCCGCACCTTGTACACGCTCGAAGGCCACTCAAGCCTCCAATAAAATATTAGCTTGAACATATTTTCGCGCGGTGCTGTGATGCAGTGGTCACGAAACGCAATAAGTCAGCAGAGCTCTGGAGGAACGACGATGAGCAATCGAACGGCTGTGACAGCGCCACCCAGCCCCGTCGCGCGCAGGGAGGTCCTGGCCGGCGTCGCGATGGCCGTCACCGGATTCGCACTCGACGCAACCGAAGCTCGCGGCAGCGCCGATGACCTTATTTCCCACTCCGCCGAATCCATCCACCAGGAAATCATCTTCAAAGCGAGCAAAAAGCGGATTTACGACGCCCTCACCGACGCCAAGCAATTCGAACAAGTAGTCCGTCTGAGCGACGCCATGAAAACGCGAATGCCCCCAAACGCCCCATTGACCCGCATAAGCGCAGAACCGGGCGGCACATTCTCCACCTTCGGCGGCCTAATCGTCGGCATGCAAATCGAGCTAGTGCCCAACGAACGAATCGTCCAAGTGTGGCGCCCAGCCTACTGGAAGCCCGGCGTTTACTCGATCGTGGAGTTCTCCCTGGCAGCCGACACAGACTCCAGCACCAAACTCACTCTCGACCACCGCGGCTTCCCCGACGGAGACGGCCAAAGCCTCCTGGACGGCTGGAACAAGAACTACTGGGAGCCGTTAACAAAATTCCTGGCTCAACCCTAGCGCGAACTCCGCCCCACACCGCGGGAGCTAGGTCCGTCAGGGTACGGCTTCAGCCGCTGAGGGCACGGTTTCTCAACTAACCACCACAAATCTTCCGCAACCGTTCCGCCTCGCCTGGAATCTGATACAATGTACTTGGAACCATGGTCCGGGCCTGACCCCGGTATTTTCGGAGGAATCCAGAATGGTACAGTTAACTCCAGTAGCCATCACCAAAGTGAAGGAAATCCTGACGCAGCAAAATCCCTCTCCCACCGGCCTGCGCGTCGCAGTCGTGGGCGGCGGTTGCTCGGGTTTCAGCTATCACATGGCATTTGAGAATCAGGTCAATCAGAATAGCGACAACATCTATGAATTCGATGGCCTGAAGGTTCTCGTTGATCAAATGAGCGAAATGTATCTCGACGGCGTACAAATTGACTACATCGAGACAGTCGAGGGTTCGGGCTTCAAGTTCAATAACCCGAACGTCAAGAGCACCTGCGGCTGCGGCAGTTCTTTCAGCGTCTAATCACGCGAGCCGCACCGAGAACAGCGCTCCGCCCGATCTGAGCTTTTTCATGCGCGGACACGAATACCTCCCGAAGGAAAAGTCCTTCGGGAGTTTTTTTTGCCCGCGAGCCGCAGCTCGCAGCGCCGGCTTCTCGCCAGTTAAGTTGGCGTTGCCTTGGATTTGCCTTTGCCGTTGAATTGTAGCGGCCGGTCCCGCTTTTGGGGACCGGGCAGCCGTCCGTTTCGGTTAGCATTCGTAGCGGCGCACTTCAGTGCGCCATCGGTGACGCACCATTGGCTTCACAACTGTTTACCCGCTAACGCACCCGAGGACGAAACAACACGATGTGCCCCGCACACCCTGATCACCGATAATGAAAATCGCTCTAGCCCAATTCAACCCCACCGTCGGCGACTTCGAAGGCAACTCCACCCGCATCCTCGAACTCGCCGCCGAGGCCAAATCCCGCGGCGCAGAACTAGCCGTCTTCTCCGAACTTTGCGTCTGCGGCTACCCCCCGCAAGATCTCGTCGAACGCCCCTCCTTCGTCGAACGCAATCAGCAAGAATTAGTGCGCCTCGCAAAATCTATCCCGCTTCCGTCGCTAGTCGGTTTCGTAGGCGACGCCATGGACAAAACCGGCAAGCCCGTAGCCAATTCCGCCGCTCTAATCGCCAACGGCAAAATTCTCTTCGAGCAGCGCAAAATGCTTCTTCCCACCTATGACGTCTTCGACGAATCGCGCTACTTCCAACCAGCCACCAGCCAGCTAGTATTCCCGCTCAACTCCGAACAACTCGGCATTACCATCTGCGAAGACTGCTGGAACGACGAACGCTTCTGGCCCTACCGCCTCTACGATCGCGACCCCGTAGCGGAAATTGTCGGGAAGGGAAGTAGCCTGCTTCTGAATCTCTCGAGCTCTTCCCCTTACACAATTGACAAACGCTCGCTCCGCCACGACATGCTGCAAACTATCGCCCGCGAACATCGCGTCCCCGTCGTCTACGTCAATCAAGTCGGCGGCAACGATAGCCTAATCTTCGACGGCTCCAGCGTAGCCTTCATGCCCGATGGCCGCGTAGCCGCCCGCGCAAAATCCTTTGAAGAAGATCTCGTCCTCTTTGACAGCGTCACCGGCAAAGGCGATATCCGCCCCCTAATCGAAGATGAGCACGAAGCCGCTTTCGGCGCTCTGGTCATCGGCACCCGCGATTACGTCCGCAAATGCGGCTTCCGCAAAGTCGTCATTGGGCTTAGCGGCGGCGTTGACTCCGCGCTCGTCGCTGCAATCGCCGTCGAGGCTCTCGGCGCACAAAATGTGACGGGGGTGGCCATGCCCGGTCCGTACTCCTCGGAAGGCAGTCTCCGCGATGCCAAGCAGCTTGCCGAAAATCTCGGCATCGAGCTCCTCAACCTGCCCATCATCGATGCCTTCGCCAGTTACCGCCAGACGCTCGCCGGAACGTTCACAGGACGCCCGGAAGACGCTACCGAAGAAAACATCCAGGCCCGCATCCGCGGCAATTTCCTGATGGCGCTCTCCAATAAATTCGGCTCGCTGGTCCTCAGCACCGGAAACAAATCTGAAATGGCGGTTGGCTACTGCACTCTCTACGGCGACATGGCCGGCGGCCTCGCCGTAATTTCCGACGTCCCCAAAACCGTAGTCTACGAGCTGTCCAAATTCGTAAACCGCAAAAGGGAACTGATCCCCCACGAAACCCTGGTCAAAGCCCCCTCAGCCGAGTTGCGTCCTAATCAAAAAGATCAGGACACCCTTCCCGACTACGCAGTCCTGGACCGCATCCTGAAAGCCTACGTAGAAGACGTCCGCAGCCCCGAAGAAATCGCCGATCACTATAATCTTCCTCTAGACCTTGTCCGCTCCGTAGCTCTCCGCGTAGATCAAAACGAATACAAACGCAAACAAGCCCCGCCAGGCCTGAAAGTCACCAGCAAAGCCTTCAGCGTAGGCCGCCGCTTCCCCCTAGCCCAAAAATTCTCGGTGTGAGGAGCATACAACCCCATTGAGTCAACCTCGGCACAGTCACTCTTGGCTGTGCTCCGCGCTTTGCCGGGAGCTTCGTCATCCTAAGCGCAGCGAAGGATCTCTCTTGCCTTTCTCTGGGCCCTCAGCGCCTCGGCGATTCACGCCTCTGTTATTCTCAGATTTTCCTCCGCCTTTTCTGCGTGGCCTCTGTGTCAAATCTTTTGACCTCTCAAACCGCAAATTCTGTTTCTCGCCCCCGCTTCGAGGCCGTACAATCTCATCGCTCTTACCGTCGTACCATTAGCATTCGTCCGCACAAATACCAGGAGCCGAAAAGATGATTCGCTGGTCGTCAATACTGATGTCGCTGGTAGTATTCACCGCATCAATTCCGACGCGCGCACAGTCCGCAACGCCCGCAACACCTCCGTCCGCAGAAAACACCCAAATCCTCAAAAATACCGAGTCCTTCATACGCGAACTCTTCGCATGGGGTCCCGATTTCAAACTCAAAATTGGCCCGCTCAGCCCGTCACCTTCGCAGTATTTCTACACAGTCCCGATCGAGGTCACCGTAAACGGACAAACCGATAAAGGCACAGTCTTCATAAGTAAAGACGGCAAAACTTTCCTCCGCGGCGAAATGTTTAACACCGCCGCCAACCCCTACGCCGAAAATCATCGCGAAACTCCACACAGAAGGGAATCCATCCGTAGGCCCAACCGACGCCAAAGTCACCGTCGTCATCTTCAGCGACTTCCAATGTCCCCACTGCCGCGAGCTTTCCAACACCCTCGCCACGGTAATTCCCGAATACCCCCAAGTTCACTTCGTCTTCAAAGATTTCCCTCTCACCCAGATCCATCCCTGGGCCGAAGCCGCAGCCATAGGCGCCCACTGCGCCTATATGCAGTCGCCAAAGGCCTTCGCGCCAGTAGACGCGCAAATCTTCGCCGAGCAGGACCTTCTGTCGGCAGAAAATATCTGGGAAAAACTGATCTCCTACGCTACGCAAGCCGGCCTGGATCCCGACGCCTTCAAAACCTGCATGTCCTCACCCGAAGCCAAGGCCGCCGTTGACGCGAGCCACCGCGAAGGAGAAGCCCTGAACGTCACCAGCACCCCCACGCTCTTCGTAAATGGTCACCCGCTGATCGGCGGCGATAAAGCCACGCTCGAGCAATACATAAAATACGAACTGTCCGCCGTCTCCTCGAAATCCCCGTCAGTACCGTAGTCCGCATACTTCCCAAATTCCCCACAAAACCACTTCACAACTCACAACATAATACCCATTCCCGGAAGTCAACAATTAATTGGGGACGGGGCGCTGGGTTGGGGTTGGAGCCGCTCCCGATAGTTCGTTGTGCGCTGTGCTACGTACGACGGTTGAATGTTTGGCTGCGGAATCGGCAACTGCGACGGAACGAGAGAGCGCGGTGGGCGGGGCGAGCGTCTTGCGTCTTGCGTCTTACGTTTTGCTTCTTACGTCTTGCTTCTTGCGTTTTGCATCTTGCGTCGTGGGTTTTGCCTTGCGTTTGGCAAATTGGACCTGGGCTTTTTACGGACGGGACCTGCGACAGGCGGGCCGCGGGAGGTGTGGTGCGTTTGCGGAAATTGTAGTGCGGCGAAACGCGTGGACGTCCGCTTAGCGGGAATTTACTGCGGGATCGTTGATGCGGAGTTGTCTGGCGGCGCCGGCGGATCGACGGGTTGACCGACTGACAGAATGGCGTGAGTTCATGACTCGTTGGCGTCAGGCCAGCTGAATTGCTTGATTCTTGATTCGTGCCATGCCCCGTTAGCCTCGCCAGCAGGAGTGCGTGCGGCGCACCGCAATTGTTAGACCGGCGGGCTCCCCCTGAGGAACTCTAATCTCAGCAGTGTTCGTGAGGGCGCGGCTCCGGAACTGGCCTAATGCCGAGATTGTCTTTAGGTCGAACTCTGGCGTCGGAGATGGCGGCGGGTATTGCGTACCGCGATCGCTCCATTGAGGACCTACCGGAGGAATTCCAGTCTCAGCGGGTGTGGTCTGCGCGAGGCACCGCTACTGTGCGCTAGCGCTGAGACCCTCTGTTGGGCGAAGTCTAGCGTCAGCTATAACGGCGGGTGCTGCGGACTGCGAAAGCTCCGCTCTGGGCCCAAAGGAAGAGTCCCGTTTTCACCGGTGGCGCACTGTGCGCAGCTCGGGAGCTGCCGCGACGCCGAGATCGTGTTTAGGGCGAAGTCTAGCGTCAGGCGTAGCCGCCAGTGTCCCGTGTGGTGGCGGCCGGTATCGTGGTGACCTCTGGGAGGAGGCGGAGGTGGCTAATGCGGGGCACCAGGACAGCTCTAGCGCTGGGGTCTGCGACGGGGGTTCGTGTCGACAACGTGTGATGAGCGCTCGTGTCAGCGGCAGTGGCCTGTGCCGCAGACAGCAGCTGCTCCAGCGCCAGCTCCGATGACGAACCAGAGCGCGTTTCGGTGCAAACGTTGCCAGAACGTGCCGCCTTTTGCGGCGGCGACGGCAGCGTCGCGTTCGCGTGTGACTGCGGTCAATTTCGCGACGTTGTCTGTGGCATTTTGCTTTGCGGCGGCGAGTTGAGCCTGACAGGAGCGGCAATCCTGCACGTAATCGAACAAGGGTTTCAGATCGGCGGCGGGAATTTGTGCGGAGGGGGCGTCGGGGAGTTCTCGCTGGTTTGTTGGTGCGGCGGGCGGAGGAGATTCGAGGTCTGGCGACGTCTGTGCCGGGGACGCATCCGCCCCCAACTGCGCAGCCAGCGGAGGGCAGCCCCTCTTCGCGGGGCAGGAGGTCGTTTTTGAGGGGACAGTTCCCTGTTGGGTTGCGGGTGTTGCGCTATGCGTCGGATTGAGCGTGATGGGCTGCGGAAGCGAAAGAAATTTTGGCAGATCGCGGACGACCTGGGCAGGAGTTTGCGTCTGGCGCTTCAATGCTTCGATTTGCGCGAGTGTGTCCTTCAGCGTAGCGGCGCGATCGCGTTCGCGTGTGTCGGCGGCGTCGAGTGCCTGCTTTTGGGTTGCAATGGTTGCTTGCATGCGCAGGCGATCGTCGTGTTCGGTGAGCCAGGCGTGGAAGGCCATCGCGGCCAGCAGCACAGCAAGCAGGATTCCGGAGATTTCTAGTGTATTTCGCATCGGTATGGATCGTAAATGGTGATTCGTGATTTGTGAGAGGCGAAAGCTGCGTCTGAACTTCATAAAAAGTAGCGATTAGAAAGTGAACTTGCACTGATGATGCGGGGGTTATGACCGTTTCTAATAATTGGACTAGCGATTAGAAATATGTGGTTGGTTATCCGCGATCAGCCGCCGGACCCGCTTTGGTGCGTAATCCGGTTTTCAACACGTTCAAGGCCGCGTCGCGCGCGACGGCATTAAATCGGCTGCGTAGGCGCCAAGGTCCATTTCGCAAACCATTCGCCACTGCCCCTAATTTGTACCTTCGTCCAGTTGTTTGTGGGCTCTGCCGGCGGGCATCATGTAGACACGAACTCAGCCCGTCTCGGCGGCAGCCTACAGGCCCGGCTGCTACTATCCCGGAACACCTGGAGAGAAGGAATGCGACGCGCTTCCCTTTGGCTCGTGCTAGCGCTCGTCCTGGTGCATGTGAGCTGCACGGGGACGACTAAATCAGGCGGGGGCTCGACGACGCCGCCCGCGCAAATTGCGGTCAGCGTCACGCCGACTGCCGCGAACGTGCGCGCTGCCGCGGGGCAGCCGTTCAGCGCGGCGGTAACGGGGACGACCAATCAGAGCGTGACTTGGTCGGTGAACGGAGTCGTCGGTGGAAACGCAACCGTCGGATTGATTACCAATGCGGGCTTGTACACCGCTCCAACCGTTCTACCGAATCCAAACACAATCACTATCAGCGCTACGTCCGCGGCTGATTCCAGCGCGCGAGGCACGAGCGATGTGACGCTGTGGAACGCGACTCCTGTGCTCGGCAACGTGAGCCCTGCGACGTTTACGTCTGGCGCGTACAGCCTCACCCTGACCGGAAGCAAATTCGTCAGCGGGGCGCAAGTGTTGTTCGGCGGCGCTGCAATTACCACCACTTACGTTTCAGCAACGAAGCTTACGGCTACCGGCTCGGCGCCGACCGCCGGAATTTTTGCGGTGACCGTCAGCAATCCAAACCCAGGAAGCAGTAATTCCAGTGGAATTAATGTGACGGTGACGTCGCAATCCGGCGGCAATCCGCCACCTCCACCGCCGCCGAGCGCGTGCAGCGCTATTAGCGTGGGGCAGGGTGGCAGCTTGAATGGCTTCCTTCCCTTCCCGGCTGACAATTTGTGGAATAAAAATATTGCGAGCGCTCCGGTGGATCCGAATTCCGCGGCGATCATCAACTACATCGGCGCGACGGATCCGGTGCATCCGGACTTTGGCTCGGGCGAGTACAACGGCTCGAGCATCGGAATACCGTACATCGTGGTGGATTCGTCGCAGGCGCCGGTGGCGATCAACTTCACCGCTTACGGCGACGAGAGCGATCCCGGGCCGATGCCGGTGCCGGCGAGCGCGCCGATCGAGGGTTACCCGAACCCTGGGAGCGGCGATCGCCACGTGCTGGTGCTCGACAACAGCACTTGCTGGTTGTACGAGCTCTACAGTTCGTACCCGCAGACTGACGGGAGCTGGAACGCCGGGTCCGCGGCCGCTTGGGATTTGCTCGAACTGACGGGCAGCGGCCGTTTACATGGACTTCCGCCGATGCTGCAGGGCTTTCAATCTTCGCAGGGTCTCGCGCGCTATGACGAAGTGGCCAGCGGCTCGATCAAGCATGCACTGCGATTCACGCTGCAAAACAGCCGCGCGGCTTTCGTGCCGCCTGCATCACACTGGGCCGCGACTACGTCGAACGCGAACGCCGCGCCGATGGGAATGCGGCTGCGGTTGAAATCGAGCTTCGATATTTCAGGCTTCTCCGCGGCGAACCAGGTGATCCTGACAGCGCTGCAGCAATACGGCATGATCATGGCGGACAACGGCTCGAACATGTACATCAGCGGCGCGCCGGACGATCGCTGGGACAACGACGACTTGCACAATCTGGACCAGGTCACTGCGGCGGATTTCGAAGTGGTGCAGATGAATCCGATCTACACGCAGTCCAATCTGCCGACTGGAGCGGTGCCGGCCATCGCGAGCTTCACGGCTAGCCCCGCGACTGTTTCCGCCGGCGCGAACGTGACGCTCTCATGGAACGTCACGGGTGCTTCGTACTTCGACGTTACACCGCAGGTCGGTGCGATACGCGGGAACAGCGTCGTCGTTACGCCGTCGCAAACCACCACTTACACGCTGAATGCCACGAACGAGTTCGGGCGCAGCACTTCGACTGTCACTGTCACCGTGCAGTGACGCTCCACGTAGATCCGGCATCGCGCGGGCGGGCACGGCATGCCGTGCCCCTACGAGCACCATGTGTTGCGCCACTGTGCAACGTCTCTAGAGAGCGAATTACTTGACCGTGATCACCAGGTTGGATGGCGATGCCGGGGTGATTTGCGCGGACGGAGCGACTGCTACGGCGGAATAGACTACGTTGCCGTTGGAATCGAGGGCCATGGTGCGGGCGTAGAAGACCACAGAGCCGTAGGGTGGCCCCTGCGTGAATTGGACGCTGACGCCGGTCGAGCCGCTGGCGGCGGTGGTGGCGGGATTCGCCGCGATGCCGATTTTCACGAGCGTGGTGCCGCCATCGGGCGTGGTGCCGTACTCGAAGCCGGTCACACAGTTTTTGGTCACCGCGGTCGAGCAGACCGGGTCCACCGTATAATTGAAGGACCAATTCAAAGTGATGGATGCGGCATGCGCGACGACGGCCGTCATCAATTGCGCCAACACCGCGAGGCCGATCAGCGCGACGCTTCCGAATCTGCTGATAAATGTGTGCTTCGTTGTCATGTTCATGTCAGATGGCTCCTTGATTGAATACGGATCGGAAATGCGAAGCCTGCTCGCGCACTCCGGTGTCAGCGCAGATCGCCGAAATTGGTGAGATCGCGCGCGGGACGCAGGCGCAGCGCGCGCAGCCAGTGATAGCGTGCCGAGCATGTCCACCACGCGCGAAAATCGGTGAGGTTCCAGGTCATTTGCACCTTGTATCTTTAGCGCGTCATCTGTAGTGGGGCACTCGCGCCAGCACCTGCGCGGCGTAATCCGGATTGCCGCCGCCGTTCCAGTCCGCCAAGCCGCGTGCCACGTCGCCGCCTGCAGCAGCAATCTTGGCCGCCAACACGATGCAGCCAAACGTGAGACCCGCGGACGGATCGCATAGCGCGCTGAGAAATGGCCGCTGAAATCCGTGCTCGCGCCCCACCTGACCCATCAGCTGCATCAATCCCCAGGAAATCGAGCGAGCAATTTCTTCGGTGGGAGGCAATTCGAGCGGCGCCACGTAGCGCGCGCGAAATCCCGGTTCGTAGCGGATGGCGTGAGCGTCCCACGCGGACTCCTGTTCTATCACCGCGCAGATCAGCGCCGGATCCAGTCCGTGTGCGGAAGCGATCGTACGCGCGAGAGCGACGATTTCAGTGGTGGGGGCCATTCAAATTCACCCAGCGAATGGGCGGTTCCGGCGGAGCCTCAATTCCCTTCTCGTCACACAGTTTTTCCAGAAGCCGGTAAATGTGCGGCAGGTGGTTGATGGCCATGTCCTCGACAAACGTGCGCGTCATTTCGTCGTTGCGAATGCGGCGGTACAGCCAGCGCAGGAACAGAACGAACTGCACCAGGGAAGTCAGGGCCACCGTCCACCAGTAGGGATCGATTAGTTCGCGCATGAACGTAGTGATCCCCATGGACAACTCGCCATTTTTTGAGCCACACCGTTGCGGGCAGCGCTGCTGCGGCCTCAATCGGCGGGATGAAACTTCCTGGTCCGATTCCGCACACAACGCGGACGCATCTTCTTCGGCGCATGCTCCCGGCAGATCGGATTGGTTACGGCAATTTGGTCCTCGGAAAAGCACCTTGCATATTTCTCCGCGAATTGGTCTGTCCCTACAAACTGCGACAGGAACGATTAGCCGAACAGTGAAGCGATGCTGCTGCCGAGCCCAAGCATTCCGTTCAATCCAGCTGTGGATGATCCGGTGGAAGCGCGCTGGCGCACGCCGAGCAATTCCGACGGCACTCCCATCGCCTTGCCCAATAGATTGGTGTCCACTCCGTAGGTCTGGCCCAGGGCGCTCAGGCCGGCGAGCTGCTCTTTCAATTGCTGGTTCGCAAACGTGACCTGGTTCTGCTGCGCTTGCGACGCGTCGGTCTGCGCCTGTTCCCTGCCAAGCTGCGCGGTCAGGTCGCCGTAGCCCGCGGAATTATTCGTAGCAGCGGTGCGGTTCGCGGCCTTTTCTTGCAACGCGTTGAAGGCCGTGTTCGATGCGCCCAAGCTTTGTTGCGTGATGGCCGATTGCTGCTGCGGCGTGTAGCCCTGGCTATTGAGCAGGCTCTGAATCGTGGGCATGAGCAGCGAGCGATCCTGCGCGTCGGACTGGCCTTCCTGCGAGATCATCTGATTCTGTTGCGCGAGTTGCTGGTCGGTAAGGTTGCGGGTGGTTTGCTGTGCGCCACGGGACATACGGTTCCTCCCTCAAATTATTTTCGGAATCGGTGAAACGTTTCGGAGTGAAACGGCACTACTGGGCAATGGATTTGTGATGCGTTCCAGTTAGGCCGGGCCCGGCATAAAAGCTGGCGTGCAAGATGGTTTGGCGTCATATCCTGATTGCACTTGTAGCGGCGGTCTTCAGACCGCCATTCTTCGTTTTGGACTTCTGCAGGCCGTGGGTTGTCATCGTCGCGCCGCGCGCAAACGAAAACAGTAGGGTGTCCACGTGTCGTCGCGGATCCACCCCAACTTTGCAAGCCTGCGGCCAAACCGCTTGGCGATGGGCGGCGGCAGCCATGCGTGCGCGTCGTCTAACCCTCGCGCCAGCAGATCCTGCTCTCCAGCTTGATGCAGCGCCAATAATCGCGCGTAACGTTGTTGCGGATTCTCTGGCGACGAACTTTCGTTTGCGTTGCGGCTCCATCAACAGATACATCTCGCACGTCAGGCGCGCCAGCGACGCCATCACGACCCGGCCGGCGTCGTCTTCCAGCACCAGCTTCGACACAAAAATCGGATCGCGAAGGTCGGGAAAAGCGTAATCAAAACCCTGACTGGCGTGTATTCGCCGCAGCGGCTCCAGATCCGCTTCCGTGTATTCGCGTATGCGCATCGTTCTAGAAAACGCGATGACGAAGTAGCGGATGAAACTTGGCCACCGCTTCCGTCGCGTCGAAGGTCGTCGCACCCGGCGCGACTCCGTAAGCCGCGAGCGCTTCCTGGGCCGCCGGCGGGATCGCGACGCTGTGCGAGGGGATGCGGCAACGCCTGGAATTCCGCGTCGTCTTCGAGCGCTACGTGCGCGCCCTCGTCGGCTTCGATCAGCGCGAGGATCTGCGCGGTTTCGGGTAGGGCCATTGCAGACGAATCCGGTTCACCGACTGCCGGAATTGGCTCGCCTTGGGGCACAAGAGCCAGCCAATGCGAGGTGTTCAGCCGCGCGGAGTGGCGCTGCAACGCTCCGAGCGTTGTGAGGTAATAGGCTTTTCCGGTCATGGAATGGCTTTTCGGATGTTCCGCAAAGAATCACGGCGCCGAACGCGCTCACGCAGTTGGTAGCGCCGGCGTCCCGCCGGCGCTTTCTTGCCCGGCGTATGGTTGGAAACCGCCAGCGGGACGCTGGCGCTACGCTACGAACTGAATGTGTAATTGTGAGTTAGCACAGAAGCCGCATGCCGACCGGCATAAAATTGATGTACGGGCTCGCAGCTCACCGTAATTTTCTGCGAGTCCTCGCAGACAGCTTCAATTTTCCGCAGCGTAAGCCTGCCGAAACGTCCGATCAAAATATCGGACAGGCACAGTCGCTCGGCGCGCATTGGTGAACCATCGGCAAGCGTGAAGATGTGGTGCGGCGTCACGTCCAGCGATTCTTCGTTGGAAAAATGCAGCCGTATGAACGTGTCTGCGTCGCGTACTTCCAGCCTGGCGACGCGCGTCCAGCCTTCGCCCGCCGCCGTCCCTGTGCTGCGCAGATGTTCGCCGGGTTTGCACGTCTCGATCGCGACCGTGCCACGCTCTTGCGTGAGCACCATTGTTCCAGCACGCAGGCAGCTTCCACTACCGCCGCCCGAGCCGCCGCCCGCACCAGACGTCGTGGTAGCCGCGATCATCGCGCCCTGCGAAAGCGGAATCAGCCCTTGCAATGACTGTTGCTGCGCTGCGGTGTTCGTTTTCGCCGTGAACGCGTTTGCCGGCGTGCCGGCGCTGCTGGCGAGGCCGCCGACCCATGCGAGCGCGAGCGCGGAATCGTCCCAGTAGGGATAAAAATAATATGTGGTGCCGGGAGTGAGGCCAGTCACGGTGAGCGAACCGTTGGCGACAGCCGTCGTCGTGCCATCCGCGCGCGCGATCGTGAGCGCGGACCAGCTCCAGGTGATCGTCGCGGTCGCGGAAACGTACGTGAATGCGCCCGACCACGTCGGCGGCACCGAGCCTTTCATCAGCACGCCGGTTTTGGTGGGATCGATCTTCCCTGCCGTGGTGGCGCCGGAACTTACGCGTGAATAATTAACGCCATCGGTGATCTGATTGTCCAGGCTCCAGCCCTGATTCGGCCCTAGCGACGCCTGGGCGATGCTCGTCAGCGCTTCATACAGGTGCGGATTCTCTTTCCGCAGGGCCTCAATTTGTGGAACGTTCAGCATGTGATCCTTTGACGCTGAGCGAAGCCTTCTGCCAGCGGTGGGCGACCTGCGGCAAGCTCAGTAGGTACCGCGAACGACGGCGAATGGATCGGGCTTGGCCCACGGCACGAGCTTCGTAATCGCGAACCAGGCGCCGACATCATTCGTCCCCACCTGATACGACACACGCTCGGCCAGTACGTTCGTGAATTGCTCCATATCGCGCGAAGCCGGCGCGCCAAGCGTCCACGCGCCCAGCGCAGCTGTCGTCGCGCCGCCGGGCAGAACCGCCGAAAGCGCGAGCGAGCCGGCGCCTTGCACGTATCCAGTCAGATAGCCGAACAAATTCCGGCCACTCAGCCCCGTCGCGGCCAAGAACGCCGTGGAATAAAATGAATTAATAGCGACGCCGTCATCGGAATACTGACCTTCGACGGGCGAGTAGATTTTCCCGGTGGAATTATTCGATCCCAGAAATATCTGAGCAACGCCCGTCGGTCGTTCGATCAATCCGCAGGAATTCGCCGCGATCGTCCACGTCGCCCATTTGCGTCCGCGTTCCGGGGTGGTCAGCACCGCGACCAGCGGATCTTGCAGTCCCTCGGTGTAATCCAGCACCAGCACTTGGCTTGGTTGCGTGACTGCGCCCATCGGCACGCCCACCAGAATCCGTTTGCGCTGAATATCCACTTGCACCCACAGGCGCTGCCCGTATTCCCAGTTAATCGCGTCCCAGGTAGGCTGAATTTCCTGCGATAGTTTTATGGGTTCGCTGCCGTCGAAATAGTAGAGCCCGGATCGCCCGGCGATCACCACCCACTCCTCGCCGTAGCCGATGCCGTGCGCCGAAGGCGTGCCGACCTTGTTCGATACTTCCGAAACTTGCCACAGCGCCGGCTCGTTCACTCCGTCCGTCGCGGTGACGTACAGCGAACGTTCCTTCGCGAAGTACAAGTTATTCCGCAAAGTGAAAGCCGCGCGAATTCCCTGCCCGTTATTCTCCGCGATACTTTGGATGCCGGTGACACCGTCGTAGCTTTCCGGCGCCGCGCTGGAGGAAGCGCGCACCAGCGAAGCGTTCTGTGCCGCGTTGCTGGGAAATACTTCGATGCAATCCACGTAGAACGACTCTCCGCTGGGTCCCGGAACGCCGTCCGCGTAAACACGCAGCGTAAGATCCGCCGGCAGTGCGGTCTGCGGAGTAAACAGATCAACCGTGAATTCCGCGTAAGTCGTGGTGACCTGCGCGGCGGTGACCGCGAGGCCCGTGGCGATCTGCCCTGTCGTCGGACTGAAGGCATTCACTCGCAACGTGCCTGTGGTGAGGCCAGCGCTGCGTGCGATACGCGCGCGCACGGAATAATCCGTATTGTTCAGCAGCAGCGGATCGCCGCTGGCATCTGTTATCGCGTTCTGTGAAATATAACCCCGCTCGGCCGTCACTCCGTCCGCAATGATGCGAAACGCGTCGCCCCACACGGCATTCAAAGGCTCGCGCGTCGCGCCAGCTCCAAAGGACGGATCCAGAACCCAACCCAACGGCCGGCCACTGCCCGACGCGTCCCATCCGCCGTCGAACGAGAGGTTTCGCCAGTTATCCATTTTGGCGCGTTCGCCCCACCAGAAGAGCCGCTCGACGTACGGCACCACTCCCAGCTGGTTGGGCAGTTCGATCTGGCTGAACAAATAATCCATGCTCACGCCGCTGAGCAGAATCGTATCGGTGAAGTCCACCACCAGCGACGTGGTGGTGTTGTCGTTGATCGTCATCGTCGCGGGCACTTGATAGAAAGTCGCGCCGCCGCTGCCGGTGAATGCGAGCAACCTCTGCACCACATTCGATGGACCGGTCGGAATATTCGTGACGTTCACTTGCTTTGCGCCCGCGGCAGTCCATGAAACGGGCGGCGACGGCGCAGTCCAATAGCCCTGGCGCGTCACGAAAATCACCGAGCACTGATGCACGCCCGGTGAGATCGTTCCCGTGGCGACTGTATCGGCCAATGCCGGTCCTTCGGCCGGACCGACCTGGCTGACGCGATCGAAGTTCGTGTCATCGAATTGCCGCGGCAAGTCCTGGCCCATCAGCCCGTCGGACAACGCGATATATTCGCGCCCAAATTGCGTGGCGGAGGCCATCAACGCGTTCGGAATGATTCCGGAAGCGGCGAGCGACAACACCCCGGGCGTCGTTTCTTTGTAAAGATTGCCAAGCGAATCCAGCGCGAGAAATCGCTGTATCAGGTTGGTGGTGGCGTAAGTCTTCACGCCATTGATTTGCGGCGTGCCGGTTAGCGCGGAGAACTGCGGCACCAACCCCGGACGCGTGCGAACTCCCCCAGGGAAAAACTCCACGTCCCCCAGACTGGGCGACATCCCCGCGGGCACGTCCGAAGGATCGAGAAGCGTCACCCAGGTGCCGAAGACGTTCAACGGCAGCGGAGAAAAAGATTCGATGGACATGGGGATTTCAAGCCTTCCGTTAAATCAGCTGGAGATGCTTCGCGGCAGTGTTTCGTGACAAAGAGGCCTACTGCAGTTTCTTGAATATCCCGTAAAACGTAATCGTGTCGGCCGTGATCCCAGCCGGATACGCTCCCGCGGCGAGTTCTGGAAACGCTCCAGCCGCGCTTCCCTGCTGAAACACTTTCACCTTATTTGCGTTCATCGTCGCGCCAGGAGTGAATACGTAGTCGTATCCCGCGAGCCCATCCATCCAGCCGGTGCCCTGTACCGGCGGCTGGTCAGAGGCAATCAGCGGAACTTGCGAGAGATCCAGGGTGTCTCCGCCGGTGGTGTAATTCCCCGTCGCCGTAATCGTGCCGCTCACGTGGATGCGCTTCCCGTCGTCCCATGTATCTACCACCGAAAATGTCAGTGCCATGTTTCCTCCAATTAGTTTCCTGCCGCGCCGGTCCACCCGCATGCGGCCAGAAGCCATCTATGCGCTGCCGGATATTTACGGTTAACGAATGATAGTGCCCTAGGCGGGTTGCGAGCGGGAAACGGGGCCACTACGACGGATAATTTGGTACGGAATGAATCCTGTTATTACGGTAGATTCGGTTTCGAAGTTCTGGTCACTACCACGTGCAATCCTATCGGTGCGCAGCGCCGCGGTGTCTGTCGCAGCAATCGAATAAAGAGCTTAACTACTGGAACCCCTTCTAAAGCCATTACTGCCGAGGAACTCGAGGGCTAAGCACCAACCGGAACGGTGTGATCGTGGTGTCGAAAGTCCTCCTCCAAAGCCTCTGATTCGAGCCTTTCGACGCCCTCGACCGTCTTCGACAAAATGTAACGCTTCGTCAGGTCGGAGAATCCGTCGATCACCCCGGCGCACAGGCGGGATATCACAAGCAACACAGCAAGAAAATACGACCTGAGAATCATGTACCGCAGGACATTCAAGACAAACATATTGCGATATTGATCGAGAAGCTCGCGCGTTTCCCGTGGCAGCGCTTTTGTGTTTTCGGCCCAGGTCAAGCCTTCACTATTTCCAATCGATGGGATAGCAAGTGCGAGAAGTAATTTAGTTAGCGTGTACTCGTGAGCATAGCGCAACGAAACGTTCAGCCGCTCGCGGAGCATCTTATATGCGGGGTCGTCAAAGCCAATTTCCCCGCGTGCAGCAACCAAAAACAACTCGTTGCGGAGCGTAAAGATCCTCTCTCTGAACGCATCCATGCAGTAGTCCTTCCACAGCAGAAAAACGAAGAACCAAAGCAGGAGTAGGCATACGACCGATTTCAGAGCCATAAGCGTCTGTGCCGTTGTCATGATCTGTCCTGCGGCCTAGTCGTTCCTGCCGTAGTAAGCCCGCTAGACTGCGGCTCACGTCGATAGCCAGCTCCAATTCCTTCGGACGTGCGGTGAGGCGATTTATGGCGCTTCGCCGGAGTTGTCTCTGAGAAAGCCCGTAGACAGACCCGCCACCAGCTAAAAGTATACAGATACCGTCGGACACTTTCGCATTTGCGAGGATTTTCAAGAATAATGACGCGAACGTCACCTTTCCGGCCAAAACTCCGGCAATCTTATAGACGTAGAAGAAGCACAAAACGAGAGCGCCATATTTTATCGCGGCCTTGGAAATCGTAACGACTGCGTCGATCTTACGAAAGGTAATCTTAGCGTCGATTTCGGTCTTCACCGGCGAGTCTTGCAAAGCCATTAGCCAAAAGGGTAACTTCACCTCGCAGGAATGTCAACATAGGCACGCTGGCGCCTGGCCGAACGAGCCGACCATCGTCCGGCCCTCGACCATTCTAACCGTGAGGTCGTTCGCACTGAGCAACAGCCGCTACAAAACCTCGCTGTTCGCTGTTATGATGTTCAATTCGTGACGCAACCCGAACGCCTGCAGTTGAATCCAAGCGTCGAAGTTCTAGCCATCGTCCAAGAGGGGGAACCTGGTGCGGCTATTGAGAATCGTTTGTGTTGTGGCGGTGATGGGGTTTGCGGCGCTGGCACTGGGTATGGCGCTGAAGGATCCCGCATCTAGCTCCCACGCCCAAAACCAGGTCGAGATTCAGGTAAGCCCGTCGGTTTCAGCGCATTCCACATCATCGTCGGCAGTAACCGCCGCCATGCCGGTATCTTCCACCGGCGCTGCAGCGGTCGTGGTAGCGTCGAACGTCGGCATTCGCACTCTTGCCGTAGCCTCGCAACCTTCCGAAACCGCGATCCCAAGCAGCGCCGCGGCATCCTCCACGCAACTCTACGTAACCGCCATTGACCGTCCCGATCAGGTTTTTTCCTACGTCGTGCGCGCCGCTGCGACGATTGCGCCAGCCAGCGCCGCCAAATTTTTAGCGGCACCCGCCGCGGGAGTGGGCACAGTCGGTTCGATCGGTGACGGAGGCGCAGCCAGCGCCGCGGAACTGGATCTCTCACTGAAAGAATTCAGCATGCGCAGCGAAGTCGCGGTCGCTCCAGACGGAACCCTTTTCATCGCGGACACCGGCAACGCCACCATCCGCACCGTCGGCGGCGCCGCAAGCACTGAACCATCCATCATCCGCAGCGTCGCGGGACGCTGGGCGCCGCGCCAGAATGTTGAGCTGGTTGAGCCTTACGGTGTGACGCTGGATCGCGCTGGAAATCTATATATTGCCGACCACGGCGCGAATGCCGTCGTGGAATTATTCGGTGCCGCTTCTCCCAAGGCTGGGCAGATGGAAGTGCTCGCGCACATGGTGACGCCCGCAGCCGTCGCCGTCACTCCAGACGGCAATACTGTTTTCGCGGCTTCTCCGGACGCCGGCGCGATCGTATCCATCAACACGCAATCGCACGCGCTGCGCAACGTCGGCGTATCACCTGCGCCCCTGTTCGCCGCCGCGCTCGCGCGAGCAAATGGCGCGCGCATTACTCCCCAAGGCCTCGCGGTGGACGGCGGCGGAAATCTGTTTATCGCCTATGCCGCAACGGGAGGCACGTCCGACCAGATTCTGCGGCTCGACGCGTTTTCTTCAAAGCTGACAGTCGCTGCGCGCGGCCTGAGCGCCCCTGGCAACATCTCCTTCGACGCCCAAGGCAACCTGTTCGTCGCCAACCAGGGCATGCGCCAAGTTTTGAAATTCAACTCGATGGGCGTTCCCGCCACGGGCGTGACTCTCACGCCGCCGCCGAACTGTGCCGGCGCCACCACCGTTTTTTGCGATCAGGTTGTCGGCGGCACCAGTCCTACCGAGCCTTTTGAGCTCAGCAACAATACCAACAGCGCGATCACCGGCATCGCCGCAAGCTTCACAGCCGGCAACACCGCCGACTTCACGATTTCCAATTCGTCCTGCGCAACTTCGCTGGCTGCGAATAGCAGCTGCGCCTACAACGTGGCCTTCACGCCGGCAGCGAGCATCGTCAGCGCTTGCGGCGGCGGAGTAATATCGAATACGCGATGCGCAACCCTTTCGGTGAATTACACCGGCGCCACCGCACCGCTCACGGCGGAAGCCAGCGGCGTCGCCGATGATTTTCAAATCACCTGCATGACCACTACGATCTTCACCTGCCCGCCGCCATCGAACGGCGCGCCGTACCAGATCACCATCACGCAGGGCTATCCGGCTACGTTCCAGCTGCAGATCGTTCCGGACGACACTTTCACCGGCACCGTCACGCTGAACTGCCCGACGAATCTGCCTGTGGCGCCAGCCGGCACCGCCGGAACTCCGACGATCTGCGGCATATCGGCCGGTACCACGGTCAGCTTGCCGCTTGCGAATTCCATAACCGTGCCGGTGGTGGCCGGAACCACCGTGCCATTCAATGTTACGTTTCAAACCACCAATACCGCCGGTTTCAAATACAGTGCGCCGCCGTCGCCACCAACAAGTCCAACTTCGAAACGCGTAGGCGCGCTCGCCGGATTCTTCGCGTCGCGCTCGGGCGGTTCTTCTAACTCTGGAAGCTCCGGCAGTGGACGAGTTCAAGCGACGCCTGAGTTGGCAACGGCCGTGTTGCTCAGTGTCATGTTCTCAATCCTGGCGCTCCTCACTTGGAAAAAGCGATTGCCGCGCATGGTCCCGGTTCTTACGCTCACGTTTGCCGTCGCAATTTGCGCCGTCCTGGTCGGGTGCGGCAGCCACAACTCGACCGCTAACATCATTCCCTATACTCCGCAGGGCACCTATTCGCTCACCGTGCATGGCTTCGCGCAAAATGCCTCGCGCGGCTTTACCATGACGCTCGTCGTGGACTAGAACTTCGTAATCTTCACGGCCAAGGCATTCAGCGCCGAGCGCCGCATCTCCACTGCAGTTCTAACTAGAGGTAAACGACTCCTCTGCGATATCCGTACGGCTTTCTGCGCCGCCCCGTAGTCTGCTCCGGACGAATGTAGCGGTTGATCAGATTTTCGATCGCGGTCTGCGCCGCTCCCAGCAGATCCACCGCAAGTGCTCGCGCCCCGCGTGACCGCGCCGCCAGTGCCGCCGTGGCGTATCCCAACGCGTCGGTCGCCGAACGAATTTGCACCGGATCGGTTCCCAGCGTCAGGGTCGGCAGCACTTTTTCGTAGCGCACTCGCACGGTGATGGACTGCGTAGCTCCAATGAGATTGATCTTGTCCTCCCGCCATTCCCACAATCGCAGATAGCAGCTGGGCTGCAGGTTCAGCATCCCGCCGCCACTGGTGAATTTCTCCATGGGCACGAAGACATCGCCGCTATTCGCCGTGGCGCGTTCCCACAACACATGCGGCATCAGGCAGTCGGTGGGAAGCTGGGGACTGGAGACGTCGCTGATCTCCGTGTTGGTCACGCCGGTCAAAACGTTCTGGTCGAGTTCGACGTCCTGCTGCTCCATCAGCACGCTCACGCCATTTTCAGCGAGCTCGCGCTGCAGCCCGCGGTACGCCGAGTTCAACAGCGGCATCAGCAGCGTGTCCGTGAACACCGCGCCCGAGGTGTCGTTCACCAGCGCGCGCGCCAGCGTCAGTGCATCCTCCGCCTGCGAATACGCCGTTGTCGGTAGAACGGGCATGGTTCCTCCGGTTTCGTGACACGCAGGTTCCGATCGCTGTGATTTGCGTTAGGATATTTCGCAGTACTACTTCGTGCATGCGTACAAAAAGGAGCGCTTATGGCAGCCACCGACAAACGCCAGTACATTCCGCCGCCCGGAGGCATGGGCGATCTGCCGTTCAGCAATGCAGTCATCGCCGGCAACACTATTTATCTCGCCGGGCATATCGGCTTTGATCCGGCCACGCGAAAACTGCCGGACGACATCGAACAGGAAGCGCGGTTCGTGCTGGAAGGGGTGCGCGATACGCTCACCCGCTCGGGCTTGACCATGCAGGATGTCGTGTCGTTGACTGTGTTTTGCCCCGAGCTATCCCTCTATGAACACTTCAACTCGGTTTACCGCAAATTCTTCCATGCGCCGTTCCCGGCCCGCGCGTTCATCGGCTCCGGTCCTTTACTGTTCGGCGCGCACTTTGAAATCCAGGCCATCGCGGTAAAACCCGAAGCCTGATTGATGCCCAGGCAAGTCATTTTTTCATCGCTGCTAGCTACTCAGTTTTCAAGACCGGGATTTCTTTCTGCAGGAACGGTATCTTGGCCGCGGCCCAGTCCACCAGGCTGTCTCCTGAAAGGCCGAACATCGCCGCCGTCGCGTGGCCCGGCTCGAGCGTGAAGTTGCCGGGTATTCCCACCGAGCCAATCGCGTGTGTCGCCGCGTCGGGATGCGCCAACCAATAGGAAAATGCCGCCGCGTTTATAAAAAACCGGATCGTGAGATTCAGCGCGTTGGTCCGCACCCACTCGCGGCGTGTCTTGGTGCCCGATAAGGCCGAATGCGCGGACAAGCTGGCGCGCTTCAACACATGGAGTCCGTGCCCGGCCACGAACAAGGCCCAATAATGCGCGGATTCGGGTATATGCATGGGCTGCGTCGCGGCGTGCGTAGTCGCGTGCGTAGTTGCGTGCGTAGTTGCGTGCGTCGTGTCAACGGGTTGCGTTAGGTGCTAGTTCGGATTTCCGACGCAGATATAGGCGATCGTGTCCGTGCCGCTCGATTGCGTCAGGGTGACCGTCGTCGCAGTGGTCTGCACGCGCACCGTCGCAATCGCCGACGTATCGTTCGCCGTACAGACGGGAGCGGAATTGTAGGCCGTGGGAAAAGTCACCGTCGCGGTGCCAGCTGCCAGCGCCACCGTGCCTGCGAAAGTATTGGCGGCGCCCTGATTTAAATGCTGCGAAATGCCCAGCGATCCGTACACCGCGGGATTCTGCGAATCGTGCAACGGCGCCAGCCGCAGATCCGGCGTCACGGGCCCTTGCGACAGCACTACGTCGTCAAAATAAACATAGTTCCCCGCCGCAGCCGTGTTTTCCAGCAGGAAAATCCGCATGGAGTGCGCCACGGTGGTGCTCAGTGAATATCCGTTCGGCACGCGGAAGATCAAACCGAAATTCCGGGTCGCGGTCCACGAATTCGCCGCGCTCACCTGCCAATCCGCGCCCGTCACGTTGCAGCCGCAAGTGATTCCATTGTTGTACGTAAGCGATGCGTTCGTTGATTGCCAGTTCCCCGTCGCTGCGGAAGTCCCATCGTAATTGGCGGGCGACAACACCCGCGCGTTCGTAGCCACCGTGGAAATCACATCCGCCGTAGTGCAGTTCGCGTCGTAGTAAAAACGGATGCCGGGCCGGAAATTATTTGTCGTCGCGCCCGACGCCACTCGCATCATCAGCGTATATTCCTTGGTGGCATCCACCTGGATGCAACCAGAGTTAACGCCCAGCCCCGCCGTCGCGCCATCGCCGACGCGCACGTTGTAAGTTCCCTGCGTGAACGCATCCACCGCAGGCGTCGCGCTGCTCGAAGCATTCTGCAAATAAATCCCGCTTCCAGGTTGATTGATCACACCCGCCGCCGTAACGCCGCCCCAGTAATACAGTGTGGTTGTGTTTTGCCAGCCTTCAAAGCTCGCGTTCCCCAGCAAATTGTCGCCCGCCAAATCGTTCATGCCGTAATGCATGGAAGGCGTCCAGTTGTGCCCGTTATTGTCGAGCGCCACCATCGCGGTGGCGGGTTCGTTCGGCTTGATCTGCGTGTTGTTGGTGATCGAAAGGTACGGATCCAGGACGTGAATCCCCACTGCGGAGCCATCACTCGGAAATTGATAGCAGTTGTACACGTTCTCACAGCGATTGTTCGGCCCGAACGTGATAGACGTCGCGCCCACGATGTTGTAGCAGATCTGGTTGAAAGCCTGTGACGCCGTCTCGCAGTCATTGCCGTACACTTCGTCGTTGTTCGGATAGTTTCCGCTGGAGTCCTTCGCGAATGTGTATCCCGTGGATGCGCCGGGAGGCAGCACGCATGCATTTTGCTCCAGCACGACGGCGTTGAACGTGCCTGCCAGGTAGAAGCAGGTGTCTCCCGCAGTCTCGGGCTGAAAATTGTTGTGTTTGAAGAGCGTGTTCGAACCGTCGAATCCGCCCACGGACGAGCTACCGTACACTCCATACGAATTTCCGCCGGTGCCGAGCTGCAAGTTGTTGTTCTCGATGTCGGAATGTCCGATCGAGGTCATGTTAATTACCGTCGAACTCGGGCCATTGGCCTGCAGATACATCCCGGTGATGTGTACAAAATTAATTTTAGATACGGTGGGATTTGGTTTCTCGATCACCGTGCATCCCGCTATGCCGCAGCCGATGTAGCCCGAAGTGTCGGGCGCCGCCACCGTTCCCAGCCCGCTTTCCTGATAGCCGACCAGAGACGCCCCATCTCCCGCCAGCTCAATGGCATCGTGCGTGGTCGAATCCGAAATCACCAGTTGCGCTTGGCCCCACTCCAGAGTAGTTCCGGCTGGGATTGTGATGTGATGCGTGGCCGTAAACGTGCCGATCAATCCGCGTGCATCGCATACGCTCGACGTCGTCGCTGCGGCCGCGAGGCATGCATTGATCTGCAACGCTGCGTCCGTACCTGTGAATCGCTCCGCCTTCTGCACGCTGTTTAGCGCATTTACCGCGGCTGTTCCGTTCACGTCCAGGTTGTACTGCGGATTCGTCGTATTGACGCCCAGTGAAGTCGGGGTAAAGCGATGCGCCGCGGACAACGTGGAGATCACCGGCAAAGTCCCGCCGGTAGGCACCGAAGTCAGCAGCGCGCTATTTGTTGACGCACCCGACACGAACAATACGCCGAACTGTGACGGAGCCCAGTACGCCGTTCCGTGCATATTGGGAGTGGTGGAAAGATTCACGCAATATCCGCCAATCGCGCTCAGGCCCGCGACCGGCAAAGTCCAGGTCACGCTCACTGCGTTATTGGATCCTCCGACTACCACGCCCGCGCCCTGTACCGATTGAGCGGATTGATGCGTACAATTGTCGAGCGTAGTCGTCACCGTCGGATAGTACGTTCCCGCTGCCAGCGTTCCTCCCGTAGTCGCAGTCCCGCTGACATTCGTCGGCGGATACAGTGATGCAAACTGCACATCAATTGTCCCCGCGGCGGTTTCCGTTAGCGCCGCGCCGTAGCCGAACATGTTCCCGGTGTTGAACATGTATCCGAGTGCCGGATCAATCGCCACGCTCGCGAAACGGTTCCCGGACGCGGCTGCGCGAAACGCGGGGCCATCCGGGTCCGCGATGGGAAACAAGTCGCTGCGCAGTCGGTCCGAATTGGCAGTCGGAACGATAAAATCGAACCCGTTATAGTTCTCGGAAGAACACCCGCCGACCGGATTGCCGTTCGAGTCCACCACCCATGTGGACGCCTGGCCGCTTCCGCCAATCACGTGGCATCCTGCCAGCGTGCCGGCGTCCATGCGAATTGCCGGTCCCTGGCCGCTATTACCCGCGAAAGCATTTTCCATGTAAACGCCTTGAAGGGTCGAACCGGAGGAATTGAATTCCAGCACGGCATTCGTGGCGGTTGTCGCGTCGGAAGTCGTCACGTTATCGAACGTCAGATCAGACATGGTCGGCAGCGCCACCGAACCGCTGTTACCCGTCGCATTCGTTACCGTGAAAAAACTGGTCGAGGAGTTCTCGATCGCGGCGATATCGCGGAACACGATGTTCCCCGGACCACTTCCGGCGGTATTCACTCGCTGGATGTATTGAAATCCAGCGCCCGTTCCTTCCAGGCCGCGAAAATACGCCAAGCCCACCAGCGGCGCCTCGCCGGCGATGGGCGCTTCCCCGGTGAGCAGCGCAACGGGCAATGTGCCGTTTCCGGCCTGCAAGCAGCCATCGTCCATAAAAAACCAGAAGGTATTGGTAATCTTGAGCGGCGTGTTATCGGTGTTACCGGTGACCATCGTTGTCAAGCACACGTTGCGCAACACGTTTTGACCCGACGTGTATATGCTCATCGCTTGATTGTGACCATTGATCGTAAGATTTTCGAATGTAGTCAGCGAGATCGGATAGGTCATCGAAAATACTGCCGCGCCATTCGGATTTGGGCCGGCGTTGTTTACGACCAGCCGCACTTGCGGCGCGCGATTGAACTGAGCGGCTCCCGTTGAGCTGATCGTGCCGTTTCCACCCACAAAGTGCAGACCCGGGCAAGGCACGGGGAAAATTGCGGCGGTCGAAGGCAGCTGGGGCTGCGTAAGAACGTAAACGCCGGGCGGGAAAAAGATACTGCCACCCGCGTTGGCCTGCGGGTAGCTGTTGCACACGAAGGTGATTGCAGCCTGAATCGCGGCCGTGTCGTCCGTCACTCCGTCACCCTTGGCTCCAAACGCAGTCACATCCACGCGCGGCCGCGGGCCGGTAACGGTTTCATTGCCGAGCACGCTCAATGTGGACGGCGTAAACGCCCCTGGATTAAAGTTCGTAGTCGTCAGCGTGCCGCTGATCGTCGCGTTGCCCGCCACGCTCAGATTTCCACCCAGCGTTAATCCAAACGCCGAAATGTTGTTCCCCGCGCCCGATGAAGAAACGTCCGCCGGAAGAATTACGTCGGGATAATTGAGCGTGCCGGTGATCTGCGGTCCGCTGATTTGTACCAAGTATCGGCCGGCCGGCGCGTAGAAATGGTAGTTCCCGATTCCGTCAGCCTGAAACGGATTCGGCGAAGTGGTCGTCAGCGTTGCGTCGGTATAAAGAGTCGCCAGCGGCGCGCATGGTGTACCGGTAGCTGTTGCCACACAAACCGTTATGGTTGCGCCCGCGATCGGGTGACCGGTGGGACCGAATACAACGTCGTCGCGACGTGAGCCTTGAGCGCTGGATTGCGGCGGCGTTAGCCCCCCCATCATTAGCGCCAGTGCAAAGATTGTGAAGAATCGCACCGCGGCACTCCTGTCGCTCTTCGACTTGCGCTGCAATTTCGCTGTGCCCCGGCTCAGTTGCGCGCCAACGCCGCGTCTGGCAGCGCTACCTTTGTGGGTCTTTGTCATTGAGGCACTCGCCCGCTTCGCCATCGTAGTCTTTCCTTTCGCTCGATAGTGTCCAAGCGCAGGATGCCGTGTCGTTCGATCCCGGTAAGGGATTCCAAATCCAACGTGCGATGCTCTGCCACCAGACGGGCATTGGTCTACAAGAATTTACATTTGAAGAAAAACACTTCCCATCCGGCTCTGCCTTGCGATCGAAACGAGAACGACCGGCGCGCAAGCGAAAATGATGCTCGGCGCCTCGGCATTGCATAACTCCCGCCACATCAGTACGATAGCGACCACCGCTACCGAGACGAGCACCTCTGAGCCGACCCGGCGGGCTCGCGGTTCACTCCGGAACAGATGGCATTAGCGTTGCTTAACCATTATGGGGCGGATTGCACCTATTCCGCTGCTCGCGCCCTTGAATCTAAGGGTAAAAGAGGCAAAATGAGTAAGTTCAACGTAACGCAACTACACAACCGAACCGCACTGCTAATTAGGGTCTTCGCGCTGGCCGTGTTAGTGTTCGCTTTTGCCATGTTACCAAACGTGGCACATGCGGACTCTAACAATGCGTACCAGATTAGCGGAACCTTGGCGTCCGGCGGCACCTTCTCCGGCACCCTGGATTTCAGCTATAACTCCCTGACCAACCAGGCGGTTCTGATCAACTCCAATTTCACGGTGGATGGCACCTCGTTCTCCTGCAACGGCCTCACGAGTGGAAATCAGTGCCTCGTGTTCGATCCTTTCGGCACCGACTATTTTCAAGTGCTTAACGGCAACACATTGGTCGTACTCGATTGGAGTGCGTTCAATCTGGCCGGAACGTTCCCGTCAACGATTAATTTCGTCGGCGGCTATGTCTCGATCCTCGGCGTCAAACAGCTGGACACGATCACTGGGGGCACGGGCTCCTACGTCACGGCTCCTGAACCCTCTGCGTTGTTTCTGCTCGGTGCGGGCCTCTTGGGTCTCATCGCGCTGTCTCGGCGTAGATTGAGTTTTAATTCGATCGCTTAACCCGGTCGAAGCTCTTTCATTAAGGGCAGGCCTCCGGGCCTGCCTTTCTTTCAGCGATGGCTTTGCCGCTGTCCCACAATCGGATAGCTCGACGCTACGGCTACGCTAGGCGTTACCCCCTGCCCTTCTTTCCCGCGCCATCCGTCTCAATGCTGCTTTCGTGCGCGGCGCCCGCGCTCAAACCCAGGCCGTGCTTTGCGGCCTTCTCCTGATCCAGAATCGCGCGGCAATGGCGGCAGACCGCCACGCCGGGTTTTACCTTCTCTCCGCACGCCGGACAATCCGCCATGCGCATCGGCACGTAGGCCCACTCACGTTCCGCCCCCAGAGAAATAGCTGCCCTGCGATGCAAGTCCGAAATCTCTCGGAATGAATGTCCGCGCGCCCACATGGTGTCTCCATCCGTTACCAGCCGCTGGTAAAAATCATCGCGTCGCGCGGACACCACCGCCAGTTCTTCGGCCGTAGGACGCGCTCCCGCGCATACAAACACGCCATGATCCTGTAAATCCTGCAGCAGGTCCTCCGCGATGTCGCGCGCTGAGATTGTGAACGGGAATCTGCGGTTGTCGCCCAGATCGATCGCATCACCGCGTGAAGTAATCAATAGTAAGGAATACGCCTCGCCTTTCGCTCGCGCGGGGATGTGATACACCCCATGCGTTCGCGAAATGTACCAGTCCTGATCAGATATGGAAGCGATCGTCACGGTCGCGGCTGTGTCGCCCGTCGCACGCGTATCCACTACCATTTTTCCTCGTAATCCCGAATCCGCCGTCGTGGTTATGTTCAAGTGATTTTCCTTTGATTGATGTTTCGTGCGCAGCGATGCCCGCCGAGGCATCGGCCGCTCGATTCTTCCCAGGACTGAACCGTTCGAACTGCTTGCCGGCGCGGTCTCTTGCTTTCGTCAATTTCCCGCGACGCCAACAAACGGCGCGCCGTGAAACGCCGGAACGGCATCGTCCAGCAAATCATCCGCATCTCGATCCCAACGGAGTGCGCGCCGCGCCTCCCGTGCCGCGATCGCGCCCCGACGTTCCTGCCGCGGCTGCCTGCGCGACCACTCGATCGCGTGAACGATCCAGTCGCAAGCCGCGGGCGTCAACGAAATGAATTCGCCGCTCGCGCTCTCCAGCGTGAAGCAGTGTTCGTATTCGCCGCGCAAAGGATACGGTCCCAGCGCCGCGATCTGTACCCCGTCCTCCACTTCCGTCGTCTGCGCGTACCATTCTTGCGGCGAGCCATACGATTCACGCGGCGCCCATCGTTCAATATGCCAGCGATTCAGCGGCAAATATTTCGGTACTTGGCGCGCTTCAATCGCCTCGCGCACCACGTTCCCGTTTGCGTCGCGATCTATCCACCGCCCCCCGATCCATGTAAGCCGCGACCCGCCCCAAACCACCCGAAAATTCGCCTCGCCGTAGCAATTTTTTCCTCCGGCCCGCTCGACGCGCTCTTGGATTGAAAATGGCGCCTCATGCGTCTCCCGCGTCACGCGAATCGCCGGCGATAGAGACTTTTGTACCCTTGCGGCCAATTTGCTTCCCATGGAATAAAAGCTGCAGTCATGCGTGTTTCGGAGATTGCTGCCAGTGGGGGTACTGGACGCGCCCGAGAAGCGTTGGGGGTTGGGAACAGCCTCGGAAGTTCGAGTCTTCCACTCTCCGTTCTGCACCTCAGCGCGATTACGGATTGACATCGGAGTTGTTCTTGGTACTATCGAATTGCTTCTCGGGCGCGTCCATGACGCGTTGGAATTTCGGGGCGGCCGCTACTGTCTAGCGCGCCGCCCTTTTTTATTTTCTGCGCTCCCGCAGATGCTCAAGTCACACAGCCATTCCAGCCTTCACCAGGATTAGTACCCCGTCGGAATCGCCAGGTTGTTGATGTACGCTCCGCTGCGTGGCGATTCGTTCCACACCTGAAATCCCGTGACGAAATAAAAGATATACGCCGCCGAGATCCCGCCGCTCGCACCGTAGATCGGAAACACGGTTTGTCCCCCGACGTCGTAAAAATCAATGTCCTGCATCACCGCGCGTCCCCAGTGCGACAAATCCAGGAAATCCACGCGCGTCTGATTGGCATTGATGGAGGACTTGATCGGCACACCGGCCATGGACTTCTCGCCCGTGAACAGCAAATCCAGATCGCTCGCGCGTCCACCCGCACCTTCTTTGATGATCTGCGAGATCGTTACGCCAAGCTGCTCCCACTGATGCTCTTGCTCCAGCGCCGTGTAGGCGATCAACTTGGAAACCTGGTTCGAGCCCAGAGCCTTGCGCACTTTGTTGATCGCCAGCCGCACCGCGCCCGGAGTAATTGCCGAATTGTTGCCGTTCACCACTGGCGTCGCCAATTCCACCGGATACGTGGTGCGATTCAGGTTCAGCCAGGTTCCCGTCGTCGCATTCGTCTGGTGATACAGAATTCCAAACAACGACGTCGGCTGCGCCCCAGTCAATCCGTCGTGCACGATCAGGTCATTTACGGAAGTTCCCGTGGGCAGCGAGTCCACCTGTATCAGTGAATTGAATGGATCCACCAACAACACATTGGCTGAGCCCCTATTGGTCGTCAACGTCGGATCGTAAACCTGCACGGTCTGGTTGTAGTAGAAGAGCTGTGCGCCGGGCGGCTTCGCCATTCCGAATTGCGCTGCCACTCCGGAGGGCAGCCCCGTGGTGGTGATCGAACTGACCGTTCCCAGCACGCCGTTCCCGTTCGTCTGCATTACTTTGTCGAGAAACGCGCGGAACTGCGCCATTGCGTTCTTCACTTCACGCTTCGCGGTGTTCTCGATCGCCTTCTCCGGAGCATTCGACGCATACTCGACCAACTTCGTAATTTCCACGGCGTGCCGGAAAAATACCGGCGTCACCTGCGCCACGTCGTAGATCGTTCCCGAACCGCGCCCGAGATCACCTCCGTCCATATTTGCCAGGCCGGCTTTGCCCCCTGGACGAATCTGCAACGGCAAGCGCATGTTGCGCGAGCTGACGCGCTCCACATCGCCGCGCTGTTGAATCATGGTTAGAAGGATGTCGTCGCGCTCATACAACAGGGGAAGCTTGTCGCGAACTTTTTCCAGCTGTAACGCAACGGACTGTGCATTCTGCATCTGAGTCATAGTTTGAATTTCTCCCTAGGATTGAATTTCGTGCAGCGCGTAGAATTAGTCCTGCGCTGTCTTTCTTGCGCCCGATGATCGCGGGCGTGCGCGCTATGCAAAACTTCAGCGGATGTCCTCCTCGGACGCCTACATTGAAATTTGAATGTGTCATCACGATGCGACGGGGACTCCGAACGTACAACGAAGCAGCGTGAACCTGAGGCCAGCCTGTCCACCGCCATCAACAATATCGTCGGGTCCGGCATGATGAAAGTTCCACCCGGCATAACCCTAACCAAGTCAATTCGTTCGCCAATACCTTGGCACAGGTCATTTATAACTACAAAGTGGCTACTCATCGCACGACCCTGAACTCGAACTGACGCTACGTCCCGACGCGGAACCGATCGGTCCGCGCGCGCATTGCCGCTTTTCTTTCGCAGAGACTTTTGTTCCTGTCCTACTAGAGTCATTTGTCCCCGGTCATCTTCTCGACTCCAGGTCAGTTGCGCCCCTCTGCGGTGAGCGTGATCATTCAAGCAATGAAATCCACAAAGCCATCTCCGCGAGCGCCAGACATCATCAATCGCGTGCCCGTCGTTGGCGTGGAATCAACATCTATCGCTGCTCGGAGCCACCCCATGCGCGTTCTCGTTGCAAGGACCACCGTACTTATCCTCGCGCTTGCGTTCGCGGCGGTGTCACCTCCTCGAACGCATGCCCAAACCACCGCCCCGCCGAATTGCACCGCTAGCTCCGACGCCGCAGTGCAATGCTTCGTCGCGAACGCCGTCACCACAGGCCTCACACAGCCACGTTACGGCATGACGCTCGCGCAATTCCAGGCCTACGGTGTCGCGGTCACGAAAATCCTGCAAACCGATCAGACCTATCTGGTTTTAGTGGGACTCTCCAGCGCGATCGCCGATGCCCTACCGCCGACGAACGTAGATGGCACCTACAACACCGCTGCCCAGGACACCGCCATCGCCCAGATCGTCGCCGCGGCCGCCACCAACGGGTTCGTCTGGCCGCCCTCCGGCACTGACCTGCAAGATCTTCAGTGGTTCGTGCAGGATCTGGTCAACGCGATGAACGTCAATCAGCAGGTGCTGCAAATCCTCACGCCCGGCGCCACGCTGCGCATCATTGACTCGTACATCATCACCGGCACCGGCTCAGACGGCACCGTGAATTGGCCGCAGGTGAACGCCAGCCTCGTCACGCTGGTCGCTAACTTCATTTCCTCCGGCCTGGTCCGTCTGACGCCTTCGCTCACCACCGCGCAGCTTACGGCGTTTGTCACCGCGCTCGCACAGACCATCAGCACTTACAAGGTTTCCACCAATCGCGCGTCGCTGTAGTCGAGCCATGCGTCAGCATTCTACAAATTCAAGATATCCGCGTCGGACATACGCGAGTAGTCCAGATCTCGCGCAGTCACCGCGCGCCGGCCGTCGTTCCCTGCTCCGCCCGATCCCGCAATGTCCACGCGCCGCTCGGCCGTGCGCTGCCGGGCCCGCCGCTCGTGATTTGCGGACACCACTGTCGAAGTCCACTCATTCAGCACACGCTTGGCGACTGCAGGCAATGCCTGTCGCGCTCGTCCGGTAACCAGTGACACAATAGCCCGCTGGTGCTCCTCATCGAGCCCGCCGGACCGAAATGCGTCCCGCATCTGCTGCCCGAGCGCGCGATTTCCCCGCAGCGTCGTATCCAGCTCGCGGTAGATCTCACCCACCACACGGTTGCGAGCCGATTTTGATATTCCGTCCGGCAACAGCCGTTCCACCTGTGATTCGATCGCGTCCACCACGCTCGAAACCGCCGCGGCGTTCGTCGAATGGAAAAAATCCATTTGCGCCGGCGTCAAACCAGTTGCCGCATCCCGCTGATTGTTCTGATTTTGAACTTGGTTTTGGTATAGTTCCTGGTTTTGAGCATGTGCCTGCGTTGCCCGTTGCGCATGACTTGTATTCTCACCTGGTACTTGCCGCGCAGCGTCGGCAATACGCTCAGTATCTGCGGTGTTTCGTTCGCGCCATCATTCGCAAGCGCGTTCATCGCGCGCGCCAAAGATGCAAACGCTTCAGGATCCAATTTCGCAACTTCGCGCGCCAATTCCGCGTGATCTTCCGGCCGCCGCGAATAAAACAGCGCATCCATCCGGTTCAAATCGCCCAGCTGCGCCGTCGCGGCCCGCGCTTCTTCCGGAGTCGCAAATGCCTCGCGGTATGCGCTAGCTTCCCGCCACGCATCGCGCAACTCAGGATTCGCATCCAGCGCCGCTCGCAAGTGTTCCGGCTCCGCCGCCGCGCCGACATTCGCCGGCGCGGTCTCTGCGTTCGTCGTAGAACTTCTCCGCGCGACCTTTGGGAACTTCGTCAACTGCAAAATCTATTTCCAGTTGATCGTCAGGATTCGGCTCCAAGATCTTCGCCGTCGCTTCGCGCCCGTTGCCGTTCGCCTCGCGGCGTCCATTGCGGCGCGCAAGATGCGGAAGTTGCGTTACCAATCCCAATATTTCATCGTCGCTCGAATTGCGATTCAATACCGGCGCTGGAGTATTCGCGCTTGAACTCATGTTCTGCTCGCCTCCTGCAATCATTAAAAGTGTGCCAACGTGCACCTGGCCTTGTCGCCGCACATCGGCGCCAATTCACTGTATCCACATCACTTAGCCAAGTTTGCCACCTGTTCGCCCGTTAGTTTCCCACAATGAAACCACAGTACTATTCTCGTTGCGGCACCGCTCCTGTACATCTACACCTAGCGGGGGCGCTGTACGTTGGTCCAGGAGGACACGACAGACCCCGCATAAAACTGAGGTTACATCTATGAGCACTCCGCCAATCGCCTCCGCAGAAGCTACCCCGAAGTCCGCAGCGTCCAATTCGCCCGTAGGCATCGAACGCCGCCGCCGCAAACGCGCGAAAATCACCGCGCAAGTTCACATGCGCTGCTCCACTATTTCCGAGCCGTTCGAAGAGATCTGCAAGAGTGTGGACGTTTCGCGCGATGGGCCTTCTGGTAACTTCTGCGCGCGCGGGATACTGGAAAGGCCAGCGGCTCGACGTCACGTTCCCGTATTCCACAGCGGCAGCCGCGCTGAATTCCTCACAGGTTGCCGAAGTGGTGCGCGTCGTCGAACAAGCCGGCCGCTACTCCGTGGCATTGCAATTTATCAATACCAAATCCGAGTCAGCAGCCAGTGGCACAGCGAAAGTGGATCCTTCCGTTGCGGGCGTGCACGCCGCAGGCAGTGCCATGCAAGCGAAACAACAATCCGTTGTACTTGCGGTCGAATCCGATCCCAAGACCGCCGAAATCATGCGCAACATTCTCTCCAACGACGGCTACACCGTCATCATCGTACCCACAGCTCAGCAAGCGCTGGATATTCTGCGCAACACAATCCCGGTGGTCTTCCTCGCTGAAGTTGAAGCGAAGGACATGAGCGGCCACGACCTCTGCCTGATCATCAAGCGCAACGACCGCCTGCAGCACGTGCCGGTAATTCTGCTGACGAAATCCGCGCAGCCCGCCGACTACTCCGCTAGCCACCAGCTCGGCGCCGTCGTCTGCATGGCCAAGCCCTTCAAACCCGAACGCCTGCTGCACGTCGTTCGCCTGGTAGCTCCGCCGCCCGCGGCCCGCAACGCCTACGGCGCTGCGCGCTACTCCAACAACAGTATCGAACGCTCCATTTAGTTCGCAGAGCGTTCCTGTTACCTGCGCCTGCCAGGATTCACTTGTGGTGGTGTCGCCGTCGCAATCGCCGCCGCTTGCTGCTTCCGCAAAAAGTCCCGATGGAACAGCGCATGCGCGCGCACGTTCGTGTATCCGAGCGGCGCTTCAATCTTCGCCACCTGACCTGCATCCGACGAAAACCACCGCATGCAAATCTCGAGCTCCACTGCGTGATTATCCGCAAACTCATCCGGCATAATGCTCGGCAAGACCACTTCCGCCTCGACGCCGCCAGGGGACGCCGCGGCAGCAGCAGGCCCCGCCGCAGCCGTCACGTCCTGGCGATGCACCACCGGCATCTCTGCCACCAGCTGCGCAATCTCGCGATATTGCTTCGTCCGCGACTCTTCCTCGGGAATTACGAACTCTTCCAGACCAATCAATCGCTTGATCAACGCGGTATTCTCAGGATGTGCCAGAATCGCCTGCATTTGCGGGTCGGGATTCGCGAGCAACTGCAGCAGCACCGCGCGTTGCTGCGACCACAACGTCGGATATTGCTCATCCGTTTCCGGATAGCTGAACAGATTCCCCTTCAAATCTGCCAGCCGAATCCATTTCGATTCGAATGCGGCTCCGGCCCCGAGCAAAGTCACTTCCACATCGTTCGGACGGTTCTTCCGGAAGCAATCCACAGCCAAAAGCATGATGTCCGCGTGGAAAAATTTCATCCGGCGCCACACCAAGCCAATACGTCCCATCGCCTGGTCGCGCGCCATCGCATATCCCGAAGCCGTATCGTTGTTCGACATCGCTCCGCCAAACAGCGCAGGGAACGCCCCGGTAAGAAATTGCGCCACCGGTCCCATCAATCCGGCCGCATGCTCAGCCAGGTCCGGAGGAACTTCCGCCGCATCCGGTTGAAAAAATCCCGCAGCCAACGACTGTCCAGGTTTCGCGCGCGCCGGATAGTGCGCCCCCGGCTCTGCCGTCTGCCCTGCAACGCGTCGAAATCCAGCACTTCACTATCCGCATAAATCGGCGGAATCCCATACTCGTACGTCTCCATCTGCAAATTCGAAAGCGTGTTGAAACGCTCCTGCACGCTGATCAGCGCATCGCCCAGCGCAGGCCGCCCGCTCGAGCCATCTCCCGGCAGCGCATGCAGCACGCGCCAGTGATCATCCATATTCTCGCTGCGCGATTCGCAGTAAGTGTCGCCCGCGAACGCCACATAAGCTCCATCTGGAAACATTTCCAGCAGTTCATCACGCAGCGCTTTGTCATCCAGCGCGAAAAAAGCCCACGGCCGCAGCCACGTCCTCTGGAACGTGATCAAATTGATGTTGGTATCGCCGCCCTCGGTCAACGGCCCGCCCTGCGATTGTGCCAATCGCGCCAGCCTTTCATATTCCTGCGATCCGCTCGCCACCGGCGACCCGATCTTGTCTGCCGCGTGCGGGTAAGCCGCGCGTAGCCGCGCCTGGTGCACTTCCATGTTCCACTGGATGTACGGATACTCGTGCATCTCGCTCGCCCAAGGAGGAGTCTTCAGCTCCAGGCCGCCCACAATCGTCACCACCTCTTGCCCGTTCGGCACACGCTGCCGGGTTTCCGCCGTCGGCACCGTCACCATTTCCGCTGCGACGAAATCTTCCTCGGTCAAAAGCGCACCACATGTATCGCAACTCCTGCCGATGTTCGTATCCACAGTGTCGTCCGCGTTCGGCTCTCCACCGCGAACCGGTGCCGAGTGCTTCGCTGTGTTCTCTGCCCCGCATTCCGGACACACATACACATCGCTGCCGATCTTCACCTCGCGCGCGCCAATCTCCGTCTCGGGATGAAATCCAAATCTCTGCCCATCCACCACAAACCGCACGTAGGCTCCCACCTTGCCATCAGTCCAGAGGTTGAACGCTTCCTCCACGATCAAATTGCCGATGCGATTGTTGCGCTCCACCAGCTGCGCCACTTCCGTCGCGGACTTCGCCGCCGCCACATCCTCCTCCGCTTGCGCCGAAGAAGGAAAAAACCTCACTCGCGGCACGTCTTGTGAAAGCACGGCCACCAGCGAAAGCCCGAACGCCTGGTAAATATTCGTGACGAATTCATAGCGCGGCAAATCTTCCAGCGTCGAATTATCCGAAAGCTTCTGCTCAAACGGCAGGTGCCAGTTCTGATCCCTCTCGTTCCACCACAAATATTGCAACCCGCGCCAAAATTGGTGCGCTTGCTTGATTCTGCGCACTTCCTGCCGGCGCGTGCCTTCCGATTCGAACGAAAACTGATACACCAGTCGCCGTAGCGCGCCCTCAAGCTTTTCAGGCAGCTGCTCGTTGTTCGGACCGTAGGGACTACTTTGCGTCGCGCTTTGCGCCCCCTGCTTGCCTACCGCGCCAGGCGCTGCGTTGGCGTCGCTCAACACCGGCCCTTCCACCGGCACAATCGCCGGGTCGGCTGCTGAAAATGATTTCTGCGTGGGCATGCACTGTCCTCGCTTGCTTTGATAACGTTCGTATTTGTGCTGCCAGGAACGAAATCCGCCGCCGCGTCGCCGCGCGTGAAGGCACACCGACAGAAAATCTGCTGCTAAGGGATTGAATCGTGTGGAGAAAAACAGAACCGCAACAAAACCTACTGCAACAAGAGCGAAACTCCTGCCGCCAACTACTGCATCACAAACGACCGTTGCCCCAGCGCAATCGCGTCAGCTAACCGTGCGCCGCGCTCATCCGTGGAAAATCCAAAAGTGCAATTTGTGAAGCGCACATTCTGCAACGAAACCTCGCCGCCCTCATAACGCAATCGCGTGCCGACAAACGTCACGTCTTTCCAGCGAATACCGTCCAACGTCTGCGTAGCCCCCGCAATGGTCAGCCTGTCCACGCGCACGCCATCCGCCATTACCCGCGTCGAAGGTGGTAGCAGTATTTCCGACGTGTCCGGCATCAGCGTGGCATCAATATAATTTCCGCCCAGGGCTGCGGGGTCCAACATCTCATTCGAGGTAAGCGCCCGCGGCGCAGCGAACACCACGTGCCCAGGAATATTCACCGCATGAGGCGCTTCCACGCCCGGGCCGGCATTGAATTCGGAATTCGCACTTCCCGCCGGACTCGCGGTCCCGTTTTTGGCAGCGCCAGCCGTGCCGGCTCCAGTTCCTTCCGGCACAGCCGGCTGCGCGGAGCGCAATTGCGCTAGCTCAATCCGCGCCAGCGTCACATGTTCGATCAATCTCTCGTTATCTGGATGGGACCGCAGCACCCGGTCCAATTGGCCGACGGTACGCTCGAAAAAATCCGGCGCGGCCGCTTGTCCCTGCATTCGCGTGGACATCAATATCGCCGCGGCGCGGTCCGTTTGCATTTCCGCCGCCGTGATATTGCCACCCACCCCCTGCGCCACTGCCTGTTCCAAAGAATCGGACATAGCCGTCTGCCACGCCGCCACACTCGGTCTGTCGCTCGGTGGCGTCACATAAAAGTGCGGTGCTTCACTGCCCGCCATCTTCGCGGGATCGAGCAATCGCTTCACTCCTTGCCATACCAGCGTCGCCACCAAAGTTGTTGCCAGCGCCACGACCGCCACGCGAACGTACGTCGGCGCCGGCGCAAAACCGCTCCTGCGCCGTTCCCATCGGCGATCACGCCCGCTCGGTGTGTCCCAAATCCCGAATCCCATCCTCACTCCGCCACTGCCAGCTACTCCTAATATTCTAGACCAGCCGGACCGTCAGCGCGAACCCCTCGCGGCTCGTAAATCGAAAGTCCGTTCGTCCCATGCCTCTAGGCCCCCGTGTTAACCGCGCTCGCAATGTTTCGCGAATTCATCGCGCAAGAAGCTGACCAGATCACGATGATCCGCAAACACATGCGTTTCCGGACGCGCCGCATTACCGGCCGTGGGCACCTGTCCCGCCTGTGGCGATCGTAGGGAAGCGAATCGAGCTCGCGGCGAATTGCTCGCCCCCATGGAAGCTCCGCGCGCGCCGTGGCCTGGCTCGACAGGCTCCCGGTGAACGTGCGCCACGAATCCACGCTGCGCTCGTCCCGAATGTGACGGCACCAATTCTGCCGCTTCGATTTCGACGCGGTGAATCGGCCCTTTGTCCGCTCCGTTCGCCGATTCCGCGCCGTCGCCTTCCTCGCCCTCTACGTCGCCGGCCTGCCCTGCGTCATGTTGCAAAGCCAAGAGTGCTGCCTCAGCTTCACGCGCCGCTTCCAACGCCTCTCCTGCGATCGCATTAATGTGATAACGCCCGCGAATGAACGGCATGTTCCCTCCGCATGCAAAAGATGTAACACCGAACCCCAAGAATAGATGCGCCCGGTGGCGCGCCATCAAAGGCTCTAACCACCAAGCCGCCTAGACCGCTTCCTTCTTCCTCGCAGCGTCAATCTCCAACATCCGATACACCTGATGCCACGATCTCCGCCGCAGCGGCGCCGCCACACTCTTCATGCCCCGCTCAACCGACGCCGTTTTGCGAATTTCACTCGCCCCAGCTGCGCCCACGTTCTGCACCGCGACCGGTTTGCCCGCACCACGTTCTGCCTCAATTGGCGACCCACCGCCAGAAGCTGCCTTGTTCAGATTAAAATCGACCGCGATCGCCGCCGAATCATCCGCAGGCACAACGACCGGAGGCACGCCCGCAATCCCCAAAATCGAATTTAATAGCGCGCGATTCTCGGCACGCAGCCGCGCCACGTCTCTTTCCAGTGCGCTCGTATAATTCGCACGAGACAACCGGCCCCACAATTCTCGCAGTTTCATCCCCGCGCCCTCTCGAAGTCCCGCGTAATCTCACTTACCACGCGCTCACGGCATTTGCTCACGTTCGTCGCCTGCGCAAGAACGAAACCGGCTGCGTCCGCTGCGGCACTTCCAGCTGTGCCTTGCGCGCCTGAATCGCGCGAATCGTTGGATCCGTCGAAGTCACACGCTCCGCCAGCCGCTGCTCCAGCGGCGGCCGCGCCATCCCATTGCGTCGCGCTGCATAACGTGACATCAACCCATAACGCGCCGCGTCCGCCGCGTCGTCGCCATCCATTTTTTCCACATCTTCAACCCGCGCGGAATCCCGCACCAACGTCGGCAGCGTTCGAATCAATTCCACGCAGTTGTCCGTCAGCAGCCATTCCTCCGCATCGAGCATTTGGTACATCAGCATCCAGCCGCCGATGCGATCGTCGTCCGCAGGCGTCGGCCGCGGAAATCCCGCCTCCGCGAACACATCCCCCATCTGCTCCGCGATCGAAGCATCGTCCGTGCGCCGCGCAAAAGCGTCCGGCGAGAGGTAAATCGCGGCGATCTTTTCTCGCCCGTTTTCGAGCGAGGGCAACGCTCCAGCCGCGGCGGAAAATCCCCGCGCCGGCGATCGCTGCTCGCTGCCCACGCTGCGCGCAATGATTTCGCGCGCTAGATCGCGCGGTGAAGTGCGGTGCGTCACATATTCCCGATAAGTCACCACGCACGAGTTTGGTTGCGCCCGCGCATTTCCAGCAAGGCCGAAACTTCCCTCGCTCGCGCCGCTTACCGCGAGCGAACCGGGCGCCTGCGCGTGCCAGTAAGTCGCCGCCGGATGCTCGAATCCCCAATCAATCGAAATCCAGCGCGGCCACCACGGCTGCCACTCAATCTCTTCCGCTCGCGCCGTATTCCGCCCCAGATCAAACCGGTCGAAATACTGCCCCGCAAAAACTTCCCAGTCCCCGTCGAAAAACGCCCGCTTCAAATTCGTCGGCAACGCCAACAACGTCTTCTGATAATTCTTGTCCGCCGCGTAAATCGGATTATCGAAAAACCGCGCCGGAATAAAATCATAATCCTGGGCGTCATATTCCTCGGGACGCTCCATCCCCGGCGCCGGCTGCTTGTCAATCCACAGCGCCTTCACCCACGCATGCCCGATGTTCCCTGGATTTGTCGCCCCCGCCATGCACGAGAAAGTGCCCGGCACCGGGCAGCGATTGCGACTGGTCAAAAATTGCCACTGCCGCAAAGTGAAAAGCGTCAGCTCATCAATTCCAATGAACAAATACTCCGCTCCCTGGTACTGATACACGTCATGCTCGCTCGCGCAGTATCCAAAGCGCGTCGTCGAGCCGTTCGCCCATTCCACCAGGTGCTTCGACTCATGAAACGCCACATACAGTTCGCGCGGCACATCCCTGCGAAAATAATGCAACAGCGAAGTCTCCAATTCCGGAAACGTACGCCGCAGAAGCAGCGTATTCACGTTCGGGTGATCAAGCGCCTGCACCACCGCTTCCATCAGCAGCGCTTTCGACTTCCCCGGCCCTGCGGCCCCGCCGAATAGCCGGTACTTCGCCGGAGACTTATGAAATTGGCGCTGCTTCGGAAACGGCTTGTATCCCAGGACGTCGTCTAACGACCTGCGTTCTTCACTATTTGCCGCATCACCCCGGGCGTCCGCCGCACCAGACCCGCCACCGCCGGCAGAATCGTCGGCCTCAGCGTTGGCTTGCTCGAGGATCCCTTCCTTCACTCCAGGTGTGTTCTCTGTCATGGGCAGTTGCGCGGCGTTCCGCGCCGCATCCCCAGCGGGCCACTACGCGAGGGTGCGAATTTTTTCTCCAATATAAAACGCCGCCGCGCCACCCAGAAACGCCGCCGCAATCGCCGCGTGATGCACGCTCAGCACCGCACCCAGAACCAACGCTCCGACCCCGCCCAGCTGCACCACGTATCCAATCGTCGTCTTACTCGCGCTCATGAAAGCTCCTTTGAAAAACTCCGTCTCGCAATCTCACAACTAATCTCTGACCCGCGCGACCTAGCTTCGCCTTATTCGGTGCGAACCGGCCGCGGCACGTTGTGAATCAACCGTACAAACTGCGGCGCCTCGCCCGCATCGCTGTTCCCCGCCGTTTTCTGCGGCTCTAGGCAATCGGCCAGTTCCTTCAGCACATCAAACAACAACTTCGCCGCAGCCACCCCAACGGCGCCGTGCTCCTTATTTCGGCTAAGCTTCTCGGCGAGCCCCGAATACATCGCCGCCAGCTTTGATTCATTCAAGCCACGCTCACGCAGCGCCTCCACGAGCTTCTGGCGCTTTTTGCGGTTTTCCGGGTCTTCGCAAATCACCACCACCAGTTCCGCTACCGACTTCTCTTCGTCCTGCATCGCGCCCTCGCCGCCGCCCGCCGGTTTTTGCTGCGGCGTGGACCTCCCGGACGATCTCGGTACCAGCGGATCCGATGCGTCCTGCCGCAGGGGCCTTTTGCTCGTCGCTCGCGTTAATCTCGCGCAGACCGTCGCCCTCGTCACCCCGCGCGCCTTCTTGTCGGCTTGGCTTCTCGTCAGCAGCGCTGCTTCATTCCGTTCGCATTCCGCAAGACGCGCCTCCGCGGCGCGCGTTATCTGCATCGCACGCAATTCGTTCATCACCGGCTCCGCGGAACTGAAGCCTCCGCCCCGTTTTCGTTCTGCAATGTGGGAGCGGGACACGCGCGCGCCGGGTCCGGTTCGAGCCGCTCGGGCGTCGTTGTTGCCGCCGCGGCGTTGCGCGCGTCCCACACAGGTGAACTTGTCTTACAGAGGTTTTTGTTACGTTTCAGCGCCTTCTCAGCTCGATCTAACTGGCGCTCCTCGAACTGCAGGATCCCCAACACTGCGCCCTCCAAGCCCTCGCGATGCTCCCGGCACAATCGTCCGCGTCGCGCAGCTCGCCGCGCGCACCGCGTCCAGGCACTCGTCGAAGATTGCGAGCGCACGAATCCGATGCACACTGTCATTGACAGGCTGGCTTGGAAAACCGCGTACGGAAGAAACTGCTGGCGGCTGGCAATCGCGAATGCGCCAGCCTCAATGTGAATCGGGCGGGCTCGGCGGACTATCCGGCTTGATTTCGATAATTACCTTGCAATCCCGCGGCGGCGATTTCTCTCCATCAGGCATCTGCGCCGATACTCCAATGCGATGGTTCCCCACCGCGAACCACATCCGCGGGCTGGTCGCCGTAATTCCCTTCATCAGCCCTTGCGCATTCGGCGGCACAGGAACCGAAAAAAGGAGATACGGTTTTGCGCTCGAAATATCGTACACGTCGAATTTCTGCACGCACGCCTTGGTTACCTTCGCCGTGCACGCCGGAGTCTTCGTGAAATCGTAATCAAACTGCACAGTGATGCTGTGCTGCGCCGATCCGGCCGGCGGCGGGTTCGTTCCCTTTTGCGAGCCGTTCTGTTGCGTGTCCGGCGACTGAGCCGCGCCGCTCGGTGAGGTAGAAGTCGTTTTCTGCGGCCGGCTTGCGTGCAGTGGCGCCGCAGCCAGGGGCATTAGCGACGCGATCGCGAGAATGGCGGCGTATCCCCGGCAAGCAGTCAACGATACTTCTCCCGGTCAAGAGCCCGTTCCTGGCTGGCAAGCGATGCGGTCATCGCTAACAAGTTATCATCACGAACACGTCCGCCGGAAGCGCGGCGCGGAAAAAACAATCTCGCAACGCGAACAGCACCGCTCGCTGCGCGAGCTTATCCCAGAATTTGTACCGTCACGCCCGACCCGCCGGATATTGCAATCACCTTCGCGCGCACGAAATTCGCCCGCACCCCGGTAGCCACCAGGTTATCCCCCGCGGTCAGCGTGGAACTCATGTTTGCGGCGCCCGTGGGCACGGCGTACTGTGCATCCACGTCGTTGATCGCAGTTTGCAGTTGGATATTCACGGAGGTGGGAGCGGTGGCAAAACTGATCTGCCAGCGAATTGTGCGGCCATTCTCGGGAAATCCTGCGTAACTCGGCAGCGCAAACTGCTGGCTGGCCTGCCCCGCGGCTGGCGCTTCCGCATTGAAAGCCAGGGCGACGTCACCAGGAAAAATCGAGTAAGGAGGGACCTGCGCGTTATAGTTCGGCATCGTCGGGCGTCTCCAGAATGATCTATGATTCTCACTGTCGCTGCAACGAACGCAGCCTGTGCGCGATTACATTTCCTGCCAATCCAAAAATGTAAGCCGTTGAATTTGTAGCGGCCGCCTTCCGGTGGGCGACTCTGACTTGGGCGCCGTTGTTGGTGCAGCCCTACGGACAGCGCATGGCCGCGATCGCAAGTATAGAAACACGCATGCGCATCGCCAGGCACACCACTCCTACTGCAGAAACGATGTGGAAAAGGAAGGTTACTGCAAACTCGCCGCAGGAAGCGGCGTTCAAATCACCTGCTGCGCTCTACACTTTTCGAGGTTAACGAATAAGTTTATACGCCCATTTGTTAATTCTGTCAAGTCGTTGTGTGTGTACACGAAAATAATCCAAGGCCGCTGCGCTTCTGCGATGCCAAACCAGCGCCGTAGGCACGGCATAAGTTAGCCCACCGCGGGAGCGGTGGGAAAATCCGCATCAAAAGAAGGCCTAGCGCCGTAGGTGCGATACAAGCCTCGCTCGTGCCCGAACCAACCAAGATCCGTGTACACACGGGATCGATCTGCTCGCAACAACTACTGCTGCGGCTTCTCAGGGTCGGGATTCTGCCCGGTCTCAGGTGCAACTGCTGGCGTCGCCGCATCGCCATTTCCCGCGGGCTGCGGCCTCAGAGTAAAATCCACGCCGCGCGCCGCGTTTTCATTCACGGTGCGTTGCAGATCCACCTTGCTCTCATCCACCGCATTGTCACCGCCATACGACGTGACGTAATGCAGTTTCCCGTCCGTCAGCCAGTAATCGCTCACCGCAAAACTCGAGCCGTCCTTCAGATACAACAGAACATAAGTCTGCTCCGGCGCGGAATCCGTGCGCAATTCCTGCGTCCCATTCGACGAACCCGCCGCGGCCTCCGAGCCGCTCGTGCCGGGCGCCGCCAGCAAATACGAATCGGTGTTGTCCGGAGACGTTACATTCGCCGATCCTTCCGCCGACGCATCCGTCCAACCCGAATCATAGCCGCCCGAACCGTAACCGCCAGAAGTCACGCCGAAATACCCCAGTCCGCTCCCGTACCCATACCCGAACCCATATCCAAAACATCCCCAGAACGGATCGCACGGGCCAAAACCGCCGAATCCGAAAGCAAAACCGCCATAGTACGGGTAGTAACCAAAATACGGGTAATACGGGTAGTAAGGATATCCGGGCCGTATTGGTTGAAATGGCCGCTGCGCGCTGGCAACCGTCGTCGCCCCATGAGCCGTAGTCAGCGGCGCGCGCGTGGAGGTTGCGATCGGCACGTACGGACGCGACCCGTTGACGTTCGCGGGTCCGTAGTAATTCACTCGCCCCGCCGCCGACATTCCCGCACGAGGCGGTTCCTGCCAGGTGTTATTCCCCCCAACAAAATGTTCGGGCGTCGCGCTCGATCCCTTCGCCGACGCCGCCGAACTCGTACCGCCGCTATGGAACGGATTCCACCAATGCCCGCCAGTGCTGTTGCTACTGCCGCCACTGGCGCTGCTGTTACTTCCACCGTTCCCGCTACTCCCATGAGATCCGCTGCTGTTCGAGGAAGGCGCGCTGCCTGCTCCTCGGCCAAATCCGCCGCCAGAGCCGCCATGTGCTCCGCCGCCCCCGCCGAAGCCGCCTCCACCGTGCGAACCGCCGCCTCCGCCACCGCCTCCGTGTTGAGCGAATGCCGGAACAGGCGCCAACGCCAGCCCGCACGCAAACGCCATAGCGGCGGCTACTTTCAGAAACGTCGGCCTATGTGTGGGAATGAACCGCGGATTCAACTCTTGCACCGCGCGAAACTGCTGAGAGGTCTTGGTCATTTTGTATCCCTCCACCCGACGGGGCGACTGAAGGGTGAATCTACGCCTACCGCTGCTTCGTTCGCATTCTACACCATTGGACGCGCGCTTGCTCCTGCTGGTTACTCGAAGTAATCAACATTTTACAAATCGCTCGCCGCGCACTGACCCAACCGCGCGCATCACGCAATGACGTTATACTGTCTCCGATGGTTCCTTTCCTCCATGTCGGCAGCTTTGCCATCCCCACTTTCGGCCTCATGGTCGCCTGCGCCATGCTCGCCGCCTATTTCGTCCTGCGTGCAGACCTGGCCCGCCGCGGAATCGCCGACAAGAATTCCGGCGAAGCCGAAGCGCTAGTTTCATTCCCCTGCCTTGCCGGGTTCGTCGGCGCCAAGTTGTACCATTTGCTCGAGTCACCGGCGGAATTTTTCGCCGATCCCCTGCACCTGCTCTTCAGCCCTTACGGATTCGCGTGGTTTGGCGGCCTGCTCGCGGGATTCGCCGCGTTCGCGTTCGTCGCCTGGCGCATCACCCGGCACAATGCCGCGGCCGGCCATCGCGTTTCTCTTCTCTCGATTTTCGATGCCGGGTCCCCAGCCGCCGCCCTCGGCTATGGAATTGGCCGCATCGGCTGCCTGCTTTCCGGCGATGGTGACTACGGAATCCCCACATCCCTTCCTTGGGGCATGAGCTTCCCGAACGGCCTGGTCCCCACCGTCGAACGCGTTCACCCCACGCCAATCTACGAATTCATCGTCGCCTGCGCCATCGCCTGGTGGCTCTGGCGTATGGGCGCGCCCGGCCACGACACATCAGCTCATGCGGAACCGAACTCTCCGCCCGATGCGCGTGCATCCACCACGCGCCCCGGTGAAGTTTTCGCGGCCTACCTCGTGCTCACCGGCGCCGCTCGCTTTCTCGTCGAGTTCATCCGCATCAACCCGCGCTCGTTCCTCGGCATGTCCAACGCGCAAACTGCCGCCGCCGCTTCCATGATTGCCGGAGTTATTTTGTGGCGATGGACGAGCAAGAGAAACGTACGTACCTAGCGGCAAAGCTTATTTACAGCGTCGGCGTGCACGCATTGCGCTGCAGCGCGATTCAGCCTGGGATTTCGCAGCGTGTGATCGTACGTAAGGGCCGCCTGCTTGTGCCATTGAGGCGGGCGAAATTGACTTTGACCGTGTAGCGGCCGGTTCAGGTTCATCGAACCGGGCAGCGTTTGACTTCGTTTTTGTCTTTGCCTTTGAACCTGCGGCAGCGACGGCTTCTTAGCGGGCATCGTTGACGTCGAAGCTGGGCACAAAAAGTACGTCTCACGCCACGCGCGGTACCGGCGTTTCCAATTCGGCCTTCCCCATGCGTATCGCCAGCAATCCGTTCGAAAGCACCGCGACGCTCCGTCCCGGATCCACCTTTGCCCGCAGCGCCACCACGCAGAATGGCCGCGGCGCCCGCAAAATCGGCGCCTGCCGTTCCGCTGCGCGCTCGTCGCTCGGTGTCTCTCGACTTTCACATCGGCGGTCGTCGTCGCGCGATTCGCGTGAGTGAATCAAGCCTTGCGAGCTTTGGCCGCACCCAGAGTCATCGCCGATATCTTCCACCGCGTAATCCCCAAAATCATCCTCAACACCTTTCCGCGCGCCTTGATTCACGTACCCAGCGATCAATAACCAACACTCATCCACCGCGACGGTAATCTCCGCGCTCGCGCATCCCGGCAGACTGACCAACGCATACAGATTTCCGCTCGATTCTTCGAAGTCCACGGAAACTCTCGCGAACAAATCGTCCTCCGCCGCTTTCCAGTCTTCCCGATCGGTTCCCTCTTGCGCACCTCGCACCAGGCAACGCTGAAACGCGCGTCGCGATATTTCGTCATACACCGCCAGGAGGCAATCGGACATGTCGCGCAGCGGAATCCGCTCGTGCAACATCTCACCGCTGTTTCGACGGATGGCTCCCACGACCGCTTTCGCGAATTTGGCTGGCTGCTTCATTGCCGTTGTCCTTATAAATCCCGTGATCGCTTGCCAGGATTTCCGAAGTCTGGCGCGACGCTTCCGTGTAGCGATCGCGATGAATGCGACGGCGCTTTGCCCGCCACCGCTAGCGCCTGTCCGTCGTCGGCACTGCGCCGCCTCGCGATCAAGCCCTCCTCTCGCTCGAATCTTTGGTTCCCTCGCCGGCCGAATCGTTCAGCACTCGTCGCTTCCACCGCGACTCGCGTAACCTCTGCGACGCGCACTACCTCACCGCACGAGCCGCTCCGTCGCCTGCGTTCGCTCTCCTGCACTGCGTTTGCTGTATCGTAATTCCGTAGAATATTTTCCGCCTCCGTCTTCAGCATCAGCGGATTCAGAGCCCGCTTTCCCAGCGACCGAACCCCTTTCTCGACTGCCGGCAGCCACAGACAAGTCTCCGACAGCGGCACCGAAATGAACAGGTTCCCGGTCTGTTGCGCAACCAGCGGCGCCAGATCGTATCCCCTTCCGTCCGGTAGCGTTTCACTGGCCAGCGTCAGCTGGAATCGGATCGTGCGCAGCACGGAGTCAGCTTCGCGCACGGTCTGCACCGAATGTGATTCCCATCCGGAGCGCGCCAGTCCCTGCAGTGTGGATTGAGTGCTTGCGGTGGAGGTTCCGACAACTAAGATGCGTACAGCAGCGGCGGACATGTTGGCCCCTTTGGGGAAGGGGAACGTGCGGTTCAGACCCGAACTTGACCCACTCGGACTTGCCGTTTCCGCGCTTTCTTGCACTTGCCCGCTCGCCTGCCACGCACGCCACGCGGCGACCACGAACGGTCCATCACCATGTTTCGCCCCAGTATCTGGCCAGACAAATTACAGATCCCATCCTTTCCTGTTTCCGTGTCCCACCCCGTCAGGGTCGCGCCCGGAGCTTTTCAGGGCGTGCGGTGTGGCAGCTGCCGCGCGCGACCCTTGCAGGGCGAGTAACCAGTTCCGCGAAATCCCATTTACTTCATCGGGAGATGCGCCGCAGAACGTTACGTCCAACTACCCCTTCCAGCTAGGCCACGAAATGTACCCCGCCGTCAAATCCGTGACAATTCGCAACATTACTGCTTTTGTGCTACGGCTCCTACTGATCCTCCTGCAATTCCGTCGCATCAACAGTTTTCTTTTATTCTTGACACGCTAATACCATAGGAGTAATTTCCATTTTCTACCTGGGTTGTACGCGTCCCCGTCCTGGGCGTGAGCAATTTTGCACAGCATCAGATCGGCGCTCTTTAGCCACCCACTCCGTTTCGGCGGAGTGCTTAGCCGCGGACCTAATGGATCATCATCGCTCAAAATCTTCGAAGCAGCGCTCACGCCCCAGCAGCGGGTCCGCCACTCGCAACAGCGAATCCCGCCCCGAACCTCGCTCGAATCAAAATCATCCCAAATCGGCTCTCGACTTCCCACAACGGGAACCGCGCAGCGCTCGCGGCGACCCTCTTCACCCCTTCGTCGCCCTGGTTAAAACCTTTAACGAATTCCTCTTCGAGCTCGACGCCGACGGTAAGTTCCTAAGCATCTGGACCTCCAACGAAGCTCTCCTCCGCGAACGCCGCGCCGAATTTCTCGGCCGCCGCGCTCTCGAAGTCCTCGGCGAAGAAATCTTCCATCCTTTTGCCAAACTCTTCCGCAGAGTCATCAAACACGGCGTCGGCGAAGATATCGAATTCCCCGTGGATTTTCCCTCCGGCCGTCGCTGGTTTCAAGCCCGCGTTTCCGCCGTCGGCCGCGGCGCAAAAAAATCTCAGTCCGTTTGCCTGCTCGCGCGCGATATCACCCAACGCCGCCTCGCCGAGGAGGCCCTGCGTCAACAAGAGGCGCTCCTGATGCACGCCGAGCAGGTCACCGGCACCGGTTGCTCCGAATATGACGTCCGCACCGGCCGGCGGATCTGGTCGCGCCAACTTTTCCGCATCTTCGGTTTCGATCCCAACGACGGCGTTCCCGAGCTGGAAATCGTGCTCGCCATGATTCATCCCGACGACCGTGAGCGCATTCGCGGCATCCATCAATCGGCAGTTGACCGTTGCTCTCCATTCGAATCCGAGGGCCGCTACAATCTTCCGGACGGACGCCAGCGCATCCTATCTATTCGCGGCATCACCCTGCCGGACGAAAACAGAAAAACCGCGCGAATCCTCGCCGTTGTCCAGGATGTTACCGAAATCCGCCGTGCCCAGAGCCATGCCCGCGAACGCGAAACGCTCCTCGCTCAAGCCGAACAGCTCGCCAGTCTGGGGAGTTGGGACTTTGACGTGACGCAGCAAAGCTTCACTTGGTCCGCGCAGATGTACCGCATGCTCGGACTTCCGCCAGACGACCAGCCGGTACCGCTGGCTCAAGCGTGCGCTTTATTTCACCCGGACGATCGCGCGCGCGTCACGCAAGAAGTCGCCGCCCTTATCAAAAGCAATCGCCCGCTCGAAAATGAAGTGCGCTTTGTCCTGCCCGATGCGCAGGTCCGCGTCTTCCACTCCCGCGCCGTTCCCGTTACCAATACCTCGGGCGACGTCGTCCGCATCGCCGGCATGTCTCAGGACGTCACCGCGCAGAAATCCGCCCAAGACCGCGTGCGCAAGAGCGAATCGCTCCTCGCTCAAGCCGAAGAAATCGCCAAGCTGGGCAGCTGGGAAATGGATCTCGTCCACTCCACCATCACCTGCTCCGCCGAATTTTTCCGCATGCTCGGCCTCGAACCAATCAGCGGTCCGCTTCCGGTCGAAGACCTCTGGTCCTTGGTGCGCCTCGAAGATATCGGCGCGCTGAAACAGGCCTTCCAGACCGCCATCGCCACGCGCACACCTCTCGAGCATTTTTCGCGCTATATCATGCCCGACGGCCGCACCCGCGTCTTGCACACTCGCGCCATCCATCTCGCCGACGCTTCCGGAGAAATCACTCGTTTCGTGGGTTTCAATCACGACATTACCGAACAAAAGCGCGTCGAGGACGACCTGCGCCGCCTTTCGCGCCAGCTTCTGACCCTACGCAGCGAAGAACAGCGCCGCCTGGCCCGCGAACTTCACGAAACCGCCTCGCAAACCTTGACCGCGTTGAAAATGACCTTGAAACAGATCGAGGACTTACTTCCTCAAGATGATAAGCGCGCGCGCGAACTCACAAAATCTTGCCGCACCCTCACCGCCGACGCCATCCGCGAAGTCCGCACCATTTCCTCCATTCTGCACCCTCCTCTGATGGACGAGGCCGGCCTCACCGTGGGCCTCAGTTCCTACGTCCGCCTTTTCTCTGAACGCAGCGGCGTTGCGGTGAGTTTCGCCATCCCCGAAAATTTCCAGCGCCTTCCCAAGGAAGTCGAGCTCACGCTGTTCTGCATTGCGCAAGAATCTCTCGCCAACGTGCACCGCCATTCCAAAGCGCGCGCCGTCGAAATTTCCATTGACCGCACGCCGGCGCAGGTACGTCTTACCGTTCGCGACGATGGCATTGGCATGGCTCTGCCCTCGCACACCGATCGCAGAAATTCCCTTCTCGGCATCGGTATTGCCGGCATGCGCGAACGCGTCAATCAACTCCAGGGCGAGTTCCACGTCCACAGTTCCCCCGGCGAGGGAACCACCATCCAAGTGACCCTGCCGCTGGTCCCACTGGCCATTGAAGAGAGGTCCGAGTGAAGTCCCGCTGCGCTCCTTGCCCGCGCGAACTACGTGCCATGTCCACCGGCGCGCTGCTTGCCCTTCACCAACAGTTCCCTACCAATGCACCTAATCTTTCAAGGAGAATCTCATGATTAAAGAATCCCCAGCCAAGCCGTACCGCATCCTCGTTGCCGATGATCACGCCGTCGTGCGCCGCGGCGTTCGCGCCTTGCTCGAAAATCAGCCGGGCCTCGAAGTCTGTTGTGAAGCCGCCACCGGCCTCGAAGCGGTCGAGAACGTCAAAAAGATCAGACCAAACCTGGTCCTGCTCGACCTCACGATGCCCGAAATGAACGGCCTTGAAGCCGCCCGCGCTATTCGCGCGGAAGCTCCCGAAACGGACGTGTTGATCCTCACCATGCACTTCTCCGAAGATGTCGCGCGCGAAGTCCTGCGCAGCGGCGCCCGCGGCTACGTTCTTAAATCAGACGCCGACTCCGAATTAGTCGCGGCCGTGCGCCACGTCCAGCAGCACAAACCGTTCTTCACCGGGCGCCTGGCCATGACGATGGTCGAAAGTTTCGTCAACGAGCAGCGTGAAGGCGAACCCAGCACCGATCATCCCCTCGCCGGCTGCCCCCTCACCGCCCGCGAGCTCGAAATCGTCCAACTGCTCGCCACTGGAAAAATCAGCAAGGAAGTCGCGGCCTCCGTGGGCATCTCCACCCGCACCGTCGAATCTCACCGCAATCACATCATGAAAAAAATGAATTTCTCAAGCTTCAGCGAACTTATGCGCTTCGCCATTCGCAATCACCTGGTCGAACCATAGAGCGCGTTTCGGCGCCGGACGTTGACTCGACATTCGTAGCGGAGCACTTCAGTGCGCCATCGGTGTCACGGCGGCATTCGATGGCGCTCTAGAACTTGCAGTGTGCTCCGCCGCAACCTCTAACTCGTCGCATCCGACTCAGCCTCCGCCGCCACCTCCGCCGCAACCGCCGCGTCCCCCGTAAAACTATCCGCCCGCCGCAACGCCGGAAACCACCACGCCCACAACGCCGTCACTACCAGCGTCCCAATCCCTCCCAAAATCACCGACGGCACCGTCCCGAACCAGTGTGCCGCAAGCCCCGACTCGAATTGTCCCAGTTCGTTCGACGCGCCAATAAAAATCATGTCCACCGCGTTCACCCGCCCCCGCATCTGGTCCGGCGTCCCCAGCTGCACCAGCGTCACACGAATCACCACGCTCACCATGTCCGACGCGCCCACCAGCACCAGCGCGATTAACGACACGATCAAGCTCCGCGAAATCCCAAACAGAATCGTAAAAATCCCAAACGCCGTCACGCACCACAACATCGTCGCGCCCACCCGCCCCTTCAATGGCCGGTACGCCAGCAGAATGGCCATCGCGCCCGCTCCCACTCCCGGCGCGCTCCGCAAAATCCCCAATCCCCACGGCCCCGTATGCAGAATCTCGCGCGCGTACACTGGCAGCAGCGCCACCGCGCCACCCAGCAGCACGGCAAACAAATCCAGCGAGATCGAACCGAACACCACCTTCTGCTTCCATATGAACGCAATGCCCGCCAGCACCGTCTTCAGGTTGATCGGCTCGCGCGACCGCGCTCTGGGCTGAAAATGAATTTTCAAGGTGCACGCAATAGCCAGGACGTAAAGAGCCAGCGCAATCGCATATACCGACGACGGCCCGCGAAACAGCGCGTAAATCAATCCGCCCAGCGACGGGCCCAGAATCGTTCCCACCTGAAAAATCGTGGAGTGCCACGCCACCGCATTCTGAAAATGTTCTTCCGGCACCAGTTGTGGCAGCAACGCGCGGCTCACCGGACCATTCAGTGAACGCACCACGCCTAGCAGCACCAACACTCCGTAGATCGGCCCAACCGAGTGGTAGTGGCTCAAGGACACCACCATCAGCAGCCCGGAGCACACTCCGAACCCCGCATAGCAAATCATCAAAAGTTTTCGGCGATCAAAACGGTCTGCGGCGTGCCCTGAAACCAGAAACAGTAGAATGCCGGGAAGGAATTGCGCCAGCCCCACGTATCCCAAATCCAAAGCGCTATGCGTTATATCGTAAATCTGCCAGCCAATCGCCACCGACTGCATTTCCATGGCGACGACCGTGAAAAATTTCGACACCTCATACAACACAAACGCCGGATGCGTGAACGCCACGCGCCCGGCTAATCTAGCTTCCCCGGAATCAGCCATCGGCCAGCCGCTCAGCCTCCGTTGTCGCGCCGCGCCGGATTCCGGCGCACTGGAATTGTATCCGAAATACGGAAGGCCCTCTGTTCTTCTCCCCTATTTTTGTAGGAGCACGGAATGCCGTGCCCGCGTCAGGCCAGCCACGCTCTCCAAGCAACGACGTCCCTAAATCCCACTTCTGCTCGTCAACGTGTAGATCAGCAGCGCCAGCACCAACAGCGTAATCACCACGTACATCCAATCCCGCTCCAGCGCAAAACCCAGCACCGAAAACATCACTCGCGCCACAGGAGTCGCGATCAGCAACAACAACCCCAACTGAATCAGCTCGAGCGGCCGTAGCGCAATCGCCCCATGCACAATCTGCGGCACCGCGCGCAAATCAGCAGGCTCGCCGCGAAACTCCCGATAGCTCTGCGGCACGTCGTAAGATTCAGCCACAAACCACACTCCGCCGACGAAAACCACTAGCGCCGCCAGCGACACTCCCCAGCGCAAAAGCCTCCCCAGAAATATTTCAACGCTCTTGTCGTTCACCTTCACATTCTCGCTTGTGCCGCCCATCACAATTTCCCCCGCACACCCTGAAATATCATCTCAATCGCCAGCGTCGCGATCACTACGCCAAACACTATCCGCAAAGTCCGCACTTTCGCTCCCGGCAAAATCTTCGCGCCCACCAACGCACCCGCCAGCACTCCCAACATCACCGGCATTGCCAGTCCCGGATCAATGTACCCACGCCGCAAATAAATCCCAGCGCTCGCCGCCGCCGTCACCCCAATCATGAAATTGCTGGTAGTCGTAGACACTTTGAACGGGATCTTCATCGCCTGATCCATCGCCAGCACTTTCACTGCACCCGAACCAATCCCCAGCAATCCGGAAAGCACCCCCGCCACATACATCAACCCGAAACCCAACGGCACATTCCGCACGCCGTAGGATTTCAGTCCGTCATCGGTGGGATAAGTACCGTCCAGGCGCAGCATCGTCGCAATCCGATCCGGCGCCAATCCCGGCGGCGGGTCAGCCAACGTCTGCGTGGTCGTATAAGCCGAATACAGCAGCACCAGCCCAAAGACGATCGCAATAATCGAAGTGTGCAAATATCCAGCCAGAAAAGCGCCGCACACAGCGCCAATTGTCGTCGCAATCTCCAAAAACATCCCCACGCGCATGTTCGAATACCCTTCTCGAAGATATGCCGCGGCCGCTCCCGAGGAAGTCGCAATCACCGAAACCAGCGAAGCGCCTATCGCGTAGCGAATATCCACGCCAAACACCAGCGTTAGCAGCGGCACAATCACCACGCCGCCGCCCAACCCGGTCAACGACCCCAGCATCCCCGCCAGGAACGATCCGAGGGCTACCACCAGCGTAAATTCCAGGGTGTTCAATTGTTTGAGTTCTCGATTCAGCAGGTTACAACGGTAAAGAAGCGAAATCTTAACATCTCAAGGTTTCTTTTCGGCGGGTTTACTCTCTGCAACGAGGTCGTACACGAAACGAATTTCCACGGCAGCGTTCGAACGCGTCCTGTCCAAACGCACAATCTCAACGAGCTGTTTACCACCCGGCGCCGGTTCAAACGATCGCGTAATCTGCGGCCCATGGCTTCCACCCATATCCGCCACCAGCCGGTAATCTTCCCAGTGCGCGTCGAACTCCTCATACTTGTCGTCTTTGGGCTTCTGCACTTTATGTCCGTCGGTGTAGAACACGCGCTGCCGCCCGGCGTCATCCGTCAGCAACACTTCGCCGTTCTTGGCGTCTGGCGTATCTTTCATCGCCAGCGTGATTTCTCCGGCCGGATTCATTAATTCCTGAAGCTGCGCGCGATCATAATCGCCGTCGCTGTTCCTGCTCCCGCCATTTCTCGGATAGCCGTTGCCATTCCCGCCGCCGTTGCTGCCTCCACCACCGCCTCCGGGATACGGCGATCCCATCCCGCCCATATGAATTCCCGTGCCATTGCCACCGCCGCCGCGCTGACTTGCAGGATTGTCCACTCCGGTCCCGCGCGCTTCGCGCATCTTGTCTTGCGCGTCGTCGCTCTCGTCCACGTTAAATTTCCACGACGCAAAAAGCTGCTTCTTATCCGGAATCACCATCTCTGCTGGCACTTCAGGTCTTGATGTCCCCGCGCTTGAATCCCCAGATTGAGGCGCCGGACGAATCGGCCCCGGCGCCGCCTGCCCCGCCGCGCCGCAGGGCAACACCATGCAGCTCGCGCACAGCATCGCGACCACGGCAGCCGTCCGCGCCAATCTCCAACTTCCTGGCGTCATCGCGTTCGATCGGCTCATCGCCTCGCTCATCCTCGTGCTCTCAATCATCGGCCCTGTGAAAAATTTCATTTCAACCGCGCACGTTTCCAAAAAATTCGCTCTTCTGCAAACTCCGATGCCGAAAACCCATGCCGGGATGTAACGCCGCCCAGCATCCCGCAGGCGCCTCTATTGTCCAGGCCCCGCGCTTCCTCCCCGCGCTTGTACCTTCTGCAGCAGCGCCATGAATTCCGCCCGTTTGTTTCCACCCGATCCCACTCCCGCATACGCCATGTGAATCAACTGCTGATTCGGCCGCGCTCCGTCATACACCCACGGAAACGGATTCACCGCCCCAATTGCCCAGTAAAATTCCGCTTGCGCGCCATGCAAACTCACCGGCAAATCGAAATGCGCCGCCGCCCCCGGCGTGACTGGATTCAACCGCTGCGCCGCGAACACGTACCACGTCATCCCCGGAGACGTGACCCGCTCCATCGGCGCCAAATAAAACTGCGCCGTCGCTCCGAAAGCGCGCGGCCCCTGATTTGTCTGCACAAACGTAATCCCTGTACTCACTTGCGATCCGAAAAACCCCTGCAAAGTCACGTCATGCCGGCACGCGTATGTCACCTGCAGCATCGGAGGCGCGTCGCTCGAGCTGCTGTTCGGCGACGGCGCGAAACTGGCCCGCGAGTTATTCGCCATCGCTTCATCAATGCACGTCGCCGACGGCGGGAAAAAATAATAAAACAGGAAATCCACCAGGCTCATCCCCGAACCGCTGGGCATATGCATCTGACCGTCCAGCCAGTTGGCATCGTGGCCCAGCAACGGATTGTCCGAAGTCGCAAACTGCACAATCGCATTCGCCGGGACATTCTGCAGCGCCAGAATTCCACCCAGATGAAATGGCGGCGCGTACGGACCCAGTGCTGCCGGCGCATCCCCAGGATTAAATTCACTCCAGGCCACTGGAAGTTCCACGGAAACGTCGTTCGTCACCGCATGCACAATGGTACGCGCCGCGCTTTCGCCGGCTGCCGCGCTCGCCGCCGCCTGCGCACCCGTCGCCCGCGCACCCAGCCCCCAAGCCAGCAGCATCGCTGCCGCTCCCGCAAACGCTTTCCGCCCGTTGCGTCTCACCTTCATTTGGCCTTCACTCCGTGCATCCCGCCGCTCTCACCGCAGTGTGCCAGTATCCGCCCCCAAAAAGAAGCCCTACCGCGACGCAGCTGATAACACATCATCAACCGCGCGCCGCACGCATGGACACCAATACCCCTGTGCGTGCTACATGCACGAACACACCACCGCCTCCAGGCCCTTCGGCCCGGAAGCGATGTCTAGTAATTCCTGGTTTGCCTTATGCCTTCTTGGCGGACTTGCGACGACCACGACGCTTCGTCGGCGGCGTGGCGGGTGGCTCACCCACCAGCTCTGCGGACCAAATTGATGTAACAAACTTCTTCACACCATGATCGTCAAAATCAATCGTGGTGCGTTCGGTGTTGGACTCCGTCACTACTCCCATTCCGTACTGCTCGTGCCGTATGGACTGCCCTTCGACCAGTGTCTGCACAACTCCCTCCCCTGGATTATTATGACTGCAACTTTACATGACCCGCACCGCCGCGACGCGCTTCCGCCCGTCGCCACGTCCCACTCGAAGTATGACCCGCTATAACTCCCGCAAAGGGACAAGGACTAGGCCCGCCCCTTCCAGGATCCTCCCACTACCTCCCGGCCGCGCCGCAAAATGAAAATACTCGCGCCCGGGCAGAAAAAGAGACAAATCCAGCGATCGCGCGGAATTTGCGCTTCATAGACCTGCTAGCAGCCGGCGACCAGCGCGTTCTATCACCCGCTCAGTGCGCCAAAAATCGCCTGCGCCGCTGCAGCCCTGAACCCTAAACTCGCTCTGAAGATTTCGGCAGAATTACAGACCGACGACGTTCTCGGCCTGCAGACCTTTCGGTCCCTGCTTCACTTCAAATTCCACCGCTTGACCCTCGTTGAGGGACTTGTACCCCTCGGACTGGATCGCGGAAAAGTGCACGAACACATCCTCGCCCGACTGGCGCTGGATGAACCCATAACCCTTGGCCGCATTAAACCACTTCACTGTACCTTGCTCTCTGCTCACGGAAACTGCTCCTAAATTATTCAGCAGATGGCGCTTAGCCATCCGGAAAGCTGCCTGTCGCCCCGCCCGTATCGCCCCGCGCAAAAAAAAAGCCGTCGGGCATCAGCCCGGCAGCCATTCATCGTACGCGTGAAAATCGAACCATAAAGCAACAAACGCACTGCAATCCTACCACGTTTCGCCCCTCCCCGCAATCCCCTCCATGAGCAATCCGCAGCCTGCGCCGGGTTAAAACTGCGAACTAATCGTCCCGATCAGCACGCGCGTCGTGTCCGTATCCAGCAGCAGCGCCGAATTGCCGTTGATCACGTAATACGCCACGTTGTACGTGACATTCGGATTCATGCCCTGAATCGTCGCCGTCCCGCGACCGCTCGTCGTATCGAGCATCCCCAGCGTCGTGCCTGTGTTGAAAATGGGATCCGTCAGATATACCGCGTTGAAGTTATTAATATCAATGTTTCCGGAAAGACCCTCGGCCGCGCCCCAGGTAACCTGCCCCGATAGATTCTGCTGATAAAGCGCCGGCTCGTTATGGAAAATTCCCTGCCCTGCCATCCCAAACGAATCGCTCCCGCTCACAGCGACGGGCGTCGCCGCCTGCACATACGATGTCCCGGTAGTCACCGCCGTCGCGTCCAGCTCCACCATCACCGCGGAGCCCTGCGTCGTTTGATACATCGCGAATTCCTGCGTCGTGGTGCTAGGGGGCGCGGCACACGCTCCGCTGGCAGTGCTCAGCAGCAAATCAATGCGTCCGCTCGTCGGATCCACCGTGTAAGTGCACGAGCCGAGCGTCGTGTCCGTCGTCACAGTTCCCGCGTTGTTGCTGTCGAGTAACCCGCTAGTCCCACCGCTGCCGCTCGAGATAAATACTCCCCCCGCCGCGTACGCTCCGCTCGGCGATGTGCCGCCCACCGTGAACGGATAGTTACCGCTCGCAAGGCTCGCATTATTGAATGAGCTACCCGTAGGAGCCGCATACGCATCCCCGGCCAGGTAATCCTTGGCGTCTATTTCAACTAGATGCAATTGCGTGCTCTGTTCCGACGCCGTGGTGTTCACGATGTAAAAAGCATACTGAATCGGCCCGGTCGTCGTACTCGTCAATGTCAGCGTGCCCCGCCCGCTCCCCGGAAATGTCGCGTCCATAGTGTACGTTCCCGCAAGACTTCGATCTTCCTTCGTGACGCCGCCCGCGGGATTGCTGCTGTTGTTCACGTCCAAAATCGGGCTTCCACCCGTGATGCTGCCCGCGCCGTTCGCGGAAAACTTCCCCGCCATCCCCTGCGGATAGAACTCCCCATCCGCCCCCGCCGCTTTAAATACATAAGGACCGCTCAGCGTCGTGAGCGCAGTCGTCAACCCATTCAAATTCTGCTGATCCACCGTGCCGCTGCCCGAGTTTCCCGCATCAAACCGCGTCAGCGCCCCGTGCTGGAAATTCGCCATCGCCAATTGCCACGTCTGCGGCGTTCCCTGTCCGGCGCCGGATCCCGACCCCACGTTTAGTTTCACCGACGTGCGCCCATCCGGACCCACCACATACGTTCCGGTGAACGGCACCTGCTTGGCCACGCCCGTCGAAAAGGTGTCGCTATCCTGGACGCCACTCACGATGTGCCCCATCCCGTCCGCGATAAAACTTCCTGCCACTGCCGTAAAACCGGAGTTGTCATTCCCCGTATAGGAAAACGTAAACGGCCCAGTCAAAGAAACATTCGAAAACAAAATTGTCGCGGTAGCAGTCGCCGTTGTGGATGTTGTTGCGTCTTCCGCGGTGATCGTGACCGCGGCACCCGGTGGCGGTGAAGGCGGCGCCGTATAGAGTCCCGTGGGACTGATCGTGCCGATGTTTCCGCCTTCCGTTGACGAAACCGACCACGTAATGCCCTGCGTGGTGGCCACGTTGTTCAGAATCGCGGAAAATTGCAGACTGCCGCCGGCTGGAACCGTCCCGGTCAGCGGACTCACGGACAGTCCCGTCCCAATCCCAATTGTCGCAACCGCCGTATTCGAAGTGACCAGGTTCGTGTTCGTCGTCGATCCCGGCACCTGCGGAGTAGTGGCAGTAATGTTTACCTGCCCGCTGTTAGTGTTCGGCACCACTGCCGGCGCGGTATAAACACCCACCAATTGATCCAGCGTGGATGTCCCGATCGTTCCGGTCTCCGCGCTTCCGCCCGCGACGCCATTCACGTACCAAGTCACGATCGTGGTCGTCTCGGTGTTGCTCGTCTCGCCCGCGACCGCCACCGTAGCAGTGAATTCCGCCGTCTCGTTAATTTGTACCGTCGCCGAGGTCGGACCTATCGTTACTGCCGTCACCGTCCCAGCTCCCGCGCCACCCCCGCAAGACGAAATGCCCAGCAACCCGGCCAGCGCCACAGGCAGCAGCAACAGCCCGCGCATTCCGTTCGCTAGCGGCCGCCGTTTATTCGCTGCCCGAGTTGCCCCGAATCCCGTTCCCGTCTGCTTCATCCAAGATTTCCTGGTCTGCTGTCTGGTCATTTGCCTCAGCCCAATCATTCTGGTACGGCGCTCACGGACACACACGTGGTTTCCTGTATTCCCGTCCAGATAGAAAAAGTTCCAATTCTTAGAGGTAAGCGCGCAAGATTCGGTTGCACGTCAATAAACTTCTTCCGCGAGCCCCGCACCCCGTGAGAACAGCGCATTATCTTACATCAACCGCATCTGCCATCGCATCCGCAATTGCAGCATGCGTCGAATTCACTTCCGCCGGTCGCCGCGCTCATCCAGCGTCCGCCGAACCCCTCCTCAATGAAAGCGCGGTCGTTCGTCATACCTGAAATCCACCAACCCGTCCCGATAATCTACCTTCATGTCCAGCATCACCAGCATCGCGAACCCCAACACCCCCGACACTTCCGTGCCGTCCGCATCACTGATATTCGTCAGATCAAACGCAACCAGGTCTTGCCGGTCCTGAGAAAAATGCGAGAACTGCAATTTCGCGTGCCGCGCGCGATACACCTGTTTTACGCTGCCGTTCAGGCCCTTCACCGTGGTGTATTCGTCCAGATCCAGTTTCGTCACTTCCTTTGCCGCCGCCAGTGAAAGTGTGTTGTCAAATGATCCCGTATCAATCAAAAATAATTTTCCCTTAGCATTGTTTACCTGCGTTGGAATCAGCATGTCGTGCCCAAACAGAAATATCTTCGTGTAATCCTTCATCTCCGGAGGAATGTAGCGATCGCGAAAATGGCGCGCGACCGCGGCCTTCGTATCCAGACTCGCCGCGGTCGCCGGCTCGTCCGGAATAGGCGGCAGCGGACTCAGCTTGAATTTGCCGTCCGGCATGTCCAGATCCACCAGAAAATGCCGGAATACGTCGGCGCCGATCAACCCGTCATCGCCTAGCACCGACCGTCCCGTAGCCACTTCCACAATGCATCCTTGAAACTCCAGCTCGCCAATCTGAATTTTCTCCGCGTAACCCACAAAGCCTGTCATCGCGGCTTTATCCCCGATCCCACGAATCTTTTCATCTGCGATGGACTTGATGCCCGCCTTCGCAGCTATCCTGCTGTCCACCAGGATTCCGCTGGCGCCCGTATCCAACATCAACCGCGACGAAACTCCGTTCAATTTTACTGCCAGCCCATAGCCCCGGATGTCTCGGGGATTGTAAAGAAGCGGCTCCAAACGCGTTTCGGTATTGCTGACATTGTTCACCAGCCGGCACTGATGCTCTGGCGCGTTGCTCTCATCCTCCAGCATGGCCAGCTCGCGCGTCATCGCCTCGCGTGTTTCGGCATCGTCGTCAGTGGCGCCGGCCAGATAATCCTTCAAGAATTTCACCCGCTCTTCTCCGCTCAGCGTCCGCAGGTAGGCCCGCCGAATGTCCGGGTCTTCCGGATCAAGCTTATAGGCTTGATCAATGTTGTTCTTCGCCCGCGCGAAATTCAAACTGACCCGGTAAATATTCGTCAGACCCAGAAATGCGCGCGCGTCTAGATTGCATTTCCACAGCGGCTTAAGAAACAATTCTTCCGCGTCGCCTAGCTTCCCTTGCCGGTAATACACCTCGCCCAACGCCACTACCGCCGGCGCGCGATCTGGCGTCAGCGCCACGGCCTTCATCGCCGCGTCATACGCTTCGGCCACCTTGTCCTGCTTCAAATAGACGCGCGCAAGCCCCGCATAAGCCGCGGCAGCCTCGCCGCCGCCCATCGGTACGACGGCGTTATACGCGGCTACAGCCTCGTCAAATTTTCCGGTGCGATAAAGCGCCAGGGCACTCGCCAGCGCCGCGGATAGCGGCGGATTCGTCACCGCCGTCACCGGGCACACCACCGTCCCGCCTTTCTGCCCCGACGAACCCTGCGGCGAACTTTGCGCCCATGTCGGCGCACCTGCGCCCACACCAGACTTTCTCGCCTCATTTCCCACCCACGTTCTCGCTCCGCCGCCCGCGCCAGCCACAAACAGCAGCACACATCCCGCCGCGCACCACCGAACAATCCTGATCCAACTCTTCTCACGCATCATGCAGGCCTCGCCTTGAACGATTCCTTCGCTTTCCGCACTGCTGCGCCGTTCGCTGCCGCATTCTCTCCGTCAGTACCTACTCTGTCAATCACTCAATGCGCTACTCGTCACTCCCCCGAAGCTCTCTACTCACACCACACGCCGCGATTCCGAGCCGCTACTTCCGGTTGCGTCCCTGGCAAAATCGTCTAGAATTATCAGCCGGGTTCCTTCACCCGGTTCCGCCCATCGCCGTGGTGACAGGTTTTATGATGCTTCCGATGCCCTCGGACCATGCGGCACCTGCGCTCGCCGCCAGCATTCTCATCGTTGATGACGATGTCGAACTGTGCGAGCTCGTCTCTGAATACCTCGTCTCGCAAGGTCTGCGCGCCGAAGCCGTTCACGATGGCAGCGTCGGCCTCGGCCGCGCTCTATCCGGCGCTTACTCCCTCATCGTTCTTGACGTTATGCTTCCCGGCATGCGCGGCTTCGAAGTCTTGCGCAAAATCCGGGCCGTCTCCACCATCCCTGTCGTCATGCTCACCGCTCATGGCGACGATGTGGACCGCATCGTCGGCCTGGAAATCGGCGCCGATGATTACCTCTCCAAACCCTTCAATCCTCGCGAACTCGCCGCGCGCATCCATGCTGTCCTCCGCCGTACCTCGTTCGCGCCGGCCGCCGCCTCAGCGGCCCCCTCTCCCGATCTCACCATCCTCGGCGACCTCGAAGTTGACTCGCGCGCCCGCCTCGTTCGCCACAACGGCCGCACCGTCCAGCTCACCTCCGTCGAATTCGAACTGATGGCCGCCTTCTCCAAATTGCCCGGCCAGGTCATCCCCCGCGATGAACTCGGCAAACGCGTCCTCGGCAACCGCTTTCTTCCCTCCGACCGCAAGCTCGACGTACACATCAGCAATCTCCGCAAAAAATTAGGCCCGTGGCCCGACGGTTCCGAACGCATCCGTTCCATCCGCAATATCGGCTATATTTACGTTTTACCCGGCAACTCGTATTAAACAGGTGAACAGCCATTGCGCACTTTGTTCCTGAAGATTTTTCTCTGGTTCTGGCTCGCCATGGTGCTGGTCAGCGGCACCCTGATTCTCTCCGTCGTCACTACCCAATCCCAATTCATCGCCAGCCGCGCCGCGCAATCCGACCACACCATCACCCCGCTCGTCGCCGCCCGCGCCGCCGACGTCCTCGACGACCACGGCATGGGCGCCCTCTCCGATTTCCTCAACTCGCTGGACACCACCCTGCACGCCCAGGCCTACCTCTTCGACGACGAAGGCAAAGAAATTCTCTCGCAGCCTGCTCCTCCCGTAGCCGAAGCCCTCGCTCAAACCGCCCTGCAGACTGACGACACTAAAATCGTCATAACCCACGGCACGAAATTTGTTGCCCGCAGGACCATCGGCCCCACGGGCAGCCGCTATGTCCTGGTCATGAGCACCGCCGTCGAATCCGCCGCGGACGCCTTGCGCGCTCCTCTGGAAACCCAGCTCATTCGCGCCGCCGTCGTTTTTCTCATCGCCGGACTCGTCTGCTTCTGGCTCGCCCGCCACATCACCGCTCCCATCCGCCACATCCGCACCGCCACCCATCGCCTCGCTGCAGGCAACCTCGGCGCTCGCGTCGGCGGCAGCGCCGCAAATCGCGGTGACGAACTCGCCGACCTCAGCCGCGAGTTCGATCACATGGCCGAACAAATTGAAGCGCTCATCTCCTCGCAGCGCCGCCTCATCGCGGACATCTCTCACGAACTCCGCTCGCCACTCGCCCGTCTCACCGTCGCCCTCGGCCTCACTCGCCTCCGCGCCAATCCCGAATCCATCAGCGGCCTCGACCGCATCGAACTGGAAGCCGGTCGCCTCGACGGCCTCATCGGCAGCTTGCTCCGTCTCGCACGCCTCGAAAGCGGCAGCGAAAATATCGGCCACGAAACCTTCGATTTGGGCGCCCTGGTCCGCGACATCGTCGCCGACGCCGACTTCGAAGCTCAAAGCCTGCAGCGCCACGTTCGCCTTCTCCACGCGGATTCCTGCAGCACTTCCGGCAACCGCCAATTGCTCGCCAGCGCCATCGAAAATGTCATTCGCAACGCCGTCGGTTACACCCCAGAAGGAACCGCTGTGCATGTCACCGTCGAAAATGGCTCTGGCCAGAACGCCGGTTACGCCGTCATCCGCGTTCGCGATCACGGTCAAGGCGTGCCCCAAAATTCCCTCAACGACATCTTCCTGCCCTTCTATCGCGTCGGCGATTCCCGCGATCGTTCCTCCGGCGGTTCCGGTCTCGGCCTATCTATCACCGACCGCGCTATCCGCTTGCACGGCGGCGCCGTCACCGCCGAAAATTGCCCCGACGGTGGCCTCGTCGTCGAGCTCCGCTTGCCACTCGATGGTGGCACCAAACTCCCTGAAGGCCACGAACGAGACTTCGCCAGCGACGGCCGCGCCAGCCGGTAAATCTCTCATTCCCCTTTTGCCACACCGCCCGGACCGGCCCTAGCCAACCCCTTTTCCTTGCCGCCACCAAGAAGCCTATTATCAATAGGTTACAGAACATCCACCCTGGTACTAAAACCCCGTCCCGACGGAAGTACTATACGAATGTGACCTTTACCCTAGTGTGCCATTCCGCCCCACTTCGTATCCTAAATCGGTCGGAGAAGCTTTCCGACGTGAGGCTCGCACTGCATGAGTAAGGCGTCCAGAATGTTTCGCTCGAGGTCGAACCGCGGGGCCAATCTGGCCTTCCGGCCGGTCGCCGAACCCGACCTTCCGACATTCTCCGAAGCCGACCTCAGCGCCTGTCTCGCCGCACTCTACAATTCCCCCGCCGACGCAATTCTGCATGACTTCACTGCTGACGCGATTCCCGACGCGCGATTCGCTGATCGGCCCCGCACAACTGAAAACGACCGCGCGCTGCTCAGCTTCACTCCGAAACCGGCTGCGCAACCCTCGGAACCTGACGAAGTCCTCGCCGTCCTTCAGCAAACGATAGATTCCGCCGCGCGGACCGAAGATTTCAACCGCGTTGAGCCCGTCGCTGCGACCCTCTCCGACGAATCCACCATCATCAGCGCCTCATCCGCCGAATCGCGCCGCACCGAACTCTTTATCGTGGAAAAGCCCGTCGCGGCGATCCGGCCGCCCGCGCAATTCCTCACCGAAGTCATGGATCTGGAGGCCATCGCCGCCTCCGCTCGCGCTTCCGCCAACGCCACCTCCGGCGATTCTTCCGCCGCCTGCCAGAAAGAAGATCCTGATGCGTGTGAAGCCGCCAAAGAACACTTCGTCGCGGAAATGAATGCCGTCGCCGAAGAATTCGTCGCCGAACAGCGCCATAACGCGCCCGCATCCTCGGCAACTTCCGCGCACGAGCGCCCGCAAGATCGCCGTCAGAAACGCCGCGCGCTCATCTCTGCTCCCATTCGCGTGCGCACCGTGGTCGCGGAATCCACCGGCAACCAGGAAATCGCCACCACCTTCGACGTTTCGCGCTCCGGCATCCTCTTCCACACCCAACTCGATTGCTATTCCCGCGGGATGCAGGTCGCCGTCGTTTTTCCGTACAGCAAATCTCCCAAAGCGGTTCACCACGAGCAGAAGGGCCGCGTCGTTCGCGTCACCGATCTCGGCGATGGTCTCCGCGGCGTCGCCATCACCTTCATCGCCGCGCCCGTTGAAGATCACTCCGCTGCTCGCGAGGCGGCGCAGGAGGCGGCCGAAAACGATATCTACGCGCCGCCCGCCCCGGCCGAGACCGCCGCGGCCAAAGCAAAAAAACCGCTGGTCCTCGCGGTTGATTCCGATGACCAGCTCCGCGAGAGCCTCAAGCTCTACCTCGAGAACGAAGGCTACGACGTCATCGCCGTCAGCAATGCAACCGACGCGCGCGAAGTTCTCAATCTTTTCACTCCTTCCCTGCTCGTCGCCGAAATCGAAGGCGACGGCAATCCCGGCTACGACCTCTGCGGCCACGTCAAGGCCACTCATCGTCTCCGCCGCATCCCCGTCGTCCTCACCACCTTCTCGGCTTACCCCAGTGACTATTCCCGCGCCCACACTCTCGGCGCCATCGTCTGCATGGCCAAGCCTTACAAACAGGAGCGCCTCGGCCACATCGTTCGGCTCCTTGCGCCTCTCCCCGAACACATCGAAAAAACCGCCGCTCCCCACGCCGCCGATCCCACCCGCGTCCCGGGCCGCGACTTCAGCGCTTACAATGGCCGCGATCGCAAGGACAACGTCTCCAAATCTTTATTCGGCAGACTCTTCAGCAAACTTGCCGCCTCCCGCTAACTTCACCACGAAAAGTTGGCCCGTCGTCCTGAGCGAAGCGAAGGATTTCTCCTTCTTTCTTTGTGTTCTGCGGTTTTCTCCGGGAACGCTGTGTAAAATCCTTGTTTTTCTTGTGACTCCCGCAACTATGGCCATCCTGAATCGTTACCTTTGCCGCCAATTCACCTATCACTTAAACGCCACCTTTCGCCCCTAGTTTTGCCCTGTACCAATACTGTCCTCCAGACGCGTTGACCCCGTCCCTCACCCCGCACTATCCTCTCGCCCATGATTACAGTCCGCGTATTCTCGATCTACTGACGCGGACCGCAGTCGCGGTCGTTCCACGAGTTAACCACCCAGCATTTAACTTCGGAATAACACTAGCTGGGAGTGTGTCCGCTCTCTCCCGCGGCCCTGGCCGAGGAGGTTTCGATGACTACCGTTAACCGCTGTACTCTGTTCGCTTCCGTTCTAGCGCTGCTCATGCTGGCCACCACCCTGCGCGTAAGCGCTCAAAATAATTTCGGTCCGCGCGGCGGCGGGACAAGAAGGCTCAACCGGCGCCACCACATCCTCTAGCGGGGCGCAGGATCCCGGCCCGCGCGCTGGCGCGGTCAACGCCGGAACTCCACTCTCGAGCCTTACCCCTGCGCAGCTCCAGTTTTTCCAGGATGGCCTTTCGCGCTTCCTGCAGACCGATTCCGTGAGCGGTCAAATGGCCGGCGAGCCCGGCGTCGGCCTCGGGCCCGGCTTCAACTCCAATAGCTGCGGCGGTTGCCACGCGCAGCCGGCAGTAGGCGGTTCCAGCCCAAGCGCGCAGTATTACCCGTTCGTGGGCCCAAATCCGCAGATCGCCGCAGCCACCGATTACGGCGGCACGAACTCGATTCCCTACTTCATCTCCGCCGAAGGTCCGGTGCGCGAAGCGCGCTTTCCCTTTGTAGTCTCTTCGAGTGGCGGCCTCACCAGCACTCCTGACGGCGGAGTTCACGACGTATTCACCATCGCGGGGCGCCAGGACGCCGAAGGCTGCGTGATGGCCCAACCGAATTTCCAGGAGATGAATAAGCTCGGTAACATCATCTTCCGCATTCCCACTCCCGTCTTCGGCGCCGGATTCATCGAGAACATCCCAGATACGACCATTCTCGCCAACATGGCTGCCAACTCCTCTCTCAAACGCCAGCTCGGCATCACCGGCCATCCCAACTACAGCGGCAACGACGGCACCATTACCCGCTTCGGCTGGAAGGCGCAGAACAAATCGCTGGAGATTTTCTCCGGCGAGGCCTACAACGTCGAAATGGGCGTCACCAACGAGAACTTCCCCGACGAACGCAACAATCCGCCCTCCGCCTGCCTTTACAATCCCACTCCCGAGGACGAAACCAACTTCACGCTCTCCGGCGATCAGATTCCGAGCGATCATGGTCGAGTTCTCCAACTTCATGCGCTTCCTCACCCCTCCTGCTCCTTCGACCACGGGAATTCCCGGCAATCCCTCGGCACAATCCATTGCCGCAGGCCAGGCGATCTTCACTCAGATCGGCTGCGCCGCTTGCCACACTCCGACGCTGCAGACCGGTCCTTCGAACTTCACGCCGGGGCTAGCCAACCAGCAGGCCGCGCTGTACTCCGACTTGCTCGTTCACAACATGGGCTCTGGTCTGGCCGATAACGTCTCCCAAGGCGCGGCTGGTCCCGATGAATTCCGCACCGCTCCTCTCTGGGGCGTTGGCCAGCGCATCTTCTTCCTCCATGACGGCCGCTCCGGGCCGGCAAACGGTGGCCTGCTCAACGCCATCCAGGCCCATGCCAGCTCCGGCTCCGAAGCCAATCGCGTAATCAGCCAGTTCAACAACCTGAGCACCAACCAAAAGCAGGAACTGCTGAACTTCCTGCGCTCCCTCTAACCAAAAACGGCGCGGCACACGCAAAGCAACAACCACAATGCGCGTGTCGCGCCGTTTTCTCCGCTTTACCGCCGCGTGGGTTTCACTCGACCGGCGCGCGCCCGCAAAAAGCTCCGAAATGGCGCAAAACGGCGGAAAAACTAGCGATTAACATGGGTCACCGCCGATTGTTTTCAGCCATTTGCAGCTGTTTTTAATAATTGCGGCACTAGCGATTAGATTCGAGCGATCCCCGCGCAGAAACACTCCAAATTGCGCCAGTTCCGCGTTCCGGGAGCGGCTGGCGCGACAAGGCGTTTGAGCCTGTCGCTGGCTAGCGTTCCTGCGGCGAACTGGATCTTCGACAATCGATCGTCTGCACATTTTCATAATTTGGTTTCCGTTCGAATGTAGCGCGATGCAGCGCGGAAAACAGCTGTGCGCGAGAACAGATTTGGTGCAGAACCAGTACTAGCTGGCCGAAATAGCGACAAAACCTGTATCGGTTATGACAAGCAGGTTCGGTACAGTTCTGCAGCTTCCGTTTTGAATCTTTCGTGCTTGCGGTGGCGCGTGCCACATCACGACACCTGCTTTATACTCACCCAATGGCGATTCGCCGCACCAGCTCGCAATCGCGTTCGGGATTGTTTCTAATCGGATCTGTCTGCGCTGCCGCGATGCTTTCGGGCGCGGCCTTCACCACAGACCACGCGAAGCCGAAACCGCCGCTGGAAAATTTCTACATAGTCACCCAAGCTATCTTCCACACTGATCCAAAATGGGTGGATCACATCCTGGAAGTCCGTCCAGAAGAAGGAAGCGTAAGAGTCCGCGAGATCCGCATCGCTCCGCTAAGCCCCGCGTGCCCCCACCATGTAACCGTCCGCGCGATCGAACGAGTAATCCCGAACACGACGGTTAAAAAAGTAGCCAACCACCTCGACGTTTGCGCCTTCAGCGAAGACGACGTCGAATCCCTGATCGCGGCCGCGAAACGCAAGACCGGCGCTTCCGCTTCCGACGACGACTCCGCCACGCAAACTATCGTCGCCCACTGCGGCACGAAGCAACGAGTCTTTGAGCTGCCAGACAAAGAGTCTCTGCGCTTTGACGCGATCACGCTGGCCGACACTCATCTCGCTGCTTTCTGGGATCTGGCCGCGGTTGTCGAAGACCACACGTTTGGCGACGATTTCTCGCTGGCCAAGCTCACTCCCGAGCAGGACCGCGACGCGCAAGCCCTCGGCGCGAAACTAGTCCCCGAAATTAAATCCGGCAAGTACGACCAAGCCTTCGCGGACAACAATTGCCCGTACGGTGAATGTTCAGACCACAGCTCAACCAGCGCGCTGCAAGGCTATGCCGGGCCGATTTTCTCCTGCCCGGAAAAGTGACGATGCTTGTTGCATCGCCACAAAAAAAAGGCGGGACCCGCACGATCATGCAGGACCCACCCTGGTATTAGTCTTGAACTGCGTCGGGACTTACCTCTTTGCAACCACCTCCCGCACCTGGCCGGCGAAGGTTTCGGCGGTAACCTTCTCGCCGTGCCAGGTGTTCGCGCGATTGAGGGGATAAGCGAAAACCACAGTCCCGGAACTACGCTCGATCAATTGCAAAGTCGGCGTCCCATCCGAATGCTTGGCGTTCTTGCCGGACGCGTCATCGCTGCCCCAATAAAGGTGCAGCACATAAGTCGCATGAGCATCACTAACCACAGGCGCCAGCCCCACGTGTTTCTTTTCAAACGCCACGGATAAATAGCCTTCCAGCCCTTCCATCGGCTCGATGTACACCGAAGGGCCCAGCGTAGCCGGTGCCTTCGCCGAGGCACGCGCCAAAATCGGCGTCGAAGCGTACGCATAAGCTGGCGCCCCAGCGAAAGGCTGCGTCTGCGCCACGGTCGTCGCCTCGGCGGCAGAATTAGCCGCCGATGAAGCTACGGGATGGCAGGCCATTCCGTCCACATAAGACTCGCCAGCCGCCATGAAATTCCCAGAAGCACTCAAATTCCGGCACTGCATCTGCAGCGTCACCGCTTGCTGCCCCTGCGCGACGCCTGCCCACATCAACCCTGCAACCAACAATGAAGCTGCGGCTTTCATGGCGGTATTTCCTCCAACAGCAGAATGCGTGAACCGATCGCCCACCGCAATATTACGAAAGTACTGTTCCGCGCTGGCTTTCCCCAACTAAAACGGCCCGTCTGCGAGTGGTGTCCAAACGCTGTCCAAAATCAGGCCACGAACTTTGCATCGTCCACAGCGTCCACAGGGCAATGCGTAAAGTTACGGACTTGCTGGTCAACGAATGTTCACGTATTTCCCTCGCGGCATTCTTCCCAGAGGACACCAACGATGAAGCGAAGATGCGGGCTGTGGATGGCAGACTGGCGTGACGCGGACGGCGTCCGCCACCGAAAAGGATTCAAGACTCAGCGCAGCGCTGGCGCGTTCCAGCGTCGGATGAGGGAGGCAGCGGCAGCATCAAAAAAAGCCCCAGCCTCGCGAGCGCGAAAAAACTCGCCGAGGCGTGGAACCGTTCGCTCAAGCCGCAGTGGTCGCGCAAGTGGGCCACGGAGGACTTCGTCCGGGAAGTCGGCGCACTGACGCTCGACGCCATCCCGCCCAACATCGGAAACACCCTGATCGAAATCTGGCGGCGGCGCGGATACTCGCACGGCACCATCCACCTGCGCCGAAAATATTTGAAGCAGCTGCTCCGCCACCTCGCGGACTGCGGCGCGAACCGCGTCATCCTCCACGGCATGACCCGAATTCGTCAGCCAAAGCCTCGCGACATCATCGCAACAGACGACGAGCTGAAGCGCCTCACCACCTCCGCGAAGGGCTGGATGGCGTGCTGGCTCGAAATCACCGCAGGCCACGGCCTCCGCTTTTCAGAGGCCCGCCGCCTCGCAGCGATCCACTTTGCCCAGGACACCGGAACCATAAAATTCCCAACCAAGGGCGGCGACGTGAACGAACTGCCCGCCACCGAAGCACTCCAACGGTTTTTCCGCGAGGCCCCAGCTTCGAACGATCCGCACGAACCGCTCATCGCGCGGATCGCCGGCGAAGCCCTCAGCCCACACAAAATCCGCTCCGCCTGGGAGCGCCTGAAAAAAGCCGCAGGCGTTACAACTGACCTGCACCCGCACGACCTGCGCCGCACCCTCGCCGTCCGCAGCATGGACAGCACGCACGACATGCGCATCCCACAGCACATTCTCGGGCACGCCAGCCTAGCCACCACCGCAATCTACCTCGCGAAGCGCAACCCGGAAAAAGTTCGCCCACTCCTCGAGGAGCTAACCAAGTGGACACCAGCAGAGGGCACCAGGCCAGAGTGAGCGAAAGGAGCGCAACACCATGAAGCCAAGACCACCAGGCCACGGCGAACCGGACTTCATCGATGACGAACCGGACGACCTCATCATCGGCGACCCGAAAACAAAACGCATCCACTGGAACACCCCACCAACCGCCGCAGAAAAGCGCGGCGCACCACAAAGCATCCCACGCGCCATGTGGGACCGAATCGCCGACGTGATGCGAGCCGACGCCGCAGGGGACTTTTTCAGCATCAACGACGCCCTCGCGGAGATCGGAAAAAACTTCGGCTTCGTCGAAAGCGAGCTGATCGAACGCGGCGTCATCCCACCCGCAGCCCCGATAAACCCATCCGCGCTGAAAGGCGCGCGGCGCTAGTCGCCACCACCAAGAGGAGAAAATGTGGACACCGCCACCGCATCACCGAAGTTGTCGCAGACCTCGCAGGGGGAACTCAACAGCGCAGCTGCGGAAATTTTTGCCACGCTTGCCGCGCACGTTCAACTCCACGCCGACAGGCTGCACGCCGACCCGAATCAGATGCTGAGGCTCGTCCTCATCCGGGCGCAAAACGGTTTACCTCCCGAAAGAAAGTAGCGCGGTGGGAATCCGGCGCGGCGCGGTCGCAACCGCCGCGCCGGATTAGCTGCAGTGAACAGCAGGGCCGCGCTGGCGCACGCGGCAGACGTGCCACGCATCTAACCACGAGAGAAATCCGCCCCGCAACTCCGCTAGATCTCCCGCTGTGCCGAAAAGCACAACCCCTAGCGCTGGCGTACCGACCAACCACCACTTATAGTGGTAGCCGACCCTCATCCGGCCAAAACTCAAAAAATGGGGCCCCCAACAATGAACCGCCGCACGCGTGTCTCCGCGACCAAAATCGGCCGCAAAATGCAAATTCCGCCACCGCCTCCACCACCGCCGCGCACTCCCGAGCAGGAAGCGCAAATCATCGCCGACCTCACCGCCGCCGTGCGCAGCGAAATGGACACCGTCCACACCGAACTCGCGAAAACCGTCACCGCCGCAAAGCTCGCGCAAACCCTCGCACGCACCGAGCTGATAAAAACCGCGCAAGGCCTGCTCGGAAAAGCACGCAAGCTCGCGGAAACCGGACGCCCGCGCCTGCTCGCGGTGATTTCCAAAATCATTCTCGACCGTCACCTGCAATTCAATCCGAAAATCCCGCAGCCACCCCGCGCACCAGCGCCGCGCACTGTCCAATGACCCACGCCGCCAACGTCGCCGCAGCAAACCGCGCCAAAGCGATCTGCCGCGCCAATCGCCTCGAGCACTATCGCGCTAGCGACCGCGAACGCAAACGCCGGCAACGCCTCGACAGCCCCGGAAAAATAAACGCGATCGGCAGAGCCGCCGACCAGCGCCGCCGCGAAAAACTCGCAAACTTTCTCCGCAGCTCAACACGCGACCGCACCGGTGAACTCGAAACCTTCGCCCGCGCCGGCGTCAGCATCATCAACGAGCGCCAGCTCGCCGCCCCAATGTTCATCTTCGAGCTGCGCGGTGTACGCAGATTTGAGAGGTGGTACGCGCCCGTACTTGCGGACGCACTTGAAGAAGAGGTGCCGCAATGTCACAACAATTTGAGGAAGCAAAAGTCCTGCAAGCGTGGGGAACCATCATCGAACGCGAAGCCGCAGCGGTCGAACTGCGCATCGAACGCCTCGCGCGAAAAATGTGCTGCGCGAAACACCTTCTGATGGATGCGCTCACGCTCGAACTGACAGGCCGATTCATCGGCCGCGAACGCGAACGCCTCCGCACCGAAAACAAAATCCTCGCACGCCAGCGGACCCAGTGAAACGCCGCGGCCACGCGCCCGTACTTGCGGACGCACATAAAAAAGACCGCGATCCGCTCGCCACGCCGCAGTCACCGCTCACCCAGCTATCCGACGAGCAGCTCGCGGAAGCAATCGCCACACAGCAGCGCCGCGCCAGTCCCTCAGCCAGTGCCCTGCCCGACGCGGGCGCGCAAAATCACGCGCCGCAGCGGGCAGCAAAAGCGCAGCCCGCTTCGCGTGCTGCAAAAAAGCAAAACCAAAAATAGCCAGCTCTCCCAGCATCAGGCAATCCCAGCAAACGCAGCAGAAACCTCCCCAGCGCGTCCCGCAAAGCGCGATCAGCGTGGACAGCTGAAACCCTCGACCCCGTACCGCAATGCCGGAAATTCGCCGGCATGTGCGGCGGGTGCCGTGTCCTCGGGACGGCTCAGAAACCGGGCGCAGCAAAAAACGCTGCTCCCCAGGCATGCCGCGCCCGATGGCCCGGCACCAATCATCTGTTCAGCCGCCGCCGCATTTTTTTCGCCGCGAAAAACGTCGCGTCGAAAAAAACTGCGCGTCGTCTGGTCTTTCTCCTAGCCCCCCGGCCCGGCCAAACCGCTCCGCGCCGCTGCGCTCCGCATGGCCAGGCCGGCCCCCAGCCCGTGCGCCTGGTGAATCGTCGGCTCCCGTGCCGGGGGCAATGCCCGGCATTTCAAATACGGTTGGTCGGTGGTGATCGAAAAGAAATTGGTCGGTGTGTCCTCAGCCACCGCACGCGACGCTCCACGGTGCGGCCGTGGACCGCCGCGTGCACCTCGACCAACACCAACCCCGACGCCGCGAACGCCAATTCCCGCCACGGCATGTCCCACGTGCAAAACCTTTTTCGGGTGGGGGTTTCGCACGTGGGACACCAAACCAAAAACAAAATCGGGGCATCCGGCTGCGCGATTCGCCGGGCCGTCGCCGGCACCGCCGTCCCGCGCGGGCGGGCACGGTGTCCGCAGGCTCATGGCCTGCGGCCAGCCGCGCAGAAAAAATCTCTGCGCGGCAGCCTGTGCCCGCGACGCGCTCCTGCGGCGGCCCGGCTCAGGCCCCACCTGCCACGCCGGACGCAAAACCCAAACCCCAAACCCCAAACCCCAAACCCCAAACCCGAGCGCCCCGCCCCGCCGCCGCGCCGGCGATCCGCCAGCTCGAACCGCAGCACCCGCCGCCCCGCCGCCGCCCCGCTCCGGGAAAAGTGCCCTCCATCGTTGGCGTCCGCGCTACGTGCCCTTCTCGCCAAAGATTCCCACAGGCAACATGGTGTCCAAAATCGGTGGACACCACACGCATCGTGCGCTATAACCACCACTAGGAATGGTGTTAAAGACGGAACGCGGGGACCGCGGACAGTACCGATAGTCCGAACGTACCATTCTGAAACAGCGCTTCCAGGCCCATTCCACGCTGTTTTGTAGCACTACGGCGCATTTCGCCGCATCACGACTCTTCGTCGCCGGCCCCAAGAAATTTCTCGCCTCAAGGCTGCGGTTTTTCTCCCGTGTCTGGCTCAGACGCGTCTGCGGGCGACACCACAAAATACCCAAGGCGCGTGCGCACCGTCACATTCGGTCGCGTCACCGTAACTTTGATCTCGTGGAAGCCAGCAGCCCGATCGGCGGGCGGCGCGTAGCCGAGGATGTACTGCGCGTGCAGTTCGCCGCCGATCTGATCCAGCGCCGTGCGCACGGTGCGATCACGAAACGCGCGATAATGCACGCCTCCCGTCGCCGCCGCAGCCACCGCCAGTTGATGATTTCTTATTTCGTTGGTCCCTCTCGAAATTAGCCAGATCGCCACGGGCGCAAGATCGAGTGTGCCGCCCGGTGGTCCGCCATTCCCCGGTATCTGCATCGCGCCAGGCCGCGTCGGCCCAGATAACACTCCCGGCGGATACTTGATCCCACGGTTCGGCGGCTTGTCACCAAAACGCAAGTCCGCAGTGCTGCTGCTGGGTCCAATCGCATAAATCGCAATGTTCGCCAGCTGCGCGTCGCGCAAGACCAGCCCCAACTTCGTGTCGCTGGCAATATCCTGCGACTCGCCCACAATCAGCATCACCCGGCGGTAATTGACCGGTCGCGTTTTCAATTGCTCTACCGCCTCGGCCATCGCGTCGTACAACCGCATCTCCGGCGCTTCGAATTTCACCTGCGCGATCGCCTGCTGCACGTCGTCGTGATCGTGTGTGAAAGGCTGCCGCACATCCACCGTGCTGTCGTAGGAGATCACGGCCGCTTCGCCGTTCAGCGCCATCACCGTCTCGGTGAAAATGCTGCCCATGCCGTGAATCACGGGCGCCATCATCGCGATGTGCGAACTGGTCTCGATCACTAGCGCCACTGCGAGCGGGTCGCCGCCCATGTCCCAGTGGTCAATCGTCTGCTCGACACCATTGTCGAACACGTGAAAGTCTTTTGGCGTCAGATCCAGCACCGGCGCCCCCTGTTTGTCGAGCACGGTGACCGGCGCGATCACCTCCTCCGTATGCACGCGAATTTTATTTTGCGCCTGCGGCACGCGCGGTTGTTGCGCGCCTGCTGACTCCGCGCTTTGCCCTTGCGCACAAAATGGCAGAAACGCAACAAGCACGAGGAGCCCGCTGACGCGCTCGCCGAATTTGAAAAGTCGCCCCATTCCGCTGCCCGGTGTGATTCCATCCTCTGTTGTGCCGTTGCCTCCATAGCGTCGCGGATTTACGCCGCTCATCTGCTCGTGCTGCCGATGGAACATTCGCGCGGCCGGTTCGCGTATGTATAATCGTTCGCACACGGGAGCACAAAATGAAAATCTGCAGCGCCACGAATCTGGACGCAAAAATCGCCAATTCACTCGCAAATACAAGCCAGCACAGCCATCGCTTCCTTCGCTCCGGCTTATTCGCCGTCGTCCTACTGGCGGCGCTGCCCCTTGCAGCACAGGACCAGAAGAATTCAAACGCGCAGCAGTCTTCCTCTGACAACGACAGTATCGGGTTCAACCTGGGCAAGAACGCCAGTGCCAAAGACGTCGGGCTGCCAATTTACCCCGGCGCACGGCGCCATATAGATGATGCGAACGACAGCTCGGCGCTGAACATGGGACTCTGGGGCGGTTCCGCCGGCTTCAAGCTATTCGTGCTGAAGATGGAATCCAACGATGCGCCGGAGAAGGTCGCCGCCTTCTATCGCAAAGCGCTGGCCAAGTACGGGACGGTGCTCGATTGCAGCAACGCCTCTGCCGCAACAACCGCGACCGATGACAAATCGTCGAAAAAATTGACCTGCGACGACGAGAAACCTAAGCCCGGCGAAATCTCACTGAAAGCCGGCAGCAAAGAAAAGCAGCACGCCGTGGGCATCGAGCCCAACGGGAACGGCAGCGGCAGCACATTCCAACTTGTTTACATTGAAATGAAGGGCACGGACTGATTATGGCGTCGCGGACAAGCAGGCGGTGAGTCTGAAAAAGACGGGAGCGCTAAACGCAGAGACGCAGAGGGCGCGGAGAAAACCGAAGGCAAGTGCTGCCCGGTACCGCTCCGCGGTACCGGCCGCTACAAATACAACGGCACCGTCAACTGCAAAGAGCCGGCGGTACGCCGGCGCTACTGGATCAGCGGCGCAGCTGCAGTGGCGAAAGGGCGAATTTCACGCGGCGGAATATCTGGTGCTATCATGCCTCCGTGATTTCTAAGCGGAGCGTTTCAATGAAAAACCGAGCCACCGCCGTCGCAATAATCGCCGCCGCTTTTGCGTTCGTCACACTTCTTCTGGCTGTAAGCGCGCCGGCTCAGGCGCAAACCCCGACTCCTTCTTCGGCGCTGCTGGTCCTTAATAAGGCTGAAAATTCCCTGGCCATCCTCGACCCGGCCACTCAAAAAGTAGTGGCCCGCATCCCCACCGGCGAGGGGCCTCATGAAATCGCTGCCTCTTCCGACGGCAAACTGGCCGTCGTCACCAATTACGGCGCGAAAGACCCCGGCCACTCGCTTTCGGTGATTGATCTCGTGGCCCAAAAAGAAATCCATCGCGTGGATCTGGGGCCTCTGGGCCGCCCGCACGGCATCATTTTCGCGGATGGCAAATTTTATTTCACCGCCGAGCTCAACAAACTCATCGCGCGCTACGATCCCGCGACCAACCAAGTGGATTGGCTGCTGGGCGTGGGCCAAAACCGCACCCACATGCTGGTGCGCACAAAATATCTGAATGAATTTTTCACTTCGAACGTGGACTCCGGCACTGTGACCGCCATCGAAAAAAGTTCCGACCCATCCGGCTATACAGAAACCAACATTCCGGTGGGAAAAGCGGTGGAAGGCATAGACATCTCGCCCGACGACAAGGAAGTCTGGGCCGCGAACGCCGGTGACGGTAGCGTTTCCATCATTGACACCGCGACAAGCAAAGTGACGCACACGATTGACGCGCGCACCAAACATTCCAATCGGTTGAAATTTACGCCGGACGGAAAGCTGGCGCTGATCTCCGACCCGGCCACGGGCGAGCTGGTAATTGTGGACACCGCCACGCGCGGCATCACTAAGATGCTGAAGGTTGGCCAAGGTCCCGGCGGAATACTGATCGTGCCAGACGGCTCGCGCGCGTACGTGGCCCTGGCGGGCGACAATGTCGTGGCCGTGATTGACCTGCACACGCTCGAGGTCTCCGGCAAAATCCCCACGGGCCAAGGCCCGGACGGGCTAGCGTGGGCTGTGCGCCAGTAGAGCAACCGGAGTTTTGCACCGTTACAGATTGAAGTTTTGCACCGCGCGCCCACCTGCGAACATTTCCCCGAAACTTTCCGCCATCCCCCGCCATCTAACCCAGCGAACAATCAAGGAGCCAGCAAATCATGGAATTCAGAATCCTGGGCCGCTCCGGCCTGAAAGTTCCCGTCCTCAGCCTCGGCACCGGCACGTTCGGCGGCTCGAACGAATTCTTCCGCGCCTGGGGAAGTTCCGGTGTCCCCGAAGCCACACGCCTGGTGGACATCTGCTTGGAAGCCGGCGTCAACATGTTCGACACTGCGGACATCTACTCCGAAGGTGAATCGGAGAAAATTCTCGGCGCCGCGATCGCGGGGCGGCGCGACAAAGTTTTGATCTCCACCAAAGCTACATTCAAGATGGGTTCCGGCCCCAACGAGCTCGGCTCTTCGCGCTATCATCTAGTTTCCGCCTGCGAAGCGAGCCTGCGCCGCCTGAAAACTGATTACATTGACATCTACCAGATGCACGGCTTCGACGCGCTTACTCCCGTGGAAGAAACGCTCAGCGCCTTGAACAATCTGGTGCAGGCTGGCAAGGTGCGTTACATCGGCTGCTCCAATTTTTCCGGCTGGCACTTGATGAAGTCGCTCGATGTGTCCGAACGCTACGGCTGGTCGCGCTACGTCGCTCATCAGGCGTACTACTCGCTGATCGGGCGCGAGTACGAATGGGAATTGATGCCGCTTGGCATCGATCAGGGCGTTGGTTGCCTGGTGTGGAGCCCGCTCGGCTGGGGTCGCCTAACCGGAAAAATCCGCCGCAATCAGCCGCTGCCCAAAGAAAGCCGGCTGCACAAAACCGCGGACTACGGGCCGCCAGTTGACGACGACTACCTCTATAAAGTGGTGGACGCGCTGGATGAAGTCGCCAAAGAAACGGGGAAAACCGTTCCGCAGATCGCGCTGAACTGGTTGCTGCAGCGCCCGACCGTAGCGAATGTAATCATCGGAGCGCGCAATGAAGAACAGCTCCGCCAAAACCTCGGCGCAGTCGGATGGAACTTGACGCCCGCCCAAGTGGCGAAACTGGACGCCGCCAGCGCCGTAACCCTGACGTATCCCTACTGGCACCAGCGGCAATTTACGGAACGCAACCCGCCGCCGACGCCGTAATAGAGATACCGCGCAAACTCGGAAATAGCGCCTACTCGAATTGTTTCCGAAACTGCGCGAACTGCTGCTTTAAGTCAGCGACCTGATTCCGTCAATTCCGCAACCTCACTCTCCAACCGCGCCAACCTCCCATCCGTCTCCGTCTGCCGCGGAATTCCGCCTACCCGTTGTGCGCGACGACCGTCCCGGTCCCGCCGCATCATCTCACATCCCCCGACATCAAATGCACGTATCGCGACTCCTTTGTTCCCGGTTGCCGCGCCAGCACCTTCACCAACGCCGGGTCGCGCTGCATCAATTTCTGCAAAGCCGCCTGCACATCACTCAATTCCTCAAAGTGATGCAACCGCTCCGCGCGGCCGCGTATCTCGCCGGGGGTCTGCGCGCCACGCAGCAACAAAACGCACAAAACCGCGATCTCGGGCCGCGTGAAATTGAAAACCTCGCCCAGCCGGTGCTCGTACTTGCGCACACGGCTATCGTTCGTATCCGCCGCCCCAGCCAATTCCAAATCGCTCAGGCTACGCAACGCCGCGCTGACCGCATTTTCGTCCAGATTCATCACCGGCTCGCGATTCGATTTCTGATTGCAAGCGTTAACCAGCGCATTCAAAGAAAGCGGATAATATTCCGGCGTGGTAATTTCCTTCTCCACCAACGCTCCCAGCACCCGCGCCGCCACTTCGCTCAATTTCATATCCATGAAAAAAACCTCGTTTCCCGTGGACTAACGCGTCGCTACGCGTTGCGGCGCAGCTTTCAAAATCCCCTGCAACACTTTCAAATCGCCATCCACCGGGCCCGTTTTCAAATGTGAAATGTCCAACCCTAAAATGTGCGCGATCAGTGGGTACAAATTCACATTCTCAAATGGAGCTACCTTCGCGCCAGCACGTATGTCCGGACCCGCGGCAAAGAAAATCGCCCTCATCTCTTTCATATTCGCCGGATCGTAGCCATGCATGCCGGCAGGCGGTCCTGCAGCGTGCATTGCATCTGAATTCGCAGCGGCAGCCGGTGGCGGTGCATTCACGCGTAGCAAATAAGGTCCGGTAGCGACAACCACCGGGTCCCCTTCTCGCGGATTCCCTTCGAAATGCAGTCCGGCCGGCACAGAGGCGCTGCGATACACCTTAAATTTGTCGCTCTTCCCATCGAGTGCAGCATAAATTTTCGCAGCCGCCTCCTCGGAGCGCGGATACATAAAACTCTCCACGCTCTTCTCCAGCAATCGCGTATCGAAATATTGGTCGAGGTTGATCCAATCACCTTCCACCTTCGCCATCCCGTGATCCGCCACCACGATCACATCCGCGCGCAAATTCAGTGTCGCCAATCCCTCGATGAGCCTTCCAATTTGGTCATCCACTTCGCGCACCGCCGACGCTACTTCCGGACTATCCGGGCCGTGCGCGTGCCCCGCACTATCCACATCGCTGAAATACAGCGTAATAAAATGCGGACGCTTTTCAGCCGGCAGTTGCAACCACTGCAGCACCTGCTCGACGCGGTTGCGATTCGGATATTTCGCGTCGTACTTCATGTAATAAGTCGGCAGTGTGCCCTGAATGTTCGCCTCCGACCCTGGCCAGAAGAAACATGCCGAGCGCATCCCCTGCTGTTCCGCCAATACCCACAGCGGAGTCCCGCCATACCAGGTCCCGTCCGTCACGGTCTGCTCGTCCCGGTAGCTGTAAACCTGCTTGCGCGCCGGATCGTAAAAGGAGTTCGCCACGATTCCGTGATGCTCCGGATAAAGCCCGGTGACGATCGTGTAGTGGTTCGGAAAAGTGATCGAAGGATACGCTGGAATCATCCCCTCCGGCGCGCTCGCTCCCCGCGTTCCCAAACGATCCAGATTCGGTGAGTGATAAATCCGCGGATAGTCGTAACGAAAGCCGTCGAGCGAAACCAATATCACGTATGGTTTCCCCTGCTGCTCCGCAGAATTCGGCCCGCGCTCAACCGTGATCGGCGCAGCCAACACCGGCGCGGCATTCTGCTGCGCCGCCGGCGCCTGCCCGCGCGAAATTCCAGTTGCGAGTCCCGCCGCGCCCAACACTCCAGCAAGCCAGATGAAACGCAGCGCCCTGATCCAATCTCGTTTACGCATATTCATGCCATAGGCTCCGTGCCGGCGTCGTGCCGGCGCATTCCCGCATGACATTATCTTTCGTTCCGTGCCTTTCTCATCATGAAAGTTGTCCCGCAAAACCTCGCGCATGTTTCCCGCAACCACACGGCGCGATTCCCCATCTAATAGAGTGTAGACAGGAATTGGCTAAGCCGTTCAGAAAGAAGGCCCGATATGAAGCAAACGAACGAGGTTGTAGTTACTGACATCTTCCAAACCACTTTTATCCTGCGCGATTCCGAAAATACTCCTGATCACGAACACATTCACAGCTTGAATGAGATTCAGCGCCGCGCCTACAGAATCCATCAACGCCATGGCGGAATTTACGGCGGGTACACGCTGGAAGACTGGCTGGAAGCGGAGCACGAACTCGACGAAGAGGACAATCCCCCGTCGCCGAAGAAAGACCAAATCCACTGAGGCTGCGTAATCGCGAGCTCGCTTGCGTGTCGGTCTCGCGTACGCAGCCCCACAAAACAAAACGCCACCTGCGGTCGAAGCGGCGCATGCGCCGCTCGCGTCATCCCAGCGAGCACGGACAATCACGCGGGCAGATCGTCGATGCCATCTCGATCCGGGAAAGACACGCAGAAATCGAGGACCGCGCCGTCCCCGGCCATTGGGAAGGCGATCTCATTGGTGGTGCAAAAAACAGCCACATTGCGACGTTGGTGGAACGACATTCGCGTTTTACTGCCCTGGTCAAGGTGCGGAGCAAAGACACAGCTGCGGTCGTCGCTGCGCTGAGCCGGCAAATTCGCAGGCTGCCCACAACTCTGCGGCGCTCGTTGACCTGGGATCGCGGACTGGAGATGGCGAAGCACAAAACCTTCACCGTAGCCACGAATGTGAAAGTTTACTTCTGTGATCCGCACAGCCCCTGGCAACGAGGAACCAACGAAAACACCAACCGCTTGCTGCGACAATACTTGCCGAAGAGAACCGACCTTTCCGGCTACACGCAATCCCAACTGGACAAAATCGCGCTGCGGTTAAATCAGCGCCCGCGAAAAACTTTGGGCTTTCAGACTCCAGCGAGTAAACTGCGCGCAAGTGTTGCGCCGACCACCTGAGCTGGCAGCCGTTACCGTACAAGTGAAGTTCTAGTACGGTACTTTTCCGGTTACGCGACTTACCAGGCACTGAGCCGTCTTAATCGTTTCCGATGTGGTATAAGGCGTCCAACGCATGCCTCAACCTGAGCACAAGGTCCGCTATGGTCGGAACTGCCCGATATGCGGCAAACCCGTCGAACTACGGCTCATCACTTACGGCGTACCGTTCCGCTGTCAAAACTGCAATGCCATGTTGGACATTTCTTCGTTCTACGCGTGGTTGACGCACGCGCTCGCCTCGACGCTGGGACTTATAGTTCTGTGGAAGGTGTTTCATTTGGAATTTTGGTTTGCTGCAATCGGTGCGCTCGTTCTGAACCTACCGTTGAAAGCGTGGCTCAGAGCCATTACGAAGCCAATCGTGCCGCTGGAACCGTCTGATGTGGTTGGGTAGCGTTTTTGGAGTGGCGGCGGCATGCTTTTCAGTGCTGGTACGGCGGATGTCCGGTAACGCGACTTATCAGGCGCTTGCCCGCTGTACAATCGGATGATCGTGCCAGTTGGTGTGTGCCGGGAGATTTTTCATGATGAAACTAATGTGCTCTGGATTCTTGGCGTTCTTGTTGGCGCTTTCCTGCATGGGTCAGACGCAACAGTCTATTTGCCCCAAGCACATCGAAACTCCAACTTATCCCACTATCGCCAGAACGGCCCACGTTTCGGGAGTTGTGCTGCTGACGCTGACGATCGATGATGAAGGGAAGGTCAGTGATGTAAAGGTCGCGAACGAAGATGACCGGTTCGTGAAACTTCTTGAGAGGGGTGCGATCACAAATATTCGCCTTTGGACTTTTGCGAAACCCCAATCCGCGCCCCGCAAGCAAAACATCACGTATGATTTTCAACTCGACGACAAATTACCGCTCGCTGGCGTCAACGATCACCCGGACGTGACCCTCGTGACGTACGACCTACCCGACCGCGTGACCGTCCGAGCAAACAATCATGTTCTTGAAACATCCGGTGGACCCCTGAGTCATTAAAACAGCGATGCGTCCGCCTGAATCGCTGGCAAAGGACGCTAAACGCGAGTGCGCCCGGTCAGTGCCTGATAAACGCCCTAACCGGACAATAGATCACATGGTGCTAAGGCTAGACCGGATGTTTCAGGTGTCATTTGTTTGCTCTGCGGAATGCCCAGAAATCAAGCATCTCTGGCTCGACGCCGTCCGCCGACACACAAAATTCTTCAATCGTGTAGCCGTCCGGGAAATCCGCGATGACCTCCGCCCCAATACAGCTGGTCCGCTCAACGTCTTGCTGTGAGACTGTGCCGGAAACATAGGCTCGAATTTGAATGCGTCGCTCTAGCAGTCCACAGGTGACACCCACCAGGCGACCCGTGACTTCTCCAAGCAGGGCGCGTTGAATGGAAAGCTTGAGGGCTACTAGCGGTTCAGAGTTCATGATAGGCACGTAGAAATATGCCCGCCTGTACGAGGTCCGTCAAGGATGGGAGCCACAGTTCGTAGCCAGTGCCTGGTTAACGCGCAAACCGGACAAGTGCCGATCCGCCAATTCCCAGTGTCCGGTAACGCGACTTACCAGGAGTTGAGGCGCACATTACTTTATTTTTGTGACGGCCGGCGGCGTCCAGCTACCGTTGGTGATGGCTTCTTCGGGCCAATACGAGCGGATGTACAAAACGAAACTGTCCTTCGGCGCGGGCAGCCAATTCGCGCGCGTGTCCCCTGCGGGAGGAGTGGGCTGGACGTAAATCGTAAGCGAGCCGTCCGGCGACAGCACCAAATCCTTGTTCTTCGTGCCAACGGAATAACGCTTAATTTCGTTCGGAGCGAAGAAGTGATGCTGGTTATAAAGAGTCACCGACCAAAATCCTTTTACAGGCGGCAATTTTCCGGAAGGAAAAGTAACCGTGTAGGCGTGGCTACCGTTAAGAGGCTGTCCGTCGGCGTCGGCATCCTGATAGAAATATTTTGTTTCTCGTCCCGCGTTAACAAAGATGTTGGCTTTCGCAGCGGCCGTGCGCGTGTAGTAGTCGGTGCCAAACGCTGCGCCGTTGTTGATCGTAGTCCAGTTGTAGGCGAGGGGCAGACCGCTGTTGTGGAATTGGAAAAGCGGGGCGATGAGGTTGGCATCGGCTTCGATCGCCGATTGCACCAGCGCAGCATGTAGTTTCGGATCGCTTTTGGCGGCGGCCAGAACGTTCCGCACGTTCTGATAGATCGCTTCTTCGCCGGGCAGCGGCGGAACTTCGTCTAAAACGTCGCCGAGTTCGTCAAAAAACGGTTTCGGCTCGACCCATTTCACTTCCTCGTCGCCCTGGGCTGTAGAAGGAAACTTCGGCACTGCGCTCCAGTCCTTGGTTTGCTGCTGGCCGGTAAACTTGCTGAGCGGATACACCAGGATGTGGGAAAGAATCGGTTGGATCGCTTCGCGGTCCGCTGCGGTGTCATCCAGAAAAGCGCGGGGAATAATCACGCCGAGATTGGTCTTCGAGCGAAATGTGGCCGTGATTCCGGCGGGTGCCGTTCCTTTCCAGTCTGGTCCGACGAGCATGTAGAATCCGGGCTTGGTCCCGTACATCTTTCCAAGTTGAACAAATGAATCGGTGCGCTGATCAACCACCTGATAAACCCAGAATCGATCGCCGAAATCGGGAACTTGCACGACAACAGGCTCCTTATCCAGCATGAACAACCCGAATCCATAGACGACGTCCTGATTCGGGCAAGCGACCAAACGTTCCGCAGGCTCGATGTAATCGCGCAGCATTGCCACTTGATTCACTGGCGCGACGGGCACGATTCCACCCATCAGACCGGGCTCCGGTAACTTCTCCAGAATCCCTTTCCGGTTATGCATGTTCACCATGGGCCATGCCCACAGATACGCGGAGCGTCCTACTTGCTTCACGTATTCCTCGGTGAGTCGCCCGCCCGGCACAGGCCCGGGCACCGCGGCGGCAACTGCCGCGATAGGTTCGGTCCGCGCGACGACGGGCGCTGGGGCTTTCTCACCACACCCCACAGTAAGTGAACCAAAGCTCGCTAAAACCGCGGCACATACAATTCGGGAATTTCGCATTTTGAACCCCCACCGGCTGTAACACAGGACTATCGCAAAGATTGAGTGACGTCCTTCGGCAAGAAGGATAACCCCGAGGGCGTGGTTTCAGTGCCTGATTAACGCATTTACCGGAGAAGTGGAATCGCGCGAAATCCACACCTCCGGTAACGCGACACCTGCCTCTACTCCGAAATTTCGCTTTATGATTTTTTAATCTTGCTCTGCAGCAGCGTGAGGAGCGGCTTGTCAAGCTTGTGGCCGTGCCAATCCTCGAATTTGGTTCCGGTTCGTTCGGTGTCGAGCACTCCAAAGGGTCCACGGAAATTCCAGAGCGCCCAGCCGGAATTGAGTTCGCCGATTACGTCCAGCGTATCGTTGAACCACGCGAGGACGACCTCCGGAGGAGTGTGCTTGTAACAACCCATCTCGCCAAAATGAATCGGAACGCCCGCCGCGTTGATGGCCCCCCACGGCTGAAACTGTTTCTGCAGCGTCTGCCGATCACAAACGATCTTGCCGTTTTGATCCTTCAAAGGCCATGTTGGAACGGGTTCAGAGCCGCTCAGCATTCCGCGAGCCCATTCACACTGGTAGTGGGTGAGCTGCATGGGAGTGTAAGTGTGGCAGCTTTGAAGCATACCGGTATCGGCCAAACTCGGGATCGGAGAGACGCCGGCCGGATATCCGTCGGTCACGACTAGCCGCTTTGGATCGTGCGCGCGAATCGCGTCGTTGGCGGCCCTTGCAAGGCGGATGTAATCCGCGGCGTGCTTGCTTAACATCTGGGGACTAAAGAGGTCGGCGGCCGTAACCGGGCCCTTTTTCTCGAGCTCGGCCATTTCCGCCGCGCTGGGCAGGACGATCGGCTCATTCACAATATTAAAACTGAGAATTTTGCTGTCAATATGCTTGTAACGCTCGGCGAAATAAACCCACTGGTGGACGAAGGCGTCGAATGTTTGTGGGTCCGAATATACGTTCGTTTTCTCTTTCGTCACCGAAATGCCCGTGAGTTTTACATCCATCGTGTCCAGGATGCACAATCCCGGAGCGCGATGAAGGCAAATATTCACGTGGACGCCATATTTTTCGCCAAGCTCAATCGCGCGGTCAATCGGTTCGACGGCTTTTTCGTTGATTGTTACAAGGTCCGGAGCCGTCCAGAAACGATAGTCCATCGGGAGCCGAACCCAGTTGAAGCCCCAGTCGCGAATCCAGCGAAAATCGTCTTCCACGAACATGCCATCATTCTTGTACGGAAAATATTTCATCCAGTCGGCATCAGTGGAAAAATATTCCAGCAGATTGAATCCATACCAGGCCGGATTTTTCGCAGGCCCAGCGGAAACTGGAACATTTGAATTCATCTCCGCGGACGCGTGCGCAGGTAAGGCAAGTTTGGCAAGCCGGAACGGAAACGCGGCAAGCGAGGCTACGGCAGCAGCCCTCAGCACCTGGCGTCGCGAGGGACGATCGCTTACTGTGTTATCGGGGTTCGTAGAACTGGTTTCAATCCCATTTTTATTGCCCATTCAAAGTTCCCCTTAAAAGAGTTTGCCCGGACCTGTGGTCATCTGGCAGTTCAGAACGCCCTGCTGTCGAAGTATAAATCAACCACGCTAGCACGGCTCCTGATGCATTCATCCGAAAGCCACCCACTACCTGACACAACCGCGACTCTGCACGCAAATCACAACCATGCTACAATTAAAGTTCCTTGCTCTCCGTTAACAACATCACGATGCGCTTCGGCGCCAGAGTCTTGTTCGAAGATGTCAGCACCACCTTCTTCGCAGGACGGCGCTATGGCATCACTGGGCCCAATGGCGCCGGGAAATCCACGCTGATGAAGATCTTGACCGGCGAAATCGAGCCGACCAAGGGCGACGTCACGCGGCCGAAGAAGCTCGGCATTTTGAGTCAGGACCAGTTCGCGTTTGACGAGCACCGCGTGATTGACACTGTGATCATGGGCAATCGCCCGCTGTGGAAAGCTCTACAGGAGCGCGAAATTCTTTACGCTAAGCCGCACGAAGAACTCACCGACGCGGACGGCATGCGCCTGGGCGAGCTAGAAGGCATCGTAGGCGAAGAAGGCGGCTACACGGCCGAAGCTGACGCGGCGATTCTGCTCGATGGCCTTGGCCTGGAAGAGCCGCTGCACGACCGCAAGATGCGCGAACTGCAGGGCGGACAAAAAGTCCGCGTGCTGCTGGCGCAAGCTCTCTTCGGCAGCCCGCCTGCCCTGCTGCTTGACGAGCCTACCAACCACTTGGACCTGGATTCCGTGCATTGGTTGCAGGACTACCTGCTCGAATACGAAGGTGTGCTGATCGTGATTTCGCACGACCGCCATTTCCTGAATAGCGTCTGCACGCACACCGCGGACATCGATTACGAAACCGTGATCATGTACAACGGCGGCTACGACGACATGGTGATGGCCAAAACTTCCATCCGCTCGCGCATCGAATCCGAAAACGCGCAGCGCGAAAAGAAAATCGCGCAGCTGAACGAATTCATCGCGCGCTTTTCCGCCGGCACACGTTCCGCGCAAGCCACTTCGCGCAAGAAAGAAGTCGAGCGCCTGCAGACGACTGAGCTAGCGCGCTCCAACATCGCTCGCCCATACATCCGCTTTCAGATGGACCAGCATTCCGGGCGTCATCCGCTGGAAATCAAGAGTGTGGCGAAATCCTACGATGGCGTAAAAGTCTGGTCGCCGTTTTCCGGCAGCGTCGCGCGCGGCGAGAAAATCGCGCTGATGGGCCGCAACGGAACCGGCAAGACCACGCTGTTGCGTTCCCTGCTCCGCAATGCGACCGGGTTCATTGACGACGTTGATCACCAATTCCCCGTGGACGGCGGCCAAGTGATCTGGGGACACAACGTCGCTGTCGGCTACTTTGCGCAAGATCACAGCGAATCCATCACGCACGGCATGAACGCCATCGAGTGGCTGCATCAGTTCAAGCCGCAGGCCACGCAGGAAGAATTGCGCGCCGTGCTGGGCCAAATGCTTTTCAGCGGCGAAGAAGCGCTGAAGCAAACATCCGCGCTCTCCGGAGGCGAATCCGCGCGCTTGATTTTCTGCCGCCTGATGCTGCAGAAGCCGAACTTCCTGGTCCTCGACGAGCCCACCAACCACCTCGACCTCGAGTCCATCAACGCGCTAAACATCGCGCTGCAGAAATACGACGGCACGGTCCTACTCGTCACCCACGACCACGACGTAATAGACGAGGTAGCCACCCGCATCTGGCATTTCCACTCGAACAAAATCGAAGACTTCAAAGGTCCCTACTCCGAATTCATCGCAGCGGCAGAAGAAAAAGCCTCATAGAGATTCGTGGCCCAGCGGCTTCTCAGTGTCCTCTTTTCCGTGACTTCGTAGGGGTCGTGCCGCAGTCGCGGGAAGGGCGGCGTTGGCTCGCAGTTGAATCCCAAAGAGCAACACGCGGCTTAAGCGAATAGCTTTTCAATCGTCACGGTAGGCAAAAACATCTTCAACGGCCGGCCAGGGAAAGCCTCAAACCCGAACCTCTTGTAGAACGCAGTGCCGTGCTCATTTTTAGCCTCCACTACCACGGCCCACGACGCGGCCTGGGTGCTGAGAGCCAGACACCGCCGTAACGCATCCACCAACAGGGAATCCCCCGCGCCCGTCCCTCGATATTCCGTGTGCCGCGCTAGTCTTCCGATTAAAGTGGCCGGCAATTGATCGTGCTTGGTCAACCTGCGCCTGACCTCTTCGGGAATGTCCGCGCTGCGGATTGAGTAGTGCGACAGCGTATAGAAACCCGCGATAGCTCGTCCGTCCACCGTCATGATGAAGACGGCTGCCAAGTTCTTGCTCACGTCCTGCCGCGCCTGCGTCTTTATGTAACTTTCCAGGCGTGGCTCTTCACACGAAAAAGCCGCCCGATCATGTGCCGACCCGAGCGGCTCGAAAAAAAACTGCTGATGTTTCTTGGCTTCCGCCAATCAGCCTCTTACTTGCCGCTTGTACCGAGCTACAGCGGCCTTCGCGTATTCGGTAGGCTCCGGCGGGTTCCTTAGCGCTTTAAAAAAAACACGCCGATCTTCCGCACCCAGCCGCATGGACTCGGTTTCCTGAATGATCTCCAGCGCGGCTTCTTGGAGTTTATTCACGGCGAAGTCTGTAACCGTGGTCCCCCGAATTTTTGCGGCCCGCTCAAAAAGCTTCTTTTGCTCGGGCGTGGCGCGAATTTCCAGGCGCTTCGATCGTAACGGCGCTCTCATGCTCCGTGACATAGCTGCCTCCCCGTCCGTAACCAATGTACGGCAAATTGCCGGGTGTGTCAATGCCGCACTTCGGCACTTTGCCGTACAAGGCGCGCCCCAATCAACCAGCGCCTCGATCTTTCCAGCTCGCGATGATTCTGCCGCGGCCGGTGGCAGAGCGCCCCCAGCTGCGGCAATCGCGGTTACGCTTTCGCCTCTGCCTCGCGCCGACGCAAAGCGGCCCCTTCAGGATCAGTAATGATATCCACCCACTTCGGATCCGGCGAAGCGTCCGTCCCGTAATTGTCGTGCCAGTTCCACCACTTGTAAGGCGGCGCCTGCGGATAACCCTCCGGCGAGTCCTCCCAAGCCTCCTGCCGCCCAAGGGCCGTCATATCGAGGTAGCTCCACGTGCTTCCCATCGCCTCATCGCCGCGGTTGTTGATGAAGTATGTGCGGAACACTCGCTCCCCTTCGCGAATGAATGCATTGTGCCCGTGCCACTGGTCCACGCCGAAGTCCACGTCGAAGTTGTCTAGCATGGTGTACCAGGGCATCTTCCAGCCCATTCGTGCCTTCACACGCTCGATGTCCTTCTGTGGCGCGCGCGAGGCGTACGCCAGCGTGGTGTCGCGCGCATGCAGATGCGCCAGGTGCGCCACCTGATCGGCGCCCAGCGAACAGCCGCGGCAGGCGTGCTCCGGCCAGCCGAACACCCCCGGCTCGAAGAATGCGCGATACACAATCAACTGCCTCCGCCCCTCGAACAAGTCGAGCAGCCCAACCGTGCCTTTCGGTCCCTCGAACTTGTACTTTTTCTCCACCGCCACCCAAGGCATCCGCCGCCGCTCGGCAGCCAGCGCGTCACGCGAGTGCGTCACAGCCTTTTCCTTCGCCAGCAGCTTCTGCCGCGCAGCCTCCCACTCTTGCTGCGACACAATCGGCGGCGTCTTCATCGCCACGTGCTTCTTCCCCGGTTCCTCGCCTTTCTCTTTGCCGGTAGTCATCCCATTTCTCCTTCGTCGCCTGAATTACACCGCGGCGATCCCTCCCAAGAAAATCTCCTGCGCATGACCACGCACAATCCCGGCGCTCGTGCCGCACCTAAAGCTTAAGACGCACGTTGGCACAGTCTGGAAGCCCAGGTCACCCCATTTGCGCGCTGCTAGCTGGATCGCTTGCTGGTCTGTTGATAATAGACGCGGCCGCGCTCAAATCCTTGACGGAAAGCGTCGCTGTCGCCCGCGCTGGGGTGCTGCTCGCTCAACCGGTCGCGGCTTTCTTCGTAGGACCCATCGCGATTGGCCGGATGCTGCGCCGCCTCAAAACCAGCGCGAAACTCCTTTTCGCGCTGCTCAAATTTGCCACCACCCGCTTCGTAATGTTCCTTCTCGATATCGCGCAGCCCAATCCACCACATTTCTCGCGCGCGATCCACACTCTCCGCTCCATACTCCTTCAGCGCGTGATGCGCCGCTTCTACCTGCGCATGGTTCTCGGCAAACGCGATTACCACTGATCGCCCCTGCCGCAGCGCGTCCTCATAAACGTACAATTCTTCTTGTGGTATCCCTTCCGATAGCGAATTATCCAGCGCGCCTCCCAGTGCGCCTCCGCCCAGTAAGCCCAGCGCGCTGGCCGCAAATCCAATCGCAAGAATCGGACCGACGCCGGGGACAAAAACGCTCGCCAGCGCTCCCAGCGTGACGCCGCTCGCCAGGCCCACCGCTCCGCCCACCGTCGCGCCCAGCGCCATACCCATCCCCGGCTGCTCCGCATCCATCGTCGGAACAGCTGCGATTTCCTGTTCGGTGCTTTGCGGTGTAAGCACCGCAATTCTGCTTCGCGCGATCCCCGCAAAGTCTAGCATGCGCGCTCCGCGCTCCGCCTCTTCACGCGTCCCAAATATCCCGACCACGCTCTTCATAGCTCCTCCCATTCCCGGCGTAAGCTCAGCCGGCTCGCCCGCAACCCTCTAATTTAGCCGCTCGCGCCCAGCCGCAACATACGGTTTAACCTGTATTGTGTGCGACGCGGCGAGTGTCCGATCCCGGCACTTTGGCCGCGGAAGTCTTCACAGCCGGAGCCTTTGAATTTATCAATCTCCCTTTAGCGCGATTCATGCGGAGATCTCGCAGCGCGAGATGGAAGGGTGCGGCCGCCTCGGCGTCAGCTAACCGGGCACGCAATCGTTGCTGGTTTTGGCGCGGGGTGGGTGAACCATTGCCGGTTCCTTTCGCGCACGGCCGCGCCGTTACGCTTTGGGGCCGTTCATCGAAGCAATCAGAGTGTTGCTGAGAATGTGCATCACCCGAACTTCGTTCGACGTCTGCTGTGATAATTCTTTTAATCGCTGAATCGCGTTTTCATGTCCCGACACCGTCTCTCGCCAGACGACGGCGCCATCCGATAGAACTTCAAACAAGTCATACTCGCGCTCCATGCGCCTCCTATTCGGGGGTGGGCCAGATGCCATCCTGCCACCACAGCCTCACTGGCGGCTGTCTAACATTGAACATCAGTATCATCGCCGGCCTGCAGTATCGGGCGAATTGCGAATCTTTCACGCCACCCAGAAGCACGCCGTGCTCGCGCTCTACTGCAAATAAATCCTGGCCACTTCGTCCACGATCACTTCCGGCTTCGAGTTGTCCGAATCGAGGTTGGTCATCACGATCACTGTCAGCCGCTCGTCCAGATACCGCGTGATGCTCATCGTAAACCCCTGCCATGCCCCGTCGTGTGACACCGCGCGACGCCCGTCCTTGCTCGCCAAGTCCCAGCCGAATCCATACGGATACGTCTCGCCATTCGTCAGTTTCACCGGAGTCCACATCGCATCCAAACTCGATCGCTTGATCAACTTGGTTGTGTATAGCGCCGCGTCCCACTTCGCCAGGTCCAGCACATTCGTATATAACGCACCGTCCGCCGTCGTATTCAACGTCGGCGCCACCCATTCCTGATTCTTCCACTCGCCCTTTACCAGCCGGTAGCCGCTGCTGCGCCGCGGCACAATATCCGCCTCACTGATAATTCGTGTCGAAGTCATCCCCAGCGGCCCGAATATCCGCTCCTGCAGAAAATCTCCGTAAAACTCCCCCGTCACTCGATGAATAATCACTCCCAACAGCACATACCCGGTATTGCTGTAGCTCCACTTCTGCCCGGCGGGAAAATCTTTTGGCATTTTCGCAAATGCCTGGACGAGTTCTTCCTCCGTATAATCCTTCCGGAAATTGATCACTCCCTTCCCCATCGTGTCTTCCTCACCGCCGTAATCCGCAATCCCAGAGGTATGCGTCAGCAAGTTGCGCACGGTCACGTCGTTCCACGTCGCGGGCGCCTCCGGGATGAACTTCACGATCTTGTCGTCCAGGCCCAGCTTTCCTTCCTCCACCAGCATCATCACGGCCGTCGCCGTGAATTGTTTTCCCACCGACCCCGTCTGAAATATCGTCTCCGGCGTAACCGGAATATCCCACTCCACGTTCGCAAGGCCGTAGCCCGCCGCCTTCACGATCCTTCCGTCACGGCACACCGCCAGACTCACTCCCGGAATCTTTTGCGACTTCCTCTGTGCCTCCACCACGCTGTCCACCCGCGCCGATGTCGCGTCTCCTTCGCGCGCCTGCGCGAGCGCGCCTGTTACCAGCAGCAGCGCAATCACAATCTGCGTTATTTTTCGCACAACACTCCCTCGTGTCTGTTTCGTTTGCTCCGAACTCTACTACGGCAGCCCGGCGCACACCTCAACTTCCGTTCCGGACTCGTCCCCTTATCCTTCCATCGCTTTTTCGATGCGCGGGTCGGGGATCAGCCACATTACCGCCACCAGAACGTAACAGGTGCACGCGATCCACGGATGTACGAACGACAGCGGAATTGCCACCGCGTAAACCACGATAGACAGCTTTCCCTTGCTGTCACTGCCAATCGAAGCCGCCAAAGTTGAGTCCGTCCCCTGGTGCGCGATCAGCGCCCGCGTCAAAAAATAATAAGCGGTTCCGGCGAAGAGCAATACCATCCCGTACAGCGCCACCGGCCAAGCCGCAAAATGGTTCTCTCCCATCCAAGCCGTAACGAACGGCGTCAACGACACCCAGAACAACAAATGCAGATTCGCCCAAAGGATTCCACCCGACACATGCTTCGCCGCTTGCAGCAGGTGATGATGATTGTTCCAGTAAATCCCCACATAAACGAAACTCAGCACGTAGCACAAGAAAACAGGAAACAGCGGCTGCAGAGCCGCGAGCCCAGTCCCCTGCGGAGACTTCATCTCAAGCACCATGATGGTGATGATGACGGCGAACACCCCATCACTAAACGCTTCCATCCGCCCCTTGGTCATACTTCCTCCTGCGTCTTTTGCCTCGCCGCTCGCTAATCCCGCCATCGTACCGAAACGAACGCCTTTGACTCTCCGGGTGCCGGCGGATGGCACAAGCGAGTTTGCCTGTGCATCTAGTTTCGTACGTCATCCTACTTGCGAGGAGCGGATTTTGCGAACCGAGCGCAGCGAAGCCTGCCTGTCGCAGACAGGGAGCGCTTCGCACGATTCGCTAATTGTCACCAAACAAACAGCACCGGCGCGATTGCTTATGCCACGTCGAGCGGTTCAGGATTCTCAACTCATCGCGCGTCACCGCCCCACGATTCCCTTTATTTTTCCCGCGCTTGGATGTACATTGCAGCCCTTCGACACCTACGTCATGGCCTCGACAGCAAAACGGAGCAACGTGCACACATCCAAAGCGAACCCGCGCGCCACGTTCAAATTGTTCGGCCAAGCCCCGATGCAGGCCACTATTCTTTCGCGCAATCGCGCCGGATTCTGGATTCAAGGCGGCAAGCTGGCGGCATTCCTGGGCGACTGCGATTATTCCGGCGTGGATGTGGACGTGTGCTTTCTGTCGGCCAACAAAGTCGAGTGGTACAAACTCGCGTCCGCAGCTTCAAACGCCGCCGCAACAGGCAAGTAACGCGCCCGTAACAATTCGGCGCAATCTGCGGTTCATATCTTCTCGGCAACCGGCGCTCGGCGTTCCGCAGATTCACGAATTTGAGTGAATCGCTTTGCGCGGGCGCAGACTCTAAGCTTACGGACCTGTAGTACAACGAATAAGGAGAAAATCCGATGGCTACCATCACTACGAAAGACGGCACCAAGATCTTCTACAAGGATTGGGGCACGGGACAGCCGATTGTATTCAGTCACGGCTGGCCGCTTTCTGCCGACGACTGGGACGGGCAGATGCTTTACTTCGGCAACCTGGGCTATCGCGTGATTGCGCACGACCGGCGCGGACATGGGCGTTCCGACCAAACCTGGGGCGGCAACGACATGAACACTTACGCCGACGATCTCGCTGAGTTGTTCGAGAAGCTGGATCTCAAGGATGCGATCATGGTGGGACATTCCACCGGAGGCGGCGAAGTGGCGCGCTACTTGGGACGGCACGGCACGAAGCGCGTCGCAAAAGCGGCGCTGATCAGCGCGATCACGCCGCTGATGCTGAAGACGCCGAACAATCCGCTGGGCGCGCCGATCGAAGTGTTCGACGGGCTGCGCGCGGCGCTCGCGGCGAATCGGCCGCAGTTCTACATAGATATCACGCTGCCGTTTTACGGTTACAACCGACCAGGAGCGAAAATTTCCGAGGGCATTCGCGAGCACTGGTGGTTGCAGGGCATGGTGGGAAGCGTCAAGGCTCACTATGACTGCATCAAGGTTTTCTCGGAGACCGACACGACCGAAGATCTCAAGAAGATTGACATTCCCGTGCTGGTGATGCACAGCGAAGACGATCAGATTGTGCCGATTGCGGCGGCGGGTCCGGCAGCGGCGAAGTTGCTGAAGCATGCGACGCTGAAAGTGTACAAAGACTTGCCGCACGGCATGCCCGCAACGCACGCGGATGTGGTTAACGCTGAGTTGCTCGCCTTCTTCAAGGGGCGGCAGACGGCTACGGCGTAACGGAGAAGAGCTGAATTGACAGGAGCGAGAGCTGGCACGTTCGCGTGTGATCGCGTGCCGCCTCTCGCTCTTTTTTTCATTGCTGGGTATCGGCGTGGCGAATCGACAATCAGGAGATTGGCGCTCCGAGCGAAGACGTTTCCAAGGGTCACACCGCGAGGGCCGCGCTGATCTTATTTCGCCGGCGCTCCGCCTGCGCCTGGCTTTGCGGGTTCTGGTGATCGGGTTTAACTTCGTTGGAATATTGTAGTAGAAATTGATTTTAAGCTCGATGCTGGCGCCTTCGAACCCACTCGGAAAATGCGGGAATGGCGCCGAAGCACGAACCGCCGCTACAGACGCAGCGTCGAGTGCATCTCTATTCGAACTTCTTATGATTTTCGGATCCGGGTTCAAGAAAGTTCCGTCTGGCCGAACCTGTACGATAATGGAAACCAATCCGGCTTGCCCCGCCTTCACCGAATCGGGCAACGAAGCAATCAAATTGCGCTTGATTGACATCAACACATCCGACGAGTAGCGGGAGAAATCCGAGCCTCGAGTCGGCGACAGAATCGTCAATGAGTTTCCAATCTGCACTTTCGGCGGAGCTTGGGGTGTGGTTTGTCCGGCTGCTATCGGCTGAGGACATGGAAAGCAGAGTCGCAGCGACAAACACGCGGACGTGCGTTGAGGCGATTATCATACGACCTCGTTTCGTTGCAGCGGCGACAACTCAGCGGCGGCGCGGATGTCTGGGATTTCCAGGATGTGTTTGGGGTAGGGATGCGTGACCAAGTTCAGCATGGCACGGCCGATTTCCTCGGTGGTTAGTATTTGATTGCGGAACAGGCGCCGGATGAGCGGGAGTAATGGCTTGGCGATGGCGTAGCTTACGCGATAGAGCTTCGTGCGTGAGATTTCGCCGTGAACTGGTTCGATGAAGCCGGGGCGGAACATGTATGCGGCGGCGAAGGGCATGCGCAGCAACGCGTTTTCGGTTTTGCCTTTTACTCTCGCCCACATCATGCGGCCTTTTTCGGTACTGTCTGTACTGGCGCCGGAAACGTAGATGAAAACCATTTTCGGATTCAGGCGCGCAAGAGTTTCCGCGGCGGCGATGGTGATGCCGTAGGTGACGTGTGCGTAGGCTTCTTCCGTCATGCCGGCGGAGGCGATGCCGAGGCAGAAGAAGCAGGCGTCGAAGCCGGTGAGTTGCGCTTCGATCGCCGAATAATTCCAAAGATCGGGGTGGACGATCTCGCGCAGCTTGGGATTTCGCTGGCCGGTGGCGGTGCGGCCGATCGTCACGACCAACTGCACATTGGGATCGAGCAGACATTCGCGCAGGACGCCCTGGCCGACCATGCCCGTTGCGCCGAAAAGCAGGATGTTCACGGAACGATTATTGTATTTTTCGGCGGGTGTGGAAAGGATTGAAATTGGGTGACGCAGTCTGAGAGTTGAGCGTTCGGAGTTAAAGCGAGACTACTCGTCTGCTCGAGAGTTCGCGCGAACTATCCTTAAACCGACTTATTTTTCATTGCCTTTACACTCGCCCTCACCAGTTTCTTGACCAATGTCACTGATACGGGCTTACCCGTGGGGAAGCTAACAATGGCTTTGGTTGTGGCATAACCCGCAAGCTCCTTCCTGTATTTTCGTATTACCGACGGGGGCACATGCAGGCGTATGTATGGTTTCTTGAAGCTGAACCAGGCAAACATCCCGTCGTAATATTCAACTCCCGGAGCGGAATATCCGGGCATTCGAAAATAGTCGGTGCGTTCCGTGGCACCGGGCACAGCCGCCCGTATTGTCGCTCTGAGCCTCGCCAAATCACCTTGCGCCTCTTGCGGGCATCTTGCCATGTATTCATCCACTTCACTATTTTTGCGTTTTGTCACGGTTGTAGTCTCCCCGTGTCGAGGTGTTTTGTTCATTGTAACAGGCGCCGCCAACGCTAAAAGCGCACGGCGAAAACGATACTCTACCGGGGAGACGCACCGACTGCGCCGGGGTAAACGCCGGACGGAAAGAAAGGCAAAGGATTTAAGGCAGAGAACACAGAGTAAAGCCGAAGTACAGATAGAAAGACAATTGCGGAGGTCGCTCGCGACGCAGTGGCTACGACGATACGCCTTCGCTTAGGCCGACTAGCTTTTGGAATTCGGGGTCGTCGTGGAGGCAGTTGAAGTCGGAATCCTTGGCGGCCCAATTGCGATTGCCGAATCCGGCGGCAAAGGCTTTTCTCAGCGTATCGAGGGCTTCGGCTTTTTTTCCCAAGACGCCGTAAGTGCAAGCGGCATTGTAAAGCGTGTTGGAATCTCCGGGGCGAAGGGCAACTGCGGTCTGTAGGTGGCGGATGCTTTCGTCCGCTTCTTGTCCGAAGTGAGCGAGGTTGGTAGCGAGCAAAATGCGTGCGCGCACGTCTTCGGGCACCAGCTCCAACTGCTGGCGCAAGACTTTCATCATGCGCTCGCGGATCTGATCTGCTTCTTTTTTGCGGCCGAGACGTTCCAGGGATTGTTCGTACGGGATATACATATTGTAATCGTCGCCGTTGAACTCCATGGCGCGCTCGGCGGCAGCAGCGGCCTCCTCGTAACGGGCGGAGGCAAAGTAGGCGCGACCGAGGATGTTCCATGCGCCGTCACAATCGGGCTTGCGTTCGATGGCACGCAAGGCGAGCAGCGCGGTTTCGTCATTTTTCTTCTGCGCGTAGAAAATGCGGGCGTGCGCGACGAGCACTTCAGGCAGGTCCGGAGCGAGGGCGGTGGCGCGGTCACACGCAGCGAGGCCGCGCTGCATCCAACTGGGATTCTGGTCGCGAACTTCAAAGATGACGCCGCAGAGGTGCGCGATGCCCGCGTGCGCCAGCGCGAAATTCGGGATCGAGTTCGATGGCCTGCTCGAACATTTGCAAAGCGTATTCGAAATCCTGGCGGCGCGAGTAATTGCGGCCGCGCAGATAGAAATCATACGCCAGGGGATTTTCGGTGGGCTTGCGCGCGATGATTTTATCTTCCTGCGGGGTGAGGGTGATGCGCAGGGCTTGCGCGATGCTGCGCGCGATTTCTTCCTGAATCGCGAAGACGTCGTCCATTTGACGGTCGTAGCGGTCGGCCCACACGGAATGGCGGGTGGATGCTTCCACCAGTTGCGCGGTGATGCGCACGCGGCTGCCGGAGCGGCGTATCGAACCTTCGAGAATGTATGAGGCGCCGAGCTGCTGGCCCACTTGCTGCGCCGTCACGGGCTTGTCGCGGAAAGCTAGCATTTCCGAGCGCGGGAAAATTTGCAGTTGCGCGATTTTGGAGAGCTCGGTTACTACGTCTTCGGTGATGCCATCGCGAAAATACTCGTCCTCTTTAGCGCCGCTCTGATTTTCGAAATAGAGCACGGCTACGGATTTTTGCTTCGCGGGAATGGTCTGTGCGCCGGAATCGGGAACGTTTTTGCCGGCGGAGGGGCGGCGGCCGGAATCAAGATCGCGGCTGAGGCGCTTTAGATCGGCGCGCAGCTCGGCGGCGGTCTGGCAGCGCAGGTCGGGATCTTTCTCCAGCGTTTTTTCCAGAATTTGCACCAGGGCCAGAGGCAGGGCCGGGTTTATATCTTTCGCATTCGCGGGTGTGGCGTGCAGGATGCCATCGAAGACGACGGCGGCTGTCGCACCGGAGAATGGCACCGAGCCGGTGGACATCTCGTAAAGCACCACGCCGAGCGAAAAAAGATCCGAGCGCGCGTCCAGTTCTTCGCCGCGGGCTTGTTCGGGCGACATGTAGGCGATCGTGCCCATGGAGCTACCGGGACTGGTTAGTTGCTCGACGCCAAGCGCGTGGGATTTTGTGTGTATGGTGGCGGTGCCGACGGATTCGGCGGCGTGGGCGAGGATCGGCGACAATTTTGCCAGACCAAAATCGAGAATCTTGGCCGGGCCGCGTTCCACCAGAAAAATGTTCGCGGGTTTTATGTCGCGATGCACGATTCCCTTGGAGTGGGCGGCGTCCAGACCGTTGGCGATTTGAATGCCGATCTCGAGGAGCTTGGAAACATCCATGGGCTTGCCGGCAATGCCGTGTTTCAGGGTTTGGCCTTCGAGAAGTTCCATGGCGATGAAGGGGCGCCCTTCGAATTCGCCGATATCGTAAATCGTGCAGATGTTGGCGTGATTCAGCGAGGAAGCGGCGCGAGCTTCGCGGCGAAAGCGCTCGACGGCCTGCGAGTCTTTGGAAATATCGTCGGGTAGAAATTTCAGGGCCACGCTGCGGCCCAAGCGCGTGTCCTTGGCCTTGTAAACGACGCCCATGCCACCGCCGCCCAATTTTTCCAGCACGGTGTAGTGCGAAACGGTTTGCCCGACGATGGAAGCGGTGTCCGACACTGGGCGAGAATTCTACGCGAGCGATGGGCTACATGCAAACCAGTGCGTGGTGAGCCAGACTCCGATAACGCGACGAGGCAGGAATTGACAAATTTTCTTCCTGCCATTTTGAAGACCCTAGTGAGCGTATGATGGTCTGATGATAAAACTTACCCGGTTTTCGACGCTCGCCGCCTTGCTAACGTCGGCGCTGCTACTTCCCTCCTCAGCACTGTCGCAGTCCCCTGTCGCGGTGCGATACACCGAGGGCGTGGTCCACGGATTCCTTGTGCTACGCACGCTGGAAGGCGACACCCTCGCCGATGGTGATGTAACGCAGTTCGCGCGTGGCGATCGGTTGACCAGCCACACCATTCTCCGATTCAAGGACGGCTCGATAAATGAAGAAACCGTCGTCTTCTCTCAGCGCCGTACTTTCCGGTTGATAAGCGACCACCAGGTGCAAAAGGGCCCCACGTTCAAACAACCGATGGATGTCACGGTGGACGGTTTAACCGGCCTGACCACGGTTCGCTACACGGACGACAGCGGCAAAGAGAAGACCGTGACCGAGCGGCTCAAACTTCCGCCCAACGTCTCGAACGGTATGGTTCTCTATCTCCTGAAGAACATCCGGCCCGATACTCCGCTGACGACTTTATCCATGGTTGCAGCCGCGCCAAAGCCGCGGCTCGTGAAACTATTGATCTCTCCCGAGGGCGAAGATTCGTTCTCGGCCGGAGGCCTCACCCACAAAGCCACGCGTTATGTGGTCAAGGTAGATATTGGAGGCGTCGCCGGAGTGGTGGCGCCGCTTGTAGGCAAGCAACCCGCAGACACTCACATCTGGATTCTCGGTGGTGACGCACCGTCCTTCGCCAAGTCAGAGGGTCCGCTCTATAACGGTGGCCCTATCTGGCGGATCGAATTGACGAGTCCGATATGGCACGATCATTAGAGCCTGCCGATCGGCTTTGATTCGCATCCGCCTTTGTTAGCTGCGTTGACTTGGGTGGGAACGCATCCTAGAATGTCGGCGACATGACGGACTTGAACCTTCCTGCCGGACAAATCATCACCCATTACCGCATCGTCGAAAAAATTGGCGGCGGAGGCATGGGCGTGGTGTATCGCGCCGAAGACACCAAGCTGAAGCGCCAGGTGGCGCTGAAATTTTTGCCGCCGGATGTGCTGAAGGATGAGGCGGCTCTTTCCCGATTTCAGCGCGAGGCGCAGGCTGCTTCCGCGCTGAACCACCCCAGCATCTGCACGATCTACGATATTGACGATGACGGCGGCACACCTTTCATCGCCATGGAACTGCTGAAGGGCGCGACGCTGAAGCACCGCATCAACGGCAAGCCGCTGACCCTGGACAACGTGCTGGAAATCGGGATTGATGTGGCGGACGCTCTGGAAGCGGCGCACGCGGAAGGAATCGTGCATCGCGACATCAAGCCCGCGAATATTTTTGTGACGGAGCGCGGGCAAGCGAAGGTGCTGGATTTTGGACTGGCGAAACAGATGGTGGTGGCGCGCGGGGTGAGCGAGGCGGTGACGGTCGGTGGCGCGACGCTGGACAGCGATCCGAATCTCACCAGTCCGGGAATGGCGCTGGGCACGGTGGGGTATATGTCGCCGGAGCAAGTGCGCGGAGAAACGCTGGACGGGCGCAGCGATTTGTTTTCGCTCGGGCTCGTGCTGTATGAAATGGCGACGGGGCGGCAGGCATTTTCCGGAAACACTTCAGGCGTGATTTTCGCGGCGATACTGGAGCGGCAGCCTCCGGCGCCTTCGCAAGTGAACCCGGATTTGCCGGCGGCGTTCGATCAGATCGTCGCGAAAGCTTTGGAGAAAAATCCCAAGCTGCGGTATCAGCACGCTTCCGATCTGAGCGCGGATTTGCAGCGGTTGAAGCGCGACACGGATTCGGGGCGGTCGGCGGCGACAATGAGCGCGGCCACGCAAACGGCGGGAGCTGTTTCCGGCCTGCAAAAGACGCAGCCTGGTTCTGGCACAACGTCGGCGGCAGCGGCGGCAGCGCCTGGTTCGGGAAGCTCGGCGATTGTGCAAGCAGCGCAGGAAAATAAAGGGAAGCTGATCGCGGGCGCCGTGATTGCGCTGCTGATTCTAGGCGTGGCGGGCTACGGAGTCTTTCAATTGCTGCGCGGGAAAGCCGCAGCCGTGCCGTTCCAGACGTTCACGATCACGCAGGTGACAAATTCGGGCAACGTGCGCTACGCGGCGATATCCCCCGATGGGAAGTACGTGCTGAGCATCGTGGAAGACGCCGGCAAAATGAGTTTATGGCTGCGCAATATTCCCACTGGGAGCAATACGCAGGTGCTGCCGCCGGAAGCCGCGCTCTATCAGAATCCCGCATTTTCGCCGGACGGAAACTACATTTATTACAGCAAGGCCACCGATGCAGCTGGAAACGCCTTCAATCTGTTCCGCATTCCAGTGCTGGGAGGAGAGGCGGCGCAGGTCTCACACGACGTGGACGTGGGGCCGACTTTCTCGCCGGATGGACAGCACATGGCCTACGTGCGCGCGAACGATCCGGTGGTGGGCAAGTGGCTGATATTGAGCGCGAACATGGACGGCAGCGACGAGAAGACCATTTACACGGCGCCGACGCCTTTTCCGTCATGGGCGGCGTGGTCACCTGACGGAAGGCTGATGGCATATATTCTGGCGTCCGGGCAAGACGCACAAGGGACAGTGCGAACGGTTGAGCTGGCCTCCGGAAAGAATCAGCCGCTGGCCACGTTGACGGATAAGTTCGCATCGAGCATTGCGTGGATGCCGGACGGCCGCGGCCTGATGCTGGTGTACACGGATCGCTCGACGGGATTCCAGCGCGCACAACTCGGCTTCCTGTCGTTTCCAGAGGCGCAATTCCACGCACTGACGAATGACACCAGCGGATACCAGACACTGAGCATCTCCGCCGACGGAAAGTCTATCGCGGCAATGCAGCGGCAGGGTTCCGCTTCCATCGTGCTGCTCCCGGCGTCGGGACAGGGGAATCCGACGACCGTTCCTAACATTCCGAACGGCGAGGGAATCCGCGACGTTTTGTGGGACAAGGATGGCAACCTGCTGATCGTTGGGTCGCACCAAATTTTGCGCACTTCCCTGGATGGAAGCCACCAGACGAAGGTGGTGACGGACCCCAACGCGATGATCCAGCACGCGGTGGCCTGCCCGAATGGCGGGCCGATCCTGGTGGCTTGGTATGCGCGAGAAGGCCGCGATACGACTGACATCTGGCGGCTGGATGCGGATGGATCGCACCCAAAACAGATCAGCCTCGGAGCGGACGATGAGTCACCGGCTTGCGCAGCGGACGGGAAATCGGCTTTCTATTCGGACCAGACCAAGAATTACGAGATTTATCGGTTGCCCATTGACGGTGGCACGCCGGAATTGCTGAAAGCGAGCGTCATGGAAAATGGATTCGTGGGCGCGGCGGGTGGGCTGCTCTCGGCGGACGGAAGATGGCTGCCGGCGATCGTGACGAAGATCGATCCCAGGACCCAGGAAGACATTCATTCGCTGGCGCTGATTGATGTGGTGGCGAACACCGCGGCTGCGATGCGCGTATTCCCATCGCAACCGACGATTACGTTTCCGCTGGACTTCACGCCGGACGGCAAGAACGTGGCGTATCGCGTGGTCGCCAACGGCACGGACAACATCTGGATGCAGCCGGTGGATGGATCGAAAGGCCGACAGGTGACGAATTTCACCACGGATCATATTCGCAGCTTCGCGTGGTCGCCGGACGGCAAGACGCTGGCTGTGGTGCGCACGCACCTGGTATCAGACGTGGTGCTGCTGCGCGAAGGTAAGGTCGCGCAGTAGAGTTGCAGTCGGCATGCGGTTCTCGGCGCGAGGCTAAGGCTGCGTAATAGCGTTGCGTTCAGCTCGCGTTGCATCAACAGTCACGTTAGGCCGCGGTTTCCTCACCCGAACCAAACACAAAAACCTTGTGATCCCGCGGGCCGCATTTTGGCCGGAGGGATCTGCATCTGACGTGCGTGCAATCCGCTTCAATCCGCGCTGGATTCCGCTTCGGCTTCTTTTCCCACCAGCAAGCTGACTTCTTTCAGGTTCTGATAAATCTCCCGATAGGATTGGAACAGCGAGGTCTCGTGGTAGGGGACGTCGTGCGAGCGGCAGTACGAGCGCACGATTTTTTGCACCTGGCGAAGTTTGTTGCCGGGCATCGTCGGAAACAAGTGGTGTTCGATCTGGCAAGTCAGGTTGCCGGTGCAGAAATCAATTCCGGGATGATTTTTGATGTTGCGGCTGGTAAGGACCTGTTCGCGAAGAAAATTTACCGCGGTGCTGCCTTGCGCGAGCGGCATACCTTGATGATTCGGCGCGAAAATCAGCGTGAGATAGAGGCCGAGGAACGCTTGATGCGCGATGGCGAAAAGAATGGCGTGCGGGAAGCCGAGCAGGTAAGTGAGCAGGCCGAGATACCAGATCGCGTGCAGGATCAGAAAGCTCGACCTCGAGCATCGGATGCGCGACTTTCGTGCGCATCAGGAAGCGAATGCTGTCGTATTTCAGGACGAAGGCCTCCAGCAGCGACAGCGGGAAAAAAGAAAAGTGCTGATATCTCACGGAGAGGCGCGCCCAGCCGTGCTTCCCTGCTGCCTGGTCCTTCGAGAACGCAAATGGAATTAAATCCACGTCGGGGTCGGCAGTGACGTGATTGGGCGAGCAGTGATGGTGATTATGCTTGTCCAGCCACCAGCTGTAACTGAAGCCAAGCAGAAGATTCGAGTGCAGCAGCCCGAGGACTTCGTTGCCTGCCGGGCGGCTGAAAATTTCCTGATGCCCGGCGTCATGGACGATAAAGCCGAGTTGCGCGAAGACGAAGGCGAGGAACGCGGCATTGCAAAGTTCGACCCAGAAATTATTGTGGAATTTGGCGATCAGCACGAAAGCGCCGGCGAACATAGCGAAGTTGAGGAGCATTTTGCGAACGTAATACGCGGGTTGCTTGGCCATCAGGCCGCTTTGCCGCACCAAAGCTCAACAAATCGCGAAATTCGTCGCCCGCAGTTGAACCCATCGTTTCCCCTAAACGCCTGAACGGCCGAGTGCATGTACGGTAATGGTTTAAGTTGATGGTGCGCGCGGACGCAGCGCGTTGTCCGCAGCGGTGTAACCCCGCCAACAAAAGCGCAGGCACGAGTGGAAGGAGAGTTCAATCATAACGGAAAGCGGAAGAATGTCACTGGTTTATTGCGGCGGGATTTCGGCGGCGAGCGGGAGCCGCGCGGCGTTGACTCTGTGGAGCTGGCGATGTACTTTCAGCGCAAGATTCCGCCGGCGGCGCGAGCTCTATTGGCGGGGATGCGGGAGGAGAGCATGTTGGTGAAATATATCGCGGTGGGGAGTTATTGGCTGGGCGTGGTGTGTGCGCTTGTGTCAGTGGTGGGGCGGCTATGCGATGCTTTCGGGATTGCATTCGTGCGGATATTGACCAAGGGCAATATGATCGACGTGCGGAGTTTCTTGGACGCGGGGCTGCTGTTTCTATTCATTGCGATCGCTTCCTCAAATTATGCGTGGATGCAATCGCGGCAGCGCGGTTCGTGAATGGCGCGCGCTACGATTAGGGCCGCTCCGGCGGCGAGCGCGTAGCGTATTACTCGGCGTTCTTGAGCTTCAAGCGCGATTTATTTTCTTCGAGGAAAGCGCGCAGGTCGTCGGCGACTTTCAGCAGGCGATCCCATTGTTCGTAATAGAGAGTGACCGGGAAGCGTCCCAGGCCGTACACGCTGACGCCGCCTTTTTCTCCCACGCGAAATTCCAGGGCGCCGCCGCGTTTCGGGGCGGCGGCTTTCTTTTCCAGTTCGGCGATGCGCGCTAGCAATTCTTCTTTGGTTGGTTCGGTCATGATTGTGGCCCCCAGTTTATTTATGAGTCACACGATTTTACCATCGAAAGAGTTCGCAACGGAGTCCGCCGGGACGCGAAAGGGCGCGAAAGCGATTCGCGAGCGTGGAATCGTGGCCGCCCGCGCGATGATTTGCCATACGTAAGTGCGTTAAGAGCCGAAAACCATGAGGTGATGCGAATATTTCACGAAGGAGGCGCAAATGAAATCGGTACATGTGGCTTTTCTGATTGCTCTGCTTGCGGGCGGTGTGGGCGCGGCGGTGGCGCGCGCGAATCTGAATTCCGGCAACCACTCAAACGACGAGGCGCTGATCCGCAGAATTGACGCTCTATGGTCGAATGCCGCGGACGACAAGGACCTCGAAGGCGCGGTGCATCCCTACGCCGACGATGCGTCCATGCTGCCTTTTGGTGCGCCCATCGCCACGGGGACCGACGCCATCCGGAAAACTTGGGCGACGCTGATGGCGAAACCGGGCTATTCGCTGACTTTCGTGCCCACAAAGATCGAGGTGGCTTCTGCGGGAGACATGGCCTGGGAAATCGGGACTTTCCAGCTGCGAGTTGAATGACGCGCAGGGGCACCCGATGGAAATTCCCGGCAAATATGTGGTCACATGGCGAAAGATCGGTCCGACGTGGAAAGTGGAAGCCGACATATTCAACACGGATAAGTAGCGGTACGCGGGAGAGAAAATTGGTTCAGGGGCAGTGCAAGGATTTGTACGAAAACGTACAATTCAGCGTACTCGTATAAATCTGTGCATACGTAACTCGGAGGCTTTCCGGTATCAATATCCGACGGGTTTGCCGCCGCTGCGGCCGTCGCTCGCGCCCAGGCGTTCACCGGATTTCGGATCTATGGCGATGCATTCGGCATCGCTCCAGTAGGGCGACCAGCTGCCGTCTTCGTGCAGGCCGACTACAATTTTGTATCCCATTTTTTCCAGGGCGCGCACCGCATCGGGCGCGAACCAGCCTTCGACGCTTAGCACGTCTGGCATCCATTGATTGTGGAACCGCGGAGCGTCAATCGCTTCCTGGATGTTCATGCCGTAATCCACTACTCCCATGATGGCTAGCGCGACGGTGGTAATGATGCGCGACGAGCCGGGCGAGCCGAGAACCAGAAAGAGCTTGCCGTCCTTCAGGACGATCGTAGGCGTCATCGAAGAGAGCGGGCGTTTTCCGGGGCCGATGGAATTTGCCGCGCCTTGGATCAGGCCGTCGCCATTGGGCTCACCTGCTTTCGCGGAGAAATCGTCCATTTCGTCGTTGAGCAAAAAGCCGAGGCCTGTGGCGGTGACGCGCGAGCCGAACCAATCATTAATAGTGGTGGTGACGGCCACCGCGTTGCCTTCGGCGTCCACCACGGAATAGTGCGTGGTGTGCGGAGATTCGCGCGGCGGGGTGGGTTGCTGTCGCTGTTGTTGCGCATCTGTTTGCGCCAGCGTGGTGAAAATCGCGGGGCGTTGCAAATCTTTGCTCGGTGTAGCGCGGTCGGGATCAATCGTCGCGCGCCAGGCTTCGGCGTATTTTTTGTCGGTGAGTTGGGCAATCGGAAGCTTGCTGAAATCGGGATCGCCTAGAAATTCGGCGCGGTCGAAGAACGCGCGGCGGAAAGCTTCTGCGGTGAGATGGACAGATTCCGCCGAGCGGCTGCCGGCCTTCGCCAGATCGTAACCCTCCAGGATATTCAGAGTTTCGATCAGCACTGTTCCCCCGGAAGATGGCGGCGGTGCGCTGATCACTTCGTATCCGCGATAGGTGCCGCGCAGCGGTTCGCGTTCTTTCACCTGATAGCGAGCGAGATCCTCGGCGGTGGCCAGTCCCCCTCCCTGCTGAATTGCGGCGGCGAGCTCGTGGGCCATCGCGCCGCGGTAAAAATCATCGGGATTCTTCGCGATGCGTTCCAGCGTGCGGGCTAGTTCCGGTTGGCGGAAGATTTCATATTGTTTGTAGAAATTGCCATCGCGCTGGAAGATGCGGCGCGATTCGGGATAGTCGGCGAGGTGCGAATCTTCGCGCAGATCGCGCGCTTCTTGCCAGGTGAGGGCGAATCCTTCGCGCGCCAGGCGAATCGCTGGGGCCATTACTTGCGGGAGCGTCAACTTGCCGTATTTTTTTTCGGCGTACACCAGGCCTGCGACCGAGCCGGGTACGCCGATGGCTTTGTATCCGTACTCGCTGAGGCCATCAATCACATTTCCCTGCGCGTCGAGATACATGTTGGCGGTCGCTGCTGCGGGCGCTTCTTCGCGGAAATCTACGAAGTGGGTTTTGCCGTCGGCCATGCGGATCAGCATGAAGCCGCCTCCGCCCAGATTGCCTGCTTGCGGATAGACGACTGCCAGCGCGAAGCCTGTCGCTACCGCGGCGTCTATGGCGTTGCCGCCTCGCTCCATGATTTCGGCGCCGGCTTTGGATGCGAGTTCGTCAATGCTGGCGACGATGGCATGAGGAGCATGGACTGGATTGTGATTCGCAAGCGCTGGCGCGGCCAATAGTGCGGCGGCCAATAGCGTTCCGATTGTTCGGCGGAGTGTGGGCGAGCGCACGGGTTATTGCCTGCCTACTTTTCCGCGCAGACTTTGGTAGATTGCGTTTGAGTCGTAGCCTACGCCGGCTTTGAATACAACTTCGGGCCTTTCGATTGCAGCGATGTCTTTGGCGAGGTCGCCGTCGAGCAGCACCAGGTCGGCTTGTTTGCCTACGGCCACCGTGCCGATGCGATCTGCTTCGCCGAGAAACGTAGCGCCATTTTGCGTGGCGATGTGGATTGCTTCTACTGGCGTAAAACCAGCTTCGACCAGCAACTCGATATTGCGTTGATCGCCGAGGCCGGCGAGGGTGTGGCCATCGCCAGTGGGATCGCAGCCCGCCATCAGCACGCCTCCCGCGGCGACGAACTCGCGCTCGAATTTCATCTCTTTTTGCAGCAGCGCCTGAAAAAACGCATCAGTGGCTTCCCTGTAGGCGCGACTCGTCATCACTTTGGACCAAGCCTCCGGCACCAGCAACATTCTGGTGCGGGCCACTAGACCGCTGCTCATCGGTGGACGCAAGCCGTCTTCAAGGACGGCGAGCGTGGAAGTGATGGCCACGTGATGCGCTACGAGATTTTGAATGGTTTGCTTCAGCTGCGGGCTGTCCGGCTCGACGTTCATCACGATGTCTCGCAGTTCCGCGAAATAATCCGGGCCGCAGATGCCCGGCTTGCGTTGCGAATAGAGTTCGCCATCGGGCGCGCCGAACGGGCCGTGCTCCAGGTTATCAATGCCCATGTCGGCGGCTTCGTTGTAGCCCACCGAGCAGAGGTGTCCGGTGACTTTCATGTTTAATTTGTGAGCTTCATCAATTCCGGCGCGCAGTTCGTCGGGCGTCACATTCACGTAGGCTTTTACTGAAGTGAACCCCACGGAATGCCAGTAGCGTACGAAGGCGCGTGCGTCGTCGGCATCTTTTAATTCGTACATTTGAGGAATAAGTGAAGGCGCGCCTTGAAGATACGGAGTTGTCAGAAAAAAATTGGGGCCGAGCATTTTGCCGCTGTCCACGCGCGCTTTTACGGCGAGGTCGCCATAAGGATCCATGGAGCCGGTGGTGCGGGCGGTAGTTACGCCGCTCGCAAGATACAGGGGTGGAAAGGAAACCAGTTGTTCGACGGCCGTGAGCGGGCCATCGCCAGCGGACGGATAGAAAATGTGTTCGTGCATGCCAACCAGGCCGGGAATTACGGTCTTCCCGGTCGCGTCAATTACTTTGGCGCCGGAGGGAACAGCAACTTTGGCGGTTGCGCCCACGGCGGTAATTTTTCCGTGATCAATTATTACGGATTGATCGGCTTGCGGCGCGGATCCCGTTCCATCAATCACCTCCACATGCAGTAATGCAATGACGGGAGAGTCTTCGCGGATGAAAGTCGGAGCTTGACCAGCCTGTTGCGCTGCTACGCTGCCGGTGCAAAGAATGACGGTGGCGCAAAGACTGATTGCCGTGATGAAACATTTCCGCATTTCGATTCTCCGCACGCGAATGAACGAACAATGACGGCGCCGCGTGAACAGCCGCGCGGATTATACACGCCGTGACGCCTGCGCCCACAGGGCTTCGTGCGAGTTGCGCAACAGCGGTAACGGAGAAAGACTTAACACGGAAATCACAGTGGAACGACGCAGGGCACAGAGAGATAAAAGACTACCGCAGACGCGCAAAGGGCCCAGAGAAAAACAAGTCCGCACAGCTAGGAGAGCCTGCTGCAGGCGGGCCTTTGGCACGAATGCCAACGCGCGAAGGATGGCGTACCCGCTCGCAGTATTTAGCATGCGAGATATCTCTTGGGCGCGGCTAGTGGGTCAGTTTCGGATTCCGCGACTTATCGGGCACTGGGGGATGGACGAGACAAACGCCAATACAGACTTCAAGCGACAGCTACGACTCGTACTTAAACACAACCCTCCCGGTTACGTCGATGTACTCAAAAGTTCCCGTGTGGATGTTTCCATTCCCACCAGAGCTGTCCAGTATCTTTACGTGCGCCAAACCCTTGAAAAACGAACTAGCAACAGCGAACTTTCCTGGGATCGCTTGCTGGCCTCTGGTATCGATGTACCATTCGCCGTATTCAAGCTCGCCGACGACCGCTCGCCCATCCGCGAAACTTTCGGCGTGGTTGAATTGCGGCCTTATTACGAACGACCCGGTCCGGTCAATGTAGCCGAATAACCCATCCGTAGAGACGAGTCCAAGGCCTTCGGAAAACGACGACGCGCTGTCGAAACGCGGCGCGATTGTCATCGTGCCCTGCTTGTCAATGTAACCCCACAGTTTGCCAATTCTCACCGGAGCAAGTCCTTCCGCAAAGGGTAACGCGTAGTCATAGCGCTCGCCGCTGATGACCGCGCCAGACGCGTATCGATATAGCTGTACTTGCATGAGAGGTAAGGATTCTTGGCTCTTGGTGTCTCTTGGCACGACACCGAAATTGGGGCACGGACTCTCTTCGGTGAAGCGCATGCACGGGCCTTCAACAATGACCCTTGCCATTCCATCGTGAAACGAATCGCCATCGAGAAACCTTGGGCGAATAACAAACTCACCCGAACGGTCAATGTAGCCAAACTTGCCCTCGACCATGATCATCGCGAGACCGTCCTGAAGGGCCAAACATAGTCCAATTCCGAAGGAGCAAACCTCGGGCTGATTTCGAATTCACCACGGGTGTTTATATAGCCCCATTTGCCCCCGTCCTTTTCCATGGCAACGGCCAATCCTTCTGAAAAGCTCCATCCACGATAGAACTTCTTGTGGATGACTTTCTTGCCGGTCGTGTCGACATACACCCCGCCGTCTACGTCTATTTCAAGCAAACCATCGTGAAACTCCCCGTCATTAGATCCTTCTGATAAAGAACGGTTCGGCGCTATGAGAATTTTCCCCGTTCGGTCGATGTAACCCGTCTTGTCGCCGCGCGTGAACTGATACACGGGGTCAGCGGTCGCGCTTCGAGGAATCCAGATCGGATAAGTCCATTCGCAAGCCGACGCGAAAGAAACAATCGTCAACATCGTCAAGCTTGCGCAAACGAACGGGCGGAGCCGGCTCATGGCGACACTTTACTATCTTCCCGAGCGTTTTCGGTAGCCCCGGAATCACATGCCCTTATCGGAAACTGACCCACGATCCGAACGCGTGCAGTTGTTGAACGTTAATCGCAGCGGTATAGTCTTTGAGTAGAGGACTTCGATGACTACCGCCAGCGAAATTGATGAGAAGAATCCAACGCCGTATGTTTTTGTCAGCGGCGACGCGGAGCAGGAGCATCAGGACGAGATCAATCGTTTTGCGAGCAAGGGATATCGGGTGATCGGGATGAGCCAGAATTCCGCGTCGGTATCTTACGGCAAGTCGGTTGTGGTGCTGATGGGATTTGGCAACTTCGCGCCGCACTAGACCGCAGAGTCACGAATTCCCCGGGGGGACGATGAGCGCAACAATGGCGCGCGACACGCAGGAAGATTGGCCGGAGCTGCCGCTCGAGGCCTGGCAGGACACTTACGCGACGCTGCACATGTGGTCGCAGATTGTGGGCAAGGTGCGGCTGGCGCTGGCCCCGCGCATCAATCATTGGTGGGAAGTGCCGCTGTACGTGAGCGCGCTCGGGCTGACAACTTCAGCAATTCCCTACCCCGAAGGCAATTTCGAAGTCGAGTTCGATTTCATCCATCACCGGCTGACGATCAAGACCAGTCAGAACACCGCAGCGACGGTGGGTCTACGGCCTCGCACGGTGGCGGACTTTTACCAGGATTTCATGGCCGCGCTCGGTTCGCTGGGCATCGCGGTGAAAATCTGGAAAATGCCCGTGGAGATTGCGAATCCGATCGCGTTTGATCAGGATACGCAGCACGCTTCCTACGACCCGGAATACGCGAACCGTTTCTGGCGGATTCTGGCGAGCAGCGAAAAGATTTTCACGGAATTCCGCGCGCGCTTCATCGGCAAAGCCAGCCCGGTGCATTTTTTCTGGGGGAGTTTCGACCTGGCGGCGACGCGATTTTCCGGGCGCAGAGCTCCGGAACGTCCCGGAGCTGATGCCGTCACGCGCGAAGCATATTCGCATGAAGTGAGCAGCGCGGGTTTTTGGCCGGGCGGCGGCGATATCAAGGGAGCGGCATATTATGCGTACGCGGCGCCGGAACCGGCGGGATTCGGCCAAGCTCCGGTGCGCCCGGCGAAGGCTTACTATCATCCCCAGATGAAGGAATTTTTGCTGATGTACGACGATGTAAGAACGGCTGCATCGCCGCGCGAAGCATTGCTGGAATTTTTGCAGAGCACCTACGAAGCCGCGGCCAATCTGGCGAAGTGGGATCGCAAGGACCTCGAGAGAGCAGCAACGTAGGCACTCGCACAAATCTACACAAAAACAAAATGCCCCACCCGCACATGTTGCGGACGGGGCATTTTGTTTTCTGACGCGCGACGAACTGCTCGAGCTACTGCGCGGCCTTCTCCGCTTTCTTCTTCGGCTCGGCAGCAGGCGCGGGCTTCCAGAAAGTGGGATCGCCCTTGATCAATTCCGGATTCGGGTAGCTGATGGCAGGATTCAGGGCGAAGAGATTAATTTCGACCTGGTCCACCGAATCGGCCATCAGGCTGTTGAGTTTTTTCATTCCATCTTTGCCCATAGCCTCGACAAATTTCGGACCGGCGTTGGCGAAATTGTTGTCAATTTCGGTGGCGGATTTCAGCGGAGTGATGTAGATGAAGTACCCCTCCGTGCCGCCGTAAGCGCGCTCGTACATGGCCCATTGCGAATCGGGAACTTTCGCGTAAGCGCCCTTCACCAGACTCATGATGGTGGCCCAGTCCTCGTCATGGCCGGGCTTCACGTGGAAGACGCCGATTTCGAAGTAGCGGTCGTGCGCGAGATCGGTGCCGGGGTTCAGGCTGTATTCGTCGCGCAGGACGAACATGCTGGTCTCGTAGGATTGCAGCAGGTCGCCGTCGGCGACTTCGGCGCGATCCAGCGCGGCGGAAAGCGTGGCATTCTTCTGTTCAGATAACGCCTCTTTTTCCCAGTCGGCGAAGGAATCGTATCCGGTGAAGAAGAGCGAGCGGCTGGCGCCGCTGACTGCGTCCATGCCGAGATAATAGGTGGTTTCTTTCGCGGCGGCCATGGCGCGCACGAAGGCGCTCTCAGTGCGCTGGTGCGGGCTGCCGCCCTTTCCGGGCTTCAATACTTCGCGGTTAATCACCAGGATCTTCGGCGGCATGTTCATTCCGGCGTTGTTCTGCGCCAGGGCGACGGTGGCTGTGCCAAGCAACAGACAAACGCCCAACAATACGGTTAGAGCAATTTTCATTTTGTGCCGACCTCCTCGGCAGAGACTCGTGAGCGGATTTCTAGCATGGAAGGGCCGAACGGAGATCCCCGCACGGAAACACGATAAATTGGCTGGGATCGGCGGAAGCGTACTCGGCTTCGTGCAGTGAAGTCAAGCGAGCGAAACCGCGTGTGGTGGGCTCATTCTCGACAAGCGCGTTCATCTGGTATGTGGCGTCATTCCAGGCGCAGCCAAACTCGGCGGCGGTTCCGCGAGGCTCGAATTGATTCGATGCGAACTGTTAGTTCTGCCAATAGCCAGGGCGGCGAGGTACTCATAACCTGCGCGAGTTCGTGGGAGACGTGTGCATCGCAGAGTTTCGGAGAGGAAAAATGAAAACAAAAAGAGTCGTACTACTCGGGCTGGCTTCGCTGCTGATGCTCACTACCACCCACGCGCAAACTTCGCCCAAAATGAAGATGACTACCGATATACCGGCTAGCATTACCACGCCGGACAAAGTGGACACGCGTATCGGGACACTGAAATTCGAAGGCGGATATCCCGATGCGGCGACCGTCGAGAAGGTCTATGACAATCTCGATTTCGAGCGCGGAATGGAAGCCTATCTCAACACAATGCAAGGTGCTTCGCTCGTGGCCGTACGCCGGGGCTTTCGCGAAATTGGCGCCGTGGACGGGACGATAGGCATGTTCAACACGTTGATGGACTCGAAGTCGTTGTTCCTGACGGCCAACGCAGACACCGTTTACGCGATGACTTGGATTGATTTGTCGAAAGGCCCAGTCGTGATCGAAAGCCCGCCGAATAGCCTGGGGATCGTGAACGACTTCTGGTTCCGGTACGTGGCCGACCTGGGGAATGCGGGCCCGGACAAGGGAAAGGGCGGCAAGTTTCTGTTTCTTCCGCCCGGATACAAAGGCGCTGTGCCGGAAGGTTACTTTGTCTATAAATCGCGCACGTTTGGCAACGTATTCTTCACCCGCGGCTTCCTGGTCAATGGCGATCCCGGGCCGGCCGTCGAGAGCTTCACAAAGACATTGCGATCCTACCCTTTGTCGGAGGCCGCCAACCCGCATCCAGCCAAGTTCGTGAATTTATCGAATAAGGCATTCAACACAATCGGAGGTAACGACTTCAGTTTTTATGAGGACGTGAACACGGTCGTTCAGGAAGAACCGGCCAACAGCGAGGATCCGGAACTGCTCGGTCAACTCCTGGCAATTGGAATTCAGAAGGGTAAGTCCTTCGCCCCCGACGAGCGTATGAAGAAGATCCTGACAGACTCTGTGGCTGTCGGCAATGCGACCGCGCGTGCGATCGAATTCCGTTCGCGAGACAGCGGGGTTTTCTACTATCCGGGCAAAGCCTGGTTCACGCCATTCGGCGGTGGTAGCTATCTGTTCCTTGGCGATGATTCTCGCCTTCTTGACGCCCGCGCCATGTTTTTCTATGCCTACACGGGAGTGACGCCGGCCATGGCGCTGAGGATGGTCGGGGTTGGCTCGCAATATGCCGTTGCAGCGCTTGATTCGGAAAGCAACTACCTCGAAGGCGCCAAGAACTACAAACTGAACATACCGGCGGACCCACCAGCGAAGAACTTTTGGTCTTTGACCGTTTACGACACACAAACGCGTTCGATGCTGCAAACGGACCAGCAATTTCCGTCGAAGGGGAGCCAAAGCCCGGGAATCCAAAAGAACGCTGACGGCTCCTACGACATCTACTTCGGTCCGAAGGCGCCAGCCGGTAAGGAGAGCAACTGGATTCAGACGGTAACTGGAAGAGGATGGTTCACGATCTTGCGGCTCTACGGCCCGCTTGAACCGTGGTTCAACAAGACGTGGAAACCAGGCGATATCGAGTTGCAGAAATAATCGCACTCTGACCCGTTCGCTACTCGTATTCGATGCCACGGAGATCCTCAGGTCCTTAATAGCGCGTGATCGGTAACTGGCCCATCCCCAGGCCGCGGGCTCCGGGCTGGCTTCCGTTCGTGAGTTTCGCGGGCACCACGCACTGTCAGTCTTGACAATATCCTCCCACTTAAAGCTGCTATAGCTTGGCACCCGCGTCGGCCACCTATTTCAGAATGCGAATGAACAACCATTGGAGGAACTAATGCTAGGAAACACTTCTCGCCTGATCGCAGCGGCGTTGCTTGGTTTATTGATCGCGGGCTGCGGCGGCTCGTCAAAAGTAGAGCAGGATGCCAAGGAACTAGAGGCGTTTGAAACCGCCAAAGATGCTTACGTTTACGCCTACCCCCTCATGACCATGGATCTCACGCGAAGGGTCTCGACGAACGTTGCCAGCCCTGAAGGGACCTCCGCACCGATGGGCCAGTTCGCCAAGCTGCGCGAATATCCCAACGCGTCGTTCAACGCTGTGACCGCGCCGAACGCCGACACGCTGTACACCATTGTGTGGCTCGACGTGTCCAAGGAGCCGTGGGTCGTCAGTATTCCGGACTTGAAGGGACGTTATGCGCTCTTCCCATTCCTGGACGGCTGGACCACGGTATTTCAAGATCCGGGAAAACGGACCACGGGGACCGCTGCGCAGAAATACGCCATCACCGGCCCGGGTTGGAGCGGAACGCTTCCCGCCGGAGTGACGGAATATAAATCGGCGACCGGAATGGTCTGGCTGTTGGGTCGCATTTATTGCACCGGGACACCCGAGGATTACAAGGCAGTGCACGCGCTGCAAGACCAAATGACTGCCGTGCCGCTGTCGTCATACGGAAAGCCGTACACGCCGCCAGCCGGAGCAGTTGACTCATCCATAGATAAGAAGAGTTGCTGTGCGCGACCAACTCAACGCGATGGACGGGGCTTCGTATTTCAAACATTTCGCTGAACTGTTGAAGACCAACCCGCCCACCGCAGAAGACGCTCCGATGGTGGCGAAACTCGCGAAGCTCGGGATTGTGCCGGGGCAGGATTTCGACGCGTCCAAGCTCGATGCCAGCACTGCTGCGGGGATCGCCAAGGCTCCCAAGCCTGCACAAGATAAAATCGCGGCGTGGTTCAAAGAAGGCGTCGCTGTGGGAGACGCAAAAGTCGAAAATGGCTGGGTTTTCACCACGAAAACTGGAGTCTACGGGACCAATTATCTTCAGCGCGCGACGATTACCTGGTACGGCCTGGGCGCGAATCTGCCCCAAGACGCCGTGTATCCCACGTCGGAAGGTCCGAAAATCGTAGAAAAATATAATGGCGCGAACAAATACGTTCTGCATTTCGCTAAGGGTGAGATGCCGCCCGTGGATGGTTTCTGGTCGGTGACGATGTATAACGCGCAGTATTTCTTCGTTGATAATCCGCTGAACCGCTACAACGTCAGCCAGCGCAACAAATTCATCACGAATGCTGACGGTTCGACGGACATTTACATTCAAGCCGACTCGCCGGGTAAAGCGAAGGAGGCGAACTGGCTGCCGGCGCCGAAAGACGATTTCGTCTTGATGATGCGTCTGTATTGGCCGAAGGAAAAAGCCCCGAGCATTCTGGACGGCTCGTGGAAAATTCCTGAGGTGACCAAAGTCAACTAGCTGCGAAGCGCGTGGAGGCGCGCAGCGCGCCTCCACCCCGCTTGCTGCGCACGCTGCGTCGCCTGTTCGCAATCGTTGCTGCGGTATCGAATCGTGTACAGCTCATGTTCGTCGCCGAGGCCATAATGAGTTCACTGGAAATCAGCTTCGTTACGTTGGCGGTCGTTTTTGGAGGTGCGCTGTTGGGCATCGCTTTGCGCGCCGTGTTGCCTCAGCAGCATTTGGCCGGTGACTCAAGAGACGTGGTAAAGCTTGGCATGGGCCTGATCGCGACCATGGCCGCTCTGGTTCTGGGTTTGCTGATTGCTTCCGCCAAGTCATCGTTTGACACCCAGAACGCCGAGCTCACGGAGTTGGCCAGCAAAGCTGTCTTGCTCGACCGCATCCTCGCCCACTATGGACCTGAAGCGAACGAAGCTCGCGAGCTGCTACGCGGCTCCGTTGCCAGCGTTCTCGATATAGTGTCGTCCCGCGGTGCTGACAGCGCCGTCCCATTTGCAACGTCCACCAACGGCGAAGCCCTCTACGACAAGGTCCAGGGGCTCTCGCCGAAAGACGATGCGCAGCGTTCGATTCAGGCCCAAGCGGTGAGTACTTTGATGTCCATGGGACAAACCCGCTTGTTGCTCGCTGCACAAAAGAGCAATTCGGTTTCCGTACCGATGCTCGTCGTGCTGGTTGCTTGGCTTGCGATTATTTTCATCAGCTTTGGTTTGTTCGCCCCTCGCAATCTGACTGTGATAGTCAGTTTGTTGGTCTCCGCAGTTTCGGTTTCCGGCGCGGTTTTCCTGATCCTGGAAATGTACTCTCCCTATGCAGGACTGATCCACGTCTCCGGCGCCCCAATCCGCGCCGCCCTCGCACACCTGGGCCAGTAGTTACTTCTCGAAAAGAGAGTTGGCCTCGACGAAGGGCATCGCGCCTGATCCTGCACGCGGCGTCAGGCCCGTTTCGGCTTGGCGTTTTATAACAATATGTGTTATAAATGATGATGACTCCCGGACAATTAAAAGGAGCCCGGCTGGACCGAGGTTGGAATCAAAGGGAGGCTGCGGCTCGCCTCCGCGTTACGCAGGCTTATCTTTCAATGCTAGAGAGCGGACGCAGAGATATGACCCCGCTTTCTCGGAAGCTGGTGAAAGTGTATGGTCTGCCGCCCACCGCCCTTCCCCTTGAAGAGGTGAGCGAAGGCGCGACCGCGGATTTGCTGGCGCGCGAGCTTGCCTCCCTTGGCTATCCCGGTTTCGTCCATCTCCGCCGAAATACCAGATGGCGAAATCCCGCGAATTTTCTGCTCACGGCTTTGCTGCAGCGGAATCTGGAGGCTCGCGTCGCCGAAGGTCTCCCGTGGCTTGTTATGCGTTACCCCGACATGCCGCGCGATTGGCTGGTTCGAGAAGCACGAGCACGGGCCTTGCAAAACCGGCTTGGTTTCGTGGTAACTCTGAGCAGACTGGCGGGCAAGCGGGACGATCTTCGACCACTGGAGCTGGAGCTCGCCGAGAGCAAGCTCGCCAAAGAAGATTCATTCTGCCGCGAACTGAATGAGGCCGAACGCCACTGGCTGCGCGCCAATCGTTCGCAAGAGGCAAAGCAATGGAACCTGCTGAGTGACATGCGGCCTGAGACGGTTCGCTATGCTCTCTGATATTCCCTCACCGTGGAAAGAGTTCCTGGCCGAGCTTGACAGCTTGCTAGACGAGCCGATTCGCCTGGATTGCATTGGCGGATTTGCCGTAGTCATGGGATACGGCCTGGTGCGCGCTACGAACGATTTGGACTATCGAACGATCCTGCCCTTTAACCGCATACAAGATTTGCAGCTGCTCGCTGGTGCGCAGTCCGCGCTCGCCCGGAAGTACGGCGTTTATACGCAGTACACAGCCGTGGATTCCATGCCGGAGAATTACGAGGACCGCCTAATGGAACTGTTTCCCGGCCACTTCGCGAACCTCCGCCTATTCATTCCGGATCCCTACGATTTGGTTCTATCGAAGCTGTGCCGGAACATCCAGCGGGACCGTGAAGATGTGGCATTCCTCGCCGAGACCAAGCATCTTGACCCCGACATGTTGCGCGAGCGATACAAAGAATTGATACCGAACTTGATCGGCCCGCAGAATCGTCACGACGCAACGCTGGAGTTCTGGGTGGAAGCTTATTTTGGGAAGGCACGCGAATAACGAAAAAGCGCGTGCTTCATTTTATTTTCCGAACAGGGCGTTGGCTTCGGCGAAGGGCATGGTGCCTTCCAGCAGCGCTGCGTAAGTGCCGGACGTTTTCAGCTCCTGCGCGATGCGGCGTGTCAGGCCCAGCGTGGCGCGCATGATGCCGGAGCCGACGCTGACGCGGGCTACGCCTAGTTCGTGCAGGCGCGGGATAGTGGGCAGGTTTGCGCCGGCTAAAATATTCAGCGGGAATTTCAGAGTCTCGACCACGCGGCGAATAATGTTTTCGTCGGCGAGGCCGGGAAGGAAAACGCAGTCGGCTCCGGCGCCAATATAAGCTTGCAGGCGCTCGCAGGCGCGTTCGAAGCGCGTGGCGGGCTCGCCGATTTGCGCGAGAAATACGTCGGTGCGCGCATTGATCACGATATTCACTCCCAGCCCCGTTGCGATGCGGCGGATCATGGCAATTCTTTCTACTTGCGCGGCGAGAGGCACAAGCGCGCCCGATTCATGGTCCATATCCTCGAAATTCAGCCCGACGGCGCCCGCCGCGATCAGGCCCGCGGTGGTTTTGGCGACGTCACCGTAGCCCGCTTCCAAATCCGCGGTCACCGGCAGCGCCACGGCGGCGCAGATCCGTCCGACCGTCGCGAGCATCAAGTCCTGCGGGATCCGCTCGCCGTCGGTATAACCAAGTGAGAATGCGATTCCGGCGCTAGTGGTGGCAATCGCGGGAAAACCGGCCAGCTGAAAAATGCGCGCGCTGGCGCAGTCCCAAGCATTCGGAAGCACCAGAATTTCCGGGCCGCGGTGCAGCGAACGGAACAGCTCCGCCTTTTCGTTTTGAGTTTTCATGGGCACATTATATTCGAACGCAGTCGCTCGCGCGTGATCGGATTGGCCGCCAAACTCCCGCGCGCGGATCTTTCGCTCGCGCGCGTTTCTCTTATAAATCGCGCAAACGGCGTGATAGTAATATAAGTGTTACATGAAAGCCTCTTTGCGATTCCCCATGCCGGAAGAGCGGCAGCGGCGCGTGGAAAAAGCATTATTTCACGGCGCTCGTCTGACGCTGGAAAATCCCGCCTATCTTTCCGTGTTGCGTTCGCTGCTGGATGCCCTGCTAGTGCCGGACTTATCTCCGCGCGATTTGACCGTGGCAGCGCTGGGGATTAAAAGCCGCCGCGGCGCGGCTCAGGTGCTGGCGCGCGAGCCGGGTGTGGCCGCGGGCCTGGAGGAATACGCGTACCTGCTGCGGCAGCGCGGCGTGAAAGTCACTTTGAAGAAAGAAGATGGCGATGTTTTTCAGACGGGCGACGTGTTGCTGCGCGCGGAGGGCGGCGAAAACAAACTTTTGAGCCTGGAGCGCGTAGGGCTGAATTTATTGCAGCGCATGTGCGGAATTGCGACGGCCACGCAGCGTTTGCAGGAACGCGCGCGGCGTCAATGCCCTGCTACGCGAATTGTGGGAACGCGCAAGACGCCGTGGGGCCTTCTCGATAAGCGCGCCATTCATCTAGGCGGCGGAGGGACGCACCGGCTGGGTTTGGGTGACGGAATCGTAGTGAAAAATAATCACCTGGCGCTGCTCGCGCGGCGTGAAGAGCAGGCCGCGCCGCTGGCCGTGGAGAAAGCATGGAAGTCGCGGCGCCGCGCGCCGTTCATCGAAGTGGAAGTGCGCAGCGAAGAAGGCGCACTGGCCGCCGCGCACGCGTTCAGGCGTCTGCGGGCCGAAGCTCCTTCAGCCACGCGCGAATATCCCTGCCTGGTGATGCTCGATAACCTGATGCCGGACGACGTACGGCAAATTATCGTCGCGATGCGTCGCGAAAAAGTCTGGGAAGGCACTCTCGTGGAAGCCAGCGGCGGAATCACGGAAACGAATATGGAGTTGTACGCCGCCGCCGAAGTGGATGCGATTTCGCTAGGCACGCTGACCCATTCGGTGCGAGCGCTGGATCTTAGCCAACGGATGGCTTAGCTGCGCGGTACACTTCCCCTGCGCCTGCCAATTGTCGTGGCGTGTGCGACCTTCTCTTGAAGCCATTCTGGAGATGGGATTAAAATCGGGGCGGACTGTTCTGCAAATTTAGACTTTTCTTACGAGGTGGGCGATGATCAACCCACGGCCACGGTCGAAAGTGTCCTGGTTATTTTTACTCCTGCTCGCCGCGATACCCCTCTGTTTGTTCACGGACGCTCCAACAGCGCGCGCTCAGGCAATGTCGCTGGCGGCCGTGCCGGACTCTCCGCTGGAAATGGTGAACGGCTCGGCGCGGGCGGTAATTACTCCGGAAGGCCGCGATATGGCCATGGACCTGCTCGCTCGCGCGCGGCAGAATTTGACATTGCACGCGCCCGGCGTGCCGCCTTTTCGAATGAAAGTATCGTTCACCGCAAGCGGCGGATCTCAATTCGACGGCGACGGGACGATGGAAGAGATTTACGCCGGTCCGGTGCTGCGCTGGACGGAACTTTTGGCTAGTTCCTCGCAAACGCACATCGTGTCCGGCGGGAAAACGTTCGCGGCTAATCCCACGGAGCCGGTCCCGCTGCGCGTGCAGATGGTGCGCGGAGCGATTTTCGAACCGATCGGGCCCGCGCCGGGCACGGGCATGATCCGCGCGCAGACGGTGGAGCGCGATGGGCAAGAACTGACCTGTCTGTTGCTGTCGGGGAGAGTGCCAACCACGCCGATGCCTCGTCAGTGGGTGGAAACTGAATTCTGCATTGACCCGGCGACCGCGCTGCTGCATTCGTGGTCGGCCGCGCCGGGAATTTACGTGAATTACGATTACAGCGACGCGATCCAGTTCCACGGGCGCACCCTGGCTCGGCAGATCACCGTGGTCGAGGGGAATGACCCGGTGCTGCAAATTCACATTGATAGCCTGGAGGACGCGAACAATCTGGATCCCACGATTTTTCAGCCGACGCGGGAAATGACCGGCGCGGGGCCGGCGTTCGTGTTGGGTTATCCGCGGCGATTTCCAATGCGCGCGGGGCGGCTGGACGATTCCACGCCGCAGATGATTCAGCCAGTGATCGTGCATGCCACGCTGAGCAATGTGGACGGCCGTGTGCTGGAGGCGGAAGCACTGCAGGACACAAATCCTCAACTGGCGCAGGATGCCGTGGAGTTAGTTGAACATTCGCGCTTCCCTGCCACCGGAGTGCAACAGGAAGTCTTCATCAACGTGCAGGAGCACGTGGCGCAGTAGGCGACCGGCTTGACCGTCACTCGCCCTTTAGATGCACAATCGGATTCACCGCACCCGACCCAATTTCCAGGCTTGTCAGCGTATCTTTGTAGACGATCACGACTACAATCGGATCACTTACCTGCTCGATTGTTACGCGTCCTGCTTCGTCTGTCGTGTACCATCGCTCCAAATGGAGCGTCGCGTCACGGTCACGAACATGAACGTCTGCCCCGGCCGCTGGCTTTCCGTCCGGCCGCACAACCTGCACCTATGTCCAGGTCTTTGGCACTGTTACGACATCGCCAGAACCGTGAGTGGCTAGAAATTGTACCGTCACGACGATATTTCGAGGTTTCGAACCGACCAGGAATTCATCGATCTTAGTTTGAATCAAACCGTACGGTGCAGTTGCGATTACACGATACAAGCCCGGCGACAGGTCCGCCGCGGGTACGCGACCTTCTTGATCGGTCAACACTCGCGTGACTTCGCGCTCATGATCGTCTAGATTCTGCACGATGACCAACACGTTTCGTTCACCCTCGCCTGAGGCATTCTGTACTTTAATAGTTACCGCAGATCCTTGAATGGACGCCAGAAGAGCTAACACCGTGACAATGTAACGCACAGTCCGTCTCCTCGGTAGTCATGCAGCAGGTTGTTCGGGTCGCCGATGGCCTTTTCACGCGCCACTTGCGACGGAATTATTTCGAGCGGGCTTTTGCAAGTTCGGCGGATTGCGCGAAAGCTTCCAGCGTGGCTTGGTGCGCTTTGTTGGCGTGCTCCATCGCTTGTCGGGAATGTTCGTTGCCGGTGAGGTGATCCTGCTTCCCGTGCTGCGCGGCGGCGGCACGATGCGCGTGCGCGGCCATTTCGTGCAATTCGGCAGCTCTGTAGTGCGAATCGTAGTTCATGATGCCTCCTTCTCTGGATGAAAGCTCTGCAGGAAATGCCCGCGCAACGTTAGCGCTTTGCGGATGCGCTGTCTATCGCGGCGATTTCTGCGCAAGGAGCACAAGGAACCTTTGTAGCGGCGGTCTTTAGACCGCCATCGGTGGGTACCTCGGCGCGATGGCGCGCCCAACCGCACCGCCACGAAGGCGGCGCCTTGCTCTCGGCCGCGACGAATTAGTTCGCGGGATTTCCACCGGGCGCGGGCGTTCTGCGCACTTCCAGCGCGATCACCGGCGTCGCACCGCAGGGCAGGTTAGTGACGAAGCGCAGCGTGCCATCGCTCGCTTCGAACGCCAGCCCTGCTTGATTGGAGCCGCCGCGGTATTGGCCCCAGGAACGCGGGACGTTGGAGACGCATTGCGTGTCGCCGAATTGCGAGATGTTCTTGGCGACCGACGCTGGCGATGGCGATAGCGCCGCAACGGTTGGCACGCTTGCCGCCGGCGTTGCATGCGGCTTCCCTGCCCAGAGCGCGAGCGCGGCGCAGCACAGAATCATCAGAATCGTTACGGCAGCCTTCCCGATTGAGTTCTTCATCGTGGCTCCTCCATAAAATTGCCAACAACCTGCAGCGCCTCCCGCCGAACATTGCGGCGATGCTTCACTGCGAAATATCTTCCAGTGCCAAGCCGCGTGTGCGCGGGCCGAAGATGCCGATCGCAAGAATGACGATGGCCATCGCCGCGGCGATGAACGCGAAAACTCCGCGCGTGCCGTAATGGCGCAGAAAGAAAGCGATCAGGAAGCTGGTGAAGATTGCGCTCAGGCGGCTCCAGGAATAAACGAAGCCCACGGCCTGCGCGCGAATGCGCGTGGGGAATAATTCCGCCTGATACGCATGGAACGCGATGGACATGCAATTGTTCGCGCAGGTAAGCAGCACGCCGCAGGTGATGAGCCACACGGGATCGCGTTGCCGCGCGAACAGCACTCCGAAAATTGCGATGCATGCGGCGGTGAACACGATTTGCCATTTGCGCTCGATGCGATCCGCGACGCGATAGGCCAACAGCGGCCCGAGCGGCGCGCTGAGCGCGATGAGGAAGGAGTATTGCAAGCTGCTGGTCGTGGTGATGCCGGTCGCGATCAGCAGCGTGGGCACCCAGGACGCGAAGCCGTAGTACCCGATGGTCTGGAAAAAATTGAAGACCATCAGCATGAGTGTGCGCTTGCGATAAGGCGGGCGCGTGAGCTCGATCAGGCTGCCGCGAGCTTCGGCGGGGCGGGTTGCGATCGCGAACGCGCGCGCCTCGCGTGGCTTATGCGTTCCACTTGCTGCTTCCCTTTCAAGATCTCGCTGGACGCGCGCTTCCATGGCGGCGGTCACGCGCTCGGCTTCGTCGAATTTTCCGTGCGTCATCAACCAGCGCGGGCTTTCCGGCAGGCCGCGGCGAATGAACCAAACCAAAATCGCGCCCAGCGATCCGGCAAGGACTACCCAGCGCCAACCCTCCAGGCCGAACGGCTGACGCGGCACCAGCCACCACGAAAGCAGTGCGACTGTCGGCAGCGCAGTGAAACCGACAATCTGGCTGAACGCGATCGCGCGCCCACGCAGTTGCCGCGGCATCAGTTCGGTGATGTAAGTGTCTATCGTTACCAGCTCGACGCCGATGCCGACGCCAGCAATTACGCGCCACAGAACAATTCCGTGCGCCGTGTGCTGGAACGCCATCACGATCGTCGCCGCGGTGTACCACAACAGCGAGGTTGTGAAGATTAAGCGGCGTCCGAAACAATCGGCCGCGAAACTGAATACCAGCGTGCCGACGAGCAGTCCTGCAAAAGTGGCGGCGACGAAGCTGGCGAGCCCGTTGAATCCGAAGAACGCGGCTGACGTGCTGGTGAAGAGGCCGCTGCGCACCAGCCCCGGCCCCACGTAGGCCGTGAAAAATAAATCGTAATACTCGAACCACCCGCCGAGCGAAAGCAGCAGCACCAGCGACCAGATGTAACGCGTGGCGGGCAGACGTTCCAGGCGCGCGCGAATGAGAAGGGCGCGGTGGCGCGCGTCGCCTTGCGACGTACGAGTCGCGTCGTCATTCGATGGGGGTTCGGGTGGGAATGGAGGTGGCGGAGGCGACGGCGGCGGCATCGTCGCCAGCCTAAACGCTCCCGAGCGCCAGCACAAGCCCATCTCGCTGATGTGGAAAATGTCACGCGGTCCCTGCAGCGAGCCGTTAGTTGGATTCCGCGGCGACGGCGCAGGGCAGGATTGGAGCGCCTGCGACAGGCGGCGCGACCGTGAGCATAATTTCGAGCTTGGCGTTGTCGCAATGGATGCCAGCCGGGCCATGGGTGTGGAAAACTTCGGCAGGCAGCGCACCTCGCCAGACCAGGATTTTGTCAGCGAAGATCACTAGCTCGGGTCCCGTGATCGTGGCGCGAAGAGTGTGCGATGTGTGCTCTCCAGCTCTGACCGGAGGCAGATGCAATTTGAGCTCCGGCTCAACGGTCCTGGTGCCGCGCTTGCGACACTCGGCGTGAATGTGCTGCTCGGGATTACTTTTCACAAGCACAGCAACGTCTGACTCAGGCTCGAAATTCCACATGATGTACACCAGGTTGCAGGCGTCTTGGGCCAAAAACTCGAAGCCAAACTGATGGTGGACATGGCCGGAGGAAGGCACGTCGTTCTGATCGGTGGGGCCGAGATAGACGAAGTGCGCTGCGATGTCCTGTGGGGTTTCGCGATTCATGGTTGCGTGGACGTTCGGGTCGGTAACTAACAGACGGTGGGCGGGCAGAGGCGTGATCTTTCCTTCGGAAACGCAGAGGTCGGTCAGAGAGACGTAAACGCGCTGGCCGGGGCCACTCTGCGCGACCAGCGCAGCGGCCAGGCTGACGAACGCCATCAGAGCGAATACAAAATAAAGGCCCGATGACCGCAAGATCATTCCCTCGAATTGCGACGCAAGGGCCGAACTGCGACGAATGAGCGGTTAGGGTACCACGGACGACGGATTCCGTCGCGCCATCTCGACCCTCGGACCCAACCAACTCAATCGCCGCCGCCCTTCTCGAATCGTGCTGGCCCGCTTCGATCCTTGAGAATCAACTCTCAATTTCGCTTGATGACGAGACCTAGCCGTTGCGGCTAGGCCTCGTCAGAATCAGGATTCCTACTTCCGCGGTCCCGCCGCTGACGCAACCGTCGGCTGTTCAGGCACTGCCAGCTCAACTTCGTGCCCAACTTGATTGGTCTGCAAATCGATTTCTTGCGTTGAGGTCTGAAGTCGCAATCCTGTGAGCCTCCCTGCTCCCCAAATCTGCGCCAGAAAATAACGGTTTCCGTAGCGATTGAACACCAGCTTCGAGCCTAGTTGCTGGTCGTTACCCCGGAGCGTGTTGCTTGCAACTGCATGATAGATCGGGCGGTCGTTGCAGCGCACGACCAGTATTTCGATGCCTTGCGCATCGTTCAGCAGCGTTTCGAAGGTGTAGTCTCCGGCCGGAAAGGTTCGATTCCCGACTGTGAATGCAAACGGCACATCCAACCGCATCCTCGATGGTGCAGAATTCCTAGCCTGCGCGTAGGTTGGCATCGCGGCGGATGCTAAGCAAATCAACATCACACAAGCTATCTGATGGATCCCAATTGTCATCGCTATCCGCATCGATTTCGTCGCTTTCATGGCGACCTCCTTTTCTCCGAGCCTCCCTCAGACATCCGGTTCTCGGGACTTGGTGTTCCCGTCGATGGGTTCACTTCATCCCTACTCTCGATTGGGCTCAATGCACGTAGAATCAATTGTTGGTACGCCCGGGGTGAACTCGCATTCGATCCAAACCACTGGCCGTAGGCCTCGCCGCGTACCGAGGATTCCAGCTTGTGGCAGGCCCAGTCACGGGAACTCTCAGCCACGATGGCGAGACCTTCACCGTGCGAGGCTCGTTCTTATCTACAGTGTGAGATTGAGGGAGAACGTTTCAGCAGAACATGAAAGAAAAAGCTTTTCGCCGTTTCTTTGGGGCGGAAAAACTGCCAATTGTCGGTGGATGGATACTATTGCGCCGAGAGAGGCGTGCCGCTGCGTTTCGCCAGCCACTCAACGGTTTACAAATGTGGCGCGGAACACGGCACACGAGTGGTGGGGAGACCACTCGTTGTGGGGAGCCTACCGGAGGAAGAAGCGCGTGGGATTCGAGAGCGCAGGAGGGGCCCAGCCCTTAGAATTTTATTAATAAGGTTTCCCAACCTGCGCTCTCATTGTCCCGCGCACATAATCGCGAAAACTTGCGGATTCAGCCATACAGTAAATACCTGAAATTTGGCCCCGGGGAATCCCCGGTGCATTGCGCAGCCGACGACCCGCGTTATCGCACCTGCAGCCCATGCTGTTGCGTCGGTGGCGGGATGACGCCGTTCAGGCGCAGGTAATAGACAACCTGACCCGAGTGATCGGCCACGTGCCAGACGGCGATCAGTAGCCCCGGCGTCTCGCCGGCTCCTCGTCTTCGCTTTTGCTCTTGAATTTCTGTTTGATCTTGTCGTTGTAGCGGCCGGTCCCGTTTTGTGAGACCGGGCAGCCGTTGCGCACGCCGGTTTGCAGTCGCGCAATGCCTTACAAATTATCGCTCACGCGGAGACAGCCGCCGCGGATTTGAGCCAGCGTTCCATCTGATCGTGGTCCACCAGGCCGGCTTGCTGCGTCACCATGCGGCCGCCGGAAAGCACCACAAAGTTTGGGATGCTGTTGACGTTGAAGCGCCCTGCGAGTTGCGGATGTTTCTCCGTGTCCACTTTCAACACCACTGCCTTGCCAGCCATGTCCGCGGCGGTGCGCGCCACTTCCGGCGCAGCCGCGACGCACGGCCTGCACCAACCCGCCCAGAAATCCACAAGCACTGGAACCGGGCTGGTCTTCACAATCTCATCGAATAATTGCTCGTCCGCCGCGAGGGGTTCTGCGATAGGCGGCAACGGCGATTTGCAAGACCCGCACCGCCCCGTGCTAGCCAGAAATTTCGCCGGTATGCGGTTCTGCGTTTTGCATTGGCTGCAGGTGCGAATAACAGGCAAGCGAATCCTCCATCGGTCCCTACCAAACTGACTACCACATAGGATGCCACGGAGCAGGCCAGAGTTTCGCTGGAATCTCGCTTAGTCAGCCACGCGTTCGCGAGCGGCTACGCCATGCAGCGCGGCAACCATTCTTTCTAGGTCGTTAATCAGTTCCAGCTTACGCAAACAATCAGGAGTTAGCATTCATAACGGTCTTGTGTAGATCGCTCCCTCGCGCCTATTACAGGCGCCGCGTCTGGAATCCTTTGACAACCTCCGTTAGTAGAGGTATATCGGTGCCGTATCGGCCTCGGGAAGACTGCCCTCAATTCGCATCGTCTTTCCGTTAAAACTGTTTTCGCTCCCGACGGTCGTGATTTTTAGATTCATCCGATCCTGAGCCTGCAAGCGAGAGCTCGGTATCCCTCGAAAGTCCCTGCCGCCTGGGTCGTTCAGGCCCAATGAAAAACACCGGCGGCGAGTTTCCGAGGGAGGCCTATGTAAACCTCTCATTGGTCGCTTTTATTGGATCCGGTCCACAAGGAGCATATCAATGCACACCCGACGTGATTTTCAGGTGCATGGATCATGTGCGGCAGAGCTCGAGCACGGTGGCCCGCGAAGTTCATTTTCGAGCTACGTGTTGTTGATGTTGCTCCCCGTCGGAGCGTTGTTGCTTACGGGGCTTGTCGGCTGTTCAGAAAAGGAAAAACCCGCCCCGCCAGCGCCTCCCGAAGTTACTGTGGCGACCGTCCTCCAACAAGACGTGCCGATTTATAACGATTGGGTTGCGCAATTAAATGGCCCGGTCAACGCCGAGATCACTCCCAAGGTGCAGGGTTACCTGCTTAAACAGGAATACCAGAACGGCTTCTTCGTCAAGAAGGGCCAGCGACTGTTCGAGCTCGATCCCCGGCAGTACGAGGCAGCACTTGACGCAGCCAAAGCGTCGGTGGCGAGAGCGCAAGCAACCCTCGCGAAGTATCAGGCCGACGTGACCCGCGACACGCCGTTAGCCGCACAAAATGCGATTCCGCTAAAGCAACTCGACAACGATACCGCCAATCGTGATGCCGCGGCCGCCGAACTGCTAGCAGAGCAGGCGAATGAAAAGAACGCGGAGTTAAATCTGGCCTGGACTAACGTAAATTCTCCGATTGACGGCATCGCCGGCGTATCGAACTCTCAGATTGGCGATCTGGTCGGCACCGGCACAAAAATGGCGACAGTTTCCCAGGTCAATCCGATCTGGGCCTACTTCAACGTCAGCGAGAGCGCTTACCTGGCAGTTTCCTCTAGGATAGAGGGAATCATTTCCGGCAAGGTCAGCCAGAATTCCCTCTCTAGCACGCCCATCGAGTTCATTCAGGCAAACGACGTCCCTTATCCGCAAAAGGGCCGTTTTGTTTACGTCAATCGCCAGGTTGGAACCCAGACCGGCACGATTCAAATGGCGGCCGAATTCGCCAACCCTAATGCCACGCTTCGTCCCGGCGGCTTTGGACGCGTGCGGATTCAGACCGGCCTGAATCGCAACGCGCTGCTGGTTCCGCAACGTGCCGTGATTGAGGTGCAATCGAACTTCATGGTGCTGGTGGTCGGTTCAGATCACAAAGCCAGATTTCGTCCGGTGAAGATGGGCGAGCGTGTAGGTCCGAACTGGATCGTCAGCGAGGGCTTGCAACCGGGCGAGCAGGTCGTGGCTGAAGGCGTTGAACGAGTACAAATGTTCGCAGCTGCAATGCCGCAACTGGCGAAGGAAGGGATTCCGGTTTCTGCCAAGCCCTACACGCCAGCCTCGCCGGACGCCGGGAGCAACTGACCATGGCCAAATTCTTTATCAACCGGCCGATCGTGGCAATGGTCATTGCAATCCTGATGGTGCTGATCGGCGTGGTCACCATGCTCGGTCTGCCAACGGCGCAGTTTCCCAACATCGCGGACCCAATGATCCAGGTGAAGGCCACCTATCCCGGCGCGGATGCCCAGACCATTGCCGAGTCCGTCGCAACGCCGCTTGAGCAGCAGATGTCTGGCGTCTCCGGCATGAACTACATGTACTCGTTAAGCGCCAGTTCCGGCGGCGGAATGACGCTGTACGTGGACTTTCAGTTGGGGACCGACATCAATACTGACCAGATTCTGGCGCAGATGCGCAGCGGCCAGGCCAACTCGCAACTGCCAGCCGAGGTTACACAGCAAGGCGTGATCGTGCAGCCTGGGACCACCGCGCCTTTCATGTTGCTTGACCTTTATTCGCCCACGGGTATTTACGACAACATTTTCCTGGCCAATTACGCCAACATCAACTTGCAGTATGCGCTGACGCGTCTTCCGGGCGTCGGCCAGGTTCAGGTATTCGGCGCTGGGCCTTACGCAATGCGCATCTGGGTGAATCCGGATCGGCTGGCAAGTCTGGGCGTGACCGTGTCCGATATCACGAATGCGGTCAAGGCTCAGAACAAGGTTAACCCCGCCGGCCAGATCGGCGGTGAGCCTGTCCCTCCAGGTCAGCAATTCACCTATAACGTGCGCGCTCCAGGGCGCCTGCCCACGGCTGAGGAGTTTGGCGAGATCGTCGTCCGCGCTCAGCCGGACGGATCAATCCTGCGCCTGAAGGATGTCGCGCGCGTGAGTCTGGGAGCGCAATACTATTCCATCCTCGCGCGCATGGGAACGGCCGGAGAAAATAAGCCCGCCCAGCCCGCGGCCCTTGTTGCGCTCTATCTGACTCCTGGCAGCAACGCGCTGCAGACCCGAGCCGCCGTCCTGAAAATGATGGAAGAGGCACGCCGCCGCTTCCCGAGCGGCTTGGACTACACCGTTGCGCTGGACACTACGCTCGCCGTGAGTGCCGGCATCCATGAAATCTACAAGACGCTGTTCGAAGCTCTCCTGCTGGTGATCATCGTCGTTTACATCTTTCTACAGGGCTGGCGGGCAACGCTCATTCCGCTGCTCGCGGTTCCTGTCTCTCTGGTGGGAACCTTCATGGTCTTTCCGATATTTGGGTTCTCGATTAATACGCTGTCGCTTTTCGGGCTCGTCCTTGCGATTGGACTGGTCGTTGATGACGCGATTGTGGTGGTGGAGGCTGTGGAACACCACATCGAGCTTGGGCTAACGCCGCACGACGCCGCCATCAAGGCGATGGAAGAGGTTTCGGGACCGGTAATTGCGATTGCGCTCATTCTCGCCGCAGTGTTCATCCCCACGGCCTTCGTTCCCGGAATTACGGGGCAGCTCTATAAGCAGTTCGCGCTGACCATCGCAATTTCCGTGCTCTTCTCCGCGTTCAACGCGCTCACGCTCAGCCCCGCACTCTCCGCACTGATGCTGCGTCCTAAGAAGCCGACGCGTGGGCCCCTGGGCATTTTCTTCCGCGGTTTCAACAAGGGATTCGGGCATGCTACCGACGGCTACGTGAATCTCTGCAGGCACCTTATCCACAAAGCGTTCTTTGCGTTCGTCATACTCGCGTTGCTGACTGTCGGTGCGGGCTTCTTCGGCAAGCAGATCGCGCAGAGCTTCCTCCCCGATGAAGACCAGGGATATCTTTATGGCGGCTTGCAGTTGCCGAACGCAGCATCGCTGCAGCTCTCGTCGGAGGCCGCGCGCGAAGTAGAAAAGATCATCATGGACACGCCCGGCGTGCAATACGTCAGCACGGTCATGGGATACAGCATGTTGAGCGGCGTGAATGCCACCTACAGCTCGTTCTTTTTCATTTCGCTGAAGCCGTGGGAAGAGCGCAAGACTCCCGAGACCAGCTACCTGGGAATTAAAGCCCACCTGCAACGGGCGCTCTCAAAAGTTCCGTCGGGAATTGCGTTCTCATTTCCTCCGCCGGCCATCCCGGGTGTCGGCACATCCGGTGGAGCAACCTTCATCCTGGAAGACAGATCGGGGAGCGGTATCGAGTACCTAGCAAAAAATGCGCAGATATTTGTGGAAGCGGCCCGCAAGCGCCCCGAGCTATCCGGAGTTCTCACAACCGCCCTGCTCAACGTGCCCCAGGTTGGCGTAAAGGTGGACAACGCCAAAGCAATGACCCAGCAAATACCGCTGAACGATCTCTACCAGACGGTGCAGACATTCATGGGCGGTTCGCTGATTAACTTCTTCAACCGGTTCGGTCTGCAATGGCAGGTGTATGTTCAGGCCGATGGTGACTACCGGACCGACGCGGATAATCTCGGCAAGTTTCACGTCCGAAATTCAACCGGCGAGATGGTTCCCTTGAGCACGCTCACCACCACGTATACGCGCAGCGGTCCTGAGTTCATCATGCGCTACAACCTCTTCAACTGCGTGCAGATCAACGCCTCGGCGGCCCCGGGATACAGTTCCGCTCAGACGATGGCGGCATTAGAGGATGTCTTCCACAAAACGATGCCCAACCAGATGGGCTTCGACTATTCGGGTATGTCTTATCAGGAGCAAAGGGCCGCGCAGGGTGTTTCCCCCGCCGTCATTTTTGGACTGGCGTTCTTCGTCGTCTTCCTCATCATGGCGGCTCAATATGAGAGCTGGACGCTGCCCTTCAGCGTTCTACTGGGCGTGCCGATCGCAGTGTTCGGGGCATTCTTCGCACTTTTCTTCCGTCACCTTGAAAATAATGTGTACGCGCAGATTGGCCTGGTCATGTTGATTGGTCTCTCAGCCAAGAATGCCATCCTCATCGTGGAATTTGCCAAGATCGAATACGACAGCGGGAAGCCGCTCATCGAAGCGACTCTCTCTGGCGCAAGACTGAGACTGCGGCCAATCCTGATGACTGCCTTCGCCTTTATTTTAGGATGCGTGCCCTTGTGGGTGGCCAGTGGCGCGGGCGCGATCTCGCGCCAAGTGCTGGGAACGGTGGTCATCGGCGGGATGCTCGCGTCTTCCATCATCGCTATCTTTTTCGTGCCGGTGTCCTTTGATGTCGTGGAGCGCTTCGGCAACCTCTTCAGGAAAGAGAAAGACAGCCCGCAGCAGCCGCCGGCGGTCGGCGCGGGTCCGGAAGGGGGCAGCCATGATGCATAGGAAAGAATGCATCGCCGCCACCGTCGCGCTGCTGTTCTGCGTGTCCGGGTGCACGGTGGGGCCAAACTACAAACGACCCGACGTAAATCTCCCAGGCCAATATCGTGGACTCCCGCAAGCTGCCTCCACTCAAGCCGCCACTGAAACATTCGCGGAAATGAAATTGGCCGCCGTTTTTCCGGACGAAGTCCTGCAGGGCCTTCTCAAGGAAGCGCTCGCTAACAACTACGACGTGCGCATTGCCGCTACGCGGGTGGTGCAGGCCGGCGCAGATCTTGGGATTACTCGCGCCAATCAGCTTCCGTCGGTAGGTTTAGCCGGGGGAATCCAGAACCAGCGCACGCAGCCATTTCCTGGGAACGTCACCACCGGCGCGCTCGCGGTGCAAGCCTCATGGATACTTGATTTCTGGGGCCAGTATCGCCGGGCGACGGAAGCGGCCCGCGCAAATCTGCTGGCCACACAATACGCGCAAGGCATTGTTCGAATCACTCTGATTTCGGCCGTGGCCAACGCCTATTTTCAACTGCGCGCCTTCGATTCCCAACTCGAAACCTCCGAACGCACACTGGAAGCAGACAAGGAGATGGTGCGGATCAACACCATCAAATTCAAAGGCGGCGAAAGTGCGATTACCGACGTTCTGCAGGCGCAGCTGCTGCAACAACAGGCGGAAGCAGAAATCATTTCACTGAAGCAAGGAATTGAGCAGACTGAAAATCAAATCAGCGTCCTGCTGGCTAGAAATCCTGGGCCCGTTCTTCGCGGACTGTCTCTCGCTCAAGAGCCGCACATGCCCGATGTGCCGGCCGGATTGCCGTCCTCAATTCTCGAACACCGGCCGGACGTCCTGCAGTCCGAACAAAGTCTGGTAGCCGCCAACGCCAACGTGGGAGTGGCCAAGGCCGCTTTCTTCCCGCAGTTCTCATTGACCGGCGCTTTCGGCGTGCAAAGCACTGCGCTGGAAAGTTTCCTCGGAGGCGGGCCCACCACGGCTGCCTGGACACTTGCCGGACAAATTGCACAGCCCCTCTATGAGGGCGGGCGCATTCGGGCGAATTACCAGCTCGCGTGGGCCCAGCGGGATGAAGCCGAACTCGTTTACAAGCAGACCGTGCTACAGGCGCTGGGAGATGTCTCGAGCGGCCTCGTCGGCTACAGTCAATCCCGGCAATATCGCATGAAGCTCGAGGAACAAACAGCCACTTACGAGGAAACTGCGCGTCTGGCCAACGTGCGCTTTCTCGGCGGATATACCGCTTTTCTTGAAGTTCTGGTGACCGAGCAGCAATATTTCACTTCGGAAATCAGCCTGGATCAGGCTTGGCTCACAGAAATTCAGAACTACGTTCAGCTATATCAGGCGCTCGGCGGCGGTTGGCAGCAGTAGAATCGCCCGTGGAGTTGCCTGCCCGCGTGAAGGGCGCATGCAGTTCATGACGCTTTTCTGGTCTTGCTCTGGCAAATCCAATCCGCAACCGTGGAATAAATCGCTGCCGCGCAGGAAAGAAATCTACCGGCGGCACGAACATAAGCAACGACTGAAACGCTTCCCGTCCCAGTGCCCCACCAACGTATTCACCAGAAACTGAGCCGCGACCGCCTTTCAAAGCATCTTGACTTTCGCTTTTTCTTCGCCTACACTTTCCGGCGTTGTCACCCCAATCCGCGCTAACCACATTTGGAGGAATTTATGGCACTGAACGAAGCATTGCTCCCCGAATTCGACGCTGAAATGGCCAATACGCGCAAAACCCTCGAGCGCGTGCCAACCGAAAAATTTTCCTGGAAGCCGCACGAGAAGTCCGGAACGATGGGCTGGCTCGCCAATCATCTCGCGGACGTCCCGGAGTGGGCGGTGTACACCCTGCAGCAAGAGTCGCTGGACATGGCTCCCAACGGAGTCTCGCCCACCCCGCCTCCACCGCCCAAAACCACCAAGGAACTGCTCGCGAAGTTCGACAAAAATGTATCGGCCGCGCGGGCGTTGCTGACGAAAGCCAGCGACGCGGAGATGCACAAGAAGTGGTCCCTGCTGAGCAACGGCGCGACGATCATCGCCATGCCGCGCATCGAGTGCCTGCGCACATGGGTGATGAACCACGGCATCCATCATCGCGCGCAGTTAGGAGTGTATCTCCGGCTCAACAGCATAGCGGTGCCGGCAACTTACGGTCCCTCGGCTGACGAAGGCGCGATGTAGGTGTCGCGTCTAGTATCAGACGAAGGACTTCCCTGCTGGCGATCGGCGGGCGGCGGAACTGTCTTTGATCTCCTGCGCTTCAGAGAATGCGCAGGAGAGGAGACGAGGTTTCGCCATCCGCCACCGCTGCGCGTCGCGCCCGCCGGGCCTTAGTACGAAACCCTTAGGCCCAAAAATTTTACAATTTCGGTACTAACGGTCCATTCCCCTTCTGCCGTCCTGCTCGCTATTCTCCAATCGCGCCATTCGCTCCCGGCGCAGGCAGGGGTATGGCTAACGCCATCAGTTCGACTTTCCTTCGCTGGCTGGACGCTTCGGATTCAGCGTTAGCGAAGGCGCGCCTGCGCACAAAATTACTCCTCTCGCTGACCCTGCTGATTGCCGCGCTCACGTTTGCCACGCTGGCCGTCGTGCGTCACGCTGCCGAAGAACAAGTGCGCACCGCAGTCGAGAAAGATGCGCGCAATTCCGTATTGACCTTCCAAAATTTGCGCGCCGAACGCCAGTTCCAACTGGAGCGCGCCGCCGAATTGCTGGCAACGCTGCCCGATTTGAAGGAAATGATGGCGGACGACCAGATGGCCGCGATCCAGGATGCGTCCGAACAGATGTGGCGTTCCAGCGACACCGAACTTTTCGCGCTGGCCGATTGGACCGGAAAAATCGTCGCGCTGCACACGCTGGTCCCGGGTTTCCCACGCGAAATCGCAGAACAGTCGCTGGCTCATTCGTCCACAGCGAACGGAGGAGACGGCTGGTGGTTTGGCGGCGGCCATCTGTACCAGGTTGCGCTCCGCCCGATTCAACTGCGCGGCGAATCTTCAAAAATGTATCTGGGCACGGTGATCGTCGGACGTGAGATTGATCCAGGCGTTGCAGCCGAAGTGGCGCGAATCGCGCTGTGCCAGGTAGCGTTCCGCTACGGTGATAGAGCGGTGGTAAGCTCGCTTTCCACGATGGACGACGCGATGGCTGCGAACGCGCTGAAGTCCGCCGAGAGTGCCGGCAAAATTGAAATCGGCGACAAGAGTTACCTGGTTAGTTCAGTCAATCTGACGCCCGGGTCTTCCCCGCCCTTGACTCTGACGGTGCTGAAGCCCTACGACGACGCCATGGCAGTCCTCACGCGCCTGAATCACACGCTGATGACGCTGGGATTTCTGGCAGTATTCGCCGGAGCAGCGCTGGTCTTTGTGCTTTCGCGCACTTTCACGCAGCCGCTGGAGACGCTGGTGCAGGGCGTGCGCGCTCTGGAACAAGGTAATTATCACTATCCACTGAGTCCGGATAGCGGAGATGAGGTTTCAGAAGTGACTGCTGCATTCGCGCGCATGCGCGGCACGCTGCAGAAAAATGACGAGCAGCGCCAGTCACTGGAAAACCAGTTGCGCCAGGCGCAAAAAATGGAAGCGGTGGGGCGACTGGCCGGCGGTGTGGCGCACGATTTTAACAACCTGCTTACAGTGATTAAGGGCCACAGCGATTTGCTGGAAATGAAACTGGGAACGATGAGCCCGGCGCAACCAAGCATCGCGCAAGTACGCAAGGCCGCAGACCGCGCGACCACGTTGACGCGGCAGCTGCTCGCCTTCAGCCGCATGCAAGTGCTGCAGCCGCGCGTGCTGGATCTGAACTCGCTGATTTCCGACGTTGGCAAGATGCTGCCGATGCTGATCGGCGAAGAAATTGAATACACCTTCCGCGCGGGCGATTCGCTGGCGCGCGTGAAGGCCGACCCGTCGCAGGTCGAGCAAGTGCTGGTGAATCTGGCGGTGAACGCGCACGACGCCATGCCCAAGGGCGGCAAACTGACTATTTCGACGCAGAATGTCGTGCTCGATCCAGCCTACGCGCGCAGCCATCCGCCGACAGTTCCGGGACGTTATGTGCTGCTGACAGTGGCGGACAGCGGCGCCGGCATGGACGAAGCCACGAAAGCGAGAATCTTCGAACCGTTTTTCACCACGAAGGAATTGGGCAAAGGCACGGGATTGGGCCTGGCGACCGTGTATGGCATCGTGAAGCAAAGTGGCGGATACATCTGGGTGGATAGCGCGCTGGGCCAGGGCACCCGCTTCGAAATATTCTTGCCGCAAAGCGCCGCCGCGCCGCAGCTTCCGTCCGAAGATGAGCCGGCGGCTAAATATTCGCGCGGCAAAGGGACCGTGCTGCTTGTGGAAGACGAAGAAGCGGTCCGCGAGCTAGCCGGCGAATTTTTGCGCTCCAGCGGATACCATGTGATCACGGGAAAAGACGGGTTGGACGCGCTGGAAAAGGCGGAGCAGGAAGCTCGAGCGATTGATGTGCTGGTGACAGACGTTAAAATGCCCCGCATGCGCGGCACGGAGCTGGCACAGCGGCTGAAACGCGCGCAGCCCCGCATAAAAATTGTGTATATGTCCGGCTACCTGGAGCACGATTCCGAAGAAGGCTTCATCGAGAATTCCGCGCACCTGCAAAAACCGTTCTCGCGCGAAACGCTGCTGAAAAAACTGCGCGAGGCGCTGGGCCACGAAGCCGAACAGCCGCTGCAGACGATTTAGTCCGTCCTTGCAGCGACTGCCTGCGAGAAATCTGTTTCTCAAGTTTTATATACTCATAAGACAAACTTATGGCAGACCTTGCTGCGCTGCCCGGCCGCAGGCGGTATCTTTAGAACTGCGGGCCTGCATAGGCACACGTTCAGGAGTTCCACTACAGCGTGCGGCTCGCCATCGGAACATTGTTCTGCAGAGCTGTGAGCGGCACGGGGGCCAGGCCCATTGCGGTCCGCGGTCTGCGCGAACGGGGGGTTCGCGCAGCAGGGGCGCGGACACCGGCAGGTACTCGGGCTTGGGTTTAACTTCGCCACGCACAGTTTAAGAATCACAGGACAACCGTGGGTATTGTCCGCCCGGCGTTATGCGCTGCACGCGCTTGCACCGGTCAAAAAACATGGCGAAGCGCCTGGCATCGCCAGCGAGGTAGCAATGAACGAAAAAACGAAGCACTCCGTCGTGCGAGCGTTTTGTATCCTCTTGCTGTTTATTCCCCTCTGTAGCAGACGAGCAGCGGCCCAAGGCGATTACACAGCGATCACCGTGCAGAACGGCGGGGCCATCGCCGGAACCGTCACGTGGACCGGGCCGGTGCCCAAGATTCCCAAGTTGGCCATCACCAAGAATCCGGAAGTCTGCGATCCAGAGGACGTGAAGACGCGCGATCTGGAGCGTCTATTGATCAATCCCGATGGCAACGGCGTGGCCAATACCGTGGTCTTTCTGCGCGGCGTGACTCGGGGCAAGGCTATGGATCTGCCGCTCAATCGCATGCAGCTCGACCAGAAAACTTGCCGGTACATTCCGCACATTATGATTATCCCGGAGTCCGGCACGCTGAAGATCGAGAGCGAGGATCCTGTGCTGCATACCGTACAGATGTTCGGCGTCGCGACCAACAATATTCCCTTCCCCTTCCAGCACCAATTCATCCCGGTCACGCTGCAACGGAACGGCGTGATTGAATTGAAGTGCAACGCCGGGCATGTCTGGATGAACGCCAACGTGCTGGTGGTGAAGCATCCCTATTATGCGGTGACCGACGATCACGGCGCGTACAAGCTCTCGGACGTGCCGCCGGGAGAATACGAAATCGTCGCGTGGCATGAAGGCTGGCAAGTTCTCTCCGAAGCGAGGGTGCTGGACGTCGGAGCGCAAGTGGAAGTCAAGCGGCCGATGTACAGTTCACCGGTTACCTGGACCAAAAAGGTGAACGTTAAGCCCAGTCAACCCACGGTCGTGGACTTCACCATTTCCGAAAAACACGAATAGCGCGTTCGACTTTCTGCTTCCGCGAAACCCTCACGCTGCTGCGTAGGACTGACCGGCGTCCCTCCGGCCGGCGGGTCCACATTGCTTCGAAAGAGTCGTCGTCGCCGCGATTTTCTCGTTCAATCTGAAATTATTCCGCCGGCGCAAGCGTATATACAGGCTGGGAGGCGCGCGCATGGTGCCTGTGCCGTTTGCCGGCCATTTCTGGTACGACGCGATCTGGATCGCCACCTATGCCGCTTGGTGGATATTCGAAATCGTGGCTGGCCGAGCCAGAAAATCAGCCGATCCCAAGAGAGCGCGCGACCGCGGTTCCTATTGGTTTCTGATTTCGATGATCTGGGTCGGCATTTTTCTGGCGTTCACTTTTTGTTTCGGTCTGCAGCGAGCGTACATCCCTTGGATGCGCACCGAGCTTTTTTTCCTGGGAATCGCGCTGATGTGGGCGGGAATCGCGTTTCGTTGGTACTGCATGCGCGTGCTGGGGCGCTACTTCACTTATCAGGTGGACGTGCGCGCAGGCCAAACCGTGATCGAGGCCGGGCCGTATCATTACATCCGACATCCCTCCTACACCGGCGCGTTGATCACGGTAATCGGTCTGGGCCTCACGCTGGGAAATTGGGCCAGCTTGTTTGCCGTCGTGGCGTGCGTCGGAGCGGGCTACGCGTATCGCATCCGCGTGGAAGAGGCGGCGCTCGTCAGCGCGCTGGGCCAACCTTACACTGAATACATGAACCGCACGGCGCGACTGGTGCCGTTCGTGCTCTAGCTAATCGCCTGGGATTGCCTGCCGAAATCAACTCTCCATTCCCCCACAAATTTTCAGTGTGCGATTTACGCTGCGCTCCCCGTCAGGCGCGAAATCAGCAGGTGGAAGAAGCGATCGGGATCAACACCGACCGCGACTTGGGCGTTTGGCTTGTATGGAATTTCCGCGGGCGGCGGCGCGGGTGCGCTGGTTTCCATCTGCGCCGATTTGCGGATGGGGCCGTGGCCGTCATAGCCAATCGTTTCGCCCGCGGTCCATTCGCCGAAAGTTTCCACTTCCACGTAATAATCCTTCCGCGTGATCACACCAGGATCAATCAGCGACGCAACCGCCAGCGCGTCGTGCAGAGCGATGTCCGTCACTTCTCCGCCCTTGCGCATACGTTCGTATGTGGCACGCAGGATTTTTCCCGCCGCCTGGCTCACCGCATTCTTCGCGGCTTCCAACTGCTGGATGTGTTGCTCGTGCACCAGGCACTTGCGGGTCACGTCCAGCCCGACCATCGTGAGCGGGATATTCGCGTCGAAGACGATGCGCGCCGCTTCCGGATCCACGTACAAATTGAATTCGGCCGCGGGCGTCATGTTGCCACCGGAAAGCGAGCCTCCCATGATGACGATCGCGTGGATCATGCTGGCGATTTCAGGATCCGCGCGCAAGGCCAACGCGACGTTAGTCAGTGGACCGATGGCGACGATCGTAATCTCGTGGGGATCTTCACGCACGATGTGGCGAATGAGTTCCGGAGCGGTGTCGTGCACCGGCTTTATTCTTGGCTCGGGAAATTCCACTCCGGCCAGGCCATTCACCCCGTGGACATGCCCCGCCGTCGCCAGGCGCCGCACCAGCGGATGGCTGGCGCCCGCCGCCACAGGGATATCCCTGCGTTTGGCAATCTCCAGCAACCGCAGCGCGTTGGGTAAAGTTAAGTCCAGCGGCACATTGCCGGCGACCGGCGTGATCGCTTCCACCTTCAACTCCGGCGAGCGCAGCGCGAGAAAAATCGCCATCGCGTCGTCAATTCCAGGGTCGGTATCAATGATGATTCGCCGCGGTTTGCCGGGCGTCGGCGCGGACGGGGTGGCGGACGAATGTGGCTTGGCTGCGCCAGCCGGCGCCGATTCCTGAGCCGAGAGTGCAACGTTCCCCGCCAAACCGCCAATCGCGCTGGCGACCGCGAATCCGGTCGAGTTCGTGAGGAACTTCCGCCGGCTCCAAGCGGCGCGTTCGCGTTCACTAGAATTTCCTGCGCTGCGATTCTTTTCGAATTCCGTCTGCTGATCCGGTTTTGGGTCCCGCTGCATGGCGATCGCGCCTCCGCTTGCGAAAAGTTCCGCCGCGGATTCTAGCAAGGTGGGTAAGGCGCGAGGTATAGGAATCGTTCACGGCCGCGCCTCGTCTGGATTAACCTCAGGAGCAGCGATTGACGCGACTGAACCGGGCGAGTAAACTCCGTGCAAGAGTGACTGAGGCGTAAACGACCGGAGCGCGCGGTTTCCGCACAGAAGCGGCAGGCAGGAGTGGCCGAATGAGTACCATTGCGGGCAAACGTGCGGCGACTGTTGCGCCCTTGGGGCGTGTAGTGCGGTGCTGCTTCGTTCTGCTGCTTTGTGCAGGCCTGGGGATCGCCATCCCGTTTGCGGCGCGACCTTGCCAAGCACAATCGGCACCCGCGCAGAACGCCACGCCTCCGCAACCGCCGCCTGATGATCCCCCGCCTTCGCTGATTCACCATCCAAAACCAACCCCGGCGCCAGCGCAAACGAATACGACACCCGCGCCGGCTCCTGCGCAGCAAACGCCTGCGACGCAATCGGACGCGACGAAAGGTGCGGAGCCACCAGCCGACTCGGCAGCCGCGCAGCCTGCAACGCAAGATCCCGCGGCCGCGTCATCAACACAATCCCCAGCACCGGCTGCCAGTACGCAGCCCGCGTCGCCAACCGCACCTGCCGACGCGGTTCCGTCCGCTACACCATCCTCCGCGACACCAACACCTGCGTCGCAGCCAACTGCGACTCCATCGGCTGCGTCTGCTCCCCCTGCGTCAGTCCCTGCACCCGCGGCTAACACGCCGGAGATCAACACGCGCACTTCGACGACGCCGCTGGAATCGCGCGCAAACCTGGTGCCGGTGCGCGTGGTGGTTCATGATTCTTCCGGCCACGCAGTGGAAAATCTGCAGAAAGAGGATTTTCAACTCAAACAGGACGGCAAACTGCAGTTCATTACGCATTTTTCCGTGGTAACCCCTCGCAGCGCCGAAAACGGTGTGGCGCGCGGCGAAGCTATTCCGATGCCGCCGGACCCGGCTACTTATTCATTCACGGATTCCGCGGCCGGAGATGCCACGAAATCCGGGACCGCCTCACCAGGCTCACTGACGATGGCTACCCGGTTCGTGGCGCTGCTGTTCGACGACGCGCATCTGGAGACCGGCGACCTGATGCGCGCGAAAGTGGCCGCCTTGCGCTTCATAGACTCATCGCTGAAACCCAACGAGCGCCTCGCCGTGTACACCATATCCGGACACAACCAGGTGGATTTCACCGATGACCATGTGAAGATCCGCGACGCCATTTCCCACCTGATCTACAATCCCGTGGGCGCCTACGATCCGGCGACGGAACATGGCTGCCTGCAGATTACGTACTACCAGGCCGAGTTGATCCAGAATCAGAACGATTCACAGGCCCTGGGGGCTGCTACGGCGGACGCCGTCGCCTGCGCCGAACAGTTGACGGGAACGTCGCAAGGCGCACAGCAGCAAGCCAACATGATAGTTGCGTCCACCGTGTCAGAAGTGATCAGCGCCGGTGAGATCAATACGCAGTACGCGGTGCGGCGTTTGCAGGAGGTGGTGCGGCGCGTTTCTGTGCTGCCAGGGCAACGCAGCATCGTACTGGTTTCGCCCGGGCTTCCTCACCTTGACGTATGAGTACGACGTATCCCAGGTGATTGACAAAGCCAACAAGGCGAATGTTTTCATCAACACGCTGGACGGCCGCGGACTTTATACCGTGGATCCCATCGGCGACATCAGCCAGGACGCGCCGTTGCGCGCCAACTCCGCCACCACCGCGCTCTCGATGCAATACCGCGTCATGGAACAACAAGTGCAGTCCGAGGTGCTTTCGAATTTGGCGTACAGCACGGGTGGATTCTATTTCTATAACAACAACGATTTGGACGTGGGCTTTCGTACTACGGCGGCAGAGCCGGAAGTCTCTTACTTGTTGGCATTCGTTCCCGCCAACCTGAAAAACGATGGAAGATTTCACAGTATCAGCGTGAAACTGACGACCAAGGATAAATATACCGTGCAGTCGCGGCGTGGATTTTTCGCGCCGAAGCGCGGCGAGACGCCTGAGCAACTGGCGCAGCAGGACATTGACGAAGCTCTGTTCTCGACCGAAGAACGACAAACTGTGCCGATCCAGTTGCATCTCCAGTATTACAAGTCCGACGCGCTGAACGCTCAGCTTTCGGTGCTGGCGCATGTGGATTTAGCTAAAGTGGGATTCGAGAAATCGGATGGCCGTAATTTGGACGACCTGATATTTGTTGCGGCGCTCTTCGATCGCAACGGCAATTTTATAACCGGCCAGGAAAAGACTTTGGAGCTGCGATTGAAGGACTCGACGTTGGAGAGATTGAATCAGACGGGCGTGACGCTCAAAACTAATTTCGATGTGAAGCCCGGCGGGTATCTGGTGCGGCTGGTAGTACGCGATAGCAAGGCCGCGCAGCTTTCCGCGCGCAATGGCGTGGTGGAGATTCCGTAGATTTCGGCACAAAGTCTCGTAAATGCGAAAAAGTTCGATGCAGGAAGGTGAAAAATGAACCGGCGACGCGTTGCTTTTACGTTCACGATGCTGCTTTTGTTCTTTGCTGCCGGTGATCTCTGCTGGCGCGCGATTCGCTCGCCTCAGATCGTGCGCGCGCAGCAGTCTGCGACTGCTCCCGCTGCGCAAGCCCAGACTCCGCCGCAGCAAGGGGCGTCAGCGGCCGCCGCGCAGCAGGCCCAAGCGCCCGCAGGAGGCTCCATCAAGGCGGAAACGCGCGAAGTGCGCGTGGACGTGGTGGTGACGGACAAGAAGGGCAATTACGTGCAGGACCTAACCACCAATGATTTCAAGCTGTACGAAGACGACAAACAGCAGACCATCAACTCTTTCACATTCGGCGCAGATCCCTCCATTCCCCTGGAAGCGAAACGCCACTACATGGTGCTGTTCTTCGACAACTCTTCGATGGAACTGAGCGACCAGCCGCGCGCGCGTGCCGCTGCAGGTAAATTCATTGACGCTTACGCGGGAGAAGACCGCGTGATGGCCGTCGTAAATTTTGGCGGCACGATGCAGTTCGCGCAAAACTTCACGATGGACGCCACGCGTTTGCATCAGGCGGTCTCCGGCATCTCGACTTCTTCTCTGGCCTCCAATCCCACCGCGTCCAATGGCGGAATCGCGGCGCCAGGCGGCACGATAAACGCAAATACGCCCTCGGGATTACAAACCGGGCTGCCCAGCCTGGGGAATGCCGAAGGTAATTTCGGCGCGTACACTTTGCTGCTTTCACTGCGGCAGTTGGCGAAGAGTCTCGCGCCGATCCCCGGCAGAAAGAGCCTGATTCTGTTCACCGCGGGATTCGAACTCAATCCCGAGCGCTTTTCGGAATTGACTGCGACGATTGATGCTTGCAACAAGGCGAACGTGGCCGTCTATCCGCTGGATGTGCGCGGGCTGGCGACGGCTTCAAATGGCTCTCCTGCGCAGCCGGCACCGGTCAGTGCGACGACGCGATACTCCCAGGCAGGACTTCAGCTCGCTGCGTATCATCCCGCGTCTGCCCCGTTAGTTGCCGAGCCACAGCACGGCGGCGGTGCCGGTGGTGGTGCAGGCGGCGGACACGGCGGTGGTGGCGGCACCGGAGGCGGCGCTGGTGGTGGGACGGGCGGCGGAACTGGTGGCGGGGCTGGCGGCGGTAAGGGTGGAACAGGTGGCGGGACTGGCGGCAGTGGCGGCGGAACAGGCGGAGGTAAGGGCGGCACCGGAGGCGGGACTGGTGGCGGCAGGCCAACGGTCGGCAGTCCGTACGGCAACACTCCTTACAACCAGGCGCGGCAAATTGTTCCGCAATTTCCTACCAGTGCGTCCACCAATCAGCAGGTGATGTACATGCTGGCGTCGGGAACTGGTGGCTTCCCTATCCTGGACACCAATGACTTGATGTCCGGCCTCGAAAAAATCGCGCGTGAACAGAGCCAGTATTATTTGCTGGGCTATGCGCCCGCGGAATCGCCGGCGGGAAGCTGCCACGCCTTGAAAGTAAAAGTGGATCGCGGCGGCACGAACGTGCGCTCGCGCAGCGGATTCTGCAATATCGTGTCCACCGATCTGCTGGCCGGCAAACCGATCGAAAAGGAAATGGAATCGCGCGCGTCGGCGGCTGGCGCTGCTGTTGGGAATTCTGTCGCCGGTGGGAAGCCGGGTGCCGGCGCGGCTGGCGCAGGATCACTGGAAGCGCCATTTTTCTACACCGCGCCGAACGAAGCGCGTGTGCACCTGGCGGTAGAGGTTCCCACCGCGTCAATTGATTGCCCAAAGGTGAAAGGAAAATATCACGCGGACGTGAACGTGCTGGGCATCGCTTACCGCCCTGACGGGACCGTGGCGTCGCGATTCAGCGATGAAGTCACGCTGGACATGGAAAAAGGCGAATGGGAAAAATTCATGCAGGCGCCGATGCAATATCAAAACCAATTCTCGGTGGCGCCGGGACAATATCGTTTGAGCGTAGTCGTAAGCGGCGGCGGCGACAAATTCGCAAAATTTGAAACGCCCCTCATCGTGGATCCCTACGACGGCAAGAAATTCAGCCTCAGCGCGGTGGCCATGAGCAACCAGTTCCAGCCGGTTTCAGAATTGGGCGGCACTTTGGATGCTGATTTACTGGCGGATCGCGCGCCACTGGTGGTGCGCAACCTGGAAATAACGCCATCGGCCGACAATCACTTCAAGAAAACGGACAAAGTTGCGGTGTATGCGCAAATCTACGCGCCGCAACTGGCGGATGCGAATCCTCCCACAGTGAAATGCACCTACCTGATCGCCGACCCAAAAACCGGCAAGCCTCTCGGTTCATTGGCGGGCATTGACATGACTCCCTACATCCAAAAGGGCAGCCCCGTAATCCCAGTGGCGCTCAAGCTCCCAGTCGAGAACTTTCCAGTAGGAGAGTACATACTAAAAATACAGGCCAGCCAATCCGACGGCGCCCTAACGCAAATTCGCAGCGTGAATTTCGCAGTGGAGTAGGAAGCGCAACCCGGTACGGTAGTCGGCCGCAAATTAATAACCCCGCCCGAGGGCCTTGCGGCTGGTCGAGCGGGGAGCAATCCGAGCACGATCGTACAACCTGAGACGGACCAAGGCAAGAGTCCTGTCGGCTCGCTGCTTATTACACCTGCACAGCCAATACCATCCGGAACACATCCAACCGTAGCGCGATCTGGGGCTGCAACTTTGGGCTCGGATTTGGGTTTAAGCCTTTGTAGGCGTTCGCTTTGAGCCGTACGGCAATTTATAGAGGTTCGTACCCACAGTCACTGATGGGGCCCAAGCTGAGGCGCGGTCAAAATGTAGCGGGTGAAGCTTATACGCAGACGCACCGGAGGAATAATTTGCCCGGATTGAGAATTTTGCGGTTCCAGAGGTTGCGCACGTTGGCCGCGTGGCTGTTCGTGCTCGCGTTGGTAGCGCTGCTGACTCTGGCGCCACAAACCCGCGCCGATGCCGGCGTCGTTCTGAACGAGTCGCTCGACACCAGCGTTGCACGCATTACGGGCTCCGGCCACAGCGCGGTGTACCTCTCGCGGATTTGCCCCGACGGCTCGCCCGTGAAGATGCGCCTGTGCCTCCCCGGCGAACAGGGTTCGGTCCTGAGTAATTACACGACGCTGGGCGAAGATCAACCTTACGAATGGAACATCGTTCCGTTGAGCGTCTATCTCTATGGCGTGGAAGATCCCAGCAATCGCCCGCTGGTGAGCTCGAAGGCCATCAAGGCAGCGCTCGAAGAACGCTACCGCGATAAATATCTGGCGGCGATTTGCACCGAGCAGCGCTGCCGCAGCGGCAATGGCTCCGAGTGGCGCGAGATGGTCGGCGCTACGCTGGAGCGCAGCCTGTACATGTTCGTGGTAACGACGACCGTGGAACAGGACCGCGCGCTGATCGCCGAATTCAACTCCCTGCCGAACGTGAACCACTTCAATGGCATGACGCGCAACTGCGCCGATTTCACCCGGCGCGTGATGAACGTTTATTATCCGGGCGCGGTGAAACCTGATTATCTGAATGATTTTTTCATGACCAGCCCGAAAGCCGTGGCGCGCTCGCTGACCCATTACGCAGAAAAACATCCTGAAAGCAATTTTCGTGTGCTGCATTTCGCGCAAGTTCCCGGCACGATCAAGCGCAGCAGCGAATGCCGCAGCGGCACCGAACAGCTTTACCACTCAAAGAAGTTGGTAATTCCGCTGGCGGCCTTCGCATGGCAGGCCGTTCCGGCCGTCGTCGCTTCCTATGCAATCACCGGCCATTTCAATCCGGAGCATCAGTTTGAGGCGCATCCTTCGTCGGAAGCGGATGGCAGCGCCAGCAACGCAATCCCGGCAATTAGCACTGGATATACCGTTAGCGTCCAGGAGCTCGCCGCCGAAGACACGCTGGAGCGCGAAACGATTGTGGGCACCAAGGAAGAGTGGCAAGAATATCAGGCCCGGTTCGACGCGATGCTTGACGAAGCCATTCGCAACGAAGTAATTCCGGATCGGATGTACTTGAAGAACGTTTTTAAGAAGCTCGGCGCAGGCAGCACAATTTCCGCCGATGCCAACGGAGCGCTGTGGATGAATTTTCGCGGCGACGAGCCGCCGCTGCGTTTGGGAATCAGCGCCAGCAACGTGTTTGCGGCCGATTCCGACGGGCAATTTGCCTACCAGATTATTTTGGCGCGCATGGCTGATGAGCTGAAGAGCCCCAAGCACAGCCGCGAGACGATGATGGAATTCAAGCAGGATTGGACGCTGCTCGCGGACGTTCGCGCGCGCGGAATAGCCGTCGCTGCGGCACGAAGCGCGCGACCGGAGTTGCAGTCCGCTGCCTCCAATGCAGATAAAGGTGCGGCGTCTTACACGACGCGGGCGGCGCCCTCCGCGGCGACGATGCCTCCAGTCGCGCACGGTGGCGAGAGCTTGTTGCCATAGGAGAGTCTGCGTTGCGGACGCAGAATCCGTATTCCAGCGCCTGAATGGTCCGCGGAAAATCTCTCAAATTCTAATGCCGCACACACCTTTTGGCGGAGGGATCTGCTTTTTCGTTAACATTTGTGTGAAAAGAAGACACCTCGCTGCGCTCGGGATGACACCCGCCTTACTTTTTCCGCCAACTGTAGAGCCGCGCGCTTCATGAAATGTAAATGTTACGGCTGAAGCCACGAACTACAACGACGGTCGAGTTCTCGTACGAACCTCACCCGGAAGCCCGACTGTTCCGAGTCAGCCCTGTACAGCGGCGGCTATTCCGCAGTTAGCAGCACGGTGGAAGTGTGGCTGACTTTGCCGGCGGTGCTGGTGCCGGTGATCGTCACAGACACGGGCTCGACTATCGGCGTGGTGCCGCCGCCTCCGCCTCCACCACCGCCGCCCCCACCTCCGCTGCCGGAACCTCCGCAAGCCGCGATTCCCACGGTGAGCAGAAACACGGCGCAGGCAGCTGCGGTGCTCCAACGACGATTTTTGCCGCCAGTGATGAGCAAAATAATCGCGATTGCGAATGCGCACGCAAGAGACGCGATTCTGCCATTCGTCCAGCGGCCGGAGCCTAGTGGCCGTACAGACGGCGGCGTGGCGGCCGTAGCGCCGGTAGTGATCATCAGGGTAGTGTTGCCGCCCGCGCTCACTGGCGAAACGGTGAAGCTGCAACTCGCGCCAGCTGGCAAGCCGGAACAACTGCTGCTGCTGAAATTCACTGTGTCGTTAAATCCATTCACCGCAAGGACGGTCAGCACCGTGCTGCCCGTGCCGCCCGCCGTGCTGACGGTGACCGCAGCCGGGTTCGAGGATATTATGAAATCCGCAGCGCCGCCTTTGCCCACACTCCACTCGTTCACCAGGCTAGCGACATTCAGCGAGCCAAGGCCCGTGGCCAGGTTGTAACCGGGGCCGGCATTGTAGCCGAGCGCGCCGCTGGACTGAGTGGTTTCGGCGATAACGTCGCCATTTGTCAAAATATTGCAGCCCGTCGCATCGTCCAAAACCGTCTGCGCGGCGTTGCAAGGCATGGCGATCGTGCCACTGCTAACCTGATTGAAAATGCAAGCACTGGTCTGCGCGCCGCCCGACTGGCAATTGGCCCAGCTCTGCCCCGCCAGCGCGTAGAGATTCGTATTCACCAGGCCCTGCGCCGAGCCCGTGCTCTGATTCAGCAGCGCCACCATTCCAGCGAATACTTCCGCGGAAACGGACGTGCCGCCAACAGACTGAATGTCCGGGTAGAGAGCGGTGCCAGAGCCTGGCGTCAGGCTGCACGCCGCGTTACTGGGGTCAACGTCCGCTTCACAGTACAGATAGAAATTCTGCAACGTGCCGTCGCCGGCGAAAATCGCGAAGTCCGGCAAATCGCGCTTGCCGTCTGCGACTGTGAGCGCCGCTTGCCATGAAGGCTTCGCGTAGCCGCCCGTGCAAGAGCTTGGCGTTTCTCCGTCCGAAGTCGTGCACGCACTGACTCCGCCGCTACCTCCGATAGGTTCCAAAAGAAACGGAAATTCGCCGTTCACTAAAATCTGGTTGCAGTCTGCTTCGATACTGCCGCTCAAACCGAGAAGGCCTTCGACCGCCGCGTTCGTGCATGTGTCGTTGTAGGTGTTTTCGGGAATGTAGCCTTTGACGGACGCCTGCGTTGTGCCCGACGGGTTCGACGAATTCCAGTAGGTCGTGGGATCGGTCACGTCGTTGAAATCGGTCCCGCCGACAGCGACGTTGTAAGGTGTGGAAGCAATGCCGTTCACGGCCAGCCCGAACCCTGCTCCCTCTTCTCCGCCGTTAGGTGAATCGCACGAAGTTGAGCCGTTGTCACCAGTAGAGACGATGACCGTGATTCCTTCCGCCGCCGCTTGTTTCCATTCTCCGACGGAGTCCTTCACGGTGGAACTGCCACCATAGAACGCGTTCCCCGCGGTGCCTAGACCCAATTCACACTCACCGTAGCTATAGCCCAGGATTTTCGCGAGGTTGTTGTCAACGATGTATTCAGCCGAAATGTCACCGCCGAACGTAGTTGGGCGTGTCGGCTGAAATCACCAAGTTGATGGTGGCACCCGGAGCCACCGCGCCAGACCACTGCACATCCAGGGCGGCCTCACATTCGTCGCCGTTGCTACTGGCGGGGGCAAGGGAACCGCAGGATTGCAAACCCGGATTTGAGCTGCTGGAGCCGGGCGTGTAAGTCCGCTGAAAGTTGACGGAGGGCAGGCCAAACAACGAACGGAAATTCGTCAGGTCCGCGGGATTGACGTCGCTGTCAGAAACGATGGCGATGGTTTGGCCGGAGCCGGTGACGCCGGCGTTCCACAGCGGAAGAATGTTGTAAATCGTCGCAAAATCGTACGGGGTTACGCCGTAGCACTCCGAGCCGGTCGAGCCCTGGCAGCCGGCGGGGAACGTGAACTGCGGGTTGACCGCTTTCAGCCTTCCTGTGGCTTTATCGCGCGTGACCGTCGCGCCCAAGCGATGCGCGGCCTGCTTGGGAAAATTGTTGAGCGAAGCGATCCCCGCAACGGCGGGAGTGAGAGCCGCGGGAATGGACGGATCGCTCGAGTTCGCCCAGTTTTCCTTTCCATTGACTGCGTATTTGTGAATCGTGGTGTGAAATGCGGCTTGCACCAGCCCGGCATTACCTGAAAACTGGATCACATTGCGTCCGTTCGCGACGTTGTCAATCTGAAAACCGCGCGATTCCAGCCACGAAGTGATCTTCTGGACGTCCACTTCAGACGCGCCGAATTGAGCGCCGAATTCCTGGGGCGTCAGCCACTTGTGATAATTCGGGGACGACCGGTCCTGCTGCTGCGCGAGCAGAGTTTCAAGCGCCGCTCCCTGCTCGGATGTAGTTTTCAGCACCAGCATCATGCGATCCATCGCAAGGTTGGACGGCGCCGGTCCCTGATCGTATTTCGGGCGGGCAAGCGGATGGGTGTTGCCCCGGAGCACGACGAGCTTGCCTTCATCAATCGGCTGGGTGATCAGCGAGGGCGCGCCAATGGATTGTCCGGCGCTGCGCTGGGAAATGAAAACAACGGAAAGGACCGCGAGTAAGCAACTGAATAGAAGGATTGGCTTGATGCGCATTCGTCTCCCCATGACTTTCGGCTTTTTGATGTTACCTTTTGTGCCACCAAACAATTTCTCGCGCTAACGCGTGCGCTGCCCCGTCACCGTTCCCCTAAGATTTGCCAGAGTCTTGGATGCCGCAGTGGTTACTTCCGTTAGCTAACCTATGCGTTATAAATGCACAATTATTATCTCCGCAGGTGGCAACCCCGACGCACGATGCAAAAGCGAATCGCGGCCGCATTCCCGTAGTCCTACACCACGCCTGTCGCGTATTCACGATAACTGACGAAAAAGTTCCATGAATCTCGAACCAGAGGCCGGGCGGCTCGAAGGCGCCGATGTACGGCGGAATAAACGCGTGGCGACAACGCCTAGCACCACCCGCAGGGAGCGAATCTAGTTCAACAGAAACTGCTGAATGAACAGGACCGTGGCGTAAAACTGGTAATCCACGTTTTTCTTCTTGCTGAAACCGTGGCCTTCGTCCTTGGCCATCAGGTACCAAACTGGCGTGCCATTCTTGCGCACGGTTGCGACCATCTGCTGCGACTCGGTCCAGGGGACGCGCGGATCGTTTCTGCCCTGCACCACGAAAAGCGGCTTGGTGATTTTCTGCGCGTTGTTCGCGGGAGCGATGCGTTCCAGGAAAGCGCGCATTTTGGGATCGCGCTCGTCGCCGTATTCCACGCGGCGCAAATCCTGGCGATAGCCGGAAGTGTTTTCGAGGAACGTCACCAGGTTGGATGGGCCGACGACATCCACCGAGCAGCGTATCCGGTCATTGTAATTCGTGGCGACAGCCAGAGTCATAAACCCGCCGTAACTTCCGCCGGTGACCATCACGCGGCTGGAATCCAGATCCGGCTGCTGCGCGATCCAATCGAACAGCGAGTTGATATCTTTGTAGGAATCTTCGCGCAGGAATCCATTGTCCAGCGTGAGAAAAGTTTTTCCGTAGCCCGTCGAGCCGCGCACGTTGGGGAAAATCATGGCGATGCCCAGTTCGTTCATAAAGTAATTGTAGCTGCCGAGAAACCGCGGACGGTACTGCCCTTCCGGGCCGCCATGAATATCAATGATCACCGGACGCTTGCCAGTGAAACGCGCGGCTGGACGATACAAGAATCCGCTGATGGATTTTCCGTCGAACGTTTTCCAGTGCACCAGCTCCGCTTCGGAAAAAGTCTCCGGATTCAGGCCGCCGGTTTCGCTGTGGGTCCAACGCTCCACTTTTCCAGTCGTCACGTCCACGGAATATACGTCGGTGGCGGAGCGCGAAGCTGTGACTCCGAAGGCGAGGTCGCGGCCGTTGTGGTGCCACTTCACGCCGAAAACCAGTCCAGTGGGAATCTTCGGCGCGGGCTTTTCTTTTCCAGATTTGGTGTCGAGCAGATGTAACACGCCGAAGCCGTCTTCATTGGTAGTAAACGCGATCGTTTTCCCGTCGGGCGTGATGTCGAAGCCCTCCACGTCCCAATGAATATGTTCTGTGAGAAACGTCAATTTCTTGGAAGAGAGATCCATGTAGGCAAGACGCTGGAATTCGGAGTCTTTGTCCGTGGGGACGTAGATTCCCTTCCCGTCTTTGCTGAATTTCGCGCTGCCGTAATATATTTTCTCGGCGCCGCCCTTGGGAGTAAGCAAGGTCTTATCGCCGGTCGAGGAATCCATCAGCCACAGATACGATTCGTTCGCGGAAAGCTCTTCGAGGATCAGTATCTGTTTGTCATCGGGTGACCAGTCCAGCGCGGACCAGCCGCCACCGGTCAGCGGCGCGAGGAGCCGATTGGTTTTGGGATCATCAGGATGCGCGGGTTCGCTCAGCCAGATGTCCACGTCCTTGCCATCGCGGCGCGTCGAGCCATAGGCCAGTTGCTTACCATCGTTCGACCAGACTTCATCGGTGTTGCGCGATTTTCCGTCGGTCAGCAGCGTCACCGCGCCGGTCGCTTCATCGTAACGATAGAGCTGATAGAATTCGCCGCCTCCAATATCCTTGCTGAAGACGAAGGAATCGCCTCCGGTGGGCGGGTACATCGCGCTGCGCACATCATCAACGTAGAAAGTGAGTTGGGTACGCGCGCCGCCCGGCATTTTCACCTGGTGAATCTGAAATGTGTCGGCGAAGCGGGTGGCGACCAGCATCTCGCGCTTGGTGGGATGCCAGCTGGCGAAAAACGCCGAGCGAAAATTCGTGTAACGGTCCGCCTGGTCCGCCAGCGACTGCGGAATCGGCGGAATATTTTCCACCACGAGATTTTCGTTGGGCGCCACTACAGCCTCCTGGGATGTTTGCGGATTTTGTGCGCGCGCCAACCGCGGCGCGGAAACGACAAGCGCGGCCAGCAACGTGATTAATGCGGCGCAAATCACGATCAACGACAATTTTTCACGGCAAATTGCGCGCACCAACTTCATCGTCGCCTCCCTTCAGCCATCTCCGGGCGCTGCGTCGGCACACGTCTTCGTTAGCGCCATCTGGAAACCGGCCGCCCATTTCCACATGTAAGGATTTCGCACCCTGAAACTTACTTCACCCGCGCGAGCACTGTCAACGAAACGCAATCCTTTCCGTCCGTGAATAAGGTATAAAACCTGGCAGAAGACTTCTCAGGAGGAGGACATGCGAATTTTCTCGGACCAGCGATTTCTCGCCATTTATTCTGGGGTTCTCACCATCGTTTTCGCCGTCACCGTGCTTTGCGGATTCGCGGCGTTGCGCAGCCAATCGTTCGACCAACTCACGGTGCATCGCATCAATTTCGTCGAGCCAGACGGCACGCCCCGCCTGATCATCTCCGACCGCGCCGAATTTCCCGGCGCGTTCATGCGCGGCAAGGAGTATCCGCGTCCGGACCGCGCTGAGGCTGCGGGCATGTTGTTCATGAATGACGAGGCTTCCGAAATGGGAGGCCTGATATGGGGAGGGCTGAAAGACAAAGACGGCAAAGTTCAGAATCACGCACACTTAAGCTTCGACCAGTACGAGCAGGATCAGATTTTTGCGATTGATTCCGGCCGCGAAGACCAGGAGAAGTTTTCCGCGATCCGCATCGGCGAGCGTGGAGATTACCCGATTCAGGAAGCGTACGATGCCGGCTTGCGGATCGACAAATTGCCCAAGGATCAGCAGGACGCGGAATGGAAGAAATTCTTCGCCACTCATACCGGTGACGCGAACCGCATCTATCTGGGCCGGTCGCCCGACAAATCCGCGTCGCTGCGGATTAAAGATGACCAGGGGCGCGATCGCCTAATTATCCGCGTGGACGCCGCAGGCAATCCCGTAATTCAGTTTCTGGACGAAGGAGGCAAGGTCAGCAAGGAGATACGCGCTGGAAACTAGACAATAGCGCTACGGTACGGGGCTCGCGACGGGAAACGCGTTACAGGCACACCAGTGCCATGCTCGTCAGACGTCACTGAGAGTTGCAGGCGCAGGGCTGGGTGCGCGCTTGCTAAATGATCGCCAGATACTGCCACTGCCCGTCAACGGACTTCAACTGGTGCACGCGCCCGTCATCGGCGTGGAGGAAATAGCTTCCGTCCGGGATCGGGTGATGGTGCGCCGCACGCACGGAGCACCGGGTCCACCGGCCACCGCGAGCAGCTCCCCATCCGCCGCCATGTTCTCTGGCTTCCTCGGTGAGTTCGATGCCGTACTTTACCTTGTACTCGACGCCGGTCAAACGCGTCGGCACTAACCGCCCACTGCCCTTCAGCTGTTCTTTGCTCATGATCGAATTAGACGCGGCTACCTAGCGAAAGGTTTCGCCGGTCCCCTCAGACAATTAAAGTGTCACTTAAGATTAGATCGCTTTCCACTACGATAATAGCACATGTCGCCTGGTTAGGCTAGCGGCGGTTTCGAATCTAAGGCCGGAGGTTTACTTGTCCGGGATGCAGGCTGGACATCTTGTAAGTAACTGACACAGTGAGTGATAGCGGACAATTGAGCGCAATTCTAAGGCAACGCGCCGAACCTGATTCGCGCGGTCAGTCGCCGGAATATATGCGTACTCCCGAACCGAAATTACGAGGTTCCCCTCGCGAGAGCTGCCGCTTCCGGCCGCGCGACGGGCGTATCAACTTGCAGACGTTGTGCTACCATCAGATTTCCGGCCAGCTAAATAATGCGAGCTGCTACTGTTCCCCTGTCGCTTGTGCTTGCCACTGTCTTAGTGGGTGGCAACTCGCTCTCGGCGCGTTCGGCCACGAGTTCCGGCATCGCGCCAACCGCAAACGCGCGCTACGGAACCTCTCACGAGGGCGCGGAGCTGGCGAAACCATCCCCCCAGATCATCGTGATCGGTTTTGTGGGCGGATTTGTGCGCCACGACGATCTGGTGCATAGCGGAGTGCAGCTGGCCGCACGACTCCGCCAGGATTATCCCTCCGGCGTGTATATAAATACCTTTGAGAATCACCAAGGCGACCAGGCGCATCGCGAGGTTCTGCATCTTCTGGACACCAATCACGATGGCGCGCTTTCGGCCGATGAAAAGCGCAACGCGCGCGTGGTGATCTACGGGCACAGCTGGGGCGCCTCGGAAACAGTGACGCTTGCAAACGAGCTCAACCGTGACGGAATTCCGGTCCTGCTGACCATCCAGGTGGATAGCGTGGAAAAATCCGGCGAGGACGATTCGGTGATTCCAGCAAACGTCGCGCAAGCCGTGAATTTCTATCAAAGCGACGGGCTGCTCCATGGACGGCCCGCAATACGCGCCGCCGATCCCGCGCGCACGCAAATCCTGGGAAATTTCCGCGAGGATTATGCCGCGAAAGCCCATCCGTTGTGATGCCTACCCTTGGTGGGACCGCATCTTCATGAAATCCCACGTAGAGATCGAATGCGATCCCCGCGTCTGGAAGCAGGTTGAATTGCTCATCCGCTCGAAGTTGCCGCCGCCCGCGCGTGTCACGTCCGCGTCAGATATCTCTGATAGAGCATCCGCCAAGTCATCGCAGTGAACGCGGTGCGCTTTTTTTCAGTTTTCATCTTTCCTGCATTAATGCCACAAAATTGGGACCTGTACCGCCGAACAGGTTAACCCGACGGATGCATCGCGCGGTGCAATGCGCAAATTGACCCGGCATCCCCGCTAAGATGAAGTATGACCAGCAGTTCATCGTCGGGAAACGGTAACGGCAACTCGCCCACCCCTGCGTCGAACGCAGCGCTCCCTGCGAAGCCCGATTCCGGGAACGCGAAGCCCGCTGACGGGTGCCAAGACACCGGAACCTTTACCTCCGACCTCGGTCGCGCGGCCTCCGGCGGTGCGCGCCAGCGCTTCGCCGCCTGGCTCTCCAAGCTCAGCAAACGCGTGGGATCCAACGGCCGCGCCGGTCCCGCAAGCGACAATTCCCTGCCCGAAATGCGGCGCGGCGGTGCGCGAAGTGGCGCGCTTCTGCCAGCGTTGCCACATGACGATGCGTTTCGAGTGCCCTTCCTGCCACAACAAACAGCGCACCGGCGTGACCTGCGAAAAATGCGGAATCAATTTCGTGAAGTATATCGGCGCGGTGGTCGCCGCCAAACAAACCGAACAAGACACGATCCAGGCCAAGCTGGACCGCCGCAGCGCATTCCTGAAAAATCTTGTCGCCCTGCCACTCACGGGCGGACTCTCTCTCTTCAGGCAACTGTTTCGCTCATCCACTAGAAAATCGTAATTCACGAGTGAAAATATCTCGACGGCGGAAACAAGCCGCAGCGGGAAAATTCTCTGCCAGCCGAGCGCTTTACTTCCTGCATCCAGTAATCGAAGGTGCCCTCCGCTACTCCGACTAACTTGATCGCGTTGCGGTATTCCATGCTGTGCAGGAAATATATTTCGAAAAGTTTCAGCCGGCCCTTCCACTGCGGACGCCGCAGTGACCGGCGACCAATCCGCTCGAAGTCCGCGATATATTCGCAGGCTCGCCCGCGCGCCGGACGCCAGGAATATCCTGATGATGGCGACTCCAGATCAATGGCGCGTACTTTCCCGGTTGTATCTTCCAGCCACTCGTGCAAGCTGCGGTAGCGCCCGTAGCACGTATCGAAAATGTCCGTCGTTTTCATTTTTCCTCCGCCCGCCTGTTGTCTTTTGATCGGTAGTTGCTCTCGCCGGTATTTCTTGCAGACACTGCGGCGGGCGGCTTCGTGTTTTACAAATCTCCGCCGCGGCTCGCGCCCGAATTTCCGCTCTCAGTTTTCGGTGCCGGGAGGTTTTGGCGCCGCAGGTAGGAATGATCCAACGTCCCACGTATCGTCCACGCGCGAGATTTCCTCTTCCACCGCGGAGAGGCACGTCTGAAAACATTCGCGCCATCCAGCCATGTACCCGCGCGCGTACTCTTCCGCCAGGTGCTCGCGCTCGCGATGCGTGCGCTGCATCTGGAAAACTTCCGCTTGTTCGATGCGGGGCGCGCGCACCGCTGCACGGACTCGGTGCACGACTTCGCGAATTACCCGCAGCAACCAGTGCAACGGCGCCGGATAATAGACTCCGATTCGCCGGCGCGGCTCATACCACGCCATCTGCCATCCTCGAGGTATCACTCCGCCGTGGCTCACTTCCTTGCGAACCTTGATACGATTTTTCATGGGCGTCGCACCTCCGGGCCCGTTCCAACGGCGAGTTCGCGCCGCACCTCCGCATCGCGCTCCGCGCGGTGCAAACGCATGCGTTCACGTAACTGCCAGGGAAAGTTTTGCTGCGTGGCTGGCCGCTTTTCATAACTTTCGGCGGGCCTCTGGTTTTGTTTTTCGATTGGATCGCCTGCGGGGTGTTGATTTCCTTGCTGTTCGTAGTGACGTGTTTGTGCTGCAGGGTTGTTTTTCTCTGAATAGGAGTTTTTCAGGTCGTGATTCCGTACTACCTTGCGAAACTGCTGCTCGAATGCACGCAGTTCGCAGTAATGGATTTCTTCCGCGACTTGATTTTGACCAACAGACGGGAATGCCGCTGCCTTGTCAGATTGAAGGCGCGCTTGGATTTCCACAGCTCTGTGAATATCCAGCTGCTCTTTATCTTTTATTCCTACTACTGATGAACTACCTATCCCGGCCGCAATCCTCGTATCTTCATGGGCTTTACTGCAATTCGCTACGCGGCTCTGCGGACCCCGCTCCGCAACTCTGCGTACGGTCTCCGCAAATTTGCGCACCCGCTGTACGCCACTTGGGTTAACAGCGCGGTTAACTTGCAGGTGTTTCTTCGCCTTCAGTATGCGCACAATTACGCCGCCCGGCGCCGCTTCCGTCTCGATGTATTCGTTCCGGCGCAGCAGGCTCATCCAACGCTCCAGCGTTCGCCGGTTGAATCCGGTCTCGCCCTCGATCTCGCGATAGCTGACCGGTGCGCCTCCAAGGACCCAGCCGGTGCTGCCGGTCTGGTGCGTCTGTCGCAACACCAACCAACCGTACAACCAGATCGCAGCGCCCATCCGCGCGTAGTGCCGCTCTTCGAACAGCACCCCTCGGAGACCCGTGTTGAAGTTCTTTTCGCGCATACGCGATGAACCAACTGATATCGACAGCTCGCCGTTGTTCGAACAACCGCACAGCAATCACGCTGAATTGCGAATTGCGTAATCTAAACAGCAGCCCTCAACAGCGTCCGCAATAAGGCAGCCGTACTTGTACGTAGCCTCCGCGGGCAAATGTCGATGGCTCGAGGCGCGATATTTCCTCAACCGCCGCACGGAGGTGGCACATCGCGCAGATGCGGCCCATGGGCTGTGCCACGCTCGCCGAAAACGATTCATTCGACCCTCGCGTCGCAGTTCGCGCGGAGCCTCGCTTTTCCTTTTCTCGCGCCGAGTGCACCGGGTCGGCCCGCCGCCGGCGCATGTGCTCACGATTAGTTTTGCGGCGCCGCAATATTTCCGCGGTGGCAGTCTCGCGATTGCAAACTTCTTCATTCATTGATTCCTGCACTTGCCCTTCAGGCACGGTCGCCTCCCTTGTCTGGTCTGTATGATTCTTTTGGTCCGCGGAACTTTCTTCCGCGATGGATATTCCAATTGGCTTCATTGGTGAGCTGGATATCCTTGCCCGTGTTTCCGCTGATCCATCACGCGAAAGCAAGCATCCTTTTGCCAACGTTGAATTTCGCCGGGCGTGACTGAGATGCATCGCACGTGCGTCGCCCATCGCGCGATCCTTTTCCTCAAGTACTGCGACCCCGGTACTATCGCGGCACGTGCCTCGCATGTTACCGTCTCAACCCTGCCTCCCGCGCTGGGGAGACCACAATCCGGGGAGGGCCGACCCATGGGCAGCACACACCCGCCGCTCGAGTCTCTGCTGAGGTTTTCGCAAAATTGCCTGGAAGGCTTTGAGCTTTCTCGCCTCAATCGCATTGCCAACCTCCGCAAAGAATTCCAAGAGATCCTCGCCGAATGGATCGAGTTCGAAATCGAAGCGCGCTTCGCACGGTGGCTCCTCGAACGCCGTTCTGTGAGCGATTCGTTCGCGAATCGGGCCGATCTCCCCGCATTCGGTTCATTGCAGATTCCACTTGGCGGCGTGACTCACTCTGCAGAGCAGCTCCTTCTGCCGACTGGCGACGAAATTCCGCTGGAATTTCCGTTCGTTTCGCTGGTCGAACTTGGCGACGGCGTGGCTTTCGAATTGCGATTACCGCTCCGGCATTTACCGGTTTCGCAAGACGCTTCCGCCGCTCTTCGCTCGCTGGAACATTTCGCGTCCTGCGAAGCTCAGGCGATCGGTGAGCAGCCACTTGACCTGCTGGATCTCGATGCTCCTGATTCATCGGCTTCGTGTCCATTTCTCCCGTTCCCTCAACCCGGGCCGGCCCGCGAAATTAGAAACGTTGCGCCACCGAAGACCTGCGTCCATGCCGATACCGATAGATCCGCGCACTACGTTGTTCGGTATGCTTCCGCATTCGTCACAAGGGACCGCGACGCTCTGGCGGGAAAGTGTCGCGCAATCGAAGTCGAGCTTGCGTCCACCCTCGCAACCAAAGTCATTGCGCTTGAGCGGCGAAGCCACATTTGCACTGGCTCGGAGCCAAAGCGATCTCTGCCGGCCTTCGCCATTTCAACTTTCGCTACGTCGGTCTTCGCTTTGCCGTGCCGCGCTTTTGCTTCGTGACTGAGGAGTTCTGCGCCGCATCGGCATCTTTGGCGGGATTCCGGTGCTCGCGAACCATTTCGGCTCGTAAACCGTGTCGTGGCCTTGATCGCGCGCAAAACTAATTCGACAGCGGGCCTGCCGGTTGCCCCTGCTCCAGTTCCGCAGTTCGACCGACGGACGACGCCGCCATCGTTTTCGCGCGCTTGATTTTTCCGGGTGCTTTTTCTTTTCACGCGCGTCTCGGCCATCACCGTCTTTGAATTTCCCGCCCAACTCATTTGTTCGTGCCTCTGAAGGCGATTCGCACACTCTGCATCATCTGTCGCAGCATGAAAATTAACCTGCCCCAGTTGACCCATCGCGTTTCCTGTCGAGAAGAACGTAACGAGCATATTCAGAACCCCTACTCTTCAACTCGCGAATCCACCCTCTGAGCCGGATTCGCGTCCACACCGAAGCGTGGCCGTCGTCGTGCCCCTCGCTGCGTGCGTCAGCGTGCTTGCGATTGTTGTCGCTAGGATGGTCATGGCAGCATTCATTCCTACGCGGCGTGTAGCGAGCGTGCGCGTCAACCTAGGTTCGTTTCCCGACGAGCCGCGGACGCTGAGCTCGATCACCGCATCGCCCACTCCTAGTTACCGGCAACTGGCTCGCACCAACAGACCGACGATTATTTGGGCCGCCATCACGTTCCTTTCGCCGCAACGGGAAACGCAGACCTCGACCGCGAAGCAGTACTGTTCGAAGCCGCATCGCGCCGTAAAACCCGCGTGCAAGATCGCTGCACGGTCGGTCCGAGCGTGCTTTTGACTATGTCATCGGTCGTTAAGCCCAAAGTCACAGCGCAATCAATCCTCGTTCGTACGTTGCTCGCTGCGTTGCTTCCATCGCGACCTCTCGCTTCGTATTCAATCTTCGCGTGGTGGCTGCTATCGTTCGCATTCTCGTTTTCTACCTTCCAAGCGCGATGCCTTCCGTCGCAGCCCTTGCGGTTTCGTTTCGCCCTCACGCCGTTGCTCGCATCCCAAGCCCGTTCCATTCATATTTCCTTCGCACCATGGCTACTTCCGAAACCGCGCCTGTTTCGTTTCTTCTTTGCGCCGCGACTTGTCGCCCAGCGCATTCGACTACTGCTTCCTTCGCCCGACTGCGCCCGTCGCAACTGTGCCCGTTTTCTTCGTTTTTTGCGCCGTGCCTCGCGTTACTAGCGCACACATCTCGTGATGTCTTCGTGCGATGCTTTCAGCGTTGCCGATATGGGTCGTCCGCTTACTCGGCCGAGCACCTGCGAAAATTCATCAGCCCGCGCCTGCTTCGACCGCCAACGCATCCAACATCTGCTCGCCCCACCGTACCGTACCCATTCCCGGAAGGGAGGGCGCTCGATTGCACTGCGCGGCGCTGGCGAGTCAAGATCAGTGGCGCGGGGACGTTTTCTTGCTTGGGATATTTTTTGTTGGGACTAATCTGGACATCGTTGGGGGCCGGCGTGGCGTTGTAGTGGTGGGACGGGAATAATTGTGGGGACGAAGTGAGAGCGAGGGGTTAGTTGGGAGATTTCCCTGCGGGCTGCGTTGCGGGCGTGTTCGTAGTTTATCTTAGCGGGTTCGAACGAATCGGAATCGTGCAGCGGAGCGGCGTGAGCTAACGGCGTTGGGGTGCGGTTCTCGATGGGTTTGCGTTCGATCGGACCGGCCACAACAACCAAGAACAACCGCAAACACGGGTGAGTCGCTCACAACGGCTACAACTACTCGCCACTGCGGCAAGTCCAGGTGATTTGGCCGGAGCAGCTAGGGCTGCACACGAGTATGGCTAGGCCGGAGCGAATTCGTCGCGACCGGTAAGAGCGCGCACGGGAGCCGCGAGGACTGCGCACGGGCATGGTTAGGCAACAGAAAATTGGTCGCGACCGGTGAGAGCGCGCACAGCTCTGTAAGTCCGAGCTGACCGAGCAGTGGGCGAGCACCGCGCAACGCATTGACGATCAAGGCTGTTCGGAGCGGCGGCCGAACTCGCTGTTTGACTTGGTGCGACCGGGGCCTACTGTTTGGCGCGCTGGGGCCAGGGCTCGAGGAGTTGCTCTTTGCGATAGATCAGTGCGTTGATGTTGTAGGGGGCCAGTTCGATGCTGTGGCCGTGAGTGATGGCGTCGGTGGGGCAGGCTTCTACGCAATAACCGCAAAAGATGCAGCGGGAGTAGTCAATATTGTACGTCTTCGCATAGCGCTCGCCAGCAGAAATGCGGTTGGCGGCGGTATTTTCCGCGGCTTCGATGTAGATACAATTCGCGGGACAGGCCGCGGCACAGAGAAAACAGCCTACGCACTTTTCGTAGCCGTGCTCGTCGCGCTGGAGGACATGAATGCCGCGATAGCGTGGTTGCACGGTGGGGGGCGCGTCGGGAAAACTTTCAGTCGTAGTTTTGCGGAACATGGTGCGCAACGTCACGCTGAAACCCTTGTAAAGGGTGAAGAAAGTTTCGCCGACTTCCTGAATGAGGGATGCCATCCCGTTCACTTTAGCAGAGTGGGTAGGGGCTGGCAAAGGGGGCTTGCACGGAAAATACGGATTGCTGCGCAGCGTTCGGCGACTGCTGCGTTCCGTAGAATGCGCGACGAGCGTAGAAAATCGTTGATTATACGGGGTCACCATCGTTTATTTTGCGGTGGTTGCGGCATTCCAGTTCGCGGCGGCGTCGAATCGAAACGGAGGAGACTTTCGTCTGGACCCGGGGAGTCAGAGAGCGCCAGAGTCCCCTCCCCGGGAAAAAAGGTTAAAAACTCAACGCGCGTTGAACCATTCAACAGTAGCGCACCCTCTGTATCGGTCGGCCCCCTAGGTTTTGATGTGCGTAAGTCCATGGATATCTGTCGTCAGTAGTTTTCCCCAGAGATGAAACGTCTGGTCGCCGAATTGCACTATCTACGTGTGCAACGGGATTACAAAGGCGGACGGCGAGAGCGGCGAGGACGAGAGACAGTTTTTCAGGCCGTAAGTTACTGAAAAATAAGGCGATTTCGCGAGTTTAGCATCGCATGGGATTTCCGCCAAATCCTCGTTGGCAGGTATAAGGGAAGACGGTTGGATGCAATAGGAAATATTTTGGTCCAACGACCGCACCGTCAGCTGCATGCGGCCTTTCAGTTTGAGGAAATGGACAGCAAGGAGATTAATAAGCCCAGATGAGTCAGACCAACCCAGTTCAGCAAGATTCGTTCGAAAAGGCCCGCGCGGCATTTTTCGGGAAGACGGTCGTGACGTCGAGCCCGAGCGCGCCTGCAGGCGGCACGATGGCGCCCCAGAGCGAGCCAGTGAGAGAGTCTTCCAACCAACTAGCCGTAGCCGCAACAGCAAGCTAGAGCCAGACCGACCGTTTGACCGACGCGCTAAAATCCTTGAGCCCAGAGATTTAACGCCTGCGATCCTTTGCGAGCTATATAGGCGCGGAGGATGGCGAACCTGCAATACCGTAAGACCCTTCCCCAACATTTTAGAGCGCTTGATTTCGTGGTGTGCGCGGACCGGCTGTTCGCCGACCCGAACACCTAGATGTTCGTTCTTTCGGCTCGGAGATTTCCGGCTGGTTTCTCCGGGAAATGGGCGTGGTTCGCAAAACAGCTGATCGCGGCGTATCGAGATTGGCGATTGCGCTGCCAATTTTCGCGAAAAATGTGTGATTAGAAACTGGCGCGGTCGTTTGTTTTCAGGTGGTTGCATCATTTTCTAATTTCCGGGCCGTTGATTAGAAACGGCGAATTGGCATCCGTACTAATACTGATCGGTACGGAAGAATGCGTAGATGAGGCGGGTTCGGGCACGAGTTCCTGGAATTCGGGCTGGGGGTTAGATTGCGGCGCGGGCGCGAGCGCGGATGCGGATAGCTGGTCTCGCGAGGAAACGATGACGCGCCTGGCCGGCTCGACCCATTCGCCACTGCGATTGATGCATGCGCAGGCGCGGATGGCGCGCAAGATGACATTTGCATCGGGTCGGGCTTGATCGGCATGCTCGATGAGGAGCTCGGCGGCGAAGCGCAGGTTCTGGCGGCGGCGTTCGTATAGACCGTGGGTGCGCGCGTGGCGATAGATGGTGCGGTAATTCGGGAGTTTGTGGTCCTTCTGAATCAGCTCGGCGTTACGCCAACTGAGGAAGTCCTCTTCGATATCGGCACGGTCGGGGTGATGGCAGATGGCGCATTTGCGGGAGTGGCGCTCGGGATTAGAGAGTTTAGACGGTGTCTTGTGGTGGGGGCCAGCGGCTTTCTTGGCGTGGAGGTCGAGGGATTCGACGACGAATTCCGCAGCGTCTGGGCCTGGCATGATTCCGGAGCTGTCCGGAGGCTGGGGTTGGCGCTTTGGCCTGGGCTTGTAGGTGCGTTTCGGCTTGGCCGGGTGCTTCGTGACTAGTTCGGGAAGGGCGCTGGCGACGGGAACTACGTCGGACGCGGCTGACGGAATCGGTTGCAGTTCTGGTTGCAGTTCTGGTTGCAGTTCTGGTTGCAGTTCTGATTGCGGCTCTGGTTCTGGTCGTACCTGCATTTGCGGTTCGGGTTCGGGTGGGGGTTCCGTTTGCGATTGAGGCGTGGGTTCGGTTGTGCGAACCGGGAGACTGGCGCTCCCAGTAACGGCAACAGTGGCGGGTGGCGGGATTAGTGGCGCGGCGGGCCTAAGAGCGAAGGGGAGTTCGGCGGCGTCTGGTTGGCGTTCGAGAGCTTGCTGCGCGGCCTGGATGAGTTCGGCGCGGGTGCGGACTTCCCAGGTGGGATTTTGCAGGGTGGTGAGCGCGAAGCGTGGGTCGCGAAATTTTCCGAAACGTTTCATAATTTTCTTCTCCTGGCCCAAGGTAGCAGTTGCGCAGGAAAAGACCAGTTGTACATGTGAACAGAAATGGGACAGTGCTAGTACTAACTGGCCTGGAATTGCTTTTTTGGGTTTGAGGGTCGCGACGTTTCGGTGACGCCCGAAAAAGGTTTTGTGAGTTCGGATGTGGCGCGAAAAGCTGTGGATGATTTGAATCTAGAGGCTCCGCCCTTCACATGGAACAAAAGCGCGAAGGATGGGCCACCCGAAAAATCTTGAGGCAATTACTTGGGTGATTCGGAAGATCCGCCACCCGCCGTCGTCCGAAATCCACATGGACGGTCAGGGCATTAATCGGGACTTAGCGTTGAATCGAGGGCATTGACAAGGCTGGATTGTGATCTACGTTACAACCGCGCGTGACCGCCGTCGCTGCGGTTTCTCCCGCGCGTTTATAAACTTCCCCACTGAAGGCGGAATCTGGCGAGAACAGAAAGACAGCGACCGTCAGCACGTAAGGCTTGACAGCGCAAGGAGGACACCCGATGCAACCTCCACCTGACCATGGGAAAGGCCCACGCTTCCTCATCGCGGATGACCACGCGATTTTCGCTGAAGCCTTGCGGATCTATCTCGAGAAGACTTGTGCCGTCGAAGTGGTAGGAGTAGCCGCCGACGGCCAAGCTATGGTGAGGGAAGCCATGCGACTCCGACCAGACGTGATTGTTGTGGATATTTCCATGCCGATTCTGAATGGGTTGGATGCGGCACGGAGAATCAAAGAACAAGCTCCCAAGATCAGGTTCATCTTCCTGACGATGCGGGAAGATCCAAATCTCGCCGCGGCGGCTCTCGCACTGGGTCCAGTCGGATATGTGCTGAAACATTCCACAGGACAGGAGTTGCTAAAGGCTATCGACCACGTCTTGCATGGAACGCCATATTTGACTCCGAAGTTGAAAGCACAAGACTGGGTCCAGGCGAAGGCGAGGGCCCGCCAATTCTCGACGGACATGACCCCGCGACAAAGGGAATTTGTTCAGTTGTACGCTGAAGGGCGGTCACTGAAGCAAATCGCGGGATTGCTCGACGTAACTATCGGGGACGTGGAGTATCACAAGCATCACATCATGGACGCCTTCAACCTTCGCAGCAACGCCGACATGGTCCTATTTGCAGTGAAGCGAGGACTGATCTCGATCGGGCCATGACGGTCTAGCGTGACCGCACCATTACCCACATTTCGAGTCGGAGAGCCGCGCCGATACGCGCTACGCGCACTAAGTCCCGGTTAGTCGCGCGATCGGAAACTGACCCACCACCGAAGCTTCGACGCAACGCACGTTCGTGGCCCGCCTGGCTCCGCGCTGGCCGCCAGTGCACTGCCCGACGCGGGCGCGCAAAATCACGCCCCGCAGCGGGCAGCAGAGGCGCAAGCCGCTTCGCGTCCTGCAAAAAAGCAAAAGCCAAAATAGGGCAGTGGTCAGTTTCC
>CAVWFO010000023.1:0-254904 GCA_963754275.1 uncultured Acidobacteriota bacterium
AACGAGGCGCTCTCCCAACTGAGCTACACGCCCATCTAGAGATGCGAGTGCAGGAAACATTCTAGCAAAGGCGGGGAGGAGCGCCAAACGTCGTGCGGAGTTTTTGCAACATATTGTGCATGCGACGGATTGAGAAAATTGCGGTAGTACAAAGATGCGTGCTCCGTAGGTAAGAAAAAGAGACAGGGGGATTCCGCCCTTACTAAGAGCAACGTCGCCCAGCTGGAGCTGGCCGCTACAAAGGCGAGTGAAAGGCGGGGCGCAGCCCTTCGAACCGGCGCTGCCGGTTCTCAGGATGTATCGCCCTGTAGCGCGATTCACGAGCAGCGGTCCTGCGGTCGGCTTCGCCGGGAATTAAGGCTTGCGCCGATTTATTTTGCTGGCGGGACGCTTAGGTGGAGCGTAGCGCGGGCGCTCGAGACGTATTTCGTGAAGCGCTGGGCGAGGGTGAAGATGCGCTCGGATTGGCGGAGGCGGATCGCGTCTTTGGGGATTAGTTCGTTGCCGATGCCCAGGGCTGCGGCGCCTGCGAGGATGAAATTTGCGGCGGTGTGTTGATTTACGCCACCGGACGCGACCAGCGGGAGATTCGGGAAGGGGGCTTTCAGGGCGCGGATGTAGGTGTCGCCGCCGACTTGGGCGCAGGGGAAAACTTTTACGAAATCGGCGCCTGATTTCCAGGCGCGGGTTACTTCGGTGGGAGTTAGGGCACCGGGCATGGCGACTACGTCTGCGCCGAGAGCGAATTCGATGATTTTTAGATCGAGGCCGGGGCTGGTGAGGAATTGCGCGCCGGCGTCAACGCACTGGCGGGCCACGTCGGAATCGAAAACGTCGCCAGCGCCGACGATCATTTTCGGCGCGTGTTTTACGAGATGGGCGATTACGGCGATGGCGCCGGGGACGGTCATCTCGATTTCAACGATGGGTATGCCGCCGCGGGAGACAGCTTCGGCGGCGAATAGGGCGTCTTCGGCGGAGGAGAGGCGGACGGCGGGGATTATGCCGATCGCTTCGATGCGGGCGTGGATTTCTTCGCGTTTCATCTTGTGCAGGCCTCGGGCGCGTAGCGGGCTTTGTGACGCGGCGATTCTAGCGGAGTTTTGTGAGGATGGAGTGGGAAAATTGATGCCGCGGGGATTTGGGACATGCGCCGAGTGGGAGTGAAAAATCACCGGCTGCACGGTTGGATAAAACTGAACCGGCCGATACAGAACCAAACGCGAATACGACCCCGGAGCCGAGAGAATGTTGATGCCCGGGCAAGTTGGGGCGCAGCCCTTCGATTCGGCACCGCCGAATCTCAGGATGAATCGCGCTGTGGCGCGATTCACAAGCAGACGGACGATACAAATTCAGCGGCAAATGGAAATGCAACGTCAACTGAGCCGGCGGGACGCCGGCGCTACGAGGTGCACGCGTGCTTAGCGATTACACTTCGAAGGATTCTTCGGTGTCGGGGAGTTTGTCGCTTTCGCGGGCTATCCAGACGTACATGGCGGGAAGGAGGAAGATTCCCATGATGAGGGCAGTGATCAGGCCGCCGACGATTACGATGGCGAAGGGGCGCTGGGAATCGGAACCGATTGCGCGGCTTGTGGCAGCGGGTAAGAGGCCGAGGGTCGCTACTAGCATGGTCATCATGATGGGGCGGAGGCGGAGGACGGCGCCTTCGACGGCGGATTCTTCGATGGAGTAGCCGTGGGCGCGGAGTTGATTGATGTATTCGAGCATGATGACGCCGGTTTCGACGGAGACGCCGAAGAGAGCCAGGAAGCCGATGCCGGATGAAACGCTGAGATGCGTGCCGGTGAGGAGCAAAGCTAGCAAGCCACCGAGTGGGGCGACGGCGACGTTGGCTAGAATCAGGCCTGCCCATTTGGCGGAGCTAAACATGGTGTAGAGGATTATGAAAATTACCAGCAGGGTGATGGGGACCACGATCATCAGGCGTTTTTGGGAGCGCTTTTGGCTTTCGTATTCGCCGGCCCAGTCTATGTGGTAGCCGACTGGGAGTTTCACGCGGGCTTTTACCTGCTTCATGGCTTCTTCTACAGCGCTGCCGAGGTCGCGGCCACGGACGCTGTATTTAATGGCGACGTATCGGGAATTTTCTTCGCGGTAGATTTCGGAGGCGCCGTCGCGGACGTTTATCGTGGCTAATTGCGCGAGGGAGACTCGTTCACCGCTGGGGGATAGCAGGCGAATATTTTCGATGGCTTCTTTGGTGTCGCGATAGTTGGGTTGGTAACGGACTACCAGGTCGTAGCGCTGTTCGCCTTGTAAAACTTGGCTTACGGCTTTGCCGCCTACCGCGGTTTCTACTGCGTCTTGGACATCGGAGACATTGATGCCGTGGCGGGCGGCTTGCTGGCGGTCCACCGAAATATTCAGATTGGGTTGGCCCAAGACGCGGAAGAGGCCGAGATCTTCTACGCCGGGGATGCCGCGCATTACGTTTACGACTTCATCGCCTTTTTCTTCCAGGATTTGCAGATCGTCTCCGTAGAGCTTTATGGCCAGCTCGCCTTTTACGCCGCTGACGGCTTCTTCCATGTTGTCCGCGATAGGCTGCGAAAAATTCCAGAGGATGCCGGGCATTTTGCTCAGCTGGGTGTCCATTGCGGAGATCAGCTCGTCTTTATCTTTGTGAAAAACGGGGCGCCATTGGTCTTTGGGTTTCAGGTCCACGAAATATTCGGTGTTGAAGAAGCCAGTGGTGTCTGTGCCGTCGTCGGGGCGGCCGACCTGGCTAGTTACTTTCGTGACTTCGGGAAAGGAAGCGAGAATGTCGCGGGCTTGATTGGCGACGCGGACGCCTTCGGTGGGGCCAGTGCTGGGGGCCAGGGTGCCGCGGACCCATATGGCGCCTTCATCGAGGTGGGGGAGAAATTCGGAGCCGATCACGCCGCTAATCATGAGAAAAACGGCGAGCGCGAATGCGGCGGCTCCGACGCTGACGGTTAAAACGCGATGATGGATGGCCCAGCGGACGGCGACGCGATATTTGTCGCGCAGGAAAATCATCACGGGGTTGGGCCATTCCTTCACGCCGTGGCGGAATACCAGAAGCGCGAGGACCGGGGCGATTACGATCGCGAAGATCAAAGCGCCGAGCAGGGCGAAGGATACGGTCCAGGCCATGGGCTTGAAGAGGCGGCCTTCGACGCTCTGCAGAGTGAAGATGGGGAGGTAGGCGGTGATGATGATGGCGCGAGCGTAGAAGACTGGGCGTAGGACTTCCAGGACAGCGTCGCGGATGATTTCCAGGGGCGTTTTCTGCGCGCTGGAGGAGAGGCTGAAATGGCGGACGATGTTTTCGATGATGACCACGGTGCCGTCAACAACCATGCCGAAATCGAGAGCGCCGAGCGAGAGAAGATTCGCGGGAATTTTGTTGAGGTCGAGGCAAATGGAGGCGAAGAGCAGCGAGAATGGAATGGTGAGTGCGACGATGAGCGCGCCGCGAGAGTTTCCGAGAAAGAAAAACAAGATTATGGAGACGAGCAGCACGCCTTCGGTGAGATTTTCGAGCACGGTGTGCGTGGTGAGGTGCACGAGCTCGCTGCGGTCGAGGAACGGGACGATTTTCACTCCGGGCGGCAGGATCTCGTTGTTGAGCTGTTCAACTTTTTTGTGAATGGCAAGAAGAGTTTCGTCCGCGTTGGCGCCTTTGCGAAGCAGGACGATGCCTTCGACCACGTCGTCGTTGTCAATAATGGTGCCATCGGCTTTGTGAATTGCCTTCCCTATTTGTCCGAGGCGGATGCGCGGGCCTTGGGTGACGGTGGCGATATCTTTCACGCGAAGGACGGTGCCATTTTTGGTGGTGATGGCGGTTTGTTCGATGTCCGCGACATTGGTGAAGAGGCCGACCACGCGGACATTGATTTGCTGGAGACCCGATTCGACGAAGCTGCCACCGGCGTTGGCATTATTGTTCGCGAGCTGTTGTTCGACCTGGCCGATGCTGAGGCCGTGAGAGACAAGGGCGTTGGGATCAACGCGGACCTGATATTCGCGGGTGATGCCGCCGAAGCTGGAGACGTCAACGACGTTGGGCACGGACTTGAACTGCTTTTCGAGCGTCCAGTCCTCGATGGATTTCAGTTCCATGAGGTCGTATTTCGGGTTGGTGCTGCGCAGCGTGTACCAATAAATTTGGCCTACCGGACTCCAGTCCGTGCCCATCTGCGGCTGCAGGCCGTTGGGAAGGGTGACCTGCTCCAAGCGCTCGAGAACTTTGGAGCGATTCCAGTCGTTGTTGGAGCTGTCGTCGAAGATGAGCATTACGCTGGAGAGGCCGAAGAGCGAATCGGAGCGAAGGTGAGCGAGGTGCGGCAGACCGTTCATCTGAATTTCGATGGGGATGGTGACTTGTTGTTCGACTTCTTCGGCGGCGCGGCCGGGCCACTGGGTGATGACCTGGACATAATTGTTGGCGACGTCGGGATAGGCTTCCACTGGAAGGGCGTGGAACGAAATGGCGCCCCAAACGAGGAGCAGGACGGTTAGCGCGATAACCATGAAACGGCTATTGAGCGCGAGTTCGATCAGACGTCGCATCAGGCAGCAGCCGTACGATGGTGAGGATTAGCCGGCAACTATTGCTCCACGGTGTTTTGCAGGACGAGGGCGTTGCTAACGACCTGGTCGCCGGGATTGATGCCGGAAATTATTTCCTGCGTGTTGTTAGGGAGCATTTCACCGGCGACGACTGCAACACGCTTGAATTTTTTCCCGCCCGCGGGGACATACACCCAATCGCGATCGTGGAGGTGAAGGATTGCCGAAGCCGGGACCGAGGCGTGGGATTCCTTTTTCTGGCCGCGGAACGTGGCGGTGACGAACATGCCGGGGCGCATGTTGCCGGGATTATGGACCTGGATGCGAACTTTGGCGGTGCGAATGTTGGGATCGAGGACAGCGCCGATATTGCTGATGGTACCGGTGACGACTTGATCGGGATAGGCGTTGAGGCGAACTTGGGCGGCATCGCCCAGGCGGACGTCAGATAGGTCGTTTTCATAGACGTCGCAGAGAATCCAGACGTCGGAAAGATCTGAAATGGTGAAGGGGTTGGTGGAGGAGAGGCCTTGAATGCCGGCGGCGTTGGTGACTTGCTGGTCTGTAATAACGCCGGCGATGGGCGCGACGATATCCACGATGCCGGAGGGATGATCGAGCGGAGCACCGAGAACGCGGAGATGCTCGGCGGTGGTTTCGACGTCCACTTTGGCTTTGTTTGCGGTGTCTTCGGCCACTTGAAAATCGTTGAGGGAAATTGCGCCGTGGTCGTAGAGGCCTTTGGCGCGCTCGAACTGGGTGTTGGCTAGAGTTTCGTCTGCTACGGCTTTGCGGTAGTCGGAGTAGGCGGCGGCGATGTCCGCGCTTTGCACGCGGAGGAGGAGCTGGCCTTTTTTAACGGTGTCGCCGAGGCGGGCGCGGATTTCAACGACGCGGCCGGAGGCGATGGAGATTACTGGGACGGTGCGCGAGACATCGGGGCTGACGGTGCCGGTGACCGTGAGTTGCGAGGCGGCTTTGTAGTCGGTGGCGGTTGCGAGCGGAAATTGATCGGCGTTATCTACCTGGACGATGTTGGCGTCGCCTTCGTGTTCGACTTGAGCGGAAGGAGGAGCTTCGGCTGCGGCGTTTTGCTTCGTATCGCTGCCGCATCCTGCGAGGAGTAATGCAGCGGCGGCTAACCACAGGGCTAGATTTATGGTTCCTGCGCGATTCATGAATGCCCTCAGAATTATAAGTGCGTTCTAGTAGACAACAGATGCCGTTAAGAAGGCGTAAAGACCGGGTAAGAATTGCATATTCAGGGGTCTGTGCGCCAGCGCTACGCTGATTTGGGTTGCGGCTGTGAAATTGAGTTGGATGTTTGGGAAGCGGGAGTTGGTTGGATGCGGGAGTGGGATCTTGGTGGTGGGGCTGGCCAGTGGTATACGGCACGACATGCCGTGCCGCTACAGCGTGTTTAGGATGTTATGAGTCGAGACGTGGCGGCGGTGAGGAAGGTGTCGAGTTGGGTGGGGTCTGGAAGGGCGCCTTGGGCGAAGTGTTTGGCGCCGCCGCCTTTGGCTTGAAATTCTCTTAGGGTCTCGCGGAGTGTTGTGCCGATGTCTTGCGTGAGGTCTGCGGAGCGGGCTGCCACTATGTGGCCGGATTCGCGGCTGGCCAGGAGGGCGATTATGTTTTTTTCTGTGGTGAGTTTGGCGGCTAGGAGAGCTAGGTAGGCTGGAGTCGCGTCGGGTGGCGTGAATACGATCAGGCGCGGACCGTTCGGCGATTCCGGATGCTGCTGGAGCAGGTCGCGCGCTTCGAGCATCGCCAGGCGCTCTTCGATGCGCTTGTTGGCAGTGGAGAGCGCGCGACGTTCCTCGATATTTTTTGTTATGCCGGCGGGGACGTCTTGGAGGGCGCAACTGAGTTGCGTGGCGGACTGGGTCAGGGTGGCGAAGTCTGCGCGGGCTGCTGCTAGCGCGCGATAGCCTGCTACGAATTCGATGCGCGAGTGTTCGCGGGTGCGTTCTAGTTTGCGGAGGAGGATCAGGCCGGCTTGGCCGGTGCGCGCGAGGTGGGTGCCGCCACAGGGTTGGCGGTCGAAGCCTTCGATTTCGATGGCGCGCAGGATTCCTTCGCGGTCCACTTTTTTGCGGATGCCGGACTCGGCTAGTTCCTGGGCGGTGCCGAAGCGGATTGCTACGGGGCGATCTTCGAAGATGATGTCGTTGGTGCGGCGCTCGGCGGCTTCGATTTGGCGGGGGACGACCGACGGGACGGCGAGATCAATTGTGGAAATTTCCTTGCCTAGATGGAAGGAGACGGTTTGGAGGCCGAAGAGTTCGATGAAGGCGGCGGAGAGCAAGTGCTGCGCGGTGTGCTGCTGCATGTGATCGAGGCGGCGGGGCCAGTCAATTTGGCCGTGGACGGGACCGGCTGGAACTTCGGCGGTGGTGTAGTGAACTACGTGATGGGGATCGCTCGACCCGCCAGCGGCCATTGGGGCGTCAATGACTTCTACGACTTGCGCGTCGCCGAGCGCGCCTGTGTCGTGCGGTTGGCCGCCGGAAGTCGGATAGAAAGCGGTCTTATTGAGGATAACTTTCCAGCGGGGGCCGTCGGGCGTGCAGGAAACGACTGTGGCGTCGAATTCGCGGAGGAAAGAGTCGTGGTAATAGAGCCTGTCCGTCAGGTCAGTTCCCTTTCAATACTGGGGGAGAATAACATAGAGAGCGAGACGCCGAGAGGCCCGACACGGTAGAATCAGGGCGTGCCCATAAAACTGATTGCCATGGATATTGACGGAACTTTGCTGAACAGCAAGTCCGAGATATCCGAGAGAAATTCGGAGACGATTGCGGAAGCGGCGGCGCGCGGAATTGAGATTGTGCTGGTGACGGGGCGGCGATTTGATTTCGCGTTGCCGATTGCGAATGCGCTGCCGTGCGATTTGCATTTGATTGTGAATAATGGGGCGCTGGCGAAATCGCGGAATGGGACTACGCACTTGCGTTATCTGCTGCCGGCGGAGACGGCGCGGCAGGTGCTGGCTGCTACTCCGGAATTTCGCGGAAGCGCGGCGGTGATTTTTGACCGTCCTGGGGCGCGGCAGGTGATTATGGAGCGCGTGGATTGGGACGATCCATTTCGCGGGGGATATTTCCGGCGGAATCGGGAGTATATTGCGGAGGTCGCGCCGCTGGGCGATTGTTTGATTGGGAACGAGGATCCGATCCAGGTGATGTACGCGGGGAATTGCGCGCCGATGCGGGCGGCGATGAAGAGTCTGGAGGCGCTTTCGCGGGCGCGGGATTTTACTCTGGCTTTGACGGAGTATGAGGAGCGGGATTTTTCGATTTTGGATGTGCTGCGGAGGGATGTGACGAAGGGTAAGGCTTTGGCGGAGTGGACGCGGCAGCGCGGGTTTGCGCGGGAGCATGTGTTGGCGATCGGTGATAATTGGAACGACCGGCAGATGCTGGAGTTTGCGGGGAGTCCGGTGCTGATGGGAAATTGTATTGCGGAATTGAAAGAGTGCGGGTGGCCGATTACTTTGTCGAATGATGAGGATGGAGTGGCGGCGGCGATTCGGAATTATGCGCTGAATGAGAATTGAGATGAGGGCGGCGAGCGGAATTTGAGATTGCGACAATTATTTTCGGCGATGGGTTTCCTGCTGATGATTGGCGCTGCGGGAATTTTTCCCGCGGTGGCGTCGGCGGATTATGCGGTGCTGCGGTCCGGGGCGCGCTTGCATATTACGGGGTATGAGCGCGACGGGGAGCGGGTGCGTTTGACGGTGGATGGCGGGACGGTGAGTGTGGCGGCTGCGGATTTGGTGGCTGTGGAGCCGGAGGAACATTTCGCGGCGGTCCCTGCTGCGGCAGTCGCGCCGGGACCTTTTGGGAATTTGATTCATGCTGCGGCGGAGAAGCATGGGGTGGATGAGAGTCTGATTCGGTGGGTGATTGCGGTGGAATCGAATTTCAATCCGCGGGCGGTTTCGCGGCGGCGGGCGCAGGGGCTGATGCAGCTCTTGCCGAGTACGGCGGCGCTTTATGCGGTGGGGAATATTTTTGATCCGGCCGAGAATATTGATGCGGGGACGCATTATTTGAAGGATTTGTTGACGCGGTATCGCGGGGACTTGCGGTTGGCGCTGGCGGCTTACAACGCTGGGCCGGAGATGGTGGAGCGTTATGGCGGAGTGCCGCCTTTTCCGGAGACGCAGAAGTATGTGCGGGTGATTACCGGGCATATGGCTGGGCGAGAACAGAGTTTGGTGGCGAAGAATTAGTAATCGTTTTGCGCGGACGAATTTTTTCTGGACGAGATAACTTCTACGACCCCACCCTGTCGCGGGGATTTTGGACCACGGCCTTTTAAGCAGCGGTGATTCCATCAGCGCGAAACGGCTGCCCGGTTCGATGAACCCGAACCGGCCGCTACAAATTCAAAAGCAACGGCAGCGCCACGATTACACGGTGCGGGCGGTGTTCGCTGCGGTACTGGGGATGGGTTTGGCGCGGACGCGGAGGACTTTGCGTTGATTGGCTTCGATTACTTCGAAGCGCAGGCCGTCGGCTTCCACTACCTCACCGGTGCGCGGAACGTGGCCGGCGACACTGTTTAGCAGGCCGGCGATGGTGGTGGCGGCGGAATGTTGCATGCCGGAATCGAGTTGCACGCCGAAGAGTTCGCCGACTTTTTCCAGCTGCACGCTGCCGCGGATTACCAGGGCGCCGCTGGGTTCGCGGACGACGTCCGGGGCGGGCGTGCGATCCTCTTCACCAATTTCGCCGACAATTTCCTCGACCATGTCTTCGATGGTGACGACGCCAGCCATCAGGCCGTATTCGTCAATCACGATGGCCATCTGCTGATTTTTGCGCTGCATTTCCTTCAGCAGTTCGGAGCCGAATTTCGTTTCGGGGACGAACAGCGCGGGGCGCATCAGCTCGCGGACGGTGCGGCGTGCAGCTTCGCTGTCGGGAACTTCGAGCATGTCGCGCGCCATGACGATTCCGGCGATGTCGTCGAGCGTCTTTTCGAAGACGGGGAGGCGCGAGAATTTTGTTTCGACGACGAGGTCGCGCAATTCTTCGAGGGAGGCGTCGGCGCGGATGGCGATGACGTCGGGGCGCGGAGTCATCACGTCGCGCACGCGCTTGTCGCCGAATTCGACGACGGATTCGATGAGGCGGGCTTCGTCCTGCTCGATGATGCCCTCTTCGGTGGCTGCGTCCACCAGAGCTTCGATGGCCTGCTGCTGTTCGGCGGCGGGAGTTTGCTCTTCTTCCGTGTCTTCGGACAAGTGCAGGACCGAGATAAGAAGTTCGAGAACAGCTTGCACCGGCCAAATGATGAAGAGAAACACGCGCGCGACGGGAACGATCGGCAGAACCCAATTGCCCGGAGCGCGGGCGAGCAGCAGCGCGGGGAAAAATTGCATGGCGATGACGACTTCGGCGCCGAGAAAAAAAATCATTTCAACGGCTGCTTCCCAGGTGCCAGGGACGAAAAAGAGGACGCCGCGCGCGGTGATGGCGGCGACAAAGACGAGCCAGAAGCGTGCGAGGAGGCTGAAGCCCAGGGCGGCACGGCGGCGTTCCATGTGAAAGCGCGGCTCGACATCCGATTCGAAGGTGTCGAGGTGCTGGTGGAGGCGTCCGGGATGCACGCGGCCGAGCTCGCGATAGGCGCGGTCCAGGTACGAAAAAACCACCAGGCCGGAGGTGAGAGCGAGCACGCCGATGGAGTAGAGGAAGATCGGCATCGTCAGAGCAATCCCAGGTCGCGGCGCAGGCGATGTTCGCGGCGATCCATTTGGCCGGCGTCGGTCTCGTGATCGTAGCCGAGTAGATGCAGGATCCCGTGAAGAATCAAGATGCGCATTTCGTGATCGAAGGCGCGGCCAAAGCGCCGAGCGTTGCGACGCGCGACAGCTGGCGCAATCGCGATGTCGCCCAGATATCCGGGTAGCTTTTCAGACGAAGACGCGGAAATGCGCGACGCGCGCGTGCGTCGCGACTGACGGAGCTTTCGCGTAGTTGCAGGTTCTGCTTCGGACACGTCTGCTGGAAAGGACAATACATCGGTCGGGCGATTTTTGCCACGGTAGGCGCGATTCCAGCGCTTGATCTGCGCGTCGCTGACCAGCGCGACGGTGAGGGAGCGCGGGGCGAGGCGCAGGCGTTTGCGCGCGACCGCGAGAAATTTCTCCAGGCGGGAAATGGAAACACGAACGCGACGCTGTTGGTTGAGGATCATGCGCGCGAGGCTAATCCTGCGGATTCTGCTGCCCAGCATGGCTGGAATGGCCGACGTGTCCGGCACCGCGACCGTTGTGGTGCGGGTGGGTGGCGGCGTGCTCGTCGTAAGCTTTGATGATGCGTTGGACGAGATTGTGGCGGACGACGTCACGTTCATCGAAATAGGTGAAGGAAATGCCTTCGATCTTGCCGACGATTTCGATGGCTTCGATCAGGCCGGAGCGGCGCGATTCAGGCAGGTCAATTTGGGTAACGTCGCCGGTGATGACGGCTTTGGAATTGAAGCCCAGGCGCGTGAGGAACATTTTCATCTGCTCACTGGTGGTGTTCTGGGCTTCGTCGAGGATGACGAAAGAATCGTTGAGGGTGCGGCCGCGCATGAAAGCGAGCGGCGCAACTTCGATAATTCCCTTCTCCAGGAAACTTTCCAGCTTGTCGGCTTCGAGCAGGTCGTGCAACGCGTCGTAGAGCGGGCGCATGTACGGGTCCACTTTTTCCTGCAGCGTGCCGGGAAGGAAACCGAGGCGTTCGCCGGCTTCGACGGCGGGGCGCGCGAGGATGATGCGATTCACTTGCTTCGAAAGTAGCGCGGTGACGGCCATGGCTACGGCGAGATAGGTCTTGCCGGTGCCGCCGGGGCCGATGGCGAAAACCATGTCGTAGGCTTCCAGGGCCTCCATGTAGCGTTTTTGATTGGCGCTCTTGGGAGTGATGGTTTTTTTGCCGAAGGAGCGCGTGTTGGAAAGGGCGAAGGCGCCGCGCGCGGATGCGGGTTCGCTGCTTGCGCCTGTGGCGATGCGCAGCAGGGATTTCACTTCTGAGCTGTCTGGAACGCGGCCGTCGCGGATACGTTGATTGTATTCGCCGAGGATTTGCGCGGCCCGTTCTACCTGCGGCTGCGAGCCTTCGATTTCCAGGTCGTGATCGCGCAGATGCGTCGTGACGTGAAGAGCGGACTCGAAGAGTTTAAGATTTTCGTCGAGGGTGCCAAAGAGTTCGTTGATGCCGCCTGCTAGTCGGACAGTTTGTTTCATTCAGTTTCGCGGGAGCGAAGCCTCCTGGATACCCACCCCTATTGCTGGAATTAGCGTAGCGCGGGAAAGCGGGAGGGTCAAGGCGGAGGCGCAGGATTCATCAGGTAGTAACAATGCGCGGGGCCGTGGCGGCGGGGTCGAGGATTCGAGCCTGCAGCACGCCACGTTTCGCTTTTAGGCACCGTAGGTTTCAATATGCCGGGTTATGAGGCCGGTATAGCTCAAGATTGGAGTGGGCGGCTACTACCGGGAGAGCTGGATGACGAACGGCAAGGACGTACCGCCGCTTCAGGCGGCCCAAAATTACAGCAAGTTGCGGCGCACGCAGCGCGTGCACATTCAGATGGCGGTGCTGGTGCGCGGCATGAGCAAAGGCAAACCATTCGAAGAAGACACCAAGACGAGCACGGTGAACGCGAACGGGTGCCTTGTTTCGATGGATACGCCGGTGATGCGCGGGCAGCAGGTCTCCATTGTGAATTCGAAGACGGTGGAAGAGCTGACGTGCACGGTGGCGTTCATCAGCGAGAATAAGGGCAGCAAGAGCGAAGTGGGATTGGAATTTACCGAGCCGTCGCCGCTGTTCTGGCGCATCGGCTTTCCGCCGGAAGATTGGAGTGAATCTATGGAACGCAAGCGCGCGCCGGCGCCCCCACTCCGAAGGACATCCGCAGAGCCGCAGGAAAAGAAATAACAACGACAATTTTTGCACGTGCGAATTCGATGGCTGCGTAGGCCTTCGTCCGAATTTGTGTGCCAGCCGGCGGACCGCTTAAGGCTTCGCGGCTGGGAACTGGACTTTGGGGACTTCGCGCGCAGCTTCGGGAGCCTGGAAGTAGTCGTTGTTGCGCTTGAAGCCGGCCCATCCGGCGAAGATGTTGTTGGGGAATAGGCCGATGTAGGTGTTGTATTCCTGAATGGAATCGTTGTAGCGCTTGCGTTCGACGGCAATGCGATTTTCGGTGCCGGCTAGTTCGTCCTGCAGCCGAAGGAAGTTCTCGTTGGATTTGAGCTGCGGATAATTTTCCGATAAGGCCAGGATCTTCAATTCCAACGGCGCAATTTGGTTGCTGGCGGCGATTTTGTCGGCTGGGGTCTGCGCGTTCATGTATTGGGTGCGGGCTTTGGCGATATCGTCGAAGACGGTTTGTTCATGCGCCGCGAATCCTTGGACTGTGGCGACGAGATTCGGGATCAAATCGGCGCGGCGCTGCAGGACTACGTCCACTTGGGCCCAGTTGGATTTCACCGTTTCGTTGAGGCGGACCATCTGGTTGCGGCTGCTGGCATAGGCGCCGCCGACGATGAGCGCGAGGATGACGAGAACGGCGATGATGGCGAGGGCTGCTTTCATGGACTGCCTCCGGGTGTGGCGTTACGCGGTGCCATCATACTTCAAGACGGGGGGATTCCGCAGGGGGGCCGTGGTGGAGTGGGAAAAAGTCAAAGGCACCACAGATGAACGCAGATGAACACTGATAAAGGCTAAAGATTTGACACAGAGGGTACGGAGGAACGGCGGAGGAAAATCGGAGAGAGATGAGAACATCGAAAGCGACGGCTGCCCGGTCCCTCGAACCGGGACCGGCCGTTACAAATGCGAGTCAACTGCGGCCGTGCTTAGAGCGCGTCGAGGCGGCGATCAACCTCGTTGGTGACTACTTCTACGAATTCGAGGTAGGCGTGCAGGCTAGCTTCTACATCAATGTTGCGGGTTTTGGTTTTTCCTTCGCGCATATCCAGCAGGGTGTGGAAGGCGGAGGGGTCGGCGCCGGTTAGGGCGGCTACGGCGGTTACGGCTTCGCGTTTTCCGGCGGGCATGGGTTGGCCGAGGGCGAAGAGTGCGTGGCGGAAGAGGGCGCAGAAGGCGGAAACGGATTGCGACATGATGGCCAGATGCGCTTTGTAACTCAGCGGGGCGGCGAGGATGGCTTGGCGGAGGCGCAGCCAATCGGCGCGGAGTTCGCGTTCGACTTGGAGGCGATGCAAGCGCAGCGGAACTTCGAAATTGGCGAAGAAATCGGTGCCGAAAAGCAGACGGTGGTGATGGGTGATGTCGAGCAGCTCGATTGCGAAGACGTCCGCGGAGCGGTGCAGTTCATCGAGGGTGAAAAGTAGAGGAGGCGGATTGCCCTGGCGCACCCACCATTCCGAGGCGTCGTGAAGGTGCTCGAGATCTTCGGCGGCGACGCGTTCGACGATGCAGAGGATGTTGAGGTCGGAGTGGCCCGCGCGAAATTCGGCGGTGACGGCTGAGCCGTAGAGCACGACGGATTTCAGGTTGGCCTCGGCTGCGGCTTTCAGACGGCTTACGAGTTCAGTTAGTTTGGCTTCCATTAAACGACCTTTTCCGAATTGACGTTTACGACGGGCGGGGCTGAGGCCCGCCCCTACAGGCCCGATTTGTTACCAGCTGCCGCCGGCGCCGCCGCCGCCGAATGAGCCTCCGCCTCCACCACCGAAGCCGCCACCACCACCGCCAAAACCTCCGCCACCGAATCCGCCGCCGCCCCAGCCACCGCGCCCCATGCTGCTGGCGATCAGGGGACCAACCCACCAGCCGCTGCCGCCGCCGCGTCCGCGCCCGGAGCCGCCGCCGCGCTTAATCATTACGTACATGAAGAAAATCAATCCGGCCAAGAACAGCAGACCGAGCAGGCCGCTAGAATCCTGCCCGTGTCCGGAGCCGTTCGTTTGCGGGGAAGGAGGCGGCGCGCCGCTGAGGGTGACGCCGCGATCTTGCGCGATTACATCCGCGATGCGGCGGGTGAGCAGCGTTACACCTGCATCGTAGTTTCCCTGACGGAGATAAGGGACCATCTCGCGGCCGAAGCCGCCGACTTTGCCGTCGGGGAGGATGGGTTCCAGACCGTAGCCGACCTGCGTCCAATATTTGTGATCGTTCACGGCGAGGAAAATCAAGACGCCGCTGGAGGTTTGCTTGGGACCGACACCCCATTTGGTTGCGACGTCGAAGGAATAATCTTCTACCGTGCGATCGCCCAGAGATGGAACGATCACGACGAAAATTTGCGCTTTGGCTTTGTCGTTTACTTCGGTACAGAGCGCGTCGAGTTGCTGGCGAGCGGCGGAGCTCAGGACGTGGGCGTAGTCGTTTACGTAGGCGGTGGGCTTGGCGGGGACGTCAATGACGTCTCCCTTCGGTTTTACGGGGAGATCGGTCGCTTGAGCGGCGGCCGAGAGCGCGGCGAGGCAAAGAGCCAGCAGAAGCAGTACCGTACGCTCCGGGAATCGCCATTTCGGACGCGAGCTGGAGAGCGGGTTGGGGTTGCGCGTCATCGGGTGCCGCGCGCATGTTAGTTCGTTGCAGCGCTGAGTGTCAACGCGAGCGGCGCTGGAATCCAACGCCACTGGATAAGCATTCAAAGCAGGGAAAAGCGGAGAAAAGGAGGAGCATCCAGAGAAAACCGCATAGGTTGCGGCACTTTACTTATAGCGGTAGCGCAGATCCTGGCTGGTGTAGAGGGCTTTGGTCTTGCACGAGGGACATTCCATTTCTTGGCCGCCTTGTGGCAGCTCCGGCGCGGTGGGAACCAGGTAGTCAACGAGCTTTCGGTCGCGGCCGACCTCCGAGTGGGTGAAGCTGGCCAAACAATTACGGCAGTCAACCACCCATCGGGGATTAGAGGGCCCAGTCACAACGGAATGAAAGGGTAGCGTAGTCAATGGGATGGAAAATCGGGTGAAAGTTGTATTTCCGCCAGGGAAGATATTGCATTGCGTCGTAAATTAGCGCGGAGCGACGGGAGGGCGATTGCGAGTGGCTGGATGCGATGCTAAACTTCGCGCGACACGTGTTCGGGTACGCACGGTACTGTCCGAAAACGAACGCCTGACGCTCACTATTTCCCGTTTAATCGTCTAAATTCAAGCGGTTATGCATGGCCGCAGTTTTGCATCGAAAATACAGAAAATGAAACAAACACACTGGTTCGCGCGTTTGAATAGGTTACAGGCCTGCGCAAGCTCAAGAAAGTTCTTTGGAGAGGACAACACGATGAATGGAAGTCTAAGGCATGTAGCGGTGGCGCTGTTGACGGCTGCTTCGCTGATTGTGACGCCGGCGTTCGCACAGGCGCAAGAAGGCCAAAACCAGAGTCAGGCTCAACAGCAACAGGGGCAGAACGCGGCTGGTGAACAACCCGCGAGCCAGCCGGGCGCACAAACGGGCTCCGCGTCGTCGGAGCCCGCGCGCAACATGAGAGAGGGCATGGGCGCCGATTACTCCACGGGCAAGCCGATGTTCCCGAACCCATTCGCGGTTTACGCGCCGCGGAGCATGCCGGAGCCGATGCTGACGAATTCCACGCGGCTGGATCAGTTGATCAAGGACGGCAAACTGATGCTGAGCCTGGACGACGCGATATCGCTGGCGCTGGAAAATAATCTGAATATTTTCGTCGAACGGTTCGCCCCCTGGATCGCCGAAACGCAACTGCTTAAAGCTCAGGCGGGAGGCGTGCCGCAAAGCTTCAGTACGCAGCAAGTCGTGCTGGGCTCGTCGCCGTCGGTGTCGTTCGATCCGATCGTCAGCGTGGGTTATTCCTGGTCTCACGGTAACTTCCCGGTGAATAACCCGTTTATCTCCGGAACGGGCTCCAGCAATATTCTGGTGGTGAACCAAAACTCCTCGGGCGTTAATTTCGGTTACACGCAAGGATTTCACACCGGCACGAATTTCTCGGTCACTCTGGACACACCGCGCTCCGCGACCAACGAGCCGGACGTGTTTTTCAATCCGGCGTTCAGCCCGGTGCTTACCGCGACTCTGACGCAGCCCCTGCTGAACGGCTTCGGGATCTTGCCGAATACCCGCTACATCATCGAACAGAAGAATTCGATCAAGGTCGCGAATTCTCTGTTCGCGCAGCAGGTGATTGCGGTGGTGACACAGACTTCCAACGATTACTGGGAACTGGTGTATGACCGGCAAAACGTGAAAGTGCAGGAAGCGGCGGTGGGCGTTTCGCAAAAGCTGTGGGAAGACAACAAGAAGCAGCTGGAAATCGGGACCATGGCGCCGCTGGACGTGCTGACCGCGGAATCGCAATTGGCGACGGACCAACAGAATCTGATCGTGGCGCAAACCACGAAACTGCAGCAGGAGACCGTGCTGCTGAACGACATCGCCAAAAACCTGCTGGCTAAAGACGTCGCCGGCATCGAGATCGTGCCGACGACTGCGATTTCCACTCCAGACGTTGTGGAAAATATTCCGCTGCAGGACGCCGTGCAGGAAGCCTGGCGGAAACGGCCGGAACTTTATCAGGCGGATCTGAATCTGAAGAATTCGCAGATCGAAGTGAAGGTCTTGCGAAATGCGTTGCTGCCTTCGCTGAATGCTTATGTTCAGTACCAGTCGCAGGGACTCAATGGAACAGGATTCAATACCACCGAATCGAACACTACGTTCGTCGCCGATCCGGCTTCGCCGCTCGTGGATGCGAACGGAGTTCCCATTTTGATCGGCGGCAATGCAGTCTTCGCAGGCGTGCCGGCTTCTACGACCGCTGTGACGCACGGCGGTGTGGGCGATGCGCTGAGCCAGGTGTTCAGGAACCAATACCCGGTCTATTCGGCGGGCGTGACGTTGACGATGCCGCTGCACAATCGTTCGGCGCAGGCGGATAGCGCGCGGGCGCAGTTCGATGAACGTCAGCTACGGGTGCAATACCGGCAGACGGAGAACACCATAGTCATAAATGTGCGCAACGCAATCATCGCTTTGCAGCAGGATCGTTCGCAGGTGGCGGCGGCGGAGAAAGCGCGCAACTTGGCGCAACAGACGTTGGATGCCGAACAGAAGAAATATCAGCTCGGTTCCTCCACCTCGTATCAAGTCGTGTTGCGGTCGCGCGATTTGACGGCGGCGCAGGGCACGGCGTTGCGGGCGCAGGCGAATCTGGCGGAGGCGCTGGTGAATTTCAATCAGGCGATGGGGCGGACGCTGGAGGTGCAGCATATTACCGTGGCGGATGCGATGCGCGGGACGCCTTTGGTGGATCCGCTGATTCCGGGGACGCCCGAGCCTGGGTCGGTGGTGGGCGCGAAGTAAGACCGGTGGCCTTCGTCGCGGCGCGCTTCAGCGCGCCATCGGTGGTGTTGCGCGAATCAATGGCGGTCTAAAGACGCCGTTACGAGATTCAAGCGCAACTGCAAGTACTCCGCATGGCTGCAGAATGTGCCGAGCTGGGGCGCTGCCGGTTCTCAGGACGATTCGCGCTGCGGCGCGATTCACAAGCAGCGCCCTAGCGCAGGATTCGCGTGCTCGGTGGCGACGCTCGTCCTCTGAACAGCTTGCGCGTTGCGGCGGCATACGATGGAGCACGCCGCGTTTCTGGCTGTTGCTGCTTCTCTTCCCTTGCCATAAGATGAAGTATGGTTGCGCTGGTGTGCGCGCATATTTGTGCCTGGCGCGGCCTTGAAGGAGCCCTCCCTTATGTCGGAAAAAATAACTTCGAAGGCCGGCAAGCCGCCGAAATCGCAGGTGACCGTGACGCTGGACGCCGCGCGCAAGGTTTCCGCCGGAGAGCGCGCTTGGGAGGAAAACACTTTGGAGCCGACGCTGGCAAAATCGCCGGAGCGCGCGCATGAGTTCACCACGGTGTCGAGTTATCCGATACGGCGGCTCTATACGCCGGCCGATTTGCCGGACTGGAATCCGGAAATAGGATCTGGGCTATCCGGGCGAGCCTCCATACACGCGAGGAATTCATTCGACGATGTATCGCGGGCGTTTGTGGACGATGCGACAGTTCGCCGGGTTTGGCACCGCGCAGGATACCAACGCGCGATTTCGTTATTTGCTGGGGCAGGGGCAGACCGGGCTTTCGGTGGCGTTTGATTTGCCGACTTTGATGGGTTACGACGCGGATCACGCGCTTTCCGAGGGCGAAGTTGGGAAGTGCGGCGTGGCGATCAGTTCGCTGGCGGATATGGAAGTGCTGTTCGATCAGATTCCGCTGGCGGATGTGACGACTTCAATGACGATTAATTCGCCGGCGGCGGTGATTTGGGCGATGTATTTGGCTGTGGCGGAAAAGCAGGGCGCCGATTGGAAGAAAATTTCAGGGACGCTGCAGAACGATATCTTGAAAGAATATATCGCGCAAAAGGAATACATCTATCCGCCGGAACCTTCGATGCGGCTGGTGATTGATACGCTGGAATTTGGCGCGAAGGAAACTCCGAAATTCAACCCGATTTCGATCAGCGGGTACCACATTCGCGAGGCCGGCTCGACGGCGATTCAGGAATTGGCGTTTACGTTGCGCGACGGTATCGAGTACGTCGAATGGGGCGTGCGGCGCGGGATGGATGTGGATGAGTTTGCTCCGCGGCTTTCATTCTTTTTTAATGCGCACAGTGATTTTTTTGAGGAGATTGCGAAATATCGCGCGGCGCGGCGGATTTGGCACAAGACGATGACCGAGCGGTTTGGCGCGAAGAATCCGCGGTCGTGGGCGCTGCGTTTCCACACGCAGACGGCGGGATGTTCGCTGACCGCGCAGCAGCCTTACAACAACGTGGTGCGTACGGCGCTGCAAGCACTGGCGGCGGTGATGGGCGGGACGCAATCGTTGCATACTAATTCCTTGGACGAGGCTTGGGCGCTGCCTACCGAATTTGCGGCGACGCTAGCCTTGCGAACGCAGCAGATCATAGCGCACGAAAGCGGCGTGACGAACACGGCAGATCCCTTGGGCGGGTCGTATTTTGTGGAAGCGTTGACGAATGAAGAAGAGCGCGGGGCTTGGGATTACATCCATAAGATTGATGCGCTGGGCGGGATGGTGGCGGCGATCGAGCGCGGCTATCCGCAGCGGGAAATTGCGGAGGCGTCTTACATGATATCAGCAGGCGGTGGATCGCAAGGAAAAGATTATTGTGGGCGTGAATGATTACGTCGCGGACGAGAAGGGCATAGACATTTTACAGATTGATGAGACCGTCGCGACGCGGCAGGCTGCGCGGCTGGCGAAATTGAAGGCGGACCGGTCGAACGCCGAGGTCGAGCGGCGTTTGGCGGCTTTGCGCAAGGCTGCCGCAGGCAAAGACAATCTGATGCCCTTCATTTATGATGCGGTAAAGGCCTACGCAACACTCGGTGAAGTCTGCGACGCCATGCGCGCGGTGTTCGGCATCTATGAAGAGGTAGCGATCACATAGCGGCACTGACCGCGCTCCGTTCGTCGTTTCGTGTTTCTCTCTGGCCTCCGTTTTTCTCTGTGTACTCTGTGTTAATGTTTTGATCTTGTCTTCTCATGGACAACAATTCACTCACGGGAGCGATCATTGGCGCAGCCATAGAAGTGCATAAATTGCTCGGCCCGGGCCTGCTTGAATCCACATACGAAGAATGCCTGGCGCGCGAGTTCGAACTGCGAGGAATTCATTACGACCGGCAAAAAGCTGTTCCGGTTGTTTATAAGGATGTCAAACTGGACTGCGGTTATCGAATCGACCTCGTGGTTGAAAGACAAGTGGTTGTAGAGCTAAAGACCGTGGAGAGTTTAGCAAAGATCCACGAAGCCATCGTGCTTACGTATCTACGTCTCTCCGGCTGCCGGATCGGATTGCTGATCAACTTCAACGTGCTAACTTTGAAGCAAGGTATTCGACGGTTCAGAATCTGACTGGATGAGAGTCAAAGGCTTTTACACAGAGAAGACAGAGGAAAACCGGAGTACACAGAGAAAGATGAAGGCAAAACCGAGAAAATCTGAGTTTCACTCATCTGGGTTCGTGGCGGCCCTATTATTCGCCTTCAGCATCGCGGTTTCTGCTGGCGTGGCGTCGGCAGCGGCTAAAGACAAGAAGCCTGCGGAGCGGAGCGGGTTCGTTACTACTTCGGACGGGGTGAAGATTCATTACATCGAAGCAGGGCACCTCGCGACTTCGCCTAGCGCGCAGATTGGTAATCCGATGCCGAAGGACGCGGTGATCAAGAAGGGCGAAATTGGGCTTTCGGCGGCGCACCAGTTCCCTTCCATTCTTTTTGTGCCCGGATGGACGATGCCGGCATGGATTTGGCAGAGCCAAATTGATTATTTCGCGCACGACTATCGCGTGGTGGCGATGGACCCGCGCTCGCAGGGGCAATCTTCGCAGACGAGCGATGGACTGTATCCAGCCGTGATGGCCCGAGACATCAAGGCCGTGGTGGATCAGTTGCACCTGGCGCCGGTGGTGATTGTGGCGTGGTCCATGGCGGTGGTGGAGACCATGGCGTACGTGGATCAGTTCGGCACCGGCGATTTCGCAGGGCTGATTTTGGTGGATAACGACGCGGGTGGGCGCGCTCCGGGAGACGCAGATCAGGATTTCGGGCTGTTGAAAGGGGTGCTTGAGGATCGCCAGAAGTCGCTCGACGGATTCATCCGCAATTTGAATCTTAAGAAGCCGCATCCGGAGGAGTACATCAACAAGCTCGAGAAAGCGTCCTTGATCGTGCCGACGAATTCGGCGGTCGCGCTGCTCGTCGGATATTTTGTGGCGGATTACCGCTCGGTGCTACCAAAGATCGATAAGCCGGTCGTGGTGTGCGCGGCTAAAAGCGGATACATGAGCACCATCGTAGCGATGCAGAAAAACATTCCAAACTCTAAGCTGGAAGTTTTTGATGGCGATGGCCACGCGCTGTTTGTGGATGATCCGGACAAGTTCAACGCACTGGTGGAGGATTTCCTGCTGAACCTGGCGCGATAGAACCTCGCGGGACTGTGCTGCTATCGTTTTACTGCGGATTTCGAGTATTCTTGCGTACATATGCCTGACAAGAAAATCAGGGTGTTGATTGCCAAGCCGGGCCTCGATGGGCACGACCGCGGCGCGAAAATCATTGCGCGTGCGTTGCGCGATGCGGGCATGGAAGTGATTTACACCGGGCTGCGCCAGACGCCGGAAATGATTGCGTCGGCAGCGGCGCAGGAAGATGTGGACGTGATTGGGCTTTCGATTCTTTCCGGCGCGCACAATACGCTTTGTCCGCGGTTGATGGAATTGCTGCGCGGCAAGGGCATGAATGATGTGACCGTGCTGATCGGCGGAATTATTCCGGAGGCGGATATTCCGGCGCTGAAGCTGGGCGGCATAGCCGAAGTTTTTCTTCCCGGGACTACCACGCAGGCCATCGTTGATTTCATACGGCATCGCGTTTCTGTTGCGCCGCGCGAAGCGTGACGGTGACGCGCCTCTCTAGCTCAAAAACGTTACCGCAGAGTTTGCGGAGGCGGGGGCGCAGAGGACGCAGAGAAAACCTGAAGCCCTGCTGCGCGCCCCGGCTCTAGCCACAGGTCTGAGACCAGTCCCTACGCACAATCCGCGCGACCGCCGACTCGAACCAAGTGACCGCTGACTACGTGCGACTACGAAGGCGGAAGGATTAATTTTGTGCGCGTGTAGGCCACGCGGAAGCCGCTGCGTTCGATGTTGCGGTGAGAGATGCTGCCGGGTTGCGTGATGCTGACTGCAATGTCACAGCCTTTTTCGCGCGCCCAGGCGAGGCGAGTCGCGAGCAGGGCTGATTGCACGCCGCGGCGACGGAATGCGGGCAGCGTGCTCGCGCCAAATAAGCCACAGACGCCGTGGTCGGCCGAAACCGCTGCGCCGCCGGCGATTTTGCCATCCACAAACGCGAGGAAGCAGCAGGCCGTCGCGCGGTAGTAGAAACCCTCCATCAGATCTAACATCGCCTGCGTCACTGGAAAATGTTCGGCGAAGCCTTGGGCTACCGTGAGCGTCCAGAGTTTTGATTCGTCGGGCGTCGCGACTCGGATCGTGACGCCTGGAGGCAGTTCATCCGAGATGCGCGCCGCTTTCAGGTCATCGAGCAACAAAACATTCGAAACTTCGAGGAGGTGATAATTTCGCGCCGCGAATTTTTCGTAGAGGCTCATATCCACCAGCGGGCACAGCTCGATGGCTGCTGGAGCTGTGCGGCTGTGAAAAAATTCTCTTAGCGCGTCGAGTTCGGCGTCGCTCACTGCGCCGTGCAGGCCAACTCCGATGGCTTGCGTCACGGGTGAATCCACGCCGGCAAAGACGGCGATGCCCCCGGCAATTTCTTCCACGGCTACCGGGTATTCCGGGTGCAGGCGATGGCAGGCCTCGGCACATTCGCGTCCGGCGCGGGCTTCAGCCATTTCCACGCGTCGCGCTAAATCCAAATCAATAAAACGCATTTGTGAATCTCCTCTGCGCGCTGGCGCGCGTTTTGCGGATTACGTCCTGAACGAGGAACTGACGCGCCCGTGAATAGGCGGCACAACTCGACTTTTCGCGATTGGAGCAGCGGGCACGGCATGCCGTGCCCCTACGAACGGCGGAGCCCCGGCGCCTATCGAGGCGGCTAACGGGGCGAGCCGGAGGCAGACCTATCCTTCGCGTGGGAATCGCTGCGCATAGGCGCCTCCAGAGGAGAGATGTGGCCGGCGGCAGAACCGCGAGCCGCTGCGATTTTAGCGCAGCTGCAGCGCGAGTCAAAACAATTCAGGGGTGATAGAATCCTGCAGCCGTTGGAACCCGTTGCAGAACGATTGTCGTGCGGAGTGCTGCGAGGAGAGCGCTGGGTGAGCGGAACGAAAATCGAAACGCGCGTGGACGAGAAGTCGGCGGAATTTGAAAAGAACAGCCGGCTGATGGTGGACCGCCTCACCGAAATCAAGAACGAGGAACAGAAGATTCGGCAGGGGGGTGGCGCGAAAGCTATCGAAGCGCAGCACAAGAAGAACCGGCTGACGGCGCGGGAACGTATTGCGAAACTGATTGACGCGAAAACGGACTTTTTCGAACTGGGATTGTACGCCGCACACGATATGTATCAGGAATGGGGCGGCGCTCCGTCGGCAGGGACGATCACCGGGCTGGCGCGCGTTTCCGGGCGGCAGGTGATGATCATCGCGAACGACGCGACCGTGAAGGCTGGCGCGTTTTTTCCGATGACCGCAAAGAAAGTGATTCGCGCGCAGAACATCGCGATTGAAAATCAAATTCCGACGATTTACCTGGTTGATTCCGCCGGCATTTTTCTTCCGCTGCAAGAAGATGTCTTCCCGGATACGGACGATTTCGGGCGCGTGTTTCGCAATAATGCGGTGATGAGCGCGATGGGGATTCCGCAGATTGCCGCGATCATGGGGATGTGCGTCGCGGGCGGAGCTTATTTGCCGGTGATGTGCGACAAGATCTTGATGACCGAAGGCAGCGGATTGTTTTTGGCGGGGCCGGCGCTGGTGCAGGCGGCAATTGGGCAAAAGACCTCGGCGGAAGAATTGGGCGGGGCGCAGATGCATGCGCAGATCAGCGGCACCGTAGATTTTCGCGAGGCGGACGACGCGGCGTGTATCAAGAGATTGCGCGCGTTAGTGGATAAGATGGGCCATGCAGCGGGCGCACCGTTCGATCACAAGACCGCCGCAGCTCCGGTGTATGCAGCAGAAGGAATCTACGGCGTATATTCGGCCGCGCCAGGTAAGCAGTACGATATGCACGAAATTATCGCGCGGATTGTGGATCGCAGCGAGTTTGAGGAATATCGCGCGGAGTATGGGCAGACGCTGCTATGCGGCTACGCACGCGTCGGCGGTTGGGCCGTGGGAATTGTGGCGAATCAGAAAAAGAATGTAACGACCGTGGCGCCGGGAACGGGCGAGAAGCGGATTGAATTTGGCGGAGTGATTTACAACGAAGCGGCGGACAAGGCCGCGCGATTTATTCTGGATTGCAACCAGAATCTGCTACCGCTGATTTTTCTGCACGACGTGAACGGATTTATGGTGGGCAAGGAAGCGGAGTGGAGCGGGATAATTCGCTCGGGCGCGAAGATGGTAAACGCGGTGGCGAATAGCGTGGTGCCGAAGATCGCTGTGATTTGCGGCGGCAGTTTTGGCGCAGGGCATTATGCGATGTGCGGCAAGGCTTACGACCCGCGGTTTGTGTTTGCGTGGCCGACGGCGCGCTATGCGGTGATGAGCGGAGATTCGGCGGCGGGAACGCTCGTCGAAATCAAGATCAAGCAACTGGAGCGAGAAGGAAAAAAGTTGAGTGACGCGGAGAAGAAGGAATTGTACGAGTCTATTCGCAAAACTTATGAGGACCAGACCGATCCGCGGTATGCTGCCGCTCGCCTTTGGGTAGATGCGATTATTGATCCAGCGCACACGCGTGAGGCGTTGATTGAAGCGCTGGAAGCGGCGTCATTGAATCCGAACGTGGCCGAATTCAAAACTGGGGTATTGCAAACGTGATCTGAGGGTTGAAAGTTTATCGCTAGAAGTTGAAAGTCGAGAAGAACCGGCCGTCAGTCGGGAAGTTTCCACCACGCACTCCTGATCAGACGATGACGAACGAGCGACGCAGCGGCGGGTACGGAATGTTTGGCGTGACGATGTTGTTGTGTTTGCCGGCGATGCTGGCGGTGTTCGTTTCGGCGCAGATTTCTGGGAATTCGTACCATAGTTCGGCGCTGTGGTTTATGTACCAGGTGTCGGAATATATCGGCGTGATCGGAATTGTCGTGGGGGCGGCGCTGACGGTGGTCAGAGCGAGCGACGGAAAAAGTTCGCGCATCGCAGTGACGCTGATGGGATTTTCGGTGCTGCTCGCGGTTTTCTTGTTGTGGTACGCAGTGCACATTTACCGGAGCCCGTGGTTCTGAAAACTTATGGCCAATGAAGTGACGATCGTGGAATGTCCGCGGGACGCGTGGCAGGGATTGCGCGAGGTAATTCCCACGGAGGAAAAAGTTCAGTATCTGAGCCGGCTGATTGCGCTGGGATTTCGGCACATTGATGCAGTCAGTTTTGTTTCGCCGAAGCACGTGCCGCAAATGGCGGATAGCGAAGCGGTGATGGCACGGCTGAGCCAGATGAAGCCGCCGGGCGGCGAGCCGGTGGAAATAATCGGGATCGTGGTAAATGCGCAGGGGCTGGAGCGGGCGCTAGCGACTCCTGGCGTCACGACCATTGGCTACCCTTATTCCATTTCCGCGTATTTCAGGCGCGCGAACGCGAATATGTCGCGGGCGGAATCGCGCGAACTCGTCGAGAAGTTGCAGCGCGACACGAAGGCGGCCGGCCGGAAGCTGGTAATTTATATTTCGATGGCGTTTGGGAATCCGTACGAGGAGCCGTGGGGCGCGGAAATTGTAGAGGAGACGCTGGTGTGGCTGAAGGATCTCGGCGTGCAGACCGTTTCGCTGGCGGATACGGTGGGGACGGCGTCGCCGGAAGAAGTCGCTGGGCTTTATCAGGCGGTGAAGGGATGCGTCGCGGGAGTTGAGATCGGCGTGCATTTGCATAGTCGGCCGGATCGCGCGGCGGAAAAAATATTGGCGGCTTATGAGGCGGGGTGCCGGAGATTTGATGGGGCGTTGACTGGGATGGGCGGATGCCCGTTCGCGGGCGATGAACTCGTCGGCAATATTCCCACGGAGGCTGTGCTGACCACGCTTTCGGCGCGCGGAGTTTCGACCGGGATTGATACGAAATCGCTGGCGGTAGCTTGCGCTATGACCGGGGAGTTGCGGGAGAAATACTCGCACGCAGTTGAAGCGGAGAACACGGCGCAGACTGGGAAGCCGAACTAACGGGCGCGGCCGAAGTTTTCCTTACCGCAGAGGACGCAGAGAAGACCTTCATGAAGAGCAAGGCACAACCGGGCGACGCGGCAAGTTACACGACATTGCGCTACGAGAAGGATGGCGCGATCGCGACCATCACGCTCGACCGGCCGGACAAGCGCAACGCGATTTCCAGCACTATGATTGAGGAGTTGCTGGCGGTGCTGAACGCGGCGGAAGCTGATTCCGCGGTGCGCGTGATCATTCTTACCGGCGCGGGCCGGGCGTTTTGCTCGGGGATGGACCTGGAAACTTTGCAGACGATCGCGGGGCAGACAGCCGAACAAAATTTGGCGGATTCGCGGGAGATGGCGCGGATGTTTCACCGGCTGTACTCCTTCCCGAAACCGTTGATCACGGCAGTCAACGGAGCGGCGGTGGCGGGCGGGTGCGGGATCGCGACTTTTTCGGATATCACGCTGGCGGTGCCGGAGGCGAAGTTCGGCTACACGGAAGTGCGCATCGGATTTATTCCGGCACTGGTTTCGGTGCTGGTGCGCCGGCAGATGGGAGAAAAGCGCGCGCGTGAACTGCTGCTCACTGGCCAGATTATTGATGCGGCGGAGGCGTTTCGCCTGGGGATGGTGACGGAAATCGTGCCGGCAGAAAATCTGTTGCAGCGGGCACGCGAAGTGGCCGCGAAATTTCTCGAGGCGAGTCCTACGAGCCTGCGACGCACCAAGCGGTTGCTGCTGCTTTACAACGAGAAGGAAGTGACGCAGGAGATTGAGCTGGCGACGCAGGAAAATGCAGCGATTCGCGCTACGGAGGATTTTCGCGAGGGGCTGGCTTCGTTTTTGGAGAAGCGCCAGCCGAAATGGACGGGACATTGAGAAACCATCTGCCTGCGCGCGCCGTCTCCGCGATCCGGAGCCTCCAAGCGGCGCTCTGAATCATCTCCCAAACAATTATGGAATATAGCGAAACTACAATTCGGGTGCGTTACGCCGAAACGGATCAGATGGGAGTGGTGTATCACGGGAATTATTTTACCTGGTTCGAGGTGGGGCGCGTGGATTTATGCCGGCAGTTAGGATTCGAATATAAAACGATGGAAACTGAAGACGACAGTTACATCGTGGTGGCCGATGCGCACTGCCGCTTCAAGCGTCCGGCGCGATTTGACGATTTGCTGGTGGTGCGCACCAAGATTCTGGCATCGCAGCGGCGGACCGTGAAATTCGGCTACGAAATCGTGCATCAGGAATCGCGCGAAGTGCTGGCCACCGGTGACACGTTGCACGTTTTCTGCGACAAGCAGGGCCGGCCGAAATCGCTGCCGGAAAAATATCGCAAGTACTTCCCTGCCCTGAAGGATACGGCACATTCGCGCGACGGGAAACCGGCACATTTATGAGCACAATTCAGCTTGACGGCGAACATCTCGATTTCGCGCAGCTTCACAGCGTGGTTTTCGAAGGCGCGAAAGTGGAGCTGGCTGCGCAGGCGCAGGAACGGATGCTGGCGTCGCGCGCGGTGATCGAGCGGCTGACTGCGTCGGACCACGCCGTGTATGGCGTCAACACCGGCTTCGGGAAAATGGCTTCGGTGCGTATTTCGCGCGAGCAGATTGGCGAATTGCAAGTCAACCTGGTGCGCAGCCACGCGTGCGGTGTGGGCGCACCGCTCAGCGAGCACGAAACGCGCGCCATGCTGCTGCTGCGCGCGAATGCGATCGCGAAGGGATTTTCTGGCGTGCGTCCGGTGGTGGCGGAAACTTTGTGCGCGATGCTGAACGCCGGGGTGCATCCGGTGATTCCGTCGCAGGGGTCGGTGGGCGCGTCCGGGGATCTAGCGCCGCTGGCGCATCTGGCTCAAGTGGCGATTGGCGAAGGCGAAGCAATTCTGCGGGGGCATACGATTTCGGGCGGCGACGCGCTGCGCAGCGCCCAGATTGCGCCATTGAAGCTGGAAGCGAAAGAAGGCCTGGCGCTGTCTGAACGGAACGCAGGCGATGCTGGCGCTGCTGGCGCTGGGTCTGCGCGAAGCGGAGATTGCGGTGGATACCGCCGATGTTGCCGCGGCACTGTCGCTTGATGCTTTGCGCGGCAGTCCCGCGGCGTTCGACGAGCGCATCGCGGCGGTGCGGCCGTATGTGGGACATGCCGTGACGGCGCGCAATCTGCGGCGGTTGAATCAAGGCAGCGCGATTCGCGAATCGCATCGCGCCGCAGAAAAAGACAAGCGCGTCCAGGATGCTTACAGCCTGCGCTGCACGCCGCAAGTGCATGGCGCGGTGCGCGACGCGCTGGCGCAAGTGCGCGCGACACTCGGCCGTAGAATTGAATAGCGCGACGGATAATCCGTTAGTGTTTGCGGATTCAGGTGCCGGCGCGGGTGGCGGAGAGGTGATCAGCGGCGGAAATTTTCACGGGCAGCCGCTGGCGATGGCGGCCGATCAACTGGCCGTCGCACTGGCAACGCTCGCGGGAATTTCCGAGCGGCGCATCGAGCAGATGACCAATCCGCAGACCAGCCTCCTGCCCGCGTTTTTGGTGCGCGACGCGGGACTGAACTCCGGATTCATGATTCTGCAAGTCACAGCAGCCGCGCTCGCCAGCGAAATGAAGACGCAAGCCGCGCCGCATTCCGTGGATTCGATTCCCACATCCGCAAACCAGGAGGATTACGTTTCGATGGGCATGGGCGCGGCGCGTAGGATTCAGCCGATGCTGGGGAATCTGCGGAACGTGCTGGCGATTGAGCTGCTTGCCGCGTGCCAGGGGATTGATTTGCTCGCGCCTCTTGCCACCGGCGCTCAGGCTGCGAAAGCGCAAGCGATGGTGCGCGCGGAATCTAAGATGGTGGAGGCGGACCGCTCGCTCGCTCCGGATATCCGGGCGGTCGAACAACGGATTGCCGCCGGCGACTTCAGCAGAATTCTGCGTTAATTCCGGCTCCCCTCTCGCCCCCAACTCTATGCGAGCGCCTGAAACAGAAATGTACCGAAGCGGTAGCCTACTGCGTAGCTGAAGGGCGGCACTCCCATCGAGTAATGGCCGCACGGAAGCGAGAGGCTCTCAAACGCGACGCCGTCGCGACGGATCGCGGTGATGAATTCGTTGGTCAGCTCGTTAGGGAAAGTGGGGTCGTAGCGGCCGCTGATCGCTAGTACTTTTTTGCGCGTGGCGTGCAGGCGCGAAATATAAGGATAGGGACTGATCGGCGAAAAATAGCGGCGCACTTCGTCGAGCGAAATTTCGTGGTGCAGAGTTTGCCAGACATTAGAAGTGGTGAGGCCGGCGGCAACAACATCGCCAAAATATGTAGAGACATGCAAGAACGCGCCGGCGCGCAGAGCGGGTTCATGCGTGATGGTGAGAAACGCGAGGCAGGAACCGATGCTGGTACCGAGAATGCCGAGGCGGTTGTAACCTTGCAGTTCGAGCCAGCGCAGAGTGCGACGCGTATCCAGCACCGCCTGGCGATTAGCCTGCAGCGTGAGGCCGATGTTAGGGCTCACCATATAATCCGCGCGCGGATGGCTGGGAACGGCGCGGCGATCGTGATACGGCAGGCTAAGCTTCACGGCGGTGATGCCGAGTTGGTTCAGCCAGCGACAGACGTTCTGCTGCTCTTCCCAACGTGAATTCCATTGTGCGAGGACTACCACGGCCGGACCGTTGCGGCGCGCCTGAAATAATTGCGCGTGCACGCGATTATTTTCGGGCCACGGCGATTCGATCGCGCTAGTAAAGGTGAGCACGTTGTCGGCGAGCGCGTAGTCGTCGGCCGGAGTGGTGGCGAACCATTCGTCGCTGTGCGCAAGCGTTTCGCGCGCGAAATTTTCCAGCCAGCCGCGCGGGTCGCGTTCGTTCGCCGAGCCGCCGATGTGTTCGAGGCCCCAGGCGAACGGCAGGACGCGGCGATCCGGTTCCTGCGCGAATCGCATCTGCTCGTAAGCCAAGACCTTCTGTTCGATCCAGGACATGAGGTGTAAACCATCGAATATACCGTAAGGCGAGGGTCGCGTTCAAACGGCACGCGCGGAGGGTCGCCAGCGTTTTACGCGTCGGCAGTAGGCTTCATATTCCGAGCCGAAGGTGCGGCGGAGGGTGGGTTCTTCGTAGGCTAGGACGAAGAGATGGCAGACGACGAGGAACGCGGCGGCGTACGCGAGCAGGAGCGCGGACTTGTAAAATAGCGCGGCGCCGGCGAGGGCCAGAGCTGCGCCGATGTACATGGGATTGCGGACGAAGCAGTAGGGGCCGCGGATTACCAGTCGGAGCGGCGGGTCGAATGGCGCTGGCGTGCCTTTGCCGATCGTCGCGAAAGTAAAGATGCACCACAGTGCGACTGCAGTGCCGGTACTACCTACGATTATTCCCGCGATCTGCGGCTCGGCAATCTGCGGCGGGCGCGCTACGCCAGCCGATGCCAGTACGCGCGCTGGCAGATAGATCAGCAGGAAGCCAACAAAAAGCGTAGCGTAAGTAATCGCGCGGAAAATCACAAACATCGTTCCACCCGCCCGTTGCAGGCGAGTTTAGCCGCGCGCCGTGCGCTCGTCAAACGCGCCCTCGCTGCTGGAACCTGTGCTGTTTAGGACAGATTGGTGCGCCTCGGGGCGATAGGCTTGCCTGTATCTCCATTCGAGGTGAAATTCATGAAATACGCGATCTCCATGACTGCACTAATTTTCCTTTTGGCCACGACTGCTTCCGTTTATGGCAGGCAAGAAAAACCGCAGGAAGGACACCCGGAGGCGGGACATGCGCAGGAAGGCCATGCGCAGGCCGCCAAGCCCGCGGAGCAACATGCGCAGCCGTCGCACGCGCAAGAGGCCAAGCCCGCGGCGCAACAGCACACGGAAACGGCCGCGCGTTCGACGCAAACCCATACCACGAAGACTGTGACTCATACGACGCAATCACATGCGGCCGCGCAGAATCATGGTGGCAATGGCAATGGCGGGCACGGCCGAATCTCGGATGCGCACTACAACGCGAGTTTTGGCAGCGGCCACAGCTTCCACGTGAACCGCGGCGACTATGATCGTCATCGCTTCGCATACGGCGGCTACAACTTCGGGTTCGTCCAGCCGTGGCCGGTAGGTTGGGGCTATGACGACGATGTTTATGTGATTTATAGCGACGGCGGGTATTACATGTACAACCGCGTACATCCGGGACTGCGTCTTTCGATCAACATCCTGTAGATTTTTCTCGGCGGAGAGCTCAGGCGGGATCGCCAGTAGCCCATTTCTGCGAAAAACAGGAATGGGCTGGCTGGCGGACCGTTTTTTCACGGCTGTAACGCGTTGCTGACGATCGCCTCAGCGCTGCATTCGTTCCCGAGCACTAACTTCTACGCTTTCAAGCCCCATCAGATACGAATCGCGTTCCGCGTGCACCGCTGGAATACCCATACGCACCGGGTTGCGAGATGCGCCCGATCGCTGCCCGCGTTAGCAGTCAGACACGATGCCCAAGCGCTCGCTTGAGGGCCGCAACGCGTTGGGGCACAATCGAATTGTGGCGTTATCTACCTTTATCGGGATTTTTGCCTTTCTGTTCGGCCTGATCATCGGCAGTTTCTTGAACGTGTGCATTTTGCGCATCCCGTCAGGAAAGTCCATCGTGCTGCCGGCGTCCGCGTGCCCGAAATGCGGCGAGCCGATTCGGGCGTACGACAATATTCCGGTGCTCAGCTACCTGCTGTTGGGCGGCAAATGCCGCGGCTGCAAGACGAAAATTTCGTGGATGTATCCGCTGGTCGAACTGCTCACCGGCTTGCTATTTCTCGGCTGCTTTTACGCGTTCGGACTCAGCGTGGATGCGGCAAAGTGGGCGGCGTTTTCGGCCATCATGGTGGTGCTGGTGTTCACTGATTTGCGCGAACGCATTTTGCCCGATGTAGTGAACTTCACGGGCTTCGCGATCGGGCTGATCTTCAGCTTGTTTACCAAGCCGGTGGACGGCACGGCGTTGTGGGTCGCGAATCATTTGTTCGACTACCCTCCCCCGGCGCCGGTGATTTCGCTGGTGGACGCGCTGCTGGGCGCGGCAGTCGGCAGCGGTTTGCTGTGGCTGGTTTCCGAAGCGTATTTCAAATTGCGCGGGCGCGAAGGCATGGGGTTGGGCGATGTAAAAATGATGCTGATGGCCGGAGCATTTCTCGGCGCGAAACGCACGCTGCTGACGATCCTGGCGGGGTCGCTGCTCGGCAGCGTGCTGGGGGTTGCGATTATTCTGGCGCGGCGCAAGGACGCGGACTACGAATTGCCGTTTGGCACATTTCTGGGAGCGGGGGCGCTGCTGGTGGTGTTTTTCGGCACGCCGCTGGTGAATTGGTATCAGTCGCTGCTGATGGTGCGTTGATGAAATTGATTAAGCCGAACAAAGAGAAGCCGCGATGACTGTGCCGGTTCATCCGCATGCCGTGTCCGCCCTGCCCTTTAACATGGGCTTCGCCGTGGCGCTGGTGGTGGTGCTGTTCGCGGCGCTGGTGGCAGTGGCGTTTCTGTTGCGCAAATTTATGCGCGACCAGGCGCGCGCGAACCATGAAGATTGGGCCACGCCGAAGACCGACGTCGAGAATCCCTCGGCGTTCATGGCCGCTTCCATGCAGGGCGTGATCGAAAAATTGCGCACGCAGGAAAAGGAACTGGCGCGGCTGCATTTGCTGGCGCAGGAACGCGCGCAGGAATCCGAGCGCCTCACTGAAGAAGTGACGCGCAACATGCCGACGGGCCTGCTGCTGGTGAACGCCACGGGCGCGATCAGCTCGACGAATCCGGCGGCGGAAGAGGCGCTGGGCATTCGCACCTTGCGTTACCGTTCCTACAAGGAAATTCTCGGCCCGGAATCGGAGCTGACGCAGATGCTCACCGCCTGCATCCGCGACGGCAAGACGTTCCAGCGCGGCGAGATCGAACACCTCACCTCCGCAGGGACCGTGCGCAATCTGGGCGTGACCATTTCACCGATTTATCGCGCCGCACGCGCTTCCGGCAAATCCGGCGTGGCCGACAACCTGTCTAACGCCAAGGACCCACATGCGCAGGACATGAAAATCAGCGGCGCGCTATGCCTGATGAGCGACCTGACCGAATTGACCGCGCTGCAAAAGCAGATTCGCTGGAAGGAAAATCTCGCGGCGCTGGGGGAGATGTCCGCGGGCATCGCACACGAATTCAAGAATTCGCTGGCCACGATTTCCGGCTACGCGCAGATGATTCGCAGCGAGACCACACCCGGCGACGTTCGCGAATCCTCCGAACGCATACTCGAGCAGACGCGCGCGCTGACGCACGTGGTCACCGAATTTCTGCGCTTCGCGAAACCATTGGAGATTTGCTACGAGACGGTGCCGATGCAGACCGTCGTCGAAAAAGTGGCGGAAGAGCTGCACGAAACCATTCCGCAATGCGCTGTGGAGTTCGAAGGCACGTTCCAGGATTTGCCGGGTGACGAAGCGCTGCTGCGCCAAGCCTTGCTGAACCTGGCGCGCAATGGAGCTGAATCGGCTTTGACCACCAGTAAGACTCCGCGCGTGACGATTTCCGGAACTATTGAGGAATTAGGCGGCCGCAAGTGGCAACGCATCTGCGTCGCGGACGATGGCCCGGGAATTCCGGAGACGGACCTGCCGAAAATCTTCCTGCCCTTTTACACCACCAAATCCGAAGGCACGGGGCTGGGGCTCGCGGTGGTCCAGAAAGTGGCCTTGCAGCACGGCGGCAGCATCGAAGGACGCAACCGCCAGGGCGGCGGGGCTGAGTTTCTGCTGTGGTTACCTTTGCGGCAGGACCCCCTACCATCCACGGTTGCTACGCGCGCTGCCCGCATCTAAACTCAGAGCAGGCTTTCCACCGACCTCCGAGGAGGCGTTAACCCATGCGTAGAGACTTATTGTGTGCCGCAGTGGCGGCATTTCTGCTGCTTTCGGGGGACGCGTTTGCGCGCCAGAACGCCCAGGGACAGCCCGGCCAGAACCAGGCGCAACAATCGCAGCAGTCCCAGCAGGCAGCGGCGCCCGCTTCTGCATCGGGATCCGCGGCAAGCGCCGCGTCCGCACCGGCTGCGACGGCTCAGGCACCTTCATCGCAGTCCACTGTTGTGAGTCCTCCGGAGCAGACAACCGATCCCCTGGTAGCAGCGGCACGCAAGGCGCGCGAACAGAAGAAAGATCAGGCGGGCGCAAAGCCGCCCAGAGTTTTCAACAACGACAACATTCCAACGCAGGGCGGCGTCTCCGCGGTCGGCCAAAATCCCTCGGCGGACGCGGCTGACGGCGCGGAGGCAGCAGAAGGCGCCACGGCCGCGCCGGGGTCTGGACCGTCAGCGTCATCCGGCTCCGACGAGAAAGCCTGGCGGAAACGGTTCGACCAGCTGCACAAGAAATTGGCGCAGGATCAGGACGAGCTGGACATCATGCAGCGCGAACTGGGCGTGCTGGACGTCCAGTATTACAACGATCCCGTGAAAGGCATGCAGCAAGGCTATTCGCGCAGCGACATCAACGAGAAAACGGACAAGATCGAAGCCAAGAAGAAAACCATCGAGGCCGACAACCAGGCCATCGCCGACGCCGAAGATGAGCTGCAGCGGGCAGGCGGCGATCCCGGCTGGGCGCGCTAGAAATTCCGCTTCATGGAACCAATCCTCCTTGTCGAAGATAAAGCCGAATTGCGGGCGATGCTCCGCAAGGCGCTGGAACGCGCGGGCTACACGGTCGAAGAAGCTCCCGACGGAAATTCGGCCATCGAGAAAGTGCGCGGGCGGCGCTACCTGCTGGTTCTCTCCGATTTAAAACTTCCCGGCAGTTCTGGTTTGGACGTGCTGCGCGAATCGCGGAAAGTGGAAGCTACGTTGCCCGTGATTTTGATGACGGCGTATGGATCGGTGGAAGAAGCCGTCACCGCGATGAAAGAGGGTGCGTTCGATTTCATCCAGAAGCCGGTGGACCTGGACCATTTGAAATTGCTTTTGCAGCGCGCGGCGCAGCAGCAGGAATTGCTGCGCGAGAATCTTATTGCTGCGCGAGGAATACGCGGTGCGCTATGGATTTCCGCGCATCGTGGGCGAGCATCCGGCGATGAAAGATGCCAGCTCGATGACCCAGCGCGTGGCGGCGACGGATTCCACAGTGCTGCTGCTGGGCGAGAGCGGCACGGGCAAGGAAGTTTTCGCCCGCGCCATTCATCATTTGAGCCCGCGCGCGGATCATCCCTTTGTGGCGCTGAATTGCGCGGCGATTCCGGAAGGATTGGTGGAGAACGAGTTGTTCGGCCACGAGCGCGGGGCCTACACCGGCGCGGGCGCGCGCAAAATCGGCAAGCTGGAGCTGGCGCATCGCGGGACCTTGTTCCTGGATGAAATCGGCGAGCTGCCCATGGCCATTCAGAGCAAGCTGTTGCGCGTGCTGGAGGAAAAGCGCTTCGAGCGCGTGGGCGGAACGCAGGAAATCGAAGTGAACGTGCGCATCTTGACCGCGACGAACAAGGATTTGCGCGCGGCCGTGGCGGACAAGACATTCCGCGAAGACCTTTTCTTCCGAATCTCCGCCGTACCCATCACCATTCCGCCGTTGCGCGATCGTGGCGACGACGTCCTGCTGCTGGCCGAATATTTTCTGGAGAAATTCCGACGCGAATTTCGCAAGCCCGATTTGCAATTGGGCAAGCAGACCCGCGCGCGTTTATTGACGTATTCCTGGCCCGGGAACGTGCGCGAGTTGCAGAATGCCATCGAGCGCGCGGCGATTCTGGCGAACGGCCCGGAAATCAATGAGAGCGCGTTGCAATTGCCGGAGTCCAAACCGACCGTCGAGGAACTGCCCGGCGGAATGCTGGCTGAACAATTTTTGTGGGAAGGTCCGCTCGAAGAAGTATCGCAACGCGCCGTGCAGCACGTGGAACGCTTCAAAATCCAAGACGCCCTGCGCGACGCCAAATGGAACAAAACCCGTGCCGCCGAAAAGCTCGGCGTCTCCTACAAAACCTTGCTAAATAAAATCCGCGTCCTTGGTCTGGAAAACTAGCTGCCGTTCGTGCGGCGCCGATTCCCGCGAGCTGACGTTTTTCGGATAGTTGCTCAGCCCGCCGACGACAGCAGCCATGTCGTCGCGGATCAGTCTTGCGGCAGCTTCGCAGTGTGCAGTACCACGCTGCGGAAATTCCATGAAGTGGTGTTCACGGAAGTGAATCCCACTTTACGCATCAACGCGGTGATTTCCTTGGGCACGGGAAAGCGAGCGACGGAGCCGGGTAGGTAGGTGTACGCCTCGCTATTGCCGGAAATCGCCGCGCCTACGTGCGGCAAAACCTTACGGAAATAAAAACGAAATAATCCTGCCATGGCTCCCGCGCCCGGTTCTGAAAATTCCAGAATGCCCACTTCCCCGCCCGGCTTCAGCACGCGCGCGATTTCGCGCAGGCCGCGTTCGTAATTCACCAGATTGCGAAAACCGAAAGCGCTGGTGATCAGATCGAACGAGGCGTCCGCAAATGGCAGACGCAAAGCGTCGGCGGTAGTGAATACCGTGGAACGGGCATGCGCGGCGCCTTTGCGGCGCGCACGATCCAGCATGGGTTGGGCGAAATCGCTGCCGATCAGCGGAAAGCGGTAGGCGCCAGCGTCGCGTATTTCGCCGATGCGCACTCGTTCCAGCGCAAAGGTCAGGTCACCTGTGCCGCAGCACAAATCCAGCACGCGCGCGTCGGTGCGGCGCAGGATGCGGCGGAATTTCCGCGCGGTGCGCCGGCGCCACACTTTATCCAGCGAAAAAGAGAGCGCGTGATTCAGGAAATCGTAGCGCGGCGCGATGCGACTGAACATTTCGCGTACCCGCGCGGATGCTTCGCTCTCGCTGCGCGTGCCGACGGGCCGCGAGCCGGGCAATTTCGCTGCATTTCCAGTTTGAACCGTCATTCCACCTGCGTCTGCATTAGGTTTTGGCCGTCGCGGAGAGGGCGGGCAATTCCGCGAAGGTGCGGGACACCAGGGCCCAGGGTAGGTCAACGCCCCATTCCACTTTACCGAGGCGGCGCGGCAGCACCCAGAGGACGCGCCCGCCACGTGCTTTCTTATCACCTGCGAGGATGGGACGCAATTGCGCAACGCGAATTCCCGCGAGCGACGGCACCGGGCCCACGCTCGCGATCAGGCGCAGCATGCGCGTCGCTTCGGGTTCGCGCAGACGATCGGTGGCGACGCCAAATAAAGTGGCCGCGAGCATGCCCCAGGCGATCGCTTCGCCGTGGAGGAAGCGGCGGTAACGCGTGGCGGCTTCCAGCGCGTGTCCCAGAGTGTGGCCGAAATTCAGAATGTGACGCAGGCCAGCCTCGCGTTCGTCGCGCGTGACGACGTGCGCCTTGATGCGAATGCAGCGTGTGATCACCCACGCCAGCGCTTTGGCGTCGCGGCGCAGCAGAGCGAGCATGTGGCGCTCGAGATACGCGAACAACTCCGGATCGGCGATGATGCCGTACTTCACTACTTCGTAGAGGCCTGAGCGGTATTCGCGGTGCGGCAGGGTGAGCAGAACTTTCGGATCCGCGATCACCAGCTGCGGCGGATAGAACGCGCCAACGAGATTTTTTCCTTCCGGCAGATTTACGCCCGTCTTACCGCCGATGGAGCTGTCCACCTGCGCTACGAGCGTTGTTGGGATGTGCACAAGACGGACGCCGCGCAGATAGGTGGCAGCGGCGAAACCGGCGACGTCGCCGACGACTCCGCCGCCCACCGCTACAATTGTGGCGTGACGATCGGCGCCGGCCAGGACCAGTTGTCGCGCGATTTGCTCGATGGTGGCGAGATCTTTCGCCGATTCGCTGTCGTCGAAGAGCATGGCGCGCACCGGCGCGCGTTTTCGGCTGCCTTTGTTGAGCGCGCGCTGCAGCGGACGGCCCCAATGTTCCCACACGCGTGGCGACGAGAGCACGTAGATGCCGGTGGATTCGCCTAGGCGCGATATCAACGCGCCAACGCGCGCGAAAATCCCCGGCGCACATTGCACCTGGTACGCGCCGCTGGACGAAGGGATGCGAATGGTCGGCATGAGTGATTCAAAGGAATGTAGCACAGGTAAGCTGCGAACCCGCCAATCCCGCAGAACTAAAGTGGCGCACCCAGGCGGGGCGGGGCGTCGGGGCACGGCACGCTGTTCCAGCTCCTAAATTTTATGAACAGTAAATGTCAGCGAAATTTCTTCTGCAGTTCGTCCACGGATTCCAGAATCACGTACCCGACGATGGCGACGCTCCGCGGACTGACTTTATCGAGCGTGTCCTGCGGCGTGTGCCAGTAACCTGCGGTGATGTAATCGTTCAGGTCAATGATGTCCAACGCCGGAACGCCGCGCGCGAGAAACGGGTCGTGGTCGTCGCTGGTGGTGGTCTCGTCCGACACAAAAATGTCTTTGTAGCCCAGTTGCGCGGCCTTCTTCCACACCAGGTCATTCAGCCACTTCGGTGAATCGGACTGGCGCAGAATCTTCAGGTTGTACTGCCCGATCATGTCCGCCAGCAGCAGGGCTTTTATGCGTTTCAGATCGCCGGAAACTGCCATGCGCGCGGCGAGTTCGCGGCTGCCGTAGGTGTGGTCATCGTCCTGGTCCCAATTCACGAACGCTTCTTCGCCATCGAGGAAGGCCATCCACACGGCATTCGGGCCCTTCTTGGCGCAGAGCAGGCGGGCCATCTCCAGCATCATCCCGGTGGAGGAAGCGCTGTCTTCCGCGCCGACGAAATTTTCGACGCTGCTCAACGTGTCGTAGTGAGTGAGCAGCAGAATAATTCCCTGTCCGGTGCCGGGCGCCTTGGCGACGATGTTCTTCATCGCGATGTCGCCCTTCGGCGTGGAGGCGTGAAAATCGTCCTGATCGACTTCGCAGCCGGCGCCTTTCAATTGCGCGATGATGTAATCCTGCGAGCGATGCAGCCCTTCGGAAGCGGGAGGGCGCGGACCGAAGCTCACCAGCTTCGCCACGTGCTCGTAGGCTTTCGCACCATCGAATCCGCCGGTTTGGTCGGCGGGTGGCGCCACCTCCGCCAATCGCGGAGCCGCGGCTTGCGCCGGCGCAGCTGAACTTGAAGAACCGGAAGATGCGGACGAAGGCGCATTCGAGGCTCCGCAAGCCACCACGCCGGAAAGTACCGCGACCGCCGACGCCAACCAGAATTTGCTGTGCATTCTGCTTGCCAATTTGACCACGCTATTGCGCCTCCCCACTCGCCACAGTCTGCGACTCTTTTTTGCGCAGCACAACGTAAGAAACCAGCACGCCCACAAAATACAGCACGACCATCGGCAGCATGAATACCAACATGGTGGTGGCATCCGGCGTGGGCGTCACAATCGCGGCGACGACGGTGATGATCAGCATCGCATAGCGAAAATTCTTCAGCAGAAACTTCGGCGTCACGATGCCGAAAAGCGACAAAATGAAAATCAGCACTGGCAGCTCGAAAATCACTCCCAGGCCCACAAGAATTATCAGGATCAGCTCGAAGTATTCGTTGTAATTGATCAGCGGCTTGACCGGCGAGTCGGCGGCGAAGCCCATCAGAAATCCCAAAGTGCGCGGCAGCATAATGAAGTAGCCAAACGCGATGCCGCACAGAAACAAAATCATGGACGAAACGATGAAGCCGGAAACCGCGCGCCGCTCGTGCTTGTATAATCCCGGCGCGACGAACAGCCACACCTGGTACAACACAAAGGGCATCGCCAGCACCACGCCCAGATACAAACCAATGTTTATGACCAGCGTCAAATATCCGGCGGGCGATGTGAAGTACAGCTTGTCGTCAAAATGCGCCGAGCGCAGCGCCTGCTGCATCGGCTGCACCAGAATCACGATGAAATGTTTGGAAACCAGCAGCCCGATCGCCGCGCCCACGGCAATCGCAGCGGCGGAATAAATCAAGCGTTTGCGCAGGTCGAGCAGATGCTCGAAGAACGACATGCGCCCGCCGGCGTCTTCTTCGGCGGGGGGCGCAATGGTGGGATCAGGCTGGGCGGGTGCGGCCATCGCTCACTTTCTCGGGATCGGGATCCGGCTCGGCGGCTGCAGGACTCTCAGCAGCAGGAGCTTGATCGGCCTGCGCACCCAGAGGTAACTGGCGAGTTTCAAATTGCGGCTGTTTCGGTTCCGGCAGATCCCGCGCCGCAAAGGAGTTCGGCGGCTCGGTGGAAACGGTTCCAGGCGCGGGCGGTAGCGGGTCTTCCGACGATGCGCCCTCGGCCGACGCCTCGGGCGTCGAGACAGGGAATGCCGCAGCCGGTGAGCCGCCTCCAATCGTCTGGCTCGGCGGCTGCGCGTCGCGCACGCGGCGCAGTTCGGCTTCGCGCTCCAGCTCGCGCATGTGCCCTTCGAACGTGGAACGCAGATCGCCCGTCGCGCGGCGAAATTCGCCCATGACTTTGCCCAGCGTGCGCGCGAGCTCCGGCAATTTCTCCGGTCCGAATACCATCAGAGCGACGGCGAAAATGATGATCAGGTGTGGGACGCTGAACATGTAGTTTCTAGACGCGCCAAACGGCGAGGATGCGCGTTTCGCCTGCATCTCCCGCGCCGTTTTTGAATCATAGAAGAGGGCCACAGGCCTGTCAAACTGCCCAAAAGTAGTGTGCTATACTTGCCTGCTGGGGCTTAAGCGAGGACGCATGGAATCTACGGGGTCATCAAGGCGCGGTGTCGTTGTCCTGGTAGTGGTACTGGGTGTTTCCGCGGTACTGGGCGGCTTGTATGGGCCGTCGGTGCGCGCGACGGCTGCCGGACAGAACGACATGCAGGACTCGGTAAAGACCTTCACGCACGTGCTGTCCGTCGTGGAGCGCAATTACGCCGAACCCGTGGACACCGACAAGGTGATCTACGACGGCGCGATCCCCGGCATGCTGCGCGTGCTGGATCCGCACTCCAATTTCTTCGACCCCAAGCAATACGCCCTCTTCAAGGAAGAACAGCAAGGAAAATACTACGGCGTGGGCATGACCGTGCAGCAGCGCGAGAACCAGACCGTGGTTTTGGCGCCGTTCGTCGGCTCGCCTGCGTACAAGGCCGGGATTCGTCCGGGCGACATCATCCAGAAAGTGGACGGAAAATCCTGCGACGGCCTCACCACCACGGAAGTCGCAGACATGTTGAAGGGCGCGAAGGGAACCGTGGTGCATATTTCCCTGGGCCGTGAAGGCTGGGAAAAACCGATCGAAGTAACCGTGACGCGCGACGAAATTCCCCGCCCCGGCGTGGAATATTTCACGATGGTGAAGCCGGGAATCGGCTACGTGCGCGTTTCCACTTTCAACGAAACTACGGACAGCGATCTGGCCGAAGCTTTGCGGCAGCTGGATGTTTCGAAGCTTGATGGCCTGATCATTGATCTGCGAAACAATGGCGGCGGCTTGCTGAATCAAGCAGTCGGCATGGCGGACATGTTCCTCGACAAGAACGAAATCGTCGTATCGCATCGCGGCCGCGCTTCGCAGGAACGCCGCTATTACGCCGTGCGCGGCAATCAGGGCATCGAAGTGCCGGTGATCGTGCTGATCAACGGCCAGAGCGCTTCGGCATCGGAAATTGTTTCTGGGGCGATTCAGGACCACGACCGCGGCTTGATCGTCGGCGAAGTGAGCTTTGGCAAGGGCCTGGTGCAAACGCAATTTCCGCTCAGCGAAGACACCGCGCTGCTACTCACCACTGCGCGCTACTACACGCCCAGCGGACGCTTGATCCAGCGCGATTACAAGAATGTTTCGCTCTACGATTACCACTACAATCCGCAGCCACCCACGAAACCCGAAGTGAAGCTGACCGATAGTGGCCGCCAGGTATTCGGTGGTGGCGGCATTACTCCGGACGACATCATAGCCGCGCCGAAGCCAGACGACTTCCAGCAGATGCTTTACCGCCGCGGCGTGTTCTATTCACAGCAGCAGGGCGTCGGCGATTTCACTCGCTTCTACCTGGGCGAGAAGCCGGACATAACCAAAGACTTCGTGGTGAACGACGCGGTGCTCGCGCAGTTTCGCAAATATCTCGAGCAGCAGAAAATCAAGTACAGCGACGCGGACATTCAGGCCAACATCGTCTGGCTGAAGTGGCAGATCAAGCGGGAAGTCTTCACTTCCTACTTCGGACTGAACGACGGCTATAAGGTGGAATTGCAGGACGACGTGCAGCTGGAAAAGGCCATCGAGCTGATTCCGCAAGCCAAGGCGCTTTACCAGAACGCGCGCAAAATCCTCGCCGATCGTCAGGCTGGTCAACTCAGCCAACCGCAGTAAATGACACGTCGCGCCAGCTGGCGATGAAACATCTTTTGAATTTGTAGCGGCCGCCCTCAAGCGGGCGCGTTTGCTGTCAGCTTCGGCTCCGCCTTACAGCTGCGTTGCGATACCCGCCCCGACGCGTAAGTCCCCCGCCCTCTGAATCCCCGTGCTCGCAAGTGGTAACTATTGCACGCAACGGCACCTAGCGCCGAAACGGGGTCGACCGGTGCCCCGCCAGACCTTATCCTTACTCCAGGCTGCACCAGTCCGCCAGAGCCCATGAGCGCCACGATCCCGCTGCACAAAGCGTTGGAGAGAGGTCTGCGACAAATGTCGTGGGCCTGCTGGGCGCTCACCCTGAGTTGGGTCCTGCTGGTAGGCACCTATACCGTAGCCGCCCTCACAGTTCACAACGGTCCCGGCTTAACTGCGTTCGGCGATGTCGTCCAATGCCTCGCCGCCATGTTCGCCTGCGGCGGCCTAATCCTGAACTGGCGCACCACGGAAAAACGCACCCGTGTCTTCTGGGTCCTGCTTACCCTCGGCTGCTTCGCCTGGCTAGTCGGCCAGACGATCTGGACCTATTTCGAGGTGGATCTGCGCCAGAGCGTCCCCAATCCCTTCATCGGGGACGTGATCCTGTTCCTGCATCCCGTGCCCATGATCGGCGCGCTGGCTCTGAAGCCGCACGACAAGCGCGACGACCTGAACGTGCACATCGGCTATCTGGATTTCTCGCTGCTGCTGGTCTGGTGGGTTTATCTCTACCTTTTCATCGTGATTCCCTGGCAATACGTCGCGCCGAATGTGCTGGCATACGGCTGGAGCTACGACCATCTGGCGGCGATTGAAAACTTGTCGCTCGTGGTGGGTTTTGCGGTTCTGATCACCAAGGCCCGCGGCGCCTGGAAGGAAGTGTACGCGCATCTCTTCAGCGCTTCCCTGCTTTACGCCGCCGGTTCTTACATCACCAACCGCGCTATTGACCGCATGGATTATTACACCGGCAGCCCGTTCGATCTTCCGCTGGTCGCTTCCTTCGTGTGGTTCGGCACCGCGGGAATCATGGCCTATCGCTTGAAGCCGCCGCGCGAGGTTTCCGCGTCGGACGGTGACCGCTCCAAAATTTGGGCCGCGCGCCTGGCCATGACCGCGGTGTTTTCCATTCCACTGATGGCGCTCTGGAGCCTGTGGAGCACGCGCAATCCGCCGGACGTGCGCATGTTCCGCATTGGCGTCACGCAGGTGACGCTGATGGTGGCGGCGCTGTTGATCGCCATGCGCCAGCGTCTGGTGGACCACGATCGCATTCGTTTGCTCGAGCAATCGCACGAATCGTTCGAGAACCTGAAGCATTTTCAAGCGCAGATGGTGCAGACCGAAAAGCTGGTCTCGCTGGGGCAACTGGCGGCGGGCGCGGCGCATGAAATCAATAACCCGCTCACTGGAATATTGGGCTACTCCGATCTGCTGGTGGACGATCCTGCGCTAGGCGAACGTCAGCGCGTGGTGGCCGAAAAAATACGCACACTTTCGCGCCGCATCAAGACGCTGGTGACGAGCTTGCTGAGTTTCGCGCGCCGCGTGCCCAGCGAAAAATTGGCGCTCGACCTGAACCAGGTGATTGCCTCCGCGCTGCACCTGAGCAACCTCGATCTGCGCGGCAAACACATCCAGGTTCAGAACGAGGCCGATCCCGATCTGCCACACATTTACGGCGACGCCAATCAGATCCTGCAGGTTTTTTTCAATTTGATCAGCAATGCGGTGGACGCGCTGGAGGAAGTCGGCGGCGGCAAACTGGTGATTCGCACCTCGCACGACCAGGAAAAACTTTCCATCGAATTTTCGGACAGCGGCCCGGGCATCAAATCGCCGCAGCAAGTGTTCGATCCGTTCTTCACTACTAAACCGGTAGGCAAAGGCACGGGTCTGGGCTTGAGCATCTGCTATGGAATCGTGCAGGAGCACGGCGGCCGCATCGAGTGCTTCAATCGCCCCGAAGGCGGCGCCACGTTCGTCGTGGAGTTCCCGATAACCGCGCTCAACAGCTATCTCTCCGACGGTCCACTGGCCGCCACTTCGCATTCCAACTAACGCCCGAATTAGTGCGGCAATGGATGTATGTGACAGCAGCTGTGCGGGCGCCCGCCAGGACGCTCCGCACGCTGCCCCGTGGACTACCGTCTACGGCTTCGCTGCCTTCTTGCGCGCGGGCGGAGCCGCAGGTTTCGCGGTGTCGCCGCCTGTGGCACTCAGCAATGCGAGTGAATCCTTGGCGTTGAACGGATATAGCCGCACGGATTGTTGCCCCGTCGTGCTCAGCGACACGTCCACGCGACGGTTATTGGCCCAAACGATGATCTGCAGGTGGCTGTCAATTCTGGAGCGCTCTTCTGGAGTCAGGTCTGGGTTCTCGTCCACTAACTGCTTCACTTGCTCGGCAGTCAGGTTATCTTTTTCCCCCACGGCCTGCGTCTCGATGCTTGCCGCGGGAACTCCGTGCTCGACCAGGAAGCTTTTGGTGCGGTTTACGCGCCGCTCCGTCAGCTTCTGGTTGTATTCGACTCCGCCGCGATGATCGGCGTGGCCCATCAGCGTCAGACGGGCGTCCGGTTTGAATGTGAGATAGCGGCTGAAATCGGAAGCGAGCGCGAGTAGGACTTTTCGCTGGCTATCCAGCAATCCACCTTCGGGATTTGCTTCCGTTGGCCGCGCAGTCGGGAAATAAATGCTGTGCAGCGCCAGGCGCGTTTCCAGCTGCTTGATTTCGGGCGGAGGTGCAGGCGCCTCGACGGCGATACTCAAGTTGCAATCAGCCGTGCCGTCACGGCCATCGTCCACATGGCCTGTGACGGTGTACGCGCCGGGTGACAGATCACGCGTATGGAACATCACAGACGTTCCGGTTCCTTCCAGGCTTCCGCCACTCGCGCTCCAGGAAAACGTCAGCGGATCATTGTCTGGATCGCTGGCGACGGCCGTGATTTCCACGCGGTCGCCCACCGTCACGGTGTTGCGGTCAGCAGAGCAGCTGATGCTCGGCGGGCGATTCGGCCGCGGAGCCACGCGAACAATCACTGAGCAATTTGCCGTGCCGTTGCGGCCATTTTCCAGGCGCAATGAAATCGTGTATGTGCCGGGGTGCCGATCCACCGAACTCCAGCGAACGTTTGGCCCGCTTCCGTCCAAGCTGCCTTCGCTTGCTGACCACGCATAATTCAAAGGATAGTTCGCCGGATTGCTCGCGTCGCCGCGCACCGCGATCCAATCGCCCGAGCCGGCATACACCATTTCCGGATTTGCCGAGCAACTCGCTCCGAGCGGCGCGCTCGGCGGCGGAGGATTTCCGCCAAAGCGGAACACGATTCCGGTCGAGAGTCGCGTGTTGTCCTGCCAACCGCGCGATAGACCAGTGGCCGAGAGCGGGTCCTGGAAATGAGTGAGCAGGAAATCCGCTTCCAGCAGGCGTAGCGCGATGCGATGGCTGAGATTGATGTCGAACCCGACGCCCGCCATGGTCGCAAACGTGGTATCAGAGCCGATCGGCGTGCAGCTCGGGATCTCCGGTGCATCCGGAAATCGTTACCGGGCTGGCATGCACCACTCCGGCGAGCACTTGGGCGTACGGCGTGAATTTTGCGTATTTGCGGTAGGAAAGCCGCGGGCCGACCATGAAGGTGTAAGCACTTCCGCCGGAGTTAAAGGTCTCGCTTCCCGCAGGGCCAAATAGCGTCACCCTGTTGTCGTCAAAGCCCGCGAAATCCGCGACGAAGCCTACATAGCGATTGAAATTGTAGGCGACCGAAGTGCTGCCGCCATGCAAGTAGCCCATGCGATTGCCGTTCGATGTGGGCGTGGCGCGCCAGAAAGAATATCCCAGGAACCATTCGACCTTAGGCGTGTAGCCCTCCCGGTCGTCCCAGCGATGCATCGCGCCCATCGAGTCGGCATTCGCTTCGGGAGGCGCGAGAGTTATGGCCGAGCGCACGGCCAGCGCGCCGGCAGCATCCGGCTGAGGCTGCGTGTCCGCAGCCACGCTGGACGCGCTCGACGGCGAACTGGATGCCTCAGCCGTGGAAGGCACGGCACTGGAAGCAGCGGCTTCGTCCTTCGCTTTTGCTTTCGGCTTGGTGGTGTCGTCGGCAAAGAGTGTTGGCGCCAGCAGAAAAGCCATCGCTATGGTGGCGATAATTCGCGCTGCTCGATTCATTGTTGCCCCCTAAAAACCTGGCTGCTCGCCGCACAACGGGTCCAAGGCCCCTCGCTGAGCCGCCGCTCAATCTTTTCCGCGCTGTGTTCTGCACCGATTTCTGCGCCGGCACATGCGCACTCGACTGCGCCGGTAAGTGCGTGCTGCGAAACGCTTCCGACTTACGGTGCCGGAACGTTGATGACGGTGTTCACCATCGTCACCGACGCATTCAGCGATAGCGCTCTGCCGTTCAGCGTAGTGACTGCGGCGATCCCAGGAGTCGAGAACGTGACGCCCTGCGCGGCGATGATCGTGCCCACCATCGTTCCTCCGCCCGCCGGATTAATCGTGGCGGCGCTACCGACTTGCCAGAACACATTCTTGGCTTGCGCGCCGTTGATCAGAATCACGCTGCGCGGAGCGCCCGGCGCTCCTACTCCCAGCGTGCTGGCCATCTGGAACACCCACACGGCGTTAGCATCACCTTGCGCGTCCAGAGTGAGGTCCGTGCCGGTGATCAAGAACGAGCCGAGTGCCGCCTGGTAAGTGCCCGGAGGCAGAGTGAGCCCGCCGAGCTGGCCGGCGCCAGGGTCAGTGCCGCCCGGCCGTGAAGCCGGTGAAAGATCTATGTATGCGGCGTTCGCAGCGAGGGCCGCCTGCTGCGCGATGGAAAAAGTGGCAGCCGTGCCTTCTTCAGAACATGTGCCATTCGGCGGAGGAGGTGCGGTGTCAATGTTTCCATTGACCATCCCCATGTCGCTGCCCGTTTCGGTGTAGGTGCATCCCACGCCGGCATCGTGGAATCCGGTGACGAGAGTGGAAGCAGCGGTAGTGCCGATGTCTCCGTTAATCACCGTGAAGATTCCCTGGTTGGTAATGCCGGAATTGCCTCCCAAGGAGCCGAACGTCGCGGCTGCTCCCAAATCGGGTGGAAGCTGGCCGAGGGTTGTGCCGGTCATGAAAGTCCACGGATTGGGGACCATTCCGGCGGAAAGCGGATTGCCGGATGCGTCCGTCGCGGCATTGCTGATTGTCGCGGTGTAGTTCGTAGTGGGCGCAAGATTCGCCAGCGGCGTGAACGTGGCGATATCGTTGTTAGCGTCGTAGGTCACGTTACCGGCGACGGCCGCACCTCCCACTCCGCTCACAGCCACGGTGAAAGTTCCGGGCGCGAGTATCGTGGTGGGATTCATCGCTTCGCTGAACGTGGCGTTGACCGAGGAGTTGAGCGTGACGCCCGTTTCCAAATCGCCGGGACTGGTTTGGGTTATGAATGGCGCGGTGGTGTTGGGACCCGCTCCGGTGGTAAAGCTCCAGACATAATTTGCGGTTAGCGCGTTTCCGGTCAGGTCCTTCGCAGCCGTCGAGATCGTCGCGGTGTATTCCGTCGCGGCGGTCAGCGCGCTGGTGGGCGTAAACGTCGCGATCGTGCCGGCATATTGAACTGTTCCAGTTACGGCGGCGCCGCCGGTCCCAAAGACAGCCAGCGTGAACGTACCAGTCGCCGTGATGGTGGAAGGATCCATGGCCTTACTGAATGTGGCGGTAACGGTTGAATTCGTGGGGACCAGTGTGGCGTCCGATGCTGGAACGGTGGCGAGCACAGTGGGTGGGGTGCTGTTGGCGGTGATGCCCGTCTTGAATCCCCAACTATAGGGCGCGGCCAGCGGGATGCCTCCGGCGCTTTGCGCAGCGACCGAGATGGTAGCCGTGTAGGGCTGGCTCGCGGCGAGGTTCGCGGTGGGCGTGAAAATCGCAGTGTTCGCTCCCGCCACGTACGTCACAGTTCCGGGCACGGCAGTTCCGGGAACGGCAGTTCCGCCGGCCGCGGCGACCACGGTGAACGTTCCGGCAGCGGTAATTGTCGCCGCGTTCATCGGCTGATTAAAAGTGGCAGTGATTCTCTGATTCAGTGGCACGTTTACCGCGCCGTTCGCGGGAATCGTGGAGATCACTACCGGCACAAATCCGGTCGTGAACTGCCACATGTAGGGGAGGGCCAGCGCGAACCCTAAATTGCTTTGCGCGCCGGTCCAAATCTCCGCGGTGTATGTCGTGACGGGAGACAGCGGCAGCGTGGGAGTGAAAGTTGCTGTGAGTCCAGCGTAGGTGACCGTGCCGGCGACCGGAATTCCGCCCGGCGCGGTCAATGTGAACGTGCTGGTGGTGATGGTTGCAGGGTTCATCGTTTCGTTGAACGTCGCGGTGATCACCGGGGTGAACGAAACGCCTGTCGCGCCGAGCGCCGGCACTGTGCTCACCACGATCGGCGGTACCGCCGGAGTTTGTTCGCGGCCGCAGCCGCCGATCACGCCAGTGGCAAGCAGTGCCAGGATCCAGAAAAAACGAACCGTGAGCTTACTCATGTAATTCTCCTATCCAACGCCGCGACGTAGCGCGCTTCGCGGCTGGTTCGCCGGCCTGAGGAAATGGCAACTGCGAATCCCCTAGATTCTCGGCGACTAAACTTTTGCTGAATCGCTCAGGCGATCAGCCAGTGGATCATTCGCATGACCGGTCGACTTGTCTCTCTAACGTTGCTTTAAAACGCGACTCTCAGTGGGCTGCTTTTGCTCCGCGCTTTTCCGCGTCGCAGGTCCACGGTGCTGGAGCGCCTTTTCGTCTGCGCAAGAGCACAATCTTGAATTCGAGACGTCGCAATGACTCTCGCGGAACGGAATCTGTGCACAATCCATGCCAAAGCAAACGGAAGCCTCCTAGCGCGAAGGAGCAACAACTCACGGGGCTAAATCATTTGCTTCGAAGCACAAGACTGCGCGGGTCGCCTTCCCAGTCACGCCGAGTGTCATCCAAAATCTTGGCGCGATTTCAATTCGGGAAGGAAACAGTTCCATTCTTGAATGCGCCGCTCGCGGCGCACTTTCCATAACCCCACAAACCCTTCCGCTTGACGGCTCGCCGCTTTCAGTGATACCACTACGGCAGTTAACCAGCAGTACACGGCCGCGTCACCGATTTGTGCCAGTGGCTCGCGGAAGATGGGATCCGATTCTTGCGGCTTCGCGGCGCGCCACGCTGCGCAGCATTGCCCTTGGGAGGATTTTTATGCGCCTTGCGCTGATCATCCTGGCTATGGCTTGTGTTCTTTCGCCCGTTCGCGCGCAAAGCAGCGACGCCAAGCCCACCGATGCGAAGGCCCTGAAGACTTACAACTCCGCCGTGCAGCTGATGAGCGAGCGCCAGCACGCCGCAGCGCTGGGCGAATTCAAGAAAGCGGACAAGCAGGATGGCGGGCATTGCCACGCCTGTCAGAAACAGATGATCCGGCTTGGCAGCGAGCTCGACGACTGGAAAACCGTCGAGCTGGCCGCGCAAGAAATGGCCGCCGAAGCGCAGGGCGACCGCGCCACGGCCATTGCCCATTTTGAATATGGCGTGATCCTGTTTCGCGAAGGGATGCTGAAACATAAAGAGGAATACTACCCGCGCGCGCACGACGAGTTCGTGAAAGCGATCGCCGCCTTATCCGGGATTTCCGGATGCGCTGTTCCAAGATGGCAAGTCGCTCGCGCAAATGCATCAGGACGATGCGGCCAAGGCTCGTTTCGAGCAGTACGTAAAATTGCAGAAGCCGGACGATCCCAATCACCAACGTGCCCTGCGTTATATCAGCAATCCCGACCTTGCGCGCGCTCGCATGGCTCCGGCGTTCGCCGTGGACACGCTCGACGGCCAGCACATTTCCATGGACGACTTACAAGGCAAAGTGGTGCTGCTGGATTTCTGGGCCACCTGGTGCGGCCCCTGCCGCGAAGCTCTGCCACACTTGCGTGACGTCGCCAAAAAATTTCAGGGCCAGCCGCTGGTGGTGCTGAGCGTCAGCCTGGATGCCAACGAGACGGATTGGAAGGAATTCGTCGCCCGGAACGGCATGACCTGGCCGCAATATCGCGACGGAGGATTTACCGGGTCCATTTCCAAGCTCTTCAACGTCACCGCCATTCCGCACACATTCACGATTGATGCGGAAGGCGTGCTGCAAGACGAGCACATCGGGGACGCCTCCATCGAAGGCAAGCTGAAAAAACTGCTCGCCCAAGCGCGCGAATTGCAGCAACAGCCGTCGAAACAGCCAGAAGAAACCGCCGCCGCGAAGTAAGCGCCATGGCGAGGATCGACGCGCGGCGTCTCGTCACAATTATCTTCAGGGATGTTTTTCGAGCCAGCGGCCCAGGATCGCGGCGGCGTGCTCGCATAGCGCGCGATCTTCCGGCGAGAACGCTGCAAGGAAGTGGCTGTCAATATCCAGCTCGCCGACAACTTTCTTTTCGACGAACACGGGCACCACGATTTCGGATTTAGTTTCCAGCGAACAGGCCAGGTAACGTGGATCAGCGCTCACATCGTCCACAATAATTGTCCTGCCAGTGGAAGCCGCGGCGCCGCAGATGCCCTGATTCAGCTGAATGCGCGTGTGCGGCGTCATCGTGCCGCGGAACGGGCCAAGCACCAGAACGTCCTGCGGGCCATCTTTTTCCAGCATGTAAAATCCCACCCAGTTATAACGCAGCATTTTCTGGTGCAGCAGTTTGGTAATGCCCTCCATCAATTGCTGCGCGGAGGTCGCGCTAGCGGCGAGAGCATTGAGCTGACCGGTCAGGTCGGCGATGTCTGTATTTGCAGTGGCCATAGACAAAAATACTAACTTGAATCCTCAGGCTGGGCCACCAGGTCATGCACGGCGTGTTTCCGCTACGTTAAGTGCCTGGCGCGCGCGACGACGTTCCCGAAACGGCCGCCGCCAGCTACTTCTTTTTGCCGAAGAGAGAAGTGATCGGATTTGTAGTCTTCTGAAATACTCCGCCGACGTCGGCGACGATATACGGTTCGTCAGGCGTGCCAGTAATCCGCAGTGGCACTCCCGATTTCTTTCCCGAACCGCCGTTGAGTGCGGAAAACAGGCTTACCCCCACTTTGCCGAGACCGGATGCGGAGGTAACTTTTGCAACCAGGTTGAAGTCCAACTGATTCGCGGCTGAAATCGTGCCGCTGCCGTTTAGCTCACCCACGGCCGGCATTACGGAGTAAATGTCGTTGGCCACTATGCCGCCGTTCGTAACGCGCACGTTGACCCGCAGCTTCTCAATTTCCGTCGTGTCTCCAGCTTTCACACCACTCAGCGCGGCAATCCCGTGAATTTTTGAGCTCACATCGAAACCCACCAGGCGCGTGTTGTCCACCGCAATCGGCCCGGTGATAACCAGCGATTTTGCGGGGCCGGTGACGGCCAAATTCATTGAGACCACGCCGCCTTTCAGTTTTGAGCCGTTCGGCAAACGAACCGCAGCCGCGGTCATCAGCGACTGCAGCTCATCAATCGGCAAATTCTGCCCGGAGAGTTTCAGGTTGAGCACCGGCACTTCCAAGCTGACCGCGCCCGAGGCACCAGTCGCAACAGTCGCGCCCTTTGCCGTGGCCACGCTCAGTCGCGCCTTTTGCGCCGGGTGCAGCAAGCGCGCTGGGTGCCAGAGCTCGATATGTTCCGCTCACATGAATCTCGGCGTCGCCAACTTTTATCGTGGCGTCGTCTATCTGGCCGCTGTATTCCCTCACGCGATGCGTGCCGCTGTAGGAAAGGTCCAGCGGCTTCGGCGCGGCGGCGGCGTCTTTGCGGAGCTTGAGATTTTCGATGTGGACCGTGCCGTTGGTAGTGGAAGTCTGCCCGTCAAATGAGGTGTGTACGTTCAGGTCCGCGAGTAGCGACAGCCCATCTTCTGGATCGATAAATCCAGCGGCCACCGGGTCGAGGCGCTTCACCGTGATTTGCGCCTCAGCGGGCGTGGCGGCCGCATCGGCACCGTTGATTGGCCCGAGGTGCCCGCTGACATTAATGGTGCCGCCGGCTGGCAGGTCCGCACTGAAGTCGAACGGAAACTGCAAAGCGAACGCAAAATCGCTCGCAGTAAGATTCACGTGATCGTACACGATGACTTGGCCCCGCGCAGGAGCAGTTGAGAATTCGACGCGGCCATCTTCGACGGCGACGCGGTCAACGAAAAGCGGGGGGACAGGGGTTGCTGAGCCTTTAGCGGTTTCGGGAACGGAATTTTCTGCGACGCCGCCGCTACCGGGCGCGCTCCTGGATGCGCGGCGCCCGATGCTGGAAAAATTCCATGCGCCGCTGGCATCGCGGATCACCGTAATTTGCGGGGACTCAATCTCAAAATCGCGTAGGACCACTTCGTGCGAAAGAATGAGCCTCCGCAGCGACACTCCGATGCGCAGTTCCTTCGCCGTCAAGAACGGCGCGGCGCCGAAATTAGGATCATCGGCTACGCTGAGGTCCTTGGCGACCAGGCTGCGGGAAAATACAGACAGGCGCAGGTCTCCAAGCTTTACAGCGCGGCCGAGTTCCTTGGTAAGTTGCTTTTCGATGACGGGGCGGAAGGTGTTGGCATCCACGAAAAGAGGAATCGCCACGGCGGCCGCGACGATAAGCACGATGATTGCCAGCAGAATTTTCGTCCAACGCTTCACGATCAGGCCTGGGGCGGCGAATTTCAAAGCGCGAGACCGCTTCGAGGCGAGAATTATACGAGAGGGCGAGAGTGATTAGAAGCGGCTTAAAATTGGTGACGGCAACCATGGACGAGCCGCACGATCGCCGAACGAGTATCTGGGGGCGCGCTGCGCGAACAGGGCGAGGCTCGCTGACTTGCAGTGCTTAGCGTTCGATCATCTCCTCCATTTCACTGGCGCCGGTTTTCTCCGCGGCAATCGGCGAGCCGGACGGAATATCGTCGCGCTGCTCCTCGGACAAATCCGCCAGAAGCAGCCGCAAATTGCCTTCGTTGGTGGCATAAGCCAGGCCCGTGTCAATATCCAGCACCTTGGAGCGAATCAGCTTCTCGATTTCGATGTCGAAGCACTGCATACCTTCGCCGGAGCCGTCGCGCATGGCATCGAGCAGCGACTTCCCTTCCGTTTCGCCCTTCTGCACATACTCGCGGGTGCGTAACGTAGATTTCAAAATCTCGAACACGGCAACGCGCCCGGTGCCATCCGGTTTCGGAATCAAACGCTGCGAAATAATGTAGCGGAACGATTTTGCCAGCCGTCCGCGAATCGCCGGCTGGTCGGCCGACGGAAACACGCCCACGATGCGCTCGATGGTTTTCGAGGCGTCAATGGTGTGCAGCGTGGAATACACCATGTGCCCGGTTTCCGCGGCTTCCAGCGCCACTTCGATGGTCTCTTTGTCGCGCATCTCGCCCACCAGGATCAATTTCGGCGCCTGGCGCAACGCGGCACGCAAGCGCCAACGCAAAACTGGGCGTGTCGCTGTACAGCTCGCGCTGGTGAATCGTCGCGCGCTTGTGCGCGTGCAGAAATTCGATCGGGTCTTCGATGGTGATTACGTGGCAGGCTTTTTCTTCGTTGATTTTGTTGACGAACGCCGCCAGCGTCGAGGATTTTCCGCTTCCCGTCGGGCCAGTCACCAGCACGATTCCGGGACGCACTTGCGCCGCGTCGCTCAATTGTTCCGGCAGGTTCAGCGACTTGAAATCCGGCACGCTGCTGGGAATTACGCGCATCACGATCGCGCAACTGCCGCGCTGCGTGAAGATATTCACGCGAAAACGCGAAAGCCGGGCCACGCTGTAGGAAATGTCGCAGGAGCCTTCCTCTTTTAATTTTTCCACGGCGAACGTATTTCTGCCGATCAGGTCCGCGGCGATGCGCGCGGTGTCTTCCGCCGAAAGCACGCCGACGCCCTTGATTTTCAATTGCATCAGTTGGCCGTGGAGTTCCACCTGCGGAGCACGCCCGGGCGAAAATATCAGGTCGCTGGTTTTCGGCGCCGCCTGCAACATGGACGCGATGATATTAGCGGTGGGTGCGGGGCCAGTCTGTTCGACTGTGGCGGCAGCCGGGGGCGCGGGCGCAACAGTAGGCAAAATCGCTGAATTTACCATGCCAACTCCTCTCCAGCTGTCCGGGAAAGGGGGCCGGCACTTCGTCTGGTCTCCTAGAGTATGGGCCTCGCGGCGCACGGCGGCGGCGCGGCTTCCGCGTCTGTAGTCAAACGATTAGCTGTACGTTTTTGGCACTGCGGCGACCTCGGCAGTGTCGCGATTTACACCGTGAAAATTGCACGCTCGAATCCTGGATTCGTTTGCCGGCAGGACTGGCTGGCACCCGATACTCTTACCTTACACCTGCCCTTCGTCGCACACCGCACAGCGCGCTTCTCTCTTACTCTATACGGTACGGATATGACTGAACCAATTACTCCGAAACTTGGCACTCCGGGCACGGGACGAGGCAGTTCCGCCACGGATGCACCGGCGCGCCCAGCTGGTCACCCGTCTGGTATTTCGTCCGGTCAATCGCCCAGCCATTCCACCGGCCATCGCGACACGGTGCTGCTGAGCGAAATTCCGGATGCCGCAGGGGTGCTGACGGAAGATGCCGCGTCGCAGGCCGCAGCCAGCCCATCTCTTAGCCCCGCAGCGCTCGCGGCGCTTGGCGTGCGCTACGAAATTCTAGGCGAGGCCGGCCACGGCAGCATGGGCAACGTTTACAAAGCGCGCGATCGCGAAACGGGCGAAACTGTCGCACTAAAACTTCTGAAGCCTGAGATTGCCTCGGATCAGGCCATGATGGACCGCTTCAAGAATGAGTTGCTTTTCGCGCGAAAAATCACTCACAAGAATGTTTGCCGCGTTTATGAATTCAACCGCGTCGGCGGCGTCGCCTACACTTCCATGGAATTTGTGGAAGGCGAAAGTCTGCGCTCCGTGCTGAATCGCTTCGGCGGACTGCCGCAACGAAAAGCCACGGACCTGGCGCTGCAGATTTGTTCCGGTTTGAAGGAAGCGCACGCGCAAGGCATCGTTCATCGCGACCTGAAGCCCGAAAACGTGATGATTGACGGGCAAGGCAACGTGAAGATCATGGATTTCGGCATCGCGCGCTCCATGGAAGCGGGCACACGCCTCACCGGCTCGATGGTCGGCACGCCTGCGTACATGGCGCCGGAACAAGTGGCGGGCAAGCCGGTAGATTACCGCACCGATATTTATTCGCTGGGCCTGATCCTCTACGAAATGTTCACCGGCGTTCCGGCGTTCAGCGCGGATAATTCCATTGCCGTCGCGCTGAAACAAATGCGAGAAGATCCGCTGCCGCCGCATGAAGTTGAGCCGAATATCCCGGTGGACACTGAACGCACTATTCTGAAGTGCCTGGAAAAGGATCCGGCCAAGCGTTTTCAGTCGATCGCGGATCTGGAAACGAAGTTCCGTTCCGCCGTGCCGGCGATGCCTCCGCCGCGCATGCTCGGCACGACCACTACAAATTTGACGCACACCTCGACGGGCGTGCCGCGCGCCGTCACTGTGGCCGCCAACGTCGGTGCAGCAATTCCACCGCAAGCGCCGCGCCGCACTTCCCCATTTCTGTGGATTTTGCTCGGGGCCTTGCTGGTGATCGGTGCGCTTAGCGGATTGCACTGGATGGGAGTAGTGCAAGCAGCGAACAACATTTCTCCGCCGGAAGCAGCGGCGCCGCCGAAACCGCCGGATTTTGCATACGAACATCCCGCGCCGCCCCCCATTGTGCCCGTCGTGGTGGAAACCAAACCGCCCGCCGCGAAAATCGTTGCCCACGTCAAGGCTCCGGCGCCGGAACCAGCGAAGCCTGCTACACCGGACGTCTTCCCGCGGATGGAGACCGGCCCTTTGCGCAAAAACTTTCACTCCGGCGCAGCGAATTCCGTCAAAGGGCTGGGCGCCGGTTCCGTAATTACCAACTCCATGTACGTATGGGTAGGCCGATTCGAGCGCGAAGACAAAGCGCAAGCCGCGGCCAAAAAAGTGGAAGATCTGCAGCTACCCGCGTCCATCGTGCCCAAATCACTAGGATCGGTGAAGTATTACGCTGTGTTTTGCGGCCCGATTGACTCGAAACGAGTGGGCGCGGTGAGCGAAAGGCTTGAAGCTAAAGGCTTCTTGAATGTGCGGCCGGTCAGCAATCCTTTCGCCGGCTCGAGACAGAAAGATTAGGCCCACACCGAAGCATTTTCACCCGCGACAAACCAATCGCGGGCGGGGCAGGCACAAATTCTCGGGGCGGCGCTCCATTTGGAATCGAGCGCTGAGGAAGTGCGATGGAAGTAGGCGCGCGCAGCGATAAAGGGCGTGTTCGCGAAAATAACGAAGACAGCTTTCGGCTCGCGCCGGAGTTGAACCTGTTCGTCCTCTCTGACGGCATGGGCGGCCTGGAGTCCGGCGAACGCGCCAGCCGCATGGCTACCGAAACTGTGCTGACGCATTGCCGCGACGCGCAGGCAGACCCAGCGCTGGCTGTTTTCGGTACGCAGATCGAAGGCGTGGGCGAGGCGTCCAATCGCCTGGCCAGCGCCGTGCGCCTGGCCAACCAGGAAATTTTCCATGCCGCGCAGGACATAGGCGGCAAAGGCGGCATGGGCGCGACCATCGTCGCCGTGCGCTTTCTCGAAGACCGCGCCTGCATCGCGCACGTGGGAGACAGCCGCGCGTATCTGTTCCGCGATGAGCAGCTGAATCAGCTCACCGAAGATCATTCCTTCGTCGCCGAGCAAGTGCGCCGCGGAATCATAACTCTCGAGCAAGCCGGCCGCAGCCGCATGCAAAATGTGCTGACGCGCGCACTGGGCGTCGAACAAGCCGTGGACGTGGAAGTCACCGAGGAGCTATTGCGCGAGAGCGACACCTACCTGCTCTGCTCCGACGGATTGTTCCGCGAACTTTCCGAGCCGCAGATCGCCGGGATTTTGCAGGAAGCGACGAGCGCGCAGCACGCCGCAGATTCGCTGGTCGAGCAGGCCAATCACGCCGGCGGCGGCGACAACATTACCGCAATCGTCTTGCGTTGTGCCCCGAAGCCACCGGGCGCGATGAGCAAGATCGGCCGATGGTTCAAAGCATCCGAGGATCCAACTTGATAGGGAGGGCGTTCCCATGTCCAAGCTGGTTTTGAAATTCGAGAGTTCCATCCTGAAGGAAGTCGCCGTCGGGCAGCAGGAAGTGAGCATCGGGCGCTCGCCGGACAACGGCATCGTCATTGATAATCCGGCGATCTCCAGCTATCACGCGCGCGTATTTCACGAAGATGGCCGGCTAATGCTGCAGGACTTCGGCAGCTTGAATGGCACGTTCGTGAATGGCCAGCGCGTGAAGATGGTGATGCTGAAGCCCGGTGATTCGGTGGGCATCGGCAAGCACACCATCGTCGTGACCGATTCCGTGGAAGTGCGCGCCACTTCGCTGGACAACGCCGCGGTGAAACCCGCCGTCCCTAAGATTAACGAGACGGTAATGCTCGACACCAAAGACCGCCGCGAATTTCTACGCCAAGTCGCCGCGGTTGGTGAAAGCGCGCAACCCGCGCCCGGCCGTCTGAAGCTGCCTACGCTCGTCGTGCTTAAGGGCAGAACGGACCGCCGCGAATACACGCTTTCGGACAAGCTCACCGTGGTCGGAAAATCCGCGATGGCCACGGTAAAACTCAAAGGCTGGTTCAAACCCAAAGCCGCCGCGCAAATAAATCGCCGCGAAGACAATTCCTATTACATCGGCCCGGCCGACAAGGTGCCAAGTGTGAACGGCACCCCGATCACCCATCCGACAAAGCTGGCTTCGGGCGACGTGATCGAAGTAGCCGGTATCATGTTGGAATTTGTTGTGAGGGACTGAAACACACACGACGGTGCACAGTGGAGGAATTCAACGCCGATCCCTCGGGGGCGCACCCCTGTGCGAGACGAGGTAGATTCAGACAGCAATTCGCCCCCGCGAAGACTCCGCAGGTTAGCGATTAATTTCGATCAGCAGGACCCACGCGCTCGTCGTCGAGCTGAGGAACGCGAAGACGCAGCCGGGGATCAGCCAATTCATTCCGCCCGGACGGCCAAGAATCAGCAGAGCACCCGCGATACAAAAGGACAGCGTCGTCAGCTGGCATAGCGCGGCTCGTGACGCCAGCCACCACCAAGGGCGCCCAGCCCGGCGCAGCTGGCGCACGTGCAGAGCCGCTGTGAACATCCACAACGTAATTCCCACCGCCAGGAATTCCGCGCCGAGAATTGTTTGCGATTGGTTGGGCGCCAGACCGAGCGTCGCGATGATCAGCAGGCCGATCAATAAGGCGAGCGCTTCCGCGGCGCGCCCCGAAACGCCCGGATATTCGATAATTTTTGCGATATTAATAGACACCGCGACAAACAGCAGCCCGGCCAGCGCCGCCGAAGCTCCGGCCTCAGCAACCAGAAAGTTCGACCAATCCGCAGCAATCGGCGCCGCCATCATCGCGCGGGATTGTAACGCATTTCCGCCAGAATATTAGCAGGCTCCTCTCCACGCATTAGTCCGGAATTCGTCGGCCGCCTAGCAGCCGCCTTGACATCAGCGAGCTCCGACGCCTGAAGTGCTTAGTAAACTCCCGCCGTTTCATGCCGATTGTGAATGGAAGTGGCACCGCACCAAGCCCCTCGCTGGCTCGAGTTCAGTTCGCCAACGTTTCGGCGACGCGGAAACATTCGCTGCTTGCGCGGTGCTTCAAGAAAGATGACTGCCCTGTTCTGGCACAGATCATCCTGAATTATCTCGATGAATAGAAAAATTTAAGCATCAGCCGCGGCTCTGTGGAACGAAGCCTGCTGTTAATTCCGCCGGCCACGACTGGCTGCAAGCGCCCGACGCAGGACGCCGCATCACTAACTGCGCGACAGCAGGCGGCGTTCGAACCTGCGAAAGCGCATGAAACAGTACAGGCGCAGCCACCAGGCGTCGCCAGCGCCAGCATCGCCAAGATCCAAGCAATCGCCACAAAAGAGGTCTCGTCAGAACGCGGAGGATCGCAATTTATGAATCCAGAACAGAACTCAGCACGCCGAAATGAAACTCTGGGAAATCCGGCTGCGACTTGGCCCGCTGCGATTCGCTCGCTGCGCGCACCGGCGCTGACTCTGGCTGCACTTGCACTACTGACAGCCGCGAGCGCGGGAGGCCAGGTCACCGCGCAGTTCAGCGCCGCCCAAATCGCCGTGCCAACCGGCACCCTGAGTTATCCCTACCGCGTCGCGGTGGATGCCTCCGGCAACGTGTACATCAGCGACACGCAGAACAACCGCGTCCTGAAAGAAACGCTCGCGCCGAGCGGCGGCTACACGGAAACCGTCGTAGCCTCCACCGGACTCGCAGCGCCCTACGGCGTCGCGGTAGATTCCGTCGGCAACGTCTATATCGCGGACAACGGCCACAACCGTGTGCTACGCGAAGCCCCGTCGGGCGCCAGCTACGTCGAAACCGTGGTGACCACCAGCGCATTGAGCTACCCAACCGGTGTAGCCGTGGATCTGTCCAACAATTTGTATATCGCCGATACCAGCCACGGACGCATCCTGCAGGAAATTCCCATGGGCGGCAGCTATGTCGAGACAGTGATTTCCGCGAGCGGGCTGCCGCAGATCACCGGCATCGCCGTGGATTCCAACGGAAACGTTTTTGTGAGCGATGTTGACAATATGCAGGTGTATGAGGAAACGCGTTCCGGCCTCAGCTACACACAGAGCACAGTCCCCACCACCGGCCTGAACTATCCGTACGATATCGCGGTGGATTCGAACGATGATCTCTACATCTCGGATTTTTCCAACGATCGAATTGTAAAGGAGACTTTCTTCGCCAGCGCATACACCCAGAGTGTCTATCCGGCGTTTGCCTTACAGGGCGCTCTGGGGCTCGCGCTTGATACCACCGGGGATCTCTATATTGCCGATACTTTCGGCCAGACGGTCTGGAAGTCGTCCGCGGCCGGTGGCAACTTTGGGCCGGTGAACGTAGGAACCGCAAGCAGCACCGGATATCTGATTTTCGAGTTTCGTGGGCAGCAGCGGATTCGTCACGCTCGGTAGCACACCAGTTCTGACGCAAGGCGCAACGGGATTGGATTACTCCGCCAGTGGCGGCGGAGACTGCCAGCTGTTCATCGAATATGTTGCCGGCGACTCCTGCGCCGTCAGCGTTCAATTGACACCGCAATTCCCAGGGCAAAGGATGGGCGCAGGCGAGCTCCTAGATGCGAGCAACAATATTTTGGCATCGGGATACATAACCGGCAGCGGCGTGGGTCCGCAAGTGAACTTTCTGCCTGGCGCACCCATTCTACTTGCCGGGTCCGAAACGCTGAATCCCCAAGGTCTGGCGGTGGACGCGAGCGGCAACGTCTATTTCGCGGATTTCGCCAACGACCAGGTGCTTAAGGTCACGCCGCTGGGCATGCAAACCACCGTGGCAGATTCCACTAGCGGCATGGGCGCGCCAGAAGGTGTAGCCGTGGATGGCGCCGGCAACGTCTATATCGCCGACTCCACCTACAACCAAATCCTGAAGGCCACGCCGTCCGCCGGCACCTACAGCTACCAAACTATCGCCGATTCCTGTTTCGATGCCCTCGCCAGCCCGGGCGGCGTAGCCGTAGATGGCTTAGGTAACGTCTATGTCGCGGACACTAACAATAACCGCCTCTTGAAGGAAACACCTTCAGCGGGCAATTACACGCAGAGCGTGATTCCCACCACCGGCTTGGCTCGGCCCTTCGGAGTGGCCGTGGATGCCGCTGGAAACTTGTACGTCGCGGATCTCACCAATAACCGCATCGTGTTGGAGAGCTTGTCGGGCGGAGTCTATACGCAAAGCACGATCGTTGCGGGCCTGAGCGAGCCTACCAGCGTTTTCGTGGACGTGAACGACAACGTTTATATTGCGGATTACGGCAGTGGCCGCATTCTGAAGGAAACTCTGTCCAGCGGCACCTACACGCAAAGCGCGATCGTAAGCGCCACCGGGATAAGTTTCTATGGAGTGGCGCTGGACGGCGCGGGCAACGTCTATGGCACCGACGTAACCGGGGACCTGGTCTTCAAGCTTGATGTCGTGGATCCACCCGTGCTGAGCTTCGACTCCAGCAACGTGGGAACGCAGAGCAGCGACAGCCCGCAGATTGTTACGATGCTGAATTTCGGCGATGCGAACTTGACTCTGCCGATCCCGGATGCCGGAACGGATCCCCGCTTCTCTGGGGGCAGTTTTACGCTGGATGCCTCCACCACGTGCCCGCAAGTGCTGTCAATCGGTCCATCGGGCAGCCTTGCGATGAATGTCACTTGTGTTTACGCGATAGACTTTTCGCCGGCAACGACGGGCTCCATCAGCGACGGGCTGGTGCTCGTGGACAACAATCTCAACCGGGGCAATAGCGTCCAGACAATTGCAGTGAGCGGCACCGGCCTCACCGCCGCACCTACGGCGACGGTCATTACACTCACCGCGCTTCCCGTAGCGACGAGTCCTTTCGGCCAGTCCGTCACGCTGACTGCGAATTTGGCTCCGTTTGCAGCCGGCGGACAATCCACCAACGGCGAGGCGGTCACGTTCAAGAGCGGCGCGACGACGCTGGGAACCGGATTGCTTGCCTCGGGCGTCGCTTCACTCACTTTAACGACGCTCCCGGCCGGCGTGGATAGTCTGACCGCCGCATTCGCCGGCGACGTGAACTTTGCTGCCAGCGTTTCGACTGCGCTCAGCTACACAGTCAGTAAAATCACGCCGGTCATCACTTGGGCGACTCCTGCGCAGATCACCTTTGGAACTGCCTTGAGCAGTACGCAGCTCGACGCTACATCTTTGGTCGCCGGTACATTCGTTTACACCCCGGCGGCGGGAACCATTCCGGCCGGCGGCATGGACACGTTGTCCGTCACGCTCACCCCGACCGACACGGTGACTTACAGCAACGCCACCGCTACTGTCACGCTCGCCGTGTACGATGTCGGCCTGTCCGTGATCGGGAACGCCGGTACGCAAACCGTGCTGCAGGGAGCAGCGGCGACATTTCCCTTCACCACGGCGCCGCTGGGAGCGACAACTTTCGCGAACCCGGTCAGTTTCTCGGTGACAGGCTTGCCTGTGGGTGCTACAGCCGTGTTTACGCCTGCCACGATTCCGGCGGGAAGCGCCAGTACGCCTGTAAGTCTGGTGGTGCAAACGAGCGCTGCCGCGAGCGGAGCCATCACGCGAAATCCGTTCGCGGGCCGGCCGCTTCGCAACGCGCCGGTCGCTTTGACCCTGCTGTTGCTTCCGATTCTCGGTCTGCAGGCGTTCCGCAAGCGGTTGCGTGCAGCCACTAGTACGCGCGCGTTGGTGTTGCTCGTGGCGCTCGTTGTAGGGGCGGTAGCCGCGCTTGGCGGATGCACCGGCACCACGTCAGCCAGAGGCACATCGTATCCATTGGTGGTCACTGCAACCAGCGGTACGCTGCACACTTCGTTCAACATGACGCTGATTGTAGATAAATAGTCGCGTGTGAATCGCGCTGCAGCTCGATTCATCCGGAGAACCGGCAGCCCCGGTTCGAAGGGCTGCACCCCTGCTTACCCACGTCTCAAAGTCTCGGCGGCACCGTAATGAGGCGCCGCGCAGCACCGTCTACTTCGACAGAATCGGCAACGGCGGCGCCGCTTGCGGAACCGCGCTGCGATAATCCTGCCCCAGCAGTTGCGCGATCGTCGCAGCGATCTGGCTCTGCGTCACGCGTGGGACGTTAGCCATTTCGCCGCTCGCCGGAGTGTCCGGACCGATCGCCGCGATCCATATATTTTCCGCGCCCGCGATATTCTTGTCGTGGTCGCGCCACAGCTTCAGCCCGCTGCCACGCCCGTGATCGCACGTGATAATGAACGTCACTTGATCGTGATACTCCGGCTTCGCCTGCATTGTGTTCCACAGCTCCGCGATGCGCTGGTCATCTTCATGCGCCGCCTGCAGCACCAGGTCATATTTTCCTGCGTGGGCCCAGTCGTCCGTCTCGCCGTAGCCGACAAACAGCACGCGCGGGCTGTGCGTCTGGAGATAGTCGAGCAGGTCTTCATGCGTGAAGGAATCAGGCGCGTCATCGTCCTCCACGCGGGTCGAGGTTTCGTACAGCTTCTTCAACAGTTGTTCGCGGGGCGTCAGCGGCTCGGTCCACGGCAGAGTCCAGCCCGCACGCACTACCAAGCCGCTTTGTTTGGCGCGAAAAATATCGTTAAACGTGTCCCATGTGCCGAAAATCGCCACCTGATTGCGAAATTCTGGCAAGTTATTGAGCCACTCGAACACCGTCGCGTTCGGATTAGGCCCGAATTCATTGCTGTTGATTCGAGGATCGGGATAGCCGGTGGCCATCTCGTTGTATCCGGGGTAGGAAAACTTAAAGCCGTTGGTCACTTGCGCGACGCTGCCCTTGTGCCGGTTGCCGTAAATCTGTCCCTGCTTCGCCACTACGGTCCACAGAAACGGCAGCAGCGCGGCGCGACCCTCTTCCGGCGTGTCGCGCCAGAAATCCTTGCGTAGTTGCGCCGCGTCCTGCGCGCCGCCGTGCTTCGCGTCCATCAGATCGTGTTCCGGCCCATCGAAAACTTCCTGCCAGCGAAAGCCGTCGAGCACGATCAGCACGACCGCGCGAGTTTTCAATTTTGGAGTAACGTTGTTGGCTTGCGGCGGAGCAGCGTGCACAAGGTTTGCAGTAGTGCGCGCTGCATTAACGGAGGCGAACGTAGAAACAAGAATTACAACGCCGAGAAATACCAGCAGAAGCGCGCGCCGAGAATTCAAAAGGCCTCCTGAGGCGGGAATCATACATCAGCGGCGCGCAGAAACAGGCTTCACATCAGCGCGAGCGCCAGCGCCGCCGCGCCCGCTTCATTCGCCAGGAGGCGCGACAGGTTCCTTGTCCGGAAGTTTGCCCTTACCGGTTATGGCCGCGATGATTTGCCGGCCGTGGAATCGTCCATTCTCAATAAATATGTGCGAAGTGTCGTCCCCCCCAATCACCACGCCCGCCAGATAAATCCCCGGCACGTTGCTTTCCAGACTTTCCGGATCAATCGCCGGCTTTCTGTTGTTCGTGGCCAACCGAATTCCCAGTTTCTCGAGAAAAGCAAAATCAGGATGATAGCCGGTAAGCGCGAACACCTGGCTGGCCGGAACAGATTCCTCGCTGCGCCCGTTTTTCACCAGGACCTTGCCCGGCTCGAACCCGACGACGTGCGTGTGAAACATCGCGCGAATTTCCCCCGCGCGGATGCGGTTCTCAATATCCGGCTTCACCCAATATTTCAGCGTGCGCCCCATTTCCGCTCCGCGATGAATGATCGTCACATGCGCACCGGCGCGAAACAGATCCAGCGCCGCTTCCGCCGCGGAGTTCCCTCCCCCGACCACCACCACGTCCTGATTCCAGTACGGGTGCGCTTCAGTGAAGTAATGTGAGACGTGCGGCAGATTTTCCCCGCGCACGTCCAGAAAATTCGGATGATCGTAAAATCCCGTGGCCACCACAATTTTCTTGCTGTGATACTGCTGCGCCTGGCCATGCGCATCCACAGTGTGCACGATAAATGCCCCGTCGTGGCCCGTCACCCGCTCCACGCGCTCGTATTGGTGCACTTCAATTTCAAAATGTTCCACAGCACGCCGGTAGTATTTTAAAGCTTCCGCCCGCGTCGGCTTACCGCTCGCCACCGTCATCGGCAGCTCGCCAATCTCCATGCGCTCCGGCGTTGTGAAGAAGTTCATGTTCACCGGATAGTGGAACAGCGAGTTGCACAGGCAGCCCTTGTCAATCACCAGCGGCCGCAGACCTTCCAGCTTCGCTTCAATCGCGGTGGCCAGGCCCGTAGGCCCGGCGCCAATGCAGATTATGTCGTAGGAATCGCTCATGGCAGTAGTTTGCGATGGGACGCCGCCGAATTCAACTCCCTCGCATCGGGAGTTGGATGCGATGCGAACGACGGCGGATTCAATGTTGCGGGGAAATGCTCATTTGCCCCAGGATAAGACAATTTACCGCAGAGACGCAGACTGCGCAGCGAAAGACGGTTAGAGTTGCAGCAGCAGCGCCTGCGACAATTCCGCCGCAAACGCGTCCAGTTCGGCCAACCGCACGGCCGTGACCTCGAGGCTCTCTTTCTTCCACACGAAGAACTCACGCCCGTCGCGCCGCACCCGCACGCTAAAGTTTCCGCCGATCAGATAAGCAGGCGCACCAAAAATGTTGAAGCCGCCGCCGACCGCCGGAGACAGCAGCGCCGCGCAATTCCCTTTCCGTGTGCCAACATATTTCGCATACATGGGAAACGCAACGATCTCGAAGCCGGCAAGGTGCAGGCGCTGCAAGATGGCCATTTGCTGCGGCGAGAGGTCCATCAATGTTCAGGATAGCAGGCGACGAGCGACGTGAGAAATAGCCGGTCGCAAATGCGCACAGCGAATAGTCGCGGTGCCACGAATGAAGACCGCGGAGTTACGGCGCAACTTTGGTTACGCTGCCGAAGAAGAAATCGTGCCCGATTCAATCTCGCGCAAAATTTGCCGCAGCACCGACGCCAATTCTTCGCGGCTTACCTGGCTCTTGCGGAATTGCACGCGCACATGGAAGGAATCGTCCTCGGCGCGGTAATCGAAGAGAAAAGGCTGCGGACGCGGCGCCGATTCCGTCTCCTCCTGCCGCGCACGGCGGGCTTCATCGCGCGTCAACCCACCCTGCGCGATGCGCTGCACCATCTCCTGCATCTTTTTTTCCGTGGGTTGGCGCGCCACTTGCAGCAGCAGCGACTTCGTCAATATCCCGCGCTCGATGCAAGCCTTGCGAATCTCAGTGGGAATCACGTGCAAGGACATTGTCTCCGTCACGCTCGAACGCGCCCGCCCGATCTTCTTCGCAATGTCATCATGCGTGTAATCGAAATGATCGGCCAGCCGCTGCAATCCGTCGGCTTCTTCAAACGGCGTCAAATCCTTGCGCTGCAAATTCTCGATCAGCCCCAGTTCCAAAGTTTCCGCATCATCAGCAATCTTCTCGATGCACGGCAGCTCGTGCAAACCCGCAGCCTTGGAAGCGTGATAGCGCCGTTCACCCGAAATAATGTAGTAAGTGTCTTCGCGCGGAATAAAGCGCACGAGCAATGGTTCCAGCACGCCCTTTTCGCGAATCGAATCGGTAAGCTCGCGCAGATCGCCCAGAGCCTTGCGCGGCTGCTCGGGATTCGGGCGGATTTTGTCCGTCGGAATCATGCGGCCGATGGACGCGCCGCTGAAACTGGTCAGCGTCTCCACATAATGCGCGTCATGCCGCATCTTGAGAGTGACGGGTAACCCGATCCTCTTGGACACGTTGTAATACCTCCTGAGCAAGCTTTTTGTAATCCTCGGCGCCAGACGACTTAGGCGCGAAGGAAAACACAGTCTCTTTGTAGGCCGGACTTTCTTCCAGCCGCACGTTCTTGCTGATGCGCGTCTTGAAAAGCGCGTCGCCGAAAGTGGCGCGAATCTGCTCGTGCGTGTCGCGCGAAATGTTGGTGCGTTTGTCGAACAGCGTGATCACCACGCCGAGCACCTTCAGATCCGGATTTGGCCGCGAACGAATCCGCGCGTAAGTCTCCAGCAGGTCGTCGGTGCCCTCGATCGCAAAATACGCGGCCTGAATCGGCACCAGCAAATGCGTCGAAGCCACCAGCGCGTTCACCGTCAGAATTCCCAGCGCCGGAGGCGTATCGAAGACCACGAAATCGTAATCCTTCAGCACCGGTGTCAGCGCGTCTTTCAGTTTGTAGGGCGCATCAAACTGCCCGGCGAGTTGCTGCTCCAGCCGCGCCAGCGCCAAAATTCCCGGCGCCATAAAAAGGTTGGGATCTTTAGTGGGCTTGATCACCTTCGCCATTTCTGTCGGATGATCGGCGAACACGTCGTACATCGAACTTTGGATCTCGGACGGTTCAAAGAAAGCGATGGTAGCGTTTGATTGCGGATCAAGATCTACGAGCAGCGTGCGTTTCTTCTTCAGGGCGAGAGCGGCGGCTAGATTGATGGAGGTGGTGGTCTTACCGACTCCGCCTTTTTGATTGGCAACTGCGATGACGCAAGTCAAGCTGTGCCCCTCGCTCCCCGTTTGGGCAACCGCAGGCCCATATATGGCGGCCTGCGCACCCAATCCTACCACGAGTAGGCCCACTGTACCCACTTGAGTACCCTTACTGCAAGGGAAAAATGCGCCGCGGACGGGTATTCGAGCAGATTTCGGGTCGGGGGCCTGGCCAATTCCGTAACCTTCTGGCTCCGCGGCCTGCAATTCGCGCATCGCCAGCGACACCTCTGAGATATTCTGAGCTTCGGCTTCCTTCATCGACACGAAAATGGCCACAACAACCCTTGCAGCCGATCCGCAGCCAAACCCCGAGCGCAAACTGATCGCGCCCCTCTGGCACACGATCGTCTTTGTGCTCTTCATTATCGGGTATGCGTACTCCGGGCGGACGACCGTACCTCGAATCGAGGGCATGCATCTCCATAGCAAAGTGACGCTCTATCTATTGATGATTTTCCTTGAGCTGGCGCTGGTGTCGTATGTGTGGTTCCTCGGCGTAAAGCCCGCGGGCGGAAGTTTTCGCGGCTTGATTGGCGGCAAGTGGAACACCTTCGCAGATGTGCTGCGCGACATCGGCGTCGCATTCCTTTTTTGGCTCGTGGTGATCGTCATGCTGGTCGGGCTGCAATTTTCGATGGGCAAAAGCCCGGAGACCGCGAAAGCCGTATTCATGCTAGCGCCGGGCAGCCTTCCAGAGATGATCGTGTGGGTTATCTTGGCGGTGACCGCCGGGTTCTGCGAGGAATTTATCTTTCGCGGCTATTTGCAGAAGCAATTCCATGCGATCACCGGCTCGGACGCCGCAGCGGTGGCAATGCAAGCTGTCTGTTTCGGAATCGCCCACAGCTATCAGGGCGTCAAGTCCATGGTCACGATTACCGCATACGGAGCGCTGTTCGGAATCCTCGCGATCTACCGCAAGAGCTTGCGTCCGGGAATGATTCAGCACGCGATGCAGGATTCGTTTTCAGGATTGGGGATCGCGCTTCTCAAACGCCTCGGAAAACTTCCCGCCGTGTATTTCTAGGCCTTTAACCTCACGGCTTGGCGTATTTGTTCAACTGTTCGTCTTCGGATTTCACCGCGGCATTGATGCGTTTCACCAACTCAGCGCTGATGCGCTGCGCGGTTTGCTTGATGTCCTTATCGGTAATGTCCGCTTCTATGGAAAATTTCACAGCGTCAGCGTTCTGGTTTATCTCGATCACCGCGCCAGACTGCGCGCCGCTGCTATCGGCCGGATCCGCTTGGTACAGAGGCGGCGTAAAATGCGTCAGGTCCCTTACGGCCACGTACAGCTGCAGAGTTTCAGCCGACTGCCCTGAGCCAATCGCCGCGCGGTGCAAGCGATTGTCCGCGCCCACTTGCGCAAACACGCCTGCAACGAGAAATCCATCGTCCGGACGCGGATCGCTCGTGCGCAGCAATTTCGTGGTGTACCCCGCCTTCGCGAAATCCTTCAGCAGGTTATCCGACATTAATTTCACAAGGTGCTGGGCCCGCGCCTCAGACGCATTCGCCTTCGCGAACCGCCAGCCGCTGGTGTTGCACCAACCGAGTCCAACTCGAAATCCGTAACATAGATTCGTTGCGATCGCTCAGGCTCGGCTGGAGGCGCAGGCGTATCCGGAATGTTCGGAGGCCCGGGCTGCGCTCCACCCGGATAACCACCCGGCGACCCAGCCGGCTGACGATTAGGCATTTGCGCAAAAGCAAACAGCGGAGTGAGAAACACAGCGAACAGCAAAGGAAGGAGTCTTCGTGAGCAGCTCACGACTACATCTTATAGCGGCCGAGGTCTTCGTCGTTCAAATTTTCCAGCCACTTGCGCAAATCTTCGCTGGAACTTTTCTCGGTAACAGCAGTAGACATCTTCGAATGTTTCAAGACCTCATCTTCGACGAATATGGGGCAATCCAGACGCAAAGCCAAAGCCAGCGCATCGCTCGGCCGCGAATCCATGGACATGGTCTGCCCGTCCCGCTCCATCCAGATCAATGCGTAAAAGGTATCGTCCTTCAAATCGGAAACGACCACCCGCTGGACGTGCACGTTCAAACCTGTCAGCACATTTTTCAGCAGATCGTGCGTCATCGGCCGCGGCGTTTGCACTTTTTCAATTTCCAGCGCAATCGCGTTGGCTTCGTACACGCCCACCCATATCGGTAGAACCCCACTGCCGGAAGTTTCCTTCAGGACTACTACAGGCATGTTCGTCACGGGATCCATCATCAAGCCTCGAATCTTTACTTCGAGTTCCATGGTGGCCTCCCCGGGACTAGGTGACGTGCTCGCCGGCAAAACTGTTCGGCCCGGCTCGCGTAACCTTCACCTGCACGTATTCTCCCAGAAGATTCACGTGCGGCGAAGTAAAATTTATCAAGCGATTGCAGGAAGTTCTCCCGCCCCACTGCGTGCGCGCCGGATGGGAGCCGTCCACCAGCACTTCATAGGACTGCCCCACCAGCTTTTCGTTAGCCGCAATCTGAATCGCGCGCTGCCGTTCGTTCAAAACCGCAAGCCGGCGCGACTTTTCTTCCTCGGAAATCGCGTCAGGCATGTGCATCGCGGAAGTATTCGGCCGCGGCGAATACTTGAACGAGAAAATCGCGTCATACTTTGCGACATCCAGTAGCGAAAGCGTCTCCGCGAAATCTTCTTCCGTCTCGCCCGGAAAACCCACGATGATGTCAGAGGTAATGCTGATCGGCCGTCGCGCCGCGCGTATCCACTCGATCTTCTGCAAGTACTCTTCGCGGGTGTAAGTGCGCAACATTTCGCGCAACACGCGCGTCGAGCCAGACTGAACCGGCAAATGCACGTGGTCGCAAAGCTCCGGAACCTCATCAATCGCATCCACGATCGAACGATGAAAATCATTGGGATGCGAAGTGGTAAAACGCACGCGGCGAATTCCCGGCACGGCAGCCACCGCGCGCAGCAAGTCCACGAATTTCCACGCGCGCGGCGAAGGATCGAGATAAGAATTCACTGTCTGCCCAAGCAGCTGAATCTCCGTGTAACCCGCGCCGGCCAGGCGTCGCGCTTCCGCCAGCACGGCGTCGCTCGAGCGGCTGCGCTCCGGCCCGCGCGTATGCGGCACCACGCAGTACGAACAAGCGTAGTCGCAACCTTCTATGATGGTGATGTAAGCGCGCAGCAGGTTGTCGCGGCGCGTGATTTCAGTCTCAAAGGTTTCGTCGGTATCCAAGTCGAGGCCGGTAACGCGCCTCCCGCCCGATTCGAGTTGCGCGATCAGCTCCGGCAGCTTGCGGTAACTCGCTGAGCCGCACACCAGGCTGACCCACGGCGCGCGCTCGAAAATTTCTTCGCCCTCTTGCTGCGCCAGGCACCCCAACACGCCAATAATTTTCCCATCCGCCAGAGTTTTCCAGTCGCCCAACCGCGCAAACACTTTTTGTGCAGCTTTCTCGCGGATACTGCACGTATTGTAGAGAACTAGATCAGCCAGCGCAGGACTTGCCACAGCGTGATAGCCGCGCCCTTGCAACACGCCAGCCACTTTCTCGCTGTCGTGGTCATTCATTTGGCAGCCGAAAGTCTCCAGGAAAAACGACTTCCCTGCCGGAGCCGCGCCATCGCCGCCACGCGTCCCACGCAACGGCAGCGGAGGCAACCCAGCGGAGGCGGGCTGGCGTCCCACAGGCTGATGCCCGCCCGCCTCAGGCGCGCCCTTGCTCACCAGCGATTCGATTCCGACGTCAAAGGTTCTAGCCATGGATCAATCCAAAGTCTAACACGGCGCGGGACAGCCCGCGTCCGGCGATTGGCAAAGGAAACTAACGGCCGCCCGAGTACGTATCATCAGTGCCGCGCACAGACGGCCAACATAGCGCGCTGCGTCTCAAAGGTGTAAGACTGACCACAATGACCAGTTCCGCAGCGCGGACCAGCACCCGGCAAACCCTGGTGGCGTTGCAGGAAACTTTCTGGATCGCGCTGGACACGCTGCGTTCCCACAAGCTTCGCACCTTCCTCACTCTGCTCGGTGTGATGCTGGCAGTCACCACGCTGATCGCGGTGATGTCCGTTCTCAATGGCCTGAATCTCTACGTCGCGGACAAAGTCGCTAACCTCGGTTCGAACGCCTTCGTGATTGACCGCATTGGAATCGCCACCAATCTCGAGCAGTGGAACAAAGCGCGCAAGCGCCCGCAGCTTCGCCTGGACGACATGGAAGCGCTGCGCGATGCCATGAAACTCGCCAGGAATATCGCCGGCGAACAGGAAACCACCGGCGATGTGCGCTTCGGCAACAACCTCAGCGAAGACGTCCGCATCATCGGCGCCACTCCGGAATACACCACCATTCGCGACATTGACGCCGCGAATGGCCGCCTGCTCAGCTCAATTGACGAAGACCATCGCGCCGGTGTCTGCGTGATCGGCCCAGACGTCGCTGCAAAGCTCTTCGCAGGAATAGATCCCGTCGGCCAGGAAATTCGCGCGGGGCAGGGGCGCTACCAAATCGTCGGCGTCGCAGCGCCCAAAGGTTCCGTCCTGGGTCAGACGCAAGACAATTTTGTGATGATTCCGCTGGGAACCTACCGTAAGGAGTGGCTCAAGCCCGAGGATTCCGTGCAAATTTTCGTCGAAGCGCGCAGCCGGCAGGAAATGTCTGCCGCGGCGGATGAAGCGCGCATGATACTCCGCGCGCGCCGCCACGTGCCTTATGAGGCCGAAGATAATTTCGGGATCGTCGAGCCATCATCGCTAATGGGCATCTGGGACAATCTCACCGCCAACATCTTCGGCGTTGCAGTTTGGGTGACGTCGGTATTTCTGGTGGTCGGCGGCATCGTCATCATGAATATCATGCTCGCCAGCGTCACCGAGCGCACGCGCGAGATCGGCCTGCGAAAATCGCTGGGTGCGCGCCGCCGTCATATCGTGATGCAATTCCTGGTGGAATCTTCCCTGCTCGCCGCGTCGGGCGGCCTCGTAGGCATCGCCATCGCGCTGGGCATCGCCGCGCTGGTTCGCGCGTCCACATCTATTCCCATCGCGACGCCGGTGTTCGCCGTGGTGGTCTCGCTGCTGCTTTCCACCAGCGTCGGCCTGTTCTTCGGCATTTATCCTGCGATGCGCGCCGCGCGCCTGGACCCGATCGAAGCGCTGCGAGCCGAAGCGTGAAAATGGAACTCCATCGCAACTTCCGCGAAAATTTCGAACTCGCGATAGACACCGTTCGCGAGCACAAGCTGCGCAGTTTTCTCGCCGTCCTCGGCGTAATGATCGGCGTGATGCTCATCATCCTGGTGGTGGGCCTGGTAGACGGTTTCCGCACCACGATTCAAGACATGATCGAAGCCCAGGGAGTGAACACGGCGTGGGCATGGCGTTTCAATCAAGGCCCCAACAACGGCCGACGCCCAAAAGAGGAACGGTTGCGCAAGCCGCTGACGCTGGAAGATGGCGAAGCCGTCGCTCAGCTTTGTCCAGCCGTGAAGGAAATGACCATCGCGATCTACAACTGGGAAAAGCCGCACAACGTCCGTTATCAAAATAATGAAGTGCAGGGCGGCGAATTTCGCGGCACTTTCGCGAATTATCCAGAAGTGGATTCCAGCGAAACCATGAAGCGCGGCCGCTTCTTTACCGAGACCGAAAACGCTCATCGCGAAGACGTCGTGGTCATCGGCGAAGACGTCGCCAAAGCTCTCTTTCCCACTCTGGACGACGCGCTCGGCAAAGAGGTCCTGGTAGATGGCTCCAGTTTCACCGTGATCGGGGTGTTTGAAAAACCAGTCGGCGGCATCGGCACCGATGACGAAGACCGCCGCGTCGTCGTGCCATATCACACCTTCACCAAAATTTTTCCCGCCAGCTTCGAGGTCTTCATGGGAATTCTGGCGTATCCGGGCCAACTCGATACTGCCGTGGACCAGGCGCGCGAAGTGCTGCGCCGCCGCAGAAACGTGCCCTACGATAAGCCGGATGATTTCTCCATCCAGACTAACGCCGAAGCAGTGCAGCAATTCAACGATATAATCGGCGGCGTGGCGCTGGTGATCGTGGTGCTCAGCTCGATTGGCCTGCTGATCGGCGGCATCGGTGTAATGAACATCATGCTGGTCTCGGTCACCGAGCGCACCCGCGAAATCGGCGTGCGCAAAGCCATCGGCGCGCGCAGCCGCGACATTACCTGGCAATTTCTCTTCGAAGCCATGACACTGACCGGCACCGGCGGGCTCATCGGAATCCTAGCCGGCAGCGGCATCGTGCTGCTGATTCCCGCCGTCAGTTCGCTGAAAGCGGTCGTCTCGCTCTGGGCTGTGATACTCGGATTCAGCGTGTCCGTGGGAATTGGATTGGTGTTCGGAGTTTGGCCCGCCACCAAAGCCGCGCGCCTGAATCCCGTCGAAGCATTACGCTACGAATAAGGTCGCGCTACGAACGACGCCGCCCTTCGAATTACGGTGTGCCGCGATGAACCCGTCCGCTCGACTGGCCTCAATCTGTCCATTCGGACAGTTGTGACCACGCCGCCCAAGACGGATGATGGCATCAGCTGGAACGCAGTCAACCAGCGCGCCTTCCACGGCCCCCAGCCCACGTTGAACCGCGCCGCTCGTATTCCATATTGAGGAGTCTGCGAAAATGAATCCGAAAAATATCGTCTTGGCAGGGGTGTGCATGTTGCTGGTTTCAGCCGCGCCGCCGCTCCGCGCGCAGGGAGGCTGCGCATCAGCGCCAGACGCCGCCGTGCAATGCTTCGTCGGCAACGCCGTGCGCACCAACCTGGTGACGCTCCAATACGGCATGACCATGTCGCAATTCAAAGCCTACGGCGTATCCGTGTCAAAGATCGTGCAGCAACAACCGACGGCATTAGCAGTAGTCGGCCTATCCAGCGCCGTCGCCGACGCCTTGCCGCCGACGAACGCCAACGGTTCCGCCAATCAGGCCGCGCAAACCGCCGCGATCGATTCTATTGTGGACGCAGCGATCGCGAATAACGTCCTAACGCTGCCGGCGGAAACAAACTCGCAGGACCTGAAATGGTTTTCGCTCGATCTAGTCAGTGCGATGAACACCAATAACGGAATCTTGCTCTCACCCGGCACCTTCCTGCGCGTGATTGATTCCTACGTAGTCACCGCCACTGCCAGCGGTACAGTCAACTGGACCCAGGCAAACTCCGGCATCGCCGCCATGATCACCAATTTCGCCAGCGCCGGCCTGCTGAAGCTGCCAGCCACGATAACCACAGCTCAAGCCATCCAATTCGCGCAATCGTTGGCGCAGGTCACATCTACCTATCGAACTGCGACGGGCCGAGCATCGTTGTAGCCGGAAGCGCCGCGCACGACCACCGCGTGTCTTCCCGAACGTAGTCCTGCGCTGTTTCTTTTCCGCCGCAGCCTGGCGGGCGCGGGACGCAGTAAGGGACCTGCTTACTCCGGAACAATCAGCTCTCGTGGTCACCGCTGCGCTTCGGCCAATCTTCGCCAATTGACTCACAGCATAGGCCGAGGCCTGTGTCGTTAAGATCATCGGGTATTTCCTGTAGGTTGTTGATTCGTTTGACCCTCCCCTGTGCGTGTGCTACGGTGTTTGCGGGCCTTTTTTCTAAAACTTTTTCCTGGGGGGAGAACAATTTCTGTTCTGGCGCAGTTAGTTTTTTCCAGCCAGCTCGAAACGCTGATCACACAAACGGGTTGGGTGGCACGAGTAGTACTATGCATCCTACTAGTCCTCTCTGTTTTCTCGTGGGCTATCATTTTTCAAAAATCCCGGACTCTCGGGCAAATCGAATCACAAACCAAGAAATTTCTGGAGATGTTCCGCGCAGGACGCGGCCTTCCTGATCCGGCTACGCTGCGGATGGGCGCCGGCGGTACTCCGCTCGCCGTCGTCTATCAGGCGGGATATCGCGAACTGGAGGCGCAACTCGGCACGCGCGAGCGTCGCCCAGTCGCTCCTGGCGTTGCCGAAGGCGGCACCGCGGTAGCCACTGCGCCGCGCGTGAAAAATGCCAACGCCGTAGGCGTGCAAATGCAGGTGGCTGCCGGCGACGAAGTGCGCAAGCTGGAAAAATGGATGTCCTGGCTTGCGACAACTGGCTCGGTCTCTCCGTTCATCGGATTGTTTGGCACCGTGTGGGGCGTGATGGACGCGTTTGCTGGACTCGGCGATGCCGGCTCTGCAAGTTTGCGCGCGGTTGCGCCCGGAATTGCCGAGGCACTGATCACCACGGCGGCGGGACTCTTCGCCGCCATTCCCGCGGTCATCGCGTACAACTATTACCTCGGCGGAATTCGCGGCATCGCGGCGCGCATGGATAGCTTTGCCGCCGAATTCGTCGCGAAGATTGAAACCATTTACAGCTCGTAAACGCGAACCAGCCGCGATTTTGAAGCTTTACGTATTCGGGTAAAAGAAAACCATGCCGCAGATACAACGCGAAACCGGGACCTCGCTTTCGGAAATCAACATGGTTCCGTTCATAGACGTCGTCCTCGTCCTGCTGATCATTTTCATGATCACCGCGCCGATCCTCCAGTCCGGAATCGAAGTGGACGTCCCCAAAACGAAAACGGTGAAGGAACTCACCCAGGTCCGCATGGTCATCACCATTGACAAAGCCCAGCGCGTCTATCTGAACGACAAGCCGGTCAATATCCACGAACTCGGCTCGCAATTGCTTTCGCAGATGAAAGACCCGGCGCATCAAGCGGTGTACGTTCGCTGCGACGAGACGGTTCCCTTCGGCAGTTGGGCCACTGTGGTGGACGCGCTGCGCCAATCGGGCATTCAAAATATCAGCGTAGTCACGCAGCCGCTCACCGAGCGTTCGCAAATTCAGCAATGACATGGCCGCACTCGCCGCCAATCCGCGCACAGACAATTTAACCGGCCCGCTGTCGGCGTCGCTCGTGCTGCACGCCGGACTCGTGGTGCTATTCATCGGCTCGGCGATCTACAGCCATCAAGGCGATTCCTGGGGCGGCCCCGGTGGAGCAGTCACGGTCGGCGTCGTCGGAAGTTTGCCCGCTGTTCCGATGCCGCGTCCGGAAGTGGAAACGCCGAGCCGCGTCGTGGACGAATCCAAAGGTTTGTACAAAGCCGAACCACAACCCAAACCAGTCCCCCAACCCGACGCCACGCCGATTCCGAAATTCGAAAAAAATAAGCCGCCTAAGTATGTGACGCGCCCCTCGAAAGTTCTGGAAAATCCCACTCCGCCTCCGCCGAACGCGGTGCCGTACGGCGGCGGTGGCACTCCCACGGTCCCTTACAGTTCCTTTGCGATGGGCGCGGGATCCAGCACGCAGGGCGGCATGGGCTTCGAAGGTCCCGGCGCGGGGAATTTCGGCTCGCGCTTTTCCTGGTACGTGGAAGCCGTGCAACGAAAAATCAGCAGCGCCTGGCTGCAATCCACGGTAGATCCCAGCGTGCAATTTGCGCCGCGCGTGGTCGCTACATTCGACATTCTGCGCGACGGCACGGTAACCAATATTCAAGTGACCAAATCCAGCGGCAACGCTTCAGTGGATTCTTCGGCGGTGCGCGCCATTCGCGACGCCAGCCCGATGCAGCAGTTGCCGCCCGCATATTCCGGTTCAAGAGTTAGCGTCGAATTTTGGTTTGACTTCAAAAGGTGAGAGAGCGCGCGCGTCGCACGAGCAGCCGCGCAAGAGGCGGCAAGCTGGCGCGCTACAAAACGAATATGATGAAAAAACTGGCAATCATCGCAACACTGTTCAGCGCGGCGCTGCTCCTCTGCGCCGGCAACGCCTCAGCGCAGGATTGGTTCAAGACCGGCACCGGCCTCGGCGTCAGCAAAGCCCGAGTCGCCGTGCCGGAATTCGCCCTGCGTCAACCCGTATCGCCTGCCCTCGAGAAAACATTCCACGACGTGCTGTGGTCAGACCTGGAGTATTGCGGCGTGCTGGAACTCGTCAGCCCTAGCTTCTATCCCCCGCAAATGCCCAGCCAGCCCAGCGAAGTGCATTTCGCGGAATGGGCCGCTCCGCCGGCTAATGTGTACATGCTCGCGTACGGAAATTTGTCCGGTGACGCCACGAACCTCGCCGCCGCCGGATATTTATCCGACGTTCACAACCCGCAAGCCCCCATCGCGCTGCAAAAAATTTATCGCGGCCCCGCCACAGACGCCGGCGCGCGCAAGCTCGCCCACCAGTTCGCGGACGACATCGTCGCGCTGCTCAGCGGCGGCTCACCCGGAATCGCGCAAACGCAAATCGCCTACGTCAGCACGCGCAGCGGCAACAAAGAAATCTGGGCCATGGATTACGACGGCCAGAATCAACACCAACTCACGCACCTGAAATCCATTTCGCTCACGCCGCGCTGGTCGCCCAGCGCCGATCGCATCGCCTTCACCTGCTACGTGCCCTTCCGCGGCATCACCTCGCCGCAGATTTGCCTGTACTCCACGATTTCCGATCGCTTGATTTCTTTCCCGCGTTATCGCGGAACCAACAGCTCGCCGGCATGGTCGCCTGACGGCAATCAAATCGCCTTCATGTCCAGCCAGAACGGCGATCCGGAAATTTACGTGGCGGACGCCAATGGCGGCGGCCTGAAACGCATCACCTTCGCCGCCGGCGTCAGCACTTCTCCGGCGTGGAATCCCAAGACCGGCAAGCAAATCGTCTTCGTCAGCGACCGCGGCGGCGACCCGGTGCTCTACCTCGCCAATTCCGATGGCACCGACGTGCAAAAACTCGACATGCCGGACATGGGCTATGTCGTGGACCCCGCATGGTCACCAAATGGACAATTGCTCGCATTTAGCTGGCGACGACCGAGTGGCAATTTCGATATCTATATCATGGACATCGTGTCCCGGCAGCTCGTGGAATTGACGCGCGACCAGGGCCGCAACGAGCGCCCCAGCTGGGCGCCCGACGGACGCCACATTGTTTTTGAGTCCACGCGCACCGGCACGCGCCACATCTGGTCCATGCTGGCCGATGGCAGCTTGCCGCGGCAATTGACGTACGAAGGCGAGAACGAATCGCCCAACTGGTCGCCAAAATAAGCGCGCGGCGCTGGCGCAGCCATTTCGCTCCGCCTCGAAATCAGCAGGCGGCGCAACGAATGTTTTAGGCCCCGGTAACACTTAGAACAGCAATCAGGACTAAATATCCCGGCCGTTTCCACAAGGAAACCCGGAAAACGCAGAAGGAGGAAATATATGCAGGCGGGTACTTTTCGGAAGTTCACGCTCTTGTTGGGAGTCGCTACCGTATTTGCATTCATTGGCGGTTGCAAGAAACAGGTGGCCAGCGCGCCTCCCACGCATGCCGCGCCAGCGCCTGCGGCAGCGCAGCCGACGGTGACGCTCTCGGCGTCGCCTTCGACGATCAATCCGGGTGACTCCACAACTCTTTCGTGGACTTCCACCGATGCCACCGACGCGGACATCGAGCCGGGCGTTGGCAAAGTTGCCGTGCAAGGCTCGACGCCGGTCAACCCGACCAGCTCCACGACCTACACCATCACGGCCACCGGAGCCGGCGGCACCGCGACAGCCACCACGCGCGTGACGGTCAGCGCAGGACCTGCCGGAGTTCCTCCCGCCAACAATCAAAGCATGAGCGAACTGTTCGAGCAGAACGTGAAAGACGCTTACTTTGATTTCAACAAAGCCGATATTCGTGGCGACGCTCGCACCGCACTCGCCAAGACCGCGGAATTCCTGCGCTCCTATCCGCAAGTGCGCGTGACCATCGAAGGCCATTGCGACGAGCGCGGTTCCACCGAATACAACATCGGCTTGGGCGAACGGCGCGCGCAAGCAGCGAAAAATTATCTGATCTCGCTGGGCATCGGGGCCAATCGCATGGACACCGTCAGCTGGGGCAAGGAACGTCCCTTCTGCACCGAGCACACCGAGGAATGTTGGCAGCAGAATCGCCGCGCGCACTTCGTGGCGGCGCAATAACCGGCTGAGGTAAACTTGTCTGTGATGTAGGGGCGGGTGCTGCACGATCGTTCGGCGCGGCACCCGCAATTAATTAACGAGGGGCGCACCAAACCCGGCCCTGCAATTCAGAAAATTCAGCGGCAATGGCATTTGCCGGCGCCGCTCCCAGTCCTTTTTGTTCGATCGAATTCGAATTCAGTCCAGGAGGCTAGCATGCGCGCACGATCGGCAGTGCTCGCGGTGGCGGCGTTATTCGTTGGAGTGGTTTTGGGCTCCTTGTTGAATCCCCAGACCACCGGCGCCGTTTCCAAGGAAATTATCCAGCTGCAGGAGGACGTCTCGCAGCTCCTGCAAGGCCAGCAGGCCATGCGCAGCACGATTGACTCGAACAATGCGTCCATGCGCACGCTGCTGCAGCAGTCGCTCGAGTCAGTGAGCGCGCTGAATCAGCAAATGGCCACGCTGCAGAAAAATGTGCAGGAAGCGACGGCCAACAGTTCCTCGAAAATCGACACCATGTCCACGCAGACCCAGGGTGTTTCCGACAATCTGCAGGACGTGCAGGCGCGCGTCGGCAAAGTCGCCGCGCAAATCAACGATATGCAGAGCACGTTGCAAAGCATTGACGGCCGGATCGCCGGGGGTGCCGCTCCCAGCGTTGGTCCTGCGGGCGGCGCGCCGAATGGCGGAGCAGGCGCTTCACCTTCCGCGGGCGGTGAGGCCGCGCCCGCATCTGGAGGCGGCGGCATGGCCTCCCTGCCGGGCGCTTCTGCCGACAATCTCTATCAGAACGCGCTGCGGGATTTCACCACCGGAAAATATGATTTGGCGCGCCAGGAATTCGGCGACTACGTGCTGCATTTCCCTTCCACCGACCTCGCCTCCAACGCACAATTCTATCTCGGCGAAATTTCCTACGCCCAAGGCGACTTCAAAGACGCCATCGCGCAGTACAACCAGGTCCTCGCAAATTATCCGCAAAGCTACAAACTCGCGGCATCGCTCCTGAAGAAGGGTTTCGCCGAACTCGAACTGGGCATGAAAGCCACAGGCAGCAAGGACCTGCGCGAAGTCGAGCGCCGTTTCCCCGGCTCCGACGAAGCCCGCCGCGCCCAAGCCAAACTAAGAGAAATCGGCGCGCCAGCGAGCCCACGTTCGTCGGCGCCACACTGAGCACTCGGTAGGGGCGCTGCTTGTGAATCGCCCCGAAGGGCGATTCATCCTGAGAACCGGTAGTGCCGGATCGAAGGGCTTCGCCCAAGCTCGACTAAGCGGCAACCCGATCGAGAGCCGTTACGCCCGCAAGTTATCAGCCTGCCAATTCTGGATCATCCGCTTGATCGTCTTGCGGTTCTGCAAATTCTCGGTCAACACCGTTCCTGCCAATCCTGGCAGTTCCGCATCACTAGCAAATCGCAACGCCACCAATTGATTGATCGTAAATTCCGGAATCCGCGCCCGCAGATTCACGGGCAGCAAGCCCTGCAACCGCAGCTGCATCTCCAGCCGGATCACCCGGTCCTGCACCGCCAACGCAAACATTCGTCCATAGAGCGCAGCCAGAAAGAGCGCCAGCGCCACAAGCAAAGACTTCACCGATCCAGCCGAAAGCGCCACCACCACCCGATGAATCTCCCATCCGACATTAAGCAGCAGCATCGGCAAAACAAAAAAATGAAACACCGGCACATACTTCGCATGATTCTGAAAATTCTGCGCCATGGAATCTCCTCCATAAACGTACAGCCCTCGAACGCCGCTGGATTCTAGCAAACTCTGCACTCAACTTGTTGCGCCGCGCCCTGAGCTCATCTGAGTCTGTCGAATCGCCCGCTTCCTCTCGCGGCGCGGTATTCCTCGCCGCAGCACCGTACATCAGCTATACTCAGCACTTCAGGGAAATCCTCTAAAACAGGCAGGAAACCAATGTCAGTCAACAAAGTGATTCTCGTAGGACGTCTAGGGCGCGATCCAGAAACCCGCTTCACCGGCGGCGGCCAAGCCGTCGCCAATTTTTCGCTCGCGACGGACGAGACCTACAAAGACAAGAACGGCGAGCGTCAAAAACGCACCGAATGGCACAAGATCACGGTCTGGGGCAAGCAGGCCGAAATCGCCCAGCAATATCTGAAAAAGGGTTCACTGGTGTACGTCGAAGGCCGCATCCAAACGCGCGAATGGCAGGATAAAGAAGGCCAGAAGCGCACCAGCTACGACATCGTGTGTAACAATTTTCGTATGCTGGGTGGCCGCGCCGACGGCGCAGCAGCCGGAGCCAGCGCCGGCGCATCATCGCACAGCGGCGGTTTCGGAGGCGGAGGCCGTCAAGCGGATCCCGACATGGAAGGTGGTCCGTCAGCCGATGACTCCGTAGGCCACGGTCCGGAAATTTCCGACGAAGATATCCCGTTCTAAATCATCTAGGTGAGGCGAGGCGTGGTGCGGAACAGCGCAGCGAATTAGTGCTTCGGGTTTTGCGCCTCGTCTTTCTTGCGCTGCTCATCCAGCCGCTGCATGAACGCCTCGAACTTCGGCAATTGCTCGGGCGTCAGAATCGCGCGAATTCGCGCACGACCCTGTTGCCGCAGCTCCTCGCGCTGCGCATCCGCCGGCACGTAAGCCGTCCGGATTTTCGCCCGCGTGTCGTCCACGATCGCTCCCAGTTGCTGCTCTTGCGACGCCGTCAGATCCAGTTCGCGCGTCAGATCGTGCACCAGTTGGTCGCGAGTCGGCGAGCCGAGCGGATTTTGCCGGCCCCACACGCGTTCTCCCCACACGTGGTTTCCCAATCCGCCCAGCAGCACGCCCAGCAAGAACACCACCAACACCAGCAGCGCCGCCTCACGCCGCGTTTTACTGTTTTCCATGGCTCGTATCCGCCATCATTAGCAGAACGTCATCGCGATCCACCGGCAGCGACGGCCGCTCCGGCACAATTTCCGGCATGCGATTTTCCGCGATCACCGACTGATCCGACACCAACTGGCTGTGCCGCCCCAAATCAAACGAGACCAACAGCACCAGCGCGAATGCCGCCGAAGCCGCAACGCGCCACGCGACTGACACCACCGGCCGCCAGATGGACTTGCCTTCGCTCGTCTGCAATTCCTGGCGTATGCGCGCCATCACCATCCGGCTGAATCCCGCGCCCGGATCGGGCGCAGGCTCCGCGATCGCGAGCAAACGCATGCTGACGGCCGCGTCTTCCAGCGCCGCGCGGCATCCCGCGCAGGTTACCAAATGTTCGGCAAGAATCGCCGCTTCCGGCCCGCGTAGCACGCCCTGCAGCTGATCTTCCAACATCGCTTCGTACTGCGTACAAGCTGCGCAATTCCCTTTCGCGTTCCTGTTTTCCGAATTCATGCTCATTTTCCTTATCCTTCCTTACCTTCCGCCTGCTGCTCCGGCTTGGAATGGAGGCGACGCCGATACACGTCCATCAAACGAGCACGAGCCCTGAACAGTCGCACCTTTACCGTATTCACGTTGAGGTCGAGAATTTCTGCCAGCTCCTGCACCGAAAATCCTTCCACTTCTTTCAGCACCAGCAACTCCCGGTCCTGCTCCGGCAATTTCTCCATCATCCGCTCCAGCAAATCGCGCGCTTCCGCGCGGTCGCTCGAGCTTGCCGCCGGCTGGTCGGCCGAAACCACGCCATCCAGCCGCGAAACTTGTTCCTCCGAAAGATCCGCCTCGTAAACCAGCGGGCGCACCTTCTTCTTGCGCAAATAATCCCAGCACTCGTTCACTGATATCTTATACAGCCAGGTGGAAAAAGCGGCGCGCTGATCAAATCGCTTTAGCGAAACGAATACCTTCAAAAATACCTGCTGTACCACGTCTTCCACGTCTTCGCGGCGCCGCAAAATTCCGCTCACTAGCCCGAAGACACGTTGCTGATGCCTCCGGATCAGCTCCTCGAAAGCGGCCTCTTCGCCGCTCTGCGCCAGCCGGACCAGTTGCCTTTCTTCTTCGCCTTTCTCTCGCCGGCTCACCGGGAGCGATAGCGCCGAAGCAGTGGCTGCCATATTCTTTGGGACGTTAGGCACGCGATTATGGTTACACCAGTAATTTTACTGCTCCCTCGAAAATAGCTTGTTGCGGGCGATAGGATATCATGTGACAATACCGCACATGATAATTGGAGAACGCATCCGTCTGCTCCGTGAAACAAAAAAACTCTCCCAAGGCGACATCGAGAAGCGCACTGGTCTTCTCCGCTGCTACATTTCGCGCGTCGAAAACGGTCACACCGTTCCGGCGATCGAAACGCTGGAAAAGTTGGCGCGGGCCATGGAAGTCCCGCTCTACCAGCTCTTCTACGACGGCGAAGAACCGCCCGTGCTGCCGAATCTTCCCAAGCGGAAGTCGGCCGACGATATCGCATGGGGAAGCCGTGGGAAAGATGCTCGGGCTCTGGGACGCTTCCGCCGGTTGCTTGGCCGTATTGACGAAGGCGATCGTCGCTTGCTGATGTACATGGCCCAGAAAATGGCTAACCGCTAGGATTCTGCCGTTCTGGATCTCTCGGCGTTTACCTGCTCTATTCCCACTCGATGGTGCTCGGTGGTTTCGAGCTGATGTCGTAAACCACCCGGTTCACTCCGGGAACTTCGTTCACGACGCGCACCGAAATCCTCTCTAGCACTTCACGCGGCAGTCTGGTCCAATCAGCCGTCATCGCGTCCAGCGAATCCACGACGCGCACTGCGATGGTGTATCCGTAAGTCCTTCCATCTCCCATTACGCCCACGCTCTGCACTGGCAGCAGCACCGCAAATGCCTGCCACACTTTTTCGTACAGGCCGGCCCGACGAATTTCGTCCACCACCACGGCATCGGCAGCCCGCAGAGTCTCTAGCTTCTCACGCGTGATCGCGCCCAGCAGACGCACAGCCAAACCCGGTCCCGGAAACGGATGCTTCACTAGGATTTCTTCGGGCAAACCCAATTCGCGGCCAATCTGCCGCACTTCGTCCTTGAACAAATCGCGCAGCGGCTCGATCAAACCAAAAGGCATGTCCGCGGGCAGTCCGCCGACATTGTGATGCGACTTGATGACCGCGGACGGACCTTTCACCGACACGGATTCGATCACATCGGGATAGAGCGTTCCCTGCACCAGAAATTTCACCGGCAGGCCAGAGGTATTTGCCAGCAATTTGCGCTGCTCTTCCACGAACACGGAAATAAATTCGTTGCCGATGATTTTGCGCTTTTGCTCGGGGTCGGTGATGCCCGCGAGCTTGCCCAGGAAACGCTCTGAAGCGTCCACGCCAATGACTGTAAAGCCCATGCGGTCGCGTAACAGCTCCAGCGTCTCGCGATACTCGTTGCCGCGCAGCAGTCCCGTATCCACAAACACGTTGATCAGCCGATCGCCCATGGCGCGATGCACCAGCGCTGCCGCTACCGCGGAATCTACCCCGCCGCTCAGCGCGCAGATGGCGCGGGCGCCATCGGCCTGTTTGCGAATGGCGTCCACGGTGGCGGCGATGAAGCCGGCGCGATTCCAGTTTTTCTTCGCGCCGCAAATCGCGAACACGAAATTTCGCAAAATTTCCGTGCCGCGGTCGGTGTGATTCACTTCGGGATGGAACTCCACGCCGTAGAATTTCTTTTCGGCATGCTCGACGGCCGCAATCGCGTTGTCCGTGCGTCCGGTAATCGCGAATCCCGCGGGAACTTCGATCACATGATCGCCATGACTATTCCAAATCTTCAGCTGGTCGGGAATATCAGTGAATAGTTTCGAAGAGCCGGCCAAATCCAGTTGCGCCGGACCGTATTCGCGGCGTGCTGCAGGCGCAACTTTTCCGCCCAGCGAATACGTGAGCCACTGCATGCCGTAGCAGATGCCCAGCACCGGCACGCCCAACTGGAGCACTTTCGGATCGCACACCGGCGCGTCCTTGTCATACACCGAGCTGGGTCCCCCGGACAAAACGATGCCCACCGGTTCCAGCGCGCGAATTTCCTCGAGCTTCGCAGTACACGGCAATATGGCGGAGAACACCTGCTGCTCGCGAATCCGTCGCGCGATCAGCTGCGTGTACTGCCCGCCGAAATCCAGCACCACAATTCCGTGTCGCGTGCTCACCGTGCCTCCGGCTTGCTGCTGCGCTGCGGTTCCGGTATTCGCGGTCATAAGTTCCCTCGGATTCGCGCTATCGCAAAACGATATTTACAAGTTTTCGCGGCACCACAATGGTTTTAAGTATTTCCTTGCCCGCGATCAGGATCGCGATGCGCGGATCAGTGAGCGCGCGATTCAAGGTTTCTTCCTCACTCAAATCGTCTTCCACCAAGATCTTCCCGCGCAGCCGCCCGTTGATCTGAATGATTACCTCGAACTGCTCTTCCCGCGCCAAATCTTCGCGATACTGCGGCCAATTCTCGCGCGCCAGGCTGGTCGAATGCCCCAGCATCTGCCACAACTCTTCCGAGATGTGCGGCGCCATCGGCGAAAGCATCAGGAGCAGCATTTCCAGGGCGCGCTTCAGGATCATTGGACTCAGCTCGACGTCCAACGGCTCCTGCGCATGAATCTCGTTCACCAGCGTCATCAACAAAGACACCGACGTATTGAAGTGCCAGCGCACCTCAAAATCATTCGTGATGCGCTTCAGCGTCTGATGCACCTTCCGCACCAGCAATTTTTCCTTGGCCGTCGCACTTGTCAAATCCGTCTGCTGCGTCAGATCCGTTTGCACAGCGCGCAGCCTGTCGGCGTGGTCCGTCACCAGCCGATAAACTTTCTTCAGAAAGCGCGCCGAACCTTCAATCGCTTCCTCACTCCACTCCAGATCTTTTTCCGGAGGCGCCGCAAACAGCGTGTACAAACGCCCCGTGTCGCAACCATATTTTTCGGCCATCTCAATCGCGCCCACCACATTGCCGCGCGATTTAGACATTGCCACGCCGCCCTTTTGCACCATCCCCTGCGTAAAGAGGCGCGTGATCGGCTCGTTATGATTCACCAGCCCGATATCCCGCATCACCTTGCAGAAAAATCGCGAATATAGCAGATGCAATATTGCGTGCGTGATTCCGCCCACATACTGATCAATCGGAAACCAGTACCGCACTTTTTCCTTATCGAAAGGCGCCGTGCTGTTGTGCGGATCGGTGTAGCGGTAAAAATACCAAGAAGAATCAACGAACGTGTCCATCGTATCCGTTTCGCGCCGCGCCGGCCCGCCGCATTTCGGACATGTGGTGTTTACAAATTCCGGCGAGCCTGCCAGCGGCGATTGCCCTTGCCCGGTGAGCGTCACGTTTTCCGGCAAACGCACCGGCAGCTGTTCGTCCGGCACCGGCACGATCCCATCTTTTTCACAGTAAACGATGGGAATCGGCGTGCCCCAATAACGCTGCCGCGAAACGCCCCAGTCTTTCAGCCGGTACGTCGTCTCGCCCGCGCCGTAACCCTTCGCCTGCGCGTCCGCGATCATTTTTTCCTGCGCCTGCTCGGTGGAAAGCCCGTCATACGGACCCGAATCCACCACGCGTCCATACTCAGTGAAAGCCTCGCTCATGCGATCGATGCGCAGCGGCACGCCAGTCTTCGGCTGCACCACGATCTTCACCGGCAGATGATATTTTTCCGCGAATTCGTAATCGCGTTCGTCATGCGCCGGAACGCACATCACCGCGCCCGTGCCATATTCGGCCAGCACAAAATTCGCCACCCAAATCGGAATGTGCGCGCCTGAAAACGGATTCACCGCAAACCGCCCGGTGAAAAATCCCTCTTTTTCCGCCAGCGCGATATCCGCGGCGCGCGAGCTTTTCTGCCGCATCGCTTTCAATTGCGCGTTCAGCGCGCCTTGTCCCGGTACCCCGTTAAGAAGTTCATCAAGCTTCGGATGCCCCGCCGAAATCACCAGCGCCGAGGCCCCATAAATCGTATCAATGCGGGTAGTGAAAACTTCCAGTGCCACGCCGTCCATCTGCGACACCGCAAATTTCACCCGCGCGCCCTGCGATTTGCCGATCCAATTCCGCTGCATCGCGAGCACGCGCTCCGGCCAGCCATCCTCCAACAGCTTCATGTCTTCGAGCAGCTCATCAGAATACTGCGTGATGCGGAAAAACCACTGCTCCAGCTCGCGCACTTCCACCAACGTGGTCTCGTGCCGCCAGCAATAACCGTCAATCACCTGCTCGTTCGCCAGCACGGTCGCGCATTCCGGACACCAGTTCACTTTGCTCTTCTTGCGGTACGCGATGCCCTTCTCGTACATGCGCAAGAAAAACCACTGGTTCCAGCGGTAATATTCCGGCTCGCAAGTAGAAATTTCCCGTCGCCAGTCGTAGCTAAATCCGAACCGACGCATCACGTGGCGAAATTCGGCGATGTTGCCCTTGGTCCATTCGCGCGGATGCGTGCCGTTCTTGATCGCCGCATTTTCCGCTGGCAATCCGAACGCGTCCCAGCCCATTGGATGCAGCACGTTGAATCCGCGCATGCGTTTGTAGCGCGCCACCGCGTCGCCGATGGTGTAGTTGCGCATGTGTCCCATGTGCATGGTGCCGGAAGGATAGGGGAGCATTTCGAGCAGGTAATATTTCGGACGTGAGGCGTCGTTATCTACAGCGTTGAAGGCTTGTTGCTCTTCCCACACTTTCTGCCATTTTGCTTCGATTTGCGCGGGATCATAATTTGCATGTTTGTGGTCGGAATCGGCCAAGTTCACTTCCCTCGCGAGCGTGATTTCGATTTTGCCTTCTTCTTCGTCTTGGAAGTCGTTTTCGCGCGACGCGATTTGCCCGCTTTAGCGGACTTGGCCTTCGCGGACTGCCGCATTGCTGCGATGCGGTCGCGGCTTCATGCCCTCACCGGTAGCCGTCACCACGCGTCCGAGCAGTTTCCAAAGGGCCGCGACGTTGCGGCGATCGTCCCCCGGCGCATCAATCGGCGTCTCCAAAATGAAAGCCCGCGCTGCCAGCAGCGGATGATTCAAAATACGCCCAAACGCTTCCAACCCAATCTTGCCCTTCCCGATATGTTCGTGCCGATCCACCCGCGAACCCACATGCGTCTTCGAATCGTTTACGTGAACCACGTACACGCGGTCCAGGCCCACAGTCCGATCAAGCGCCTGCAAGGTGTGCTCCAGGCCTTCGGCCGTGCGCAGATCCCAACCAGCCGCAAACGTGTGAGCCGTGTCAATGCAGATTCCCAGCGGCAGATCCGGCGAAGAATCCAGAATCGCGCGCAATTCCTCAAACCGCGACCCAATCGAAGTGCCCTGCCCTGCCGTATTTTCCAGCAAAATCTTCAGGTCGCCGAGCTTCAACCCGCGCGCCGCCTGCTTCAATCCCTGCGCAATCGCGGCTACGGCCGCCAAAGGTGTGCTCTCCCGTCCGCTGCCGGGATGCGCCACCAGATAATCCGCGCCCAAAGCAATCGCGCGCACCAATTCCTGATGGAACGCCTGCACCGAACGAGTACGCAACACGGGATTGGGCGAAGCCAGGTTAATCAGATAATTATCATGAATGACGAGAGGGCCAAGCCCAAGCTCTTTGCGCCGGGCGCGGAAACGAGCAGCCTCAGCCTCCGCAATCCGCATCCCCCCGCGATTCCACATCCGCGGACTGGAAGAAAAAATCTGCAGCGCGTTCGCACCCAGGCCGTGCGCGATCTCGAGAGAACTGCTGATATCCCCTGCGATGGAGGTGTGTATCCCAATGCGGATGCTGCCATCTTTCCACGCGGGAATTTCGGGGGGAGGCGGTGCTTCCGGGCGGTACTCGTCGGCGGCGTCGAAGGCTAATGTACTGCTGTGGTTTTCTTCCGCCATTCCCTCTGGGTGTCCGGGTGCCCAACGAGTCGCTGTGCGGGCAACGCCTCAGGGCGCCACGCGCGCACATGCTGAATCACCCATTTTAGCGGAAAGCGCACGCTTCCGCAAACACTCATAAACGGAGCCAGTCGCCGAATTTGCCACCCTGGCCGGCAAAATAATTCGCAGTTATCGCAAATTTTCTCTTGACAACCCATAACCGTATGGTTATGATTCCCGCCATGCAGGCCCAAGTCGCACAGCTCGCAGCCAATCACGTGTTCGCCGCACTCGCCGACCCGACTCGACGCGCCATCTTCGAACATCTTGCCCGCGACGGCGAACAAAACGTCCGCGCATTAACCCTGCGCTCCGGCGTATCGCAACCCGCAGTGTCCAAACACTTGGGAATCCTGAAGCACGCCCGCCTGGTTCGCGATCGCCGCACAGGACGCGAAACTCACTACAGCGCCCAGCCGCACGCCCTGAAGCCCATGCTCGACTGGATGGGCATTTACGCCGCCTTCTGGCACGACCGCTTTGATCGCCTCGAATCTCTCTTGAAAAGGATGGACCAATGACCGAAGCCGCCACCACCCGCTCCCTCGTAATCGAACGCGAAATGCCGCATCCCCCCGAAAAAATCTGGCGCGCGCTAACGCAAGGCCCGCTGATCGAAGAATGGCTGATGAAGAACGATTTTCAGCCCGTCGTCGGCCACCAATTCAGTTTCCACTCCACACCTGTGCCGGGCTGGGACGGCATCATACAGAGCGAAGTCCTGACGATCGAACCGAACTCAAAGCTCTCCTATAGCTGGGGCACTATGGGCACGACGAGCCTCGTCACCTGGACGTTGACGCCGACCAAAGCCGGCACTCACGTCCGCATGGAGCAAACCGGTTTCCGCTCCGAACAAGATGCCGCCTACAAGGGTGCGACCTACGGCTGGACGAAGTTCATCGGCAAAATGGAGCAGGTCGCCGGGAGGTTGGACTGACCATGAGCCAAAGCGTTTTGCGCTTCATTTTTCGCTGGATTCACATCGTGTTCAGCATTCCGATTCTCGGCTACATCTACAGTCCGTTTGAAGAGATTCCGAAGTATGCCCCGGTTGTTCGGCGCGTCTTCGTCCCTGTAATGGTGGTTTCGGGGCTGTGGATGTGGAAGGGTCACCTCCTGCGACGAATAATTCCGAAGCGATCGGTCCAGCAAAGCGCTGCTGGATAAGCGTCGCACGCGAATGAAAAATGCCTACAACCTCTAGGGTGACAACATGAAAAAGTCGAACGCGAGCCCAGGCCAGTCGCCCTCCGCACTCATCTCGGACAGAATCGCCGAACTCGGCGACTGGCGCGGCGAAACCCTCGCCAGAATGCGCAAGCTCATCAAGGCAACAGACCCAAACGTCGTCGAAGAGTGGAAGTGGGGCATTCCGGTCTGGTCGCACGACGGCATCATCTGCACTGGCGAATCCTACAAGAAAGTCGTGAAGCTCACTTTCGCTAAAGGCGCATCTCTGAAAGATTCCGCCCGTCTCTTCAACTCCAGCCTCGAAGGAAACGTACGTCGCGCGATTGACATCCACGAAGGCGAAGAAGTCAACGAGTCTGGCTTCAAGGCCCTTGTTCGCGAAGCGGTTGCCCTCAATAGTTCTTTTAAGTCGCTACGTTCGAAGAAAGTGAAGTCCTAAACAATTCCTCTCATCGCAACGCGACAGCATACGAAATCGCACGTGGAACTCGCCGCTCCGCACATGTATCATTCCCGGCGGGAGACTCGGATGATCAAGGCGCGTTTGCCCCTCTACATAATCGTTATTGCTGCGCTGCTGGCAGGCACGCGCAGTTTGCCTCTTGCCGCAGGCCGTACCGAAGACCACGCCACGGACCGTGCTTCGAACGGCGCCGTGGACAGCCAAGCTTTCCTGCAATCCCACATGACGCCTGCAGGCCCTCCGGCAAGCGCATCATCTGCCGCCGTTGACAAACTCCTCGCGCAAATGACCCTGAAAGAAAAAGTCGGCCAGATGACGCAACTGACCATCGAGACGATTGTTGACGGCAATGACCAGGACATCCACATCAATCCGGAAAAATTGCACAAAGCCATCGCTGAATATGGCGTCGGCTCCATCCTCAACGTCTTTGATCAAGCGCTCTCGGTAGCAAAGTGGCACGAAATCATCGGCGCCATCCAAGCCGAAGCGAAAAAGTCGCGTCTGCAAATCCCCATCCTCTACGGGATTGACTCGATCCACGGCACCACTTACGTGGAAGGTGGCACGCTCTTTCCGCAGCCGCTGGCGATGGCCGCTACATGGAACCCGGAACTGATGCTGCGCGGCAGCCAGATCAGCGCTGCCGAAACGCGCAAAGCGGCAATCCCGTGGTCCTTCTCTCCCGTCCTCGACGTCGGCCGCCAACCGCTCTGGCCGCGCCTCTACGAGACTTTCGGCGAAGACACCTATCTCGCCACAGTCATGGGCGTAGCCACAGTGCGCGGCTACGAAGGCGACGACATTTCCAGCCCTGTTCACGTCAGCTCGTCGCTGAAGCATTACATCGGATACAGCTACCCCACCACCGGCAGCGACCGCAGCCCCGCGCTAATCCCTGAATCCACGTTGCGCGAATATTTTCTGCCCACATTTGCCGCCGCGGTAAAGGCCGGAGCCCACACCGTGATGGTAAATTCCGCCGAAGTGAATGGGATTCCCGGCCACGCCAACAGCTATCTGCTGAAGACAGTTTTGCGCGATGAATTAGGCTTCCAGGGCGTAGTAGTTTCGGATTGGCAAGACATAGAGCGCCTGGTAACCGCGCATCACATTGCCGCCACAGAAAAAGAAGCCACGCGCATCAGCATTCTTGCCGGCGTGGACATGAGCATGGTCCCGAAGGACTACCGCTTCAGCGATCTGTTGCTGCAGCTGGTGCAGGAAGGCCAAGTCCCCGAAGCGCGCATCAATGAAGCCGTGCGCCGCATTCTCACTTTGAAATACCAACTGGGATTGTTCAGCGATCCGCTAGCGCGGCAGCGACGCGAATACCACTATCGGCTCGCCCGAATCGCGCCAAGTCAGCCTGACCGCCGCGCAAGAATCCATCACCCTGCTGAAAAATGAAAATCGTGCGTTACCTCTAGCGAAAACCGCGCACGTCCTCGTCACCGGACCCGACGCCGATTCCCTGATCCCCCTAAACAACGGCTGGAGCTACACCTGGCAGGGCGACAAAGCCTCCGCGTACCCAACGCAGGGATACGCGACGATTCTCGGCGCCATCCGCCAGAAAATCGGCGCGGACCACGTCACCTACGTCCCCGGCGCCACCTTCGATAAAGAACTCGATGTCACGCAGGCGGCGACAGCAGCAAGCGCGCCCGGCATAGATGCCATCGTAGTCTGCCTGGGAGAATGGGCCTACGCCGAAACTCCCGGCAACATCGCAGACCTCGCCCTCCCCGACGCGCAAATTCATCTCGCGCAAAGACTCCTCGAAGCCGGCAAGCCCGTGATCCTGATCCTCACCGAAGGCCGCCCGCGCATCATCCGCCCCATCGCAGACAGCGCGCGCGCGATAGTAATGGCCTACAATCCCGGCAACGAAGGCGGCCAAGCCATCGCCGACATCCTTTTCGGCGACGTGAATCCCAGCGGCAAGCTTCCCATCACCTATCCGCGCTACGCCAACATGCTTTTCACCTACGATCACAAAACTCTGGAAGGAAGCGAAGGCGCAACCACTTCGCTTTACGCTCCTCAATTCGAATTCGGCCACGGACTCAGCTACACCAGCTACGCATATTCGGACTTGCAGGTAACTCCGCCGGCGGCCTCAGGCAACGAGAAGATTCAAGTAGCTGTAACGGTAAGAAACACCGGCGATCGCGCGGGAAAAGAAGTGATCCAGCTCTATCTGAATGAACAAGCCGCCACCTTCACTCCCCCGCTGAAACGTCTGAAGCGATTCGCGAAAATCGAGCTGCAACCCGGCGAATCCCGCCGCTACACCTTCGAACTCACCAAAGAAGATCTGTCCTTCATCAACGCCGAAAACAAACCCGTCGTCGAACCAGGCCTTTTCGACGTACAAATTGGTGGCCTAAAGCAAACTTTCGCCTGGAAGTAACCGCGGGACCCGCCCGCACCGCCGATCACTTCGCGACCCGCGCAAAAAAGAGCTCCAACCGCGGCCGCGCCAGTCACCTCCGTCAGTTCGCTTGACGGCCCCGTTTTCCACGCCCATAATCCCGAAATCGAGGCCCTCCCATGCAGCATCGCTACTCGTTCCGCCAGGCAGAGCGCGCGTCCCAAGTGTATTTTTTGACCACACTGCTTTTCTGCCTGAGCCTCGCGGGCTGCAGCAACTATTGCTTCGTATTCATCTCCAACCCCGGCGGTTCGCCTTTGACAGGCTCGAACACTCCAAGCTGCCAGCTGAACACCTCCACTGGAACCGTGGGCCTGCATGTAACCGCCGCCCCGATGCCCGATGCGCAAGCAGAGCCAGCGCCAGCGGCCATCCAGCACATTTTCGTCACGCTGCGCGGCATCGAAGCCACCGCCAGCGCCATTCCCAACGACGATTCGCCAAACTGGAGGGAATTGGCTCCCAAGCTTGCAACCGAACCCCAACAGCTCGATCTGCTCGCCCACAATAATGATTCATGCGACCGGACTCAGAACACGTTCGCTGACGTCGCCATCCCGGCCGACGCCTATCGCCAAATCCGCCTGCGCCTCGCGTCCACTCAGCCGGCGACGGACGAGCCTGCGCTGGAGGAAAACGCCTGTGGGAGCGTTGGATTCAACTGCGTGGTTACAGCCGATGGTCGAATCCGGCCGCTGGTGCTGGACGGCCCGTCGTCGCAATTTCAAATTTCGTCGGACCACATTTCGGGCGGCTTCTTTCGTGTTTTTCCGGATACAACCGTCAATCTGAATATCGAATTCAATTCACAATCTTCGCTGTTTATTCCCGCCGATGAAGCCGTCCGCATGATGCCCATCTTTACCGTGGAGCCGCTAACGTCGTGCGAATCCACAGCAGACCCGAACCAATAGTCAATTCTTAGTCAAGTTGCACAACGAAAATCGTTCGCGGAGAATGTGCTTTTGTCGCCGCAGATGCGGCGATCGCAATCGCCGTCAAACCCTCTGGTTCGGCAGCTTAGCCGTAATCGCCGGCGCCCAAAACTGATTTAGGCTCGCGATGATCGTGCTGAACCCATCCCATTGCACCGGCTTGTTCAGATAGCAATTGGCTTTCAGCTCGTAGGCTTTCGTCACGTCCGCCTGCCTCTCCGAAGTCGTCAGTATTACCACCGGGATCGCCTGCAGGTCCGGATCTTTTTTGATTTGACCCAGCACCTCCAGCCCACCCAACTTGGGCAGATTCAGGTCCAGCAGAATCAAGCAAGGCCGCGGCGCGTCGGCGTAGATCCCCTCGCGCCGCAAAAAAGCCATGGCCTCTGCGCCATCACATGCCACGTGCACGTGAATCGAAGCATCCGCTTCGCGAAAAGCTTCCCGCGTCAGCCGCACGTCTCCAGAACTATCCTCGACCAAAAGCACCTCGGTAGCCACCTGGTGTCCTCCCACAGTTTTCGCGAATCAATTGCAATCCCCGGAACGTTAGTGCAAATGGCCGATTCCAGCCTGAGCGATGAGCTGGGATTAACGTGCGCGAAAACCTTGCTGCTCTGCTCATGCAGTGTTGCGCTTCTGCGGCAGTCTCACCGTGGTCAGCCAGAATTCATTGATGCTCTTCACTAAATCCTCGAACGCGTCGAGTTGCACCGGCTTGGTGAGGTAGCAATTCGCCTGGAGTTGATAGCTTTTGGAAACGTCCGCTTCCGCCTCGGAAGTGGTGAGGATAACCGTGGGAATCGTCCTCAGCTTCTCGTCCCTCTTGATCTCCGCCAGAACCTGGCGCCCATCCATTCGGGGAAGGTTCAAGTCGAGCAAAATCATGTCGGGGCGGGGTGAATGTTCGTGCCCATTCTGATTGCGCAGAAAGGTCATGGCCTCCACCCCGTCGTTGGCCACATGCAGATAAACCGAAGGATTTGCGACGCGGAATGCTTCCTGCGTCAGCCGCACATCTCCCGGACTGTCTTCCACCAACAGCACGTTCGAAATCTTCACTCCGTCCCCAATGTCTGCTGTCCCGATATCTTTCATTGATTCCCCCTCTTGGATGAAGAACCCGAACAATCATCGCCACAAGAATGTGGACCGCGCCATTCGCGCGTGCGGCTACAGACTGAAGAGAGGAGTCAGCTGTGACAAAAACGTGGATCCGAAGGGGTACAGCCATTGTGGCCCGTTGCCCGAGGGAGTCAAGTGCCGCGCGGGCAATTCGGCCAAACTCGCCAACATCCCGCTTGCGGTTTTCGTGGCGCAGCCACTCATTGCTCTGCTTTTGGGGTTGCCGTTGTAACGGCCGCCTGCTTTTTAGCCGAGCGCATTTGAGGTAGCGATCGTGGCGGCACACTATGGTGCGCCAGCGGTAGCGCAGCTGTACAATCAACGCTGCAAAATGCAGGAGTGACGAAAATGCCCTCGGCCTATTTACTGAAAACCGAACCTTCCGAATATTCCTTCGCCGATCTGCAGCGCGATAAACAAACGCTCTGGGACGGCATCTCGAACTCCGCCGCCGTAAAGAATCTGCGCGAAATGCAACCCGGCGCGCCGCTGATCATCTACGAATCGGGCGAGGTGAGAACTGCGGTGGGCACCGCGACAGTCCAATCCGTGAATGCTTCCGATCCCAAGAATCCCCGCGTGAAGATCGCGGCGGGAAAACCTATCGCACATCCAGTTTCGCTGGCCGAAATCAAAACCAACAAGCTGTTCGTGGATTCGCCGCTGGTGCGCCAAGGAAGGCTCAGCGTCGTGCCGTTAACGAGCGAGCAATATCAAGCGCTCGCAAACAGCTGAGGGCAGTCTCCCACCGAAATCCCCGGCGCGTCTAGTCTCCTAGCGCCGCCGCCGAAGTCGCACCGTAAAAACTAAACCAAGGCTTCGCCGCCGTAAGCTTCGAGTTCACATTATTAATATTCTTCACGCCCTGATCGCCCAGCCAATCCTCGAGCGCCTTCCCACCCTGCTTCGAGTACACCGGAATCCCATCCTTCCAAGTAGCCCGCCCGCACAGCACTCCCGAAAACTCCACGCCCGATTCCGCCGCGAGTTCCAGCGTCTCCGCAAAGACATCGTTATTCACGCCGGCCGAAAGATAGATGAACGGTTTCTTCGCGGCCGCGGCAGCGAGCCGGAAATGTTCCTTCGCCTGATCGCGCGTGTACGCCGATTCACCCTTGCACGATTTCGTGCCAGCCACAAAAGCCATGTTCACCGGCACTTCCACCTTCAACACGTCCACGGCGTACTGCGGCTTGGAAAATTCCTCCATGCTCTTGCGCACCACTTCCGGCTTCTGCTTCGCGTACTCAATCCCCTTCTCGTCGCCATTCTCCACGTAGCCCACAAATTCCAAAAAAAACGGTACGTCAGACGCGATACATTCCCCGCCAATCCGCTCCACCCATGCGTGCTTGATATCATTCACCTCCGGCGGATCGAAAGGCGTGTAGTACAACAAAATCTTGATGCAATCCGCCCCCGCTCCCACCAACCGCCGCACCGACCATATATCCAGCAAATCCGGCAAGCGCCCCGGACGGGTATTGTCGTAACCACTGTTCTCATATGCGAGGAGCAACCCAGCATTCGACGCGCGCGCCCTCGCGGCGGGCAGCCCATATTCCGGATCTAACAGAATCGCGCTGGCATGTGGCGTCAGCACCCGCGTCACAATCGTCTTGAACTCTTCCAGCATTTGCGCCGGCACGTCCTTCTTGTCAATTCCCTTCTCTTTCGCTATTGCGCTCTTGAGCGAGCCGCGTTGGTCCATCGCCGCCGCCGCGATCACGCCGCGCGCATCCGACACAGCTTTTAGCCCCTTCTGTTTGCCAGGCGTAATCTTCATCGGGCCCTCCGCGGGCTTCGAAATTATTGAAGGCGGCATTTTAGCACGAGACTTCGGCATGCGGCACAGCGGAAGGCACTACAGATGAAAAGGTATAAACCCAGGCGGCATGGCGGCGAAAGGACTCGTAACGCCGGCCTGCCTGCCGGCATGTTTGTCTTTCAGCGGATATATCGCTTCCTGCCGCTTTACGTATTCACTCCACTGAGAAATCCCCCAAGATGGCCAGTAATCGCCAAGAGCACCACGCCCACGAACTCCAAAAGTAACCGGAAATACGGCAACCTTGCCGCACCGCTTCGCCGCCCGCAAAAATGAATCCACCAAACCATCCAAATCACAACCGCCGACGCGACCCCAAACACCAAATGCAAAAGCAAAATCCCCTTCACCTGATGCCCCTCCAACGCCCACTGCCAAGCCGCCAGTCCAGTCGCCACCGCCGGCACCACCGTGACCGCCGCCAAGAACAAATTGACGTAAGCCGCAATCCCCAACTCCGACCGCTTCGTCCGTTGCGCCGCAAAATCCAGCCCCACTCCTGCAATGAACAGCGCGATGGGAAAATGGATCAGCACCACATGCTGCGCGTGCTTTTCCAGCAACATTTGCCGCAAATCAAACGGATGCATCGCACGCTCCCCGTTACTGCACGATAATCTGCCCGGTCATCTTCGGATGGATCGAACAGAAATATGAATAATTGCCCGGCTTGTTGAAGACGAACGAAAACTGATCGTCTGTATCCAGCGCCTTCGATTTGAACACGCCGTCCGTGCTGACTACCGTATGCGGAATATCATCACGATTCGTCCATGTCACAGTCGTGCCCACCGGCACAGTTACCGCCGTCGGCCCAAAACTAAAGTTATCAATCTTGACCGCAACACCCGCCGGCGCCTTCTCCTGTGCGCCAACACCGCCAACCCGCCCCACCGTACTCAGCATCGCAGCCAAACTGATCAACAATGCCATCAACCCAATCCTCGCAAATCTGTCCTTCATGGCTTTCTCCTCTCACAATCAATTTGAAATAAACGCTGCGCCACGCGCGTTCGCGCTGGCCTCATCCCAACTGCGAATCCACAATCGCGAGCGCATGCTGCCCCCGCACGAAATTCACATCTGTAATCCCCAACACACTCCGCAACTGCTCCGCTGGCACCTTCATCGGCCCCGGCGAGTCCGCCTTCCCCGGCTGCGGCTGCGGAAACGCCGTGGACATCGCCGTGTGAAACGTCACATTCCCCTCCACCTTCTGCATGATCTGGTGAATGTGCCCGTTCAAGACCGACACCGATCCAAATTTACGCAGATAACTCAGAGCCTGCGCGCTGTCATCCGTACCCCAGCCCCATTCCGGATACACCGACCACAAAGGTATGTGCGCAAACACCACAACCGGTGTGCTCGCTTTCAAATGCTTCACATCCGCCTCAAGCCAATTCAACTGCTCACCGCCCAAATTTCCCAACCCTCCTGCCTTCAAATTCACCACGTTCACCAATCCGATAAAATGCACGCCCTTCTTATCGAAGCTGTACCAGCCCTCGCCCTTCGTTCCCTTTCCATAACGATCCCGGTACTGCTTGCCTTCGTCGCCGATCACGTCGTGCTCCCCAGGCACGAAAAACACGTCCTTAGTCGCCGCACCCTTCAGAATTTGATCCACCGTGTCGAATTCCTCGGGCTTCGCCAGATGACTGATGTCGCCGGTGTGCAGCAAAAATTCCGGCTGCACAGAGAGCGCGTTGATCTTGTCCACCGCTGCCCGAAGCGTCGCAGCCACATCCGGATTCGCCGCCTTGTTGAAGCCCATATGGCTGTCGCTGATCTGCGCGAAGCTCAACTCGCCAGACATTTTCGCGGCGTTCCATTCATTCGCGCGGCTCATGCTGTAAGACTTCAACACCCCGCCTTGCATCACGCACAACGCCCCAGTCCCCGCCCAAGCCATGCATTTCAAGAAACCGCGCCGGTCAATTCCGTCGTGATTATGGTCGTGCAAAATCTCGTCCTGCTTGTTTTGCGGCATTTTCTTCCTCCTAGATCGCTCTGGTCTGGGTCAGTTCCAGTGCGCCTCATCTACCGACCGCCCGCGCTCTGAAAGTGGCGCGTGCCCGTCATGCGCCCTGGGTAACGCGCCACCCGTGGACGTGTTCACTGTGCAAGACCAGCGCGCTAGCGGTTTTATTCCGGGCCGATGCCAGCAAAGTTTTTGTAAAAACATCGCGTCCGGAGGGAATAAAATCGCCTCCATCGCAGTTACCTCTATGTGGAGCTGTAAAAAGGGCGGGACGTGTTAGCTCAGGAAGACCGGGCGCGCTTTGAGGCGGACGTAATCCCTCATCGAGACGCTGCCTACAATCTGGCGCGCTGGATATTGCGCGGCCGCGCGCAAGCCGAGGACGTGACGCAGGATGCTTTTCTGCGTGCGTACCGGTCCTTTGGCGCCTTTCAGTCCGGCAACGCGCGCGCCTGGCTGCTGCAGATCGTACGCAATTGCTGCTTCACCTGGCTGCAGCAGAATCACGTGGCAGAGGAAATGACGGAGTTCGACGAACAAACCATGCCGCCCAAATCTGAAAATCCCGAATCGCTGGCCATAGCTACTTACGACCGCGAGCGCCTGCAGCGCGCTCTCGAAGATTTGCCTGCGCACTCCCGCGAAATCATCGTTTTGCGCGAACTCGAAGGCTGCTCGTACAAAGAAATCGCCGCCATCACCACGCGCCCCATCGGCACCGTGATGTCTGCGCTCGCTCGCGCACGCCAGCAACTAAGAACTCTATTGACTGAGCCCGCGCCAAAGGGAGCCAGCCGTGACTTGTGAGCAATCGCAAACCCGCCTGCACGCCTATTTCGACGGCGAACTAGACGCCATGGGCGCCGCCGAATTCGAGCGCCACCTCGAATCCTGCCCCGATTGCGAAACGCGCCTGACAGCCGAGGAAAAACTTCGTAGCGCGCTCGTCGGCGCGCAACTCTACGCGCGCGCCCCCGAAACTCTGCGCAATAGACTGCAAGGCGCTCTGCCGACAGCGGCCGTGCCGCCTTACGTGAGGGACCCGAAACCTACGGCATCAGATTCCTGGCGCTGGCTAGCCATCGCCGCATCGGTGATTCTCGCCGTAATACTCGGCACGCATTACATGGAAAAAGTGAATCGCTATTCGCAGCAGCAAGCCATGGCCGCCGTGATCGTTGACGCCCATCTCCGCTCACTGCAGCCTGGCCACCTCGAAGACGTCATTTCCACGGACCAGCACACCGTAAAACCCTGGTTCGACGGCAGAATAGATTTCGCGCCGCCCGTCCGCGATTTCGCCAGCGATGGTTTCCCCCTGCTAGGCGGCCGCCTCGACGTAATTGACAGCCGCACCGCAGCCGCCCTGGTGTACGGCCGCCGCAAGCACATCGTAAATGTCTTCGTAGAAAAGGCGCAGCCCGGAGATGCGGCAGAAGGCGCAGGTGAACTTCAGGGCTATCACTGGATAAGGTGGCAGCAGAACGGCTTTACATTTACCGCAGTCTCAGACACCGCATACGCCGATCTCGACCAGCTCAAACAGCTCTTCCTCGCGCCGTAAAGACGAACCACGATTACATAAACAAGACATGATGCTGATGCGAGCAAGCTTGGGTCTTCGCCGGCACGCCATCCTCCGCACCAGCAGCAGTCTCGACATCCGGCCCGCTAATCACCGACACACCAGCCAAATCATCCAAGAGTTCCGGCCCGTAAGCCGCCAGCGCCGGTAACGCCGAAAGCGTCCGCTCCTGCAACCCACGATGCGGATAGAGCGCGTCCACCAAGATCCGCTCATGCCGGTCCAAAATCCCTGTGCGGAAATTTTCAGCCCGCCCCGCCTTCGCCCTTCAATTTCAAAAATTGATGCAATATTTTCCGTTCCGTAGAATCGAGCGCCCCAGTCAACGTCTTGTCCAAATGCCCGAGCGGCTTGCGATAAGCCGCCAACAGCCTGCGCAGCGCCTTTTCATCCGCCGCAAAACGCCCCGCCAGCGCTCGTGGCAACGACTTCATCTCCATCCGCCCGCGCAAATGCTGCCGGCCGCGCATTACATCGCGAAAATCCAATCCATATTTTTTCAGCAAACGTGCAATCGGCGGCTCAACCAAAGTAAAACTGGCCCGCGGCAAAATCGCCGGCATTCGCCCGAGTAATTGCTTGTAAACCACCTGCGCCTGCGCCATATAGGCAATTTCCGCCGGCCCGCCGATGTAAGCGGCGGTAGGCAGCAACGTATCTTGCACCACCGGCCGCAGCAAAACGTTCGGGGTAAAAGCTTCCGGCGTAGCCGCAATCGCCGCTTGCAGTTCGCCAATTGAAAAAACCGCAGCCCCCGCGTGAAATTTCCCACCGCGCCGCCGCAAAGGCTGCCGCACCCCGTCCACGTTGTAAAAAAGCAGCGTGGATTCCCGCGTCACCTTCACCTGCGCGTGAAATCCGCCGCGTTCCAGCTCTTTCGATCGCCCCAGCAACCCCTCACTGAGCGATTCCGCATCATCGAGCGCCCGCCGGTAAACCCCGCTAGCAAAATGGTGCAGCCGCGAATCCAGAGGATCCAGAAAAATAATTCCTCGCCCCGCCACCAGTCGCGCCATCAACTTCCCGAACGCCGAGCCGTACGTATCACCCGGCGTATAAGACTCACGCAGCGCCCGCGCCACTTCCGCAGAGTACGGGCCTTCCAGCGTGTCCATCGCCGTCACCACGGACGCAGTGATCGCCGAACCCAGTGCAATCTCTCCCACGCGATGGCCCTCTTCCGCCGCATTCCCCGGCACGATAAACTCCGCCAGTCCCGTGCGCGTAGTCCACGCCGCATGATTAATTTCCGCCAGGTCGTGATCTTCTGTCGCCAGCCAGAAAACCGGCACTGCATCCACTCCGCGCCTCGAAAGCTCCTCCGCGCAAGCCGCTGCCGTAATCGCTTTGTACAGACTGTACGCAGGCCCGGTAAAGAGCCCGACTTGCTGCCCGGTTACAATCGCCACGGCACCGTTCGCCAGCCGTTCGAGGTTACGCGCAATCGCCGCATCCAGCGAATCGGCCCCGCCAAATTTCAAATTCTGCTCGCGCAACACTTCCACCACGCCGGCGCGCACGGCCGGATCAATCTTCACTTCCTTGGCCGCCGCCGCGACGCCGCCAATCGAAGGCGCGTGCCCGTAATACTTGGCGACGCGCTGAAAGTCCTCCAAAAATGTCGCAAACAGTTTAGATGTCTGGGGTATATCGCGGAAGGAAAGACAAAGAGACTCCATCGAGGGGTTCATGATACACGCGGCCCTGAGTAGCAGCAATCGCGTAGCATCGAGCGAGAAGGAACGCAGAAAGCGGACATTTCGGCCGTACAGCGCTCATCGCGCACACTAGAGCGCCAAATTGACCGCCAAATCACGCATGAATAGCGTGTGTTCGGGCATGTCCTGTAAATAACGTCCTCCCAGCGCGCTCCATGCGACCGCAATTCGCTCCTACAAATGATGCGCTGGCTGGGAGATAAGATTCGCCAACATCGCCTCGATTTCCAGCTTGCCCGCGTCGCTCACCGGGAGCAGTGGCGGCCGAGGCAGTCCGCCGTAGAACCCTAGCCGATCCATCGCGTATTTCAGTCCGGCGATTCCGTAATCCATCAGCAGCATTTTCGAAGGAATCACCAGTTTCTGCGCGAGCGTCTGCGCCTTCGCGCGATCACCAGCCTGGGCCGCTTGGTAAATCTCCACGCACAAATCCGGAAACGGGTTCGCGAGCCCTAGAATCGCGCCCACCGCGCCCACCTGCAACGCTTCGTGCACTGTTGAAGCCGAACCCGTCAGCGTTTGAAATTCTTTCGGCGCCGCGGCAACGATCGCGGCTACCCCCGCAACATCCCCCGAGCTGTCCTTCAACCCAACGATGTTCGGATGCTTCGCCACGCGTTCAATCAACGAAGCTCCCACCGTGACGTGCGTGAACACAGGCACCGAATACACCATCACCGGAATGCGCACAGCATCCGCCACGCGCAAGTAATGCTCGGCCAGCATGTGATCATTAATAGACGGCTTGTAAAAACTCGGCGTGCGCACCAAAGCCACGGCGTAGCCAATCTTCGCCGCGCGATTCGTATGCTCGATCGTCTCTGCGGTAGATTCCGCGCCTGTCCCGGCAATCAGAATTTTTTCAGGCGCCGCCGCGTCGCGCACCGCTTCCCAAACTTTGTAAACCTCTTCCCAGCGCAGCAAAACCGATTCGCTGGTCGAGCCGTTCGGCACATACCCCGCCAGCTTCGTCTTGTTGAATAGCGCCACATTGTTGCGCACCTGTCCCAGCGCAACGCTGCCATCCGACTCAAATGGCGTGATAAGCGGTACAAAAATCCCGTGAAGTTTCATGCTGGTCATTTTATCTCAAAGGCGACCGCAGCCAAGTGGAAACACGCCACCGCTATTTTTCGGCAGGCGCCGAAGCCGCCGAAGTCCTGCGATGCAAATCTTGCAAAGCCGCCACATCCGCGCCATGCCCCGCCATCGCCCGCATTCCTCGCGCGGCCGCGCTAGCCGCCGAAAGCGTAGTAATGCAAGGGATGTTGTAACGAATCGCCGCGCGCCGAATAGATTTCTCGTCGTAGAAAGATTCGCGCCCCAGCGGCGTGTTAATCACCAAATCCACCTTGGCCGTCTTGATCAAATCCACAATATTCGGCCGCCCCTCATTCACCTTGTACACAGATTCCACTTCGATCCCCGCGCTCGCAAGCGCCGCCGCAGTCCCGCGCGTTGCCACCACTTTCAGTCCCGCCGCCAGCAAATCCTGCACTACAAATGCCACATGCCGCTTGTCATGATCGTTCACGCTCAAGAACACGGTCCCCGTCTGCGGCAATCGCTGCCCCGCCGCTAGCTGTGCCTTCGCAAACGCCAGCCCAAAAGTAGAAGAAATCCCCATCACCTCGCCCGTTGAACGCATCTCCGGCCCCAAAATCGTATCCACACCGCGAAACTTATTAAATGGAAACACTGGCGATTTCACCGCATAGAAATTCCGTACTGCCAACTCCTTAATCCCGTTCGTCTCGACGTACGGCAAATGCAAATCGCGCAACTTCCTTCCCGTCATCAAACGCGCCGCCACTTTCGCCAGCGGCACGCCCGTCGCCTTGCTGACATACGGAATCGTTCGTGACGCTCGCGGATTCACTTCCAGCACATAAACCGTGTCGCGCTGAATCGCATACTGCACGTTCATCAACCCCACCACTTTCAACGCCCGCGCCAGCCGCGAAGTGTAATCGCGAATCCTCTCCAGCACCGAAGGCTTCAGTGTCACCGACGGCAGCACGCAAGAAGAATCGCCGGAATGAATCCCGGCCTCTTCAATGTGCTCCATAATTCCCGCGATCAGCACGTCTTCGCCATCCGCCAACGCATCCACATCCACTTCCGTCGCGTCTTCCAGAAATTGGTCAATCAAAATCGGCCGCTTCGGATCCGTCCCCGAACCAATCAGCGCCGCTTGCGCCACATATTCCTCAACCGTCTTCAAATCGTACGCAATCACCATCGCGCGCCCGCCCAGCACGTAACTCGGCCGCACCAAAACCGGCAAGCCAATCTCGCTCGCGAGCTTAACCGCTTCCTGCGGCGCCAAAGCCGTCCCATTGCGCGGCTGCGGGATGCGCAATTCGTCGAGCAATCCGCCAAACCGCCGCCGGTCCTCCGCCAGATCAATAGACTCCGGCGCAGTCCCGATAATTTTCGCGCCGTTCTGCTTCAGCTCCAGCGCCAGGTTCAAAGGCGTCTGCCCGCCAAATTGCACAATCACGCCCTGCGGCTTCTCGCGGTCCAGAATCGCCAGCACGTCTTCCAGCGTCAACGGCTCGAAATAAAGCCGGTCCGAAGTGTCGTAATCCGTCGAAACCGTTTCCGGATTGCAATTCACCATCACCGTTTCGTAGCCGTCTTCCTTCAACGCGAACGCCGCGTGGCAGCAGCAATAATCAAATTCAATCCCCTGCCCAATCCGGTTCGGTCCGCTACCCAGGATCACCACTTTCGGCCGGTCCACCGCGCCCGATTCGTCTTCTTCTTCGTACGTGGAATAAAGATACGGGGTGTACGATTCGAATTCCGCCGCGCAAGTATCCACGCGCTTGAAAACCGGCTGCACGCCCAGCTCTTTGCGCCGCGCACGCACGCTCGCAGCTTTCACTCCCCACAATTTCGCGATTTCCTCGTCGCTCGCGCCCGACCGTTTTGATTCCAGCAGCAATTCCGGCGGACATTTCCCCAACGTCGTTGCCGCCACGCGCTTATCCACCGCCAGCATTTCCTGCAGCTGCCGAATAAACCACGGATCAATCTTCGTCAGCTCGCAAACTTCCTCACTGGACATCCCGCGCTCCAGCGCTTCGAATAACCAGTGCAATCGGTCCGGCCCCGGCACGTGCAGTTTTTCGCGCAGCAGTACCGTCGTCACTTCCGCCGGAGGACGCCACGCCGAACTCGGCTCCAGCGACCGGATCGCCTTGCACAACGCTTCTTGAAAATTCCGCCCGATGGCCATCACTTCGCCCACCGATTTCATCTGCGTCGTCAGCGTCGTATCGCTGCCGGGAAATTTCTCAAATTGCCATTTCGGAATTTTCGCGACCACGTAATCAATGGTCGGCTCAAAAGAGCACGGCGTCTTCTTCGTAATGTCGTTGGGAATTTCGTCCAGCGTCATGCCGACGGCCAATTTCGCCGCGATTTTCGCAATCGGAAACCCAGTAGCCTTGCTGGCCAGCGCCGAACTGCGCGAGACCCGCGGATTCATTTCGATCACGGTCATGCGGCCGGTTGCAGGATCCACCGCAAACTGAATGTTTGACCCGCCAGTCTCCACGCCTACCGCGCGAATAATCGCCGCCGCAGCGTCGCGCATCCGCTGGTATTCCTTGTCGGTAAGCGTCTGCGCCGGCGCCACGGTAATCGAATCACCAGTGTGAATTCCCATCGGGTCGAAATTTTCAATCGAGCAAATCACCACGAAGTTGTCGCGGTGGTCCCGCATCACTTCCAGTTCGAATTCTTTCCACCCCAGCACCGATTCTTCGATCAAAGCCTGATGCACCGGGCTCGCGTCCAGCGCCCGCGCAATCAAATCCGCAAACTCTTCATGGTTATATGCAATCGAACCGCCCGTCCCGCCCAACGTAAACGATGGACGAATCACCACCGGATACCCTAGCTGATCCGCAAGCCGCACCGCCTCTGGCACGCTCGTCACCACTTCCGAAGCCGGAACTTCCAGCCCAATCTTGCGGCAAACTTCCTTGAACAGCAGCCGGTCCTCAGCAATCTTGATCGCGCTAAGCGAAGCCCCAATCAACTCCACGCCATACTTTGCCAGGATTCCGGATTCGGCCAGCTCCACAGCAAGATTCAAACCAGTCTGCCCGCCCACAGTCGGCAACAACGCATCCGGCCGCTCCGCCGCAATAATCGCCTCGAGATATTCCTTTGCCAGCGGCTCAATGTAAGTCCGATCCGCGATCTCCGGGTCCGTCATGATCGTCGCGGGATTCGAATTCACCAGCACGACCTCGTACCCCTCCGCGCGCAGCGCCTTGCACGCTTGCGTCCCCGAATAATCGAACTCGCAAGCCTGCCCAATAACGATCGGCCCCGAGCCGATAATCATAATCTTCTTAATGTCAGTCCGTTTCGGCATGATTGTTTCAGCGCCCTGCCTTCGAACGCGAGTCGGAAGGGCGGGCCTTCAACTCGCCCGTGGTCCCTCCGGTTGGAGGATGGGCCTCTGCCCCTGGAGTCTCGTCCCCGCTGTCTTCGCACGGGGCAACGGAAGGGCGGGGCTTCAGCCCCGCCGCCACGCCGCTCGTTAAAGAAGGAGCTTTAGCCCCTGAAGTCTCGGCCCCACTGTCTTCGCACGGGGCAACGGAAGGGCGGGGCTTCAGCCCCGCCGTCACGCCGCTTGTTAAAGAAGGGGCTTTAGCCCCTGAAGCCACGGGCCACGGATCGAGCGCAAACTTCCCCGCCGCAGATCCCCATCGATACTCCTCGGACTTCTCCGCAAGGCTCGCCTTCACCGGATTCTCATCAATGTACTTCGTGTGCGAATCGAAATCCCGCTGGTCGCGAATCTGATGCTCCGTGAAACCGGCGTGCCAGACCGGAAACCGCATTCCGTTCCGCTTTCCGATTTCGTGCGACGAACCACCCTTGATCAGCTGCACCGATTTCTCCAAGGTCGTTGAACTTCCCGGCGTCACGATCAAGTGCAAATGATCCGGCATAACGACGTGCCGATGAACAAGGTAGTTACCTTGATCCCGATAGTGAAAAATCGCATCTTCCACGATCGAGGCGATGGCAGACGTTCGGAACAAACCTCGCCGTTGCCACGTGTCGGTCGTGACGAAGTAAGTTGCACCTGGTTGCGTCCGATGTTTCGGTCGAGCCACTTGGCTTCAGGGGCTAAAGCCCCTCTCCTATCGTCATTCTGCGGCGGGGCTGAAGCCCCGCCCTTCCGTGTGACAGCTCGCCGTACTCCGCGGTCAATTCCCTCCTCGCCTTCCTCACCTTCGCGCCTCATCCATCATCGTCACAAAATCATCGAACAAATACCTTGCATCATGCGGCCCCGGCGAAGCCTCCGGATGATATTGCACGCTGAACAGCGGCAGCGACCGGTGCCGCATCCCCTCATTCGTGTGATCGTTCAAATTCACATGCGTAATCTCCACGTCGCTCGCCGGCAACGAATCTGGATCCACGCAAAATCCATGATTCTGCGCAGTGATCTCCACTTTCTCGGTCCGCAAGTTCTTCACCGGATGATTCGACCCATGATGCCCAAATTTTAATTTGAATGTCTTCCCGCCCAGCGCGAGCCCACACAGCTGATGCCCCAAGCAAATCCCAAATATAGGCACGCGCCCTAAAAGCTTGCGAATATTCTCCACCGCGTACTCCACAGGCTCCGGATCTCCCGGCCCGTTTGACAAAAACACGCCGTCCGGTTTCAAAGCCAACACATCCGCGGCAGAAGTCCGCGCGGGCACCACTGTAACTTCGCAACCGTGATCCACCAATAGCCGCAAAATATTCTGCTTGATCCCGAAATCGTAAGCCACCACACGCCGCCGCGCCTTAATCCCCGAATCCGCAGCTGACCCAGCTCCAGAAACCGGCGCAGCCAAATCAATAGACCCCTGCGCCCACCCATAAGACTTCGCGCAAGTCACCCGCCCCGCCAATTCCAACCCCGCCATCGTCGGCAAAGCCCTCGCCTCGGCCACCAATCTTTCCGCCGGAGTCCCGTCCGTCGCCACGACCCCGCGCAACGCTCCCACGTCCCGCAAATGCCGCACCAGCGCGCGCGTATCCAAATCCCAAATCACCGGCACGCCATAACGCTCCAAATATTGCTGGGCCGATTCGCTCGACCGCCAGTTCGAAGCCAAAGGCGAAAATTCGCGCACGATCAGCGCTTCAATATACGGACGAGCGGACTCCTCATCCTCCAAATTCGCGCCAACATTTCCAATGTGCGGATAAGTCAAACAGACAATCTGCCCGGAATAACTAGGGTCGGTGAAAACTTCCTGGTAGCCAGTGAGAGAGGTATTAAAAACGACTTCGCCGCCCCGCCGGGTGCGCGCACCCGCGGCACGGCCGCTAAATGTTCGTCCGTCTTCCAGCGCGAGGGTCGCGCGCGTTGCAGCCTGCTCCGTCAGTGTATCCTCCAGAATATTTCATCGCGATGCCGCGTTCACCGTGTACGAAGAAGAAAGCGAGCCGAAATGATCCACCGGCCAGTAAGCGAAAACCGCCTTGCCGTAAATATAAGGCCGGCTGACCGGCCCGAACACCCGCGAATCGTTCGAACTATCGCGGTGATCCCCCATCACAAAATAATTTCCTTCCGGAATCTGCACCGGCCCGTAGCTCGAACCGTCCAGATAACTCGGCGGCACGTACGGTTCGGTCAGCTCATGGCCGTTCACATACAAATGACTGGCGCGCAGCTCAATCGTTTCGCCTGGCAATCCGATCACGCGCTTGATAAACGATTTCGAATGGTCCAGAGGATACCAGAAAACCACGACGTCGCCGCGCTCGATCGGCGCAAACCGGTACACAAACTTGTTGATAAAAATGTGCTCCTGATCGCTCAGCAGCGGCGCCATGCTGGTGCCTTCCACTTTTACCGGTTGGTACAGAAAGATAATGATGACGAGGATCAGCCCCAACGCCACGGCCAGATCGCGCGTCCAACCGCGCAATTCGTGCCGCAAACGCGGCAAGCTCGAGTTATTGGCAGGCTCTTGCGGGCTTGGCTGAATAGTTTCCGACATTCGGCTCTCAAATATTTATAACACGGCAAGATAGCGCGCGCCAAGTGTGCGGCGTTTGCAATATTAAGATGCGCAGCGCCGGCGTTCGGTTGCAGAATCAACTCCCAAGCCACCACAAATGACCGCGGTTAAATCAAAATCAAACTTCCGCACGTTTCACACTTCGTGTCGTTTTGTTTCTCTGTGTTCTCCGCCTTTCCTCCGTTTTCTCTGTGTTATTGTTGTCGCCTTTCTCTGCGTCGTCAGCGCCTCTGCGGTTCATCCTTCTTTTCAAGCGTCCAACGCAAAGTGCAAAATCGCCAGAGACGCCAAAACCGCCGTCTCCGTCCGCAAAACCAGTTCCCCCAGCGAAGCCTCCACAAACCCAGCCGCACGCGCGGCAGAAAACTCCGCCTCCGTCCACCCACCCTCAGGCCCAATCGAAATCTCAGCACTCCGCGCCGTCACATCCCGCAATACATCGTGAATCGCCGGCGCATCCGGACGCTCCGAAAGCAAAATCTTGCAATCGGCACGAGCAGCCGAGTAGGCCTTCTCCAAACCGGTTGCCTCTCCAATTTTCGGCGGCCGCAAACGCCGCGACTGCTGCGCTGACTCGAGCAAAATCCTCTCCCAACGCGCATGCCGCTTGGCCGCAGCCGCAACCAATGCCTTATCGGTCCGCGCCGCAATCAAAGGAGTGATTTCGTTCACACCCAACTCCGTAGCCTTCTCCAGACACCACTCGAACCGATCAAACTTCACCAATGCAATCAGCAAATGCAGATGTAACGAAGGCTCCCGAACCTCGACCGGCTCAACCAACGAAAATTCCACGCGATTGTCGCCACGCTTCAACAACCCCACGCGCTCCACACGCGCCAGCCACACCCGTTCCCCGTCGCTCAGCTCGTAGAGCTGCCCCGGCTCGGCCCGCAGCACTCGCCCCAAATGCTCCGCCGTATCGCCGCGCACGGTAGCGGTAGCATCGTCGAATTTATCCACAAAAAATCGCCGTCGCATCGGTTGGATTGTATCGCGCCGCGGGAAGAATCGCGCAACTACCGATGGAAAGATGTAAGGCAGAGTTGAAGTTGGCAGTTGCACCATGGCGGTCGGTGCTGCGCTCGAAGCGCATTGATTACCGCGCCGCCAAAAAGAAGGAAGTTCTACCTATCCAAAAATATCCTTCACCTTATCGAAGAAAGTCGAATTCCGTTCAGCCGGCTTGTTTTCCACTTTCAACGTCTGTCCCAGCTGCTCCAGCAGCCGTCGCTGCTCGCGCGATACCTTCGCCGGAATCACCACGCGAATACTGATGTACAAATCGCCGCGCCCGCCGTGCGGATTGGGTAAGCCCTTGCCCTTCTTGCGAAAAATCTGCCCGGACTGCGTACCTTCGGGAATTTCAAGTTCTTCTTCGCCCTTCAAAGTTGCCACGCGAATCTTGTCGCCCAAAGTCGCCTGCGAAAAACTGATGGGAATTTCGCAAATCAAGTCCGACCCGCGCCGCTCGAAAAAATTGTGCTCCTTCACTTCCAGAAAAATGTAAAGATCGCCGCTCGCTCCGCCGTTGGTTCCCGGCTCGCCCTGCCCCGTCATCCGCAAACGCGTACCGGAATCCACGCCCGCCGGAACTCCCACTTCCAACGTTCGCTCGCGTTCGACGCGCCCCAGCCCGCGGCAGCTTATGCAAGCATCCTTGATCGTCTGCCCCGCTCCCTGGCAGGCCGGGCATGTCCGCGTAATGGAAAAAAATCCCTGCGAGTAAGCCATCTGCCCGCGCCCGCCGCAGGTATGGCAAGTCGTCATGCCCGTGCCAGGTTTCGCGCCCGTGCCTTTGCAAGCCTCGCAAAGTTCGTGCCGCGCCAGAGTGATCTTGCTGGTGACGCCCGCCGCAGCTTCTTCGAATGAAAGCGACATGTCGTAGCGCAAATCCGCGCCACGCTGACCGCGCGCCCCGCTACGACCGCCGCGCCGACGTCCGCCGCCGAGCACTTCATCAAATCCAAAAAGATCGCCGAGAATATCCTGAAATTCCTCGAAGATCGTGGAATTGAAGCCCGTATCGAATCCGCGATTACCCAGCCCCGCCATTCCGTAGCGGTCGTACATCGAACGCTTCTGCTCGTCCGAAAGTACCGCGTAAGCTTCGGAAGCCGCCCGAAAATTGTGCTCGGCCTCTTCCTTCTTTTCAGGATTGCGATCCGGATGCCACTTCAGCGCCGCCTTGCGATACGCCGATTTAATCTGTTCCTGTGTGGCAGTACGCTCGACGCCCAAAACTTCGTATAAGTCAGTGCCGTTGCTAGCCGCCATCGTTGCTATGTCTCCGGGAAATTAAAATTGGTGTCCTGCGAAAATCTCTTTTTCAATGGCAAAAACCTGCCGCACCACACGCTTCAGTTCGAAGGCGCCGATGCGACCCGCACCATTGCCGGACGCAGCACCCGGCCGTGAAACATATAACCTGTCTGCATCTCCCCCACCACAGTCCCTTCCGGCTGTGCTGCAGTTGGCACGTTCTCAATCGCATGGTGCAAATTCGGATCGAACGGCTTCCCTACAGCTTCGATCGGCTGCAGCCCCTGTTTCGCCAACGCGTTCCACAACTGCGTGCGAATAATCTCGAATCCCTTCCGGTATTCAGGGCTCGCCGCGCCCGTTTGGCCAGCAAGCGCCAGATCAAAAGCATCCAGCACCGGAAGTACCTGCTCGATCAGCAACTCCGCGCCGCGATGCCGCTCCTGCGCGCGTTCCCTTTCCACGCGCTTGCGGTAGTTCTCAAAATCCGCCTGCCGCCGCAGCAAGGTGTTCTGTAAATCCTGCTTTTCTGCAATGAGCTTCTCAATCTGTTCCGCAGCCGAAGCATCGCCCGCGGGCAATGCCTCCGGCGCAGCCTGATTCGCCGCGGCATCCTCCGCCGCGCCAGCCGCAGCGGCAAATCCCGCCTCAGGAAAATCTTTGTCTTTGTGTTGTTTGTGTGCCGCCAAGAAAATCAGCCCCCCTCTTGCTCTTCAGAAAAAAATTGCGCCATGAACGCCACCGCCGTAATCACGCGCTCATAATGCATGCGCATCGGCGCCAAAATTCCCAGCGTTCCCTGCACCTGATCTTTAGATGAATAAGAAGCGGAAACGATGGCCAAATGTTTTCCCGCGTTCGAAATCTTGTCCAGCCCTAGCTCCACGTGTACCGGCTCCGGTGCCTCAATGCATCCGCTCAACAGCGCGATCAAGCGATCCTTCTCTTCAATCGCCTCCAGCAATTCCCGCAATTGCTCCGGGTTCGTAAAATCCGGCGAAGAAGCAATCTGCGCCGCGCCATCCACATAAATCTTGCGATCCGCCACATCACCCAAAATGCTCGGGTCGCACAAAATCAGCGCCGTCCCCGCTAGCTGCCCGTACTGCTCGCGATCCTGCTCCAATTGCTTCCGCAAATCCGCGCGCATCGCCTCCAGCGTCCAACCAATATAATGCCGGTTCAAATATTCCGACGTACGATCCAGCTCTTCCTGCTTGAACGGCCGCTCCGGACGTAACAACTTGTCCCGCGTCACTCCGCCGCCGGAAATCAAAATCACCAGCACGCGCCCATCTGGCAGCAGCAGAAAACGCAAATGCTCCACCACGCTCCGCGCCAGCGGCGGCGCAATAAAAATTCCCAGCCCGCGCGACACCGCAGCCAGCACGTGGCTCGCGCGCTCCATCACCGCTTCCGGAGTCTGCGCCGCGGCAAGCTCGCGCCGTATCCACAGCAAATCCGCGGGACTAGCCGTAGCCTGCGCCGCAACCTGCTCCACGAAAAACCGATAAGCTGCGGCAGTTGGCACTCGACCCGCGGAAGTGTGCGGCTGGAACAGCAACCCCGCGTCCTCCAGGTCCGCCATCACATTCCGCACGGTAGCGGAACTCAGCGGCTCGATGTGCCGGTGCACAATGCTGCGCGATGAAACGGGCTCCCCCGTCTCAATGTACGCGCGCACCACGTCCGTCAAAATCTGCTGGTGGCGTTTCTGTTGTAACACCGTTGGACTCATGACCTTCCGCCGGCACCAAGCCAGGACCGCACTCGCAGGCCCGCGCCGCTACGCTACCATCGTGATTTTAGTGTAGTCGCTGCGCCGCAACCCGTCAACTTGCCCACTAAAACCAGTCGCGCAACACGCACATCCTTGTGCACATCGCGATCCGCGGTGTTGGAGTCGTAGGGACGCTGCTCGCTGCGCCCCCAGCTTGCCCGGCCGTCAGCAGCGCCTCGCCTTGGCTTCCAATATTTGCATCGCGAATATCCCAGAAACGAAACTTGCGCGCCCCTCCCCTCGTATCATATCGTGTACGCTCTGTTGCCCTGGTGCGTGCCCCTGAAAGCGCTTCACGTGTGGGAGGATGGATGCAATTGACGAAAGTGTTTGCTCTCGTGGCAGCCTCTGCAATATTTTGCGGCCCAATTTTTGCGCAATCCCCCGCGCCAGCCGCATCAGCAGCGCAAACACTCTCCACCCGCGTCGTCGCCTACCAGATCGAAGCCAAGCTCGATCCCACCAAGCACACCATCGCCGCCAGCGAGACACTCACCTATAAAAATCTCACCGGGCAGCCGCAGCAAACTTTCCCCTTCCACCTCTACCTCAACGCCTTCCAACCGCAATCCACTTTCATGACCGAAGTCCGCCGCAGCGGCACGCGTGGCAGCGGACCCGACACCGCCTGGGACCCCAAACATTTCGGTTCGATCACCATAGACAAACTAGAAGTCGAAGGCGCCGGCGACCTGACCAACAAATTGCAATTCATTCAGCCCGATGATCACAACACCGATGACCACACCGTAGTGCAAATCACGCTGCCGAAGCCCGTCGCCCCCGGCGCTTCTGTCGAATTCCACATCGCCTTCCACGACGTGCTTCCCAAAGTCGTTGAACGCACCGGCTACGCCCACGATTTCGACATGGTCGGCCAGTGGTTCCCGAAGGTCGGCGTTTGGTGGAAAAATGCATGGAACTGCCATCAATTTCACGCCAACACTGAATTCTTCGCCGACTTCGGCACCTTCGACGTGAAAGTCACCGTCCCCCAAAATGAAATCGTCGGAGCGGGCGGCGACCTCGTCTCCACCGCAACGAATTCAGACGGCACCAAGACGCTCACCTACCATTCCGAAGACGTCCACGATTTTTCCTGGACCGCCAGCCCCAGCTTCACCGTCGTAGAAGATTCCTGGACCGGCAGCCAAGGCCCCGTAAAAATTCACTTACTGATGTCGCCCGGCCACGAATCTTCAGCGGAACGCTACATCACCGCCGTAAAGGGCACTCTGCGCCTCTTCGACGAATGGTACGGCCCCTATCCCTACGATCGCATCACCATGGTTGATCCTCCTCACGGCGGAGCCGATGCCGGCGGCATGGAATATCCCACGTTGATCACTCTAGGCACAGCCGTGCACATGCCTCGAGGGATGCTCGAACCCGAAATCGTCACCGAACACGAATTCGGCCACCAATATTGGTACGGCATGGTCGCCACCAACGAATTCGAAGAAGCCTGGCTCGACGAAGGCATCAACAGTTACACCGAAGTGAAAGTCATGGACGCGCTCTACGGCAAGAATACTTCCGCGATAAATTTCCCCTTCGCGCAAATGGGCGAATCCGGCTTGCAACAGATCGGCTATCTCGCCGACCCGGACAAAGATCCGATCTCCCGTTTCGCCTGGAAGTTTTACGACAACGGCTCTTACGGAGGCATCACCTATAGCAAGACGGCCTCCATGCTGCTCACTCTGGAAAAGGTAATCGGCGAAGACACTCTGCGCCAGGCCTTGCACACCTATTTCATGCGCTATCGTTTCACCCATCCAACTGGCGAAGATTTTCTGAAGACCATCGAGGAGGTTTCCCACAAAGACTTGCGCTGGTATTTCAATCAGGCCGTTTACGGCACGCAGGTTTTGGATTACTCGCTTGCCGACGCCCATTCCGATCCGCTGAAGTGGTGGGACACTCCGGCTCACGGCCCGAAGAAAAACGACAAGGATGAAGTGTATCGGACCTACGTGACTGTAGTTCGCAAGGGCGATTTCCAATTCCCCGTGGACCTCGACGTTAAATTCGACGACGGTTCCACAGCCACCGAACACTGGGACGGCCAGGATCGCTGGATCCGCTACCAGTACGATCGCAAAGCCAAAATCACCTCCGCGCAAATTGACGCGCACAACCAAATCACCATGGACCGCGACTATTTCAACAATAGCTACACCGAAGATGCCGACCCGCGCGCGGCCCACAAGCTGAGAAACATCTGGGTCTTCGCCAGCGAATGGCTCTCGCAACTGCTGGCGTGGCTCTCCTAACGGACTCGAAGGAGCAAGTCGAATGGCTGAAACAAATCGCGGCACATTTTTTTCGGGTGCCGGGCTGGTGTGGAAATGGCAGCGCCTGGTGTGGTGGCTCTTCGCCGTCTGCCTGATTTTCGGCTTCTTCTCGACGCACGAAATGACGGAACGAGCTTACTCGCTTCTGAATAACAGCGTGGCCGCGCAGCGCCTGGTGAATGGCTTCGACTTCTCCTCGTTCGTGACCTTGCAACAATTGCCGGATTCCCCGCTCGAAATTCAACAACACAACATCGCCCATTTCTCGATTCTCTTCGTCGTGTTCATGCTTTTCGCGACGGGCGGCATCCTCGCTGCCTACGTCCTCGGCGAAAAGCCCACCACCACCGCCTTCTTCGAAGCCTCCGGCCACCATTTCTGGCGCTTCTTCCGCCTGCTGATTTATCTCGTAATCGTTCTGCTGCCCGTCGCCGGACTCGCGGCCGCCAGCAACGCAATGTACACTCACATCCAGGACACAACCATTTCTCCCTATCCCGGCGACCATTTTGCCGAAGCCGCCGCCGCCATAATTCTGCTGCTCCTGATCATCGTGCGCGTCTGGTTTGACATGGCGCAAGTCATCGCCGTCGCCGACGACGAAAAGAAAATGCATCGCGCGCTTCGCCGCGCCTTCACCTTGTTCCGGCGCAATTTTTTCTCTCTCCTTTGGCTCTACCTGCGCGTCAGCATCATCGAGTGGCTGCTCTTCGCCCTCGGCCTTTACATCTGGATGCACAGCCTGAATCCCCAATCCGTCGTCGTCGCATTCCTCCTAAGTCAGCTGATGATCCTCAGCTGGATCGGCACGCGCCTGTGGCAAAGAGCCAGCGAAGCAATCTGGTATCGCAATTACCAAGCGAATCAAGCACCAGCGTGGTCTCCAGCCCCGGCTCCAATGTTCATGCCGGCAGCAGCCGCCGAGCCGCAACCGTAAGCCCGCGCGCTTCTGAGACCGATTGCATATAGTTGCATGGGTTGCCGTCATGCGTGCTCGTTGCGTTTCGTTCGGCACAGCGCCGCAGCGTATCTCCGATAGGACCTCACTCGCCGCACTGTAACGAACCTGTCATCTCGAACGTAGTCCCGCGCCTTTTCTATCCCGCCGGATTCTGTCGGGCGCGGGACAAAGAGACCGATCTGCTTTTCAATCGCACACTGCGAACTCTCTGAACTCGCCGCGCCGATTTGCAGCCCGTCGAGTAGTAAACTATCCCTCTCGACACGGAGGCAGTCTTTGCCCCAACCACACGCCGAATACACTAAGCGCCTCGCCGCCCGCCAGCAGACCGTCGCAGCCAAAGATGCTCTCCACAATCGTTTCGGAAACGCCAAGCTCGCGACGGTCATACTCGGGCTCATCCTCCTATGGCTCGCGCTGAAAGACGAAATCATCTCCACATACTGGCTCGCCGTTCCCGTCGCGATCTACGCCGGCCTCGCGCTCGCGCACGAATTCGCTCTGCGCGCGCTCGCCCACGCACGAAGCGCAGTCGCCTTCTACCAACGCGGCATCGCCCGCCTCGAAGACCGCTGGTCCGGCACCGGCGCATCCGGCGAACGCTTCCGCAATCAGAAACACGTGTACGCCGATGATCTCGACGTCTTCGGCACGGGCTGCCTATTCGAGCTGCTATCCACCGCTCTTCTTCCCATGGGCGAAGAACGCTTGGCGCAATGGCTCACAGCCGCATCCCCAGTGCCGGCCATTCACGAGAGACACAAAGTCATCATCGAACTCCGCGACAAACTCGACCTGCGCGAAGAACTGGCGCTGCTCGGCGAAGACCTGAAAGTGCGCCTTGATCCGCGCTCCCTCGAAAACTGGGCCAAGACTCCGCCGCAACTTCCTGCGGGTCCGTGGCGAATCGTCTCCGCGGTGCTGGCGATTTTCGCCGCAGTCACTACGATCTATTTGCTGGCAACGCTTAAACTCTGGCCACTCGCAATCGTGCTGGCGCTCGAAGTTCTCATTCTTCTCTGGTTGCGCGAACGCGCCGAAAAAGTGGTCTCGAGCCTAGCGTGCAACGCCGAAGGCCTGGGTCTGTTCGCAGACATTCTGCGCCGCCTCGAACGCGAGCCATTCGCATCGCCCCGCCTGCAAGCCCTCGCCGCAGAATTAAAAAGTGGGAGCCAATCCGCATCTCAGTCTGTGCGCCAGCTGGCAAATATCGTTTATTGGATTGACGCGCGGGAAGATCTGCTAGGCCGCCTGCTGCAATTGCCGATGCTTTACACGGTGCAATGCGCGTTCGCAGCGGAATCGTGGCGCAAACTCTACGGCGGCAAATTGAGCGCCTGGACCGATGTCGCCGCGGAGGTGGAAGCGCTGTTATCGCTCGCGAGCTACTCCTACGAACATCCCGCCGATCCCTTCCCGGAATTTCTTGAACAAATCTCAGGCGCGCCCGCGATTTTCCTGGGCGAAGAACTCGGCCACCCATTAATCCCGTCAGCCGAGTGCGTGCGCAACAACGTGCAGCTCGACGCGCAAACTCGAGTTCTGCTCGTAAGCGGTTCGAACATGTCCGGCAAAAGCACGTTTCTGCGCACCGCCGGAATCAATGCGGTGCTGGCGCTCGCCGGCGCGCCGATTCGCGGCAAGTCTCTGCGCATGACGCCCATCCAGCTAGGTACCAGCATTCGCCGCGTGGATTCGCTTCAAGAACATCGCTCGAGCTTCTACACCGAGATACTACGCATCCGCGATGTCTTCGAGCTGACGGAAAATTCCCAACGCGTGCTGTTTCTGTTCGATGAGCTGCTGGAAGGAACCAATTCGCATGATCGCCGCATCGGCGCCGACGGCCTGCTGCGCGCCCTGCTGGAACGCGGCGCGCTAGGCATCGTCACTACCCACGACCTGGCGCTAACAGATATCGAGCAAGTATTGCCCGGCGCCATTCGCAACGTGCATTTTCAAGATTACGTCGAGGAAGGAAAAATGCGCTTCGACCACAAACTGCGCGACGGCGTAGTAGCCAAAAGCAACGCCCTGGAACTAATGCGCCTGATCGGCCTAAAAGTCTAGCGGCCATCCTGGGAACGTCAATCTCGCGGTCGGCGCTTTTGACCCGTCTTTGAATGTGTAGCGGCCGGTCCCGCGACGCGGGACCAGGCAGTCGTGGACGTTGGTTCGACGTCGCGGTTCTCTGCGCGCTCTGCGCCTCTGCGGTAATCCTTGCCGTTACATTTTCCGCTAGCGAGGGCTTATGCGTTATCAATCTGCGCGCGCTGCAACCGGTCGGAGTAATCAATGTAAACCGTCTTCCACTCCGAATAAAAATCCAGTGCCGCCTCGCCCGATTCGCGATGACCGTTGCCCGTATTCTTGATCCCGCCAAACGGCAGATGCGTTTCCGCTCCTATCGTCGGCGCATTTACGTAAACGATGCCCGTCTGCAAATCGCGTTGCGCGCGGAACGCATTATTCACATTGCGAGTGTAAATCGCCGCGGACAATCCGTACTTCACTCCGTTCGCGATATCCAGCGCTTCATCGAAATCCTCAAACGGAATCACCGCCACCACCGGCCCGAAAATTTCTTCCTGCGCGATGCGCATGTTCGGAGAGCAATCCGTAAACACGGTCGGCTCGTGGAACCATCCGCGTCCCCAGGCCCCGCTTTCCAGCCGATGCCCGCCGGTGGCGAGCTTCGCAGTCTCGTCCTTGCCAATCTGCACGTACTTCATCACCGTATTCAGTTGCTGCTCGTTGATGCACGGTCCCATATCCGTCGTAGGATCCAATCCATCGCCAACTTTCAGCGCTTTAACCCGCGCCACAAATTTCTCGACGAATTCTCCATAGACTTTTTTGTGCACAGCCACGCGGCTCGCTGCCGTGCAGCGCTGCCCGCTGGTCCCGAACCCACCCCACACCGCGCCATCCACCGCCAAATCCAAATTCGCATCGTCCATCACGATAATGATGTTCTTGCCGCCCATTTCCAGATGACATTTCTTGAACGAAGGCGCGCAAGCCGTGCTGACGATCCGCCCAACATCCGTCGAGCCGGTAAAACTCACCAGGGCCACATCTTTATGATTCAGCAAGGGCGCACCCGCGTCCGGGCCATCTCCAAACACCACATTCATCACGCCGCGCGGCAATCCGGCTTCGCTCAGCACCTGCATCAAATTGTAAGTAGATAGCGGCGTATCTTCGGCCGGCTTGATCACCACCGTATTTCCCGTCACCAGAGCCGGCATCGCTTTCCACGAGGGAATCGCCATCGGAAAATTCCAAGGACAGATCAGCCCGGCCACGCCCACCGGCGTGCGCACGGACATTGCAAATTTGTTCGGTAACTCCGACGGCGTGGTTTGTCCGAACTGCCGCCTTCCCTCCCCGGCCATCAGGTAAGTCATATCAATCGCTTCCTGCACGTCGCCGCGCGTTTCCGCCAGCACTTTGCCCATCTCGCGCGTCATGTCGCGCGAATAATCTTCCTTGCGCTCGATCAAAATCTCGGCCGCGCGATACAAAATTTCCGCGCGCTTCGGCGCAGGGGTCAGCCGCCATTTGTCGTAAGCACCTTTGGCGGCGTCAATCGCGAGATTTACATCCTCTTCCGTAGAAGCCGGGAACATGCCGACCAGTTCCCCGGTATTCGCCGGGTTGCGATTCTCGATCGCCTTGCCGCTGCGAGCCTCTACCCACTCGCCATTAATAAAGTTCTTGAAAACCTTGGGCCTGGCTGGTGTGGCCATGCGTGTTCCTCCGTGAGCTCGGTGTCACCGACCGCAATTTTTCAGTATCTGCAATTTGATGCAGCGCCAATTCCGGGGACTCAGAGTAACAAGCCCCCAAGCGCCCCGTCAACGCGCACCCTTTGCGGCAGCAGAGGCAGCCTTGTCTATGCTTATCGCGGTTCGTAGCCTGCATCGATCCGAATTGCGCACAGCTCGGGAACGCCAATTTGTTGATCAGTGCACTTGGCCGCATGCAATGAGCTAACTCCCCCGTCCTCCGCACTTTGCCTCTTCTTCGCCCCTGCCGCAACTTTCCACTGGCAAGCGGGTTTCACTATCAGACGCCACCGAAGGCATCCGGGAGGCGGCGGAAACAAAGCAGTTATAGAGCGAAAGGCTTTACGGGCTCAGAAGGGGCCCAATTATGAAACGCCTCGTGAAATATTTAATGGTTTTTGCAGTGCTTGGAACCGCGTTGGCTCTGGCACCTAACGCTCATGCTCAGGGAGTCGCAATCGGCGTCGGCGTCGGCCCGGGGTACGTCGGCCCAGCTCCGGTCTGCGCGTACGGATACTACGGATACTACCCATACGCTTGCGCGCCTTACGGTTACTACGGCCCTAGCTACTTCTCCGGTGGCATCTTCATCGGAGCCGGTCCCTGGTTCCACGGAGGCTACTACGGACGTCCCGGCTATTGGGGACGACCGGGTTATGGCGGCGGCTACGGCTGGCACGGCGGTAATGGCTGGCACGGAAACGGCTACGTTGGACGCGGCGCGGTTGCCGGAGGGTTCCACGGCACTTCGCATGTAGCGGTCGGCGGCGGATTCCACGGCGGCGCAGTTCGTGGCGGTGGCGCGGTTCGTGGCGGTGGCGCAGTTCGCGGCGGTGGCAGCTTCCACGGTGGTGGCGGCGGTCACGGCGGCGGCCATCGGTAATCCGCGGTCGTAACTGAAAGACTCGAGCAGTAGGCAGCGCAAGCCCATCCTTCCCGCAGCTCCCCGCGGGAAGGATGGGCGTTTTTGTTTCGGTCGCTGACACTCGCCGCGGGAATCACAATTTATTTTGGCGCGGACGTGTCTCCTTCGAGTGCTGCGCGGGGCCAGCCGTTGGACCAATCGATCGTTGAAATTTGCAGGAACGGGTGGCCGGTTTTGGCGTCGTAGGCGTGGAACACGATGATGTCGCCAGTTGGTTGCTGCAGGATTGATTCTCCGCCTGGGCCTAGCCAGCGGGTGTTGCCTGTTAGCAGCGGGGTGCCGCCGCCGTGGAGCATGGGTTTGCCGTCCGCGTCCACGTACGGGCCGGTGACCTCGTGCGAGCGGCCTACCATGGTGCGGTAATTGCTTTTTGTTCCGCGACAGCAGAGGTCGAAAGAGACGAAGAGATAATAATAATCGCCGTGATGGACTATGAATGGCGCTTCGATCGCTTGCCAATCCGCGGGCAATCCGGGCGGCGCCGGTGCAGGATTTTCCGGGCGTTCGCGGCTGGCCAGTGCGTAGAGCTTGGTGTCCTGCTGTGAAAGCTTTCCTGTGGAGGCGTCCAGGCGGCGCATTTTTATTCCGCTCCAGAAACTTCCGAAGCTGAGCCACGGAGTGCCGGTGGAATCGAACACGATGTTGGGATCAATTGCGTTGAAGTCATCGCTGGTCAGGGATTTCAGCACCACGCCTTCGTCCACCCAGCGAAAATCGGGGCTCGATTGGTCGAGCGTTTTGTTGGTAACGAGGGCGATGCCGGAAGTATTTTTTCCGAAGGCTGAGAAGGCGTAGTACACATGATATTTCCCGTTGAAGTAGGAAATATCCGGCGCCCAGAGGTCTTTTGTTTCCGGGCTTTCTTTCTGGATCCAGTCGGGGATGCCGGCGAATACGGCTCCGCAGCGTTTCCAGTGTTCTAGATCGTTTGAACAGCGCATGGGCAGTTGCGCGTGCGGGCCTTTTTCCGTGGCTGTGCCGAACAAATACCACGTGCCGCCTTGCTTGATGATCGAAGGATCGTGGACGCCTTCGACGTCTCCGGATACATGATAGATGTGCGGCGCGGGAGTCCCCTGCCCGGCAGCCACTACGCTAGAAAAAAGCATCACGCCGATGGCCAGAAACTTCGCGCTTCTCGTCCGGGTCTTCATAAATTCGGCGCACCTCCGCGCCTTGCGCATCTAGAGCAGGTCAATTTATATCACGGCACGCTTCTGAATTTCCGGCGCGAGAGAGTGAATACCGAAGTCTGCGGTGGAGTGGGAGATCGGCCTAACGGGAGGTAGTTTTGTGGCTGGCGGCTGGCCATTTTGGGATTTCATTGGCTTCCATTTTTCGCTAAAAATGTGCGATTAGAAACGAGTGCGGTCGTTTGTTTTCAGACATTTACGGTGCATTCTAATAATTGCGCCGTTGATTAGAAATGCTGCGGTCGCTGCGATTTGTGCGTAGTTTTGCGTACGGTGGTGACGAGTGTGGTGGAACGGAGAGCGAAGCCGCGAGCGGCTGATGACAGGGACAGTCGCGGCTGTGGGCGGCGTCGCTGCGAAGCGGCCTTCGTCGCGCGAATTGTGAGAGTCATTCAATTTTTGATTCCTGCATCACGCTAACACGAGATGGCCGAAGCCGCAGCTGTACGTTCGGACAGAAGTGGTACAGAACTAGTACCTACTGGTCTGCAATTTTTTGCGGGGAAGGTGACAGTTGCTTGATACGGACGGAATGGCTCGAAAACGCGAGAAGTTGCGCTAAAAGCACGTATGCTGGGCTTGGAGCTGCTGTCGTTGACAGAGAGTACGAAGAGCGTCGATATTCTGGTGCGGCACGCGCTCTGCTTGCTCCGAACCTGTTGGCTTCGAGAAATCAATTGAGTGTCGAGGAGCATCCGCCATGAGCAAGCTTTGGGAGAAGATTTCAACGATCGGTGGGAACGTGCCGCCCGAAAAATCTGAATCGAAGGAAGCCGTGGCGCAGCCCGGCGACAAGGTGATGCACCGCGCTTCTGGCGCGCATGGCGTGGTCACGGTTGTTGAAACGATCGGCGGCACGCCGACTCTTTCAGTGGAATGCGCCAACGGACGCATGCTGCGCGGGTTGGACCGCAAGGAATTTGCGTTTGCAGGGGAGGAGGGGTATACGGCGCCACCCGTGCAGGCTGCTGCGGCGCCGGTGGGGCAAGCGGCGGAACCGATGCCGAAGATGGAAGGCGAGATTTCGAGTGAGTCCATATTAGAGAAACTCAGCTGAGATGGTTCTTCATTTTCGTACTTGCGCTGCGGTGATTCATATTTTGGACCGAGTCGGAGACTCCACGCTTCGAAAACTCTAGGCTGGGCGATCCTCAGACGGCGATTAAACTTCTAGGTTGATTTAGCGAACGCGGCATGTGTGTGCGAACCGCGAGATCGATACTTTAGCGAATAAGGCCGCGTTCGCTTTTCTTCGGTGATGTCGTAGCTAAAGCCCACGACCTACAAAGAATCCCCGGCAACGTAAACGGCTGCCCGGTCCCGCTTGGCGGGACCGGCCGCTGCAAAATCAAAACCAATTCTTGTTGTCACTGCGCCACGATTTTTCCGTCCAACGGGTTGGGCGGAGCGTGGTAGCGTGAAGAGGAAATTTGCTGGAGGATAGCGCGGAGGAGGGAGCATGAGTGAGACATTGGGATTTATCGGCTTGGGGAATATGGGCGAGGCAATCGCGACGAATCTGCTGAGGGCTGGATACGGATTGCGCGTTTACAATCGCACCGCGGCGAAAGCGGCAGCGCTGAAGGCCGAGGGCGCGGCGGTGATGGCGCGGTCGGCGGAAGTGGCCGCACCGGGCGGGATCGTGTTTACGATGCTTTCTGATGATCGCGCCGTGGAAGAAGTCTGCCTCGCGGCTGGGTCCTTCGTGGAAAAACTGGGAGCCGGCGGGGTGCATGTGTCGCTCAGCACAATTGCGCCGGCGACGGCGCGGCGACTGGCTGAGCATCACGCGCGGCATAAAGTCGAATATGTGGCGGCGCCGGTATTCGGGCGGCCGGAGGCGGCTGCGGCGAAGCGTTTGTGGGTCGTCGCGTCCGGCGGGGGCGCGGCACGGAAGCGCGTGGCGCCGCTGCTGGCCGCGATTGGGCAGGGGACGTTTGAATTTGGCGAGGAGCCGGGGGCCGCGAACGTGGTGAAATTGTGCGGGAATTTTTTGATCGCGTCGGCGATTGAGGCGCTAGCTGAAGCATTCACGCTGGCGGAGAAAAACGGAGTGGAGAAGAAGGATGTGGCTGAGTTGTTCGGCAAAACTTTGTTTAATTGCCCGGTGTATCAGGGATACGGGAAACAGATCTCGGCTGAAGTGTTCGAGCCGGCGGGATTTCGGCTGGCTTTGGGACTGAAGGATATTTCGCTGGTGTTGCAGACTGCTGGGGAAAGTTCGATGGCGATGCCATTGGCTAGTTTGTTGCGCGATCGGTGGATTACGGGAGTGGCTAAGGGGCGGGGGGATTTGGATTGGACGGCGATCGCGCTCGGAGTTGCAGAAGATGCGGGGTTGAAACCAAAGGCAAAATCAACGGCGCCCGCCTGAACAGCAGGCAGCCGTTACCTTTCGACCTGGCACTGCCGGTTCTCAGGATGAATCGCGCTGCAGCGCGATTCACAGGGTTGTTCATGCTACTGACTGCTACAGCATCCAGCCGCCGGTTACGTTGATGACCTGGCCAGTGATGTAGTCGGCGCCGTCGGAGGCGAAGAATTTTACGGCGGCGGTTACGTCTTCAGAGCTTGGGGGGCGGCCCATAGGGGATCTGGCGTCGCGGATGCGGCGGGCTTCGTCGGCGGTGAGCTCGCGTTCGTCAATGTTGGAGGGGTTGATTACGTTTACAGTGATGCCGTTTTTCGCTTCTTCGATGGCCAGAGAGCGCGAGAAGCTGACCACGGCGGCTTTGGCGGCGGCGTAAGCGCTGATAGTCCCCTGCCCGAAGGCTCGTTCGGCGCCTACTGCGCCTAGATTGATTATGCGGCCCCAGTGCTGGCGGCGCATGGCTGGGATTGCGGCTTTGCTGGCGTGGAAGACGCTGTAGAGATTTGAGGCGATCACTTTTTGCCATTCGTCGGCGCTGGTGTCGGCTACCAGCTTCCAGTTAAATTCACCCACGTTGTTTACCAGAATGTCGAGGCGGCCGAAGCGTTCCAGGACTGCGTCTATCAGGAATTGAACTTTTTCTGGGTCTGTGGCGTCGGCTTCTACTGCGAAACATTCGGCCCCTTGTGCTTGGAGCGCGCGGAGAGTGGATTGGGCTGCGGTTTTATTGGCGCGATAGGAAATGGCGATACGGACGCCTTCTTGAGCTAGTCCTTGGGCGATACCTTTGCCGATGCCTCGGCTGCCGCCGGTGATTAGAGCGGTGCGATTGCGTAAGGGCACGATGGCTCCTGGAGTTTAGAGTCGCGTAAGTATAGTGGATTTTTTTGGGAATTGGGTGGGGGAGTCGGGCAAAAAGTTGGAGCAAGTCAAAATCACCACTGATGAACGCAGGTGAAAACTGATAACGGCATTGACAAAGGCAAGCGAGAAAAGGGGCTAAAAGATTTAACGCAGAGGCCGCAGATATAGGAACGCTGCGGCCGCAGAGAAAAACAACGGCGGACCGGCGATGAGGTTGACGTTGTGGCGAGAAGGGGCGCAGCCCTTCGAACCGGCAGTGCCGGTTCTCAGGATGAATCGCGCTGCAGCGCGATTCACAAGCAGCGCCTTTACGTCGGGATTAAGAATTCGCGGAAAGTTCGCTAGCCCATGCGGGCTACTACTACGGTGATGTCGTCGGCTTGTTCGGCTGTGCCCGCCCATTGCTCGGCGGCGGCTATCAGGTTTTCGGCTATGGGTTGGGGATGGAGGCTGCGTTGGCGCAGGACTTCTTCGCGCAGGCGCGCAACGCCGAATTCTTCTCCGTAAACGTTTTCGGGTTCGGTCAGGCCGTCGCTAAAGGCTACGAAGAGGCTGCCTGGTTCGACTTTTATTGTGCCTTGGGTGAATTGGCAGTCTTCGATCAGGCCTACAACTGTGCCTCCTTCGCTTAATTCCTGAACTTTTGTGCCATTTACAAAAAATGGAGCGAGATGACCCGCGTTCGTATAGGTGAGCGTGCGCGCAGCTACGTCGTACACGGCGTAGAAGAATGTGGCGTAGCGATCGTCTGAGGTGTTGCGGAAGAGATGGCGATTCAGGCGCGCTACTAACTCGCCTGTGCCCGTCACGCCGTCGAAGCCGGCGTGGCTGCGCAACGTGGCTTGGAGGCTGGCCATCAGGAGGGCGGCGAAAATTCCTTTGCCGCTGATGTCGGCTAGGGCTATTCCAACTGTGTTGGTGCCGGTGCGGATGAAATCGTAGTAATCGCCGCTAACTACGCGGGCGGGGCGGCAGATGGCGGCTAGTTCGAGGCCGGGGAGAGTGGGGAGAACTTGCGGGAAGAGTTGGGATTGGACTTCGCGGGCGATTACGATTTCGTTTTCCAGTTTTTGGCGTTTGCTTTGTTCTTCGATCAGCTCGGCGATGGAGCTGGTCATTTCGTTGAAGGATTCACCGAGCGCGCCGAGTTGATCGCGTTGGTGGACGCGGACGCGTTGGGTGAAATCGCCGCGGCGGACGTGGAGCGTCGCTTTGTAGAGATCGTCAACCGACGAGGTGATGGTGCGCGTGAGGACGAAACCGGTAGCCAGGCCGGCGATGCCGAGGAGAAGGAAAATTACGGCGGCGGCAATGAGCAGGATTTCGAGGACTGGGCCGACATCGCCGACCGAGGTGAAGAGGCGGCGATTGAGCGCTGAGGCGCGGATTCCGAAGGAGGCGAAGACGGCGGCGGGCGCGGCGGGAGGTTGCGGACCGATGTGAGCGAGTTCGATGGTGGAGACGCCGTTGATGCGGATGTCGGCCCAATTTTGCGGGGGGCCGAGAGTGCGGCGGCGGCTGGCGATTTGTTCGCCGGGAACGAAAACGTGGCCGTTGAAATTCAGGGAGATGCCCGTGGGATTTGTTTGGCCGCCGGGGCGGAGCGGGATTATGGCGATGGGGCCGAACTCGGATGCGAAGCTATCGAGGAATGCGGAATTTAGCGGGGTGGCGACTACCAGATTGAATGGGCCCGCGGGGCCATTTTTGCTGACTGCTGCGGCGATATAGATTTTTCCATCGAGTTCGACGAGGCCGGCGAAGTGCTGGGCATCGGCGGGCTGAGATTGGAGGATGCGCTGGCCGCGATTGGGAAGGACACGGAGGTCGGGCCATTCGCGGCGTTCTGCTTCGATTAGATTGGCTACGCCGGGACGTTGCAGGATGGATTCGCTGGTAGGTTCGGCGCCGTGGGCTGCTTCCATTTCGACGGCGCCGGCGAGGGCGTCGGCATCGGCGGCGATGGTGCTGATGCGTTCCTGAAGATCGTCATGAAAGAGGTGGGCGCCCAGTTGGAGGTAGAGGCCGTAGGTGGCCAGGCCTGCCATCGAGAGGAGGAGGATTACTGGGACCACGGCGATGAATACGTAGGTGACGATCAGGCGATTGCGGAGGGTCCACATGAAGCGATTGCGGAGCCAGGGGATCAAGCGGACGAAGAGATAGACGGCGGCGAGGAAGGCCAGGAAGGATAGGAAGCCCTCGAATGGGATGCTGGGTCGAAAGATTAGAGCGATGCGAGAGAGTGCGAAGATAAGGACAATGGCCGTGGCGATTATGTCCAGCGGCGAGGTGTGCCGGAGCACGATGATTAGGCGGCGAGGAGAGAGTCGAGTCACTTTGGTTTGCGTTTAGCGTTAGAAGAATAGCTGAGGTGGGGGCGTTAGGGAAAGTGGTGGTGGGCGCGCACGGGTGGAGTGGCGGCGCGGAATTGGCTGCGGCACAGCCATGAGTGGCTACGTCACGAAAACTGGGCTAGGCACCGCTACATTCACGCTAAAAGCAGATCCCTACACTGCGTCCCGCGCCCGCCGAAACGCGGCGGGAAAGAAAAAGCGCGGCACTATGTTCGGGATGACACGCGGTTTGAGTTCGGCGAAACGCGGGCACGGCATGCCGTGCCCCTACGGTTGACAGGAGAATTTCTTGGCGATGCCGATGCGCTATAACGCGCTGCGATCGTTTTGCTGGACGCGGCTGTGGTGGCGGCTGTAGCCGAAATATACGAAGAGGCCGATCACCAGCCAGATGATGAGGCGGGCCCAGTTTACCCAGCCTAGTTTGTACATCATGTAGCCGTTGAAAAGAATGCCGAGGATGGGAACGAGCGGAACCCAGGGCGTGCGGAAGGGGCGCGGTTGGCCGGGATTGGTTTTGCGCAGGACCATTATCGAGATGCAGACGATGATGAAGGCGAAGATGGTGCCGATGTTGACCATTTCACCGATGATGTTGATGGGAGTGATGCTGCCGATGATCGCGGCGATGAGGCCGACTAGGATTGTGTTTTTGTAGGGCGTGCGGAATTTGGGATGGATTGCGGCGAAAAATTTTCTGGGGAGCAGACCGTCGTTGGCCATGGAGTAGAGCACGCGGGTCTGGCCGAGGAGCATGACTAGCATGACGCTGGTGAGGCCGGCCAAGGCGCCGGCGGTGATGAGGTAGGAAGCTTTGACCAGGCCACGATCAAGAAAGGCAACGGCGAGCGGGGCTTCGATATTGATTTCTTTCCAGGGCACCATGCCGGTGAGGACGGCGGCGACGAGAATGTAGAGAACGGTGCACATCACCAGTGAGGCGATGATGCCGATAGGCAAGTCGCGCTGCGGATTTTTGGCTTCCTGCGCGGTGGTGGAGACGGCATCAAATCCGATGTAGGCGAAAAATATGTAGGCCGCTCCCCTGCCAATGCCGCCGAAACCCATGGGCGCGAAACTGGACCAATCGTGTCCCCAGTTCGAGGGATTGACGTAGTGCATGCCGAGGAGGATTACGAAGAGGACGACGGCGACTTTGATGATGACGATGGTGGCGTTGAAGGAAGCGCTTTCTTTGATGCCGATCACGAGGACGGCGGTGATGATCAGAGCGATCAGGAATGCGGGGAGATTGAATCCGAATTCGACGCCGAACAAGACGGGAGCGGCAACCAGATCGTGAGCGCGTTGCAGGAGTTCGGGAGGCTGCGCGGTGATTATGTCTCCTACACGCCTGAGAAATTCCTGGGAGCCCATGACGAGAGAGGGGTCGGAAGCATGAGCCATCTGGCGGGCGATGATATTTTCAGCGGTGACGAGGGCGGTCCAGTGATCGTAGGCTAGCCAGAGCGGCATTTTGAGATTGAAGATTTTAAGAAATTCGATGAAGTGATTCGACCAGCCGGATGAAACGGTGCTGGCGCCCATGGCGTATTCGAGAGTCAGATCCCAGCCGATGATCCAGGCGATTAATTCGCCTAGCGCGGCGTAGGCGTAGGTGTAGGCGCTGCCTGCCAGCGGAATCAGGGCAGCGAATTCGGCGTAGCACGAGACCCGCGAAGGCGCACCCCAAGCCCGAGATGATAAACGAGAGCATGAGTCCGGGGCCGGCGTAGTGCGCGCCGAGGCCAGAGAGGACGAAGATGCCCGCGCCGATTACTGCGCCGACGCCGAGGGCCGTGAGGGAGACGGGGCCTAGCGTACGTTTCAGGGTGTGTTCGCCTGTGGCTTTCGCTTCGTTCAGCAGCCAGTCCATCGGCTTCTTCTTGAACAGCGGATTGCTCATGCTTTGCGTCCTCCGTCGGACTACGGCCGCATCAGAAAGTCACACGCACCACTGATAAACACTGATTAACACAAATAAAGGCATTGATGATTCAAGTGCAAACCAAAATGGCCTGCGGGAAGCGCTGATGAAAAATAACATAGAGCCGCTAGGTAGCAACTATTAAATCGTCGGTATGCACCTGTATGCGCTACGTCCCGGTGCTGCGTGCCGAGATCGCTTTCGCTGCCGTGGCTAAGTATTCGCGGGCGCGTTGGAACGGGTCTGGGGCGTTTACCAGATCGCTGATTATGGCTACGGAATCGGCGCCGGCTTGGAAGACTTCGGCGGCGGAGTTTATGGTGATGCCGCCGATCGCGACCAGGGGCTTGCGCGTTAGCTTTCTGGCGGCGCGGATCAGGTCGAGTCCTACTACGGGGTCGGGATTTTCTTTTGTGGTGGTTGGGTAGATGGGGCCCACGGCTATATAGTCCGCCGAAGTTTCGGCTGCGGCGCGCAGTTGATCGAGATTGTGTGTCGAGATGCCAACCCATTGGGGCGGCGGACAGATGTGGCGGGCTGATTCTACTGGGAGGTCTTCTTGGCCTACGTGGACGCCTGCGGCATGGGTGATGCTGGCGATGTCTGGGCGGTCATTGATGATGATGCGGACGTTTTTTGGGGTAGCCGCGATCAGGGTGGTTGCGATTTCTTGAAATTGGCGTGGGGTGATGCGTTTAGCCCGGAATTGGATTAGTTGGACGCCGGCGTCGGCGAATTTATTGGCGAGCGACACGAGTGAATCGAGCGGCTGTGCGGGGGTGGCGTCGAGGATGGCGTAGAGAGTCGGAAACATCTGAGTTTTCGTCGAGTAACAGCGGCAATCCAGAAGCAAACCAAAAGCAAGATGCCCGCTGTGTCCCAAAAAGCACGGGACACAGCGGCCGCTACAAATTCAACGGCAACTTCAAATTCGATTGCCACGAAAATAGCAGCTGCGCCGCCTGTTGCGGCAGTTACTTGGCTGCGACGGCTAGCGCGCGATCGAGAAAGTGGGTGTCGAATTTGCCGGCTATGAAGTCTTTGTCGGCTAGGATTTTTTTGTGGAGCGGGATGGTGGTTTTTATTCCTTCTACTATGAAGCCCTCGAGGGCGCAATTCATACGGGCTATGGCTTCGGCGCGGTCGTTGCCGTGGGCTATTATTTTGGCGATTAGGGAATCGTAGTAGGGCGGAATGACCGCGTCGGAGTAGCTGGCGGTGTCAACTCGAATGCCGGGGCCACCGGGGACGCGGAAGGCGGTGATGCGTCCCGCGCTGGGGACGAAGGTTTCGGGATCTTCGGCGTTGACGCGACATTCGATGGCGTGGCCGCGAAATTCGATGGGGCCGAGAATGTCGGTGAGTTTTTCTCCGGCGGCTACGCGGATTTGGGATTTCACCAGGTCCACGCCGGTGACCATTTCGGTTACGGGATGCTCGACCTGGATGCGGGCGTTCATTTCGATGAAGTAGAGTTCGCCGGATTCTTCGCGCAGAAATTCGACGGTGCCCGCGCTGGAATAGCCCAGCTTTTTCAGCGCGTCCACGACTTGTTTGCCGATGCGTTTGCGGGTGGCGGCGTCCATGGCGACGGATGGCGATTCTTCCAGAACTTTCTGGTGGCGGCGCTGGAGGGAACATTCGCGTTCGCCCAGGTGGACTACGTTGCCGTGCTTGTCGCCAAGGACTTGGAACTCGATGTGGCGAGGATGCTCGATTAATTTCTCAATGTAGACGTTAGGGCTACCGAAAGCTTGCTGGGCTTCGGCTTTGGCGGTTTGGAACAGGGGGATCAGCTCACGGGCGTTGCGCACGATGCGCATGCCACGACCGCCACCGCCTTCGGCAGCTTTGATCATTACAGGATAGCCAATTTCGAGCGCGATTTTTTTGGCTGCGTCTTCGTCGGGAACGACGCCTGCGCTGCCGGGAATGATGGGCAGTCCGGCGGTGGCCATAGCTTCGCGGGCTTTATCCTTTTCGCCCATCAGGCGGATGGCGTCTGGCGCGGGGCCGATGAAAGTGATGTGGGAGGCTTCGCAAACCTCGGCGAAATTGGCGTTTTCGGACAAAAAGCCGTAGCCGGGATGGATGGCATCCACGTTGGCGATTTCGGCGGCGCTGATGACTTGGGGGATGTTCAGGTAGCTTTCGCTGCTGCGCGGAGGACCGATGCAGATGGCTTCGTCGGCAAAGCGGACGTGGAGGGAGTTGCGATCGGCTTCGGAGTACACGGCGACGGTTTTGACGCCGAGTTCGCGGCACGCGGAGAGGATACGGAGCGCGATTTCGCCGCGATTGGCGATTAGGATTTTTCGGAACATGGCCCTCGAGTAAATTCAACGGCAACAGCGGGCGCAGCCCTTCGATCCTGCACTGCAGGATCTCAGGATGAATCGCGCTATTGCGCGATTCGCAAGCAGCGCCCCTACCAAAAGCAAATTCAAAGGCAACGTCAAAGACGCCCGCCTGAACGCGGCCGCTACAAATTCAAAAACGAATTCAACGCCAAAGAGCCGGCGGGACGCCGGCGCTACCCTTCGATCCCGCACCGCGGGATCTCAGGATGAATCGGGCTGTAGCGCGACTCACGAATCCAACGGCAACTGCAAGGCTCGTGTGGCGACAATCGCGCCGCACAGCCAAGAGTGGCTGTGCCACGAAATCGGGCTGACTTATTTTTTTCGGTGGGGGCGGATGCCGAACAGGGCTTCGCCGTATTCCACCGGGTGACCATTTTCCACGAAGATGCGGACTACTTCGCCGGCTGCGTCGGATTCGATTTCGTTCATTAATTTCATAGCTTCGATGATGCACAGAACCTGGCCCGTCTCCACTTTGGAGCCGATGCTTACGAAGGGATCGGCGTCGGGACCGGCGGCTACGTAGAAGGTGCCGACGATTGGGGACTTCACGATGTGCAGATCCTCGTGGCGCGCGGTATCTACAGCGGACGCGTGCTGTGCGGCGGCCGCTGGTGCACCAGGGCCGGCGGCCGACGCTGCGCCAGATGCTGAGGACGACGCGTGGCTCGCGTGTGCTGGCGCGGAAGCAACTACGATTTCGGGCGCTGGGCCTGACGGGAATGCATACGACGGCGACGAAGGCTTCTTGAGGCGGATGCGGAAGCCCTGGCGCTCGTATTCAAATTCTTCGAGGCCATGCTTGCGCATGAAGTCCAGTAGCTTTTCGATTTCGAGTAGGTCCACGCCGTGGGCGGGAGAGCCGGATGCTGCTTTGGGAGTCGGTTTTTTCGCCATTTAGAGTTCTAGAAATTCCCGGGAAGCGCTGGTTAATATCTCCGCGCCGCGAGAGGTTACCAGCACTTCGTCTTCGATTCGAATGCCGCCGAAGCGTTCGATATATATACCCGGCTCAACCGTTACGACCATGCCCTGGACGAGCAGGGTTTCCTCCGCGCGGCCTAGCCGGGGCATCTCGTGAATTTCGAGGCCCAAGCCGTGGCCAGTGCTGTGAGTGAAGTAACGTTCCAGGCCCAATCGCTTAAAAACTGTGCGCGCTGCAGCGTCCACGGACGCGGCCGAAACTTCCGGCCGGATGGCGGCGATAGCGGCTCCCTGGGCTTCGAGAACTGCGCTGTAGAGCGAGCGCACTCGACTGGAGGGCCGTCCCAGGAAGACGGTACGCGTCATGTCGCTACAGTAGTCGCGCAGTATAGCACCCTGGTCAAGGACGACCAACTCGTTTTTCCTGAGGAGCTTGGGCGTGGGGCGGGCATGAGGCCAGGCGGAGCGCGGGCCCGAAGCGACGATGGTTTCAAAGGATGGGCCGCTGGCACCTTGCAGTTTCATCGAGCGGTCGATATCGGCAGCGACGGCCAGTTCGGAAATGCCGGGTTTCACATTTCGGACCGCGGCGGTCCAGACTTCGCTGATGAGGCGGGCGGACTGGCGCATTAGGGTGAGTTCAGCTGCGTCTTTCACGGCGCGCAGGCGCTCGACCAGGTCGGGAGCTGCGAGCCAGCGCAGCCGCGGGCCAGCTGCGAGCTGCAGCGCGTCTTTCTGAGCGACGGTGATGCGCACGGGCGAAAATGCGAGGCGGATGATGCCGCGCCGGGCTCTCAGGGTTTCGCCGAGGGCGCGGATCAAGCCGTGTGGAGCGATTACGGTGCTGGCGTCGTGAACTTCCTGGCGAGCTTGCAGAGTATAGCGGCTATCCGTGAAGAGAGTAGCGCGAGAATGCTCGACGAGGAGGATGGCGGCGCTGCCGGTGAAGCCGCAGAGATAACGGATATTGGGGAGATGGGTGACCAGCAGAGCGTCGGAATGGAGGGCGGAAAAAGAAAGCCGGAGCCGATGGATCCGGCTCCGGGCTGATTTCGATTGCACAGTTTTTGAGGCCACGACCTGCTTTCGAACCTTCCTCTTCCCTGCTGCAACTATCCCGGCAGAATGCGCGGGGTCAGGAAGAAGAGAAGTTCCTGGGCCGTGGAGCTGACCGTGGTGTGCTTGAACAGGTTGCCAACGACAGGCAAGCTGCCGAGCACGGGCACTTGTTGAATATCGGTGCGCTGCTGAGTGACGATGACGCCGCCGATAACCATGGTGGCACCGTCGGCAACGAGCACCTTGGAAGTAGCTTCCTGCGTGTCAATGGCCGGAATGCCTTGGACGCGCGGGATGGACGAGTCGATCTGGTCGTTCTTGACGTCCACGTCCATGTAAATGGTGCCGTCAGAGGTGATCTGTGGCGTGACGTCGAGTTCCAGCACGGCGTCCACGAACTGGACCGAGACGGTGTTGTTGACGATGGTCTGCACCGGAATTTTCGTGCCCTGCTTGACGATTGATTTCTGGTTGTTCTGGGCGACGATCTTCGGCTTAGAGATAAGCTTGCCGACGCCGCGATCTTCCGCAGCGGTGATGATCACGTCCAGAGCGAAATTGGAGTTGGCAAACGAATAAGCAAAGCCGCTGGTCGGAGTGGCTGCGCCAAGATTGGTGAGCAAAGGCACGGAACCAGAGGTGAGTGGCGGAGTGCCAACGGCGAATGGCGGAGCCGGAGTGTGGATGATGGGGCTGGTGCCGACGGCGGACGCGCCGCCGATGGTGCTGCCGTGGGTGCCGAGGCCGAGACCGAACTGGGTGCCGATTTCGCGCGAGAAGGAGCGGTTGGCCGCAACGACGCGCGCTTCGATTTCGACTTGTTGCGATTTGCGGTCGAGCTGGCGCAGAAGGTTATCGAGCACCGGGAGGACCGTGGGAATGTCGCGAATGATTAAAGTGTTGGAGCGGGAATCGGCCAGGATATCGCCGCGTGAAGAGAGGAACTTCTTCAGCGTGGGAACCATGTCCGCGGCCTTGGCGTAGCTTAGAACGCGCGTGGTGGTGACCACGTCGACAGACTCCGCCTGAGCCTTAGCGAGATCGCGGTTCTGTTCGGCTTCGCGCTTCAAGGTTTCCTTGGTGGCGATGCGCAGAACGTTGCCGTCAAGCTGTTTGTCAAGATCGTTGTTCTTCAGCACGATGTCCAGGGCCTGATCCCAGGGTACATCGTCGAGAACGATGGTTAGGCTGCCCTTGACGGCGGGATCCACGACGACGTTCAGGCCGCTGATCTCGTGAATGAGGCGGAAGAAGTCGCGGAGGTCCACGTCTTTCAGGTTGACGGAAATGGGTTCGCCGGAATAGCGCGAGCCAGGAGCGGGCGTGGCCGCCTGCTGCGCAGCGGCGGAAGATGCCGGAGCGGAGGGCGCAGTGCTGTCACTGATTTCGGTGTAGCCGGTGTTCGCGGCCGCCGGTTTCGGCGCGGCGACGGGAACGGGCTGAGGCGCTGGCGCGACCGGCACAGCCAGAGCTGCGGACGGTTGCGTCAGGGCCGTGGGAAGTGCGGCGACGGGCGTCGGGACGCTTGCCGGGACGTCTGCCGGGGCCGCCGGCGCGCTAATGACTTTGGTGGTCGTTACGTCGTCAGAGTCGCTATTCGCTGCGGGCGCGGAATGGCGTTCGCCCCCGGAAGCGGGAGTGGCGGCTTCGGCGTGGAAGGCGACAGTGACGGCGTTGCCGGAAGCGTTCACGTTGTAACGCGCAGGCGAGCGCAGATCAATGACGATGCGCGAAACCTGCGGAGTGAACTGCGCGAGACGGATTTCCTTCACAGGGTCGAGGTTGCTGGCGATGTTCTTTTCGCTGGTCTTGAGGTGCGCGCCATCGAAATCCAGAACGATGCGGTCTGGATTGTGCAGGCGGCTGACGTGATAGCTGAGCTTGGCGTTGCCGACAACATTGACTTCGGTCTGGGCGCCAACCTGAGCGAGGTTCACCTGTTCGATATTTTGAAATTGAGAAGCGGGCGCGGCGGCTTCCGAAGGCTTCGCGGCGACGGGTTTCAGCGTCGCGGGAGCTGCCTTCGCGGACGGCGGGGTGGTGATGGCCACAGGCTCGACGGAACCATCCGCATTACCGTTGGCGGAAACGAAGAGCGTGAGCTCCTGATTGCCATTGCGCGCAAGACGCGGAGTGATGCCTGGCCGCAGCAGGATTTCCAAGCGCACCACGGGCTTTTGACCCGCGGAGTACGTGGTGAGGCGGTAGCTCTTGACGAGCTCCGAGGGCACCACGCGAGCGCCGGAAGAATCGCCGGCCGACACGCCAGACAGGTCGAGCACATAGAGGCTCTCGCTGGGGCGGTACGTGGTGTACTCGAACGGGCCGGAAGCCTGAGCATCCAGGGTCACGGCGCCGTCTTTCACCACGGCCTTAACATGCACTACCGGCAAATCACTGGCCGCTAGCGCTCCATTCGTCAAAATCAGGGCTGCCGCCACGAACGCAGTCAGGCCCCACGCCCTCCGCATAATCCTCATTGCTGCTCTCCTGCACTCGGGTAGATTCGCTTCGTAACGATTTTTTCGACCGATTTCCCGAAAGCATCTTTGGAAACTTCCTTAAATGTGACACCGTCGAGGCCGATTTTTTCGACGTCGCCGTCGTAGAGCTGGTCGCCTTCTCTAAGGAAATAAACGCGCTGATCGGGATTGGTGACCACGGCAAACATGCCGGTGGGCGAGCGGACGGCACCATCCACGCGGATCGTGGCGACTACCAAACCAGCTTTGCCTGGAGGCAACGGCGCGCCGCCGCCGGGTTTGTGTTCGTTGACCAGGGGGACGAAAGGATCGCGCTCGGCCACTTTCACGACGGCCGGATTGGGCGTCGCGGCGTTGGCATCTGGAGCTTCCTTCGGTGCAGACGCTCTGGCCTTGTGCGCGGATTTCTTAGCCGGCTTGGCCGGTTGCTGTGCCTGCGCCCGGGTTGCGGGGACAAGGCAAAAGGACAAGGCCAGCGCGGTGAAGAGAATGTTGAATGCCTTTGGCAGTCTCATCGTTGTCGTCCTATCGCTTTGCCGGCGCAGCTGGCGCCGCCGCAGGGGGCACAGCATCTGCCGCCTTGGAGAAGAAAGTGGTAACGGTCATGACGCCGGTGACCGAGGTTCCGGGAGTCATGCGATAACTGGCATTCGAGGATTTGGCGGCGCTGCTAAGCTTTAGATCGCCAACATTGATGATCCGCGAGAGCCGGCCGAGCTTGGAAAAAAAATCCAGGACGGCGAAGTACGGACCATCGGCCTGGACTTCAAACGGGACCTCGAAATAGAACTGTTTGGGAGCGACGGGGAGCGCCTTAAGGCTGCGAATGGAGACGCCGGAAGAGGCGGCAGCGCTCTGGATCATGAGGATAAACTCGTCCACTTTTTTATCTTCGGGAACAATGGTCTGCAGGGTGGCGAGCTGTTTGGAAAGCGCATCCATTTCGGATTGCAGCTCGGCGCGGCGCTGTTTGTAAACGCGCAAGCTGGCGACGTCGGCTTCCAAAGGCTTTTCTTCCGCCTGAGCCTGTTCGAGTTCGTTGCGGACGGTAGCCACCGGAGAACCGGGGACGTAGAATCCCGCAGCGATCAAAATAACGGCGAGGCCCAGGAAAAACAGGGCTTGTAGAGGCCAGGGCCAATCACGAAAAGCGGTAGCCATCGCTAACTCCTCCCCTTAGGCGCGGGCTGCGGGGGCGCGGTAGTGGTGCCAGCAGCGGGCTTCGCCTGGGGCTGATTTGTAGAGGCGGCCGGCTGAGCGATCGCGGCGGTCATGGTAAAGCCGTAGGTGGTGACGGATTTGGCCACGTCGTCCTCTTTCGCTTGCTCGATCTCAATCTTGTCGAAATAGCCAGAGCGCTTGAGCTGTGTGATGAAGTTGGCGACGGAGTTGACGCTGCCAGCTTCGCCGGCGATCTCGAGATTGTCGCCCTTGCGTTCCAACGAGGTGAGCCAGAGCTGGTCAACGCGGACGACGGTGTTGGCGACCATCTGGAGCAGTTCCTGAGCGCCGGTGCGGTTCTTCTGCAAGGTCTCGATGACGCCAATCTGAGTCTGCAGGGCGGCTTTCTGAGCTTCGAAGTGGTCAACCTCGAGCTTGATTTGCTGCAGGTTGGCCTTCTCCAATCTCAGAGCGGCAATGCGGTTGTTGGTCTCGTCGAGCTGATGCTTTTGCGAAGCGTAGGTGACGAAGAGCACAATGAGTGCGATAGCCACTGCTGCGATGCCTAGAAAAATCTGCAGCGTGGACTCCAGCGGCACGGATTGTTTGGTGGCCTTGGGGCGAACCTGGCCTAGTAAGTTGATGCGAATCATGGCGTGTCGAAGCTCCTCAGCGCCAGGCCCACAGCGATGGCCAGGCGCGGCGCCAACTCACGGATCTGGCTCTCATCGTGACGCGCGGGATTGATGGCAATCTTACGGAACGGGTAGAGTTCCTCGACCGGCATGGCAAATTCCTCTTTGAGCAAGTCGAGCAGCCCGGGAACGCGCGCGGTGCCACCGGCGACGTAGATGCGGCGAATATTTTCACCGCTGGCGGTGGCGCGGAAGAAGTCGAAAGTTTTTTGAATTTCCAGGATCAAGATGTCAGAGACTGAGCGCAAGATGGCGGTGCGCTGCTCTTCGTTGACGCCCGCCAGGGTACCGCCCATCTTGAGTTTTTCGGCGTCTTCGAAGCTCAGGTCCAATTCCTTCTGCAGCGCGTCGGTGTATTGATTGCCGCCGACGGAAACGTCGCGGGTAAACAACGGCGTCCAGCCGCGGACGATGTTGATGTTCATGACGCTGGCGCCGACGTTGAGCAGAGCAACGACTTGCGAGGGATCGGGTTCGTAATTGACCTCGAAGCAGTTCTGCAGGGCGAAGGCGTCAATGTCCACGATCACCGGAACTTTGCCGGCTTGCGCGAGCACGTTGGTGTGGTTCAGGATTTTGTCTTTCTTGACGGCGACGAGGAGGACGTCCATCTGGTTTTCGGTGGCCTCGAGCAATTGATGGCTGAGGTTGACGTCCGCGATATCGAAAGGAATGTGCTGGCTAGCTTCGGCCTGCACGCGATCGAAGAGTTCGTCTTCGGTCATCAGCGGCATGCTGACGCGCTTGACGATCACGGAGTGGCCGGAGACGGAAGTGGCCACGTCTTTCGTTTTTATTTTTTGATTATCGAAGATCGAGATGATCTTCTCGGCAACCGAGGGAGCGTCCATGATAGCGCCGTCCACGACGGTATCCTGGGCGAGGGTTTCGATGCCGTAACTGACCAGCTCGTAGCCTGCCTTGGTCTTCTTCAGCTCGACTGCCTTGACAGAACTCGAGCCGATGTCCAGGCCGATTAATGATTTCGTTTTACCCAGATTGAACATCGCGCGGCCCCTCACTCCTCACCCCATCCCGCTTCGCAGGACGGGCACGGCTTCATCTGGTGCTTAATAATTTTCTTGGAGAAACTTCCCCAAAACCTGCTTACCGCTTCGCCACAACACCCCGGTTACGGCGCTGACTCTGGAGAGGACCGTAGTACTGCTACGCCCGGTACCTTTCCTCTTTCTCCGTTTATTACATCCGCAGCACGGAGTGTCAAGGAACGTGTTGCGGTGGTGTGCTATTGGTAAAACATAGTCCGGAAGGACAGGTAGGCGAAAAGGACAGGTAAAAAGGACAGGTAGAGCGACGCTAAAGCCCTTATATATTGAGGGAAAGGGCCGAAAAGGCGAACACTTTTGGTGTTCGCCTGGGGTTTACTTTTTGTTCGTGGGGCCGAGCTTTAATTGGTGCCATATTGCGTCCACGCGTTTTTTTGTGGCGGCGTCCATTTTTATTTCGTCGGGCCAGCGGCCTGAGAAACCTTCCTCGGACCATTTACGGGTGGCGTCCACACCCATTTTTGAACCGAAATCCTGGCGGCGCGCGGCGTGGTCGAGAGTGTCCACGGGGCCGAGAACGAACTGAATATCGCGCTCGGGGTCAATGGCGCAGAGCGCTTTCCACACGACTTCGCTGGAGTTTTGCACGTCCACGTCGTGGTCCACGACCACCACTACTTTCGTGAACATCGCCTGACCTAGCGACCAAATCGCGTTCATGATTTTGCGGGCTTGGCCGGGGTAGCTCTTGCGGATGGAGACGATCATCAGATTTTGGAAGATGCCTTCGGCGGGCATGGCCACGTCCACAATTTCCGGGTACTGCATTTTCATCACGGGCATGAAGATCCGCTCGATGGCGTGGCCCATGAAATAGTCTTCCTGCGGAGGAGGGCCGACGATGGTGGTGAGATACAAAGGATCGTTGCGATGGGTGACGCATTGTATGTGGAAGACAGGAAATTGGCCTTCGAGGGAGTAGAAGCCGGTGTGGTCGCCGAAGGGCCCTTCGGTGCGCATCTCGCCGATTTCGACGTAGCCTTCGAGGACGATTTCGGCGTTGGCCGGGACTTCGAGATCCACTGTTTTGCAGGCGACGAGGTCCACAGGGTCTCTGCGCAGGAAGCCGGAGAACATGAACTCGTCCATATCGGGCGGGACGGGAAGAATGCCGGCCAGCGCGGTGGCTGGGTCTGCGCCGATGGCAACGGCGACTTCGAGTTTGCCATTGGGATTTTTCGCGCGGCTGCTGCGGTAGTGATCGGCGCCGTGCTTTTGCGTTTGCCAGTGCATGCCGGTGGTGCGGGAGTCGTACACCTGCATGCGGTAGCAGCCTACGTTGCGTTTGCCATTTTCGGGATTTTTGGTGATGACCATCGGCCAGGTGATGTAGCGGCCGCCGTCCTGCGGCCAGCATTTCAGGATAGGAAGGTGGTCGAGCGAAAAATCGTCGGTGCGAACTACCTCCTGGCAGGCGCCGCTGCGGACTGTCTTTGGAAAGAAGGAGCCGATCTCGGCTAGTTTGGGGAGCATTTTTACTTTTTCGAGGAGGCCTTGAGGGGATTGGAGATCCAAGAACGAGCTGATGCGTGCGGCTACTTCTTCCAGCGAGTTGACTTCCAGGGCCATGCACATGCGGCGTTCGGTGCCTACTAGATTTGTTATCACCGGGATTTTGGAGTTCTTAGGGTGTTCGAAGAGCAGGGCCGGGCCTTGGGCTTTTACGGCGCGGTCGGAGATTTCCGTAATTTCCAGGATGGGGTCAACTTCTGGAGAGATGCGTTTCAATTCGTCGTGCTTTTCCAGTTTGTGGATGAAATCGCGGAGATCTCTGTAAGCCACTGCGGCTCCTTGGATTTGGCTTTGCCACTTTAGCATGGAGGGGAGGCGGGAGAAAATTGGTGGGGACGGTGGAAGGCGGACGTCAAACGCACCACAGATGAACGCAGATGAACACAGCTACAAACAAAATGATTCGGTGCAGAGAGAAAGGCAAAGATTTTACACAGAGGTCACAGAGGAAAGGCGGAGGGAAATCGGAGAAAGAGAAGAGAGAGGCTTTAGCGCAGTGACGCTGAGGGCGCCGAGAAAGGCGGGAGTGCGCTATTATTTACAAACCTTTTGCGCTCGCGATTTATCGTGGATCGCGAAAATCTCACGCAGACACGGGGGAGCCGGGACACTCCATGAGCAAACAACATTTTTATTTCAAGTTGATTCCGCCGCGAGCTACTTTTGGCGCGGACATGACGGCCGAAGAGCGGGCGCTGATGATGGAGCATGTGCGTTATACGCGCGAGGCGTTTGATGCGGGGAAGATTTTGATTTATGGGCCGGTGATGGCGAGCGAGGGAGCGTTTGGCGTGGCGGTGCTGGAGATGGAGGACGGGGCTGAAGTGCAGAAATTTGCTGCTGACGATCCGTCGATTAAGGCGGGGATGAATACTTTTGAATTTTGTCCCATGCGAGTGGGGGCGGCGCGCGGATTGGCATGAGATTTTGTGGCGGGTGGGATCCGCGCGGCGGGCTTTTCACAGGGGCGCGAGATTGGGTATAATCGCGGCAGCTGGAATGAGCGGGCGTCGTACAATGGCAGTATAGAAGCTTCCCAAGCTTCGGACGTGGGTTCGATTCCCATCGCCCGCTCCAATTGTTTGCAGCAAGCACGTACCCACCGGTTGCGGGTTTTTCGTTGTGAGTGTGTTATTTCCCTGGCATGTGCGTGACGGGCAGATTGTGCGCGCAAGTTTGCGCTGAAAGACTAGAATGTCGTGCGCGTGGCGTGAGATTTATTTCGTTTTGAAGCGAGGGCGATTTGATGAATGGAAAATTGGGATGGCGGATAAATGGAATTGCGGCGTTGGTTTGTGTTGCGATGACTTGGGGAGTAGCTGGAGCGCGGCCAGCTGCCGCGATCCGCGGCGGTGGAGCGCAAGACGCGGCGCAGAGTGGGGCGCAACCCGGCGCAGAGAGTAGTCCGCAACGCAGCGTGGTGATTACCGTGGATGATTTGCCTGGGGCGCTGCCTGGGAATGATTTTGCTTACGGGGATTTGAAGGAATTGCAGAAGATTAATCGGGGGATACCGGCGGCTTTGAAGGCGCATCACGCTTGGGCGATCGGGTTTGTGAACGAGCGGAAACTGCAAGTGTCGGGCGAACGCGATGCTCGGGCGGAATTGCTACAGATGTGGCTCGACGCGGGACTCTTTCTGGGGAATCACAACTACGCGCACGATAATTTCGATACTACGCCGTTGCAAAGGTATGAGGATGATTTAATTCGCGGCGAGGTGGTGACTGAGGCGCTGTTGAAGGCGTCGGGTCAAACTGAAAAGTATTTTCGCCATCCTTATTTGAATACGGGGATGACGATGGAGCTGAAGACGGCATTCGACACATTTTTGAAAGAGCGCGGTTATACCATTGCGCCGGTGACGATTGAGGATGCAGATTACGTTTTCAATGATGCTTTGGCGCACGCTGTGGAGAAGAAGGACAAGAAGATGGCGGCGAAGGCTAAAAAGGAATATCTCGAGTACGTGGATACGGTTTTTGATTATGCGGAGAAGGAATCGGCGGAGATGTTTGGGCGGCAGATTCCGCAGATTTTGTTGGTGCACGATAATGCTTTGAATTTGGAGTGTTTGGATGCGCTGCTGGCGAAATTAGAGAAGCGCGGGTACAAATTTGTTTCTTTGGATGTGGCTTTGGCTGATCCGGCTTATGCGACTCCTGACTTATACGTAGGGACGGGGATTTTGTGGATGGACCGATGGAAATTGGCGCTCGGGATGAAATTGGATTTGAGCAAGGGGCCGGAGCCGCCCGCTTGGGCGGAGCAGATTTTTGAACAGATGCGAAAGGAGAGGCAGAAGGAGTGACGCGCGGGATCGGCGTCCTGGAGCGAGGAGAGATCCTTCACCCGCGTTCGCTGGTTCAGAATGACAACGCCTTGATTGCGAGCGCCCGGTGGCCTAGGCGATGGCTTGGGGGATGGCTTTTTTCCAGAGGCCTTGGGCTTTCAGGATTAGTTCTACTAGTTCGCGGACGGCGCCTTGGCCGCCGGGGACTGTGGTGATGTAGTGGGCGGCGCGCTTCACTTCGTAAACGGCGTTTGCTACCGCAACGGCTAAGCCCACACGCTGGAGGATCGGGAGGTCGGGGAGATCGTCGCCAATGTAGGCTACTTCTTCGTCGGTTACTCCGGCGCGGATTAGGATGGCTTTGTACGCTTCCAGTTTTTTCGGCTGGCCTTGAATTACAAATTCCATGGCGCCTTCCCGGGCGCGGCGAGCGTTGGCCGGGGAGTCGCGTCCGGTGATCAGGCCGGTGCGGATGCCCATGATGCTGGCTAGTTTGATGCCGGCGCCGTCGTGGGCATGGAACATTTTCATTTCGGCGACGCTGTTGTCGGGGAAAGTTTGAAGACACACGTAGCCGGGGGTCATCGTGCCGTCAACATCCATTAGGAGGACGCGGATGGGTTTGGCGCGGCGGAGGACTTTGGCGGGAAATTTTAGTTCTTTGATGGGCATGAGGTGGTTCCTTCTTCTCGCCGCGTTTTTGCCGGCTGGTTAACTTCAAAGAGCCGGCGAGACGCCGGCGCTACGCCAAAACTTCAGAGCAATTGTAGGGTCCATAGATCATGGATGTGCAGGACGCCTTCTAGTTTGCCTTCAGGATCCGTGATCAGCAGACTCGTGATCTTTTTTTCTTCCATTATGCGCAGGGCGCTGGCGGCTAATTCGTGGCGCGATAGCATTACAGGATTTTTGGTCATGCAGTCGGCGGCTGTCAGCCCCAACACGTTTTCCTGGCGTTTTTGCATTACGCGGCGGAGGTCGCCGTCGGTGATTATGCCTAGGAGTTTGCCGTTGGCTTCCGTGACGGCGGTTAGGCCCAGGCCTTTGCGGCTCATTTCGTAGATTACATCGGGCATTTTCGTGGTGGGTAAGACGTGAGGCGCATTCTCGCCTTGGTGCATTAGGGATTCTACGCGGCGGAGTTTGTTTCCGAGGCGGCCGCCGGGATGGAGGGCGGCGAAATCTTCTGCTTTGAAGCCGCGGCGTTCCAGGAGGGCGATGGCTAGAGCGTCGCCCATGGCCATGGCTGCGGCTGTGGATGCTGTGGGCGCTAGATTCAGCGAGCAGGCTTCTTCTTTTACGGCGATGTCTAGGACGATGTTGCTGGCTTGGGCCAGAGTGGATTTCGGACTGGCTGTGAGCGCCAGCAGCGGGACCGCTAGACGTTTCACGGTTTCAAGGAGCTCGATGAGTTCGGCGGTTTCGCCACTGGTGGAGATTGCCAGCATTACGTCGCCTGCGGTTAGCATTCCTAGATCGCCGTGGAGCGCTTCGCCGGTGTGCAGGAACAGAGCTGGCGTACCGGTGCTGGCAAAAGTGGCGGCGATTTTTCGTCCCACCAGGCCAGATTTGCCGAGGCCTGTGACCACTACTCGTCCTTTGCAGGCGTGCAGGAGTTCTACGGCTTTTTCGAAGCGGGTGTCGAGACGTTCGATCAGGCCGGCTATTGCTTCGGATTCTACGCGGAGGACGCGCTTGGCGGTTTCGAGGCTCATTGGGGTTGGGCGTCCCATTCGCGCGTTAGCCTGGCGAGTTTTTGGATTTTTTGCAGCAGCGGGCGAAGTTTTTCGAGAGGGAGAGCGTTCGCGCCGTCGGAGAGAGCTTGCGCGGGATTGTCGTGAACTTCGAGGAACAGTCCGTCAATGCCTGCAGCTGTGCCAGCGCGGGCTAGCGGCTCGATGAATTCCGGTTGGCCGCCGCTGGACTTCCCTGCTCCGCCGGGGAGTTGGACGGAGTGCGTGACGTCGAAGACTATTGGATAGCCGAATTTTTTCATTATTGGGAACGAGCGCATGTCCACTACTAGATTTTGGTAGCCGAATGAAGTGCCGCGTTCGGTGAGGATGATTTTTTCGTTGCCGGTGCTGGCGATTTTTTCTGCGGCGTTGGACATTTCCCAAGGGGAGACGAACTGGCCCTTTTTTACGTTGACGACACGGCCGGTGCGGCCTGCTGCGGCCAGGAGATCAGTTTGGCGGCAGAGGAAGGCTGGGATTTGGATTATGTCGCAGACTTCGGCGGCGAGGCCGACTTGGGAGACGTCGTGAACGTCGGAGAGGATGGGTAGGCCCGTGTGTTTTTTTATTTTTGCCAGGATGCGGAGGCCTTCTTCTAGTTGGGGTCCGCGGAAGGAAGAGACGGAGGAGCGATTGGCTTTGTCGTAGGAAGCTTTGAAGATGTAGGGGATTTTCAGGTCGGCGGCGATGGCGGCGATATTTTCGGCCATGGTGGTGGCGTGGGATTCGGATTCGATTACGCAGGGGCCGGCGATCAGGAAGAGGGGGGCGTTTGGGCCGAATTGGATGTTGGCGATCGAGAAGCTGCTGGTCGGTGGCATGTGTGGGTGAATGGATGCGGGAACAGGTTATGCGGGAATGGGAGGTATTTCAACTTTGAATTGCGTCGGTGAGAAAAGAGTGCCGCAGAGACGCAGAGGACGCTGAGAAAGGCGAGAAGATTAACACAGAGGACACGGAGGAAAGGCGGAGAACACAGAGAAGGATAACGAAGCGATTGCTAGTCAGTGGCGGGTTCCGCGGTGGTCACGCGCGATTCGCTGGCGGCGATGGCGCTCAGGCGGTGGTGGCGATTTTCGAGGCTGGCGCGGATGAAGGCGGCAAATAGCGGATGGGGAGCCAGGGGTTTGGATTTGAATTCGGGATGGAATTGGCAGCCGACGAACCATGGGTGGTTGGGGGCTTCGATTATTTCTACGTAAACGCCGTCTGGAGTGCGTCCGGTGATGCGGAAGCCGGCGCGGGTGAGCGTTTCTTCGTATTCACAATTGAATTCGTAGCGATGGCGATGGCGCTCGGAAATTTCGAGTGTACCGTAGGCCTTGGCGGCGAAGGAACCGGGCTCGAGTTTGCAGGGCCAGGCGCCTAGGCGCATGGTGCCGCCCATTTCGTCCACCCCGAGAAGTTCGCGGAGTTTGTAGATTACGCGATTGGGAGTGGAGGGGTCGAATTCGGTGCTGTCGGCGTGTTCGATCTTCGAAACTGTGCGGGCGTATTCGATCGTGGCGCACTGCATGCCGAGACAAATGCCGAAGAACGGGATTTTTTTCTCGCGCGCGTAGGTGATGGCGTGAACCATGCCGGCGATGCCGCGTTTTCCGAATCCGCCGGGAACTAGGATGCCGTCCACGTGGCGCAGGCGGCGCTCAGCGGTCGCGGGCGAGTCTATCTCTTCTGCTTCAATCCATTCGATTACCACGCGCTGACGATTTGCCAGACCGCCGTGGCCCAGGGCTTCGCGCAAACTTTTGTAGGCGTCTTCGAGCTGGACATATTTGCCGACTACGCCGATGCGAACTTCTCCCGCGGGATGTTCGAGCGTTTCGAGCATCGCGAGCCAGGGGCTTAGGTCGCGCGGCGGGGCTTCGAGGTGCAGGAGGCGCAGGATCTGTTCGTCGAGGCCTTCAGAGGCAAGCGTCATGGGAACTTCGTAGATGTTCGGGACGTCTGGCGCGGAGATTACGCAGGATTCAGCTACGTTGCAGAAAAGCGCGATCTTGGCTTTCAGGTCGGCGGCGAGGGGGCGATCGCTGCGACAGATCAGGACGTCGGGTTGAATTCCGATGCTGAGAAGTTCTTTTACGCTGTGCTGCGTGGGTTTGGTTTTCAGTTCGCCTGCGGTGGGGATGAATGGAACGAGCGTTAGATGCACGAAGATTACATTTTCAGGGCCTAGCTCGAGGCGCATCTGGCGGATGGCTTCGAGGAATGGAAGCGATTCGATGTCGCCTACGGTGCCGCCGATTTCTACCAGAACTACGTCTACGCCTTCGGCAACTTTGCGGAAGGCGGATTTAATTTCGTCGGTGACGTGCGGGATGACTTGGACGGTTTTGCCGAGGTAATCGCCACGGCGTTCTTTGGTGATGATGGATTCGTAGAAGCGGCCTGTGGTCCAGTTGTGATCGCGCGTTAAGTGTGCGGAAGTGAAGCGCTCGTAGTGGCCCAGGTCGAGATCGGTTTCGGCGCCGTCGTCGGTGACGAAAACTTCACCGTGCTGATAGGGAGACATGGTGCCGGGATCAACGTTTAAGTAGGGATCGCACTTCTGGAGGGTGACGCGGAGACCGCGGCTTTCGAGCAGGCAGCCCATGGAGGCCGCTGCTACGCCTTTCCCGAGAGAAGAAACCACGCCACCCGTCACAAAAATGTATTTTGGGGCGGTGCGCAAGTCGGGTGAAATCCTCCGGGACAATCTGCGTACGAAACATTATGCGGGGATTTGGGGTGAGTGTCAAATTGCGAATTTCTTTTGGGGGGAATAATTTTTTGGAGTGGCGGCAGGGAACGGAAAGACTCAACACAGGGCGCACAGAGGAAAAATCGAGAGCACAGAGAAAGATTAGAGGCAATTACCGCAGAGAAGCAGAGGACGCAGAGAAAACCGAAGCGCACAGACAGGTTTGCCCACCTGCGGCGGGCAGGCCTGTGCTGCAAAACTTAGTTTGTGGATTGGGTGGAGGATTTGGCGCGGGACTGGAGCAGTTTCTCTACTTTTTGGATGTCGGCGGGCACGTCAACGCTCACAGCGTTGTACATCGTCTCGACCACGTGCATGTGGAAGCCGTTTTCCAGCCAGCGGAGTTGTTCCAGTTGTTCGATGCGTTCTAATTCGCCGGGGGGGAGCGTGGGAAATTCCAGGAGCGTGTCGCGGCGGTAGCCGTAGAGGCCGATGTGTTTCCAGTGTTTGGCGGCTACGCGGTCGCCGGTGTCGCGGACCCAGGGGATGGGGGCGCGGGAAAAGTAGAGGGCTTGGCCGTCGAAATCCTGGACCACCTTGACGATGTTGGGATCCATGATTTCATCGGGAACGGTAATAGCGGCACAGGGGGTGGCCAGTTGAGTGGAATCGTCTTCGAGCATAGCGGCGGCTACGGCGTCTATCGTGCCGGGGTCTATCAGGGGTTCGTCGCCTTGGACGTTGATATAGATGTCGGCTGGGATGTGGGTGGCGACTTCGGCGATGCGGTCGGTCCCGGTGCGGTGGTCGGGGCGGGTCAAAATGGATTCGGCGGCGAAGGACTCTACGGCAGACTTTATGCGGGCGTCTTCGGTGGCTACGACAATGCGCGTCGGGAGGGTGGCCAGCCGGACATGCTCAACGACGTGTTGAATCATGGGCTTGCCGGAGATAGGGGCGAGCGGCTTGCCGGGAAATCGGGTGGAGGCGTAGCGCGCGGGGATTATTACCAGGACAGAGGGGGTGCCGGAATTTGGCATTGGGGTTGCTTACCTTTCGCTGGCGCCGACATCTTAACATTATTGTTGAGGCGAAGGCGCTGAATCCTGGCGGGCTCGGATGGTTCGGAAGTCATGTAGAAGTAATGCAAGTGGCGCTTGCTTTGGGGTGCGCGGGTGGTAGAATCGCCGCGAGCGACCTGCAGAGCTGCCCAGAGCCAAGCGAGTCCCGCGGCAGAGGTGGGGGCCAAGTTGAGATACCGCGCACCGCAGCCAGCTAGAAGTGGAGCAGTTGCGAGACTTTGCGCGTTGCTGATTTTCTGCTGTGTTGAGTTGCTTGCAATTCCCGCCGGGGCGCAAGTGCAGGGCCCCACGCATCCTGAAAATTCCCAGAGAATCGAAAAAGGCAAATCGCTGCATGCGGAAACAGATATCACGTTGGTTCCGATATCGGTGACGGATCCTTATGGGCGACTGGTGACCGGATTGGAGCAGGAGAATTTCCGGGTATTCGAGGACAACACCGAGCAGGAAATTGTGCGGTTCACGAGCGAGGACGTGCCGATTTCGATTGGCGTGATTTTCGATATGAGCGGCAGCATGACTGACAAGATCGAGAAATCGCGGCTGGCGGCGGTGCAATTTTTCCGCACGGCGAATCCGCAGGACGAATTTCTGCTGGTGAATTTCAATGACCGCGCGCAACTGGCGAGCAATTTCACGGGAAGCGTGGAGGAATTGCAGAACCATTTGATGTTTACAGCGGCGCGGGGAGAAACGGCGCTGCTGGACGGGATCTACCTCGGCCTGAGCGAGATGAAAGGAGCACGCAACACAAAGAAGGCGTTGCTCATCATATCCGACGGAGGGGATAATCATAGCCGGTACTCCGAAACGGACATCCGGCGGTACGCGCGGGAAGCAGATGTGCAGATATACGCGATCGGACTTTTTGATCCGAGCGGCGGTCCGACGCCGGAAGAGCAACTGGGGCCATCCTTGCTGGCGGATTTGACGCAGATGACGGGTGGGCGCGCATTTGCGGTGAACAATCTGAAGGATTTGCCGGATGTCGCGACGAAAATCAGTATGGAGCTGCGCAATCAATATGTCTTGGGATACCGACCGAGCGATCACAAGCACGATGGGAAATGGCGCAAGATTAAAATCAAGCTGCGCCCGCCGAAGGGACTGCCGCCGCTCACTGTTTACGCCAAGACCGGATATTACGCGCCGGGGCATTAGAAATTATCTGTCAAACAATCGCCTACAATTTAACGGCGTAGGTTCAGAGGCTAAAACCTCTTCCCTGCACAGATTCGCGGCGGCGCTGAAGCTTCGCCCTTCGGGCTTTGCTATTTATGAAACTCCATCGCGCCGGCTTCTCGGTGTAATTTTTCTGGCGCTGCTGGCAATTTTCGCGGGGCCGTGTGCGCTGGCGCAAAATCCGGCGCCCAGTACCCTGCCCCCTTCGCCGCCGCCTCCTCCTGGTTATGGACAATCACAAGGCTCCAACACGCAGACGGATCAGAGCCATCATCTGAAATCGGTGGTGGATTTGGTGGTGCTGCATGCGACGGTGGTGGACGACAAGGGGCAATTTGTGCCGGGGTTGACGGCGAACGACTTTCGGGTGTTTGAGGACAAGGTGGAGCAGAAGATATCGGTATTTTCGAAGGAAGATATTCCGGTGACCATGGGGCTGGTGATTGACAACAGCGGAAGCATGAAGGAAAAGCGGCCGCAGGTGAATGCGGCGGCACTTTCGTTCGTGCGGACTAGCAATCCGGCGGACGAGATGTTCGTGGTGAACTTCAATGACGAATACTATTTGGATCTGGACGAGGATTTCACCAGTAATCCGCAGGAATTGCACGAGGCGCTGGAACGGATTGACACGCGGGGCAGCACGGCTTTATATGACGCGATCATTGGATCCTTGGATCATTTGAAGAAGGGGCACAAGGACAAGCGCGTTTTGCTGGTGATTACGGACGGGGACGACGACGCCAGCCGGAAGGATTTTGCATACACGGTGAAGGCGGCGGTGGAATCGAACGCGGTGATTTATGCGATTGGCGTATTTAGCGATGAGGACCGGAAGAACGCCAAGAAAATGGTGCGGAAGTCGAAGAAAGAGTTGACTACTTTAGCGGAGTCAACCGGCGGGTTGGCTTTCTTTCCCGACCGGCTGGAGGATGTGGATCCGGTGTGCGTGCAGGTGGCTCGGGATATTCGGAACCAATACACTTTGGGGTACTACCCGACCAATGAGGCGAAGGATGGGACGTTTCGTAGTGTGAAGGTGGAATTGGTGCCGCAGAAGGGGCATGAGAAATTGTCGGTGCGGACGCGAACTGGGTATTATGCGCAGAAGGCGGCGTCGGGGCAGGGGGATTAGGCCGCCATTCGTTTTTGCTGTTTCCTCGTTTTACTTCGTCAGATCTTCAACATCTGCAGAAAACTTGCGCCGTGGGGGATTTTCGTTTGGAAATTTTCGGCTATAGTCTGGCCCATGTCGGCTAGCGTGTCGCGCGTGCCCAGGTTTGCGGCTGCTGCGTCTGGGCTGGGGGTGTAGGCGAGGATTGGGACGTATTCGCGGGAGTGATCTGTTGTTGGATTCACGGGATCGGGATCGCAGCCGTGGTCGGCGGTGATTATCAGCAGGTCATCGGGACGCATCGCTTGGAGGAACGGGCCAAGGAGGGCGTCGAACTCTTCCAGGGATTTTGCGAAGCCTTCTACATCTTTGCGGTGGCCGTAGAGCATGTCGAAATCAACGAGGTTGGCGAAGATCAGGCCTTTTGATTGACGCCTCAGCGCTTCGGTGAGTTTGGCCATGCCGTCGGCGTTGTTTTTTGTGGTGACGTAGTCGTTTACGCCGCGGGCGTTGTAGATGTCGTGAATTTTGCCTATGCCGAAGACGGGGGTTTTGTTTTCGGCCAGGACGTCGAGGAGCATGGGCTTGGGCGGCTCGACGGCGTAATCGTGGCGGCGTTCGGTGCGGCGAAAATTTCCTGGTGTGCCGGTGAAGGGGCGCGCGATTACCCGGCCTACGCGGTTGGGGCCGTCGAGAAGTTTTCTGGCGATTTCGCACATGCGGTAGAGCTCGGGGACGGGGATCACGTCTTCGTGCGCGGCGATCTGGAACACGCTGTCGCCGGAGGTGTACACGATCGGGTAGCCGGTGCGCACGTGTTCCGCGCCTAGTTCTTTTAGGATTTCAGTGCCGGAGGCGGGCTTGTTGGCGAGGGTGCGGCGGCCGATTTGGCGTTCGAATTCGGCGATAAGCGCTGGCGGAAAACCGTGGGGATAGACTGGGAAGGCTTGATCGAGCCAGATGCCGGCCATTTCCCAGTGGCCTGTGGTGGTGTCTTTTCCGGGGGAGCGCGTCGCGCCTTTGCCGTAGCTGCCGGATGGGTGAGCGGGCGGAGTGAGATGGTCGAGCGGTTTGATATTCGCGAGGCCGAGGCGGACGAGATTCGGCAGATGCAGCGGGCGCGAGCGGGCGATGTGTCCTAGCGTGTCGCGGCCTACGTCGCCGTAGTCGGCGGCGTCGGGGAGCTCGCCGATGCCGACGCTATCGAGGACGATCCAGATTACGCGCGCGAAGTGCGTAGTGCCCTGCCCCACTTATCCCTTCCCCCTGATTTACGGCGCAGCAAGAATTGAAATTGTACCCTACACGCACAAGTGCGGCGCAAAAGCGGCGATTTTGCGGGCTTGACGGTCGAGAGTATAATGTTAGGTTTACACACATGGCTACGGAACCTTTAGACAAGCTGGCTCGGGACGAGGCGGGAACGAAGGGTGTTTCTGGCGGCGGGAGCGCGTCCACACGTCGGAGCACCGCTGGCGGGACGACCGCTGGAGCGAAGGCCGGCTCTGGTGCCGGAGTTCCCCTCCCTGGGGATATTGAGGAGATACGTGTGCGCGGAGCGCGGGTGCACAACCTCAAGAATATTGATTTTGTGATTCCGCATAACGCTATCACTGTCGTCAGCGGCGTTTCCGGCTCCGGCAAATCCAGCCTGGCGTTCGATACTTTGTATGCCGAGGGACAGCGGCGGTATATCGAATCGCTTTCGGCTTACGCGCGGCAATTTTTGGAGCGGATTGAGAAGCCGGACGTGGATGAGATTACCGGGATTGCGCCGGCGATATCGATCCGGCAGAAGAATTCGACGCGCAATCCGCGTTCGACCGTGGCGACGGCGACGGAAATTTACGATTACCTGCGGCTGCTGTACGCGCGGATTGGGCGCACGTTTTGTTTGCGCTGCGGCGAGGAAGTGCGCAAGGACACGCTGGATGAGATCGCGACGCGGGTGCTGGCGTTGCCGGCGGGGCGGCGGTTTTATGTGTTGTACGAACTGAAACTGACAGCGGATGCGACGACGAATGCGCCGCAGGCGCCACGGGCTCGGAAGGCGGTGCGTCCGGCGGCGGATGCGATTCGCGAGGCGCTGATCAGTTTGCGCAAGCGCGGGTTTAACCGGATTTATCAGGGCGGGCGCGTATTCGAATTTGCGACGCCGGAAGATTTGCTGGACGTGGATTTCACGAAGCCGGTGTATGTGCTGGTGGACCGGCTGGAACTTTCGCCCGAGGTGCGTTCGCGGGTGATGGATTCGATCGAGATCTGCTACCGCGAAGGACGAGGCGAGGCGATTCTGGAATTTGCGCCGGATGCGGCGGGGGCGACGCCGGAGCGGATGGTGTTCAACGAGCGGTTCGAGTGCAAGAAGTGCGGCGCGGTTTATCAGGAACCGGAGCCGCGGCTTTTTTCGTTCAACAATCCTTATGGAGCGTGCCCGCGCTGCCAGGGATTCGGGAACACGGTGGATTTTGACCTGGACCGGGTGATTCCGGACAAGAGCAAGACGCTGAATGAGGGCGCGATTGAGCCGTGGACCAAGCCGCGTTACCGGCAGCTCACGATGGATATGCGGAAGTTTGCGCGGGCGAAAGGGATTCCGATGGATGTGCCGTTCCGCGACCTGACGGCGGCGCAACGGCACGCGATTTTGGATGGCGACAAGGGCGAAGAATATATCGGAGTGAAGGGATTTTTCGGCTGGCTGGAGCGGAAGAAATACAAGTTGCACGTGCGCGTGTTTTTGAGCCGGTATCGCGGGTATGCGACTTGTCCGGATTGCCGCGGGACGCGTTTGCGGGCGGAGGCGCGGGCGGTGAAGATCGCGGGGCGCTCGATTACGGAAGTTTGCCAGATGACGGTGAAGGAGGCGCGGCCGTTTTTTCACAGTTTGCAATTGAGCGAGAGCGAGGCGGCGATTGTCGAGAAAGTGCTGGAGGAGACGCAGCAGCGGTTGCGGTTTTTGGATGATGTAGGGTTGGATTATCTGACCTTGGACCGGCTGACTTCGACTTTGTCGGGAGGCGAGGCGCAGCGGATTCAGCTGGCGACTTCGCTGGGGTCGCATCTGGTGGGGGCTCTATATGTGCTGGATGAGCCTTCGATTGGATTGCATCCGCGCGACACGACTCGGCTAATTGAAATTTTGAAGGGATTGCGCGATCTGGGAAATACTTTGCTGGTGGTGGAGCACGATCCGGACACGATCATGGCGGCAGACTACGTGTTGGATTTGGGTCCAGGCGCGGGCGAGCACGGCGGCAAATTGATTTTTGCAGGCACGCGCGAGGCGATGCTGACGGATGCGCATTCGCTGACGGGGCGTTATCTGCGTGGCGAATTGAAAATTGCGGTGCCGGCGCGGCGGCGCAAGACGACGGGGAAATTTTTGAAGATCATTGGCGCGCACAGCCACAATTTGAAGGGCGTGGACGTGATGATTCCGCTGGGACTGCTGGTGGCGGTGACGGGCGTTTCGGGATCGGGGAAATCCACGCTGGTATACGACGTGCTTTATAAGGCGCTGCAGGCGAAGCGCACGGGCGGAAATTGGAAGGAATGCTGCGACCGGTTGGAAGGCGATCAGTATCTGGCGGGCGTGGAGATGGTGGACCAGTCGCCGATTGGGCGGACGCCGCGGTCGAATCCGGCGACATATTTGAAGGCGTTCGATCCGATTCGCGAGGTTTTTGCTTCCACACCGGAGGCGAAGAAGCGCGGATTCACCGCAGGACATTTTTCATTCAACATTCCGGGCGGGCGGTGCGAAGCTTGCCAGGGCGACGGGACCGTTACGGTAGAGATGCGGTTTCTGGCGGACGTGGAATTGGTTTGCGAGGAGTGCCGCGGGACGCGTTATAAGAGCGCGGTGCTGGATGTGAGGTATAAAGATAAAAATATTCATGATGTGCTGCAGATGACGGCGCGCGAGGCGATTACGTTTTTTGCGGCGCATCCGAAGGTGACCGCGAAATTGCGCGTGCTGGATGAAGTGGGATTGGGTTATCTGCGGCTGGGGCAATCGGGCACGACTCTTTCGGGCGGCGAGGCGCAACGGTTGAAACTAGCGGCGCATCTTACGCGGCAGGAAAATACTGGCATCCTGTATATATTTGATGAGCCGACGACCGGATTGCATTTTGACGACATACAGAAATTGCTGACGGCGTTTCGCAAGTTGATCGAGGGCGGGGCTTCGGTGCTGATTATCGAGCACAATCTGGACGTGATCAAATCGGCGGACTGGGTGATTGATCTTGGTCCGGAGGGCGGCGACGAAGGCGGGCGCGTGGTCGCTGCGGGAACGCCGGAGCAGGTGGCACGGAACCAGCAATCGCACACTGGGAAATATTTGGCGCGGGTGCTGAATGGCGCGCGCAACGGAAATGGCAGCGGCAATGGCGCAAATCATGGGAATCATGCGGCGGCGCCGGCCGAACCTGCAGTGCCCGAATTGCCGACGGAATGAAACGCGGAGTGCTCTACTGATGAGGCCGCTGGTGCTTGGCGTTTGCGGCGCCTTTTTGGGCGCGGCGTTGCTAGCATTTTCCGGCGGCGCGGCATCGGCACAGACCGTTGGAACTTCTCGAACGAAAATTCCTCAGGATCCCGCTGCGATTGAATTGAATCGCCTGCTTAGTGCCGCGCAGGATGCCGTCAGTAAAAATGATTACGCCAGCGCGGCGCAGGACTATCGGGATTATCTTGCGAAGAAACCCGATGATGCCGTGGTGCATTACGATTTAGGGTATGCGTACACGGCGCTGCAGAAGCCATCCGAAGCAAAAAGCGAATACGAGAAAGCGATCGCGCTTGATCCGAAAATGGCGGCGGCGTATCAGAATTTGGGCGTGACGTTGATTCCCACGGATCCCGCGGCGGCGATTGAGCCTTTGCAACATGCAGCGGAGCTGATGCCGGAGGACGCGCGCACGAAGTGGTTGCTGGGGATCGCGCTGGAGGCAACGAAGAAGGATGCGCTGGCCATCGAACAGTATCAGGCGGCGGCGAAACTGGACGCCAAGAGTGTGGAGATTCGCAATTCGCTGGGATTCGCGCTGTTGAGGGCTGGACGCGCGGGCGAGGCTGAAACTGAATTTCGCGAGGCTCTTTCACTGCTGCCTGCGGGGCAACCTGCTGGGGCGGCGGCAGATCAGGCGCACAAGGGATTGTTACAGGCGCTGCTGGCGCAGAAAAAGAACGACGACGCGGCAGCGGAGATGGGGGCTTACCTGGCAGCACACCCTCACGACGCTTCCATGGAGCTGGAGCACGCTTCCCTGCTGGTGGAGGCAGGAAAAGACGACGACGCGTTGGCGGAGTTGGATAAGGTCGCCGCGGCTGGGCCGGAATCTTTGCGTGCGTTGAAATTACGGGCGCTGATTTATTTTCACAAGAAGCAGTACGACAACGCCGTGCCGGTATTGGTGAAGGCCATCGCGCTGGCGCCGCAGGATCCGGAGCTACCCGCACAGCTGGGGCACGCATATCTGGAGAAAAAAGATTACGCGAACGCGGTAACGGTGCTGGTAGCGGCGCTGAACATGAATCAGCAGTCCGTTGATGTACTGAAAGATTTGGTAGCGGCGGAATATCTGAGCAAGAACTATCCGGCGGCTTTACACGGACTGGATGTGTTGGCGCAAAAGGAAACGCTGCCGATGGGAAGCTGGTTCGTGCGCGCGACTTGTTACGATAAACTGGGGCAAGCGGCCCTGGCGCTCGACGCTTACAAGAAATTCCTGGAAATGAACAAGGACGAGAACAGCGACATGTACTTTGAGGCAAGCGCACGCGTTCGAACACTTACGCGCGAGCTCGCCAACCACAAGAGGTAGTACATTGCTGGTGCGTCGGAGGTTTTGGGTGGGCGTTTTGGTGGCGGCGCTGGTTGCGGGTCCACTCGCGGCGCAGGACCACACGGCGGAGTTGCGTTCGCGTTTCGAAAAAGAGGCGGACCCGGTGCGCAAGGCGCGACTCGTGGGGCCGCTGGCGGATGCGGAATTCCGCGATATGCACGAGAAGATTGACGCAGGGGATTTAGCAGCAGCGGCGGCGATTGCTGGGCAAATGCGCGACGAGGCCGAGGCCAGCAAGAAAGCTTTGGACGCGAAGCACCGCGATGCGGAGGCGCACCCGGAAGGCTACAAGAAATTGGAAATATCCGTGCGCGAGTCGGTACGGCGGCTGGACGATATTATGGTGAGCTTGGCGAAGGACGATCAGAGACCCCTGGCGGAGGTTCGCAAGGATTTGGACGAGCTTGACCGCCAGATGATTCATCAACTTTTTCCGAAGCGGCCGGAGGCTGCGCCGGCGGCTGAACCGGACACGGATAAACCGAGGAGCTAGGAGCGCGCGATGTGGTGGCAGGCACGAAGGTTCGAGATCTGGACGATGCTGCTGGTGGCGGCGATGACGACGGTGGCGCTCTCGGCACTTCGCGTCCAAGCGCAAGAGGAAAAGAAGGATTATTTGACTGATGCGGAGGGAGATCGCATACGCGATGCGGTGACTCCTCCGGAGCGCATGAAACTTTTTGTGGAATTCGCGGGTGACCGGCTGAAGAAATTTCAGTATGAGCTGACCCGGACGGTGCCGGAGGGCCGGCGAGCGGAGATTTTGAACGGGCTGCTGAACGCTTACGCGGGATGCATTGACGACGCGGCGGATCAGATCGAAGTGGCGCGGGAGAAGCAGGTGGACATCCGCGCTTCGTTGAAGATCATGCAAACGAAGGGCAAGGAATTTCTGGAAGCATTGCAGAAAATCAATGAGGGCGGGCCGGAGTACGATACGTACAAAGATACATTGCAAGATGCGATCGAGGGGACGCAGGACGCTTTGACGGACGTGGATAAGGCGCTGAAGGAATTGAACACCGCGCCAGTGCGGAGAAAGCCTTCGTGAAAAAGCGCCGGGTGAAAAATTTGGTGCCGGGCGGCGAGCGGATATTTCAGCGGATTTATACGCGCCTGGGTTGCGAAGGGCGGCCGCCGAATTTTGTGGTGGAGTTTCATCCTTACACGGACCTGACGCACACGATTCGTTTGCGCGAAGATACGGCGTATGTGCGATTGTCGGATGCGCTGGATGACGCGCCGCATCCTGTGATGGAAGCGACTGCGGCGATTTTGCTGGGGCGTTTGTACCGGCGTGAGCCGCCTAAGGAATTACTGCAGACTTATCGGGAATTTTCTTATGCGGGAGCTACTCGGCGGCGCTTGCTGGCTTTGCGGCAGAGGCGGGCGCGGCGCGTGGAGCATCGGCCCGCCGGAACGCATCACGATCTTAATGAATTGTTCGAGCGGCTGAATGCGCGATATTTTGACGGCGGATTGATTAAGCCGCGATTGGGCTGGAGCCGGCGAGTTTGGAGCAGCATGTTGGGTTGTTTCGATCCGGCGCTGCAGCAGATTGTGATCAACCGCCAGTTGGACCGCGACGTGGTGCCGGAATACGTGGTGGCGTACGTGATGTATCACGAGATGCTGCATGTGAAGCATCCGATGAAATTTGCGCGCTGCCGGCGAGAATCGCACGGAGCGGACTTTCGGCGGGAAGAAAAGAAATTTGTGGATTATCAGCGGGCCATGAGGTTTTTGAATCGGTTTCCGGGGCGGTGAGCGCTCTTTCGTCGCCTGCAGTATCCGCATCTTCTCTGACAATTACGAAAAAAACAGATCCCTACACTGCGTCCCGCGCCCGCCAAAATGCGCCGGGAAAAAAGCGCGTAACTCCGTTCGGGATGACACCTGAAAACGCTTTTTGACTGGGGTTTTATTTCTTGGAGAGTTTGTCGATTTTTTCGCGGACTTTTTTGGCGTCCGGCGCATTCGGCAACACCTGGAGATATTCTTTGTAGTAACGCACGGCTTCTGATGGGTCGTCTTTCTTCTCGTAGCACTCAGCCAAGAGCAGGCGCGGTTTGGCGAAATTGGCGCGCAGGCTGATGGCGTGTTCGAAGCGGCTGATGGCGGCGTCTATGTCGCCTTTGTGCAGGTAAAACATTCCCACGTCAATATCTTGTTGGGCGTGGAAGGGGTCCCAGGCGGGATCGTCTTCGGGCGGGAGCACGCCCGCTTTGGCTTTTTTCGGGGTGTCTTTGGGCGAGGCAGTTGGCGCGGGCGCAGGGTCTTCCTCGGGAGGAGGCAGCGCCTTTTTCGAGGACGATTCCTGGGGGGCGTCGGGGTCCGCGCTCGGGCGGGGCGGCGTGGCTGGTTGCTGAGCGGGAGTCTGGCCTGGCTGATTGTGCTGATCCGGCTGTTGGGCGTGGCAGGCTGGGGCCGAGAGCAACGCCGCCGCGACGGGTAACATACCCGCTAGAGTGACGAGCAGAACGAATTTTGGGACGCTGCGACGCATCAGGCTCCTGCTGCAATTAGATAGCGTTTGCTATCATTAATGTTGTACGCGGCCCGGCGCATCCAACGTTTAGTTGGGCGCTAGTTGGGCCGCCTTCAGGCTTAGATATTGTAACTCGCCGCCATGGAACTCCGCGAAAAAGTCGCACAATTGCCTACGCAGCCCGGGGTGTACATGTTTTTGGACGCGGGCGAGAAAATTCTATACGTGGGCAAAGCGAATTCGCTGCGCAGCCGAGTGCGATCCTATTTCATGGAATCGCATTGGCAGGATGCAAAGACTGGGTCGCTGGTGCGCGAGATTGCCGACGTGAATTACATCGTCGTGGACAATCAGAAGGAAGCGCTGGCGCTGGAAAATAATCTGATTAAGCAGCACAAGCCAAAATTTAATGTGCTGCTGCGCGATGACAAGACTTATCCATATATCAGGTACACCGCGTTTGAGAAATATCCGCGGGTGTATGTGACGCGGCGGCTGAATAAGGACGGCTCGATTTATTTTGGGCCGTATTTTCCGGCGCGGCTGGCGTATTCGATGGTGAATTTAATTCACAAACATTTCCTGGTGCCCTCGTGCACGGTGGATTTGACGCGCACGCATCCACGGCCGTGCTTGCAGTATTACATTCATCGTTGTTTGGGGCCGTGCGTGGCGGGGTTGGTGGCGGATGAGCGTTATACGGAAGCGGCCCGCGACGTGCGGCTATTTCTGGAAGGCCGGCGCAGCGATTTGGCGCAGAGTTTGAAGGATCGGATGCAAAGCGCTTCAGAGGCGGAGCGTTACGAAGAAGCCGCTGGGTACCGGGACTTGCTGCGCACGTTGAATGAGATGGAGGAGCGGCAGAAAATCGCGGCGGCTTCGGGTGACGATACGGACGTGCTGGCTTGGTACGCAGAGCCGCCACAGGTAGCTGTGAATTTGTTTCACTTGCGCGGCGGGAAAGTAGTGGACCGGCGGGATTTTTACTGGGAGGACATGGAGGAGTTTAATCCGGAGGAGTTTCTGCCTTCATTGATCAAGCAGCTTTATCTGGATGCGGCTTATTTGCCGCGGTACATCCACACGCCGATGAATTTCGAGGATTGCGGGTTGATCGAGGAAGTGCTGACCGAGCAGGCCGGGCATCGCGTGGAAATATTGAATCCGCAGCGCGGGCAGAAGCATGCGTTTCTGGAATTGGTGGAGAAAAACGCGCAACATTCGTTTATTCAGCGCTTCCGGATTTTGAAGCCTAGCTCGGCAGCGATTGTGGATGCGCTGGAATCGGCGCTGGGATTGCCGGAGCCACCGAAGCGGATCGAGTGCTTCGATATTTCGCATATACAGGGGTCGGACACGGTGGCTTCGATGGTGGTGTGGGAATCCGGGCGGATGAAGAAAGCGGATTACCGGAAATTCATCATTCGCGGCGAGGCGATGGCGGAGGGCGCTGAAAAAGCCGCGGGGATCTTGCGCGACGATTTCGCGAGCATGGAGGAGGCGGTGGAGCGCCGCTATCGGCGGCTGCAGCAGGAAAAGAAGCCGATGCCGAGTTTGATTCTGATTGACGGTGGGATTGGGCAACTGCACGCGGCGGCGAAGGCGCTGGACAAGCTCGCGATCATTAATCAACCGATGGCGAGTATCGCGAAGAAGGAAGAAATTTTGTACGTGCTGGGGCGCGAGCACGAGCCAGTGGTGCTGGAACGGCATTCACCAGTGCTGCATTTGATCCAGCAAATTCGCGACGAGACACACCGGTTCGCGGTGACTTTTCACCGGCAGCGGCGATCGAAACGGAGATTACGCACGGAGTTGACGGAGATACGCGGGGTGGGGCCGCGCACGGCGCAGAAGCTTTTGCTGCGATTTGGCAGCGTGGCGCAGTTGCGGCAGCTTACCTTGGAGCAGCTTGCGGCGGAAGTTCCGCGGACGCAGGCGCAGCGCGTGTTCGACGCTCTGCGCGATCTCGGCGCTGCTGAGTCCTCGGGCGCGTGAAAGCCGTCGAAACCTAGCGAGCGAAGGGAGAGGCGAGGTTTGTCGTGCGGCTGCTGCTGGAAGCTTCGCGTCAGGAACCAATGTTCGTTCGTCGCTGGAAGTTTTGACTGCTTCGGTGTAGATTCCTCTTGCGTCTTGGGCGCGGATGGCGGCGGTACATCGGTTAGGCGACGATCATGCAAATCGCAGGGAAAGTAGGCACGGCGGAACTCGACGACGTGCGTAGCGGTGTGTCTGGCGGCCTGCGTGACGAGGCGCGGAGTGATGCACGGAGCGGCGCTGGGGCGATGACGCCTAGGCCCACGCTGAGCGTAGGGGCGCAATTCCGGGCGGCATTTCGATGGCTGGCGGTGTTGACGGCTGCAGCGAGCATTGTGGCGGTGCTGCTTGTCGGGGCGATTTCGATGGGATGCTACGCTGTGACGGCTGTGCTCGGAAAGATCCGGCCGCTGCGCGACGCTTATCAATATGTTTCCGGGGTTTACGACCGGCTGATCGAGCGGCTGGGGCAAAAGGTTTTGCGGGATGCGCGCGACACTCCGGCGCTGCGTCTGATGGTCTCGCTGACGCTGACGGCTGTGCCGATTTTCGTGGCGCAAATGATTTTAGGGAAACCGCGGCTGCTGTTGGTGATCGGCTTCTATCTTTCCTTGTACGGAGTGAAGTTTCAACGGTTCGTGCGCATGTTCAGCGCGAAGCATCTGGAGGCGCACCGGCGGCAGGGATATTTTTCGGATTCGTTCCACAAGGTGTTCGGGCGTTACGTCGAATTTTTCCTGGGATTTTTGTACGGCAACGTGCCTGAACTGGATCGCACGGTGCATGTCCGGCTGCATCATAAGGAAAATAGCGGGCCGGACGACACGACTTCGACGATTGGGTACGACCGCACCAACCGGCTGCACTTTTTCTGGTACCTGGCGGACAATTTTTGGACGGTGCTCGGCCTGGCGCCATATGCGTACTTCACGGCCAAGGGCGAGGGCGAGAACCGGCGGCGAATGCTGTGGGGCATTACGCTATATGCGGCTTATTTCGCGGCGGTGTTCATTTATAACTGGCGACTGGGGATTCTGTACGTGCTTGTGCCGTTGCTGGCGATGAATTTCATCATGGCGATGACGGCATGGGTGCAGCACGCTTTTTACGATGAGGAGCGGCCCGAAGATTATTTCGCGAATACGGTGACGGTGTATGACGAAGTGAATTTCATGAACGAGGGATACCATCTTTGTCATCATCACCGTTCGGGGCTGCATTGGACGGAGATGCCTGCGCATCTGGAACTGATACGGGACAAGATGCGGGAGTCGGGGTCTTTGGTGTTCCGTGACATGGATTTCATGGAGCTGTTCGTGGAGTTGACTTTGCTGCGCCGGATGGACGTGCTGGCGGATAAGCTGGTGCCGTGGGAGCCCATGGATCACGCCGAGAGGCTGGCGTTGCTGGAGAAGCGGACGCGGCCGGCGAGAACTGTCGCGGCCTGAGAATTCGCGGCTCCCGGCATCGCGGGCGACAGCCGTTGTTTCTGCAAGTTGCCGCCGCGCGGCGTCGCCTTCAGTTCGGTACTTCTGAGTTTCCTAACTTCCTTGCCGTTGAGTTTCCTTGATTCTGCGGGTGTGCGGCGGTTTGCTTGCCTCAGTTGGGACGGCTATGCTACTGTGAAGTTCTGAGGTGGACCATGAGCGACAACAGTGTAGGTTCGAAGGTTAGCGTGTTTTTGGTGGGGTTGGGAATTGGAGCGCTGGTTGGCATTCTATTCGCGCCGAAATCGGGCGACGAGACGCGTGAATATTTGACGGGTAAGGCCGATGAGGGCCGGGAATACGCGCAGAAGAAGGCGCGGGAATTGCGCGAGCGCGCGGAAGATTTGATCGAACGCAGCAAAGAGATCATGTCGCGACAGAAAGATGCGCTTTCCTCGGCGGTGGACGCGGGGAAGGACACGTACCGCAAGGAATCGAAAGCTTCCTAGGGCAGCGCAAGGAGCTTAATGTCCGGCTGGGTCGAGGCGTTCATCATCATCGCGGCTATCGCTATTGTTGTGCAGATGGCGATTCTGGTAGCGATGTTTGTGCAGATGAAAGTGTCCTTAGAGCAATTCACGCGGATCGCGAATGACCTGCAGGGGCGCGTGGACCCAATTCTGGTGCGGGTGAATCGGATACTTGAAGATTCCGAGGGACGCATTTCCAGCGTAATGGGCGACACGGCGGAGATCACGCGGCTGGCGCGCGGACAGGCGCAGAAGGTGGACCGCGTGTTCACCGAAGCGCTGGAGCGGCTCCGGATCCAGGTGATTCGCGCGGACCAGATCTTGACTGGGGCGCTGGAAGTGGTGGACGAAGCGGGCACGAAATTCCGGAATACTTTGTGGGGGCCGATTCGCCAGGCTTCGGCGGTGATGAAGGGGATCAAGGTGGGGCTCGATATGTTGCGCCGGCAGCAGAATAATAAGCCGGAGCGGGATGCGGATTCGGTTTCGCAGGATGAAGAGCTTTTTATTTGAGGTTGTATTCCTCGGTTGTGATTTTCCTCCAGGCACAGTTTCTGCGTTTTGATTTTTCTGCGGGTTCAATCTGAAAATCAGCGCGCGAACAAATTCAGCGGATCCAACCGCCGCCCAGGACTTTTTCGCCATCATAAAATACGGCGGCTTGGCCTGGAGTTATGGCGCGCTGCGGCTCGCGGAAGGTCACGCGGGCGGTGGTGGCGTCCAGCGGAGCGATTTCTGCTTCGGCGGGTTCATGGCGATTGCGGATGCGGACCATGGCTTGCACTGGTTGGTCGGGAACCTCGTACGGTATCCAGTTGACGTTGCGCACTGCGCAGGTGGTGCGGCGGAGTTCCTGATCTTCGCCGACTACCAGGCGATTTCGGGCGCGGTCGAGCGCAACCACATACATCGGCGGCTGTCCACCGGCGAGGCCAAGCCCCTTGCGCTGGCCAACGGTGAATTGATGTAGGCCGGTGTGGCGGCCGAGAACTTCGCCGGACGTGGTGACGATGTCGCCGGGCTCTTTTGGCAGTTCACTTCCCTGCTCTTGCAGATAGCCTTCGATGAACTTCACGTAATTCCCTGTGGGGACAAAGCAAATTTCCTGGCTTTCGGGCTTTTCGGCTACAGGAACTTGCAGGCGGCGCGCGATTTCGCGGACCTCGTGCTTGGAGAGTTCGCCGAGCGGGAAATCGGTGCGGGCCAGTTGTTCCTGGGTGAGGCCGAAGAGGAAGTAGGTTTGGTCCTTGGATTCATCCAGGGCGCGGAGAAGTTCGTAGCGGCCGGTCTGCGCGTTGTGCCGCACGCGGGCGTAGTGGCCGGTAGCGATGCGTTCGGCGCCGATCTGGCGCGCGGTGACCAGGAGCTGATCGAATTTGACGTGATTGTTGCACATGGTGCACGGGATCGGCGTGCGGCCTTCGAGATAATCGGCGACGAAGGGCTTGATGACATTTAGCTCGAATTCGCGCTCGAAGTTCACGACGTAGAAAGGGATACGGAGATGTTCGGCTACGCGGCGGGCGTCGTAAACGTCGTCGTGGGAGCAGCAGCGATGCTGGGCGGGGCCGTTATTCTCGAGTTGCGGGAGGCGGCGCTGGTTCCAGAGTTGCATGGTGAGGCCGACGATGGTTTGGGCGCGATCGTGGAGGATGGCGGCTACGGTGGAACTGTCCACACCGCCGCTCATGGCGACCGCGACGGTGTTGGCAGTCGCCACAGTCGGCGTCACGTATCCTTGTTCGAGTTGAGTCAGTGATGACAAGTGTTTGATCCTTCTCGTTTGTGAAATCGATGAAACAAAACCAAAGCAACCTCAACTGCTGCCCGTCCCGCTTCGCGGGACGGCCGCTACATAATTCAAATGCAAATTCAAAATCAACTGCGAAGGCTGGCGGTCTGAAGACCGCCGCTCCATAGGCAAATTCAACGGCTACTGCAAGGAGCCGGCGAGACGCCGGCGCTACGTGAACTGGCCCGCTGCATCACGACGAGACCGCCGCGTTCGCGCTTAGCGGCGAGAGGGCGCGGAGGCGCTCGACAGCTTGCGGGATTGTGGTTATGGCTCGATCAATCTCTTCGGCTGAAGTAGTGCGACCCAGGCTGAAGCGCAAGCTGCTGCGCGCTTCGTCGGGGGAAAGGCCAATGGCCAGCAGCACGTGCGATGGACCTACAGCGCCGGAAGAGCATGCGGCGCCCGTCGAGCATGCAATTCCTTGCAGGTCGAGCGCGATGACCAGGGCTTCCCCACCTGCGGCGTGAAACGAGATATTCGATGTATTGGACACGCGTTGCGCGCGATTTCCGTTTACGCGCGCGTCACCGCAGGTCGCGAGCAGCGCGTCTTCGAGGCGGTTGCGGAGCGTGGTGATTCGCGCGCAGTCCGTTTGAAGATTTTTTCGCGCGAGGTCCGCGGCTTTTCCGAGACCAACGATGCCTGGGACATTTTCCGTGCCGGGGCGGCGATCGCGTTCGTGATGGCCACCGTGGAATTGCGGTTCGAGGGGCGTGCCGGAGCGAACGTAGAGCGCACCGACGCCCTTCGGGCCGTATATTTTGTGCGCGGAAATGGAGAGCAGGTCCACGCCGAGACGATTTACATCGAGCGGCAACTTTCCGGCGGATTGCACGGCGTCGCAATGGAACAAGACGTCTGCAGCGGCGGCGATACGGCCAATCTCTTCGACGGGCTGAATGGTGCCGAGCTCGTTGTTGGCATGCATGACGCTGATCAGAATTGTTTCTGGCTTAAGCGCCCGGCGGATGTCTTCTGGATCTACGATTCCTTCGCGGCCTACGGGAATGAAGGTGACTTCGACGCCTGACTTTTCCAGAGCTTGCGCGGCATTCAGGACCGCGTGATGTTCGATCGCGGTGGTGATGATGTGCTTGCGCGGCTCCTGGGACGCGGCTGCGACACCGAAGAGCGCGAGATTGTCGGATTCCGTGCCACCACTGGTGAAGACGATTTCCGTGGGCTTGGCCCCGAGCAGTGCGGCTACTGATGCGCGCGCGGAATCCACAGCGCCACGCGCGCGCTGCCCTGGTGAATGGATCGAGCTGGCATTGCCGAAATTTTCGGCGAAATACGGCAGCATAGCGTCGAGGACGGCAGGGTCCACCGGAGTTGTCGCGTTGTAGTCGAGATAGACGCGCATAGCTGGAAGCCGCGAGTATTCAGAATAACGGTACGCGGGAGAGGGGTCAAGGAGAGGCAGGCGGCGCAACGTTTCATTACGGCACAGCCGATGAAAGCTAAGTGTTCGAGGCGAAGAATCTTGGCGTCGAGATAAACGCGGAAGAGTGGAGGCTGAAAGGTGCACAAAAGTTGATCAAAATGAGACGGCCGGAACCGCGAATTGAGCGACGCTGCATGTGCGTTGAAGTCATGGAGTTGTAGCCGCGAAATAACGACGTGTTGGGCGTGTTTGGCACGACGCCTGCACTGGTCTATAGCATCGAGGCCGTGTATCTGCGTCGGGGAAACAATCTTTGAACGGGCCCTTGGGAGAACACTATGATGAAGTACGTTGCAGTGGCATTGACGCTGGCGGTCGCGTTGGTCATACCGGTCGCTGCGCACGCGAATCCGAACGATCTGGTTTGCAAAATTAGTAACAACAAAGCGAAGGGCTGCGAGCAACCGACCACGGTGCCGGAGCCGGGCGATTTCATGTTGTTGAGCACGGGGCTTGCTGGCTTGGGTGCTTTCTCTTTTCTACGACGCAAAGGCCAGAGCAAGCAGGCGTAGTTTTTTGGATCTGTGACGCGAGAACGGTTGTGAGATTTGGGCCAGCGCCCGAAGACGATCTTGGTCAACGGGCGCTGGTCAGACCGCGCGGTTGAAATTACCCACCGATTGAGCGCTGGTAGCTTCCCTACGGACAATTGTTTCCCTGAGCCGGTAAAGCCGCGGCGAAATATTGCGTAGTACGAGTGCGTTACAGGTACGCGTAGGCTGCCTTGACAGGCGTGCGGGTGTCCGATAGCGTCGAAGAGCGCGGCTTTATAGATTTTTGGTTCTACGCCGCGCAATTCATGGGGGCGAAACTTGGCGCGGCCAATTATTACGCTGACGACGGATTACGGGACGAGCGACCACCTGGTTGGGGTGATGAAGGGCGTCATCCTGAGCATCAATCCTGAAGTGAATATTGTGGATATCACGCATAACGTGATCGCGCACGACGTGCTGGACGGCGCGTTGACGATCAGCCAGGCGTACAGCTACTTCCCGCCGAAGACGATTCATTTGGTGGTGGTGGATCCGGGGGTGGGCACGCAGCGGCGGCCGATTCTGGTGGCGGGCGACCAACACTATTTTGTGGCGCCGGATAATGGAGTGCTTTCGGCGATTTACGATCAGTCGGAATCGCTCTTTGTGTGGCATGTTACTTCGGAACATTATTTTCGGCAGCCGGTGAGTAATACTTTTCATGGACGGGATATTTTCGCGCCGGTGGCGGGGTGGCTTTCGAAGAATTGGCAGACGGCGAGTTTCGGCGAGCAGATCGAGGATTTTGTGCGGTTCAGCATTCCGAAGCCGAAGGTGAACGGGAACACGATCAAGTGCGTGGTGTTGAAACTGGATAATTTTGGGAATTTGATTACGAATTTGAAAGGCGAGGACACGCCGGCGTTGATAGCACCGGATGCGAAATTCACGATTCGCGCGGGGAATGCGGAGATCAAGAAGCTGTTACCGACGTTCGCGTTGGGGACAGCGGGAGAACCGTTTGCGATTATCGGGTCGGGCGGGTATTTGGAATTGTGCGTGAATAAGGGGAATGCGGCACGCGTGATGGGTATTGGGCGGGGGGCTGAGGTTACGGTGGAGTTGGCGTAGGGTTTCTACCGCTGAGTTTTCCTGTGGTCGTATTTCCTGACAATTTTTGGATTGCACTTTGGTGGGGTGTGTCGCGGCGTGATTGAGTGCTGTGGAACGATCTAACGCAGAGGGCGCAGAGAAAGGCGAGAAGATAAACTCAGAGAACACGGCGAAGAATCGGAGGACATAGAGAAAGAAAGAGAGATCCTTCGCTGCGCTCAGTATGACGACGCTCGTTGCGTCGTGAGACACGCCGCCGAGATTGCAGCTTACTTCGTGGCAAGCTGGGGCGCAGCAAGCAGCGCTCCATACCATCCTCTTCCCTATCGAGCGAGTGAGGTGATGATCAGGTAGGAGCGCATGCGGGGGTCTAGCCAGTCGCGGAGGGCGTCGCCGAGTAGGTTGAAAGCTAGGACCGCTGTCATTACGGCGAGCGCTGGGAATATTACCAGGTGGGGGGCGTCGAACAAATGGCCGCGGGCGTCGTTGAGCATGGCGCCCCAGCTGGGCATGGGGGCTAGGACGCCTACGCCGAGAAAGCTTAACGTGGATTCAGCGAGGATCGCCCCGGCCATGGCGATGGTGGCTTGCACTAGGATGGGTTGCAAAATATTTGGGAGGAGATGGCGCACTAGAATACGGGCGTGCGATGCGCCTAGTGAACGCGCGGCCAGGACGTATTCCATTTCTTTGGCTTGGAGAATTTGGGCGCGGGCCAGGCGCGCGTAGCCGGCCCAGCCGGTGACGACTAGCGCGAGAATTACTTTGTCTAGGCCGGGGCCCAGGAATGCGGCGAAGGCGATAGCTAGCAGAATTCCGGGGAATGAGAGAAATGCATTGATCAGGATGATGTTGACGAAGCGATCGAACCAACCACCGAAATAACCCGCGACCGCGCCGATTGTCAGGCCGATTATTCCCGCACCAAAAACCACGCAGACGCTGACGAGCATGGAGACCCGCGTGCCGAAGATGATGCGCGAGAGGATGTCGCGGCCTAGCTCGTCCGTGCCCATCCAATGAGCGGCGGTGGGCGCGAGGAGGCGGGCGGGCAAATTTTGCGCTATCGGATCGTACGGCGCGAGCCACGGGGCGGCTAGCGCGACGATTGCCAGGAGCAGGGTGAGTGCGAATCCCCAGCGGCCAGGGACGCTGCGGCGCAGGAAATCGGTGAGTTCGTGCAGGAGTTCGCGCCCCAGCTTGCGCTTCGGAGATTTTTTTTCTGTCGCGCTCATTCGAAGCGCACCCGCGGGTCTACCAGTGCGTAGACGAGGTCGGTGAGAAGATTTACGAAGACGTAGGAGACGGCGATGAGCAGGATGCAGCCTTGTAGCAGTGGATAATCGCGCGCGCCGATGGCTTGGACTGCGAGGCGTCCAATGCCGGGCCAGGAAAAAATGGATTCGGTGACGATGGTGCCGGCGAGGAGCGAGCCGAATTGCAGACCGAGGATGGTGAGAATAGGAATCAGAGCGTTGCGCAGAGCGTGGCGGAAGAGGACGGCGGATTCGGAGACCCCTTTGGCGCGGGCGGTCCGGACGTAGTCGGCTGAAAGCTCTTCGATCACGGAAGTGCGGACCATGCGGGTGAGGATGGCGGCTAGCGCCGCGCCCAGCGTGAACGCGGGAAGGATGAGATGCGAGATGCCGCCGCGTCCTGAGACCGGGAGCCAGCCCAGGACAACTGAAAACAGAAGGATGAGCACAGGACCGAGCGCGAAATTTGGAACGGAGAGGCCGAAGAGAGTGAGGATTGCGACGGCGTGGTCAGTTCTTTCACCACGTTTGTGAGCAGCGAGGACGCCGGCGGGAATTCCGATGAGCGCGCAGATCAGGAGCGCGACCGCGGCGAGTTCAAGAGTGGCGGGATAGTGTTCGACGACGACTTTCAGCACGGGCTGCTGGAAGCGGAAGGATTCGCCGAGGTTTCCGTGCAGGACGCCGGAGAGGTAGCGGCCGTATTGCACGGGGAGTGGCAAATCGAGGCCCAGCGCGTGGCGAAGTTGCGTGAGGTCTTCGGCGCGGGCGCCTTCGCCGAGCATCTGAGCGACCGGATCGCCGGGAACGATGTGTGCGAGGAGGAAAACCATGGTCAGGATGAGCCACAGCGCGGGAAGCGCGAAGAGCAGGCGGATTGAGATGTAGCGAATCATTTGTGGGCTGGCCCCGAGGATGGTGAATCCGGGGCTGGCTCGTCGGGAGAGGGTACATCAGTTGCGTCGCGAGGCTTGGCAGATTTTTTTCGCGCGGCGCGACGGCGGATTTTCTTTACGGTGTGTGAATCAGCCACTGATGCTGACGGTGCGGGCATTTCCAACACTTCGGCTGATGCCTGGTGATGCGCGTTTGCCTTTTGCTTTTCGGCGTGCGCGATATCTGCCGACTGCAACGCGGACTCCTGCTTGCTTGACGGAACTATCGCGGGTGGCAGCTGCTTGATTTTCAGACGCGAGACGCGGCGATGGTCCATTTCCATCACGGTGAAGCGATAGCCATCGGCTTCGAAGCTTTCGCCGCCACGGGGAATGAATCCGAGGCGGGTGAGGACGAATCCGCCGACTGTTTCGTATGACGGATCTTCGGGAAGCATGATGTTGTAGCGCGCGGCAAGTTCGCGGATTTTTATGGCGGCGTCGAAGATCATCCCGCCGTCGGGCAAGGTGAGCGGGCGCTCAACGACATCGAATTCATCGTGAATTTCGCCGACCATTTGCTCGAGGATGTCTTCCAGAGTGGCGAGGCCGAGGATGCTGCCGAATTCGTCCACAATCATTGCAAGGCCAGTGCGGCGGGCGCGAAATTCGAGGAGGAGTTCGCTGACGGGCTTGGTCTCGGGGACGATTAGCGCGTCGCGCAGGACGGTGCGCAGGTTAAATTCGGCAAGGGGCTGATGATCTTCGGCGCGGCGGGCGCGATCGAGGAGGATCCAGATCATATCTTTGATATGGACGAAGCCGAGGATGTGATCGAGCGTGCCTTCGTACACGGGGATGCGCGAGCGCTGGGTGGTGGCGAACATGGTCATGGTGTCTTCGAGAGTGGCGGAGGCGGGGAGCGCGTGAACGTCGGGGCGCGGGACCATGACTTCGCGGGCCTGGATCTGGCCGAGTTCCATTGCGGCTTGAATGAATTTTACTTCGGCGGCGGGGAGCAGGCCGCGGTCTCGTGCTTGCTGGATCATCACTTGTAATTCTTCGGTGGAGCGCACCAAGGTGTGGCTGTGCGGCGATACGACGCCTAAAGCGCCGACGAATTTTTCGGCCGAACGATCGAGAAAATCTATGGCCCAGCGAAAAGTATTCAGGAACCATGAAAAAGGGCGCGCGATTAGCAGGGCGACTCGTTCGGCGCGGGCCAGGCTCAGGCTTTTGGGAACGAGTTCGCCGAGTACGACTTGCAGAATGGTGAGCAGGCCGAACGCGATGGCTAGCGCGGTGCCGTGCGCGATCACGGCGGCCCAGGGGCGCGGAATGGCCTGCACGAGGGGGCTGAGAATTCCGGCGAGAGTGATTTCACCCAGATAGCCGAGCGAAAGGCTGGCTAGGGTGATGCCTACTTGCACTCCGGAGACAACGCGGGTGAGGTCGGTGAGCAGGGCTTCTACTACTTTGGCGCGCGCGTCGCCTTGTTCGACTAGTTGGCGAACGCGGGATTGGCGAACGGCGATCAGGGAAAATTCGGCGGCGGAAAAGAAGGCGTTGATGCCGACGAGCGCGAGGACCGCGAAGAGTTGCAGGGCGATCATTACTGGTCGATTTTAGCAAGGGGAGGGGCGGAGCGGGGGAAAAGCAGAGACGAATGATGCGTGATTAGTGATCGGTGAGTGGTGATTAGTGGCGAGGGGTGAGTGCGGGGCTATCCCGCCGCTTGCCCGCTGGGTTGCGTCGGAAAATTGTTCTGTTACTTCGCTGGGTGCTTGGATTCTTGGGCGGCGCGGATTTTTGCTGTGGCTTCGGCGGATTTTCCGCGCGGGACTGTTAGCGTCGTCCAGTGCGCGGAGGCGAAGTGTTTGGATAGAAATACGATCTGGCCCACGTGGTAGGAATAGTGGGCTACCTGGCGATTGATGGCTTGGGTGACGGAATGCGGTTCGCTGCGAATCAGAACTTCGCGGCCGAGGTCGGCGTCGGTGAGCGAGGCGAGGGCGTCGAAAACATATTTCCATCCAGTTTCCCATTGGGCTGTGAGCTGAGCGCGGGATGTGGCGGGCGATTCGAATTCGGTGTCGCGGTTGCGGTCTGGCTTCTCGCCGTCGGTGGTGAGGAAATCGGTCCAGCGGGAGCGCATGTTGCCGCACATGTGTTTGACGATGATGGCGATGGAGTTTGATTCGGGGTCGAGAGTGGCGGTCAGGGCTTCGTCTGGGACCTGGGCCATGGCGCGTTCGGCGAGTTTTTTGTAGTGGCGGAACATACTGATGGCGTCGGTTAGGTAGGAGTCCGAGAATTCGTGGGGCATGGCGGAATTTTGCCTCTTTTTGGCGCGCGGGAGCAATACGAACGTCGCGGACGGAAGACACACTGCGGCGCCAAATTGGATGGGGCGCGTTGCGGGCGAGCGATTTTGTGGGCTACACTGCGCGGCTGTTGCAGAAAGAAGGAAGGGACTGAGACGGATGACGCGTGCGTCGCGGATTTTTCGATATTTGGTGGCGGGGCTTTTTGTGGTTGTTGGCGCCGCGTTGGTGTTCGGTTGGTGGGCGGTGCGGCGGCCGCTGGCGCGGTTGGATGGAAGTGTGGCGATTGGCGGGCTGAAGGATGGCGTGATTGTGGACCGCGACGGGTGGGGGCGGCCGTGGATTCGGGCGAAATCATTGCAGGATGTGGTGACGGCGCAGGGTTATGTGATGGCGCAGGACCGATTGTGGCAGATGGATCTGCTGCGCAGGGCGGCGGGCGGGGATTTGAGTGAAATTTTTGGCGACGTGGGGCTGGCGTACGACAGGGAAAATCGGACTTTGGGGATGCGGCAGGCGGCGGAGCGAGCGGCGGCGGATGCTTCTCCGGAGATTCGTGGGTTGCTGGAGGATTATGCTCGCGGGGTGAACGACAATATTGCGGAGCGCGGCGGGAAATTGCCGATTGAGTTTGTGGCGCTGGGTTATAAGCCGCGGGTTTGGACTCCGGCGGACACTTACTTGATCAGCTTGTATATGTACAAGACGCTGACTTCCACTTGGAAGGAGAAACTGAACCGGCAGTGGATTGTCTCGAAGGTGGGAGAGGAGCGGGCGCGGGATTTGTTCGTGAGCGATTCGCCGCTGGACCATTTTATTTGGACTGCGGGAACTTCCCTTCCCGCGCGGACTGCTTCGGCGGGGACGCTGTCTTCAACGCAAATCGGCGACCGAGCGCGCGGCGGTGATCGCGATGTCGATGCCACCGCCGCGCCGCCGTTTGCTGCGCTGGAGTGGGACGCGACGCGGAATTTTCTGGCGCAGTTCGAGGAGGAGTCGTCGGAAATAATTGGCAGCAATAATTTTGTGGTTAGCGGCGCGCATACGGCTTCGGGCAAGCCGCTGCTGGCGAACGACACGCATCTGCAGCTTTCGGTGCCGGCGCTGTGGTACATCGTGCATTTGACGGCGCCGGGGCTGAACGTGGAGGGATTTTCCCTGCCGGGGACGCCGCTGGTAATCATCGGACACAACGACCGTATCGCGTGGGGATTTACGAATAGCAATGCGGACGTGGAGGATCTGTACGTCGAGAAGTTTTCTGATGCGAATCCGCTGAAATATTCTGCTGGTGGCAAGACGCTGACGGCGGATGTACGCAACGAAGTGATCCATGTGCGCGGAAAACCGGATGTGACGCTGGACGTAGTGATGACGCGACATGGGCCGATCGTGCATCAGGATACGGCAGAGCACGGCGGACGGGCTTATGCGCTGCGTTGGACGGCCCTGGAGCCGGGCGGACTGGATTTTGGATTTCCGTTGTTGGGCGAGGCGCGGGATTGGAATAGTTTCATTGAGACGACGCGGCACATCGCGGGGCCGGGGCAAAATACGATTTACGCGGATGTGGATGGGAACATAGGGTTCACGATTCCGGCGCGGATTCCGGTGCGCGCGAATGGTAATGGCGCTTTGCCCGTTCCCGGCGATACGGACGATTACGAATGGAAGGGATACATTCCGTTCGAGGAATTGCCGCGCGTGGAAAATCCGCCGGACGGGATTATTGCTACGGCGAATGCGCGAACGGTGGGGCCAGGATACAAATATTATTTATCGGATCGGCAAGCGGGGCCTTACCGGACAGCGCGGCTTTATGAATTGCTGACAGGGCGCACGGGCTTAACGGCAGCGGACTGCAACGCGATTCAGAACGATATCGTCAGCTTGCCGAATCGTTTTTTGGCTGACGCCCTGCTTCAAGCCGTGAAGACGAAGCAGCCGGCGGATGCGCGGGCACAGCGATTGATTGCTCAGCTGGCGGGTTGGGATGCGCGGGCTACGTCTGATTCGGCTGAGACTTCGTTTGTGGAGTATACGCGGCGGGCGATTTTTGTGCGTTTGCTGCAGCCTTATTTGGGGGATGAGGTTACGAAGTACGAGTTGTGGGAGCCGCTCAGCGTCTACGGCGATGTGTGGTGGCGCGATAAAGTATTTTTGGAAAATGTGTTGCGTGAGCGGCCTGCGGCATGGCTGCCGAGCGGTTTTGCGAACTACGATGAACTTTTGATGGTTAGCGCGGATGACGCGGTGGCTGCATTGCAAAGGCAAACGGGTCAAGCGACTGAGTCTGCGTGGAATTGGGGGCGGCTGCATCCGCTGGATATGGTTCACCCGTTGGGCCGCGCGGGATTGTTGCATCGAATGTTGAGCGTCGGGCCGTACGAGCAGGGCGGAACGATTGATACGGTGCGGGCAATGGGCGCGGGGCATGGGCCCGCGATGCGTTTTGTGGCGGATTTGGCCAATTTCGATGGATCGCTGATGGAAATTCCCTCTGGCGAATCGGGGCAGTATGCGAGCCCTTACTATCGAGACCAGTTCGTGGAATGGTTTGCGGGGCGCGGAATTCCCGCGGCATTTTCGGTTGCCGGCGAGGATGCCATGCGCGCGCACCGGCTGACTCTATTACCGACCGTCGGGAGGTAGTGGCGCAGTTTCCACCTACGACGTTAGTCAGGAGTTACCTATGGCTGTCCTCTCTGGAACTATATCGTGCGTTCACACGTCGGAAAGGTAGAGACTAGTGCGATGCGCGCGCGGTGGAAAACTATCGGCGGTTTTGCGGTGCTCGGATTCGCAATTACTGCCTGCTTTTATGTGTTCAACAGCTATCGCGACTATTCAAACTCCGCCGGACCTCTGGACCTTGTGTTGTTTGCGGCAAACGTGATTCTCTGTCCTCCCATACTTCTTTTCATCTGGTGCATTGACTGTGAATACGGAACGCCTGCGGGCGTTGAGGTAAACCTAATAATAGTCGGGCTGCTGAATGGCGCACTCTACGCGATGGTCGCAATAGCATTCGCTCGCCGTAGAAAGAGAAAAAACATCGCGAGCGATGAATGATTAGGTCTCGGTGCGCTCCGGCAAATCGCATTACCGGAGATGTGCTCATTTAAAGTATTCACATTACCGGATACGAATGGAAAGTACCGTAAATAATCGCGTTGGGATTCGCTCTTGTTCTCGCTAACATGTCTTCGACTTCTTCGCTAAATTCTCCTTCGTTAGGTACAGGATTCGCCTGCTCGACATCTAGAAGCTTCCAACCGTAGCTCTCCAACATTCGGAGGCACTTCTCACGGAATTCTTCAGGGCTTGTCGCCCAAGTTGTGACCACGGTAAATGCAGGCTGGAATACGGTCGGTGTTTTCTCATCCGACCAGCTGATCTCGATAGTGCCAATCCAAATGTCAGGCTGGATCACTTTGGTCTCTTGGACAGATATTAATACGATTCCGGCGGTCCAGTCGTGATTGCTCGCGGAACCGGAAGCCGAGGCATCACCGGCGGAAGTGTGGCATTGCTGCAATAAAATCATCGCGATAGAATCCGTTTGACTGCTACAGTGGTGAGGCATTTCAGCGCTTGCAGGGGGCGCGGAACGAGGTTGCATGAGTCCAGTGCCGAATAAATCAGCTGTGCCGGTGGAAGCGCCGAAAAAGGGCGACTTCGAGAAGTCGCTTACGCGGCTCGAGGAAGTGGTGAAACGCCTGGAGAGCGCGGATTTGTCCTTGGACGAGGCGATGCGGCTCTTCGAAGAGGGCGTGAAACTTTCGCGCGAGTGCCAGAAGCAGCTGGAAGAGGCGGAAGGGCGCGTGGAGATTTTGCTGAAGAAAGCCGACGGCAAAATCGTGGCGGAGCCGTTTGATCCGGAAGAAGAAAATAATTAGCGTTTGCCGACTGGTCTTTGATTAGCGACACACTTTCCAGTTATCTGCACTGAGGCTATGACGATCCCCGATTTCTTCGAGAGCGACCGGACGACGGTGGAAGCCGCGCTGCAGGAACTGATGCCGCCGGAAGATGCGCTGCCGATTTCCATTCATAAGGCGATGCGGTACAGCGTATTTGCCGGCGGGAAACGGATTCGGCCGATCTTGTGCATGGAAGCCGCGCGGATGTTTTCTGCGGAACAGGCCGGCGCAGTGCAGATCGGCTGCGCGCTGGAATTTATTCACACCTATTCGTTGATTCACGATGACCTGCCGGCGCTGGACAACGACGACTTGCGTCGGGGAAAACCGACGAACCATAAAGTGTTCGGCGAGGCGATCGCGATTCTGGCGGGAGACGCGCTGCTGACGATGGCGTTTCACACTTTGGCGCTTGCTCCGGTGGAACCGCAGCGGCGGCTGACGATTTTGGCGATGATTGCGGAAGCGGCCGGCACGGATCGCGGAATGATCGGCGGGCAGGTGGCGGATTTGGAAGCGGAGGGAAAAGCTTCCGACACAGGGATGCTGGAGTACATTCATCGTTCGAAGACGGCGGCTTTGATCCGCGCGTCCATCGTGGGCGGAGCGATTGCGGGCGGCGCGGATCGCGGGGACATCACGCGGCTGCTGGCGTTTGGGGAACACATCGGGTGGGCGTTTCAGGTGGTGGACGATATTTTGGATGTGGAGGAGTCGTCGGCGGCTCTGGGGAAGACTGCGGGCAAAGATCAGGCGCAGAAGAAGGCTACTTATCCGGCTTTGCATGGGCTGGAGGTTTCGCGGGATATTGCAGCGGATTTGGAGGCGAAGGCTTTAAAGGATTTGGAATTTTACGGCGAGCGCGGGGGGCGGTTGCGGCAGTTGGCGCAGTTTTTGGTGGCGCGGCGGGCTTAGCGCCTGGTCGGCCGAGATGGGAGAAGAGAACCGCAGAGAGCGCAGAGAATCGGAGAACACAGAGAAGACTGTTCGTAGGCCGCTTACTGCTTACTTGTGAATGCGAGTGAAAACTACTTCTGGGATGGTTCCTTCCGGCAAGACTCATTCGAATCGCAAACCTGGGAAATTACGCTTGGATGTTTTGATTGTGGAGCGCGGGCTGGCGCCCTCGCGGGAGCGGGCGCAGGCTATTTTGCTGGCGGGAAATGTGCTGGTGAACGGGCAGAAGATGGAGAAGCCTGGGTCCCAGGTGGCTGCGGACGCGCGGGTGGAAATTATTGGCGAGGTGCTTAAAATACGCGAGCCGGGGCGGGTTGAAGCTGGAGGGGGCGCTGGAGGATTTTGGGATTTCGCCACTCGATAGAGTCTGTTTGGATGTGGGGAGTTCGACCGGCGGGTTTACGGATTGTTTGCTGCAGCGCGGAGCTGCGCGCGTGTTCGCGGTGGACGTTACTGTGGATCAGCTGGATTGGAAATTGCGGCAGAATCCACGCGTGACTACTGTGGAGCGAAACGCGCGTTATTTGCGGACGGAGGATATTCCGGAGCCTCCGGCGCTCGTGACCATGGATGTGTCATTTATTTCCGTGGCGAAGGTTTTGCCTGCGGTGGTGCCCGTTGCTGCGCCTGGTGCGGAGCTTTTGATATTGATCAAGCCGCAATTCGAACTGGAGAAAAGCGCAATCGGCAAGGGGGGGATTGTGCGGGACGCGGCCTTGCACCAGAAAGCGATCGAGCGCGTGCAGACCGCCGCCACCGAATGCGGATTGACCATTCTGGGAGTACAGCCGAGCCGCCTACCAGGGACGGAAGGCAATCAGGAGTTTTTTCTCCACGCTCGCGCTCGCGGGTAGAGTAGAATTCTGCCTCTTATCATGATTCGCGCCGCGGGCATTATCTGCAAACCAATCCCCGAAATGGTGACGGCCGTGGTGCCGGAATTGCGGCGCTGGCTGGAGACACGCAGGATCGAAGTGTTTGTGGATCCGCGCACGCGGACCACGCTTGATCCCACCGGCCCGGCGATGACCCGGGAAGAAATGGCCGCGAAAGTTGATTTGGTGATTGTGCTGGGCGGGGATGGAACTTTGCTTGCTGCGGCTCGAGCGTTGGGCGGGCACGAGGTTCCGATTCTGGCGGTGAATCTGGGCGGGCTGGGATTTTTGACCAGCGTGACGCTCGATGAACTCTATCCGGTGTTGGAGATGATTGTCGCGGGCGAGCATCGAACTAGCGAGCGGATGATGCTGGAAGCGGAAATCGTGCACAGCAGCAAACCAGCCGAGAAGCTGACCGCTTTGAATGACGCGGTGGCTAATAAGGCCGCGTTAGCCCGCATGTTGGATTTTGATGTGCACGTGGATCATCACCACGTGGGGCGTTATCGCGCGGACGGGCTGATCGTGGCGACGCCGACGGGTTCGACGGCATATTCGTTGGCGGCGGGCGGGCCGATTATTCATCCGGACCTGGATGCGTTTGTGATTACGCCGATTTGTCCGCATATGTTGACGAACCGGCCGCTGGTGGTGCCAGATACGGCGCATGTGGAGCTGGATTTTTCGGCTTCGGGCGAGCCGGTGTATCTCACGCTGGATGGACAGATTGGATTTCAGTTGCAGCCGCAGGATCGCGTGGTAATCACCAAGGCCGCGACGAAAGTGCAAGTGGTAAGCCCACCGCGTAAGACGTACTACGAAATTCTGCGCAGTAAGCTGCGGTGGGGAGAGCGCTAAAGGCCGGAAGTTTCGCCCGTGGTTGCGATGGGCTACTTTACTTTAAGGACTAGCAGGGTGCGGTCGTCGAAGGGGTGCGCACCGCCGGAGAAGGCGTCAACTTCTTCGAGGACGCGGTCGGCGAGACCGTCGGCGTTGAGTTGGTGATATTCGGTGATCAGGTCGGCTAGGCGAGTGTGGCCGAAGAATTCTCCAGCGGGATTTTGGGTGTCGCCGATGCCGTCGGAATGAAATACGACGATGTCGCCTTCGTTCAAGATGTAACTGCGCTGATCGTAAGTGGATTCTTCGAACATACCCAGCGGAAAGCCGGCTAGCATGATTCGTTCGCAGCGCCCGCCATGATAGAGGAACGGCTCTTCTTGGCCGGCATTGGCAATCCGCAACTTGTGGCGACCGCGATGCCAGGTGGCGAAACATAGTGTCATGAAACGGCCTTCGATGCGACGCTCGCCGAGAAATCCGTTAATTGCTCGCAGCATTTCCGCGGGGCGATGCTTCTGCGGACCAAGACTGCGCAGCGTGCCAATTGCTACCGCGCCGTAAAGCGCTGCGGCGCTCCCCTTCCCGCTGACGTCTCCCATGGCAATCGCCAATTCCTGCGGACCATAACGGAGAAAGTCGTAGAGGTCACCGCTTAATTCGCGCGAGGAAACTACGCGGGCGGCGATATCCAGCCCGAATTCCGGGCCAGGGAGGCGCGGCAGCAGAGCGCCTTGGATGCGGCGCGCGGCGCTGAGGTCGCGCTCCATCCGGGCTTCGTCGCGGGCAAGCTGTTCGTAGAGGCGCGCGTTTTCGATGGAGACGGCGAGATGCGCGGCAAGAATCGAGAGCGCTTGTACGTGGTCCGGAGTGAAATAATTCAGCTGCGGGCTCTCGAGGTCCATCACGCCGATGACGCGGTCTTTATTGAGCATGGGGACGGCCAGCTCAGAGCGCGTTTCGGGATTGATGAGCAGGTAGCGCGGGTCGAGAGTGACATCTGGCACCACGACCGCCCGCTTCAGGGATGCGGCGGCTCCGACGATGCCTTCGTGCGCAGGGACGGCAAATTTTTCCTGTACACGCTGACCGAATTTCACGGTGACGCGGTGACGGAAGACCTTGTCAGCCTCGTCATAGAGCAGGATGCTGAAAATCTGGTAATTAATCAGGCGCTTGGTGAGTTCGGCGGCGCGACGCAGGACTTCTTCGACGGAAAGAGTGGAGTTGGCCTCGCGGCCGACTTCGTTCAGGAGCAGAAGCGTTTCAGATTGGCTGCGCTCGTGTTCGTAGAGCTTGGCATTTTCGATGGCTGTGCCGATGCGTGAAGCGACCAGCGTAAGAATGGATTGCTGATAGGGAGTGAAGTAATCGAGCTCGCGGCTTTCGATGTCCAGAACGCCGATGACGCGGCCGCGAACGATCAGCGGAACGGCGAGTTCGGAGCGCACGGCATCGAGCGCGTTGAGATAACGCGGATCGGAACGCACATCGCCGACGCGAATGGCCTGGCCGGTCGCGGCAGCTGCGCCGATGATGCCTTCGCCCATGGGAATGCGCCAGTGGTCCACAACTTCCTTGCGGTGACCAATGGCGAAACGGAAATACATCTGGTCGGTGCCCTCTTCGGGAAGGACGACAGCGAAAATTTCGTAATCAACCAGGCGTTTGATCAACTTGGCCGCGTTAGGCAAAACTTCATCGAGATTGAGCGACGCGTTGATCTCCTGGCTGAGCTCAGCGAGAATTTTGAGCGCGTCGTCGGGGACGTCGATTTTGGGATTTAGTTTTGCCGCGTCCATTTGAATGTGTCTCGGAACTCCCCAGCCCCCGCCGGGAAATGCAAGCGTCCGCGGGCGGCATTTACACGACGCCGGAAAGAGCGGACGCAGAAGCTATTTCATTATAGCAGGCAGGTCTGGAAGGCTTGCCGTCGAGATGAGCCTGCTGCAAGAGTTTCAATATTTTTCGCCGGAAGGGGCGCGGAGCTCGGCTGATGATTTTCCGGAGCGCAGTTGCTCGATGATTTTGACACCGGCGCTGGCGCCGATGCGAGTGGCGCCCGCTTCCACCATTTTTTGCAGGTCTTCGAGGGTGCGGACACCTCCCGCGGCCTTGACGCCGGTGTTCGGGCCGACGGTTTCGCGGATCAGGCGGACATCTTCAGGTGTGGCGCCGGCGGTGCTGAAGCCGGTGGAGGTTTTGACGAAGTCCGCGCCGGCATTTTTGGCGGCGAGCGCGGCTTGAATTTTTTCCTCGCGGGTAAGCAGGCAAGTTTCGATGATGACTTTGCAGATCGCGCCGCCATGATGGCTGGCGGTAACGACGCCGTGGATATCTTCCTCGACCGCACCGACGCGGCCGGACTTCAGCGCGCCAACGTTGATGACCATGTCTATTTCCTGAGCGCCGCGCTCGATGCATTTCTGTGCTTCGAACACCTTTACTTCGGGCAGTGTTGCGCCCAGCGGGAACCCCGCTACCGAGCACACTCTGACGTCGCTGCCGCGAAGGATTTCGGCGGCCTGGGCTACGTTCCAGGGATTCACGCAGACGGAAGCAAAATGGTATTGCAGCGCTTCGGCGCAGAGTTTGGCGATTTCGTTTTGACTGGCGTCTGGCTTCAGCAGGGTGTGGTCAATCAGACGCGCGATTTCGGATTCGGTTAGTGGCATGGTCATTCGGTTATTCGGGCGGCAGCGTGAGAATGCAGACGTCTTTTAGGTTGCGGTAGCGCTCGGCGTAATCGAGGCCGTAGCCTACGACGAAATCGTTGGGGATCTGGAAACCGATGTAATCGGCTTTGACTTGTTTGATGCGGCGCGAAGGTTTATCGAGGAGGGCAGCGACGCGCAGGGATTTGGGTTTGCGTTGTTCGAGAACGCGCAGCAGGTAGGTCAGGGTGATGCCGGTGTCGAGGATATCTTCGACGACAATCACGTTGAGGGCTTCGATGCTGCTGTCGAGATCTTTTATCAGGCGGACCTGACCAGAACTTTCCTTATTTTTCCCGTAGCTGGAGACAGCGATGAAATCTATCGAGGTTTCGAGATTGATTTCGCGGACGAGGTCGGAAAGAAAAATGCACGCGCCTTTTAGCACGCCGATCAGGTGGACGCGCTGACCGGCGAAATCGCGGGTGATCTGCTGAGCGACCTCGCGGACGCGTTTTTGGATGGCGGCGCGGCGGATCAGGACTTTCAGTTTTTCTTGGCCGGCTACCACTGGCATTTTTTTGAAGTGCTCCCTGAAAGAGCGGCTACTTTAGCGTAGGGAGCGGCGGTTGACAAGGAGAGCGACGGCGAGGTGAAGACCACGACGGAGGAGAACCACAGACGCGCGAAGAACACATAGAAAGGCAACACGAGTTGCAACGGCTGCCCGGTCCCACAATGCGGGACCGGCCGCTACAGAACTCGAAACAAATTCAAAAGCAAAAGAGCCGGCGGGACACCGGCGCTACGAACGGCAACATCAATTTACGTGCGGCGGGTCAGCGGAGATAGCCCCAGGTGTGGAGGCGGTCGCTGTCTTCTACCCAGCGGTCGCCGATGTCGGTGCGGTAGTACATGTTGGGGATGAGGACATTTTTGATTCGCGAGTAGACCTGAGTTTGGGCTTGCTTCATCGTTTGGCCCAAGCCGACGACTACCAGGATTACTCCTGACGTGCCGGCTACCAGCCATTGACCGTTCACTTGTTTTACGTCTTCGATATGCATTTCGTCGGTAGGAGGCTTTTTGAAAACGATTACAGCATTCTTGGAGAAGGAGTCGAAGGTTTCATCGTCGTCGAAAGGAAATGGTGGGACGACGATGCGGACGCCGATCTGGAAACCGCTGCGAACTTTTAGTTTCGGATCGTTGCCGTTCGCGAGATCCCAGAAGAACTGGCCGATGGGCGTGATCATTCCGGCTTGCTGGATGCTGATGGTGGGATAGCCAAAGCGCGAAGTGAATTCCAGCGGGTAGATGCCGTGGTGGTTCACGATGCAATTTAAATCTATGTACCCGATGTAGCCCTCTTCGGCGAGTTTGGTTTCCATTTTCAGCAGTGTTTGGTCGAAGAGGTGGTTGGCTTCGCTCCAGAACATGGTGGTGCCCATTTCGCCCGTGGGCGGCCCATTTTCTCCGGGGAATAGTTTTTTGTGTTCGAAATTGATGTTGATGGGATAGACGAAACTTTTTCCGTTGAAGAACGCGCCAACGGCGACCTCTACTCCGGTTACGCGGCGCTGGAGTTGGAAAACTTTAATTTCGTCGGAAAGGGCCTTTTTGTAGGCTTCGAGCATGTGGATTACGTCCTGCCCGTCGTCTTCTTCGCCGACGAAGAGGCGGCGCTTGACGTTTTGCGCCTCGCCGCTGGGTTTGATGACGTAGCGGCCGGGATTTTGCTCCACGTGTTCGATGGCGTCATCGAAAGATGAAAATTCGCCATAGGGAATGATGTTGACGCCGGCGTTCTTGAGCTCTTCCTGGCCGAAGGAGCGATCGTCTTCCAGGCGGTCGGTGTAGGGCGTGCCGCCGATTACTTTTTTTCCGGCTGCGCGCAGATTTTTGGCTTTTTCGCCCTGGCCGAGGGTGTCGTCGAAGATGAGGATGTCGGCCCAGTCCGCGTCCTTTTCCCAGTCTTTTGATTTGGCGACGAAGCCGTCGGCGATGTCGCGTTCCTTCTTGTCTTGGATGTAGTAGCGGACTTCGTGGCCCTCTTTGGAAACTTGCCAGGCGATGTCACTGATGAGGCCGGTGAGTGAGACAAAAAGGAAATTCCGCTTTTCCATCCGATATTTTCTCCTCGAGTTCTGGTGGCCCGCTCATTCAGGAGCGAGCGCCTCAGCATACTATTAGCGGAGTGTTACGGGCGCGTTAATGGTGATTTTCTGAAAGCTTGCGCGGATTTCAGGTAGGTTAGATGCGGGGGCGCGCGCGTATGAGTGAAGCGAAGATGCCGGAACCGTGGTTGCGTGGGACGCTGACGGATGTTGCGCCGGTGCGGCGCGCAGTGCTGCACGCTTTGGAGCTCGCGCGGGAGGATTTGAGGCGCTGGTGCGGGGACTTGAGCAACACGGAATTGAATGCGCGTCCGGAGGGAATCGCACCGGTGGCGTTTCATGTGCGGCACATTTCGCGGAGTATTGACCGGTTGTTGAGCTATGCGGAGGGAAAGCGGCTTGACGACGCGCAGATGGTGGCGCTGAAGACGGAGCTTGATGCCGGCGCGACGCGCGACGAATTGTTCGCGGAATTGGAAGCAGCGCTGGCGCGCGGGGCTGTACGCGTCCGGCAATTTGACGACGACGCTTTGGAGGAGCCCCGGCCTGTCGGCGTGAAGTTACTTCCGACGACTGTGGCCGGGCTGCTGGTGCACGTAGCGGATCACACGCAGCGGCACGTGGGACAGGCGATTACTACGGCTAAGATTGTTGTTGCGCGACGAAGGTGACGTAAGAACCATGAGCGAGCGAACAGCTTGCCGTGGGGCCGCAACTGACTGAAAAGTAGAAGGGGCGGGCTCGATGAGCTCGCCCCTTTTGTTTGTCTGCTCCCCTTTTTGTCTGAATGGATGTCAGTCGGCCGATGCTGCGTGGCGCATTTCTTTTTTCTGGGGCGTAGGGAGATGCAGCGGCTTCGCTTCCTGGAATTGCGCGGCTTCGGTGGAACCGGCTAGGGCAGTGGTGGAGGCGGTGCCACCGGTGATCGCCTGTTGCACGGTGTCGAAGTAGCCGGTGCCCACGAAGCGCTGGTGTTTCACGGCCTCGTAGCCGAACGCCTGCTCGCTGGCAAATTCCTTTTCCTGCAGGCGGCAGTAGGCGGTCATGCCGTCCTGTTTGTAATTGCGCGCGAGCTCGAACATGGAAAGGTTTAGCGCGTGGAATCCCGCGAGAGTGATGAACTGGAATTTGTAACCCATCGTGCCTAGCTCGCGCTGGAATTTCGCGATGGTGTTGTCGTCGAGATTTTTCCGCCAGTTGAATGAGGGCGAGCAGTTGTACGCCAGCATTTTGTTGGGATACTTAGCGTGGATGGCTTCGGCGAATTGGCGGGCTTCGCCGAGATGCGGTTTCGAGGTTTCGCACCAGATCAAATCGGCATAGGGCGCGTAGGCCAAGCCGCGAGCGATTGCGGAACGGAGGCCGCCGCGAATTTTGAAGAAGCCTTCGGGCGTGCGTTCGCCCGTGAGGAATTCGCGGTCGCGCGGGTCAATGTCACTCGTGAGCAGGTGCGCGCTATCGGCGTCGGTGCGCGCCATGATTAACGTGGGGACGCCCATTACATCGGCGGCCAGGCGTGCGGCGACGAGTTTCTGAATGGCCTCAACTGTGGGGACTAGAACTTTTCCGCCGAGGTGGCCGCATTTCTTGGCTGAGGACAATTGATCTTCGAAGTGCACGCAGGCGGCGCCGGCTTCGATCATCGCTTTCATCAGTTCGAACGCGTTCAGATTGCCGCCGAATCCGGCTTCGGCATCGGCGATGATCGGTGCGAACCAGTGGATACCGTTCTTGCCTTCGGCGTGATGGATTTGATCGGCGCGCGCGAGGGCTTGATTCAATTTGCGGACGACGTTGGGGACGCTGTCGGCGGGATAGAGACTTTGGTCCGGATACATCTGACCGGCATCATTGGCGTCGGCGGCGACTTGCCAGCCGCTCAGGTAGATGGCCTGCAGGCCCGCGGCGACTTGTTGCACGGCTTGGTTGCCGGTGAGAGCGCCGAGAGCGTTTACATAGAGATCGTCTTGCAGCAGTTGCCAGAGGCGTTCGGCGCCCATGCGCGCGAGAGTGTGCTCGATGTGCACGGAGCCGCGCAGTTGTTCGACGTCCTTTTGAGAATAGGGGCGGATGATGCCTTCCCAGCGCAAGTCGGTCTTCCAGTGGTGCTCCAGGTTGCGATGATTGCCGTTGGTGATCATGAGTGCGTCCTCTTCGATGTCGAAAGCTGTGTGCAGATGGCTTTCTTTCCATCGAATAACTGAGCTGGGACTTGAGGGCCGGAGCAGCCAGGTGGGAACTGAGCGGGGGGACAACTCGCTCGCGGTCCGTGAAGTACTGGCGACTGGGTGGAGTGTACGGGAAGCACGGCAATCAGTCAAACTGATTGTCGTTATCATCTTGATAGAATATGATTATCGGGTAGTTTCCAAACTGCAGTACCGATTTGCGTGGTACTGATCCTGACTGGGACTTCCGTTCCGTGGCGCGGGTCGGCGAGGTTGAATGGAAATCGATCAGATCGAGACGTTTCTGGCCGTTTTGACGTACGGCGGCTTTCATCGCGCGGCTGCGGCGCTGAACATCAGCCAGCCGGCAGTGAGCGCGCGGGTGCGTGCGCTCGAGGATGGCCTGGGCGTGAAGTTGTTCGCGCGAGTGCGCGGGAATTTGTCGGTTTCGGCTGCAGGAAAGGCATTGCGGCCGCACGCCGAACAGCTTTTGCGTGATGTGACGCGGGCGCGGCAGGCGGTTCACGAGCTGCAGCCGTCCGCGGGCGGGAGCTTGAGCGTCGCGGCGGCGCTTTCGGTGTGCACTTATTTCTTGCCGGACGTGATGAAGGATTATCAGGCGGCGAATCCCAGGGTGCTGGTTAACTTGCGTTCCGGGACTTCCGCGCAGGTACTAAAGATGGTGCTGGACGGCGAAGCGGAAATTGGCGTGGCGCGGTCCTTGAATCATCCGGAAGTGGAGACGATGACTTTGCGCGACGATCCGCTGATATTGGTGGGGCATCCGAATCACCCGGCGGCGCGGAAACGGCGGGTGCGGCTGCAGGATGTGGAAGCGATGCCGCTGATTTTTTTCGATCGAGGGTCGAGCGATTGGACTTTGAGCCAAGGGTTATTTCGCCGGGCGGGGCAGCTGCCGAATACGGTGCTGGAAGTAGAGACGATTGAAGCGGCGAAACGAATGGTGGAGCGGAAATTGGGGTTGAGTTTTCTGCCGTTGATCGCGGTGACGCACGAATTGCGCAAAGGCAAGCTGATGGCGATTGAGATTATTGAATGAAGAGCCGTTGCGGCGGAATCTCGATGTGATTTATCCGCGGCATCGGGCGCTCACGCGGGATGCTCAGTCTTTGTTGCAGCTTCTGCAGACGGCGGCGAATGCGGGAGGGCGAGGACGGAAGGCGCGGAAGCGGAGCCGCTGAACGAGCCTAGCCGATGGGTTTAACGTTGTTGCCTTTGGCGTACCAGCAGGGGCGATAGCCGCCGTGCGGGAACAGGGAGTGGGCGCAGGTTTCGGTTTGGGGCTGATCGGTGAAAATCTCCATTTTTCCGTCTTTTAGCGGGGTGCCGTAGTAGGAGGTGATGGTGCCCAGGGCTGCGGCGGCGCCGTTCTGGCTCATTTTGTGTTGGAAGATCGCGTAGTCCGCGGCATATAGGATTGCGAAGGCGACCAGCGCAGCCACGGCGATTCGTTCAAAGAGTTTGGCGAGCTTCGGCACTTTTTCCCCGGCTGAGATTGTATCCCGAAGTTGCATCTAATTCCCTGCCCTATCGGCGGTGGTTTGTCGATCCCCATCGGTAATTGCGTGGCGACGAACGGAGCACCGAACTGCGCCGGTAGGAACACAACAGCGACTGCTGCCCGGTCCGATGAAACTGGACCGGCCGCTACAAATTCAAAGGCAAAGAATGCCGGCGGGACGCCAGCGCTACGAGAGTCAACGACGCCGATCCCGCCAAGCGGGACGGCCGCCAGAAACCTAGAAGTTCGGCATCGAGACTATTTGTAGGTAGCGGCGCTGAGGTTAGCGCGGCTGTTGCTGCGATTGCGGGGATACGGGGACGATGCGTGGCTTGGTTGTGATTGCGGACGACGCGGTTGGGAACGCTACACGCATCGCCGGGTCACCGAAGAGGATCCAGGTGCGGCGGACGTCTGGGTCGGTGATATTTAATTTGGATGTAAGGATGGAGCGGCCGAGCGGCTGCGACGGGTTTGCGGCCATCGTGCGGAGCAGAGCTTGGTCCATGGCAGCTTGCGGCGGCGCGGTGGTGAATCCCGAAGAGGCCCAGACGGCTACAGCGCCACCATTCGGCGCTAGCAGTAACGCGCTGGAAAGGCTCTCGGCATAAACGTCGTGGAAGAAACCGTTCAGGCAATCCATCAGCAGGAAAACGGGCAGGCGTCCGCCATTGCTGAACGAGGTTACGGAATTGTTGTCGAGCAAGTCGGAGAAGGACCATTGCTGCTCGGAGCCGTGGCCAGTGTAATTAACGAGCAAGGTGCCGTTGTTCACGGCATCGATAATCTGTTGGGACACGGCGGCGGTTGATTCGCCGTCAGCCAAAATTTTGGTGGTGATGAGCGAAGGCGGCAGCAGCGTGGCGGCCGTTTCCGCTTCGCTGGAGAAATCCACGCCGACGTTCTGGTCCGCGATCACCAAGGCTTGTTGCGTCCATGCGCCTTGCGACCCGCCGCGTTCGTAATTCACAATTTTGGAAACTACCAAGGCGGCGTCCGCAGCGGTGCGCGCGGGAATGCGCCCGGTGGGAATGGTGGCGAAGCCGGTGCCCTTAAAATCGCTGAACCAGTCGTCGGAGGCGGTCTTGAACGCGGCCGTTTCGATGATGCGCGTCGGAACGAAATCGAAATCGCCGAGGCCGAGATAATTGCGCGGATCGAAAGACGCATCGCCGACGAGCAGGACGGCTTGCGGCTTGTCGCGCCACTGAGTGGATGCGAGTTGCAGGTAGCTCTGCAGCGCGAAGGGGCTGCGTTCGCCGTAGTTGAAGGCGTCGAAGAGCTGGTCCACGGTGACGACGTTAACTTCGTGCTGCTGCGATTTGCGCAGGCTGACTAGCGGAGCGAGCGTGGACGCAAAGTCAGGATAAGTAATCATGACGATGTCGGCGCCGGCGCGTTGCTGTTCGAGCGCACTCTGCGGATGGTAAGTAATCGCCGCCGCCGCAGATATCTGGTCCGCCGCGAAAGCGATGAACGTGTGCGGCGCGGCGCTGGACGGCGCGCCGGGAACGGTTATGGTGATGCTCGAGCCCATGTTGTCAAACGCGATAGGACCCGCGAGCTGAATGATGTTCAGTGGATCGGAAATATCGTACGCCTGAATCTGCGAGTTGGAGAAGCCGCCGATTTTCACGTGCGCGCCCGCCGGAGCCGAGGCACGGAGCCAATCGGAATCCGCGATATAGGTGTGAGGGAAATTCAGCACGATGGATTGAACAAGGCTAGTGTCGTCTTCGCCGTTGAGCGCGGTGAGCGTCACGGTGTTGGCGCCATCGTGGAGCAAGCCCTGCTCAATCGCGAAGGTGCTGGAGAAATTCGCCTGGCCGTCGAAATTCAGGACTCCGACCGATGAGCCATTTACCGTTGCACTGACGCTGTGCGGCTGGCCGGCGGTGACTCCCTGCAGAGTGATGGTTACCTGCGCGGGAATGCTGGAAGATGGATCGTAATGTTGGATCGTGATGTCTTGATCCACTGGCTCAGTGCTGACTAGTGCGCCGAAGAAATTGTCCGCGTTGGGGCCGTTTAGCAGGGCGGCGAAATAGGTGGTGCGTTGTTCCAGGGTGACGGAGGACAGGAAACTCTGCACGCTGGAAGCGCCCGAGCCAGCCGACGTGGAAACAGGAATACGTTTGCCGGACTGTGAGCCGCGCACGAGCCAATAAACGCGCGTGCCGGAGAAGGGCGTGTCAATCGCCGTGCCGTAGAACGCGATGGCGCCGTTATTTCCGAAAAACGCGCCTTGCTGGCCGAGGATGGCGATGGGTTGCTCGACCCCTTCTGCGAAAAGTTGCAGCGTGCGCGCGTCAGAGCCGGGGTCGAAGCCAGCGGCGATGAGTTGTGCGCGCGTGACCACGTACCAGCCTTCAGCATTGACGGAAATTTTTGCTGCCGGCAGCGCATCGAGATAGGCGCTGGAAACTTCGGCAGGGGTCGAGGGACTCAGGGGTGGCACGACCGGCAGCGGGGCGCCGGGACGCGACGGAAAAGCCATGGAGGAGGATGACGATTGCGACAGCTGGTTCAGTAGTGTCGCCTGCGACATCGGCGTCATCTCAGAAACGGTGGACTCGGGACTGACGGGGCCGTGAGTGTTGTGCACGCCGCTGAGGTCCACATCTTCGAGCAGATACGACGAGCCTGGACCGCCCTGCGGATCAAACCATTGGTACGTGCGGGCGGGATGCTGCGGCTGGCCGCCGCGCAACAGAAGTGCACCACCGGCGATGAGCGAAGGATCGAGCTGGTGACGGCCCTGCGCGTCTTCGCGATAGACATGGAAACCGAGATTGCGGACTTCTTCGCGCGTGCGCCATTCCAGCAGCACGCCGCCGCCGGCGCGAGTCTGCGCTTTGAAGGAAGAAAGTTGCACGGCGGTAGGCGCTTGAATTGTCGAAATCGCCGAGGACATGTTGTTTGTCGAGTTCGGGTCGCTGGTCGAAGAGCCTACGCTGGCGGTATTGACCACGAGCGAGGACGAACTGAACGTGACCGCCGTGGTGCTGATGGTGATGGTTACCAGGCCGCCAACGCTGATTGAACCCAAGCTGCAACTCACCGTGCCCGCGCTCTGCGAGCAGGTGCCTTGCGTGGTGGAGACGGAGACAAACGACACCTGGCTGGGCAGCGGATCAGAGACGGCCACATTTTGCGCGACGGCAGGGCCGTTGTTCGTGACTTGCAGCGTGTAGGTGAGAGTCGCGCCTTGATCCACGGGCTGCGGCGCGGCAGTCTTCACGATGGCGACGTCTGCTTGCGTGGGCGAAGCGACGATGGTGGTTGCGACGGACGTGTTATTTGCTGGGTTCACGTCGTTCGTCGTAGGGCCGATGTTCGCGGTATTGGAGATTACCGTTCCCGACGCGGTGGCGGCGTTCACCTTCACAACGAGCGGGAGTGTCGCGGCGCTGCCTGACGGAACTGCCGCGCCCGAGCAAACTCCTCCCGTGCCGGGGCAGCAACTGATTGCGCCGGTGCCCCCGACTGCTGGAAGCGTGGGGCACGTGACACCTGCCGGGAGCACGAGCGAAACGAAAGTGGTGTTCGCCGGAACCGTGTCGGTAAAAGTGACGTTGCTGACCGAGCTGGGACCGTTGTTCGCGAAATTCAGCAGGAAGGTGATGTTATTCCCTGGCGTGACGGGATTCGGCGACGCGGAGCTGGTGACGCTCAAATCATATTGGCCCGCGGATGCCACTGTGACGTTCACGGTGGAGCTATTGCTCGATGGATTCGGATCCGGCGTGGCGGTGGATGTGCCCGCAGTGTTGGTGATTACCGTCCCAGATGCGGTGCCGGCGACGACGGTGACGATTAGCGTGAAAGTTGTGGTGCCTCCCGAGGGGAAGGACGCGATGGTGCAACTGACCGAAGCGCCGGGAGCGGGGCAAACCCAGGCGTTGCCGGTCTGCGCCAGAGAGACGAACGTGGTGTGCGCCGGAATTGCGTCTGTGAAAGTGACCGCAGTGGCGGCGGCCGGGCCGTTATTGTGCACCACGATTGTGTAGGTGAGGTTGTTGCCGGCTTGCACAGGATTCGGCGAAGCTGTTTTGGTGACGACGAGATTGGCGCTGGTGGCCGAGCCTACCAGGGTCAGGACGCTGGCGGTGTTATTCGCAAGGTTAGGATCGTTGGTGCCGGAGGAAACCGAGGCGGTGTCCAGAATTTGCGTTCCGCTCACGGTGCCGGGAATCACTTGCACAACCAAGGTGAAGGTGCCAACGGCGGCATTTGCAACATCAGGATTCGTGCAGCTGATATTTCCGGCGCTGCCTACGGCCGGCGTGGTGCACGACCACCCCGGAGCGATGACCAGCGATTGAAATGTGGTGTTGCCGGGAACAGCTTCGACGAAAGTGGCATTGACGGCGTCTTGCGGGCCGTTGTTGGTCACGGTCTGCGTGTAGGTAATGTTATTTCCGGCAACGACCACGCTAGGCGTGCCGGAATTCGTTACCGCCAGATCCGCACCGGCGCAATAGGCGCCTGATTGAGTCCCAGGCGTTTCGGTGATGGACAATCCGGAGCTGACGAATCCGTTTTGTCCGATCGTGGCGCCATAGGGATCATTAGCGAGGGTAGACCAACCGGGAATGCCGCCGCTGACGTTCGCGGTTCCTGGCGCAGAAGACGCCAAGATTACGCCGCCTCCGCCGCCACCTCCCGGACCGTGGCGATTTCCGGGGAAAGGTGTTCCGGGCGCGTCTTCAGGCCACGTAACTCCGCCGTTGCCGCCTGCAGCGCTAGCGGTTAATCCAGAAAGAGAGCCGCTGTTCGCAAAAAACAAAATTGAACCGCCCGCGCCAGCGCCGCCGCCTCCATCGTTCTCAACTTGGAGGGCGGTCAATCCGTTCGCCGAGATCGTTCCTGTGCCGGCGACTGAGCCGGTGTGAATAATTACGATTCCGCCACCGGCAGTGCCGCTGCTGTAGATGCCGGTGCAATTCGCGCCGCAATCCGCGCCACCCGCATTCGTGATGGGATTCCAGTAGGCTCCGTCGTTCGAAGTTCCGGCGCCGCCACCGCCGCCCATTACGAGCGCGCTCGTGGTAGCCGGGAAAGCCACGCCACCATAACCGCCGACGATGCCGGCACTGCTCCAACCAAACCCGCCCGTGCCGCCCGTGCCTCCGTTTCCACCCGCGCCGCCGCCGCTGTTCTGATTGTTCGCGGTTGGATTGGCATCCGTTGAGCCGCCGCCTGCGTTGCCCGGCGCGCCGCGCGCGTAGCTGCCGTTGGGCAAGCCTTCGAGAACTGCCTGTCCGGTACTCACTGCAGTAGTCGCCGGAGTGATGGTGCTGAGCGCGGGCGCGATGTAGTGCGGCGTACCCGCAATGCCCTCACCCTTTCCTCCGTTGGTGGCTTGTGTGGATAGCGTGATGACGTCGGTTGCGAGCGTGCCAGCCGCACCGCCGAGGATGCGTCCACCGCCCCCGCGGAAGCCTGTCCCGTCGAGGCTCACGGTGCCGCCGAGAGTGAGCTGCGAGGCGACGTCCACCGCAAGTACTCCGCCGACCGCTCCATTCCATGGCAACGCAGCGAGAGTGCTGCTGAAAGTCGCGGTAGTGTACTGCGGGACGCGAATTACTTGATAGGTTTGGATCCCTTGCGTAGCGGTGGCCGCGGCGTTGGTATAGGAATTAAGCAGTCCGCCGCCGGGACCAGTTCCGGTGAATGTGAGCGTGCCACCGCCGATAGCGACTGCAGCGGTTGCGGTCACAAATTCAAATTGGCCTGAGCTTCCAAGGCTGGTGGAACCGGATGCGGGATCGCCTGGAATGCCGTCGCCGTAGGAACTGGTGTTCGTGGAATTAATTTGCGCACCCTGCGTTTGGATTATGAGCAATAGATCGCCGATGCCGATTGGAGTCTGTGCGGCGGGAGCAGCTGCGGCGGCGCCTAGAGTGATCGAAGTCGCGCCAGCGGCTACGGTTCCTGCGGTTGGTGGATAGTATGCGTTAACGACTCCGCCGAGCGTTCCGCCGGCGCCGTCTTTGCCGGGCATGGCGCACACCAGCGGCTGCACCACGGTGACGACCGTTACAGTGTTATTCGACGAAACGGGATCGGTGCTCGTGGTGTTGACGACCGCTTTGTTCGTGAGCGGACTTCCGATCGCTGGAGCCGTTCCGCTAACCGTAATCGTGATCGGGGTTGCGAGCGGATACGCGACTGTGCCGAGCGTGCAGGTGATGGTGCCGCCGGCGACTGCGCCGCAAGTTCCTTGAGAACTAATTGCCGTTGGGCTCACGAGTGTTGCCGGGACGGTGTCCACGACAGTTACACCCGCGGCGGACGCCAGTCCAAGGTTCGTGACTTGAATCGTGTATGAGAGCGCGGAAGACACGAATACGGGCGTCGGCGCGGCGGTCATGGAAATCGCCAGGTCCGAATTCCCGGTGATTTCAACCAGCACGGACGTGGACGTGGTGTTGTTGGATGAAACGGGGTCGGTGGTTGTCGATGTGACGTCTGCGGAATTGACGATGGTGGTGCCGGCAGCCGTGGAACCAGCTACAGTAACGATGTAAGTGAACGATCCGCTGGTGGAGTTGGCCGCCAGCGTGCCAGTAGCGGAGCACAGGACTGTACCGGTCCCGCCAGATGCCGGAGTTGTGCCACACGTCCATCCTGCGGGCGGCGCGATCGAAGAGAACGTCGTGTTGGGCGGCGTCTGTTGATACAGGACCGCGCCAGTGGCTGCGTTCGGGCCGTTGTTGGTGACGGTTTCGGTGTAGGTGATGGTCGTGCCGGGCGCGACAGCCGGTGCCGACGCGACCTGCGTCATCGAAAGATCGGCGCCTTGCACCGTGGTAACGATTGAGATGTTGTTGGGCGTTCCCGGGTTCGTTCCTGTTTCGGTGACGGTCACCGGGGTGTTGGTGATCGTGGTTCCCCCGACTGCGCCAGAATTCACGGCGACGATGATCGTGAAGTTTACGGACGTTGACGCCGCCATGGCGGCGTTGGCCGTGCAGACGATTGCTCCAGTGCCACCTGCACCGGGAGTCGTGCCGCAGGTCCATCCGCCGGGCGGAGTGGCGGAGACGAAAGTCGTATTAGCTGGCGTGGATTGAGTGAGCGACGCGCCGTTCGCTGCCGTCGTGGTGCTGTTGTTCGTGACTGTCTCGGTGTACGTGATTTGCGCGCCCGTCGCCACCGGATTAGGGGCTGCAGACCCGGAGACGGAAAGGCTCGGAGTCAAGACGGTGATGGGCGCGTTGGCGTTGGAACCGCCTGGAGTGGAAGTGACGGAATCGGTGATGGTGCCGTTCCCCGTGGTGGGATTGACGGTCATCGTGATGGTAAAAGTTGTGGTGTCGTTGGTGCGATAGGCCGTTGCGTTGCTGGTGTCCGTGCACGTAAGCGTTCCTGCCGCCAATGCGCACGCCCAGTGTGTACTGGCCCTGCCCGCAAAACCGGCACTGACATAGGTCAAGCCCGCTGGGATGGCCTGGGTCGTCTTTACTGGGTTGGCGGCCGAAGGTGTGAAGTTCGCGGCGCCGGTATATGTAAGCACCTGCGTGTACACGACCGTGCCACCTGGCGCAACACTCGCGGGCGCGGCGGCATTGGAAATCGTAAACTGCGCGGCCGCGGGTGACGCATACAAGCAGAGTGCGAACAGCGCGCACAGCAGTGGTGCGAGCATCGAGCGCAAGCGCGGAGAGCGCCGTGTGCCAGCCTGGATTGCGCGGCGATATTGCCTGCGGAGTGCGTGCAACAATTTTGTGCCAGGCCGCTGAAGCGACATTCTTTTGCCGTCGCGTTCGAGGAAAACTGCTCTGCCGAGAACCAGTTCGGCTGGAGTGTCATTCTGCTGGCCGGCATCACCCCGGGTGATGATTCTGTTTGTTGCGGGGTCGAGACCAATCACGCGATGGAGCAGAACGCCGTGGGCGCCGAGCGTGAGCGCGATATCTCCACGACGCAGTTCGCGAGCATCCACCGGCTCGGCGATGACTGCATCGCCATTCAGGACGTTCGGCTGCATGCTCTGACCGTGCGCGAGGAAACGCACCTGCAAGCCGCGCTGCAGGACGGCTTCGCACAGCATCGCGAATTGCGACGTATCACGCCGCAATAATTTTACCGACGTCTTCACGGAGCAACGCCTCCACGGCCGTAAAATCCGGGACAAATGAAAATTCGGAGCAAGGAACGCAATCTGTGACTTTGCTGAAAAATTCCAGAATGAAAGTAATCGCATCCGTTGAGTGATGCGGAACGAAACTGCGCGCGAAAAGTTCCGCGGATGCCGTCGTACGGCTGAGCGGTCTTACTTCGTTGCACTGGCCGTGAGCGAGAACATAAATTCCATCCAGCGGCGCGCAATCTGCTTCGGCGATTCCCGCGTCGCCGTGCCAGGGAGTGCCGTACATCCATATGCGGCCCTTTTCACCGCGCAGGATGATGCGGTCGTCGCTCAGCACGCGTGCGCCGCCGTACTGCGACCACAGGCGCGAGGAAGTGCTTTTCCCCGCGCCAGAGTGGCCGGTGAGCAGCAAACCGCGGCCGTCGGGAGCGATCACACCGCAACCGTGAACTTCCACGCCTTCGCCCATGGAGAGGCGATGAATCCAGAGAAGTTCGTCGAGCGGATATTCCAGCGGGTTCAGCGGCTGCCCTGCAGCGAAATATTCGCGCGAAATCTCAATGCGGCCTGATTTGAAATTCGGCGCGACGATTGCTTGCTTATACGGCAGCATGCCAATGAAGTCCGTGGTCAGCCGGAAGCAGAAGCCTTCTGAATTCCGGAACAGCTTCCACAGGCCACGGGAATCGAAAACCAATTCACCCGGGCAAGAATCGAAGCGGCTGCCGAATGCGACGTCGAATTCCAGGTCGCACATTTTATCCGCGATGAGAAAATCTCTCAGCTGTTCGTCGGCGAGCTGCGCCGGGCCGCCTGCCACCGACGTTGCGCCCAGCGAAATGCCACCGATGCGCGCCGCGATTCTTCGCGACGGGCTGGTGGAGCGCAGTGATTGCGATGGCGCTAGCAAGTTAATAGCTCTCATATCAGGATCCGAAGGACATGCAGCCGCCCAGAGCGATGCCGCAACCGGGAGCAGCGGGGCCGGCCGATGACGGCGTCTTGCAATGACCGAGGACGGCTTCGTCCGGGCGCAGGCTGACGCGTATGATCTTCGGAGCCTCGTACGGCTTCGTGCCGCGCGAAGAACTTTGATTCTGGATCGGGTCGGGCGTTGGTGATTCACAGCTCATGCATGGGCCCCACAGGAGCCGCAGCCGCTTCCACAGCCGGAGCTCTGTTGCAAAATTGGCAGCGTCGCCGCCGAAGGCATGGGCGTCCAGGAGCCGACGTCCACTTCTCCCTTACGAATGCGCTCTGCCGAAAGCAACAATTTGGCGTGCGCGCTACCGCCCGCGCAACATTCGCAATCGCCGTGCGCGGGAATTTCCACGCCGAGCGACATCGTGCGCAAGTGCGCCACTTCGCACAGAAATTCCACGGGGGATTCGGCGTCGCCCTTCTCCAATTCGCCATTCGCGGCGCACATGCCGCAGAGAGTCTTGATGCGGCAGGCGTCGCACTTGCTCTGGCGCGTCTTTTTCTTGCTGCGCACGCGGCCCAGGAAATTGTCCCAGCCGGCTGCAAAGCTTCCAGAGCGCCAGTCGTAGCTTTCCTGGTGAGAAAGCACACAGATGCTGATCTGGCCATAGGGATCGATGGCGCAGGAAGTGAGGCCGCCGCCACACTGATAAATATTTTCCGTGGTGAAAGCATCGGCGGGCAGTGCCATATCGCGCTCGATCAGTTTTAGAGCTTCGGCGCGTCGGCGGGCGTCGTGCAAATCCAGGGCCACAGCGTCTTCCGGGGTGAGCCGCACTTCCACCGGACTCTGCGAGCAATCAATGCGCGGATTCACCAGCGGATCGAATTTAAAATCAACGCCGAAATCCTCTTGGGCCATGCGCTGCATTTCGTACACTTCATGGCGATTCACCGTGGTGGGAACGGTCTTCAGCTTCAGCGGGAGCTTGCGTTCCGCCAGCAAGTTGATGCCGCGCATGCAGCGGTCATAGGAGCCGGGGATTTGCGTCAGGGCATCATAAGTCTTGCGCGTGGCACCGTAGAGAGTGATTTCAATCGCGAATGGCCGGTATTCCGCCAGAAAATCGGCGATACGTTCCGTGATCATCGTACCGTTAGTGAACAGGGTGATCAGGAAGCCCTTGGATTTGGCGTAAGAATAGATGTCCAGAAAATCGGGGCGCGCGAAAATTTCGCCGCCCGTGAAAAGAATCCAGAAGCAGCCGGCGTCGGCGATTTGGTCAAGCAGGCGGCGATATTCTTCGAGAGAAAGCTCGCGATTGCGGGCGGCGCGATCCGCCATGGGAAGATTGTTGTAGCAGTGCAGGCACTCTAATGGACAACGGCGCGTGACTTCGATGGACACTTCCATCGGAACGCGCTTGCCCGACGTGCGTTGATGCACGCCCATGCTAAATGCGGAGTAGGTTGTCTCGTTCATTCCCAAGTGCCCAGCCGCCTAGCCGGGGTGATGCCTGCTGATTAGGCAGGCTCGACCAAACCCTCCTGAGTCAGGTCTTTTACAAAAGCTTCCGCGTCCACCAGGGCTTCGGTCTGAGAAAGCCCGTATTCTGCTTGGAGATAAGAGGCCAGTGCAGCGGCATCCAGGCCGTTTTCGATCATGGACCAGAGCTTCGTGCCGGATTCGTTGAAGGTGTAGATGGAATCGAGATCAGCCGCGCCGCGGCGGATGGGAACAACGATGGCCTCGTCTGCCACTACGCGCGAAACGACGTTCGAACTTCGGCGCACACGCAACGCCCCCAAGTCCCCCAAGACCGCCATAAATCCGCCTAAATCCTAGATTTGTAGTTGCATTCCAGTTAACGGTACAACGCCTAGTGTTAACCTAATTGGCATGGGGGGTGTGCTCAACCCTATTATCTGGGCCCTGTGCTAAAAGGTTAACGCTGGCGAGTCAATACAGTACCGGGTGGGCCAATTTTCGGCGCTGCGTTGGGGCATGGTGGGGTGGGAAGTGAGCAGCGGTACGGGCTTTCGGCGTGAGGTGTCCGGACCAGCGCGACGACGCTGGCGCGGAATTAGAAAAGGAAATAGCGCTGGGCCAGAGGCAGGATGCGTGCGGGTTCGCAGGTAATCAGTGTGCCATCCACCCGAACTTCATACGTTTCGGGATCCACTTCGATGCTGGGAGTCGCGCTGTTATGGATCAGGTCTTTTTTGCCGATGCGGCGGCAGTTTCTCACTGGAGCAATTAACTTCTTCAAGCCGAGCCTTTGCGGCAGGCCGGCATTGAGCGACGCTTCTGATAGAAACGTGATGCTGGTGGAGGCGATTGCCGCGCCGAAACTGCCGAACATCGGGCGGTACATCACCGGTTGCGGCGTGGGTATCGAGGCGTTCGGATCACCCATAGCGCTCCAGGCGATGAAGCCGCCTTTCACCACCATTTCCGGCTTCACTCCGAAGAAAGCCGGCTTCCACAGGACCAGGTCCGCTAACTTTCCCGGTTCGATCGAGCCAATTTCGGTGGCCATGCCGTGGGTGATCGCGGGATTGATGGTGTACTTCGCGACGTAACGCTTCGCTCGGGAATTGTCACTGCCTTTGGAATCACCGGGCAGTCCTCCAGAATGGATTGCTGCGAGCGCGCCGCGTTGCACTTTCATTTTGTGCGCGGTTTGCCAGGTGCGCGTCACTACTTCTCCCACCCGGCCCATTGCTTGCGAATCGCTGGAGATCATGCTGATCACGCCCAGATCGTGCAGGATATCCTCGGCGGCAATCGTCTCCGGCCTGATGCGGCTTTCGGCGAACGCGACATCCTCCGGAACCTGCGGATTCAGGTGGTGGCAGACCATGAGCATGTCCAGATGCTCGGCGATGGTGTTCACCGTGTAGGGCCGCGTGGGATTGGTGGACGAAGGAAGAACATTCGGGAAGGACGCGATGCGGATGATGTCCGGCGCGTGGCCTCCACCGGCGCCTTCAGTGTGATAGGTGTGGATCGCGCGTCCGGCAATTGCGGCTACCGTGGCTTCCAGGAATCCGGCTTCGTTGATCGTGTCGGTGTGGATGGCGGCCTGGATGTCGAAATCGTCGGCGACCTTCAGGCAGGCATCTATCGCTGCGGGCGTAGTGCCCCAATCTTCGTGCAGCTTCAGCCCGCACGCGCCCGCTTCGATTTGTTCGACGAGCGGCGCGGCTGTGCCGCTGTTTCCCTTCCCCAGAAAACCGAAATTCATGGGCCACGCTTCGGCGGCTTGCAACATGCGGGCGAGATTCCATGCGCCCGGAGTGCATGTGGTGGCGGCTGTGCCGGTGGCCGGACCGGTGCCGCCGCCGATCATGGTGGTGATGCCGTTCGAGAGTGCTTCGTAAATTTGCTGCGGTGAGATGAAGTGGATGTGGCTATCCACGCCTCCGGCGGTGAGGATCAGATTTTCTCCGGCGATCACTTCGGTGGCGGCACCGACGACGAGGTCCGGATCAACTCCTTCCATCGTATCGGGATTTCCGGCTTTGCCCACTTTCACGATGCGGCCGTTTTTGATGCCGACGTCGGCTTTCACAATGCCCCAGTGATCGAGGATCACGGCATTGGTTATGACGAGGTCCAGCGCTCCGTGTTCGCGTTCTCTCGTGGCGCTCGAGCTTTGTCCCATGCCATCGCGAATTACTTTGCCGCCGCCGAAAGTGATCTCATCGCCGTAGTGCGTGAAGTCCTTTTCGATTTCGATTATTAGTTCGGTGTCGGCCAGGCGGATGCGGTCGCCCGTGGTTGGGCCGTATAGCTCGGCGTAGGTGCGGCGTGGGATTTTCAGGCTCACGGCAGTTTTCCTGATTGGCTGCTACGGCTCGTTCGGAATCCCGCTGTTTGCGCGCGAATGAGGGCATTATCGCTTGCGCCTAAGATGTCTAGTGGGCCGTCCACCAAGCCGTTGCACCCTTGCATCACGCGGCGGCCGGCGAACGGCGTCAGCTCGATTTCTTTTTCTTCTCCCGGCTCGAATCGCACCGCTGTGCCCGCGGGAATATTCAGGCGCATGCCGTAGGCGGCTGCGCGATCGAATTCCAATTCGCGATTGGTTTCGAAAAAATGGAAATGACTGCCCACCTGGACCGGGCGATCGCCTGAGTTGCGCACGATTACGCGCGCTGTCGCGCGCCCGGCGTTCGCTTCGATGGGCCCGCCGGCTTCATTCAGAAAGTATTCGCCCGGTTTCATGTGCGTGTTCCCTCTTGCAGCGACGGTCAGTGAATTGGATCGTGAATGGTGACAAGCTTGGTGCCGTCGGGAAACGTAGCTTCCACTTGCACTTCGTGAATCATTTCCGCGATGCCTTCCATTACGTCGTTGCGTTTCAGAATTGTTGCGCCGAAACTCATGACGTCGGCGACGCTCTTTCCATCGCGGGCTGCTTCCATGATTTCGGCGGAGAGAATCGCGACGGCTTCGACGTAATTCAGCTTCAGGCCGCGCGCTTGCCTGCGCCGCGCTACGTCCGCGGCGACTACGATCAACAATTTCTCCTGCTCACGCGGGGTTAGATGCACTGCGCTGCTCCCGAATCGAATCGCGATCCTGATTTTCGCACTACTTGCGCTTGAGCAAAGTTTAATTCACTTTTCTGGGTGGCACGGCATCGCGTCCGTACAAGCGGCGCTTCGCCGTTTGCCACAAAGCTTGCAGCCCGGGTAGCACGTGGCGGCCGTGAACCGCGACGCAGCGCACCATGACGCCGTGCGCCGCGAGCGCGCTGACTGCCCACAGTGTTTCGCCGTGTTTCGAGAGCGGCAGCGCTCGTTCGCGAAGCTCCTGCTCCAGCGCGAGCCATTCCGTTACGCTCGGGCCCACGCGGGCGATGCAAAAAGCGGCCCAAGTACGATAGGGACCCAGCCGGCCGAAAGATTGCGTCGAGCGTTTGCGTGGTTCGATGCGTACGCGTTCGCTGACGATTGGTTGGCCGAGCGCGATGACGTTCGTTCTCATTTCGACGCAATCGTACGCGAATGATTCACCATGTGCTTCGCGTCCGGGCGCTAAGATTTCCCACCAGAAGATTCCCGCGCCTTGCGCGAGGTGAATCGCGGTGGTCTGCGAGATCCGCGCGCCGGCATACGGGATAATCGCATCCGGTACGTATTCCAACAGCGCGTCTTCGTGGAGCGTGAATTCGTTCGCCTGTGTCGCGGGCAGGGCTTCGCGGCGCGGGCGGTAGATGCGAGTGGCGCCTGTGGTAGTCAGTTGCACTTGAGCGCCTGCGCCGACATTCACTTTCATCGTGAGTTTATCGCCGCCGAGCAATCCGCCGGAAACGTTGTGCAAATGGACGAGCGCGGCGTTGTCCTGCAGGTTGAATGCGCGAACAACTTTTAAAGGAGGTTCCTGTCGGGTGGCGGCGAGCACGGTGTTTCCGGTGAATTCGTCGTGTGCGAAATCCAGCATGAGCGATGCTTGCAGTTGCGGTGGCGCGCAAAGTTCCGGGCTGATTTCACGCGCGTTTTGGGTGACGGAGGCCATAGTCGTTGCGAACGCCATCTACAAATGCCGACTTAACTGATGAAAAGTCGCGTGCCGAGCGCAGGATGCTCCATCGCGCCCCAATCGAGCAGCGGCATGAAGCAGCACGCGTCATCAAGCGCACAGACCGCGCTGCGATTGGCTGTATCGACGATTGCCGGCTTCAAATTCCACAAAATTCGTGCAGCCTCGGATTGCCCCAGCGGTAATAGCCGCTGGCAGGACGAAACCAGGCTCGCGACGGTTTGATGGAGATAGACGAGCGCCACGCGATCTTCGTCGAAGCCGAGTAGGCTGCACACAAGACCGAACGCGGTGCTGTGATGTACCAGGCCGGCCGAACGCTTCGAAGCTTCGAGGCCCATGCGCGCGAGTGGAAGGTCGGCGAGGTTCAACACTACTTGCAGAAAATTTGCGCCGAGCGATGCGCTGCCGACGCGACTTTCCCGGGCTGGCTTCCGCGCGCTGAGCAGATTGTTGAGCTGCTGCCAGCGCGCCGCGATATCATTTTCTGAATTGGCGGCCGCAGGCAGGCGAAATGCTTGGCGACAGAAAACCGCTTCCATCGTTCCGGCTTCTTCCAAATACGTCTGCAGAAAATCAGGCAGATCGCGCGCGATGAGCATCTCGCACGCGGTGAGCGATTCCACACCGAAAGAATGTGCGAGAGCGCCGATGGGCAGAGCGGTATCGGCCAAGTGAAGGAGCCGCAAATCTGCGAGCGCGTCTACCCGTGCGATTGGCTCGTTCGCTGAATCGGATTCCATGTTCACAACGATTCCTTACGCCGTGGGCGCTTGCCGACGAAGACGACTTCGCCCCTAGTCATGTCCCGCGCCGTCAGCGAGGCTGTGGCCGTCGTTTTCGATTTCGCTGGGTCCACCAGAGTGCGCGTGGCTATGTTCGTGGGCGTGATCGTGGCCGTGCTCATGGCGATGCGCGGCGTAAGGAGCGTGCGCGTCAATCAGCGTACGGCGCGCGTTCGGCGGCTGGTACAACCGTTCCTCCAGCCAGCTCACCACGCTGTCCAACCCCACGCCGTCGCGCAAATTCGTAAAAATAAAGGGACGCTCGCCGCGCATGCGCCGCGAATCGCGCTCCATCACATCCAGCGAGGCGCCAACGTAGGGCGCCAGATCAATCTTGTTGATCACCAACAGATCGGACCGCATGATGCCGGGGCCGCCCTTACGCGGAATTTTGTCGCCCTCGGCAACATCAATCACATAGATCCATATGTCCACCAGCTCCGGGCTGAACGCGGCGGCAAGATTGTCTCCGCCGCTCTCGACAAAAATCAGCGCGAGCGCCGGCAGCGCGTCTTCCAGTTCCGCAATCGCCTGCAAATTCATGGAAGCATCTTCGCGAATCGCTGCATGTGGACACCCGCCAGTTTCCACGCCGCGTATGCGCTCGGCGGGCAGGACGCCCTGGCGCGCCAGAAATTCGGCGTCTTCCTTGGTGTAAATGTCGTTGGTCACTACCGCGAGATTAAGGCGTGGCCAAAGCTGGCGGGTGAGTTGGTCAACGAGCGCCGTCTTCCCCGAGCCGACCGGACCGGCAACGCCGACCCGGAACGCCCGCGGGAAATCAGTGGGGAGCATAGCGTTTGTCTCCTGTTTGCCATGCGTCGCTCGATGTGACTTTCTGCTTCACAATGTTTCCGCGCCGCATGTGTCAGAGCACGAGCGCACCTCGGGATCATTGCCCGCCAGAAAAGATTCAGCAGGCCGATTCGCTGGTCTGGCGCATGTTTTCGTTTTCCAGCGGCATCGCGCCGAGCACCTCGGAAACTTCCGCCTCCTCTTGTTGAATTGCCGGCCGCGTGAGGAAGGGCGCCCAGGTATCGGCAATAGGACACGGCAGGTGCACCGGCTCGAGGCGCACGAGCGGCAGCGAGTGAGTGGATGTCAGCAAGCGTCGCGCGCGTTGACTGCCGGTGAGCCGGAAATGTTCCTGCAGCAGCGTGCGCAGCCAGCTCTCTTCCTGCTCGCCGACGCCATCGCCAATTTCAGCGCAGCGCACGAATTCGTGATTACAATTGTCGCCGGTAAGCGCGTCGCGAAGTATGTAGGTGAGGCCGCCGGTCATGCCGGAGCCGAGATTCATTCCGGCCGGACCCAGAATTACGGCGATGCCTGCAGTCATGTATTCGCATCCGTGATGGCCGGCGCCTTCAATGATGGCGAGCGCGCCGCTATTGCGCACGGCGAAGCGTTCGCCGACGCGTCCGGCGATGAAAAGTTTTCCACTCGTGGCGCCGTACAGAACTGTGTTGCCGGCCAGCACGTCACCGCGTTTTGACGCTGCGGCGCCCGCAGTGATGGCGATGGTGCCTCCGCTCAGGCCTTTGCCGACATAGTCATTGGCGTCACCGACGAGCCGGAATCGAATGCCGGGGACCAGAAACGCGCCGAAACTTTGGCCGGCGGACCCGCGAAATTCGCAGCGGATGCTCTTCCCTTCCAGGCCGTCGAAATTAGTCTTGCGCAGAATGTGGCCGCTGAGGTGCGCGCCAACGCTGCGGTCGGAATTCGAGATGGAAAGCGAATGATGCACGAAGGGGAAGTTCTTCAGGCCGTCCACTCCACGCAGCAGCTTGCGGCGAATGTCTTTGGCGGTTTCGGGCAGATGAATCTCGAGCGGCAAATCTTTCGCGGACTGTTGCGCTGCGACGCTTGCCGGCCGTAACAATCCGGCCACCGAGTGCGACGCTGCTTCGTTGCGCGGGCGCAATCTTTCCACCGAGCCGACTACCTCGTTGAGCGTTCGAATTCCCAGCGCTGCCATGCGCTCACGAACTTCTCCCGCCACGCCGCGGAAATATGCCATCACCATTTCCGGATTGCCGGTGAAACGGGCGCGCAGCTTTTCGTCTTGCGTCGCGATGCCGACAGGACAGGTATTCAGGTGGCATTGGCGCGCCATCACGCAGCCGATCGCCAGCAGCGTCGCGGTGCCAAAACCAAATTCATCGGCGCCCAGCAGCGCGGCGATTACTACATCGCGGCCAAATTTGAATCCGCCGTCGACGCGCAGGCGCACTCGTTCGCGAAAACCGCACCGCACCAGTGCGGAATGAGCGGCGCGCAAACCGATTTCCCATGGCAGTCCGGTATTTTTGATCGAAGTGAGCGGTGATGCGCCGGTGCCACCGTCGAATCCTGCGATGGTGATCACGTCTGCACCCGCTTTCGCGACGCCCGCAGCGATAATTCCCACGCCGGCGCCAGAAACTAGCTTCACGCCGATCCGCGCGACGGGATTCACCGAGCGCAAGTCGTAAATCAACTGCGCGAGATCCTCGATGCTGTAAATATCGTGGTGCGGTGGCGGAGAAATCAACGACATGCCGGGGACCGCGTGGCGCAGGCGGGCGATGTAGGAATTCACCTTGATGGCGGGAAGCTGGCCGCCTTCGCCGGGCTTCGAGCCTTGCGCCATTTTGATTTCGAGTTCGTCGGCGCGCGCCAGATATTCAGCCGTGACGCCAAAACGCGCGGACGCGACTTGCTTCACGCGATTCGCCGCTTCCGGCTCGAAGCGATAGACGCTGGGATCTTCGCCGCCTTCTCCGGTATTGCTGCGCGCGCCCAGGCGATTCATTGCGATCGCCAGAGTGCGATGCGCTTCCGGGCTCAGCGCGCCCAACGACATGGCTTGCGCACAGAACCGAGCGAGAATCGCGCTTTCGGGTTCGACTTCTTCCAACGGAATGGCGGAACCGGGCGCGAAATCAAGTTGATCGCGGACGGAAACAGGGTCGCGGCTGTCTGCAAGTTCGGAATATGCGGCATATCTTTCCGGTGTCGGGGATTTCAGATAGGCGTGCATGCGGCGCACGAGCTCGGGCGACGTAGAATGTTTCTCTCCTTCGTGCCGGAATCGGTAGAGCCCGGCATCCTGCATTGGAGCGTCGCTCGCACCGAACGCGCGCGCGTGCGAGTAAATGCTCGTCTCGAGAAGGTCCTTGAGACTTCGGCCGCCGAGGGTCGTGGAGGCGTCTTCGAAAAATTCCTCGCAGATTTCTTCATCAAGGCCGATGGTTTCGAACAGATGGCTATTGCGATAGCTCGCCACCGTGGAAATGCCCATGCGCGCGAGAACTTTGCGCAGCCCGGCCTCGACGGCGACGCGATAACTCACTGCGCCGCCTGGTTTCAGATTTTCCGAGAGCTCCATCGCGAGATACGGGAAGACCGCGCTGGCACCAACTGCGATCAGAAGCGCGATGTGATGCGTTTCAATCACCTGCCCGGATTCAACGATCAGCGGCACATCAGCAGCGCCGGCGCGCACCATTTCTTTCCACGCGGCGGAAACGGCGAGCAGGGCTGGGAGCGCAGCGCGCTCCTCGTTGGCTGCGCGATCGCTTAGCACGATCACGGCGGGTCTTTCGTCTGACGCCGCTCTTGACACAAGCGGCCAGGGAAATTTGCTCACGCACGCGTTGCAGCGCCGCGCGGGCTGCTTCCGTTCCACCCGCTGCGTCGAATGTGAAATCAATGCGCGGCAGCGGTGCGCTCAGCCGTGCTTCCAACGTGGCGAGATGCCCGGCGTCGAGCACTGGCGAACCGGCGACAGTATTTGGATCGAGGTACACGTCGAGCGACATGACGTGAACTTCGCGCAGCGGATCAATCGGCGGGTTGGTTACCTGCGCGAAACGCTGCTTGCAGTAATCCCATAGTGGACGCCTAACAGAAGAAAGAAACGCAGGCGGCGCGTCATCGCCCATGCTCCAGATGGCTTCCTTCCCTTCCCGGCCGAGCGGCTGAAAGAGCAGCCGAAACTGATCCTCGGTCCAACCCATCGCAGCGGCGAGTCTTTGCGGGTCAATTGCGGACGCGAATGGAACCACCACGGCGCTTTTAAGGCGAGCAATCTGAGCATGCGAATCGCGGTCACGGTTGCCGATGCGACAGGGTTCAGCGCCGAGAAGTTCGCCGACTTCATTGTTTCCGCGAAAGATCGCGCCGGCGATCGAATCCACCAGAAAAATCTCGCCCGGACCCAGGCGATTGCGTTCAGCAATTTTCTTGCCGCGCAGATCGGCGATGCCAACTTCGGAACCGACCACGAGGAGCCCATCGGAAGTGAGCGTATAGCGCATGGGGCGAAGTCCGTTACGATCGAGTTTCGCGCCAACCATGCGGCCATCGCTGAAAATCAGCGCGGCGGGGCCGTCCCAAGGTTCCTGTTCACGCGTTGCCTTTTGCAAAAAGCGGCGCAGCTTGGGGCCCGTTTGCGGATCGCTTTCCCACGCGGGAGGAACCATTCGCAGCATCGCGGCAGCGACGCTGGAACCCTGCCGCAGAAGAACTTCGAGCGCGTTGTCGAAGCTGGCAGAATCGCTGACGCCTTCTTCGAGCACGCGAAATTGATCTGGCGCGCCGAATTCCTGCCGCAGCGAGCCTTCGCGAGCGCGCGTCCAGCGGCGATTGGCGCTGATGGTATTGATTTCACCGTTGTGCGCGACGAAGCGGAAGGGCTGCGCGAGCTGCCACGACGGGCTGGTGTTGGTCGAATAGCGCTGGTGAAAAATCGCGAACGGCGCGACAAAATCCGGGCAGGCCAGATCCCCATAAAATGCCGCGAGCTGCAGCGGGGTGAGCAATCCTTTATATACGAGCGATTGCGACGACAGCGAACAGAAATAAATTCCAGAAAGCGCGCCGGATTCCACGCGCTTGCGCATCAGGAAAAGCTGGCGTTCAAGATCGGCGGCGGAATCTTCGGTGGCGAAGAAGCATTGGCGAATCAGAGGCAACGTAGCCAGCGCGCAGGGGCCTAGCAGAGACGGGTAGGTGGGCACTTCGCGCCAGCCGAGGCAGTGCAAACCCAATTCAGTGGCGGAGGATTCCACGGCCGCGCGCGCCGACGCTTCCTGGCCCGGCGGAATGAACGCCATGCCCATGCCGAAGCATTCCGGCAATTCAATATTTAGTTCACGAGCGCGCTTGCGGATGAAATTCTTCGGAATAGGAGTGAGAATGCCGGCACCATCACCGCTCAGTCCATCTGCGTCAACCCCGCCGCGATGCGAGAGGCGCTCCAGAGCGGTGAGGGCACGCTCGACGACATCACGCGAGCCGCTGCTGCCCAACTGCGCGATGAAGCCTACTCCGCAGGCGTCGTGATCTACATCGGGCTTGAGGCGCCAAGGCCGCATGATACATAACTAACTCATGTGGCGTCAGACAGTACAACTCACAAAGCTGATGCAATGAATAGAAATTTCATGACATGGATTACGCAGATGCGTTCGATAGATATTTTCTATGGATGACGCAAATGGCAGCAGATCGGGATATTTCCGTGTGAACGTTTGGGTAAGCTAGGGTGCAGCAAGCAGCGCGCCTAGCAACCATCAGTGAAGCCCGACGATTTTCAGCGCCCGTGCCAGTACGTGTCCCAGCCCATGTAGCGGGTCGAGACTTCGTGCACGATGCCGGCGACCGTCGCGAGGTTCGCGGCGACGTGATGTTCGAAGCCGTTTTCGCAGATGTAGCGCAGCAATTTTTGCATCTGTGGAATCTCGACCACGCCCGCGCCGCCGAAAGTCTCCAGCGGATCATCGGTGAATCGTCCTTCGCCGACGTAGCCGCGAATGACGCCGTGCTCATCGTCGGTGGAAAAGCGCGCAAAACTCATTGGCGCGGCCTTCACCTGACCAACGCACGTTCCGAACGTATTATCTTTGCCCACGGTGCCGGCGATGATCTGCTGGTAATCCATGCGCACTTCCTTGAAGAAGTGCTTGGGCAAGTTGCTGCAGTGGAAGCACACGGCTTTATCCGGATTTTCGCCGTAATTGTTGTTCCAATCGAGCAGCGCGCTCGGCGTTTCGGAAGCAAGCGCGAGCATGTACATGCTGAGCGTGCCGCAAATATCCACTTCGCAGGCGCTCGGCAGCAATTCGTTGCTCATCATGCTCATCACCGTGCACGGAACGACGCCAAGATTTTCTTCGATGGAAGTCCAGCACTGCACCGCACTGATGGTCACGTGCGTGGCTTTCATCCACTCGTCAATCACGGCGCCCAATTTCGCCATCTTCAGCAGGGCGGCCGGAGGCACGCCGCTGGTGGTGACGTATTTGTGAATGGCAGCCAGCTTTGCCTGCGCAGCGTCGTCATTGTCCTTCATGCGCTCGATGCGGCCGATCACTTCGGAAAGATCGAGCGTCTCAACAGAAATTCCGGCAGCCTCCAGCAACTTTTCGCTGTAACGCACGGTGTTGAACGCCGCAGGCCGGGCTCCGATACTGCCGATGCGCAAATTCTGCAGGCCACGGTACACGCGGCAGACGCCGGTGAACCAGGCCAGATCCTTTTTGAATTCTGGCGACGATGGGCTAACGGTGTGAGAAGTGGTTAAAGAGTACGGAATGCCGTACTGCCGCAAATTATTGCACGCGGACATTTTTCCACAAAAACTGTCGCGGCGATGCGCGATGGTCATTTTCGAAGGCGTATCGGGCGTGGCCTGCACGAGCACGGGAACTTTCAGGCGCGAAAGGCGCATGGTATCAGCGATGGCTCGTTCGTCGCCGAAATTTGGCAGCGTGACAACCACGCCGTCCACGCGATCGCTATTGGCGCGGAACAATTCCGCACAGCGCATCGCTTCTTCGTAGGTTTCGATCGCGCCGTAATTGCTTAACTTCACGTCCAGCACAACCACATCCACGCCGGACTCCTGCAACACCTTCACCATCTCTGCCCTGCCGAGTTCGGCAAGGTGACCTGGGAAAAAACCGCGGTTTCCCACAATCAGCCCCAACGTGATTTTCGATTTTTCCATGTTTCCCTTCATTCCACGAATTACAGCAGTGCCCGCTCCATACGATTTGCTCGACGACGTTGCAACACGCTCCGAATTCCGTGCGTCAAAAAGCCCGCACCAGAATTATTTTTTCATCGGCTGGCCGTAATAGCTGGCGCTGCCGTGCTTGCGTAAAAAATGCTTGTCGTGGAGCCAAGGCGAAATCGGCTCGACCGCGGGATTGATCGCGGTGCTGTAATACGCCATGCGCGCCACAGCTTCCAAGATCGCGGAATTGTGCGCAGCGGCGCCGGGATCGGCGCCCCACGTGAACGGACCATGGCTTTTCACTAAGACACCGGGAATGCTATCTGGGTTCTCTTTCCCCTGAGCAAAGGCGCGCACAATCGCGACGCCGGTATTTTTCTCGTAGTCTTGTTCGGTTTCGTCAGCCGTAAGATCAGCGGTAACCGGAACCGCGCCATGAAAAGTGTCCGCGTGCGTCGTGCCCAGACACGGAATCGGCCGGCCGGCCTGCGCCCAGGAAACGGCGAATTCAGAATGAGTATGCGCGACGCCCCCCGTATTCGCGAACGCGCGGTAAATCGCGATATGCGTGGGAAGATCGGAAGATGGGCGCAGATCGCCTTCCACAACTTTTCCGTCCAAATCCGTGATGACCATGTGCTCGGCCTTCAGTTCGTCATAGGGCACGCCGCTGGGTTTGATGACCACCAGCCCCTCTTCGCGCGAAATCCCGCTGGCATTTCCGAAGGTGTAGAGGACCAGCCCGCGGCGGACCAATTCCAGGTTCGCCTCCAGGACCTGTTCTCTCAGGCGCTTCAATTTCATGAACGATGCCCTCACAGCGGTGCCAGTGGGAAATCCGAGAAAACGCTTACTTGCCAATAAATACTACCCCATCTTAGCATGCGTTGGTCAATTTCGATTTGCGCGGCGTGTCCATCTCCGCAGCGGTTAGATGCGCGCTCCTCAGGCAAGTTTCGCCTGTATTAAGGTTACAGAGGCGGCGGGAAATGTGTGCCGGATGCTGGACCCTGAGGCCATCAGGTCCTCGGAGCGCGGGCGGACTGCGTCTGGATTTTCAAACGTATTATGCGCGTGAATGTCCTTATCTGTGAGCACGGTCACCGTGCCAGATTTTACCGCAGCGGCCCCGAGCGCGATTTCGGCTTCGCGCGGCTGGGTGACGTCTGGATTCACAACCGTGATCGTCAGGTCTTTATCCTTGATGGAAGCAGAACCTTGCAATCCCCAGAACGATGCGGGCTTGCCGTCGCGATCGTAACTAATCGAAGGGCTGGAGAAAACAGTGCGGACGGCTTGCGCTCCTTGATGCGCCGAGTACATCTGAAACACGTGGTACACCGGGCGTGAGGGCGAATTGATCGCCGTGCGCGAGAAACAAACAATTCAGGCAGTTGATCAGTTGCGCGCAGGCGGCCATCGTGACTTTTTCCGGATGGCGATTGAAGATGTCCAGAGTCGCGCCGCTCATCACCGCGTCGCGCAGCGTGATCATTTGTCCCAGAATATCCGTGGGTGAAACTTCGCTGCCGGGTTTGTACCACGGTCCCCATTCATCCACGACGAGCTTGATGTGATGTTGCGGATCGAATTCCTGCATGATTTGCCAGTGTCCATTAATAAGCGACTCCATGCGATCGCCTTCGCGCATTAGCTCATACCAATCCACGGCGTCGAAATTGACGGCGTCGCCTTTTCCCTGGACCCAGTCCTGCGTTTTGCCGCGGCTGAGATTCCAAGAATAATAGTGCAGCGACAATCCCCACACCGAATGCAGCTGGCGCGGGCCTTTTTCGAGCAATCCCTGCAGAAAACCGCGTGTCCAGCTCCAATCGTCTGAATTGGGGCCGGAGGCAATCAGCGACACATCCTGCATTCCGTAGCGCGGAATCCATGCTGCGAAGCGCCGGAATTCCTGCGCATATTCCGTCGGAGTGAAATCTCCGCCGCAGCCCCAGGATTCGTTGCCGACGCCCCAATAACGCACCTGGAAGGGATCCCGATCTCCTCCGGCGGCGCGCAAATCGGCGAGCGTGGTGCTGCCCGCGGGAGAATTGCAATATTCGATCCAGCGGTAGAAATCTTCCACGGGCAAGCTGCGCAAATCTGCGGCGATATAAGGTTCGCTCCCAGCCAGTTTGCAGAAATGCACAAATTCATTGGTGCCGAACTGATTGGGATCATATTTCTGCGGAATATTTCCCTGATCGCGGACCAGCGCTTCGCCCGCCCAGAAATTGGTCCGCCGCGGGCGCTGTGCCGCGGGGCCCACCCCATCTTTCCAGTCGTAGCCGTCGGCGAAGCAGCCACCGGGCCAGCGGATTACCGGCGCTTTGATTTTGCGCAGCGCGTCCACCAGGCTCTTCCGAATGCCCTGGACATTCGCGACCTTCGAATTTTCCCCGACCCAGATTCCGTCGTACACCACTCCGCCGAGATTTTCCGCAAAGTGGCCGTAAATATTCGGCGAAATGGTGCCGAGCGGCTCATCGAGCAAGATTTCGATGCGGGCGTCCGCCGTGGCCGCCAGGCTGAATTGGCGTGCCAGCAACGCAGAACCAATTCCCAGTGCTGCGTTGCGGATAAATCGCCGCCGTTCGATGGTCATAGATCCCCTTTGTGTCCCGACTTCTGCATTGCCGCCGCAGCTTCGGACTGATGGTTCGTTGCCGCGACCGCCTTACCGAGAAGCAGCTGGCCAGCCGTTCGCGCGGCGCGACCCTAGCGGCCGGAACTGCATATCTAGCATTGAGAAAACGCTTACTGCAACTAAAATGTCCAGCGGCGGCCCGAGATCATGCCGAACGGCCCATACCAGAATGACACATGTGGGTTAAACGTCGCCGGTTGCAAGTAGGTTGCACTCGGAGCGGGAGGAAACGTCTATGCGCATCGCCACCCGAACGGCTAGTTGCGCCATAGCACCGGCGGCCGTGATCGCGTTGTTCATCCTCTGCGTTCCGTTCGCCGCGAGTCGTCGCGGCGACAACCCCGCGGCAAGCCGACCGCCGATGGGCTGGAACAGCTGGGATTCGTACGGCACAGCGGTTCGCGAAGACCAAGTGAAGGCCAACGCGGACGTGATGGCGCAGAAACTTTTGCGATTCGGCTGGCAGTATGTCGTCGTGGACATTCAGTGGTACGAGCCGAATGCCGGCGGCCACGTCTATCGCGCGGGCGCTCCGCTGACGATGGACGCGTACGGAAGATTGTTGCCGGCCCCTAATCGCTTCCCTTCCGCGCGTGGCGGAGCTGGTTTCAAGAATTTAGCGGATTACGTTCATCGCGAAGGCTTGAAATTCGGGATTCACATCATGCGCGGAATTCCGAGGCAGGCTGTGGAGGAGAATCTACCCATATTCGACACCAGCTATCACGCCGCTGACATCGCCGACCGCACAAACGTGTGCGAGTGGAATCAGGATATGTATGGCGTGGACATGGCGAAGCCGGGAGCGCAAGCGTATTACGATTCGCTCGTCGCGCTGTACGCTTCCTGGGGTGTGGATTTCATCAAGGCGGACGACATGAGCCGGCCCTACGCTTTGCGCGAGCCAGAAGTGCACGCATTGAGCGGCGCGATTCGAAAAAGCGGCGCGTCCATTATTTTGAGTTTGTCGCCGGGGCCCGCGCCGGTATCCGAAGCGGCGGATTTGCGCGCCAACGCGCAGATGTGGCGGATCTCCGACGATTTCTGGGACGATTGGAAATTGTTGAAGAAGCAGTTTGATTACACACGGGATTGGGCGCCCTACATTGGGAAAGATAATACCTGGCCGGATGCCGACATGCTGCCGCTGGGAAAATTGCGCATCGCGGATAAAAATGGCGCGCCACAACAGACGCGGTTCACGCCGGACGAGCAGCAGACGTTGATGACGCTCTGGTCTATCTTCCGTTCACCGCTAATATTTGGCGGGGATTTGCCGTCGGCGGATGCTGCCACGCTCGCGCTGCTGACCAATCGCGAAGTGCTCGACGTCAATCAGAACAGCAGCGACAACCGGCAAGTTCTGGAGCGCGGCAACGTGCGCGTGTGGCTCGCGGATGCGCAGGACCTGAAGGAAAAATATACCGCGGTATTTAATTTAGGTGACGCAATCGAGACGCTTCGCCTGGATTGGAGTGAATTGGGGATTCAGACTACAAATCCGGCCGTGCGCGATCTGTGGCAGCACAAAAATCTGGGCCGCCAACAGCATCTCGACATCGCGCTACGCCCTCACGCTTCCGCGCTTTATCGCCTATCGCCGTAAACTCAAAATCCACTACGAGGGCTGCCTCAATCTGCGATAGCGGCGGATCAGGCCGTTGGTGGAACTATCGTGCGCCAGCTTAGGATCACTGGCGCTTTCGATTTCGGGGATGATGCGCTGCGCGAGGACTTTGCCGAGTTCCACGCCCCACTGGTCAAATGAATCTATGTGCCAGATGGTGCCTTGCGTGAAGACGCTGTGCTCGTAGAGCGCGACGAGTTTGCCGAGCGCTTCGGGCGTGAGCTTGTCCAGGAAAATCGTGTTCGAGGGGCGATTGCCTTCGAAGACCCGATGCGGCACGAGCCAGTCCGGCGTCCCCTCTTTCTTCACTTGCTCCGGCGTCTTGCCGAACGCCAGCGCTTCGGCTTGCGCGAAAACGTTCGCCAGAAGCATGTCGTGATGACGGCCAACCGGATTGATCGCCTGTGCGAAAGCGATGAAGTCGCACGGGATGAGCTCAGTTCCCTGATGGATGAGCTGGTAGAAGGAATGTTGGCCATTGGTGCCCGGCTCGCCCCAATAAATTGCGCCGGTCTGATAATTCACGTGAGTGCCGTCGAGCGTGACGTGCTTGCCGTTGCTTTCCATCGTGAGTTGCTGCAGATACGCCGGGAAACGCTTCAGGTACTGTTCGTAGGGAAAAACACCGGAAGTTTGCGCGCCGAAGAAATCGCCATACCAGATGGAAAGCAGTCCCATCAGCACGGGCAGATTCTGTTTGAATGGCGCGGTGCGGAAATGTTCGTCAATTTGGTGGAAGCCGCTGAGCATGGCGCGGAAATTATCGGGCCCGATGGCGAGCATCGTGGAAAGGCCGATCGCGGAATCCATCGAATAGCGGCCACCGACCCAATCCCAGAATTCGAACATGTTGGCGGTGTCAATACCGAACTTGGTCACTTCGGCGGCGTTGGTCGAAACGGCGACGAAATGCTTGGCGATGGATTTTTCATCGCCGCCCAGTCCTTTGAGCGTCCAATCGCGCGCTGTGTGGGCGTTGGTCATAGTTTCGAGCGTGGTAAAAGTTTTCGAAGAGACGATCCAGAGGGTTTCGGATGGGTCTATGTCGCGGACGGCTTCGGCGAAATCGGTACCGTCAACATTGGAAACGAAGCGAAACGTGATTGAGCGGTCGCTGTAGCTTTTGAGCGCTTCGTAAGCCATCACCGGACCGAGGTCGGAGCCGCCGATGCCAATATTAATGATGTTGCGGATGCGTTTGCCGGTGTGGCCTTTCCATTCCCCGCTGCGCACGCGGTCGCAGAAGGTGGACATTTTGTCGAGCACGGCGTGAACGCCCGGCACTACGTTTTCGCCATCCACAATGATGGATGAGCCTTTCGGAGCGCGCAGAGCCACGTGCAGCACGGCGCGCTTTTCGGTGATATTGATTTTTTCGCCGCTGAACATCGCGTCAATGCGCTCCCGCAGGCGCGATTCATCGGCCAGCTGCAGCAGCAGCTTGATCGTCTGATCGTTGATGCGGTGCTTGGAGTAATCGAGAAATATGCCCGCGGCTTCCAGAGTTAGGCGCTCGCCGCGCTTGGGGTCGTCCGCGAAAAGTTTACGCAGATGTACCTTCGAAATCTTCTTGTAGTGGGCACTGAGAGCTTTCCAGGCTTTTCGTTTGGTGAGAGGCGTGTTGGCTTTGGCCCCTGCTTTCGATGCGGATTTTGCACGCGCCGCCATGTTGGTGCTCCTTTATGAATGCTTCGTTACAAATGCTGATACCGGCCTCGCGAGAAATTTTACCGGATTCGTAACATTATTTATAGCGTGGAAGAATTGCACGTCGAGACGCACCGACTGCCCCGCGTCTCGCATTACAGCCGCAGCGCAATTGCGATTTATTTTTTGGCAGGTTGCAGCGGCGCGGTAGCTTTCGCCAAGCACTGCCGTTCGATCACACCCGTGGCCACCTTGTACGTTGCGCACGTCGCATGCGCGGGATCGAGCGGGCGCGCCAGAAAATTATTCACTTCCGGGCTGAGCTTCGGATGCGCGTCCCTCCAGGCCGTGTCAATGCAGAGCTGCTCTTTGGGCGTCAGGTGCCAGGAAAGCGGCGGATCCAGGGGGCACGCAACGCCATCGGAGACTTCGCCCGCAGCCGGAGGCGTGTAGCGGACAAGCATCCACGTGGTCTGGAATCCATCGGCGTTGAGCAATTTCTGAAGGTCTTCGCCGACGGCGGTATCGCGCACGATTTGCCCTTCAGAGCGGACCGTGAGCATCGTATTAATCGGAGAACCGAGCTGGTAATACCATTTTTTCAATTTTTCGGTATCGGTCGGCTCGCTGTTCGGGAAAGCATCGAGCTGCAAAATCAGAATTCGCTTCGAGCCTGGCGCGGAGGCGCTCACGGCTTTCTTCAGCCATTCCGAAAGAATAAAAACTCCTGAATTGTCGAAGTAGCCGCCATCGCCGAGATGCGCCTTATCAGGCGGATTATCCGGGCGCGCTTCGGGAGAGACATAGGGGAATGCGGCGGACATTCGCGCGGCGGTTTCCAGAAACACGTCGCGGCCCGGATAGTTTTGCTGCAGGCTGCGCACGCAATGGAATTGGTGCGCTTCGGTCGGATCGCAGCCGGGAAATTGCGTGTTGGTAAAAACAAACGGATCTCCCGTGAGCGCGTCGGTGGAGTTCAGCAACAGCACCGGCCAATCAGGATTGCGGTGTTCGCCGGACAGCCGCCGCTCGAGATGCTGGAAGCGCGCGCTCTTCAGCAAAGAACGTTCCAGCGCCCAACCGCGGTCGGCGCGGCTCCAGGAGGTTGCGGGCCCAGGAATGAACATGCGGCGCAGGTCGGGGTGAGTGAGCCCCCACGCGACCGCTTCGAGGCTGGAATTTTGCGCCCATTGTGCTGGAGTGTCGTCGGTCGGCGGCGCTTCCAGGCAGCGCACGTAAAACATCGCGCCGACTGAGCCGCCCGAAACTCCGCTGATGGCCAGAACGCTTTTCTGGAAGCCGTTAACTGCTGTGTCGGCGCGCAAACCGCAGAGTACCTGGCTGGTCCAAGCGGCGGATTGGATGCCGCCACCCGCCGCAGCTACTACGATCAGCGGCTCCGGCGCGTTTTGAAATGCTTGTTCCGGCGTGGGCAGCGAGGCAGAGCTCTGCAGATCAACGGTGGAGAAGACATGATCGGAGCCGCCGAGTTGCGCCACCGAAAAAAGGAAAACCGCGAGCACTGCCAACACCGGGAAACGAAAACGATCCGCGAAAAAAGTGAGACCCGCGAGCAGTCCGATCCAGAAAATCAGGAACAACAGCAGGAAATCCAGCACCGAGTTGGAAGGGCCGCCACTTCCCCACTCATAGACATTGCGCAGCTCGTGCAGAGTGCTCTCGCCGGTAATCCAGTAGAAAACGAGAAAAAGAAACATCACGATCATTACGAAACGATGTCCGGAATGCAGCACTGAAGGATGCCCAGGCGTGGGTTCGCTTCCATAGCCTGGGCCCAGGCGCGCGATGATGCGGCTGAAAAAGCCGTCATGCGCGGCGTAACTGCCGGCAGCGGCCTCCGATCGCGTGCCGTCTTTGAACGTCCGAATCCAGTGGCCACCAAATATTTTTCGAATGATGAGGAAGGCAGGAAAGGCGAATACTTCCAGCGCGTCGTCGTTTTCCGGCTTGGCAAAACGCAATGCGCCTAAAAAGAAAATCATCACAACGAGCAGGCCGAGGAGCAGCCCGCAGAACGAGTAAAACAGGAAACCGCCGCGCAGGCCGGTGAGCACGCGCCCGGCTTCGCCCATGAAGCGGTAAATGGAATAGAGAAATACGACATAGCCGATTCCGCCGTAGAGGTACAGGAAGGCAACGCCCCGGAGCGAGACGCGATCCTGCGGCGCGGGCTGCACGCTCCATCCGTCCGCGCGCTCCTGTCCATACAGCAAAATCAGAAAACAGCTGGTTATCGCCGTACTCACCAGCAGCGACCCAAGGAAAGCGGCAGTCAACACTTGCGGCAGCGCCAAATCCGCCACGCCATGGAACATGGAAGTGCCGAACGCCCACGGCAGGCCAGCTCCAAGCACAAACAAAAAAAACAGCGGGACGCGCATCATGTAAAGGAGAAGAAAGCGCCTGCGCCAGGTCTGCATGGCTGGCTCCCGTTTCTTATGTACGGGCTGGGTATATGGCGCGGATGATAACAAGGAATGCGGAACTGCAGTAGAAAAAAAGGCGGCGTCGGGCGTAACGCGCGCGCCGCAGGCGGTGCTGCGCACGGAACCGCACCGAACCTAATCTCCAGACTCCGGTCTGCGCCGCCGCACCTCGCGAATTCCTATTTCACGATAATGGTGACGGTGGCCGAAGAATGCACCGGACCGCTCGTTCCGGTAATCGTAACGACGTAATTAGAGCTCGGCGGCTTCGAGGCACTGCCGTCGCACCCGGCGATCAGCAGAGCTACCGCCGCAAGACCGGTGCACGCAAGCGCGACCCGCATCTTCCGGGACGAGCCGCGGCGCATCACGACCGCACCGCACAGCAAACACACGCTAAGAGCCACCGCGGCTCCCGGCCATGCGGGGATGTGATGTTCGCTGGATGGAATGGCGCGGGCGGCCGACGCGAGTTGAATGGTCAATGTGGTTGGTGCGCCTGCTGCTCCGGGGGTCACTGTCGGCGGTGTGAACACGGCCACCGCTCCCGGAGGCAAGCCTGTGACGGACATTGTCACTACGTTGTTGAACGCCCCGCCGAGCGGCGGCACGGTCAGCGGAATGGTGATCAACGCACCTTGCAGTGCGCTGATCGGCCCTGCTGGCGCGACGACGGTGAACCCTGGACCTTCCGTCACCATGCTCACCGATGAAGTGGAAGTTGCGAACGTGGCGTTGCCAGAATACACCGCTGTGATCGTCAAGTTTCCAGATGGCAGACTGGAAGTGGTAAACGTCGCGATCCCCGCGGAATTCACGGTCCCCATGCCCAGCAGCGTCACGCCGTTGTAGAAGCTCACAGTCCCGAGCGATGCGCCGGTCGGCGTGGGAGCAATGGTGACCGTAAACGTTTCGGATTGGCCATCCACCGCCGGAATTGGCGAGTAGGTGAGTGTGGTGGTGGTTGAAGTCAGCCCGACCGGTACGACCGCCTCCATCACTGCGACGGAGGTGGAAGTTCCGGAGAAGGCGTTGCCCGAATAGATCGCCGTGAGCGTGTTGTTTCCGAGGGGCAAGCTGCTGCTGGTCAAGGTCGCCACACCGGAGACATTCACAGTTCCCACGCCGAGCAGTGTTGTGCCGCTATAGAAACTCACCGTGCCGAGCGTTCCGCCCGTTGGGGCGGGCGCAACTGTCGCGGTCAGCGTTACGGGTTGTCCGACGATTCCTGGAACCGGCGCGGCGACCAGTGTTGTCGCCGTCGCTATCGGCGTGACGGTTTCGGTGGTGGCCGCGGATGAGGAAGTGTCAAACGTAGCGTTGCCGGAATACACCGCAGTAATGCTGTCAGTTCCGCCTGGCAGCGCGCTGCTTGAGAACGTCACGATGCCCGTCGCGCCCACTGTTGCGCTGTCGATCTGCACACCGTTGTCGAAGAAAGCCACGGTGCCCAGCGGCGCGCCCGTCGGCGCCGGAGAAATCGTAGCGGTGATCGTCACCGTTTGCCCGATGTTCGCCGGGTTTGGCGCAAGCGTGACGCTAGTGGCCGTCACCACCGACACCGGTCCGCTTAGCGCCACCGTGTTCGAGAGGCTTGCCTGGCGCGAGGCATCGCCCGGATAACTGGCGTTCACGTTATGCGTTCCCACCCCAGCAAGAGCCAAGCCCGCAACCGTCGCCGTTTCCGCCTTGAAGGAGAGCAAGACGAAGGCTCCGCCACCGTTCGCGTTGCTCTCGACTATGTCCGTAAGTCCGTCTCCGTTGAAATCGCCGGCGGCGATTCCCTCCGGATTCACTTCGCCGATGGATAGGTTCAACGGGGGCTGGAACGTGCCATCCCCAAGTCCGTAGTACACCCCGAGGCTGCCCGAGTTCGAGTTGCTGACCACCAAGTCCAACTTGCCGTCTTGATTCAGGTCAGCCGCGGCCACATCGGCGGGACCAAATCCCGTGGCGTAGGCCACCTGCGTCGCGAATGTCCCGTTGCCGGCATTGAGCAACACACTAATAGTATTGTCCTCGCCGTTCGTAGTGATCAGATCCAGTTTGCCGTCGTTGTTGACGTCCGCGGCCAGCACATACTGAGGGGCGTTTCCAACCGGATAAGTCAGTTGCGACTGGAAGGTGCCGTCACCCACGCCCAGCAGCACGCTTACGGTTCCGTCAAATTCATTGGCCACAGCGAGATCCAGCACGCCGTCGCCGTCAAAATCGCCGACGGTTACATAGATCGGCCCGCCGCCCGCGGCATACTGCACCTGCGGCTGGAATGTGCCATCTCCCCTGCCGAGCAGAACGCTGATGTTCGCGCCTTCGACATTGGCGGTCACTAGATCCGGGATGCCGTCTCCGTTGAAATCGCCCACGGCTACACCGAGTGCGGCGGCTCCCACGTTAAATTCCGCATGTGCCTGGAACGTGCCGTCGCCGTTTCCCAGCAGCACGCTCACCGTGCTGGTGTCACAATCACAAGGATCGACAGTCACTAGATCCAGCTTGCCGTCGCCATTGAAATCGCCCACCTTCAAATCCAGGGCATAACTTGCGACCGGGTAGTTGACCTCGCTGTGAAATGTCCCGTCCCCCACGCCGATAAATACGCTCACCACTGGGTCGTTGTTATTGTTAATCATGGCGAAATCCAGGATGCCGTCATTGTTGAAATCGCCCGTCACGATGTTTCCCAGTCCCGCATCGCTCGTTACCGGCGTGGTCGGTGGTGTGAATGAGTAAGCCAACGTGGCCGGATCCAGCGCCGCGGTCGCTACCTGTGCATTCCCATTGCTGGTGTCCAGGAACGATATAGTTCCCACCAGCGGCGCACTTCCGGCTGCCGAAATCTGATCCACCAGCGTGTAATTTCCCGCGCTGCCCGTCGCCGTCAATTGGTTGCCGGATTGAATCGACGCATTGCCGGTCACCGTCAAAGCGTGTGTCGCGGAAGTCGCGCCCTGCTGCGCATTGTCTCCGGTAAATACCGCAGCGATGTTGTACGTTCCCACGCCAAAAGTGTGCTTCAGCACAGCTGTCCCGCTGCTCGTCAAATCCGCTGTTCCAATCGCCGTCGGACCCTCGCAGCGCACAGCCGACACGACGCAGAAAGTAATCATTCCCGACGTGACAGGCGCGACTCCATTCAACACCGTCGCGGTCAGCGTCGTAGCTGTTCCGGCGACCACCGACGGAGCGGAAAGCACCAGCGTGACTGTGGCCACCGCTGCGGGCGTAACGTGCACATATGCCGGCGCAGAAATCGAGCCGGTCAAACCAGCGCTGCCGCCATACTCCGCCGTGAGGCCATGGGAACCGGCCGCGAGGCTGCTGAGTGTCAGTGTAGCTACGCCGGAACTATTCACGGTCGCGGTGCCTAAGACCGTCGATCCCTCATAGAAGGTCACGCTGCCCAGCGGTACATTGGTTGGGATAGGAGAAATGGTGGCCGTCAGGGTGGTAGATTGACCGACAACAACTGGATTGGGAGCGATCGTCAGCGTGGTGGTGCTGACCGCCGTACCGCTTCCCGTCAAGGGAATTGACGGCGAGACACTCGACGAGCGCTCCGCATCTCCTGGATAAACGCCATCTGTAACTTGCAGGCCGCTGCCGGGCGCGGATACGCCCGTGGCGACCGCGGTCTGCGTCTCCGCTTGCAACAGAACCGTCACGGTTCCCGGCCCCTGGTCGGAATCCGCAATGTCCAGCATCCCGTCGCCGTTAAAATCTGCCAGCGCCACGTTTGCTGGGCCGTTTCCAACGGGGTATTCCGCGTGCGTCAAGAAAGTTCCGTCTCCCACGCCCAGCAGCACGCTTACGGTTCCGTCTTCCCCAGTGTTTGCAGTGACGATATCCAAGATTCCGTCGCCATTCACGTCGCCCAACGACACTCCCTGTCCGGCGTCGCCAGTCTGGTATGCAACGGCCGTCGCAAATGTGCCATCACCGTTTCCCAGCAGCACGAAGGCGTTGGTGTTGGAGCCGTTTGGGACCACAAGGTCCAGCACCCCGGTCTTTCTCAAATCGCCCGTCGTCAGCCAGTACGGCTGCGCACCTCCGGGCAGCGGCACCGTCGTCTGCCCCGCGAAAGTTCCATCGCCCACTCCAATCAGTATTCCCACGTTGCTGTCGTTGCTGTTCGATACCGCCAGGTCCAATATGCCGTCCCCATTGAAATCCCCTACCGCCACCGCCAACGGCCCACTGCCCACCGTGTTCGTCCCCACGGGCGCCCCAAAAGTTCCATCGCCAACGCCCAGCAGGATGCTGATGCTGTTCAGCCCTTCATTCACCACCGCCAAATCCGGATGTCCGTCGCCATCGAAATCCCCGACAGCCACGAAATCCGGCTGTGTCCCGCTGAAATACGACACCGGCGCCTGAAACGTTCCGTCGCCGTTTCCGAGTAGCACGCTCACCGTCGTGCCGCCCAACGAATTAGGCACAATCAGATCCGCCTTGCCGTCGCCGTTCAAATCGGCCACCGCCAACATGAATGCCAAATTTGGCAGGCTGACGCTCGTGGGAAAATTGAAGCTGCCGTCCCCCACTCCCAGCGACACAAACACGGTCGAGCTGCCTTGCGAGTTGATCCACGCCAAGTCAGGAATTCCGTCGTTGTTAAAATCCCCAGTGGCTACGAACCCTACACCGCCGCCTATCGAAAGCGGCGATTGCGGCGCTTCGATGAACGTGCTCGCCAGCGATCCGACGTTCAGCGCTGCTATCCCGATCACCGCGTTACCATCGCTGATATCAGTAAAAGAGACGGTGCCCGTCGCTGTCGCTCTTCCAAACGTCGTCACCGTCCCGGTCAGCGTGTAATTTCCCGGGGCGCCGCTCGCCGCAATCACGGCGGAGCTGACGTAACTGGAATCCGCCGTCACCGTTACCGCTTGCGCAGTCGATGTGCTGGATGGCGCGTTATTAACCCCCTGAAACACCGCTACGATGCTGTAGGTCCCCACTCCCAGGATCACTCTGAGCACCGCCGTGCTGCTGGCCGTCAGTTGCGCCGTGCCGAATACCGCTGCGCCATCGCAATGCAAGGCGTTCGCGTCGCAGAAAACCACTTGGCCGCGCGTCACCGGATCAATCGCTCCTCCAGGTTGCGGAATGCCGACGCTCGCGGTTAGCGTTGTCACGGTGCCGGCCGTCACGGTGCCCGACGATACCGTCAACGCTGTCGTGGTTGGTAAGGTGCTTGCGGACGCTGCCGGCGCCAGCGCCACCACCGCCGCAACCACGACCAGCCACACCAGTATTTTTCTTCCGCGCTCTGTGATGTCGCCACGGATGCGCTCGAGAGCTGCGAAGAATGTGAAAAGTTTCGAGGAATGCGATTGCAGTTGCGAGCGGCGTTCAGACATGGCGTCGTGTTCTCCTCTGCGCGTGCGTTTCTGAAACGACTGAGAGGCGAACCACTCAAAGCTGTCCGCGGCGTACTTACCTGACAAACGGCGGCATGCTTTCTTCGACGGCCGCGACGGTTCCCCACGAACCACGCTGCGGCTGTCTCGACTTCTTTTGTTGATTATTCTGGGCGGCCAAGCCCGTTCGAGGGATCTCGCTGCGAGAAAAAAAGCTGAAGGGGTCGAACTTTCAAAATGTAGAGCAACCGTCGTACGGCGTCAACGCGCTTCGTTTCGTTTCTGCGGCCGCGTGTGCAATGTAGCAACGTGAGCCACATCGGGACAGCGCACCTCTCTACTCCTCGTGCCGCCTCCTACATATCCGGCTCGTCTACTTGAGACTTTCGAATGACGACAGCATGGAAGACTCGCTCGCGTACCCACAGCGGATCACCAGCACCCTGCGGGAGCGGACGACGTTGCCTGAAAGCGCTGATGACTTGAGCTGGGATCCGCCGCGGCCGGTATCTCGCATCCTACGAGAAACTGCATCCGCTCACGCCGAACAAGCCGGCCGAATCGAACGCTCCCGCTCCGCGACCATGACCACGTATTCCTGAAGAGGCGTCGCACATGGCGCAGGTCCATTCCACATGGTGTCCGGTGAGTGACCGCAATCCGCAGAAATTCGTAACTACAACTACCAAGCCGGTGGATCTGACTTCATTCCCGCAACACAGTGCATCTATCGCTCGGCCGCCATGCAATCACATCTCGCTTTGCCGTCACTGCCCTAACCACTTGGGCCAGTCACCATGCTAATCACCTCACGATGTGCTGGGGCGCCGACTGATTTGCGCGGCTATTGGTAGTTTTACCAGTTCACCAAAACTGCCCTCGGCTATTAAACTATCAAAGGCTCTGCGTTTGTGTGTCCGTTCGACTCATCGGGGCTGCCAACGGCCCACGCGATTTCGGATAGAGCGGGCGGACCTCTGTAATGCGCGGTAGCAAATCTGATGACAAGAAGTTCCAGCTGGGGAGGACTAGATGCAACGCATTGAAAAGATGATTCTAGTGGTGCTATGCCTGTTCTTGGCGGCAGGAGTCTGCACCGCGCAAACACAGCAAGCAGAACCGGCGGAGCCCTCGGAGAATGTGATCAGCGGCACCGTCGCCGCGATCGGCTATCCGGTCGGCGGCGGTGGCACCAAGGTCACCATGGTCGCAACGCCTGCTGCGCCCCAAACCAGCGGCGAAGCCAAGGTGGACGCCAAGGTCGGCGGCACACAAGTCTCCTTGAAAGTAGCGGGAATGCCGCAACCCACCGTGTTGGGCGCCGAGTTTCTCACCTATGTTTTGTGGACCGTCACTCCCGATGGAACCACCACCAATCTCGGGGAAATTCCCATAGACAAGACGGGTCAAGGCAAACTGGACGCGACTGCGCAGTCGCAAACCTTTGCTTTGATAGTTACGGCGGAACCGTATTATGCCGTTCATATCCCGAGCGAACTCGTCATTCTGGTCAACGAAACCCGCAAAAATACCAAGGGAAAGATTTATCCCAACAACAGCTACAAGCTGATGCGGCGCAGCGAATATACCAAGCAAGGTAATCCTCTGGCGTTGACGCCGGACTTGAAGAAAATCCCGCTGGATATGTACGAAGCGCGCAATGCCGTGGAAATCGCGAAATCTCGCGGCGCCGAGCAGTACGCGCCGGAAATTTTCGCGAAAGCGCAATCCAGTTTGCAGATGGCGGAAAACGCGCTTACTCAAGACGCCGGCAAGAATCAGGTCATTTCCGCGTCGCGGCAGACCATCCAATTTGCCGAAGACGCCCGATCCCTCGCAGTACGCCGAGAGACGGCGCAGCGCATTCAGCAAGAAAAGGAAGCTGCGGCGGCAGCGGCCGCGGCACAGGCGAAGGCGGCAGCAGACGCGCAGGCAGCCGAGGAAGCCCGGCGCCAGGCGGAACTGACGGCAGCGAAAGAAGCCCAGATGAAGGCAGAGGCCGCGGCCCAGGCAGCGCAGGCTGCATCGCAAGCCGCAGCACAGCAAGCAGCCTTGCAAGCCAAGGCACAAGCGGCCAGGGACGAAGCAGCCCGCGCCCGAGCAGCAACAGAGGCCTTGCGTGCGCAGCTCCTGCGTCAGCTCAACGATGTGTTGCAAACCACGGACACGCCGCGCGGCCTCGTCGTAAACATGGCCGACGTACTCTTCCAGACGGGAAAGTACGCATTGAGCACCGACGCGCAGCTGAAGTTAGCGAAGCTTTCCGGAATCATTCAGGCGCATCCGGGATTGAATCTGGCGATCGAAGGTTACACGGACAACACTGGGACAGCCGATTTCAACATGACGCTTTCTCAGCAGCGAGCCGACACCGTGCGGACATTCCTGATCACTCAGGGGCTGTCGCCAGACAGCATTACTTCAAAAGGATTGGGTGAGGCCGATCCCATCGCCGATAACAGCACGCCCGCCGGACGGAAACTCAATCGTCGTGTGGAAATAATAGTCAGCGGTTCGGTCATCGGCGTCCAAATTAGCAATTGACCTAGTTGAATTGCGATTGAAGGCTGTCAGGCCAACTACCACCAGAGGCGGCAAATTTGCTCTTCGCCGCCCTGGTGGCTCTGCGCAACTGGAAGGAGAAAAACCATGGGATTCATCGCTTGGATCGTTGTCGGATTGATCGCAGGTTGGCTCGCCGGTCAGGTTATGAAAGGCGGCGGCTATGGCGTGCTCGTGGACATCATCCTCGGCATCCTCGGCGGATTAGTCGGAGGCTGGGTTTTCGGCGCGCTGGGAATTTGGCCCGGTGGCGGCATGATCGGCTCGATCATCGTGGCATTCATTGGCGCGGTGATTTTGGTCGGGATTACTCGCCTCATTAAAAGAGCCTGAACCAGGAACCTGACAAAAAACGAGTCGCGCTGTTCGCTAGCTTCGGCCTACCCCGCTGCGAGTAAGTCAGCGCGTCTTGGCCCTTCGGCCGTGGTGTATCCTAAATCTTTCGGGCACTAGTTCGAACCAGCGGGTCTTGGTGCCTTCTACCGGCGAAATTCCGCCATGCTAGAATGCGCACTAGTATTCGCAATTTTGCCCGACTCGGGAGCGCGCGTCGTAACGCGGGCATCCGGACGGCGCTTCACGGCGATGGAGTAGTTTATGAGCAAGAATATTATTTCGGCATTGGCGACTCTGTGCGTTTTGGCGTTTTCGTATTTCGCCTCGGGGCGATCATCCGCTGCAACGACGACGCTCATCAGCAAGCTGGAAACGATTGATATCGAATCAAGGGCGCGAACGGTCGTTTACTCCGCGCCGGAGCATTTCGAGGCGCCGAATTGGACGCGCGATGGTGCATTTTTCCTTTTCAATCAGGATGGCCGGATATATCGCCTACCGGTCAGCGGCGGGAAGCCAGAAGTGATTGACACGGGTTTTGCGATCCGCTGCAACAACGACCACGGAATTTCTCCCGATTCAAAGTTCATCGCGATCAGCGATCAATCGCAGGGTGACCATAATTCGATCGTTTACACGGTTCCGTTTGCCGGCGGAACACCTCACCGTATTACGCAGAACTCCCCTTCGTACTGGCACGGGTGGTCGCCGGATGGAAGCACGCTGGCATTTGTTGGCGAACGAAACGGCGATTTCGATATTTATTCGATTCCAGCAGCGGGCGGCACGGAAACTCGGCTGACGACGGCCAAGGGGCTCGATGACGGGCCTGAATACACGCCGGACGGAAAATATATTTACTTCAATTCCGTGCGTACCGGCATCATGCAGATTTGGCGCATGCGGCCCGATGGTAGCGAACAGGAACAGATCACCCACGATGATTTCAACGATTGGTTCCCACACGTTTCTCCGGACGGGAAATGGATGGTTATTCTCTCCTACGATAAAAGCGTGACCGGCCACCCGCCGAATAAGGACGTTACGCTGCGGCTGATGTCTCGCGTAGACGGGAAGATCAGCGTCCTGGCGAAATTGTTCGGCGGACAGGGCACAATTAACGTGCCTTCATGGGCGCCGGATAGCAAACGAATAGCTTTTGTAAGCTATGAATTGAAGGATGCTCCATCGAATTACTAGCTTCCGCTGCGATTCACGCTCACGTCCGTATCCTGGGATCTCTGCTCGTTCTGGTCCCGCCCGACCTCGCGCCGCTGAAACACTAGATAGCAGCTGCAGAGAAAAATCTCGACATCGCGTTTACCGCAGCCGACAATGCAATCGGTCGAGTGCGGACTATCGGTGCAAGAGAGGACAACGAATGAAGTCTCTAACCCGCAGGACATTCATGCAGATCAGTGCCGGCTCCGTGGCCGCCGGGGCGAGTTCGAAAATTAATTTGCTGCAGCCGGCAGCGCTCTGGGGCGCCGGACGCGCGGTAGCCCCGAGCGATACCGTCCGATTCGCATCCATCGGCACGGGGACACGCGGATGCGAGTTGCTGGATGCGTCGCTCGCGGTGCCTGGTGTGGAATGCGTCGCGGTTTGCGACCTTTACGACAGCCGGCACGAGGCGGCGCAAGAAGCCGTGAAGAAACAGGTGCCGGCAACGCGCAATTACAAAGAGATTCTCGACCGCAAGGATGTGGACGCCGTGATCGTGGCCGTCCCGGATCATCAGCATCGCAGAGTGGTGGTGGATGCTTGCGCGGCGGGAAAAGACGTTTATTGCGAAAAGCCTATGTCACACAACGTGGCGGACGGTTTCGCGATGGTGGACGCCGTGCAAAAAGGAAATCGCATCATGCAAGTCGGCAGCCAGCGCGTCAGCTCCATCGTGTACGAAAAGGCGCGCGAGCTCTATGCGTCGGGTGCGCTCGGCGAGGTTTTCCTGATCGAAGGATCGTCAAATCGGAACTCGCCCGGGGGCGCTTGGGTGTATCCGATCCCGCCAGACGCGAGCGAGCAGACCATTGACTGGAATGCTTTCCTGGTAGGAGCGCCGCAGCGCCCGTTTGATGCGGCACGTTTCTTCCGTTGGCGCTGTTTCGCCGATTACGGCGAGGGCCTGGCCGGGGATTTGTTTGTCCATCTGCTTTCGGGGATTCACTTCGTCGCGGGAATTGACGAAGTTCCGCAGCGCGCGCAAACCACCGGCGGACTGTTTCGCTGGACAGACGGGCGCGACTTCCCGGACGTGATTGAGACGGTTTATGACTATCCGAAATTCCGCGTTTCGCTCTACTGCAATTTGAACAATGCTAATCAAGGCGGCGAACCGATCAAATTTCAAGGCACGAAGGGCACGATGGAGCTTCTGAATCAGACGCTGACATTTACGCCTCAAGATATTGTTCCCAAGCCGGAGACATATTCGACCAAGGGTTGGCCGGCGCGGCTTCGTAATGCGTATCTCGCAAAGTGGGCGGCGGAAAATCCGCAACCTACGCCGCTCGATTATAAGACGACGGTGCAATCCGAGATTTTTACGGCCCCGGCTGGGTACAGCGATGTTTCCGCGCACCAGGCAAATTTCTTCAATGCGGTACGGACGCGCAAAGCCACCGTGGAGAATGAAGTGTTCGGCAATCACACCGCGATTGGCTGCCATCTGGCAAACTACGCGTACTTCAAGAAAACGATCGCAACGTGGGATGCGGAAGCGAAGGCGATTATCGGGTAGGCGCGGTTCGTCCGACTATTAAATTGAGATGACCATCACTTCGGGACAGGGGCGGTGACCATGCGAGGAATCTCCAGAAGGAATTTTCTAAAGAGTGCTTCGGCGTCCGTAGCTTTCGCCGCCACGTGTACCGACGCATCGTGGCTCATGGCGAATCCGCTGGGCTTGCCACTCGGATTGCAGCTCTACTCCGTGCGGGATTTGTTGCCGAAGGATTATGAAGGAACGCTCCGCGAGTTGAGCGCGCTGGGCTACCGTGAGGTTGAAGCTGCGGGATTTTTTGGCCGCAGCGCAAGCGACGTGAAGCGGGCGATGGAGCGAGCGGGGCTGCATTGCGTAAGCGCCCACTATTCGTATGCGGACCTGGCGCCACACCTGGACGAGACAATCGAGTACGGAAAAGCGCTCGGGCTTGAGTACATCATCTGCGCATCGCCGGGCTTTCCGCATGGATCGCCCGCGAAATCGGCGGATGCGAAGACCGCGAGAGAAGCGATGACGCTTGACGACTGGCGCTGGAACGCGGAGCAATTCAATCGCATGGGAGAGCGCGTGAACGCGGCTGGAATCAAATTTGGGTACCACAACCATACGGCGGAGTTCCGCAGGATCGACGGAGTCGTAATTTACGACGAACTGCTGCGTCTGACGGATCCTGCAAAGGTAACGATGGAGATGGACTGCGGGTGGGTGATTGTCGGCGGGGGAAACCCGGTGGACTATTTGCGGCGCTATCCCACGCGCATTTCCATGCTGCACGTGAAGGATTTCAAATTGAGTGGAGCGCCGGGTTCCGATACGGAGCCGCCGCCTTCCGCCGAGCTGGGCCGCGGAAGCATTGACTACCGTCCAATTTTCGCAGCGGCAAGCAAGACCAACATCAAGCACGCCTTTATCGAGCAGGAGCAGTACGACATGCCGCCAATGGAAGCGCTGAAGATTGACGCGGAGTATTGGAAGGCGTTGACCGTTTAGCGCGCCAGGGGTTCCGGATTCCGTTTCCCTCCGCGAGCGCCGCTGCGTTAGCGCAGCGCATGCTGAATTGCCAAATCCAAAGCCACCATCAGCACTGCGAAAGCGGGGATTACCAGCAGAGCTCTTTTGAGACGGCGCGGATCGCCGCCCGCGATAAAGCCTATGATGCGCGAACTGACGGCGAGACCAATCCAACCACAGGTAATCACAAAGCCGATGGCGGTCCCCGTCATCCGCGGGAAATTATCACCAACGATAGCTAGCGTGGTGGGGAAAACTGGCGCCATGGAAAGTCCTGCAACGAAGACCAGAACGGCAGCGCTGAACGGATTGCTCAGCCGCAGCATCAGGAATGTCGAGATCGCCATCACGACGGATGCGAAGAGTAAGACGGTGACCGCCGGAACACGAATCAGGATGGGAGAGACGCCCACACGGCCAATCAACAGGCCGAGCGCGAATCCCAACGAAAGGATGTTGAGCGCGCGCGATTCAGGAATTCCCTGCGCGATCAGGTGACGGGGCAGCCAATTCCAAATTCCCACCTCACAGCTGACGTAAAGAAAAAGAAATAGTCCAAGCAGGAAAAGCAGCGGGCGCCCCAAAACGGGAACCGCTTCCGCGAGCACGAACCCACCGGCTCGAGTGGGCTCCGGCATTTTTGTAGATGCCTGGATGGCGACCGAAACGACCGTGAGCGCCGCGATGGTGTAGCAGAGGCGAACCCAGTTTCGACCAAAAAGATTCGCTGCGATAAACGGTGTGGCCAGCCCCCCAAGCCCAAAAAACAAATTCACCATGTTTAGCGCGGCGCCTCGGTGCGCTTCGCCCACATCACTGACCAGAGCATTTGCGCCGGTGACGACGATTCCTCCACCCACGCCGAGCAGGAAGAGCACGAACACAATGCTGCGAAAACCGGATGAACGCGGAAGCGCAAAGAGCGCGATGGCAATCAACGCCAGGCCGATAATAAGTCCGAGCTTCTTTCCTTCATTATCGAGCAGCGGGCCCACGCCGAGCGATGCGATGATCAGTCCGAGCGCCTGCGCGAAGGCGATTGTGCCGTTCTGTCGGGGCGACAGGCCGAAACGATCCGACAGATCGGGCAAAATCGTGCCCAACATGGCGGAGATCATGCCGTAAACAAAGATCGCCACGATCGTCGAGAAAATCAGCATGCGGCGAAGCTCATTTTATTCTTGTGATTGTTTTCATTGAGTCTGTTCCCCGCCGCGCCCTACAACCACCACGCCGACGACGGTCGCTCGCGGATTACGATCTCGTTAAGGAAATTCGCGGCCTTTGTGAGCCCTTCTTCCGCGGCGAGTAGGCTATCTTCATGCTCGATGGAGAGCACGCCGTCGTAACCGAACATTCGCAGCGTGGAAATGAATTCGCTCCACCACTGCGCGCCGTGACCGTAGCCACAGGTGCGAAAAATCCAACTGCGCGCGCGCTCGTCCGTGTATGGCTTGGTGTCCAGCACCCCGGCGCGTTGCAGATTATTTGGGTACAGCTGCGTATCTTTGGCGTGCACATGGAAAATCGAACCTTCCAATACGCGCACCGCGGCGATCGGATCGATGCCCTGCCAGAACAGATGGCTGGGATCGAAGTTGCAGCCCACGGCTGAGCCCGCGATCGCGCGCAGCTTTAACATCGTTTCTGGACTGTAAACCACAAATCCAGGATGCATTTCGATGGCGATCTTCACGCCGTGATCCTGGGCGAATTTTGCATGCTCGATCCAATAAGGCGCGACCACTTCGTTCCACTGCCAGTCGAGAACTTTCAGATATTCCGGAGGCCATGGGCAGGTCACCCAGTTGGGCGCTGTGGCGTGCGGCGAGTCGCCGGGACATCCGGAAAAATCAATGACCACCGGTATCCCGAGTTTTTCCGCAAGCAGGATCGTCTTGCGGCTCACCGTGCGGTCTTGGTCTGCCCGCGCTTTATCAGGATGCAGCGCGTTCCCGTGGCAACTCAGAGCGCTGATCTGTGCGCCATGGTCGGCAAGCACCTGTTGAAACGCCGCGAGGGAGCGGCTGTCATCAAGCATCGCCAGCTTACAGTGCGCATCACCAGGATAATTTCCCGTGCCAAGCTCGACTGTGTTGATGTGCAGCGCAGCAAGTTTCTTGAGAACGTCAGGCAGTGAAAGCTGCGAGAGCAGCGGTGTGAAGACTCCAACGCGCATGGCAGCCATTATCTCCTAACGTCGCCCTGCGCCCCATACTTCTCTACCGGTTGGCCGACTTGCAGTCACTGGTGATAGTTGTGCGGGGTGAAATGAACGCGAATTCATCGCGTGACGAGAGCGATGACTTCGATCAAAAAGCGCGGCACGGGTGGCACGCCCCTCCCACTGCAGCCAGACGAATTCCGCTGCATTTCCGGGTTCCGCGCTTTGCGCTGTTTGAAGGGTGCGGATTTAGCCGTAGCGTCCCCACGCGCCCGCGATTCACACTTGTTTCGCGATGCGTCGTTCTTACTTTCGCGCTTGGCGGCGTTGCACTTCCGGCGCTGGCGGATTATGCCACCGAGGTAGTTGATCTCGAAGTTGAATTTGCCTCGCCACACTCCCACTTCGCCCCGCAGCGCGGGCACTCGTGAGTATGAGGGCGAAGGTCGCCCATAAACCGCGCCTCCAAACACCGTAAATAGCGGCTGCAGTTCCTGCCAAAGTTATTTGGCCAGAGACTCTAAAACACGCAGATAGTGGACGAGGTCGTCGCGCGACAGCATTCCCACGACTCGATCACCTCCGCCGCCGTTAAGCACCGGAAGTTGATTGACGCCATCCCGCCCCATCTTCTCCAGGGCCGTCCACAATTCGGCTGCAGGCTGAATCGATACAGTCTTGTCTAGCGGAATCATCACCTGTGACGCCATTGTTTTTGGCCACGAAGCTCGTGGCACCTCTTTGATAGTTGAGAGCGTAATTAATCCAGCCGAACCTTGGCCGTTGCCCACCACGAAGGATCGGCGTCCCTGCGTCAGAACATTTTTCTCTACGAGTTCTTGCAGCGTTACGCTTCCGGGTACTCGCGGAAAATCCCGGCTCATCACCTCGGACACCTTGTGCCCGCCCAGCAGATCCTTTAAGACTTGCAGTTGGTCCTGACTTGCAGCGGCGCTTTCCAGGAACCAGCCGATAAACGCGAGCCATAGACCATTGAATGCATTGCCCGTAAGCACCAGCCACGCTCCGGCAAAGATCAATGCAAAGCCGAAGGCTCGGCCCGTAGCCACGGCGATGGTGCTGGAGCGCCGGAAATTCCCGGTAACGCCCCACAAGATTGATCGGAGAATGCGGCCCCCATCGAGTGGGAAGCCAGGAACAAGGTTGAATGCCCCCAGCACAAAATTCAGAATCGCCAAGTACTTGGCCAATGCCAGTAAGTATTGAGCATGGACAAGGAAGGGCTGCAGCTGCCAAAAGATGAGCGCCAATGCAAAACTGACAATCGGCCCCGCTGTTGCAACCCAAAACTCGACACGCGGGCTGCGCGGCTCCGTGGCTATCTCCGAAACTCCGCCGAATACGAATAGCGTGATGCGGGGCACCGCAATTCCGTACTGTTTGGCTACCACCGAATGCCCTATTTCGTGGAGCAAAACACTGACGAATAGCATCACGGCCGTGAGAGCACCCATCAGCCAATATTCCGCAATGCCCCAATGTTTGAATTCGGAGGGATAGTAGCTGACGGCCAACACCCAAGTGACCAAGCCGAAGACGAGAAACCACGAGTAATCGAGGTCAATCGAAATTCCGAAGATACGCCCAATCGGAATGGCGTGGCGGAACATATCCTCACCATGCTTCGTGTGTTTCTAAACTCTCGTTAGATGGAAGTCTGCATGCCAACACAGGGCAACAGCCCGTCGCCGGCACTCTTCGTGCCTGCAACTGCAATGAGGCGACGGGCCGCTGAACCTGTCACGCAAGCATCAAGCCGGCCTTGGTTCGATCCGCGTCGCTTTGGAGTGTGCGGCCTTGGGCAAATCGATCAATAGAATCCCGTCCCGCACCGTTGCGTTGACCTTGCTTGCGTCCACTTCCCTCGGCAGGTCGACCACTCGCAAAATCTGATCGGCACACCATTCGCACTGAATCTTCCGACCGTTCTTCTCTTCCTTAATTTCGCGCCGGCCCGCGATGATCAGGCGCTCAGGTTCGACCTTGATCTCCAAGTCTTTTGCGCCGAAACCCGGAACTTCGGCCAGTACAGTCAGGGATTCGTCCGACTCCGTCACCTCCAGTTGGATGGGGTGCAACATCTCAGCCTCGGCACGAAGCCAATTGTCCAATTCATGTCCCCCCGACTGGCCGTTACCTTTGAAAAGCTCGAACGCCCGACGGGCGATCGAGTCATAGACCTTGTCGAATTGTTCCAATAACTCCATGGGACCTTGGCGGCCCGGAGCCGAGCTCTTGACGGATTGCATCGCTGTTGCTGGTTGTGCGTTCATTCTAAATTTCCTCCGTATGGATTCATTGAGTGGCCCAAAAATATCCTGTAGGCATTCGTCGCCCGCGCCGTCCCCGCTGCAAGCCGCGCGGCGTGCGCACCTGAAAGCCGGCACGCCTCGGGATGCCTTTGAGCAAGCAGCAGGCTAGTTCATAAATCTGAAGCTGAGCAATTCCTCTTAGTGCATAGAAGCTTGTACGACCATGGTAATACCCGGTTCTTTCCCGATATTTTCTGATTTGCGATCGGACGATCACCGGACTGAATTGCAATTCGGATGTCAGAGTCTTATTGTGTTCAAGTGGGTGATTTTCACGCGCCCGCGCCCGAGTTCGTAGCGAAGGTTTCGGACTATGTCCCCTGACGAGAGGCTGGGAAGACGCATCATCGGTTCTTTTGTGCTTGGCTTGTGCGTCGCGCTCGCCAACCGGGCACTGGATGTGGCGTTCGCACGCATGGGAGCCTCTCGCGATACGAATGTCCTGAATGACTTGATTATCGGCGTGGCTGCAGGTGTGCTGGCGTATGTATGGGTGTCTCGTCAGGACGTGAAGCATGCCCTGGAGATGTCCAAAGAAAAGCTCTTGCAAGAAGCGGTACAGAGCGAACGTAAACGAATGGCTCTGGAACTTCACGATACCGTGTGCCAGGAAAACGCAGCGACGATCATGCACCTGGAGCTGGCGGACGATTCTCTGGGCGAAGATCCCGCGGCACAAGCTCATGTGCGCCGTGCGCTGCAGCTGGTACGCGGGAGCATGACGGAAATGCGCTGCGCCTTGTGGGATTTGTACCCGGAGGAATTGCAGACAGTGGATCTTAAGAATGCCATCGAAAATTTAGCTAAGGATTTGGCCGGTAATAATGGGCTGTGCGTACAGTTTTCGCTGGATGGAACGATCCGCCGGCTTCCGCTGGAGATAGAAAGGGGGCTGCTGAGAATCAGTCAGGAAGCGCTGTCCAACATCGTGAAACATGCGAGAGCACGCGAGGTGCGGATTGACTTGTTCCTCGATTCCGAGCGGGCACGGCTCTGCGTGAAAGATGACGGCCAAGGATTCCAGCCCGAACTGAACGCCGGCAGCTTCGGTTTAACTTCAATGCAAGATCGGACTAAGGCCCTGGGAGGGATCTGGACGATTCACAGCGAACCGGGTCGCGGCACTGAGGTCCACGCTTCCATTCCGATTCCTCCCGTGAGGAGTGAGGGGCTGCAATGAAGGCGTCCCGTTCCATTCGTGCCGTGATCGCCGACGACCATTCGATCGTGCGCGAAGGCTTGGCGGCAGTCATCAACCGCGAGCCTGATATGGAAGTTGTTGGGGAGGCGCGCAATTGGCCGGAAGCGGTGGATCAGGTCCTGCGAAACCGGCCCAACGTCGCGGTTCTGGATCTGCACATGCGCGGCATGGAGCCCGCAGACGGAATCGCAACGCTTCACGACAAGTTTCCAGCGGCGCAGATCATTATCTATTCGGCGTTCAGCACTGACGAGGAAGTTTACCAGGTGTTTTCCGCCGGCGCGCGAGGCTACATAGTGAAGGGTGACTCTGGTCGCGATGACTTGCTGGTGTGCATCCGCGCTGTTTTGCGTGGGGAAACCTGGATCCATCCCTCGGCGGCGGCGAGACTCGCGGCGCGAATGACCGCGCCAAATCTGACGCGACGGGAGCGAGAGGTACTTCGTCTCATGGTGGCGGGCAAGTCGAACAAGGAAATCGGATCATCGCTGGACGTGACCGAGGGTACGGTTAAGGTCCACGTCAATCACATCCTCGCAAAACTTGGGGTGACGGGGCGCGTCGAAGCCATCATGGCCGCTGCGCGACGCGGCTTCGTCCATCTTGTCGGAATTCCGCAGGAGCCTGCCCGCAGTCTCGCGAACCAAGACGCGAAGCCTGCTGGTTCTCTAACCTCAGCGGAAGGTATATCGAAGGCTATAGCGCCCGTTGAGCCCAAGGGCCAATTGCGCAGCAAGAAATAACCCACCAACATCCTCACTGTGACATGCGGGACCAGACTGACGGGCGACGATATGAGGACCGCCAGAAAACGGGTGCCGCAAAAACAATTCGAGAGGACATCCATGAAACTCTACATCTCGCTCTGTTGTCTGTGCGCGATTTTAGTTTTTCCGCTATGCGCGCAATCGACGAACAATATCGAGAACCTTTCTAGCTCCGCACGGGCAGACGCCGCCTGCGATACGTCGCCTCTGACGAACCCACAGGAAGCGCAACTTGCGGACCTCAAGCGCGATCAGAATCTTTGGCAATGTCTCACTGGCACCATACTCTGCAACCCCGCCCTGCTGAATCCGTCGCAGAAGGCACAGGTTGCCGGCTCAAGCCGGCAACGAAATCTGCTGGAATGTCTGCAGGGCTATCCTACGTGCGATCACTCGTTGCTGAATCCAGAGCAGGCGGCGCAAATCGATCAGCTCGACCGTGAGCGGAACCTGCTGGCATGCGAAACGGACGGACTATTGTGCGATAAGTCCATGCTCACAGCAGCAGAGGGCCAAGCTGTAAATGCCCTCGAACAGCAGCGAAATCTTCTGGAATGCGAAACGGGCGATACATCCTGCAATCCGTTGTTGCTGACGAATCCGGAATTCAAACAGGTTGATGCTGCCAAGCACGCTCGTAATCTGCTCGCCTGCAGATCGGGAGCAGACGAGTGTGATCCGTATCTGTTAGACAGTGGGGAGGCCAAACAGGTCGCAAAGGTGCAAGAGGAACGAGCACATCTTCATAACGCAACAGCGTACTTCGATTGCGACTCTCCCGCATTTTCAACTTCGCCTGACGCAAATAGGACCGCCGCGGCTCAAGATTCACCGGTTTTGCATGGCTATGGGTATCCCCAAGCCCAAAGTCCTAACCAACCGCAATAACGATGGCAAGTTTCCGGCACCGCCACCAACCGGGAACACAATCGCCCGACCGCGTGCAGCCGCGTTCCGGGCCGGCTTAGTTGCAGCCAACGCGCTTTTGCGCGGCGGTGCTTTGCTGGGCCCAACACTCCCATGCCAGCTCCAGACACCAAACCGGCCTTCGATGGTGCGAAGGCCGGTGCTGGTCTGTCGGATTTTGATTTGATCGGAAGCGTCGAGCAACTTATCCGCTGTGACTCTTGCTTTCGCTGGTCCCTTGAGCGGAGACGCTGTGGTACATCTCGTGGGCAAGCTTCAAGTGAGTTTCCAGCGTGGGGAGCGTATTCGATGCAAATGTCTTGATTGCGGCATCTTTCCCGTCGTTCGCTTCGTGGCGGAATTCGATTACGTCACCACGGTGATCCCTCACCATGTCTCGCGCGTACGCACGATCGAATGCTTCGCCTGACAATTTCGCCAGCCGATCGTACGTAGCCTCATCTTTTGCGTTGAGTGTTGTCGGCAGATTAATGTTACTGGTCGCTGCCGCGGTCTTCAAATTGTCTTCGGCCTGAGTATGATCGGTAACCATGCGCTTGCCGAAATCCTTAATGGTCTGGGTGGTTCCTTGTTGCTGGGCTAGATTGCCGAGCTTTACCTCCGCAAGATTGGCCTCCGCAGCGCTGCGGGCGAATTCCGCATCGGTCATCATCGGTGTCGCGGGCTTCGAGGTGTGCTGGGTGCTGGTCGTAGGCGAACTGGACTGCTGGGCGATCGCCACCGAACCTCCGAACAGCAAGGCGAACGCAGCCAGCGCGGGCACCAGGGTTTTTCCACTTCTTTGTATCATCGCGATCCTCCTGATCGAGAAAGATTGAGCGCCCTACGGTAGCTAGGGCCATGCGCCAGCAATCGTGACACTTTTTCGCGGCAGCGCCTATATATCGAAAGCTATAGGGTCTTTTAGCTCTAAGAGTTAATTGCCATGCCCGCTATAAAATCCAAAAATCCTCGCCGTGGGATTGCTCTCTCGTATGGCTCGCTGGCCGCAGCGCCACGGAGTGCAGCCGGAGCGCATGAATTCACGCTTCTAGCGGAATCGGCGCTCCGCCCCCCGGCTATTTTATGGAGGCAAGGCGATCATGAGCATTGAAAGGAGCATTCAAATGATGCGAGCGAAGTTCCTGGCCCGCGTGTTTTGTCTTGCGATTGTGGCGCTATTAGTGAGCATGGTGCCGGCATCTGCGCAATCGAGCCCCGACACCGGAAAGCTGAAGATCCACGTAAGTCCGAAGCAGGCTTACGTGTTCGTAGACGGAAAGGCAATCCGCGACGGCAGTCAGACCATCGAATTGCCTGCTGGCACGCATGATGTGGGTGTTGATAATTACGGTTACACCCCCAAAACGCAGAAAGTCCACATCGGCGCGGGTGAGACCACTGACCTTGCCGTGACCCTACAAGCTTCCGGAGATATGGTCTCCGGGCCGTTCGGTGACATCGAATTCAAAGGCCATCCGCGCGCCGCTGTGCTGCTCAACGGCAGCACTCCGGCATACTTCGTCGGCCACGTGGACGAATTCGATAACAATTTCTTGTGGCACCAGTGGCTGCTCGTCAAACCGGGCAACTATCAAGTCACGGTCACACAAAAAGGCCAGACCATCTGGTCCGGACCGGTGGATGTGAAGGCCGGCCAGCGCGAGATCGTGTATTTGAACCACAACGGCAAGATCGAGTCCCGGGATTTTAAGCGCGGTCTCAAGCTTGGGCCGCAGCCGCGCTTCGACGCTGGAATAGCTAGCGCGCAGGTTCCCGTCGCGCCGGTCACCGCACAGCTTTCCGCTTCGCAGTCGGAAACAACGTGCGGCCAGTCGGCCACACTGGACTGGAAGGCCACCGACGCTGCCGACACTTCCATCAGCAGCATCGGAAATGTGCCGCCGACCGGCGATCGCACGGTCAGCCCGACGCAACCGACCACCTACGAACTGATCGCCAAGGGGCCGGGCGGCGAAGTAACGAAGACCGTCGCGGTGAATGTTAACGCGCAGCCATCCGTGACGCTCAGCCTCAGCGAGCCGGAAGTGCACTTTCACAAGGTCGGAGACAAAATCGTGCAAGACGATCCGACGACTCTGCAGTGGTCCGCGTCCAATGCTGACAAAGTGACGATCACGCCGTTGGGCAATGAGGCGTTGAGCGGAAGCCAGACCATTCAGCCCAAACCCGTGCAACTGACGGACGGCGCGGTGAACGAAGATTTTGGCTACACCATCGAGGCATCTAATTCTTGCGGCCGAACTGCGTCCAAGACTGTGCTGCTGCACATCGTCGGTTCCATTGATCCCGCTCCGTCCGTAACCCTGGCGAGCCTTTTTTATCCCACCGCCTTCCCCCGCCGCAATCGGCCCAGGGTAGGTTTGGTATCGAGCGAGGCGCAAGCGCTCCGCACGGCGGCTGCCACGTTTAAGGATAGCGAGCAGTACAACCCTCAGGACAAGCTGGTCATTGTGGGACATGCGGATGTGCGCGGACCTGAGAAATACAATCTCGCGCTGAGCGAAAGGCGCGCGCAACTGGCGAAGGCGTACCTGATTTCGCAGGGCGTCGCGATTGAAAAGATCGAGACTCGCGCGGAAGGAAAAGACCAGCAACTTTCTACCGCACAGGTGCAAAAGATCCAATCGCAGGATAATGAAACACCGCAAAAGTGGATGAAGAACCCGAGGGCGACCTGGCTTGCCTACAATCGCAGAGTGGACATCGTTCTGGAGCCAAGCGGACAGCAATCCGCGCAAATCTATCCGAACGATTCTCCCCAGGCACGCCTTCTGTGGGAGCGAGCGGAGCCCAGCCTGAAGGCGGTCGAGTCGGTGTCCAAGTTGCCGATGGCCAGCGAAACGGCTCAGGCGCAAAGCACGGGCAACTGAGTGAAACGTCATGCGGACTGATGAACTGCTCAGTAGAGTTGATGGAAATGCTGGAACAACGTCATACCAAGGAGAAAATGAAATGAAACTTTCATTCAAGGGAACCGCGATTGCGGCTGGGCTTTTGTGGGGTGGGGCAATTCTGTTGGTCGGACTCATCAATCTGGCACGGCCGGAGTACGGTACGGGTTTTCTCACGATGATGAACTCTGTGTATCCGTGGTTTCATTCCACGCACAACTTCGCCAGCGTGGTCATCGGCACCATCGACGGCCTGCTTGACGGCGCCGTAGCTGGCTTGTTGTTCACATGGCTGTACAACACGACGTTGGATGTTAGCGGCAAAATGCAGACGCTCCAGGGCCGGCACACTTAAAGCCTCCCCCTGTCGTGGTGACGCGCTGGCGGGCCCCGCGCCGGCGCTCACCACAACTGGGCGGCGATTAGGAATGCAGTTCTCGGGACGTGTTGTTTCACGTCGGGACACTTTAAACGATCGGAATCTTCAATGATTGAAAGTTTACGCGCACACCGATTGGCCATGAGATCACCCATGTGGATATGCGTGGTTCTCGCGGCCGTTCTCACCTGGTGCCTGGGAGGCTTCTATGCGCGGGAACTACTTGCGGCGCTTATTTTGTTTACGGTGCTGTTTGTGACGGTAGGGGTTCTTCTCACCCTCTTTTTTCTGCTTGAGGAAGCCTTGGACTGGTGCGCCGCCCGTTGCTGCGTCAGCGCTAATCGCCTGCCGGCCATGATTCTCGCGCGCCTAAGGGTACATCATCCTTGATTCCAACGCCGCACGGCGTGCTCTAGCATCCAAGTATCCTGGAACAGAGATCAATGGAATGCCTCCAGAGGAACAGAAGGCCCTTCGCTGTACATAGAAGACTGGAAACCGTCGAGGTCTTCCAGGAAAACGCGGGCGTCCTGTGGTCAGCGTCTGACAATTCAGCCGAGGAAGCCTCGATCCCGACGGCGCAGATAACTTCTGAAGAAAAACGCAGTATCCCAGAGAGGTAGGGTCGCCTAGCTTTCAAACCTCCGGCGTCCAATAGGGCGCGTAACCATAGTGTTTATGGAGACGAAGCTCATATTCCCGGCTAACGGGGCGCTCCGCATTCCACTGCGGGCTTTTTCGAATGATCTCACGGGAGATGTTAACGTAAATTTCGCGATCGGCCCAGCTTACACGGTGGATCCACTGAGGTCTCAGCAGCACTTTCTTGCCCGGCCACCAGTTCTTAGTGGAGATGATGGCATAGCGAATTTCCCAGGTCTGGCCGTCGAATAGAAAATCGTCCAGGTGTCCAATTTCTCCGTCGGTCGCTGTGATGTGATATCCGGTGACTTCGCGGACGCTGCGTAGATGCGATTCCGAAGGGGAGCTGTTCTCTGCGGTTTTCGATTGGGAGAGCGGCGCTTCCTTCAGTGTATCTGGGGTTGGGCGCGAGCCCCACACGCCCTTTCCTTCCCAGTATTTAGGAAATCCGTAGTGCTTGTGATGTTCAGCCTCGTGCAATCGAGAAATAGGCTTATCGAGATCAATGCCGGGACTGCTGGCCACCTGTTCCCAGGTGAGTTTCACATTGATGTGCAGCGGGCTCCAGGCCGGATGACGCAGGGCCACGGGAGAGATCAGCACTTTTCGCCCCGAGAGAACGAGACCAGTGGCGACGACAATGTAACGGATCGTCCATTGTTCGTCGTCGAAGTAAAAATCATCTACCCTGCCGATATCCGCATCGAGTGCCGCAATCGTGTACTGGTGCAGATCTTTCGTTCTTCGCAAACGCATCGCCCCTTTTTTCATGGCAGCTCGTTTTCTCGGCCAAAGTTCGCTCCGGGCGGACGTCATGGTCCTTTGCAGAGGTGGCCGCAAACCATCGTCAGCGATTTTACTCTCCGAATCGTCCACGAAGAAAGCGCGTTCGAGTTCGAAAGCTCGCGAGGTTGTACGCGAGTCACGTCTCACGACTGTCGGACAACTCAGCAAAGTGGTACAAGGTTAACGTGCAGGGTGGAGACAAACCGCGGCTCTTATTCGACTCGGTTCTACTCGGAATAATCGGCGGCCTGGGCGCGCAACTCTTCATGTGGATGCTGCGCCTCTCACAGCATTTGTTCCTTACCTGGCTTGCCGGTTACCGCCCCCCGGGGCTTCCTGAAGAGGGCGGCGTACTTCGGGAAGTTATCGGTCCCCACGGATTATGGCTGGTGCCGGTCGCTACGACATTGGGCGGCCTGATCTCCGGCGCTCTCGTTTACGGTCTGGCGCCGGAAACTGAGGGCCACGGTACGGACACCGTCGTAAAAGCGGTGCACTACACCGGATCGGTATTGAGAGCGCGCGTTGCGCCGGTAAAGATGCTGGCGTCAGCCATCACGATTGGTTCAGGCGGATCCGCGGGCCGCGAAGGTCCGATAGCGCTGATCGCCGCTGGTTTCGGCTCGGTGTACGCATCTCTGCTTCATCGGCCCGAAAGAGAGAGGCGCCTGTTGGTTTTGGCGGGAATGGCGGCCGGACTCTCCGCGATTTTCCGCTCCCCGATCGGTACGGCCATTTTCGCGGTGGAAGTCTTGTATGGAGGCATGGACTTCGAGGCTGACGCCCTCATTTACTGCCTGCTCGCCGCAATTGTGGCCTATGCCGTGAACGGGTGGTTTGTGGGATGGCGATCTTTGTTCCAGGTTCCCGTCCACCTGTCCGCGACGGGATTGACCGACTACGGCTGGTACATTGCGTTGGGTGCCGTGAGCGGCATCGTTGCCACAATTCTTCCTGAGGTGTTCTACCGCACCCGCGATGCGTTTGCTGCACTCCCGATTCCCGCATGGATCAAGCCTGGCGTCGGCGGCTTAGGTTTGGGATTGCTGGCGTTGCGGTTGCCCCAGGTGCTGGGTGGCGGCTACGGGTGGATACAGGAAGCGATTGATGGTCGCCTGGTGTTGCGATTGCTTCTCATGCTCGTTGTCGCGAAAATAGTGGCATTCTCACTCACCGTTGCTTCGGGCGGTTCCGGTGGCGTTTTTGCTCCAAGCCTTTTCGTCGGCGCCATGTTGGGTGGCGTTTTCGCCGGATTATTTCACCATGCTCCGGCGGGATTAGTGATTGTTGGAATGGCAGCAGTTTTCGGCGGCGCAGCGCGCGTCCCAATTGCGACCTTGCTGATGGTTGCAGAGATGACCGGCGGCTACCAGCTTCTGGTTCCCGCGGGGCTGGCCGTGATGTTGAGTTACCTGATTCAAGTCAATCTCTCCTCGTTTTTCAAGTATGGGAGTTTGTACGAAGCCCAGGTGGCGGGACGCGCCGATTCGCCAGCACACCGAGCGGAAAATGTTCGCATCGCCGTGCGGCTTTTGGAACAAGGCAAAGTTTCGCTGCCACCGCAACTGACTCATCTTCATCTCGCCGCTCTTTTGCAATCGGGGGTTGCGTTGGACCTTCCGGACGGCTCGCAGCTACTGACCGGTGCTTTGCGGCCCGAAAGTCCCTGGGTGGGAAAGCAGATTCAGGCGCGCGCGCTCAGCGGGCCCGCGGCTGCCGCAAAGATCGTGGCCGTTTTGCGGGGCAAGTCGGTGATGCTAGGTCGTGCTGATACCGTCCTGCAACCGGGCGACAGGCTCCTGCTGATCGCTCCCGCGGGATCTCAGGAGCAACTGTCACAGCATATCGCGACTCCTTCCACGCCCGATCAACAGACTGTTCCAAGGGGCGCTTCCTGATCCCGAAACATAATTTTAGTTGTTTCCAGCCGCGCTTTTTCGCTCACCTCATCCATTCGCTAATTGATGGCGCCGATCTTTTGAATCGCGAAGAATGCTGAAACGGTCGCGTCGTGGACCGTTTGTTACAGCGAGCTCACACGCTGAAGCGAGACACTCCGATCCGTGCATTACGTTGGGCATCTACGGTCACGTCGTTCCGCAGTTGCAGCGGGACGCCGCAGAGCGTCTGGCGGCTCGGATTGAATCTGAATTGCTGACTGACGCAGGAATTGCCGACTCGGCTGCCCGAAGGTGCCTTGTTTCGGTGAGTTTGGTAGGGGCGGTGGGGATCGAAATTATCATGTCGCAGAATCTAAAGGAATTCTGCGGAATGCGTTGTAGTCGTAAGTCGTTTGCTGTCTTAGGTCGGAACTATTGCTGCCCCCGGATTGCCCCCGCGTTTTCGTGAATACTTTCACGCAGTTTTACTCTCGGGCAAAATCATTCGAACAACTTTGCTATTCGCTTCACGCAGTGCCGGCGAGACCGTGTGCGTATAGATATTCATCGTCGTCCGAATGTCGGAGTGCCTCAGCAGTTCTTGTTGAACCTTCATGTCCGTTCCGTAGGCATGTAACAGCGTCGAATACGTGTGGCGAAACGTGTGCCAACCGATTCGACCGATCCCTGCCTTCTCAGCAGCCGGCCGGAGGTGATAGCGCACGAGTTTGTGCGCCCACCACGGCTTGCCGGTGAAGGGACTCACGAAGACCCAACCCGTTTTCAATAGTTCATCGGGCATCTTCTCCCGATGCCGACGAAGAATGTCCGCGAGGTTCGAATCCAGAGGCAACCACTTTTCTGAGCCTTCGGTTTTTACTGCCTCTATTTTTCCGTAGACCCACGCCCTCTGAATCTTCACTCGCAGACTTTTCCAGTCGAAGTCTTCCCAACGCAACCCAAGCAGTTCACTGGCTCGAAGCCCTAGCGATACGTCCACCATGGACATTGTCCGAGTATCTTCATCGAGATTCGCCCAGAGCCTGTGAAGTTCCTCAACCGACAGAGCACGAGGCTCTTTTAGTCGCCTGGTGAGTCCTTTGAGTTTCATCAAACTCATCGGATTGCGGTTGTACTCCATAAGTTCCCAGCGCATCGCCCACTCGAACAAAATATGCATCACGCTCCGAACATGGCCCTTGCTCTTTGGTGCCAGGTTCAATCCCTTGATCCACATCTCTACCGCCAAGGGTTTGACCTTTGAGAGAGGCACTGCTTCCCATCGTGGATTTATGTGATTTACGATCCACGAACGGTAACGACCGGCAGTTCCCCTCCGCTCTGGCAACGCTTCCTTTAGAAAGCGATTGATGAGCCCACCAAAAGTCACGAGATCTGGTTCGACTGGATTACCGACTGCCAATCGAACGCTCTCAGCAGCTTTCCATGCCTCTGATTTCGTCGGATATTTCGATACATCTCCGACGACGATCGCGGGCTTGGTTCCCGCACTGCCGCGAACATCCGCGTGGTAACGCCAGACCCAAACCTCGGGACCTCGTTTCCTTTTTCGTTTCTCTAACCAACCGAATTGATGCCGTGCTCGCTTGAACATGGAAAATTCTCCTTAGATGTTCTAGCGGCACGGGTGACCTGACGAATGTAGCTCCGTTCTCATCCAGCGAGTCCAGCTCTGATGCGTAGAAGAACCAACGACCAAAACGAAAATGACCAGGAAGTTCCCCAGTGCGAGCCATCCGCTTGACCGTCTTCGGGTGAACTCTTACAAAAGCAGCGGCCTCGTCGCAAGTTAGAGGGCGTTCGACCTCTAGCTTCTGAGGGTTCTGTGACAGTTCCAATGATGTGGCGGCGCTGTCTTTATCCTCTGTGGCCCCCTGCCAGTCATTGCTTGGCTCGGATCGCGACAATGCAACCCTGCCAGAAGGTACAGGTGGACCAGGGCGCAGGACGTCGGGGGTATGAGGTTTGAGCGGGAGAAGTCTTCATGGTCGCTATGCGCTTTTCGCAACGGCTCGCGGTTGGATAACCTCAACCTCGGGATTAGGAGCTTGTCGGTCTAACCAATCCCTAAACTCGCTGTCTTTACGAAACAGCAGCTTCAAGGCTTCGCTTACGACATACGATTCCGACGAGTTGAGAAACTCCGCGTATCTCCGTAGTTTCATTTTGATTTCTTCTTCGACGCGGAGTTGAAGCGTTTCGTTCTTGGCGACCTTTGGGGGCGACTTCAGAATTGGCATTGGGATTCTCTCCTCGCTACACGGGAACCAACGGTCAGTTATCGTCTAGCGACAGCCCGCATTGGTCTCTTGGCCTGCATATGGCGGGCGCTTTGGAGGTGTTTCGACGACACGACTAGCTGCGTCGGTAGAAGCGCCGCAAGCCCTCTAATTACCTATTCAGTGTTGGACGGGGAAAATTGTGTCGCAACAATTGGAAAATATCTTGCTGGATGACCATTTCAGGAAGTCCCTTCGATATTTTGGAATGTCCGGAATGCAGGACTACCCTCGAATTTGGCGGCTCAAACATGGCAGGTCATATCTCGCCATAACCATGCCGTGAGCCCATGTCACAAATAATCTAGGACTTGCCGCTTTTGTCCTTCGTGCTGGGCTACCTGAGTGGCCGGAGTGGCCTATAATTCTTGAAGTCGGAAAAAGATGCTCGATCCAAGAACACTTTCAAAACTGCGATTTGGGATGAGTGAAGTCCCAACAATCGGGGGACAACCCGGAACCTACGAGGAAAAATGGAGCCAGTGGTTTCTGGAACGGTCGTTCTTCCGAGATTTCGTTTACCGTAATCCGGTCGGAAGAAAAAGGGACAAGAGCTTGCCGATGCCGTGGCGCTGTTCGATGACGTGGTTCTTATGGTTCAAGTCAAAGCCCAATGTGGAGGGCATGACCCCTTAGCCTGGGCTGCTGAGAAACTTGCGGAAGCGAACAAACAGCTTCGCAAAACGCACGAGAATCTCGCTGGCGGACATATCAAGAAACTAGAAAATGATTACTACGGCGAGATTGAATTCGACCCGAAGTCCTATCCGAACCGAATTGGTTTGATTATCCTGGCGCATGACTCGGTTCCGTATGTGGCCGCGCGGCTGGCGCCGGAGATTCTTACGGGTGGGTTTCCGATCCATGTGTTTTCATTGCGTGATTTTGCGATGGTCGCTTCACGGTTTGACACGGCGGGAGACCTAATTACGTTTTTAGAAATGCGCGGAGACATCGCGGCGAAAGTGCTGTTCTCAGTGCAAGACGAGGCCCGAAACATTGAGCACATGCTTCCTCACGTCGAAGATGTTCTTGAAAGGCACATGTCAGCTACGTCGCCGGAAGTGATGCAGAAGACGGTTAAAGCTTTTGGAGAAGTCGCGACAGGCAGGCTGTTGGAATCGGCTGAGTGGCGCTATGGCTTGTCGATTGACGATATGATCGCCCGCGTCCACGATGTCGATCCTGAATTGGCGTGGAACAAGGGCGACGGACGGGGAGGCTTGGAAGTTGCCAGATTTCTTGGATGGCTTACGCGCGATCGTCGGATAAAACTTGGGAAAAAAATTCTCGCTGCGTGCGAAGCGGGCCGGGACGGAAAACTGCATTATTTCCCCCATGTGCAGCGTTCACGCGGAACGGTGGGCGTTTTTCTAATAACCTCGCAGAGTCGTCCGGACCGTGTGGACACTCTTAGATTCTTGGTAGACTACGCCCAGATGAAATATGGTGCTCGGGAATGTCTAGGCGTCGCGACGGAGCCCCTGGGCAATGGTCGTTCCTACGATTTTGTGGTGGGGAAAACATCTCCGTCGCAAGAGATGCTGATCGCCTAAGAATGACCAAAGACCCATTCTCGGCCGACGTGCCATTGTGAGGCTATTGGGAGCTATGAGATGGGTTGCGCGCGACGCGCGGAAGGCCGTTACGAAAGGGCTTGCGATCAAGCGGTCGCCACCCTTGTCACCAACGGAGATGGCAGCCGGAAATAGATTCTTTGGTCGTCTGCGATTAATCGATTGCGGAATGGGCTTGATTCCTGCCTAGGCGCGGCTCTCAAAACTTTATTAGACTTAACTGCGACACTTCGATCTTGCCGCTGCTCTTGGCGTAATAAGCTCGATAAAACTCAAACTCCTTTCGGCTCTCTTTGTTGCATTTTTCCTGTATCACCCGAATGATGCTCAATTTGTCTTCCTCGGGAGTGTTAATTCCGAAGATGATGCCTTTAAGATCAGAAAATCTATATTTGAGTTTTCGTGTCAGCGGATTCGAGTAATCAGTTATCAACCCGGCGAGTACGAGCCTGTACTCCTCCTCGTAGGCCCAGTCTTCGAGCTTGGTCGTCTGACTCGTTAAAAATTCGGTCCAATATTTGTTCCTCCATTCGGCTTGCTTTTCATAGACATCGGGAGCGCAAGAGCTATTGTTTCCATGTCCGTCCGAATACCACCAGCTCAAAGCAACGCTGCGAAGGTGACCAAGCGAGCGGAAAAAATCAATCTCGGGGTACGTTTTTGTGTAGGTCACTCTATGAAAGGGATGGTTCGCGTAAGTGTAGATCGGTTTGCCTATTGGGTCTCTTTTGCCACCACGCCATCCAGTGATCGTGTTCAAAGCGAGGGACGGCTCTCCCGGATTGGTACCAGTGGCGAATTTCAGGCAGACGCCTTTATGATTGTTGGCATAGTTTCCCCACATCGAGGAATTGTTGTAATTCGCTGAAAAGCAGGCCATGTACCAATCGCTATGCACCATTTTTTCCACGAGCTTGATATATTCCTCTGGAAACTCATAGAAGATCAGATTGCTGTTGTAATCAGCGTTCGATCGAGGATTGTTGTATTTGGCAATTAAAACCGTCTCCGCATACGCTCCGTTCAGAACGGCATAGAGTTGATCAGAGCCACCGGCAACATCTGGATGCCTCGCTTCAAGATCATTGGTGACTTCGAATATGTCCGTCTTGAGCGGTATCTTTCCCAACAAGGCGCGAAACGCCTCGCTACCAGGTGCGTCCGTCATCACGCCCCGGTCTTTATAGACCGTGAGGATTGCGTTGAGCGCGTGATGGTGTAGGAGTCTCAAGTGAAACGAGAGTTCGTCGCGCCTTAGCGCACGATTGCGCGACGACAGACCTTCCACATATTCAGGGACGGATGGAATTCCGAAGAATGTGTCGCAAATCCTTTTGTACACATCCTTGTAATGCTGTGTGGGGAGATCGTTCTCGGTCTCCAGGACAGGTATCGACGCGAGCTTAATCGCAGTCTTGTTCCCGATCAGCATAAATTGGAAGCAGGTGCGATCAAGGCAAAGAAGATAATGCTTTATCAAATTCCTCCAGACGATCTTGTCGCCCGACCAGAACAAATCCATGAATCCTTCCATCGGATCATTGAGACTGTCCAAAGAAGAGAAATAAATCTCCTGGTTTTCAAGTTCTTGATGCTTGCCCAATACACTCGGTCGAAACCTATACAAGTGTTCTGACATTTTGCCCCCAAAGTCTTTACCGCCCAATATACAGAGATACGTAATTATCTTGGTATCCGACTACGAATCGCGATGCGAACGGCTTTTCCCCGTCCGATTTTTTGCGGACGTAATCCGCCTCAGCGCTTAAGAGACTCTTCGGGGTCACGGGACGGGGCCGGTTCTCAACATGCGGCAGTTAGTGCGCAGAGTTCGGCCCCCAACCATTACAAGATCTATTTAGGCTGATCCGCGTGCTCGTGTGCCAAGCTGCGACTGAGCAAGGGAGACGTAGTTGTGGTGGTGGTGGGTGTGCAGTGCATGGCTTGGCTTTTCGGAACGACGGGCGGGAGCGACCCCACGAAACTTTTTTGGGCGGCTGAAAGCCGAAAAAGTGGGGTCGCTCCCGCCCGTTTTGGTAGTTTGCTCTCCGCTGCTTTTTGAGTTTCGTTTCACGCATCGCATTGTCTTTCAACGGCGTACGCGCTCACCAGGGTGAAGATTGTGGGACAGGAAGATTTGAAGCGTGAAAGAATTACACTCTTCACCTCCTCAGAACCCGCGGCGTCTTGAGTGGGCGGTTTTTGTCTAGTTTCGATCGACCGAACCGAACCAAAACGCCCATCGCTTTGCGAGCCAACGGAGGACGTTTGAACGAGCTAACGGACTAAAAGTCTAAATAGTTCGGGCCGTGCTATAGCCGACAAGCATCCCGAAGAATGAAGGGGGTAACTCTACGGATGGTTCGGATTCACATGTAAGTAGGCAAACAGCAACTGCTTGCCGCTGGGATGATGGCTTCCACCGCGCGGTTCACCGTTACAAATACTGCTTCGATGTTTGCCAGAGCTCTGGGATCGTCAAAACTTTAGAACCCATCGCTTTTGCTTGCGTTGTTTTCGTAGAAAACTCCTAAGCTCAGGCCTTGTTGTTTGTCGATGCCACGACTTCCCCACGCCCGGAATGTGCTGGCAGTCTTCAAATCCGCTTCCTGATCCAGGTCATAGGCGTAGAAAATGAGCAACTTCCCTTTCGTATAGAAAACACGACCGTAGGTCTTGTCTGTCTCTCCGGTTCCCGCAACACCGTGAACTTCGGCAATGTACAAGTCGCGCGCGCCCATTAGTTCGCGGATGTCGCGATCGTGATCAAGCAACACCTGCTGTATTGCGATTACCACTTCCTGTTCATCCAGGGGTAGCGCCAGGCGGCGATCGCCGTCCGCCTCGCCGAACTCCTCCCACGAATAGTCCGCGCCCGCGGAAAACTCCTCACAAAATGGCGCCCAGCAATCCACTTCTCCGATAATGGCTGCCATCTCAGGGGGTCGAAGCAACACTGGCGTGAAGTTTACTCGCGGGAGTTTGGAAGCCTAATGTTTTTCTGGGGCGTTGATTCAAGCGCAGCGAGACATGGTCGAGTTGCGCTTGCGAAAAACCGGACAGGTCGGTGCCTCGAGGAAAGTATTGGCGCAAAAGCAGATTGGTGTTTTCGTTCGTGCCGCGCTGCCACGGGCTTTGCGGATCGCAGAAGTAGACCTGCACATCAGTAGCTACGGTGAAGTCCTTGTGTTTGGCCATCTCCAGTCCGCGATCCCAGGTCAACGAGCGTTTCAGCGTAACCGGGAGTTTGCAACATGCCGACTCAAGGCCGCAACAACGGCTTCGGTTTGTTTGCTCGGCACTTTGATCAGCATGGTAAAGCGTGAATGGCGTTCCACCAGTGTCGCAATGTAACTGTTCTTGGCGCCGCTCAGCAGATCGCCTTCCCAATGCCCAGGAACCGCTCGGTCTTCCACTTCGGCAGGTCTTTCGCGGATCGAAATGGCATCGACGATCTGACCCCGGGACTGTCCGCTGGGTGTTGCATGCCGCGAGCGGCGCATGCGCCGCTTCGACCGCAGGTGGTCCATCAGCTCTTTCTTCAATGCTCCGCGGGCTTGGATGAACAGACTGCGATAAATCGTTTCGTGGGATACGCGCATGCTCTCGTCATCGCGATACTGAATCTTCAGCCACCCGGAAATCTGTTCCGGTGACCAGTCCAGGATCAGTTTACTCGCAACGATGTCCCGTAACTTGCGGTTGACGGCCAGCAGGCACGGCTTCGGTCGCAAGGCCAAATCCCAGGCATGCTCATCCGCTTCATGGGCGCGATAGACCGGACGGCCACCGTGGCGAGAAATCTCCCGGCTTACCGTCGAGGCCGCTCGATCCAGCTGTCGAGCAATCTCACGAAGCGGCGCGCCAGAAGCAATCCCTCGAGAAATATCTTCTCGCTCAGCCCGGGTGAGCGTTAGGCGCGAGCGACGACGCGCTGCGGGAGGAATCCCTCCGCGAGGCAACAACACGCATCGAATCGAGCTGTGCGGCTTGTCAAAGGCCCGTCCAATCTCATGCAGCGACTCTCCGGCCTTCCATCGACTCCAAATGTCGCGCTTCTCGTAAGCAGAAAGTCCAAACCGCTTTCCTGGCCTCATTCCCCACCACCTTTAAGTGCAGCCTTAAATCAGATGGTGTTGCATCGACCTATTGAGACCACCGCGTTAATCCGGATCTGCGCGGCCAGAGGGTTTCTGAACCAAAAATCTTTCGGCCCGCTGTCATCTTTTGCCTCCCATTTTCGATTTACCTATTAGCGGGCTAGATGCGTATGTGCGGTGCTGAGGGGGCGACGGATGCCGCTCTCGCCCTCCCACAACAGTGTTCCGGCCCAACTGTGCCCGGGGAAGTTTCCGTTTCGAACGGAGGATTGCCATGGGATTGAAAAAACTTGTTGAGTTCTGTGCGTACTGTCGGCGTTGGTCCTTCTGAGCGCGGGTTTGTCGAAGGCTGACGGCTTTTCGACCGGCCAGTTTGTCACTTACACTCAAGCGGCTTGGGGCGTGGGAGGCGTGGCAGCGGCAACTACGCTGCTCACTTCCGACTACAACTCGGTGTATCAGGGGACCGGCGGAGATCTTATTGTCGGCGTTACGGGAACGCCAGGACAATATTTCCTGGAGACGGACAGCCCCGGCGCGGTGCTGGACTTTGTACCCTCCGTTGGCGCAGCCAGTGGGCTGACGGCCGATCAGATCGACCCGCTGGTTAATACGACGTTTTTGGTGGAGACGTAGTGGCGCTCGCGCTCGACGTCGACTTCAGCAACGCCGGTCTGCTGGGAACCTCATCGACCCCGTTCGGCGATCTCGTGCTGGTCAACTTCGAGCCCGCGAGCTCGCCGAACTCAATAAATCCGTTGACCCAGTTGAACGGGTTGACAGTCAACCAGTTCCTCGAACTGGCCAACACCTGCCTCGGTGGTGGCTCGTGTCCACTCGGAATTGACAACACCGACCAAGTAGCACTTGACCTTGGCGCGGCTTTCGAAGCAGGAACACCGAGCGCGTTTGCGGACGATCACCTGGCGTTGCCCAGTTCCACCACGACCACGCCCGCGCCGGAGCCGTCGAGCCTCGTGCTTGCTCGGAGCGGGGCTGACTGAGCATTCTCGGTTCGGCCAAATTGAAATTCTGAACGGCAAGTTTCCATGCCTTTCACGCAGACGTTCTCCCAACTCGCGGTTCGTCGCGTTACCGGACAGTGGGACCAAGTTGCTGATCACGGCGTTTAGCAGGTACACGGATTGTCCTCCGAGTTGGTCCATCCCATTCGGTTTGGCCGAAAATGTTCGGATATGTAGTCTTCATTCCGGTTCTCAGGACAGCGAACGATCACTGCGCCATCGCAGGGAGGATTAGGTGTCAGCTAATGACTGGGTGGTTTGCTTTTCCTGCAGTACTTGTACTTCTCATTAGCTCTGCCGTCCGTGGCGGTATTCTCGCCCCCGGACCTCCCGCTGCTGACCGGGGTACCACCGTGTCCGATAATAAAATTGTGACGTGGCTGCGGCGTTCGGTCTCCGCTTTGCGCGCTCACTCCACTTTCTCAATTGCATTCCCAACTTATGTATCGTTTGCTTATCGCGTAACCCCCCGCCTGTGAATTTACTCCAGCGCT
>CAVWFO010000024.1:0-261377 GCA_963754275.1 uncultured Acidobacteriota bacterium
TCGGCGCCGTCGATGGCCTCGTGGGTGTGGAGTGACTCCTGTCCTAATAGATCCAGCACCTGATAAACGCGGCGCATTCGACAGGTCGATGCAACACCATCTAATGTAAATCTGCTCTGTAAAGGTGGTGTTGGCATGAGACGAGGGATGAGGTTTGGGCTTTCTGCGATCGAGAAGCGTGACGTTTGGAGCCGCTGGAAGGCGGGACAGTCGCTGCATGAGATTGGGCGCGCTTTTGACAAGCCGCACAGCTGCATTCGCGCTGTGTTGTTGCCTCGCGGAGGGATTCCTCCAGCACTCCGCCGCCGCTCGCCATTGGCGCTCACCGTGGCGGAGCGAGAGGACATCTCACGAGGGATCGCTTCTGGTTCCTCGATTCGTGAGATAGCGCGAGGCCTGGATCGAGCGGCCTCCTCCGTGTGCCGGGAAGTAGCGCGCCATGGTGGCCGGCCTGCCTATCGTGCCCAGGATGCAGATCAGCAAGCTTGGGTTTCGGCCTTGCGTCCGAAGAGCTGTCTGCTTGCCAAGAACCGCAAGTTGCGGGACATCGTTGCGAGTAGACTGATCCTGGACTGGTCGCCCGAGCAGATTTCCGGGTGGCTGAAGAACCAGTATCCCGCTGACGAGAGCCTGCGCGTGTCCCACGAAACGATTTACCGTAGCCTGTTCATTCAAGCCCGGGGAGCATTGAAAAAAGAGCTGCTGGACCACCTGCGGTCGAAGCGGCGCATGCGCCGCTCGCGTCATTCCAGCGAGCATGGACAATCCCGCGGGCAGATCGTCGATGCCATCTCGATCCGGGAAAGACCGGCGGAAGTGGAAGAGCGAGCGATTCCTGGCCATTGGGAAGGCGATCTGCTGGCCGGTGGAAAGAACAGCTATATTGCGACGCTGGTAGAACGCCACTCACGCTTTGTCATGCTGATTAAGGTGCCGAGCAAAGAAACCGAAGCTGTGGTTGCTGCCTTGAGTCAACGTGTTCGCAAACTCCCTGCTTCGCTAAAACGTTCGCTGACCTGGGATCGCGGACTGGAGATGGCCAAGCACAAGGAGTTTACGGTGGCCACGAATGTGCAAGTCTACTTCTGCGATCCACAAAGTCCCTGGCAACGCGGCAGCAACGAAAACACCAATCTGCTCCTGCGGCAATACTTCCCGCGAGGCACCGACCTGTCTGGTTTTTCGCAAGCGCAGCTCGACCAGGTCTCGCTGCGCTTGAATCAGCGACCCAGAAAGACATTGGGATTCGAAACTCCAGCGAGTAAACTGCGCGCAAGTGTTGCATCGACCATCTGAGCTGGCAGCGCTTATCGGACAAGTGAAGTACTACTTATATGTACGGTTATGACGCATATAAAAGGGCGCCCCGATTGGAGTAGGTTTTGAGTGTTGGCTCGAACCTAGATCAGGGAGGAGCGCCCCTATGAATAACGTGAAGTATATCGGGATGGATGTTCACAAGGAAGCGATCTCGATCGCGGTTCTAAATTCCACGGGCAAGCGGGTGATGGAGTGCGTGATCGAAACCAAGGCCATCACCATTCTCGATTTTCTCAAGGGGTTGCGCGGAAGCCTGCATGTAACTTTTGAAGAAGGCACCTGGGCTTCCTGGTTGTATGACCTGATGAAGCCGCACGTAGCCGAGCTGGTGGTGTGGAATCCCCGCCGCAACGCTTGCTCAAAGAAGGCAGCAAGAGCGACCGAATCGATGCGCGCAAGCTCGCCGAGTTGCTGCGTTCAAACATGGTGCGCTCGGTGTATCACGGAGAGAACGGCGTGCGCACGCTGCGCGAGCTGGCGCGGAGTTACCTGACGATCAGCACGGATCTAATACGGGTGATGACTCGTGTGAAGGCGATCTACCGCAGTTGGGGGATCCCTTGCACGAGGAAAACAGGTCTACGCAGACGCCATCGAGCCGAGTGGCTCGGCAAGATCCAGGAGGCCGGCGTGCGTCGCCGGGCGGAGTTCTACTACCAGAGTTGGATGCATTACGGGTGTTGCGCCAGGAAGTGCGGCGCGAACTGCTAGCCGAAGCGCAGAAGCACAAGGCCTGGAAATTGTTACGCGAGATTCCGTTCATTGGCCCGATCCGGGCGGCGCTGCTGATCGCTCTGATGCAAACACCGCATCGTTTCCGTACCAAGCGACAGCTCTGGAGCTACAGCGGATTTGGAATCGAGACGCACAGCAGCGCCGAGCAGCGATTCGTCCAGGGAGAGCTGCAGCGCGCGAAGAAGCCGGCTTCGATTCGCGGGCTGAATCGCAATCACAATCACGAACTGAAGAATCTATTTAAGGGTGCTGCAACCGTGGCCGCTGCTAAGGCGGGCCCGTTCAAAGAGTTTTACGATGCGCTAGTGGCCAAGGGAATCCGGCCGGAGATGGCGCGGCTGACGTTGGCGCGCAAGATGGCGGCCATCACGTTGCTCGTCTGGAAGAAAGGAGTACGCTTCGACGCCAAACATCTGAAACCACAAACAGCTTGAGTGTCTCCAGTCGAATCCGTTCCATCCTGGATTTTTTTCCAGCGTGGCGAATTGTTCTGGAGACATTCGGGTTCGAGGGCGAGTCTCAGCTGAGAAGTTAGGCTCGGCATGCCTCGGGCACGCTTAGTCTCAGATCCGACCTTAGGCCCCCTCGGACAACCCAAAAAAGCTATGAGCCACGAGTCCCAGATAGAACCATGGTTGGCACCTGACAACCGTGCTGCTTGTGGTCTCCCGACCGACTGGCTTCGTCGCGCAGAAACGATGAAAACCGCTGACAAGAAAAACCGAAAGCGCTGCCTGCATGAAGCAGCGTCCCGAGATCGCGGAAACGGAAAGCGAAAAGAACTGCTCAATTAGGTGGGCAGGAAGAAATAAAACTTCCGGCCGCCGAAGCAGTGTTCCGTGAGTCCGGTAACACGACTAACCAGCCACTGAGACGAAGGTTCTGAATAACCAGCAGGTGCATTCGTTGCCGCGGAACTATTGCAGCTTGGCGTATTCGGATTTGGCCTTGTTCAAGAGAGGGATGTCGGGGTCGCGGACTTTCCATAGGTCGAGCAGGTAGCCGATGGTCTGTCTGGCTTTTTCGCGGTCGCCCTTGGAAGCATAATCGGAGGCGAGCGGGGCGTGAGCCGTTAGCCACAACTGCTGGGTCTCCCCAGCCGAGTGCCCGATACCGCAGACCCATCAGCTTTTCGTACCAGGCGATGGCATCATCGGTTTTTCCGGCTTGTTGATACGCGCGGGCAAGAGCTTCGACGCTGAAGGGTGTGCTGTTCTCAGCATTTGAAAGGGTGAACAGTTCGATAGCTTTGTCGGCATGTCCGTGAGCGAGACCGATTTCTCCTTGAAGAAGATGTAAGTAACCAGTCTGCTCAGAATTTTTGGGGTCCGCGAGCGGCGCTATGAGGCCTTCCAACTTCTCTGCTCTTTCTACGGCGCCGGCGCCTTGTACTGTTGCCCCACCCGAGGGCCGAAGATGACCTTAGGTTCGATCGCCGCGAAGTTAGCGAAAGCGTAATCGAGCTGTTGCCGCTCGGCGGGCAAATTCCCATGACCATCGGCAAGGATGGCCAGCCAGAGATAGACACGGGCCGTGCTGAGTATCGCCTGCTGATTCTGGAGGACGGTCAGGCACGCCTCGAAGCGCTTCCCCGCGTCAGGTAACGCCCATGGTACATATCCAGAATTGCCAAAGAGCGCATGCCGCTTTCGCGCGTGGCTGGCTTTTCCAGCATGGCTGAAAATATTTGCTCCGCTTTCTGGTCCTCGCCATTCAGGACGAGGGCGAAACCGTATTCCCTGCCAACGTCCCCGGCAGCGAGCCACTCGGGGTCCAGGCGAATCGCTTCGGCGTAAGCGGCGAGCGCTTCCGGCAATTGATTCATCGTCTTATATGTAGTGGCCATTTCGATATAGGTTCGGGCGTCGTCTGGCGCGACTCTGACATCCTTGTACTGCGCGATCGCTTCGGGGCCGCGTCCATGCCTGCGTAGCAGACGCGCATAACTGCAAAGCGTGGTCCAATCGTCGGGATAGCGGCCCAGATACGCACGATAAAGGGCGTCAGCCTCACTGACATGCCCGAGATCATCTTCATAGTTGACCTGGATGAGCAGGCGCTCGCGGTCCGTGGTGCGCGAGGCGAGGGCGAGCGCCTTTTCGTACTCTTGTTTTCCCTCGACCGGCGCGTTTACGATGTAGCTGAAATAAGCGTTCCCGAGAGCGGCGTGGGCCATGGCGAAGTCTGGGGCGGTCTGGATCGCAGCGCGCATCAATGTTACGGCATCTTGAAATCTTCCCTGATGCCAGAGTGCTGCGCTATCCGCGTACTGCTTGAGCGCCGTTAAGGAACTCGTAGTCACTTCGGGAAGCGGCCGGTCTGCGCGGTGAATCTGATAGAGCGATTCACCAAGGTCGCGGCGAATATGTGCGGCGATCACGTCCAGTGCATCCAGAACGTGATCCTCCCCGTACGAACGTTCCATGTAGGAGCGCACCGTCACTCCGGTTTGCGGGTCAATTAATTGGGCGGAAAGTGCATACTCTTGGCCCGTACGAGTAATGCTCCCGACGATCAGACCACGAATATTCTCGCGCTGGCAAATCTCGCGTCCCAACGTGGGAGTGACGTGTTCCGTGCTGGACTTGCCCATGAGCTTGAGAACGGTGCCAACTCGAATTTGAGGGAATACGTTCGCGTGGCGAGATTGCTCCAGGCTGACGATGAACGCGGTGCGGAGCGCTTCGTCAAAACGAGTGTCACCGGTTTGGTTTTCGAAATCCGTCACCAACACGGACTCGCGTTCGTTGAAGGAAAACGCGGGTCGTCCGTACAGGAGCCAGAACGTCAGTCCGATCAATAGGGCCACAGCCGTTACCGCTCCAAGCATCCACGCTTTCAGACGGCTTCGCGGCACGCGAAGTCCTGCCGTCGGCTTGTGCACGGCAAGGGGAGTGGGCAGCTCCCCTGCAGAAACCGCGACCCGAGCAGCCGCTGGCATCTGCTTTACTTCCGCGATAAAGCGGTAACCGCGCCGCGGGATCGTTTCGATATAGCGGGGTTTTTCGGGGTCGTCGCCCAGCGCCTCGCGCAACTTCTTGACGCCGGTGTTCAATCCGTCTTCGAAATCAACGAAGGTGTGTTCCGGCCAGAGACGACTTTGCAGTTCTTCGCGAGTGAGAACTTGCCCAGGTTTCTCGGCGAGCAAACTCATCAATCGAAGTGGCAGGTCCTGGATCTTGACGCGTGCGCCGTCTTTGCGAAGTTCTCCGGAGGCAAGGTCGGCTTCGAACGGACCGAAGGCAAATGAGGACAGAAACCCTTTCGGGGAATCCATGGGGGTAGCCATACCCTCGATCGGGGACGTGTCCGGCATCCTAGCACCCGATCGATCCTGGAGCAATATTGGAGCCGATAATATCAGAGTCCCTTAGTACCCGACGTCGCAGCATCAACTTGGCAGTACAACAACAGTTCAGCGACAGTTCAGCCTCCGTCCATTGACCTTCGTAGCGCCTTTGCAGCACAGTGTCGCGCATCGTCGCCCAGGAAATGCACACGAATGGAATTGGTCGGGACCGACAAACCGAGGCAGAGCTTCGAAGAATTGCTCGCTGCTGCCTGGGCAGAGCAGTTCGCAAGGGTGCATACATCCCCTGGTCAGCGGGATAAGGTGGCGAGCTGCGAAGGCCGTCTGAATGCCCAAGTGCCTCAAACGAAAGAACGAGCAGTCGGAAGCGAAGCAGCGATTACCGAAGAATTGTGGCGGGAATTGCGCGGAGCGCAATCCGGCGGGACGGACGAATGAATGCTAGCAGTTAGGACTGCGCCGCGAAAGCGGATGGTACTTGGCTGCTCGGGACGACTTAAGCATCGGGCGCCCGCGCAACAGACTTGGCGTCGGGCGCGAAGCACAGAAGGAGAAAATGCCGTGATTAGCGAAGCAAAGAGGGAAACAGGGCGAGACCAGGCGCCGGTCGTGCGGGGAAGGGCGCTCACAAGAGGGGCTCGGCTAGCCGGTGTCGGCGCGGCCTCTCTAATCTTTGCCGTGTTTCCGCTTCGCGCGCAGAAGGAAAGCGTGCTCTATAGCTTTGCGGGTCCGCCTGCCGACGGAGGAAGCCCCGCCGGTAATTTCGTTAGGGATGTGAACGGCAACTTCTACGGCACCACGCAAAACGGCGGCGCTGCGAACGCCGGCACGGTGTTCAAGCTGCACCCCAAGGGCGACGGGACCTATGCTGAGAGCGTGCTGTATAGCTTCGGAGCCACGGGCGGCGATGGTCAATTACCCGGAGGCCTCGTTATGGATGGGTCCGGCAATCTCTATGGCACTACCCAAGCCGGTGGCGGTTCGAGTTCTTGCCAATTCGGGTGCGGGACCGTATTCGAACTGGTCGAGGCCTCCGGGGTCTACACCGAGAAGACCCTGCACAGCTTCACGGGCGACCCGGATGGTCAATCGCCTGGAAGTTTGAGCATGGACGCCTCGGGCAACCTTTACGGAACTACCGAATTCGGCGGTACCGCAAAGTCACCAAGTTTCTGCAAGGCCGGGTGTGGGACCGTATTCGAACTGAGCAACACCTCCGGGACTTACACATACGGTGTGCTCTTCAGCTTCTCGATCGCGGGCCTCTATGGCATAAACCCCGCGGGAAGCTTGGTCATCGACTCGTCGGGTAACCTCTATGGCACTGCTCCATCCGGCGGGCATTCGTCGGCCTGCACCGTCGCCCTCGGGTGCGGAGTAGTGTTCGAGCTAGTCAACTCCTCCGGAGTCTATGCGCCCAGTGTGTTGTACAACTTCGCGGGCGTCCCGGATGGAGAATTACCGGGCTCAACTTTGATAGCGGACGCGCAGGGCAACCTCTACGGTACTGCCTCCGGCGGCGCTTCAACGGCCTGCTCCGCATTTGGGTGCGGGGCGGTGTTCAAGTTGCACCCAAATGGCGACGGGAGCTATTCGGAGAGTGTGCTGTACAGCTTCGCGGGAAGCCCGGATGGGCAAGGCCCTGGGAGTTTGGAAGCGGGCGCATCCGGCGACTTTTACGGTATCGCCGCAGCCGGCGGCGATTCAACGGCCTGCATGCAGTGCGGGACGGTGTTCAAGCTGCATCCCAACGGCGACGGGAGCTACACAGAAAGTGTATTGTACAGCTTCACGGGCAGTCCGGATGGTGCAGTGCCCACAGGATTGGCATTGGACGCGTCCGACAACGTTTACGGCACCACCGGGCTCGGCGGGACTTCAACGGTGTGTTCTATCAGCGGGTGCGGCACCGTGTTCGAGATCACCGCCGGCTCGACTGGAACGACGGACACGATCAGCGCGACCAGCGGTTCGGGACAGACGGCCACGGTTGGCGAGAATTTTTCTGCGAGGCTGGTGGCGACAGTGGTTAATGGCAGCGGGGCCGGCGTGAGTGGAGTAACCGTAACCTTCAATGCGCCTGTGAGCGGCGCAGGGGGCACGTTCGCGGGCGGCGTCAGCACGGCGGTCACAACCGCATCGGGGATCGCCATCTCGGAAGTTTTCACGGCCAACGAAACCGCGGGGAGTTACACCGTGACCGCCACGGCGCCAAACGTATCCGGGACAGCGAGTTTTGCGCTTACGAACGCCGCGGCGCAAATTGGTACGACGGTCACGCTGTCAACCAGCAGCAGCGACCACGGCGCTCCTCTCCCATCCAACGATGCGCTCGCGGGTAACCCCATTACGGTGTCCTTCACTGTTGCACAGAAATCCGGCAGCGTCGCCCCGACCGGCAACGTCGTGGTAAGCGATGGCCTTGGCGACACGTGCGCGCCGTCGGCGGTGGTTCTCAGTCCAGCCTCCGCCGGTGCAGGTTCGTGCACATTGACGATTGCGTCGCCCGGGAGCGTTACGCTGACGGCAACGTACAGTCCGAACACAAATGCTTTTAGCGGGAATACCGGAAGCGTCAGCGAAAGTGTTGTGGAAATTTTTGCATGCGGGCCTAGCGTTCCGGAACAGATCGTGAAACAGGGCGCGATGATAACGTACTCGTTCACGGTGTGTGTCGCTGGCAATGCCAACGCGGTGCCACTGGTCGCTGACGTGGTCGACTGTGTGCCGCGCGGCAAATGTACTCTCGGGATCACTGAACTGGGCCAGACGGGGGTGTACACGGTATCAGTCACTGTCGTTACAGATTGCGGCGACTGCAAGACGCGTACGGTTCCGCAACCTCGCAGCTGGCCCGGCTCCTGGCTCCTGACACTATTCTGGTTCTGCGCGCTGCTCGCTTTGCTTATGGCGGGTCAATTTTCCCGGCGGAATCGGGCGCGGCCGTGGCTCGTGTACCTAGCGAGCTTCTTATTTGTGATCGCGCTGTGCGGAATGTCGGCGTGCAACAACGGCGGCTCCAGTGACACCCCAGTCGGCGTGTACACAGTTAGCGTCAAGGCGGTGGCGGGCAACTTCAACGTGGTGGTGCCCGCTAACGTGATGGTCGAAAAATAGCCGCCTCGCCCAGGAGGAGGTCATGCGACCGCCGCTGGTGTTCGGCGTGCTCGTGCCAGCTTTAGCACTCTGCTTGATTCGAGACACCTCGCTACGCAAGTCCTGATTAACGCGGCGCATTCGACAGGTCGATGCAACACCTTGCAGTGCATTGGTTTGGCAGCGCTTCCGCCGGAGAATCATCTGTTTGGCGGTACGGGGCCAAAACCTAACCAAGACAGCGCCGATGGTGGTCTAATCCTGGCTGGCGATTTTTGATTTTGTTTTCAATGCTAGGTGGGTTGAAGCTTAGCGTTGCGTCGACCCATTGAGACCACCGCACTTATCGGACATGCGCCGTTTCGCCAATTCTCAATGTCCGGTTACGCGACAGGTTGGGGTTTGTTGTATGCATGTTGTTCTCGGTTCGGATAGTTGAATCCCACCGAGATTATTTTGAGATGTCGCGACTCACAAATCAACGATGCGCACAAGAGCGCGGCGAGAAAAATCGCGCTTCATCCGTGACACCGCCGGGGCTCGCCTACCCGCCCGATTCGATTCATGAACTTACCCTGTAAATGGTGACGGTGGCGGCCCCGCCGGCGGGATCGCCTAGCGCGCGGCAACTGCCGGGATCACTCCGGTAGAGTTTTTGTGCCAATGATGCGGAACGAACTCGTCACGGAGGGCGCGCCGGTATTGGGCTGGCCTCCGCCGACCGAAACCGAATATTGCCCTTCTGCGATCACCGGCTCGCCCGCTTCGGTCACCATACTCAAATCGCGGTCAGTTAGCTCGAAGTGTACCGACTGCGACTCTCCTGACTTTAAATGCACGCGCTTGAATCCGCGCAACGCTCGCAAGGGCGCGCCGGGAGCGTTGGGAAACGTCAGGTAAACCTGCACGACTTCGTCGCCGTCGGGCGCGCCGGAGTTTGTCACCGTGACGTCCAATGGCAACGGATTTCCCGCTGCGATCGGTTCGCTCGGCACCCTTAGCCCGCCATACGAAAACTTCGTATAGCTCAGCCCGTATCCAAAGGGATAAAGCGGCGTGCCTTCGAAGTAGCGGTATGTCCGCCCCTTCATCGCGTAGTCTTCGAAGGATGGCAGCTGGTCAATTCCGGAGTAGAACGTGACGGGCAAGCGTCCCGCCGGATTATTTTTCCCGGAAAGTGTCTCCGCGATGGCCGCGCCGCCCTCTTCGCCGGGATACCACGCTTCAAGAATCGCGTTCACGTGATCCTTGGGCCAGTTCACTGAAAGCGCGCTGCCATTGGACAGCACCAGAACCACTGGCTTTCCTGCTGCGGTCACCGCTTCCAGAAGATCCTCTTCCGGCTTCGGCAGATCAAGGCTGGTGCGATCGCCGCCCTTAAATCCCGGCTCGTTCACTGGCATTTCTTCGCCTTCCAGTTCGCTGGTGATACCGACGACCGCCACCACCACATCCGCCTTCCCAGCGGCATCGATTGCCTCGCGGCTCGGCTTAGGGTCATACTTCGACCAGATTAACTCCGCGCTGCCCGGTCCCGCGCTGCCTTGCGTGTAATCCACTCTCACCGAAACTTTTTTGCCCCGTTCGAGTTGGACGTGACCGACGTTATTTCGCACAAGGTCGTCACCGCCCGCCTCTCCCTGTGCGATGGGCTTGCCGTCAATCTGCACCCGCGCGAAACCGCCTGACATGCGCAGACCGATGCTGTAGTCCGCGGTCTCCGCTGCGGTGAGGAAACCGTTCCATTCGACGCGCATCGGGTATTGCCCCGCCGCCTCCCTCGGGACGTCGCCCGCTTTGTAATTCACCGTCGCGACCGGTCGCGTCGCGAGTGTAGTCCGCTTCTCCTGAAACATTTCACCTGCCGAAAACTCTTCGGTCAGCCCGGGCTTGCCGTCCGCCGTGGTTAGAAAACTTGCGGGAACCGGGTCGCCTTCGGCCCGAAGGTATTGCGTGCCCGGCACAAACGTGATCTGTGCCCACGGGAACTCCGCGTTGATTCCATCAAGCACAGAAACGATGTGGGTCGGACGGCCGTTGTAGTTGCCGAGCATGTAGCGGGTTTGGTCCGCAAGCGGTCCAATCACGGCGATTCGCAGATTTGGTTTGCTCAGTGGCAGCGTGCCATCGTTCTTCAGCAGCACCATCGACTTGTTGGCGACAGAACGCGCTAGCGCGCGATGCGCAGGGCTGTCCAGTTCTTTTTCGTCGATTTTCGTGTACGGCACTTCGCCGGGCGGGTCGAACATGCCGAGCTTGATTCGCGCGGTGTAGAGGCGGATCAGGGCGGTATCGATCTCGCTCTCTTTCAGAAGTCCCTTCTGGTACGCCTCGAGGTACGGCTTGTAGTCGCTATCGTCTTTCACGTCGCCAATATTCAGACACTCGTTGTCCATGCCGCGCTGAATCGCGAGTGCCGAAGCTTCGGGCTGCGTTTTCGTGAATTTGTGGTCACGAAAAATGTTGACCACGGCAGCGCAGTCCGAGACCACGTACCCCTCGAAGCCCCACTTCCCGCGCAGTTGGTCCTGCAGCAGAAATTCGTTCACGCAAGCCGGCTGCCCGTTGACGCTATTGTAAGCGCACATCACCGAGCCTGCCTTGGCTTCGGTCACCGTTGCGCGAAACGCCGGCAAATAGGTGTCGAGTTCGTCATGCTTGCTCACGGTTACGTTCGCAGTGTGGCGCGTCGGCTCCGGCCCGCTGTGCACGGCAAAGTGCTTTGGCGTTGAGATCACACGGTAGTATTTCGGATCGGTGCCCTGCATTCCGGTGACGTAGGCGACGCCCATCCGCGCCGTGAGAAACGGGTCCTCGCCGTACGTTTCTTGTCCACGTCCCCACCGCGGGTCGCGGAAGATATTGATATTGGGCGCCCAGAAATCCAGGCCCTCCATCACCTTGCTGTGGCCCTCGCGCTCGAACTGCGCATGCTTGATGCGGCCTTCCGTGCTGACCGCAATGGCCATCTGATGTATCGCCTCGTTGTCGAACGTGGCTGCCAGTGCTACCGGCTCGGGAAATTCCGTCGTCCCATTGTTCGCGACACCGTGCAGCGCCTCGCTCCACCAGTTGTAGGCGGGAATGTTCAGCCGCGGGATCGCGCGCGACTGGTTGGTCAGCTGCGTCACTTTTTCGTCGATCGTCAAGCGGTGCACCAAATCGGCGGCGCGCTGATCCGCAGGGAGTGACGTATTCAGGTACGCCGGCGATGCGGTGTTCTGCGTGTGCGCCTTGACGGCAAACAGCAAAATGGCTCCTGCGGCAAGAGCTGCGACGATCGAAGTTCGCATGTACGGAAAACTCCTTTTCCCATTTTGAAACGACACGCTTCGTCGAATATTGAGACCAGCGCGCTGATCGGACAAGTGAAAATCTCGCTGACTTTCCACAAGCCCACTTCTGGGAAGTTGAAATCGAGATCGCTTAAGTGACAGCGTAGCGTGGTTAGGTTTTACAACAACTTACGAGACCGCGGAGTGTGCCAAGCAACGCGGAAGCCACGGAAGACTTGGTCAGCTCTCTCGTGAATACCCAATTTCAGTACATCGACGTCGGCTTGAATATAGAAGTAACCCCGCGCGCCCATCCCGACGGAGACGTCAGCATGAAATTCACCGTGGAAGTTTCTTCGGTATCGGGCTCCAGCACGATAGGCAATATTCAAGAGCCGATTATCAGCCAGCACAAGATCGAACATAACGTGCGCTTGAAGGATGGGGAGGTCAATATACTGGGCGGCTTGATCGAGCAGTCGCAAACCAACAGTTCAAATAGCACTCCCGGCCTGGCAAGTATCCCGGGACTGCGCTATTTTTTCTCGGAAGTAAGCAAAGAAGTAGTAGACGACGAAGTACTGATTATTCTAACGCCTCATATTCTCCGGCTTTCAAGCGTCACTGCCGAAAATCTTCGCAGAATCGCCGCCGGCACGGATTCGAACGCTCGAGTCTATCGTGAAGCCTCTTCGCAGGAGCCAGTGAGCGTCAATGCTCCCTCGGTTCCAATCGTCGCGCAAACTTCCTCGGCCGAAGCTGTCTGAGCCCTTCCTTGTGCTTCTGCGGCAAAGTTGGGCAGTCCAGTGATTGTCGGGCCGAATGGCGCACAGTCCGGCCTCAAGAACCAGATCCATTTCAGCCCAGAGACCGTGATGTTAAAGGAGGGCGATACCAGCACCGTCGGAATTTCGGTATCCGAAGTGAAGGACCTTTTTTCGCTACCGTTGATGCTGAAGTTCGATCCGTCTGTAATCCAAATTGAAAAAGTGCTCGAGGGTGACTTCTTTTCCGGTGGAGGTCAACCAATCGCATTCGTCCAGCTTATTGATATGCGGAAGGGCGAAGTCATGATTTCAGCGACCCGACCGCCGCGTGCCACCGGTGTCAGCGGCAGCGGGACGGTCTTTGGACTCCAAGTGCGCGGGCTTCACTCCGGCATGTCGAAAATTAAAATCGTGGAACTACACGCGAGAGACTCGAACCAGCAATCCCTATCATTAGAAGCGGGCGACACAACCGTAACGGCTCAGCCCTAATGGACCGACTCCGCTACCGCCTAGCGCTTCTCCTAGCGCCGCAACATCGCACATGAGCGGCCCCGGTATTGTTGATCCACTCGGAAGGTTGGTTTCCGGCAAAATCTAGGACCCAGGGAAGGGAGATTTGCCGTGAAGCACAAACGTTCCTACGTTGAGCAGATCGTGGCAGTTTTGAAGTAGGCAGAAGCGGGAGCTCCCTTAGCCGAATTGATCCGGCGGGTGGGAATCTCCGAACAGACTTTCTACCGATGGAAGAAGCAATACGTCGGGCTAGAGATCGATCACGTTCGCCAACTTAAACAGCACCAAGAAGAGAACGCTCGGCTGAAACAGCTCGTAGCCAATCTGACTCTCGACAATGCGATGTTGCAGGATGTTCTATCAACAAAACACTGGAGCCCTCGCGGCGCCGGCAGGTGATCGAGTACCTGCACGGCAGCTACTGGGTGAGCGAGAGGCGTGCGTGAAAGGTCACCCGGTTGAATCGAGGATCGTTTCGATATCGCACGCATAAAGATCCACGGACGGCACTGCGGATGCGCGTCCGGGAAATCGCTCAGACAGGAGTGCGGTACGGGTACCGCAAGATCCGCGTGTTGCTGAACCAGGAGGGCTGAAAGGTGGGCAAATACTGGTAGAACGATGCCAGCTCAACCGGTCGATGCAACACCATCCAGTGCATTGATTCGGGAACGCTTTCGCGGGAGAACCAACTCTTTGAACCTACTGGGTCAAAATCTAGCCAGAGCAACGTTTCGCTTTACTAACCCTTGCGAGCGATTTTGGCTCTTGTTTTCAATGGCAGTTGGGTTCGAGCTTAGTGTCGCGTCGACCCATTGAGACCACCCGACTTATCGGGGCCTGGGCCAGGCGCCCGGCCTGAAGGCTCACTCGCCGCCAGACACGACAATTGTTTCGCCTGCCGTAGCAAGGCTTCGGTGCCTTCCAAGCAACACGTCAGCGGCTTGATCTCGGCTGCGTCTGCCAACGGTCTGCTGTCGGAAAACTCGTCACCAATTCGTCACCAAAACTCGCCCATTTAGGGTGAATTCTTGAGCTGGTCAGAAGCGGAAAAGCAAAGCAGGCAAAGGGATTTAGCTTTCTGACCACACAATTGACACGGTGGAGGTCTGCGGTTCGAGCCCGCACGGGCCTACCATTTGCATCATTGTTTTCCCTCCCCGCCTGGCTGTACGTGCTCCGCAGCAAATCTATCGCCCGAGTTTTTTGCTCGACCAGCGATCTGACCCGGCACCTTTCCGAACACAATCGTTTTGATTCTTCGATGACTAGCGGGCGGACTCTCTCGCTCGCACGGACAGACAGCCTGCGATTGCGGATTGCGGGCTGATTCAGCGACTATGTGACCGTCAGTGAGGTCTGGCCGGAGGCCGGTATGAAGCGGCGCAGCGAATCGCTCGAAAGTATTCAAGCGAATCCGTTCGATGTGTGCGTGATCGGCGGCGGAGCTACGGGCGCGGGCTGCGCGCTGGATTCGCAGCTGCGTGGGATGAAGACTGTGCTGCTCGAAGGCGCGGACTTTGCGAGCGGCGCGTCCAGTGCTGCGACCAAAATTATTCACGGAGGCGTTCGTTATCTCGAAGAGGCGGTGAAGCAGCTGGATCCGGCGCAATATCAGGTCGTGAATCGCGCGCTGCACGAGCGCATTCACATGCTGCACAACGGGCCGTTTCTCTCGCGGTCCATGGAATTTCTGATTCCTTGCGCTGGCTGGTTCAGCGTCGCATACATAGGATTCGGGATGAAGCTCTATGAATGGATTGCCGGGAAAGACAGTCTCTTTCCGAGCCGCTTTCTTTCCAAGACGAAGACACTCGAACGGATGCCCGGCCTCGCACCAGACCACTTGATCGGCAGCATCGCCTACGCCGACGGGCAATTCGACGACGCGCGCTACGACATGGCTTTGATAAATACTTTCGTTGCAGCCGGCGGCGAAGCTGTAAATTACGCGCGCGTCATCGGCTTCACGAAGGATGCGAGCGGGAAACTGCAAGCCGCGGAATTAGAGGATCAATCGACGAAGCAGCGATTGTCGGTTCGCGCGCGGCGCTTCGTCAATGCCACCGGGCCACACGCAGACACGATTCGCAGCCTCGCCAGTCCAGGAATTCCCACGCGCATGCGCCTGAGCAAAGGCGCGCACCTGGTGCTGCCGCTGGAAGCTTTCCCAACACGCGACGCTCTGCTGATTCCGAAAACAGACGATGGACGCGTGCTGTTCGCCGTGCCCTGGTTCGATCGCCTGCTCATTGGCACCACCGAACAGGAAGTGACGATCCACGATGAGTTGTATCTTTCGAAAGACGACGTCGCGTATCTGCTGCACCACATCAACCGATATTTCAAGACGACGATTCGCGCCGAGCAAATCGTGAGCGGCTTCGCCGGCGCGCGCCCGCTGGTGAGCGCCGGCGGTTCGCGTGACACAAAAAAGCTGGCGCGGGATCACGAAGTGGAAGTGGACGCGCGCTCCGGGCTGATCAGCATCATGGGCGGCAAATGGACCACGCATCGGGCCATGGCCGAGGACACGATCAACACGGTACAGAAATCGTTGGGACGGACAGCTACTCCCGGCGTGACTTTGGATCATCCGCTGTACGGATCGGCCGGCTACACTCCTGAATATTGGCAATCAATGGTCCGGGATTACAAACTGCCGGAGCAGACGGCGAAACATCTCTCGCAAAAGTTCGGCACTAGCGCGATGAAAGTGCTGCAGTTGGCGCAAGGCGATTCCGCGCTGGCCGCGCCGATTGTTCCTGGGTTTGCTCCGCTGCGCGCTGAAATCGCTTACTGCGCGCGCAACGAGATGGCCATCACGATCGAGGACGTGCTCATGCGCCGAACCGGGTTGCAATTTTACAGTTGGCAGGCCGCGATCCACGCCGCGGCGCCCACCGCGGCGATTCTCGCGAAAGAGCTTAGCTGGAGCGGGGATTTTGAGCGAGCTGCGGCGGAAGAGTATCGCAAGAAAATCACACGATTGATTCAGTTGGCCGGGCTGCCAGCCGAACAGCCCGCTGCGGCAAATTCAAATTGATTGGCGCGAGCCGCGATTCATTCGGGAGGAAATCACAGTGACGGCATACCTGGGCGCGATTGATCAAGGCACGACGAGCACTCGCTTCATTGTCTTCGATCGTTCCGGGCGCATCGTCTCAGCCGCGCAGAAGGAGCACGCACAGATATTCCCCAAGCCGGGATGGGTGGAACACGATCCCGACGAAATCTGGCGCCGCACGCAGGACGTGATCGCCGAAGCGATGCAAGCGAAGGGCCTGCGTCCCAAGGATCTCGCGGCGATCGGAATTACTAATCAACGCGAGACGACGATTGTGTGGAATCGCAAGACGGGGCGGCCTGTTTACAATGCGCTGGTGTGGCAGGACACGCGGGTGGACGATGCTGTTGCGGACTTTTCCCGCGATGGAGGGCAAAATCGTTTTCGTGAAAAGACTGGACTTCCACTGGCCACTTATTTCAGCGGCCTGAAGATTCGCTGGATGCTGAAAAATATTCCGGGCGCGCAGGAAGCTGCCGCAAAAGGAGATTTACTGTTCGGGAATGTGGATACCTTTCTGCTTTGGAAGCTGACGGGTGGCACGCAGGGCGGTGTCCACGTGACTGATGTGACCAACGCAAGCCGCACGCAGCTGATGGATCTCGCGACACTGGCGTGGGACGAGAATATCCTCGCGACTTACGGCATCCCAGAAAAAATACTTCCGAAGATCGCATCGAGCAGCGAAATCTACGGCAACGCCCAGCTTGAATCGATTAGAGAGGTCCCCATCGCCGGAATTCTGGGCGATCAGCAGGCCGCGCTTGTCGGGCAGACTTGCTTCAACGCAGGCGAAGCTAAAAATACTTACGGCACCGGATGCTTCATGCTGGAAAACACCGGCACCATGCCCATCCATTCCAAATTTGGTTTGCTCACCACTGTTGCGTACAAATTCGGCGATGAACCGGCGCGCTACGCCCTCGAAGGCAGCATTGCCATCACCGGCGCATTAGTGCAATGGCTGCGCGACAACCTCGGACTGATCGAGAAAAGTTCAGACGTCGAGGCACTGGCGCGAACGGTGACGGACAACGGTGGCGTTTATTTCGTTCCGGCGTTTTCTGGACTGTACGCGCCGTACTGGAAAGCGAACGCGCGCGGCGTGATCGCGGGAATGACGCGCTATGCCAACAAGGGCCATCTGGCGCGCGCAGTTCTGGAGGCGACTGCGTATCAAACACGCGAAGTGCTGGAGGCCATGGAGAAGGATTCGCAAATTCAGTTGAAGGCGCTGCGAACCGATGGCGGGATGGTGGAGAACGATCTGCTGATGCAGTTTCAAGCGGACATTCTGAATCTTCCGGTGGTTCGGCCGGTGATCAAGGAAACTACATCGCTGGGCGCGGCGTACGCTGCGGGTCTCGCGGTGGGTTTTTATAAGGATATTGACGATCTGCGCGCGAATTGGGCCGTGGATCATACCTGGAACCCGAATATGGATGAAGAAACGCGCGCGCGTTTCTACAAATCGTGGAAGAAAGCGGTCACGCGCTCGTTTGATTGGACCGACGAGTAGCCAAGAGATTGAGTTTGGGCCGCCACGACGGCAGCGGCAGCGGAAACGCACGGGACGCGATGTGAGGAGGAATAACAATGGGTTCACCGTTTCTGGGAGAATTTCTGGGTACGCTGGTCATGATACTGCTGGGCGATGGCGTTGTTGCCGGCGTGCTGCTGAAGCGTTCGAAGGCCGAAGGGTCCGGCTGGATGGTGATCACCAGCGGATGGGCGTTCGCGGTTATGGCCGGAGTGTTCACGGCGCTGGCATGTGGCAGCAAGACAGCGTATCTGAATCCCGCGGTCGCGCTGGGCTTTGCGGTCTCGTCCGGGAACTACTCAAACTTCTTGAGTAATGTTACGGCGGAGTTGTTGGGTGCGTTCTGTGGCGCTGTGCTGGTGTGGATACACTTTGGTCCGCACTGGAAGGAAACGCAGGACGCACCGGCCAAGCTGGCGATTTTCTGCACGGTGCCGGCGATCCGCAGCGCTGCATGGAATTTTGTGAGTGAAGTAATCGGCACGCTGACGCTGGTGTTCGTGGTGGCCACAATTTTTTCGAAGCAGGTCGCTGCCACGGGACCAGCAGCCGGACTTGGACCGTACCTGGTGGGCGCGCTGGTGTGGGGCATCGGACTTTCTCTGGGTGGCACCACCGGGTACGCCATCAATCCCGCGCGAGACTTGGGTCCGCGCATCGCGCACGCGGTACTCCCTATCGTGGGAAAAGGCGGATCGGACTGGAGCTACGCGGCGATCCCGATATTCGGTCCATTACTGGGCGCGGGGATTGCAGGATTGTTGATTCGCTGGATCCGATTCTGACGTCGTTGCCGAAATGAAGGACGCCGCCGCGCAAGGGGTGACTTTACGCCAGCCGTGCGAACGGGATTGCGATGAGAATCGAATACGGCTCCGGCTACTGGCTGCCATTACCGACGGGAAAGCGTCCGAGATCCGCGCCGTAGAATTCCGCCACAGCCTGCCTTTCGTTCGGGAGCAGTTCGGCGGCAATGGTGCGCATCGGCACATTGATATCGTTTCTGCGAGTGCCCTGAGCAAAGTTGTTCAATTGAGTCAGGACGTAGTCGGAATTTTGCGATGCCAGGGACGGAGCCGGCCGTACATAGCCCAGCGGCCCGTGGCAGGCCTGACAAGGCGGAATTCCGCGATTGGGATCTCCTACGGCGAGCAGGCGCCGGGCGGTGTCGAGTCCGGCCTGGTCCCTCACGGGTTGTGGAAAGCTGGAGTTGAACTGCGTATCCGGAGCGTTCGGCAGCGTCGCGAAGTAGGCAGCGACGTCCGCCGCGTCGCGGGATGTCAGGGGCGCGATGATCTGCTGCATCACAATTGACTTGCGCTTGCCCGAACGAAAATCCTGCAGCTGCTTCCAGAGGTATTGCGCATCAATCCCCGCAAGGTTGGGCGTGGAAGCTTGCGAACTGAAGCCCTCTACGCCGTGGCACGATTCGCATCGCCTGGCGATGAACTCGCCGCGAACGGGATTGCCCGTCGAAACTAAATTGAGGGTGGCTTCGTTCCAGGCCACCAACGAAGGGATGCCGCTCGCGGGCTCGATGGTGGCTGGCGGAGGGACGCGCGTGACCGCGCGGCGCAGCATCGGCAGCCCGAGCAGCTCCGAGAAAATCACCACGGCAATGCACAGCAGGACAACGCTGCGAATTCCGAGCGGGGAGCTAGGGCTGTCCACAAGCGGCTCCAGGTTCGAAACCCTGCGGTTGGAATTGGTGCGCGGGAACGCCTATGATGCGGCCCATCATCGCATGATGGCCGGGTCCGCAGAATTCATCACAATAAAATTCATACTTGCCCGCGGCAGGCAGCAGAAAATGAATGTCGGTGACCGAACCGGGAACCGTTTTCACTTCCACGCCGGCGATTTTGAATCCGTGAGCCGCGTCCGCGCTGGTGATGCGCAGGCGCACGGGGACTCCGGCGGGCACGTTGACACAATCCGGCACAAAAACGTACTTCTCCGCGACCATGCGCACGACCGTCGAGCCATCCGCAGCGCGAACCGCGCCCAGGTTGCTCTCCACGAATTCACCTTGCAGATGCAGCGTCGCAAGATCCACGCGGTCGCGCCGGTCTAGAACGCGAGCGGCTTGGAGGGTGCTGGAAAAACGCAGCGTTCCATAGATCAGAGAAAAGATCACAACGATAAGGTAAGCGCGGAAATTTTCTGTGCGCATATTGGAAAATCCAAGCGCCGGCTGAATCGCACCATCAGGGATGAATCATGCGGGCCGCGCGACTGCCAGACGCAGCACTCAGAAATGGAGGCTTGCCCCCGCCAGCCATCATCAGCCTCCGCAATGCGCAACCGGACTTCGCTCCATCACGCGAAGTCCAGCTCCACTTCGTCAATGTAGCACCAGCCCCAGGTTTCGCCTGGCTCGATTGATTTCATGATGGGGTGTTTAGTGGAATGAAAATGCTTCGTAGCGTGTTTATTCTTGGAAGAATCGCAGCAGCCCACGTGGCCGCACTCGAGGCACAGCCGCAGGTGAACCCAGGTGTCGCCCATTTTCAAACATTCCTCACAACCTTTCGTATGCGGCTTCACCGGGCGAACTTGATTTAGGTGCGTACATTCTGGCATGTGCATACCTCCTTCCAGAGTTGGCCGGACATCAATTGCGCTTACGATCCAGATGCGGCTGCCTTGGCGCTCTCCGCGCGCACCACAGGAACGTCCACTAGATGCTCGGCAAGGAACCAAACCTGCAGTTCGTTCGTGCGGATCACCTGGCTAACCAGCAGATCGTTGGTGCCGTCGTCTCCTGCGTTCGCGGCTTGCTTGGCCACGGTGCGGGCTTCCTTCAAAATGATTTCGTGAGCTTCCAGTAAGCGGGAGATTTGCACGGGAGCTTCTTCGCGGCCGCGCGGCGGACGAGGAATGAAAGTTGTTTCCGCGACGTCGGGCGCCATGGCGATGCTGATGCCGCCGAGAAGTTGGATACGTTCTGCTATGGCGTCCACCAGTTCGGACTGCTCTTCGAAATGCTTGTCGAAGAGAAGATGCAGCTGATAGAACGTGTGTCCTGCCACCTGCCAATGATGTTTTTTGTACATGTCGCGCAAAGTCATGGTATCCGCGAGGATCTGATTCAGCAGGTCCACGCTGCTGGCGCAAACTTGCTGATCGAGGGCGATCGGCAGTTTGGCAATTTTGCCGTACGGCTGAATCTCTGTGGCATGCTGGTGAAGTATGGGCCGGGCGCGTTCCGAACCTTCCTGTAGTTGGGCGGCCGGTAGGTTCTTCTGGTTGGTCGTTTTGTTTTTCATTTTCATTTCTCCTTTCTTTTCGATTGCCTTAGTCGGCGGGCTTATACTTTCGGTTTGATGATTCTCCCAGGCATTCGGTTCCACCAGAGATTAGCCGGGAGCCACATAATGACCTAATCCCGCGTCAGGGGACTTAGACGGCGGTGAGCCTATCCCAGCGCGTTGTGCAGAAACGCTACCGTGCGCTTCCACGCGTCGGCGGCGGCTTCGGGACGATACCCGGTAGTGTTATTCGGGTTCTCGAATGCGTGGCCGGCGCCGGGATAAATTTTGAAATCAACGCGGCGGTTCAGGCCCTTCATGGTCTTTTCGAACGCCTCGACGTCCGCGGGTGTGATGCCTTTATCATCCGCGCCAAAATTCCCCAGAACCCACGCGCCGATCTGCTGGATGTCATTGGGATCGGTGGGGAGCGCACCGTAATTCACCACGACGGCGCCGAGATGCGGTTGGTGGATCGCGAGTTGTAGCGCAAGGCCGCCACCCATGCACCAGCCAATTGCGCCGATACGGTTGGGCTTCACATCCTTGCGCGCAGCCAAGTACTCGAAGGCCGCTTGCATGTCGCGGATGGCCCGGTCCTGCGGCATGCCGCGCATCAACTCGTGCGCGTCAGCGGGATCCGCGGCGCTCTTGCCGTGGTAGAGGTCAACGGCCAACACGATGTAACCCTGTTCGGCCAGCTTTTCGGACTGTTCCTTGACCCAATCGTTCAATCCCCACCATTCGTGGATCACAACCAGTCCGGGATACACGCCGGGTTTGTCCGGCACGGCCAGGAACCCGCTGGCCGTTTCTTTGCCGCTGGGGAATTCCACGGTTTGCGTTTTCGGAGCTTGGGCGCGCACCACGAGGGGCGCGGCAATCAAGCCGAAAGTGAGCATCGCGGAAACGAACTTGAGGAAACGGTTCATGCTGAGGTGCCTCCCATTAGAGCAAACGGCTTATTGTAAGCCTGCGCGCGGCTCCGCGCCACGTGCTATCGAGCGGATGCTAATCTTGCGCCGAGCCGAGAAGAGCCGTTGAACCTGAGGCGCAATGTCGCGTAAGCGCGCAACTAAGGCGCGATGTGTTCTACCTGAACGGCAGTCCCGTAGGCGAGGACTTCGGTGACGCCTTGCATCACCTCGGTGGCGTCGTAGCGCATGCCGATCACGGCGTTGGCGCCGTGCTGGCTGGCATGCTCCATCATTAACTCGAGCGATTCCTCGCGCGTCTTTTCGCACATTTCTTCGAACAGCGTGATATTGCCGCCCACGAGGGTTTCCAGCGAAGCGCCGAGTGTGCCCAAAATGCTGCGCGAGCGCACAGTGACGCCGCGCACAAGCCCGAAAGTTTTGACGATGCGATATCCCGGCAAATCGAAGGCTGTCGTAACCATATTTGGATTTACGCCTACACCCATGAGTTCCTCTCTTCGCGGCGTTCTTGACGTAGCCCGCACGACGGAGAATAGCACAACGAAAATCGCGATGGCGCGTTGCCGCGGCGGCTAGGTATAGCGGAGCCAGCGCACCAGTTCGACGAGCGAAGGGCGCTTGCCGTACATCAACACGCCGATGCGATAAATTTTCGCGGAAGCGTACATGACGGCGATGGTCGTGAGAATCAGGAGCGTCAGGGAAAGCACAATCTGCCAGGCAGGCGGCGTCTGCAGCGAAATGCGCAGCACCATCAGGACCGGCGCAAAAAACGGAATTTCGGAAAGAATCACGGCGGTGCGAGACGTGGGGTCATTGAGAATCACGCCGTAGATGATCATGCAGAAAACGAGAGGCGCCATGGCCAGCCATTGCAATTGCTGGGCGTCCTGTTCGTTGGAGCAAGCGGAACCGATGGCGGCGAACATGGAAGCGTACATGAAATAGCCGCCGATGAAAAAGAGACCGGCATAGAGCACCAGGGAAATTGGAACGTGCACACCGGCAAGGGGTGAATTTTGCGTCATGCCCCAGGAAGCGAGAACGCCGTAGGAAAAAAGCAGCGCGGTGGTGGTCATCCAGATTGAAAACTGGGTGAAAGCCACAGCCGCCACGCCCAGAATTTTTCCGGCAAGCAGCTCGAAGGGCCGCACGGAGGAGATCAGCACTTCCATGGTGCGGGTGGTTTTTTCCTCGATTACCGAACGCATGGTAATGATTCCGTACATCAGCAGAGACGTGTAGAGCAGCACCACCAGCGCGATGGCGATGGCAATGCCTTGGCCTTTTTCCACGGATTCGCCGGTTTCGCTGACTTTCAGCAGCTTCAGGTCCGTGCCCTTTAGAATCGCCTGCAGATCTTCAAGGTGCACCCCGCGACGCTCGAAGCGGTTGGAAATCAGGGCCTGGTCCACGGAGCGCGACAGCGGGCCGATGAGGCCGAAATTGTCGGGGTTGCGCATGTGCAGCTCGAACGGTTGGTCGAAGTCTTGCGGAATCCACAGGTATGCGTCGAGCTTTTCGCTGTTGATGCGCGCGCGGAGGTCCTGCTGCAGGGCGTCAGGCGATTGCGGGCGCAACACGGTTTCTTCCACGGTGAACTGCGGCTCGCCGTCGGCAAGCTTGCCATCGAGCCCGTGGGCGATGGCCGGACCGAGCTGGCCGGAATTATCCACAATTACGATGCGCGAAGTCTGCGTGGCCGTGTGGCCCACCAGGAATACGACGAGCAAAATCGAGCCTACGCCGATCAGCGGCACGATGACGGTCCCGATGATGAAGCCCTTGGTGCGGACGCGCGTGAGGTATTCGCGCTTGATGATCAGCAGAATTTTACGCATGCGTGGTCCTATCAATAAAAATTTCGCTCAGCGACGGCTCGAGCAGTTCGAACCGGGTGATCCGCGCGTCTGATTGCACCGCGGCTTTCAGAATTTCCTGCGGATCGGCGCCGGGCTTCAGCTTGGCTTCTATACCGGTGATCAGGCGCGTGATCTGGCCGATTGCCGCGTGATTCAGGAAAGAGTCGCTGCCGGTGAATTCCACGTGCAGCGTGTTTTTGCCGTAGGACTGCTTGATGGCGCGCAAATCGCCGTCGAGCACGTTGCGGCCCTTGTCAATCAGGCAGATGGAATCGCAGAGGCGCTCGACCTGCTCCATGCGATGGGTGGAAAGGACGATAGTGGAACCCTGCTTGCGCATGTCGAGCATGATTTCCTGGATGGTGGCGGCATTCACAGGATCGAGGCCGGAGAAAGGTTCGTCCAGGATCATCAAGGGCGGGCGGTGAATTACCGAAGTGATGAACTGCACTTTCTGCTGCATGCCTTTGGAGAGGTCCACCAGCTTTTTGTCCGACCACTCGGAGAGGCCGAGGCGGTCGAGCCATTCCTTCGCGCGGCTCGCGGCTTCGGCTTGCGTCAGCCCATGCAACGCCGCGAGGAAAACGATGATTTCCAGAACCTTCATGCGCGGATAGAGGCCACGCTCCTCCGGAAGGTATCCGATCTTATCGCGGGTGCTGTCGCTGACCGGTTCGTCGAGGACGTGGATCGAGCCTGAATCCGGGACCAGAATGTTCATGATCATGCGGATGGTGGTCGTCTTGCCCGCGCCGTTGGGACCCAGCAGGCCGAGAATGGCGCCGGCGCGGACTTTCAGGCTCACCGCGTTGACCGCAATCACCGAATCATAGGCTTTGGTGACGTTTTCGAGAACGATGGCATCCATGGGCTTGGTGGTAGTCACCTCTAATACGCAGCGAGAACGCGAAATATATCAGATTTCATACGCGGGAAATGTTAACGAAAATAGGCCTGCCGCCGCACTGGCGGATAGCGGGTTCGCGCCGCGCATGATAATATAAAGGTGCGTTTGTTGCTCCTGGATACCCCTTCTGGAACGGTCTGCACGGGATTCGATCAGGGATGCAAAGACCGCGCTCGTAAACCCTTTTTGGCAGTTATCCAATGACGAAGAGCATTCGTAATATCGCTATTATTGCGCACGTGGACCATGGCAAGACCACTCTGGTGGATGCCATGCTGCGCCAGAGTGGAATTTTCCGCGCTAATCAGGAACTGGTGGAGCGCGTGATGGATTCGAACGATTTGGAGCGCGAGCGCGGCATCACCATTCTCGCCAAGAATACCGAGATCGAATATCAGGGAACCAAAATCAACATCGTGGATACGCCGGGCCACAGCGATTTTGGCGGAGAAGTAGAACGGGCTCTGCGCATGGTGGATGGCGTGCTGGTTCTGGTGGATGCCAGCGAAGGCCCGTTGCCTCAGACGCGCTACGTGTTGCAGAAGGCGCTGGCTGCGAAATTGCCGCCGATCATGGTACTGAATAAGATTGACCGCCCGGACGCGCGCGCTGCGGCCGTGCTGGATGAAATCTACGACCTCTTTATTGACCTGGACGCCACGGAAGACCAACTCGATTTTCCGGTGATTTATACAAATGCCAAATTGGGCGTGGCTCATCTGAAAGTGGGCGATGACTCGACGACTTTACAGCCGCTGTTTGAGCAAATCGTCAAGTCCATTCCGCCGCCATCGGGCGATCCCGCCGCCGCGCTGCAGATTCAAGTGACTAATTTGGATTACAGCGACTTTCTGGGGCGCGTCGCGATTGCGCGTGTGTTTGGCGGAACTTTGGTGCGCGGCACGGAAGTGGGCATCGTGAAGCTGGATGGAAAGATTCAACCGACGAAGATCACCAAGCTATTTACGTTTCGCGGGCTGGAACGCGATGAGGCCGAGCAGGTTTCTGCGGGAGATATCGTCGCTATCGCGGGTGTGGAAGGCATTCAGATCGGCGAAACCATCACGGACCTTGCTAATCCCGCGCCCTTGGAACCGCTCACCATTGATGAACCCACGCTGACCATGGTGTTCACCATTAATACATCTCCGTTCGCTGGCCGCGAAGGCCAATATGTGACTTCACGCGATCTGCGCGCGCGGCTCGAAAAGGAATTGCTCACCAACGTTTCTCTGCGCGTGGAAGATACCGGCACCACCGACGCTTTTCGTGTGCTGGGCCGTGGCGAATTGCAGCTCGCGATTTTGATCGAGACCATGCGCCGCGAAGGCTACGAGCTGATGGTGGGCAAGCCGGAAATCGTGGTACGCACGGAAAACGGCCGCCGCCTCGAACCGCTGGAATTGCTGATCGTGGATTGCCCGGAAAACTTCATCGGCATCGTGATGGAGTTGCTGGGCAACCGCCGCGGCGAAATGAAAAAAATGGTGAACCACAATTCCGGGCGCGTGCGCATGGAATTCAGCATCCCGTCGCGCGGGCTGATTGGATTACGCAGCCAGCTGATGACGGATACGCGCGGCACCGCGCTGATCCATTCGCTGCTCGAAGGCTGGACGGAATATGCCGGCGACATGGCCATGCGCCTCACCGGCGCTCTCGTGTCCGATCGCGCCGGGGTTTCCACCGCGTACGCGATCTGGGGCATTCAAGAGCGCGGCGAAATGTTCGTGGGACCGGCGATTGAAGTTTATGAGGGAATGATCCTGGGTGAGAACGCGCGCGAAGACGACATGAACGTCAACGTGACCAAGGAAAAGAAGCAGACCAATATGCGTTCTTCGTCGGCTGACGAAGCCATCCGCCTGATTCCGCCGCGCGACATGACGCTGGAAAAAGCAATCGAGTTCATTGCCGATGATGAGTTCGTCGAAGTCACGCCGAAATCCATTCGCCTGCGCAAGAAAGTCCTGGACGCCAAGAAGCGCCCAAAACGCTGGCAGGAAATCCGCGCCAGCACGGAGTCGGCCTAGCACTTTCCGTTGTTCAGCGGTCTAAGTTGGCACCGGCGAACGCCCAAAAGGCCCAACTCTCCCGAATTGGTACTAGAGCGTTTCTGTCCGATAGCGGGACGAACGATTCCCATGAGCGGGCAAAATGGCCTCACTCCGCGAGTACAATATGCCTCTAAATGACACAGCACAAATAACTTATACGAGATGTAACACCGGAATTCGATTTGCGATATATATACGCGAGGTTGGTATCCGTGGACATCGTTCGCCCAGAAATTAAACATAAGAAAAAGATGCGGCGCATCGCCTACATCGTCGCGGCGGTGGTGCTGATTCCGCTGATGACCTATGCGCTCTCGCGGCTGAAGCCGGCGGCGCCGAGTGTGGACTCCGGTACCGTGTGGACCGGCACCGTGAAGCGCGGGCCGATGCTGCGCGACGTTCGCGGCCTGGGCACGCTGGTACCAGAAACCATCCGGCTGATCCCGGCGGTCACCGACGGGCAGGTCCAGACGCGCTACCTTCTGCCAGGCACTCCCGTCAAAGCGAACACGGTGATTTTTGATTTGGTGAATCCTCAGCTGCAGCAGGAAACCCTCGACGCAGAGTATCAGTTGAAGGGTGCGCAAGCGGCCTACGAGCAGACCAAGGCTCAACTGCAAAACCAGCTGATGGACAAGCGCACCGCGGCCGCGAGCATTTCTTCGCAATATCGCACCGCGGAAATGGTCAAGCAGACGAAAGAAGAGCTGGGCGCGAATGGGCTGGCTCCGCAGCTGGATGTGAAAACCGCGCAGGTGCAGGCCGAGGAACTGGCCAAGGAAAATGACCTGGCGCAAAAAGAAGTGGAGACATTCAATAATTCCATTGCCTCGCAGCTTGCGGTACAGGAAGCGACCGTCGATCAGAAGCGTGCGATGTACGAACTGAAGAAATCGCAAATGGACCAGCTGCACATCCGGCCGGGAATTGACGGCATGTTGCAGGAACTCGATGTGGAAGTGGGCCAGAAGGTGACGATGGGCACGGTGCTGGCGCGCGTGGCGCAGCCCACTCACTTGAAAGCGCAACTGAAGATCGCCGAGACGCAGGCGAAAGATATTCTCATCGGGCAGAAGGCGACGGTGGATACGCACAACGGAATAATTCCCGGGCACGTCACCCGCATCGATCCCGCTGTGGTGAACGGAACCGTTACCGTGGACGTCGGGCTCGATGGCCCGCTGCCCGCAGGCGCGCGCCCGGATTTGAGCGTGGAAGGAACTGTCGAGATCGAGCGGCTTGCGGATGTGCTGTTCGTCGAACGCCCGGTGCATGGCGAAGCCAACAGCACCGTGGGAATTTTCAAGGTAGTGGACGACGGCAAGGAAGCCGAGCGCGTACAGGTGCAATTGGGCCGCACTTCGGTGAACACCGTGGAAATCTTGAAGGGCCTGCAGATCGGCGACAAAGTGATCCTTTCGGACATGTCGGCCTGGGATAACTATGATCGCGTGCAATTGAAGTAGAGATCGCTGTAATGCAGGGAACTTTCACGGGCGTTAGGCTCGTATCTATTCTTGGGAGTGAGATTCGAAGGAGCGCAGAATGACAACGACGGAACAAGGGCTGATTCGCCTCGAGGGTGTGACCAAGGTTTTCTACACGGACGAAGTGGAGACGCACGCGCTGAGCGGCGTCCATCTGGAGATCAAGAATGGAGAATTTCTCTCCATCGCCGGACCTTCCGGCTGCGGAAAATCCACGCTGCTTTCCATCCTGGGCTTGCTGGATTCGCCCACCGAAGGCAATTACTGGATCAATACGCAGGCGGTGGCGAATCTTTCGCTTTCAGACCGCACGCGCATTCGCAACCGCGAGATCGGATTCATTTTTCAGGCGTTTAACCTGATCGGCGATCTCACGGTGTATGAGAACGTTGAGCTGCCGCTTACTTATCGCAGCATGGCCGCCGCAGAGCGCAAGAAGCGCGTGCAGGAAGTGCTGGAGCGCGTGGGCATGGCGCACCGCATGAAACATTACCCGTCACAACTCTCGGGCGGTCAGCAACAGCGCGTCGCCGTGGCGCGCGCTCTGGTGGGCTCTCCTTCCATCCTGCTGGCGGACGAACCAACCGGTAACTTGGACTCCAAGAACAGCGAAGCCGTGGTGGATCTGCTTCGCCAATTGCACCGCGAAGGCGCCACGATCTGCATGGTGACGCACGATCCACGCTACGCCAGCATCGCGGACCGCACCATTCACCTGTTCGACGGCCGCATCGTCGAAGAAACTCTGGGCACGCGCACCGCGAGCGTCTAGACGGAATCTGAAAACTTAATTTTTGCAGCGTCTGAAAAAAGTCTTTCGGCGCAGCGGTACGTGTGTGCCTGGAGGTCGGCGGAAATGGAAAGCCTGATTCAAGACCTAAAATATGCGGCGCGCGTGCTGCTGAAGAGCCCGGGCTTCGTCGCTATTGCGGTGCTGACTCTCGCGCTGGGAATTGGCGCAAACACCGCGCTATTTTCCGTGGTGAACGGCGTGCTGCTGCGACCTCTTCCTTATCCGCGGCCCGCTGAACTCGTAGTGATCTCCGAAACGACCGCGAACTTTGAAAGCTCGTCCATTTCCTATCCTAATTTCTTGGATTGGCAGCGCACCAATTCCAGTTTTGCGTCGATCGCAGCGTATAAGGAAGATGATTACAGCATCACGGGCGCCGGTGAAGCGGAGCGCGTGCGCGTGGGCACGGTTTCCAAAGGATTTTTCGAGATTTTGGGTGTGAGCCCCGTTCAGGGCCGGACGTTTACCGCGGACGACGATCGCTTGGGCAGCGCGCCGGTGGCAATGATCAGCGCCGGATTGTGGCAACGTAAATTCGGTTCCGCGCCGGACATCATCGGAAAAAGAATCACCATGAATGGCGAGGGCTACACGGTGATTGGCATCGTGCCTGCGCGTTTCCAGCTCGAGTCCACAAATTTTAACAGCGCTAAGGACGTCTTTGTTCCGATGGGCGCATTTAAGGATCCGCTGTTCCAGCGCCGTGACGTGCATGAAGGCACGCGTGCAATCGGACGGTTGAAACCGGGCGTGACACTGGACGCAGCCCACGCCGACATGAGTCAGATCGCAAGTAATCTTGCGCTCGAATATCCCGACTCGGACAAAGGTGCCGGGATTAGCTTGGTGCCATTAAAAAAAGACGTCGTAGGGGACGTGCAGCCGTTCCTGCTGGTGTTGCTGGGTGCGGTGGGTTTCGTATTGCTTATCGCGTGCGTGAACGTGGCGAACCTGCAGCTAGCGCGAGCGACGACTCGCTCGCGCGAGTTTGCAATTCGCGCCGCGCTGGGCGCGAGCCAGTCGCGCGTAATCCGGCAATTGCTCACGGAAAGCGTGCTGCTGGGGCTCGCGGGCGGAGCGTTGGGGCTGTTAGTGGCGGCGTGGGGCACTCAGGCGGCGCTGAAGATATTGCCGGATACTTTACCGCGAGCGCAGGAAGTGGGAGTGGACGGACGCGTTCTGATTTTTACGTTGCTGGCTTCGCGTGGTCGCCGGAGTGCTTTTCGGTCTGGCGCCTGCGTTAAAGATTTCGCGGCCGAACCTGCAGGAAACATTGAAAGAGAGTGGGCGCGGAGCGAGCGGCGCGAAACACCGGGCGCAGGGCGTCTTCGTGGTGGTGGAAATGGCCATGGCGCTGGTGCTGTTAATCGGCGCGGGGCTGATGATTCGCAGCTTGCTGGATTTATGGAATGTGAATCCGGGGTTCAATCCGCGGGGGGTCTTGACGTTCGCCGTGTCACTTTCACCTTCTCTGGGCAAAAACGCAACGACCAGCCGAAATGCGATTCGTGAAATAGATGAAAGATTGCGACACATTCCAGGCGTGGAGAGTGTTTCGTCCACAGGCGGCGCGTTGCCCATGACGGGTGACAACGAATTTCCTTTTTGGCTGGGCGGCGAACCGAAGCCGGCGGATCAGAGTGGGATGAAGCAGTCGCTTTTTTATCTGGCAGAACCGGACTACTTGACCGCCATGGGAATTCCGCTGCACCGCGGCCGCTTTTTCACCCAGGACGATAATGAACATTCGCCGCCGGTAATCGTGATTGATGAAAGTTTCGCGCGTGAATACTTTCCCAATGAGGATCCCATCGGCAAGCGAATTAACATCGGCATCATCAATACGGAACCGGAGATTGTCGGCGTCGTCGGCCACGTGAAGCATTGGGGTTTGGATACGGATGGCGATGCGAAACATCCGATCGTCGCGCAAGCCTATATGCCGTTAATGCAGATTCCAGACGAATTCTGGAATGGGCCACCGCAAGCCGAGGTGGTGGTGCGGACCAAAGGGTCGCCGGCTGGCATGGTGCCCGCGATTCGCGCCGCCATCGAGAAAATGAACGGCGAGAACGTGATGTATGAGACGAAACCGCTGGAACAAGTCGTCGCGGAATCACTGGCGGATCGGCGATTCTCGATGATTCTGCTTGGTGTATTTGCAGCCCTCGCATTGCTGCTATCGAGCATCGGGATTTACGGTGTGATTTCATATGTGGTGGGCCAGCGCACGCATGAGATTGGCATCCGCATGGCGCTCGGCGCGCAGCCCCGCCACGTGTTGCGCCTGATGCTGGGAGAAGGAATGAGAATGGCGCTGGTCGGCGTTGCTATAGGGATCGTGGCGGCGCTGGGTCTGACGCAATTGATGACCAATATGCTCTTCGGCGTGAGCGCCGCAGATCCCATTACTTTTTGCGGTGTAGCCCTGGTTCTCGCGGGCGTCGCGCTCACCGCCTGTTACATCCCGGCGCGGCGCGCGATGCGCGTGGACCCGATGGTGGCATTGAGATACGAGTGAGCAGTGATGAGTGGCAAGTGACGAGTGACGAGCAACGACGATTCTCTTGCTCATCATTCGTCACTTATCACTGATCGCGTCCCTAGGGGGCTTTAGTGGGAGCATTGCTCCAGGATCTTCGCTACGGCGTTCGCACGCTGGCGAAGAATCCGGGCTTCACGATTGTGGCGGTATTGACGCTGGCGCTGGGCATCGGCGCGAACACCGCCATCTTCAGCGTCGTGGATGCCGTGCTGTTGCGCCCGCTTCCTTATCCTGAATCCGATCGCCTCTTCACCGTTTATGAGACGCTACCGCAAGATCCCGCGCAGAACACGGGCGTTTCCTATCCCAATTATCTCGACTGGACGCAGCAGAACCAGGCGTTCGAAGCAATTGCTGCCGCGCGCGGCAATTCATTGGCACTGAGCGGCCAGGGGGAGCCCACTTACATCCAGACTGGCTCGGTGACGTCGAATTACTTCGACGTGTTGCGCGTGAAGCCGTTGCTGGGGCGGACTCTGCAACCTTTTGATGATGCGCTCGATGCGAATCCGGTAGTGGTGATGAGCGAATCGCTGTGGCGCAAGCAGTTCGGCGCTGATCCGGCGATCGTGGGAGGCACCATCACACTCGACCAGCATCCGATCGCCGTTGTGGGCATCGTGCCCGCATATTTCCACCCGTCTGTGCCCGATTCTGCGGCGCAGCTTTGGGTTCCGCTGCGGCAAGACGGCGTGTTTTCCGATATGCGCTCGCGTCGCGCGGGCCATTACCTGGCGGCGCTGGGAAGATTGAAACCGGGCGTGACGGCCATGCAAGCGCAGAATGAAATGGCGGCGCTCGAACAACGTCTCGCCGCGGAATATCCCAACGAAAATAAAGGCTGGGGAATCCGCATCGTTTCCTTGCAGGCGGACATGGCCGGAAATGTGCGGACTGCGTTGCTGGTGCTCTTGGGCGCCGTTGGATTTGTGTTCCTGATTGCCTGCGCGAATGTTGCGAGCCTGCAACTGGCTCGCGCGGCTTCGCGACGAAAAGAAATTGCGATTCGAGTGGCGCTGGGCGCAGGGCGACAGCGGCTGTTGCAGCAATTCCTCACCGAGTCCGTGCTGTTGAGCGTGACCGGCGGTGCGGTAGGTGTGTCACTCGCATATGAAGCGTTGCAGGGATTGATTGCATGGCTGCCCGCGGATCTGCCGCGAGTTTCAGAAATTCACATTGACGCGCGCGTGCTCGCGTTTGGTTTTGGACTGTCCTTGCTTTCTGGAGTGATATTCGGATTGGCTCCAGCGTGGCACAGCACCGAATCGCGATTGGGGGAAGCGCTGGAGGGCGCGCGCGGAGCGGGCGAGGCCAGAACGAGTCATCGCGCGCGGAATATTTTTGTGGTTGCGGAAACGGCGCTGGCGCTTGTACTGCTGGTCGGCGCGGGATTGCTGATTCGCAGCTTCGCGCGTCTGCAGCAGGTGAACGTGGGATTCAATCCCGCGCAATTGCTGACGGCGCAGATCGGCTTGCCGCGCGCGCAATACGCAAAGCCGGAGCAATGGATTTCTTTCTACCGGCAAACGTTGGAACGCATGAACGCGCTGCCGGGCGCGCAGGAGGCGGCCGTGGCGGTTCCGCTGCCGCTCAGCGATTCATACATCAACTTGGCGTTTGCGATCGAAGGCCGTCCGCCGCGTATCGAGAAGTGAAGCGCCGACGGCGGATTTTGTGGCCATCAGTCCCAATTATTTTCATGTGATGCAAGTTCCGCTGCTGCGCGGCCGGGAATTCGGCGAAACGGATTCGGAAACCGCGCCAAAGGTCTGCGTGATCTCTGCGAGCCTGGCGCAACAGCTTTTTCCCAATGAGAACGCGCTGGGCCAGCGAATCGTCATTGGCTATCCGGCAGATGCGTCACGCGAGATCGTCGGGATTGTGGGAGACGTTAAGGACAGTGACCTCACGGCACGGCAATCGGCGCAAGTTTATGTGCCCTTCGTGCAGAACCCGTTCTGGGCCGCGGATATTGCGGTGCGCGCGCATGGAATTCCCAGCGCGCTCGCCGACGCGTTGCGTGAACAGATTCGCGCGATTGATTCCGCACTGCCTGTTGCTTACGTGCTGCCGATGACAGAAGTGATCGGCAGCTCGATCGCCCAGCCAAGATTTCGCACGACGCTGCTGAGTCTGTTCGGAGCCGCAGCTCTGCTGCTGGCGGCCATCGGAATTTATGGCGTTCTGGCGTACACCGTCGCGCAACAGACCCGCGAGATTGGCATCCGCATGGCCTTGGGAGCGAACCCATCGAGAGTGCTGCGGCTGGTGCTGGGGCGCGGTTTGCGGCTTGCCGGAATCGGGACGGCGATCGGGGTGTTTGCCGCGCTGATGTTGACGCAATTGCTGAAGAGTTTGCTTTTTGGCGTTAGCGCTACTGATCCCGTTACGTTTGGGGCAGTTGCGGGCTTGCTGCTGGCCGTTGCGTTGCTTGCGTGCTATGTGCCGGCGCGCAGAGCGATGCGCGTGGACCCGATGGTGGCGCTGAGGTACGAGTGAGCAGTGATGAGTGGCAAGTGATAAGTGACGAGTAACAGCGAGCCTCTTGCTCATCACTCGTCACTTATCACTCATCACTTCCTTAGGAGCTGTAAATGGAAAACTTGTTGCAGGATATTCGCTTCGCGCTGCGAACGCTGGGAAAAAATCCGGGTTTCGCGCTGGTCGCGATTCTGACGCTGGCGCTGGGCATCGGCGCGAACGCGGCGATTTTTTCGCTCACGGATCAAGTGCTGCTGCGCCTGCTTCCTGTCGAACGCCCGCGCGAACTGGTGGTACTCAGCTCACCGGGTAGAAGTTGGGGACGTACGTGGAGCGATGGCGATGGCTCGACGTCATTTTCTTACCCGACGTATAAGGACATTCGAGACCGTAATGAAGTATTTGCTGGCCTGCTGGCGCGCTTTCACGTGCAGGTAAGTGTGGCTGGGCAGGGAGAGTCCCGACTCGCCGAAGCGGAGCTCGTCAGCGGAAATTATTTTCAAGTTCTGGGCGTGCAGCCTTTTCTCGGGCGGGTTCTCACCCCGCAAGACGAAACTGCGCCCGGCGCAAATCCTGTGACGGTTCTGAGCTATGGATACTGGACGCGGCACTTCGGCAGCGATCCAAACATTTTGAACAAGCAGCTTGCGGTGAATGGGAATTCACTGACGGTTGTGGGCATCGCGCGACCCGGCTTTACGGGCATACAAGTGGGTCAAATTCCTGAGCTTTTCATCCCCATCACAATGAAAGCGCAGATGACCCCGAATTGGGACGGGCTCGCCGATCGAGGCGACCACTGGGTGGCGATTATTGGCCGGTTAAAGCCGGGAATCTCAATAACCAAAGCTGATGCCGGACTCCTTCCGATGTATCGGGCTATCCTGGAAACCGACGCCATACCTCAAAAGTTCTCGCACGGGGGCGCGCATGAAAAGGAATTCCTCAGTCGCAAGATTGTCCTGGACACTGGGTCGCATGGTCGGCCGATCCTGCAGCACGACGCGAAGCAGCCGTTGCTGGTGCTGATGACGATGGTCGGATTGGTGCTCTTAATCGCGTGCGCGAATCTGGCCGGTCTGCTGATCGCGCGTGGTGAAGGTCGTCAGCGCGAAATCGCGGTGCGTCTTGCGCTGGGGGCTGGCCGTTGGCGACTGGTGCGGCAGCTAATGACGGAGAGCTTGATGCTCGCGTTGGCGGGCGGCGCGGCGGGATTGGCGCTGGCGTCGGGGATGCTCAGCGTGATCGTTAATTCGATTCCGGAAAGTGAGGGCGCTTCCGGGCTCACTGCACAGATTGATTATCGCGTGCTGATTTTTGCGTGCGTCGTCTCGTTGATTACGGGCGTGTTGTTTGGACTGGCGCCGGCGCTACGCGCTACGCACACCGATTTGCAGAGTGTTTTGAAGGACCAGGGAGCGAACGTATCCGGTGGAAAGGCAAATGTGCGCGTACGCAAGTCGTTGTTGGTCTCGCAAATCGCGTTGACCGCCGTTTTGCTGGCCGCGGCTGGTCTGTTCACGCACAGTTTGCTGAACCTGAAGACGCAGGACCTGGGCGTTCACCCAGATCACGTGCTGGAATTTTCGATTTCGCCCGAATTGAATCGTTACACGCCGCCGCAGACGATTGCGCTGACAGACCGCATCCGAAAAAGCATCGAGACATTGCCGGGCGTGCGCGCAGTCAGCGCTTCCGAAATCCCGATGCTCGCGGATAGCAATTCTTCCTCCAACATTACAGTGCAGGGATACAACGCGCAGGAAGACGAAGACATGAACGTGGATCAGAACTGGGTGGGCCCACACTTTCTGGCCACCATGGGAATTCCGCTGCTAAAAGGGCGGGAATTCTCCGAGGCTGATACTGCCACGTCGCCAAAGGTTGCAATCATCAACGAGGCGATGGCGCGGCGCTACTTCGCAGGACGCGATCCCGTAGGACTGCACTTCGGATTCGGTGGCGGGAAGGACGTGAAGCTCGACACCGAAATCGTCGGCATCGTAAAGGACAGCAAGAACACCGACGTGAAGACTGCGGCAACACGACCATTTGTGTTCGTGCCGTACGCGCAGAGCGAGCACGCCGGAAACGCGACATTTTACGTGCGCACGAATCAGGATCCCGTCGCGCTGACCGGCACGGTACGCAGCCTGATTGCAGAGTTCGACGGCAACCTGCCCGTCTACAGCGTGAAAACTTTGACGGCACAGGTGGACGAAATCATGTTCACCGACCGCCTGGTTACTATTTTTTCGCTTTGCCTCGGCTTGCTTGCCTCGCTGCTCGCAGCCGTGGGTTTGTATGGCGTGATGGCTTACGTGGTGGCGCGGCGCACGCGTGAAATCGGGATTCGCATGGCGCTGGGAGCGACGCAAACAAATGTGGCCTGGATGATCCTGCGCGAAATCTTGGGGATGTTGGCAGTGGGTTTGTGCGTAGGGCTCGTCGCCGCATACGGAATTGGCAGAGTCGTCGAATCGCTGCTGTTTGGGGTGAAGGCGGGTGACCCAATCGTGTTTGTCATTGCCGCGGGATTGCTCGTCGCCGTAGCGCTGCTGGCGGGCTGGCTGCCGTCGCGCAAAGCCGCGAACGTGGATCCGATGGTCGCGCTGCGTTACGAATGAATCCGCGCGCTGGAACTTAAGAAGCTTGAAGGACGTATCTCTGGTGGAGGGTGCGGCGCGAGAGCGCCAATGGATCGCGGTGCACCCAGCGGCGTCGGCAAACGGGCACCATCGCGAGTCGCGCGCCACGATTCACTAATCACCAATCACTACTCACGAAGTTCGGAGCTGAAGATGGAAACACTACTGCAAGACATTCGCTACGGCGCGCGCACGCTCATGAAGAATCCCGGCTTCTTGATTGTCGCTGTGCTAACGCTGGCGTTGGGGATCGGCGCGAACACCGCCATTTTCAGCATGGTGGATTCGTTTCTGTTGCGGCCGCTGCCGGTGGCGGATCCCGCGCAAATTACTGTGCTGGCTTATCAGCTCAGACAGGGAAATTTTCAGACGCAATTCTCGATCGCGGATTATCGCGACATCCGCGAGCAGTCCTCAAGCGTATTTTCAGATGTCTTCGCCTATCAATTCGGATTGGATGGCATAAGCGTGGACGGCAAAGCCGACCGCATCATGACCAACTACGTGACTGGAAATTATTTTTCCGCGCTGGGAATCAAGCCGGCGCTGGGCCGCTTCATCCTGCCCTCGGAAGGCGACGTGGCGGGCGCGGATCCCGTGATGGTCCTCGGTTATTCCTACTGGCAGACGCGCTTCGGCGGCGATCCGGGAATTGTGGGGAGAAAAGTTTCCGTGGACGGCCATCCGATCACCATCGTGGGCGTGGCTCCGAAGGATTTCGTCGGAGTCTATCCGATTCTGAGCGTGCAAGGATATTTGCCGCTGGGAATGGCCAGCATTGCGGGCAATCCGAGTGACTTCATGACCAACCGTCAAATCCGCAATGACCCGATTCTCGCCCGGCTGCGGCCCGGAGTAAGCCTGCAGCAGGCGCAGGCAGTGTTGGCTGTGATATCGCAGAGGCTCGCGCAGGAATACCCCGATGTACACAAGTATTTCAGCGTCCAAGCGTTTCCAGAACTTCACGCGCGGCCCAATCCCGATCCGAATAACACGGTGATGGTGGTGGGCGGCCTTTTTCTGGGTCTCGCGGTAATGGTGCTGTTGCTCGCGTGCGTCAACGTAGCCAATATTTTGCTGGTCAGGTCCACGGTGCGCGAACGTGAAATGGCGATTCGCGCCGCTCTGGGCGCCGCCAGAATTCGCATGATCCGTCAGCTACTTACCGAAAGTGTTCTGCTGGCGCTGTTGGGTGGCGTGGCAGGTGTTCTGCTGGGCTATTGGGGCAGCTCGGCACTTGGCTCAATCGATGTTCAGACGGATCTTCCGATTCATTTTGATTTCGGTTTTGACTGGCGCGTTTTTGGTTTCGCCACCGCGGCGGCGTTGCTGACGGGGATCATCGTGGGCATCGTGCCGGCGGTGCGCGCCTCGCGGGGAAATCTGAGCGCGATTCTGCACGAAGGCGGCCGCGGCGTGGTGGGCGGCAAGAACCGGTTGCGTAGCACCTTAGTAGTGGTGCAGGTGGCGGGTTCGTTGATGCTGCTCATCATCGCCGGATTATTCACCCGCAGCTTGGCGCAAGCGCAACGCACCGATCTCGGCTTCAAACCCGATCACGTCTTGAACCTGCTCATGGACCCGAACGAAATCGGCTACAACCAGGCGCAAACGCGCGACTTCTACAAAAATCTGTTGCAGCGCGTACGCACGCTGCCTGGAGTGGTGTCCGCATCCACAGCCAACGCTACTCCGATGGGCTACTACAACAATTTCGATTCGCTGACCGTCGAAGGGTACCTACCGCCTCCGGGTCAGCCCGGTCCGGCTTCCCTTTACAACACGATTTCCACGGATTACTTCCAGACCATGGGAATTCCCCTGCTTCATGGCCGTGCGTTCACCGAGGCCGATGACGAAAATGCTCAATACGTCGCGATCGTCAGTGAAACGATGGCTAAGAATCTCTGGCCCGGCAAGGATCCCATCGGCCGGCAATTTCAAATGGCAACGGATTCCAAACACTCGCTCATCGTCGTCGGCGTGGCCGGTGATGTTCGCTACCAGGGGCTCACCGGTCCATTCAGCAACATGTTCTACGCGCCGTTCCTACAGCACCAGACGGGCAATTCGCTACAAGCTTTGCAAGTGCGTACGGCGGCGGCGCCGGAAACGATGATTCCGGAGGTCGAGCACACCATCGAATCGCTGGCACCGCAGCTGCCAGTTTTCGATGTGCAGACGATGTCGCAGGCGCTCAACACTCTGAATGGGCTGCTCTTTTACAAAATCGGCGCGGTACTGGCAGCGCTGCTGGGAATGCTGGGACTGGTCTTGGCGATCGTGGGAGTTTACGGCGTGGTTTCCTACGCTGCCACGCAGAAGACGCATGAAATCGGCGTGCGCATGGCGCTCGGAGCTCAGCCCGCGGACATATTGAAAATGATTTTCCGCGAAGGATTGCTGATCGTCGCAGTGGGGCTGGTCGTGGGTATTGCGGGGGCGCTGGCCGCCGGAAAAGTGGTCGGCAGCTTTCTGACGGTCAGCCCGCGCGATCCGGTGACGTACGTGATCGTGACCGCAATATTGCTGATCGTGGCGCTGAGCGCGTGCTTCATTCCAGCCCGGCGCGCGATGCGCGTGGATCCGATGGTGGCACTACGATACGAATGATGAGTGACAAGTAATAAGTAACGAGTAATAACGACGAGTTTCTTTCTGATCCTCCCACTTGTCACTCATCACTTGTCTAGGGGGTGCGATGGGAACGTTACTCCAGGACATTCGCTACGGAATTCGCATGCTTACGAAAAGCCCCGGCTTCACGGCGCTAGCGGTTATCACCTTAGCGCTTGGGATCGGCGCGAACACCGCCATTTTTTCCGTGATCAATTCCGTCGTGTTGCGGCCGCTGCCATTTCGCGAGCCTGGGCGCCTGGTGGCGCTATGGCAAACCGAAAGCGCGCCCGGAAATTTTCCGCTGACCGGGCCCGATTATCTGGATTGGCAAGCGCAGAGCCGCACACTCGAAGCGACTAGCCTGTATTCCTGGGAACGGACGGCGAACGCCAGCGGCGCTGGTGAGGCTGAAGCGGCTACCGCAATCAGCACCCAGTCAAACTTTTTCACCGTGCTCGGCGTGCAACCGCAATTCGGCAGAACCTTCGATTCCGGCGAAGATCAGGCCGGAAAAAATCACGTAGCGATCCTGAGCAACGCCTTCTGGCATAGGAAATTCGGCGGCCGCTCCGATGTTTTGGGCAAGACCATCGAGCTGAATGACGAACCCTACACTATTATCGGCGTGCTGCCCGCCTGGTTCAATTTTCAGCGCGCCACGGAAATTTGGACGCCCATGGACATGACGCCCAAGGCGCTAGGGCCGCGCGGCTCACATTCGTATCGCGCCATTGCCAGACTGAAACCCAATATCAGCGTTGCTCAGGCTCAGGCCGAACTCAATAGCATCACGAAGCAGGTGGCGAAAGAAAACGGGGATACCGACAAGTACAACGGAGCTGTAGTCGTTTCGTTGACGGAGCAGCTAACCGGGGACTCCCGGCAAAGTCTTTTCATACTACTCGGTGCTGTGGCGCTGGTGCTGCTGGTGGCTTGCGCAAACGTTGCGAACTTGATGCTCGCTCGCGCCAGCAATCGCCAGCGCGAAATCGCCGTGCGCGCCGCGATGGGCGCAGGACGCTGGCGCCTGGCGCGGCAGCTGCTCACCGAAAGCATTTTGCTTTCTCTGCTCGGCGCCGCGCTGGGACTTCTCGGCGCGTTCTGGGCGGTGTCGTATCTGCAGTCGGCCGAAACGCTGCCCATTCCGCGCGCCAATCCCATCCAAATTGATATTACGGTTTTACTGTTCACCATCGGCGTCAGCGTACTCGTGGGCGCGCTGTTCGGCCTGGTGCCGGCGATGCAATCTTTCGGGCTGAATCTCAGCGAGGAACTCAAATCCAGCGCGCAGGCTGTGGTCAGCCCGTCCGGCACGCGCCGTCTGCTGCGCGACGCGCTGGTCGTCGGTGAAATTGCCGCCTCGCTCGCATTGCTGATCGGTGCGGGCCTGCTGCTGCGCAGCTTCTCGCGCTTGCGCAATTCCGGGATTGGCGTGCAGACGGAAAACGTAATCACCATGGGCATCAATCTGCCAGGAACGAAATATAAGACGCTGCAGGAGCGTCGCCAGTTCTTTGATCAGCTGCTGGATCGCATTCAGCGCGAACCGGGCGTGCAGGCGGCTGCTGTCTCCACGGAAATCCCTCTGGAAGGCGGGACCAATGGTTACATCACCGTGCCGGGCCAGGACAATCCGGCTCTCGCGACCCAGCTCGTCGAATGGAACAACGTGACGCCCGATTATTTTCGCGCGTATGGCGTAGGCGTTTTGCAGGGCCGCATTTTCACTACCGAAGAAGTCGAACGCACCGCTGTTGTGAATCTGAAACTGGGTGATCTCTATAAGAACGATCCGAACTTGAAAACGGTGCCGCCGGATCTCGGATTTGCTGCGGTGATCAACCGCAAGATGGCGGAATTATATTGGCCCAAACAGGACGCCGTCGGCAAAGTGTTCCAGGCTAGCGGGATTCCGGTTACCGTCGTCGGTGTGGTTGGCGACATAAAAGAATGGGACATACGCAAGGACGTGCCGCCCCAAGCGTATTTTCCGCTCACAGCGGCCCTCGACAGTGAAGGATATGGCATGCATCTCACGGTGAAGACCAGCGTCGCTCCACGCAGCGTTTTGGCGGCGATTCGCGGCGACCTCCATGCGCTCGACGACGGCTTGGCCGTTTTCCGCCCGCGCACCATGGATGAGGTCGTAGCCGACGCATTGCAGGACGTGGGTGCCAGCGCGCAAACCATGCTGCTCGGAATATTTGCCTCATTGGCTTTGTTGCTTGCCGCGGTGGGAATTTACGGAGTGATGGCATATCTCGTGACGCAACGCACGCACGAAATCGGCGTGCGCATGGCGCTGGGTGCGCAGCAGCAGGATGTATTGCGCCTGGTTCTCGGCGAAGGCTCGCGACTCACTGCTATTGGTGTCGGGCTTGGCCTCGCCGCCGCGTTTGCTCTCACGCGATTGTTGCGCTCGCTGCTTTTCGGCGTCAGCGCGAGCGATCCGTACACGTTCGCGGGAGTTTCTCTACTGCTCGCACTCGTCGCCATGGCGGCGTGTTACATCCCAGCGCGCCGCGCTTCGCGAGTAGATCCCATGGTTGCCTTGCGCTACGAATGACGGCGCGGCGCGCGTCGGTGTCCTGAGAGCGCGAAGAACCCGCAGCGCCGTCTTTAGCCAAAAGTTTTCTAGGAGCCACTGAATGGAAACTCTGCTGCAAGACATTCGCTACTGCATTCGCATGCTGGCTAAGAATCCGGGATTTACGGCTATTGCCGTGCTTACTCTGGCTTTGGGCATCGGCGCGAACACCGCGATTTTTTCCGTCGTCAATGCGGAGCTGCTGCGCCCTCTGCCCTTTCGCGATCCTAGCCAGCTGGTGCGCGTCGCCAGCGCCAATGCGAGAATCCACACCGTCAGCGGCGCGGTTTCTTACCCCGATTTCGCGGACTGGCGCTCGCAAAATCACGTTTTCCAGGATATGGCGGCGTACATGGATTCCAGCTACGCACTAACCGGTATTGAACAGCCCGCGCATCTGGCGGCTGCGAACGTTTCCGCCAGCATGTTCAACGTCCTCGGAGTCTCGCCCGAATTGGGCCGCAACTTTCTTCCGGAGGACGACGAACCACATCATCACGTTGCGATTCTCAGTCATCGGCTATGGAAAGAGCGCTTTGGCGGCGATCCGCAGATCGTGGGTCGGGCGATCACACTCGATAACAGCGCTTACACCGTGGTGGGAGTGATGCCCGCCACCTTTCAATATCTGCTGCAACGCGAAACGCCCGCACTATGGTCCACGATGGGTCCGATGCGGGAAGCCGGCGCCGATTCGTCTTCCATGGCCGATCATCGCGACGCGCATTTCTTGAGAGTGATCGCGCGTCTGAAGCCCGGCGTCACTCTGGCCGAGGCGCAAGCCAACATGGACGTGATCGCCGCGTCGCTCGCCAAACAATATCCCGATAGCAACAAATATTTCGGAGTGCGCGCAACGTCTGAGCAGGACGATTTGACTCACGGCATCCGTCCGGCGCTGTTCGTGATGATGGTTGCGGTGGGATTTGTGCTGTTGATCGCCTGCGTGAATGTGGCGAATTTGTTGCTGGCTCGCGCCACCGGACGCACACGCGAAATCGCCATCCGTTCGGCGCTGGGCGCGGGACGCAAGCGCGTGGTCCGGCAGCTCCTGACGGAAAGTTTTCTGCTGGCGCTACTGGCCGGCGGGCTTGGCCTGCTGCTGGCATTGTGGGGAAGCGCGGCGCTAGTGCGCTTCAGTCCTGCGAATCTGCCGCGGATCGCTGAAATCCGGATGGACGGCTGGGTGCTGGCCTTCACCATGGGATTATCGCTGGCCACGGGAATTTTGTTCGGGCTCGCGCCTGCTCTGCAGGTGTCGCACGCCAATATCGTGGACGCTCTGAAGGAAGGCGCGCTCAGCAGCACCGCGGGGCGTGGACGTCATGCCTTGCGCAGTTTTCTGGTCATCGTGCAAATGGCTATGGCGCTGGTACTCCTGGTCGGCAGCGGGTTGCTGATTCGCAGCCTGGTAAATTTGCGGAACGTGAATCCGGGATTCGATCCGCACAATGTGATGACGTCCAACGTGGACTTGCCGGATGCAAAATACACGGACGCCAAGAAAGCTCAATATTTCAAGGACTTGATGCCGCAGCTCAAGGCGCTGCCTGGTGTGCAATCCGCCGCGGGCATTTATCCTCTGCCGATGGGCGGCGACGAAATTCGCACCAGTTTTCAGGTTGATGGGCATCCGGTCGCCAAGAGCGAAGAGCCGCACACCTCGCTGCGAGATGTCACGCCGGATTATTTTGCGACGATGCGGATCCCCATTCTGCAGGGCCGCGATTTCGGCGCGCAGGATGAAATCGCGTCCACGCCGGTCATCATCATCAATGAGGCGCTGGCGCGCCAGGTCTTCCCCGGCGAAAATCCCATCGGAAAACACATCAAGCCCGAAGTTGCGCAGGGTGCAAGCGAGCCGGTGATGCGCGAAGTCGTCGGTGTGGTGGGAAATGTAAAATTTCACGATTTGAGCGACGAATGGGCGCCTGAATCGTACGTCCCGTACGCGCAAATCTCGTTCGGCTCTTTGACCCTGGTGGTGCGCACCGCGCAAGACGCGCATAGCCTCGCCAAGCCAATTGCCGAAACCGTTCGCTCGCTTGACAAGGACTTGCCCACCTACGCGCCCAAGACCGTGGAAGAATATCTGAACGGCACCGTCGCGCAGCCCCGCTTCAATACCTATCTGCTGGGAATTTTCGCCGCTCTGGCGATGCTGCTCACCGCAGTCGGACTCTACGGCGTGATTTCTTACTCCGTGGCTCAACGCACGCATGAACTCGGCATTCGTATGGCTCTGGGCGGGCAGCCGCGAGACATGCTGCGCCTGATCGTCGGCCAAGGATTGCGCCTCGCGGTCATCGGAGTCGGCATAGGGTTGGCCGCCGCCTTCGCACTGACGCATTTTCTATCCAGCATGCTGTTCGGTGTCAGCTCGGCCGATCCGATTTCCTACCTTGCCGTGGTGGGCTTGCTACTCTTGGTCGTGATCGTCGCGTGCTACGTCCCGGCGCGGCGAGCGATGCGTGTGGACCCGATGGTGGCGCTACGTTACGAGTAGCCCGCCTCGGTCAATACAGCTCGGTCCGGCAATCCGCTCCGCAGTCTCGTGTATGTGGTTGCGAAGGCAGGGCAAGGCGGCTGCGCGAAGATAGTCGCAGCCTCCGTGCGGGCACTGTCCGAAATCGCAACACGCATTCCCGCAACTGGTCATGCGCGACATTTCACACTGTCGACATAAGCCTTAAGATGCTGTAAATGAGCGCCTTATATTAATATTGGCCTGGAATCCCACCTGCCCATATTCGGGAGGCAGCACACCAGCGAACTCTCCGCAACCAGCTCAGCGGGGCTCGAATGATTAACGTCATGACGCTCGAATCCATAACAGAATCTCCCGCTACACAGCCGCGAGTCCTCATTGCGGACGACCAGCCCGACATCCTGGAAGCACTGCGACTGTTGCTGAAGGGACACGGTTATGTCACCGAGGCAGTCACCTCCCCGGCAGCCTTGTTCGCCGCGATTTCCCAAAATGGATTCGATCTGATTTTGATGGACCTTAACTACGCGCGCGATACCACCTCTGGCCGCGAAGGGATCGATTTGCTGGCGCGACTGAAAGCCATTGAAAACGCGCCGCCGATCGTGGTGATGACCGGTTGGGCCACCGTCGGCCTGGCGGTGGAAGCGATGCAGCAAGGCGTCGGCGACTTCGTCGAGAAGCCTTGGGTAAATTCCCGCTTGCTCGAAATTCTGCAGAAGCAAGTGCAGATCGGCCGCGAGCGCCGCGAAGCTAAGCAGAAGGCAGCGGCCAACACCATCGCGCAGACCGAAATTGCCTCGCAGCTTCACGCCCAGGACCGCGAGATCGCCGAAGCGCGCGCCATCCAGCAGGGCTTTCTGCCGAAAGAGATCCCGCAATTGCAGGGATTCGAAATTGCCGGCGCCTGGCAACCGGCCCGCGTCGTGGGCGGCGATTACTACGACATCCTTCCATTCGGGCAAGAGACGCTGGGCATATGCATAGGCGACGTCGCCGGAAAAGGCATGCCCGCTGCGCTGCTGATGTCCAATCTGCAGGCTGCTTTTCGCGGTTTCGCGTCGCCATCGCTTGCTCCGGAAAATTTGTGCAGCCGGCTGAATTCGTTGATCTGCCGCAATATCGCTACCGACCGCTTCATCACATTTTTCTACGCCCTGCTGGACGGCGCGGCGCGCCAACTGCGTTACACCAACGCGGGGCACAATGCGCCAATCGTGTTTCATCGCGACGGCACGCACGATCGCCTGCTGGAAGGCGGCGGCATCCTCGGCGTGTTTCCGATCCAGGAATTCTCCACCGGCACCTGCGATCTGACGTCCGGTGACCGCGTACTGCTTTTCACCGACGGCGTGACGGAAGCGCGTGTTCCAGAAGGCGAAGAGTTCGGAGAAACGCGCCTGCTCGATCTGCTCGGCCAGAATCGCGATGCGAGCGCTGAAGATTTGCAGAAAATGGTCTTGCAAGCCGCTGGCGACTTTTGCCGCGGCCACTGGCATGACGATGCCACGCTGATCGTCATTGCCGTCGAATAAACCCGCGAACACGCGAGGGAGCGGAATGGGATCGCTGTCGCAAGACTTGAGTTTTGCCGTCCGCACGCTGCGGAAGAATCCCGGATTCACTGCGGTAGCGGTGTTGACGCTCGCGCTTGGCATCGGAGGAAACGCCACTGTCTTCAGCTGGATTCGCGCCGTCCTGTTGAATCCGCTTCCCGGCGTAGAGCATTCCGAGCAAATGGCTGCCGTCGAAACAATCATGCCCAGCGGGGAATATCACACCAGTTCATACCCGGACTACAGAGACTTTCGCGATCAGAACCATGTGTTCTCCACGCTAATCGGCTTCGAACTCTCCGGCGTGGATATGAGCCTGCGGAATGATGCTCCACCGGAGCGCGTTTGGGGAATCATCGCCACGGAAAATTATTTCGACGCGCTCGGCGTGCATGCCGTGATCGGGCGCACATTTGATGCCGCCCCAAATCAGGCGCTGAATTCCGATCCCTACATTGTCCTCGGCCAAAGTCTGTGGAAACGGCTCTTCGCCTCCGACCCCAAGGTCGTGGGCCGCACAGTGCATATTAACGGGCACCCATTCACGGTGATCGGCGTTGCGCCGCCGAACTTTTTCGGAACCATCGTGGGCATTGATGCGCAGTATTTTGTCCCCATGATGATGCAGCCCGAAGTGCTGCCTGGCGAGAACATCGAGGAGCGCTCGCCGACTTTCGTGCACATCCTGGGACGCCTGCGTCCCGGCGTGACGATCGCGCAGGCCCAGGCGGAATTCACAACGATTGCTGCGCACCTGGCGCAGGAATATCCCAATCCCAATGTCGGCAATGGCGTCGGCGTTTATGTGGCGCCGGTGTGGCAGGCCCATTACGGTGTGCAGGATTTTCTCCGCAGCGTTCTGGGATTTCTGATGATTGTGGCCGTGCTCGTGCTGTTGATTGCCTGCGTCAACGTGGCGAATCTGCTGCTGGCCCGCGCCTCCGCGCGAGAAAAAGAAATGGCGATGCGCGCGGCGCTCGGTGCCAGCCGCGGACGCCTGATTCGTCAGTTGCTCGTCGAAAGCCTGCTGCTGGCCGCTGCGGGCGGCGCCGGCGGAATCGTTCTGGCATTGTGGGGCGCGAATCTTCTGAGCGTTTTCCTGCCGCCCGCGCATTTGCCGATCGGTTTGGAAGCGCAGGTGGACGTGCCTGTTTTGATCTTCACGCTGATTCTTTCCATCGTCACTGGGCTAGTGTTCGGGCTGGTTCCGGCGTGGCAAGCATCGCGGGCCAATCTGAATGAATCGCTGAAATCCGCGACCGCGGCGAGCGGCGCCAGCACCAGCAGTCACCGTTTGCGCGATGTTCTGGTGGTATCGGAAATGGTGCTAGCCACGGTGTTGCTGGCTGCCGCCGGGCTTTTGCTGCGTAGCGTGCGCAAGGCGGAGCAAGCAGGAGCAGGCTACAACACCAATCACCTGACCCTCGCAGCTTTCGACTTGCGAGGCAGCGGCTATTCTGACGATCGCGCGATTGATTATTACGATCGCTTGCTCGAACGAGTGCGCGCTTATCCAGGAGTTGAATCCGCCAGCCTGGAACGCTTCGTACCTCTGTGGTTCACGGGCCGCAGCTATTCGACTGCGTGGATCGAAGGCTATACTGCGAAACCCAACGAAGACATGGGTATTGATTTGAACATCGTCGGCCCGGATTATTTCGGCACCGTGCAGATTCCGCTCGTTTCCGGCCGGGATTTTTCCGAACAGGATCGCTCCGGCGCGCCAAAAGTGGTGATCGTCAATCAAAGCATGGCGAATCGTTTCTGGCCGAGGCAAGATGCGACCGGCCATCGCGTGCACATCTGGAGCGATTGGCGCACGGTCGTGGGCGTGGTGCGCGATATCAAATATCACCGCATGAACGAGCCGCCGGAATCGTTCATCTATCTTCCGGAACTGCAGGCCGAGGGAACGGACGCAAACATTTTGGTGCGCTCGCAACTTCCGCCGGCGACGGTGATCGCGGATGTGCGGGCGGCGGCGCGCTCGCTTGACTCAAAAGTGCAACCGCTCGAAACGGACACGCTTGACGGACTGCTGAAGCAGTCCATGTTTGCGAATCGCACGGCGGCGTCGCTCGCTTCCGTGCTTGGAATTCTAGGCACGCTGCTCGCGGCGCTGGGAATTTACGGCGTGCTGTCGTACAGCGTGAGCCAGCGGATTCGTGAAATTGGCATTCGCATTGCCTTGGGCGCGCAGCGAAGCCATGTGCTGCGGCTGGTGGTAGGGCACGGACTTCGCCTCGCGGTTCTGGGCGCTGCACTGGGAGTGGTTGCCGCGCTCGCGATCACGCGAGGCATGAACAGTTTGCTGTTCGGAGTGAGCGCCACGGATCCGCTGACTTTTGCTATCGTGTTGCTGCTCGTCACAGCCGTAGCGGTGCTGGCGGCATATCTTCCAGCGCGCCGCGCGATGCGCGTGGATCCCATGGTCGCGCTGCGATATGAATAATGCTTGCGGCAAAAGATTGAGCAGCATTAGCAACATAGAGAATCCAGCATTGCATCCGGCTTTGCGCTCGAAAATCACGATGCCGCGAGTGACGCGTCGCGCGAAATAGGGAGATGAAAAGTGATCAAGCTCATTGATGTCGAAAAGTTCTACGAATCCGGCGCGGGCAAGACGTGGGTGCTCCGCCGCATCAATCTGGAAATCCGCGAAGGCGATTTCATCACCGTCATGGGCCCTTCCGGAGCGGGCAAATCCACTTTGATGGGCATTATCGGGATGCTCGATGGCGCGTGGAAGGGCGAGTATCACTTGCTCGATAATCCGGTGCACAAACTTGATAACCGCCGCCGCGTGGAGCTGCACAAGAAATATATCGGTTTCGTATTTCAGCAATATCACTTGCTGGATAATCTCACCGTCGCCGAAAATCTAGACCTGCCGCTTTCCTATCGCGACATCAAGAAAACCGAGCGCGAAGGAATGGTCGCGGACGCCCTGGATCGGTTCCAGATAGTCGGCAAGAAAGCGCTTTTCCCCAATCAACTCTCCGGCGGGCAGCAGCAGCTGGTGGCCGTCGCGCGCGCCGTGATTGGCAAGCCCAAGCTGATCCTTGCGGACGAGCCAACCGGCAGCCTGCATTCCAGCCAGGGAAAAATGATCATGGATATGCTGAAGAAATTGAACGACGACGGCACGACCATCATTCAGGTGACGCACAACAACGAGTGGGCCGCCTACGGTAATCGCATCATCCAACTCGCGGACGGTTGGATCGTGGATGGTCAGCCTGTGGCCGGCGGAGCTGCAGCCAGCCGCTAGCTTCTGGCCGTGCGTTGCGGGTCGCAGGCTACGAGCGCGCTGGACAAGGAGCCGAAGGTGCAAAATCAGCAGTTCTTTGAAAATTTGCTGCAGGATATACGCTACGCGATTCGCATGTTGCGCCGCAGCCCCGGCTTCACGGCGACGGCCATCGCCGCGTTGGCGCTGGGCATCGGCGCTAACACAGCCATATTCACCGTCGTCAATACCGTTTTGCTGCAACCGCTCGCCTATCCTCAGCCGGATCGCCTGGTGCAGCTTGAATTAAGCAGCGCTGAAGGAAATGGAAATATCACTTCGATTCCGAAGTACACAATCTGGCGTGAACAGACACAAGTCCTGCAGGACGTGGCGGCATACGACACGGGCGGCCCCGGCGTAAACCTCACCGGCGGCGATCGCCCAGAACAACTGAAGGGCGTGCATGTCTCCGCCAGTTTTTTTCCGCTGTTCGGCGCGAGCATGGCTGCCGGCCGTGCGTATTCTGAGGACGAGGATCGTCCCGGCGGCGCTCGACTGGTAGTGCTCAGCAACGGACTGTGGCGCCGCCGATTCGCGGCGGATCCCAACATAGTCGGCAGGAACATCGAGCTCGGCGGCGAGCCTTACCTGGTGACAGGCGTGCTCGCCGCGACGTTCACTTCCGATCCGCCTGCGGATATTTACATGCCGTTGCAAGCAGATCCCAACAGCACCGACCAAGCGCATTACTTGCGTTCCGCGGCGCGCATGAAACCCGGCGTCACTCTGGCGCAAGTTCAGGCCGCAATGAAACTCGCCGCCGACGAATATAAGCGCAAGTTTCCCGGCACCATGGGGCCGCAAGATGGTTTCACCGCGGAGCTGCTGCGCGACACGGTGATTGGCGACGTTCGCAAATCGCTGCTAATCCTGCTGGGCGCGGTGGGCATGGTGCTGCTGATTGCGTGCGCCAACGTGGCCAATTTGTTGCTGGTGCGCGCCACCATGCGCAAGCGCGAAATCGCCATACGCGCAGCGATGGGCGCGGGACGCGGGCGTATCATCCGCCAACTGCTCACGGAAAGCGTTCTGCTGTCTCTGGGCGGCGGCGTCTTCGGGCTAATTCTTGGCTACTTCGGTGTGCGCGCGCTGCTGACGATCAATCCCGGCAACATTCCTCGCATCGGCGAGCAAGGAGCCTCCATCACTCTTGATTGGCGCGTTCTGGCCTTTACTTTGCTCGTTTCGCTAGGCACTGGAATTCTATTTGGGTTGATACCTGCGTTCAGCGCTTCGCACGCCGATCTGAGTCTTACATTGAAAGAAAGCGGCTCGCGCTCGGGTAGCGGCCTCAGTCAGAACAAGGCTCGCGCGACTTTGATTGTCACGGAAGTTGCGCTTGCGCTCGTTCTGCTGGTCGGCGCGGCTTTGCTGATCCGTACTTTTGCAGCGCTGCGCGGTGTGAATCCCGGTTTCTCTACAGACAAAGTTCTCACCATGGAAATGTCCCTCAGCGGTAAGCGATTTGAAACCACCGCCGCGATGAATCAACTGGTGCGCGATTCGCAACGCCGCGTGGAGGCGCTGCCCGGCGTAGTCGCGTTTGCCTCCACGTGCTGCCTTCCCCTCGAAGGCGGCTTCGGTCTCCCGTTCATTATCGAAGGGCGCCCGCTCACCGACGGTCCGTCTCATGGCGGTGCCGGCTATCGTCCGCTTTCACCGCGTTATTTTGACGTGTTTAAAATTCCGCTGCTGCGCGGCCGCATGTTTACAGACCATGACGATGGGGGCGCGGAACCGGTCGTCCTGATCAATGAAGGCATGGCCAAAAAATTTTGGCAGGACAAAAATCCCGTGGGCCAGCGCATCACTATAGGCAAAGGCGTGGGCCCCGAATTCGAAGAGCCAGCGCGCGAAATCGTTGGAATCGTTGGCGACGTGAGAAACGGCGGCCTCGACAGTGATCCCGAGCCGATCATGTACATTCCCGTAGCGCAAATGCCTAATGGCGTGACCGCGCTGAATAACCGCATCATTCCAATCACCTGGATCGTGCGCACGAAGGTCGAGCCATTTTCACTCAGCAGCGAAATTCAGGAGCAACTTCGCATTGCGAGCGGTGGCCTACCGGTCTCCCACATCCGCTCGATGGACCAGGTGCGTTCGGAATCCACGCAGCGCACTGATTTCAACATGACGCTGCTGGTGATTTTTGCCGGCGTCGCGCTGCTGCTGGCGGCCATCGGCATTTACGGATTGATGGCGTATTCCGTGCAACTGCGCACGCAGGAAATCGGCATTCGCATGGCCTTGGGTGCTGGTCCGCATGACGTGCGCAGTATGGTCGTCAAGCAGGGCATGCGCCTCGCGTTGATTGGAGTTTTCCTGGGCGTTGCGGCCGCCCTCGCGCTGACGCGATTGATGGCCAGCCTGCTGTATGGCGTGAAACCGTGGGATCCAGCGGCGATAGTTTCGGTCGCCGTGCTGCTTAGCGCCGTGGCATTGCTCGCGACGTACTTTCCCGCGCGGCGAGCCTCGCGCGTGGACCCGATGATCGCGCTACGTTACGAATGAGCCCTGCGAGCGAACTGGACGACCGGACGACGAGACGTCCGGCATACCAAATGGATTAGCCTGAGAGGTGGACATCAAGTGACGAAGCAGTAAGATAGCCTGTCACTTGGACGCTTCTTGGGGGCGAAAGTTATGGACACACTTTGGCAGGATCTCCGTTACGGCGTGCGCATGCTGCGGCGAAACCCGGGTTTCGCGGCGGTGGCCATTTTGACTTTGGCGATTGGCATTGGCGCGAACATCGTGATTTTCAGCGTGGTCAACGGAATATTGCTGAAGCCGCTGCCCTTCCCGGACTCCCGCCGCGTCGTCACCGTTTGGGAAACAGACGCGAATCGCAACATCACGCGCGGCACCGCTTCAGCTGCGGAATTCCTGGATTGGCGCGACATGAATCACGTTTTCCAGGAACTTTCCGCATCTCGCGCGCTGTCCTTCGCGATTACTGGCAGCGGCGATCCCGAACGGGTCTGGGGTTCGCAAGTATCCGGGAATTTCTTCCGCATGTTGCGCATCACTCCAATGATCGGCCGCGATTTTACGCCCGACGATGAACAGATCGGCCACGAGCACGTCGTCCTCCTGAGTTATGGCTTGTGGCAGCGCCACTACGGGGGCGATAACGGAATTGTGGGCAAGACGATTCTGCTAAATGAAGAACCATTCACCGTGATTGGAGTTTTGCCGCGCGGCTTCTCGCTGTACGGCACGCTCCCGGATTTCGAGGTGTGGAGGCCCTTTGCGTTCAATCGTACTCAACTCGACCGCGAGGACCACGAGCTTGTAATTTTCGCGCGACTTAAAGACGGCGTGCCCGTCTCCCAGGCCAACGCCGAAATGATTACCATTCAGGAGCAACTCAAGAGACAGTATCCCTCGTTCGACCAGAAGAATGGAATTCGCGTGGTCGGGTTCCACGACGAGCTGGTGAGCACGCTGCGTCCCGGCCTGCTGCTTCTCCTTGCCGCAGTAGCTTTTGTTCTGCTGATTGCTTGCGCGAACGTGGCGAACCTGATGCTCGCCCGCGCCGCGGTCCGTGAACGCGAAATCGCGCTGCGCGTTTCTCTGGGCGCGGGCCGGCAGAGAATTTTCCGGCAACTCCTGACGGAAAGCGCGCTCTTGTCGCTCATCGGCGCGGCGATCGGAATTTTGTTTGCTTACGGGGGCATCCACATTCTGCGCGATGCCGTCGTTTCCGGACAAGGCACGCGCATCCCCCATCCGGAATGGATCGCGATTGATGCCACCGTGCTCGGCTTCACCGTCCTGGTCGCCCTGGCCACCGGAATACTTTTTGGTTTCGCTCCGGCAATTCAGATTTCGCGGTCCGCGTTGTTCGAATCGCTCAAGGAAGGAAGCCGCGGCTCCACGGCCGGACGCCACAACCAGCTCGCGCGCTCCGTGCTGGTCGTTTCCGAAGTAGCTTTTTCGCTGATGCTCCTGGTAGGAGCAGGCCTGCTGGTGCGCAGCTTCGCGCTGATGTTGGCCGAGCCCTTGGGATTCGACCCCGAAAACCTGTTGACCGCACAATTGCTTCTGCCCGATGCGCACTACCCGGATGGTCCGCACATCTCGAATTTCTATCTGGCCGTCGTCGAACGCGTGAACGCGATTCCCGGCGTGGACTCCGCCAGCGCCGCCAATTTCTTGCCTCTGACCCGCTGGACACAGTTTTGCGATTTTGATATAGCCGGTCGCGCGACTCCCGCCTCAGGTGAACATTTCACGTCTCAATACCGCGTCGCGGATTGGCGCTACTTGTCCACCATGGGCGTCGCGGTGAAGGAGGGCCGCAGCTTCACATCTTCCGACGGTGCGGATTCTCAGGGTGTTGCGCTCGTCAACGAAACACTCGCGCATCGCTACTGGCCTAACGCCGATCCTGTCGGCCAGCAGATCCGTCTGATCTTTCCCGCGACGACGACGCCTTGGGAACCCATTCCGCACCAGGGTTGGCTCACCATCGTGGGAGTCGTCGGTGACATCAGAGATTGGGCTTGGGCCGAACCCAAGTCCGGGCAGCTCTATTTGCCGGAGACGCAAAATCCTTCGCGGCTAATGAGTTTGGTAGTGCGTTCACGCGTTGATCGCGCGCAATTAACCGCCGCCATACGCCGCGCCGTGGAAAGCGTGGATCCCAATCAGCCCATCACCGATGTGAAGACCATGGAAGACTACCTCGCGGTGACCTTCTCGCAGCGCCGCCTCAATATGTCGCTGCTCGGATTTTTCGCGGTGGTCGCAGCGTTGCTCGCCGCCATCGGGATTTATGGCGTGATGGGTTACGCCGTCACCCAACGCTCCCACGAAATCGGCATTCGCATGGCTCTGGGCGCCGAGCCCGGCGATGTGCTGCGCATGATTGTGGGCGACGGCATGAAGCTCGCGCTGCTGGGCCTGGCCGTCGGGCTCACGGCTTCGTGGTTGTTGATGAAATATCTCGAAAGCCAGCTCTACGGCATCAAGGCCCGCGATCCGCTCACATTCATCGGTGTAGCCGCGGGCCTGGCGCTCGTCGCGCTTGCCGCCTGCTATTTTCCAGCGCGGCGCGCCACGAAAGTGGATCCACTGGTGGCGCTACGCTATGAGTAAGGAGGAGTGATGGGATCATTCTTGCAGGATGTGAAATACGGCGTGCGCATGTTGGCGAACAGTCCTGGGTTCACAATCGTCACCGTAATCACACTTGCTCTCGGCATCGGCGCGAATACCGCCATGTTCAGTGCCGTGAATGGGATTCTGCTCCGTCCGCTGCCCTATAAAGATTCAAGCCGGCTTGTGGACGTTTGGGGAAACTCCGCAAGCTATCCCGGCTTTCGCATGACCCTCTCCGTGCCTGAGTTCAATGACGTGAAAGCGCAAAGCCATTCCTTCGAGCGCATCGCTGCGTACCGTCTCAATGAGATGAACTGGACAGGGCACGGCGACCCCGAAGTCGTTTCAGTCACGGAAGTTTCGCAAGATGTCTTCGCCACCTTGGGAGTCTCGCCGGCTCGCGGAAGGGCATTTACTCCGGACGAGGAAGTTCTCGGCAAAGATAATGTGGTGATCTTAAGTGATGCCTTGTGGCACGCTCGTTTCAGCGGCGACACCGCCGTTCTCGGAAAAACGATCACGCTTGATAACTCTATTTATACGGTCGTCGGAATTATGCCGCAGGGATTTCAATTTCAAAGTGTCGACGACAATTTGCCGCAGCTCTGGAAGCCTTTCGCCCCGTCCGCCAAGATCGCCGAAGGACGCACACAACGCCAGTCTCTCGTCATAGCTCGCCTGCGTCGTGGCGTCAGTCTCAGGCAGGCTCAGGAGGAAGCGCAAACCATCGCCGCCCGAATGGACAAGGATTATCCAAAGGAAGACGAAGGTCAGGGTCTATTTCTGACCACGATGAAACAGGGAGTTGTCGCCGATGTTCGGCCGGCACTGCTTATTCTGCTCGCCGCCGTCGGCTTTGTCCTGCTAATCGCGTGCGTGAATGTTGCCAATTTATTTCTGGCGCGGAGTTGGAAACGCCGTCGCGAAATCGCGGTTCGCGCCGTGCTCGGCGCCACACGCGCTCGCCTCATTCGGCAGTTGCTGGTTGAAAGCGTCCTTCTAGCGATTGCGGGAGGATCGGCAGGACTCGCCCTTGGTACTTGGGGCGTTGACATTATGCGCAGGTTCGCACCGGCCGATACGCCGCGCCTCGCGGAGATCGGGCTTGACTACACCGTGTTCTGGTTCACGTTGTCTATTTCCGTCCTGACTGGAATCGCATTTGGACTCGCTCCCGCGTTGCACTCTTCCCGGACCGATCTCAGCGCCTCGCTGAAGGACAGTGTCGCAATTTCAGGATCCAGTTATAACCTGCGCGGGCATCACCGCCTTCGTTCGTTGCTGGTGGTCAGTGAAGTCGCTCTCGCGGTGGTTCTGATGATTGGCGCAGCGCTCATGCTGAAGAGCTTTTCGCGCTTGACTCACTCCAACCCGGGTTTTCGTACAGACCATGCGCTGACCGCTGAAATCTCGCTCCCTGAGACGAAATACAACTCCGAGGAAAAACAGCGTGAGTTCTTTAACAGCGTGCTGAGCCGCATCCAGAACCTGCCGGGCGTGCAAAACGCGGCTCTGATGACGATGCCCCTCCTGGGAGACTACTTGAGCATGACGCCGTTTTCCGTCGAAGGTCAACCCGCCAAAGATTCACGTTACGAACCTTATTTCGAAATGCAAGTGGTCAGCCCGGACTATTTTCAGGCCGCTGGCATTCCTTTGCTGGCAGGCCGTGCCTTTGGTGAGAGTGACACCAAGAACAGTCCCGGTGTCGTGATCGTGAACGAAACGCTGGCCCGGCGTTACTGGCCCGCGGGCCAAGCGATTGGCCAGCGCCTGAGCCGGGAAACCGACAAGGACGGCCCTCTTTGGTTGGAGATCGTCGCTGTAGCCGGGGACACGCGCGACGTGAGTCTCACGACACTTCCCAAAGCGGAGATCTATCTTCCGTATTCACAAGTCGCTTCGGCGTCCATGAACATTCTCGTCCGTGCCAAAGGAGGTACCAGCGCGCTCGAGCCTGCGCTCCGCGATGCCGTTTGGTCCGTCGATCGCGATCAACCGGTTCAATCGATCGTGACGCTCGATCAAGCCGTTGCGCATTCGGAAGCCGAGCCGAAATTCCACACGCTGCTGCTCGGCATTTTTGCCGCGCTGGGCCTGGCCATCACGCTGGTCGGAATTTACGGCGTCATGTCTTATTCCGTCAGCCAGCGCACGCGCGAGATCGGAATTCGCATGGCCCTGGGCGCGCGATCGCGCGACGTGCTCCGCCAGGTTCTTTGGGAGGGCATGAGGCTGGCGCTCGCTGGGCTCGCGATCGGAATCATCGCCGCGCTAGCGCTCACGCGCGTGCTCACATCGCTGCTATTCGAGGTTCGCGCCACGGATCCCGCAACCTTTGCCGTAGTCGCCAGCTTGCTCGCTTGCGTAGCGCAAGCTAGTTGCTATTTTCCAGCGCGTCGCGCCACGAAAGTGGATCCACTGGTGGCGCTGCGCTATGAATGAGGAAACCACATGACCTACGCATCCGATGTTTCAACGAACGAGACCGGCGGTAAAATCCAGGGAGAATCCTTTCGCGCCATGATGCCAGCCAACTCACCTCGAACCAGAATCCTCGTTGCCGACGATCAGCCGGACATTCGCGAGGCTTTGCGCCTGCTCTTGAAAGGCGAAAAATTTGAAACGGAGACGGTCGCTTCTCCGGCCGCGGTGATGTCCGCGCTGGAGGCGCGCGAGTTTGACGCGCTTCTGATGGACCTGAACTACGCGCGCGACACGACCTCCGGCCAGGAAGGCCTCGACCTACTTTCGAATATTCGCGCGAAAGACAGCACGCTACCGATCATCGTCATGACCGCCTGGGGCAGCCTCGAACTCGCCGTCGAAGCCATGCGCCGCGGCGCGAAAGATTTCGTGCAGAAGCCCTGGGAAAACGCGCGATTGCTGGCCATTCTGAAAACGCAAATCGAGCTTTCGCAAGCGCTCCGCAAAGGCCAGCGACTCGAAGCGGAAAATCGGCTGCTACGCGCCGATGGCCGCCCGGTGATGATCGCCGAATCCGCGTCCATGCGTCCGGTGATGGACCTGATCGCGCGCGTGGGACCGTCGGATGCCAACGTATTAATCACGGGCGAGCATGGCAGCGGCAAGGAAGTGGTGGCGCGAACTCTCTACGCGCTTTCTTCGCGCTCGGGCCGGCCGCTCGTAACCGTGAACGCCGGCGGATTGCCCGAAGGCGTTTTCGAAAGCGAATTGTTCGGCCACGTGAAGGGCGCGTTCACCGACGCGAAGGCCGATCGCGTGGGCCGCTTCGAGCTTGCCGACGGCGGCACGCTGTTCCTCGACGAAATCGCCAACGTGCCCATGAACCTGCAAGCCAAGCTGCTGCGCGCGCTGGAAACGGGCGAGCTCGAGCGCGTCGGTTCTTCCACCACGCGCCGCGTGGACGTGCGCATTATTTCGGCGACCAACGCCGACGTGCAAACCGAAGTGAGCGGCGGACGCTTCCGCGAGGATTTGCTGTTTCGCCTGAACACCATCGAAATCCATCTACCGCCGTTGCGCGAGCGCAAGGAAGATATCCCACTGTTGGCGCACCATTTCCTGCGGCAATCGGCGCAGCGCTATCGCAAGCAGTTGGAAGGATTCGAGCCGGTGGCCCTGCAGATTCTGCTCGATCATCCTTGGCCTGGAAATATTCGTGAGCTGGACCATTCCGTCGAGCGCGCCGTGCTGATGGCCGAAGGTTCCGCCGTCCGCGCCAGCGATCTGGGTTTGCGTCCCGCGCGCGAGGCCTCGCTCCGGCTTGATGAAATGAGCATTGAGGACGTCGAGCGCGTGCTGATCCAGAAAGCGCTGGCGCGTTTTGGCGGCAACGTCAGTCACGCCAGCAAAGCGCTGGGCTTGAGCCGCAGCGCGCTCTATCGCCGCTTGCAAAAATATAGCCTTTGACACCTCTGCTCTATGAACGTCGAATCTTGCTACTGGCCCTGGCCGCGGGGCTAGGAGGCACGCTTGTAGCTTTGATTCTTCTGTGGACCGGAAGTTTTTCCTCAAAGCTGCAGTGGACCCTCACAGTAGCAATGGTCATCGCCTGGCTCAGCTTCGCATTTTCCGCGCAAAGCCGCGTCATGTTCCCGTTGCGCACGCTTTCAAACTTGCTTGCCGCGTTGCGCGAGGGAGACTTTTCCATCCGCGCGCGCGGCGCAAATCGCGAAGACGTGCTCGGCGAAGTATTGTGGGAAGTGAACGCACTGGGCGAAACGCTGCGCAAACAAAGGCTCGGCGCGCTGGAAGCCACCGCACTGCTGCGCAAGGTGATGGAGGAAATTGACGTAGCGGTGTTTGCGTTCGATGGCACGGGCTGCCTGCGCCTGGTGAATCGCGCGGGCGAACGCATTCTCAGCAAGGCGGAAGATCGCATTCTCGGGCACACGGCGCTCGAGCTCGGCCTTTCGGAATGTCTCGAGGGCGAAACGCCGCGCATCGCGCAAATCGCCTTCCCCGGAAAATCCGGACGCTGGGAAATTCACCGCGGAAGTTTTCGCGAAGCCGGCCTGCCGCACCAGTTGCTAGTCATCACCGATTTAAGCCGCGCTCTGCGCGACGAAGAGCGCCAGGCCTGGCAGCGCCTGATCCGCGTGCTCGGCCACGAACTGAACAATTCACTCGCGCCGATTAAATCCGTCGCGGAAAATTTGGGCAGCATGCTTGGCCGTGAAGACCGCGCCTCGGATTGGCAGGAAGACATGCGCAGCGGCCTCAACGTGATTGCCGCGCGCACCGACGGCCTGGCGCGATTCATGAACGCCTACGCCCGGCTCGCGAAACTGCCGCCTCCGGTTCTTCAGCCGATGAGCGTCGGTGTGTGGGTGCGCCGCGTCGTGGGCCTGGAGCCGCGCCTCGCCGTACAACTCCAGGCCGGCCCCGACACAGAAATTCAAGCGGATCCCGATCAGCTCGAGCAACTATTGATCAATCTGCTGCACAACGCCGTGGATGCTGCTCTCGAAACCGGTGGCGGCGTGCGCGTCGGCTGGGAACGCCAGAACGGCAGCATCGAAGTGTGGGTTCAGGACGACGGCCCGGGAATTCCCAGCGCCGCGAATCTTTTTGTGCCGTTTTTCACCACCAAGCAGGGAGGCTCGGGTATCGGTTTGGTCCTGAGCCGGCAGATCGCCGAAGCCCACGGCGGCTCGCTCACTTTGGAAAACCGCCCCACGCATCGTGGTTCTGAAGCTCGTCTGCACCTTCCGCTCAACGATTAGAAGTTTCGTGTGCCGCAGGCCGCCAAGGAATTGCACAGGGAGAACTTCGCTAGCCACAAAAAAACCAGCGGTTGGATGGCCTCCAACCGCCGGCATTCAGAGGGAGAAAACTCGTTTACTGCTGCTGTTGTTGCGGCGCCTGCGGATCTTTTTTCGCCAAATCCGCTTTCGTCGGGTCGGCCGAGATGCCGGTTCCCGGCTTCTGATAGCGCGTCAAGTACGGCATGAACGGCGTGACTTCGAACGGCATCTTCTCGCGGGCCGAGAGCAGCGGAACCGGTTTCGCCTTCACCAACTCGACGTGATCGTTCCACGGATCGAGCTTGATGCGCGCCCCCACAGGAAGCGCGGAGATCTGATCAATCTTCGTGGGATCCAGCGTCGGAGCCGCGCTCAGCAGCGCCGCACTCAGCGAGACGCGATTGCCCAGGTGCGGATTAATCAGCGCTGGCAAACTCTTCGATTCTGCGTCCAGCTGCTTCAGGAAAAGTCCGGCGCTCGCAAGCTTGTCTTTGTAAGGAGAATTTTTCAGCAATTCCAAAGCCTTGGCATTGGCCATCTGGATCTGTGCTGGGCTGTCCTTGAACGAAAAACGAGCCAGTGCTTCGGTCGTAGTGACGTTGGTGGTGTCGTTAAATCCCCACTGGTCGGTGGAAGGCTTGGTCACGATAATGTCGGCCAATTCCTGCGCCAGCATGGTCGCCAGGCTAGCTTCGTCCGGCAGCACGTCCAGCAATCCGCGGCTCAGCACGATGGTGTGGCCGATCGAAAACATTTCCAGAGTCCCGGTCAGCAGCACCCGGCAGTGAACTTCCGGCTGCACATCCAGGTTGTTCGTCACTTCCAGGTTGTTCACGACCGTTTCCAGCACCTTATCAACTTCTCCTGGAGGCGCGAGCAATCCGATGCGCTGCAAGCGATCCAGCACGTTGATTTCCGCCACATGCTGCCATTCGCGCTGCGCTTCGATCGGTGAACGATCCTGTGACTGCTCCGCCTGGTCCTGTATCGTCGGCGATTCGATGGTCATCTCGCTGAATTCTTCCTGGCGGCCCACGTTCTTCAGGTTGTAACCCCACAGACGCGTCTGTGCTTTGAAGCGAATATCGCCGCCGAAGAAGTCGCGCAGGTCCGATTCCTGGCTGTAAATGTACGCCGGCAGCCAGAGTCCTGGCTGAACATTCAAGCGCCAGCTATCGAAATGCAGGTTGAACGAATTGATGCCTGCGATGGGCGTGTACACGCCATTGAAGCGCACAATCGTGAAGGATTGATCGTCGGCCCACACACGGCCCTTGAAGCGGCCCTTTCCGGATTTCGGCAGCGGCGTGATGTCGAACACCACGCAGCGTACCTCGCCCAGGAATTCGCGCCGCACATAGTCAAATTGATAGTGCTGGCGATCGAATCCGCTGGTATCAATGTAAATCATCTGCAGGAAGCCTTCCGGCACGTACGAGGAAGTGAACAGGCCGCTCATGTGCGAAATAGGATTGAACGCATCGAACTTTCCTTTTCGCGCGCCCAGCATCGAGTTGTCCACGATGCCCTTGGAGAGGTCCGCCTGTCCCAGGAAATAGTGGTCCTTCACCGGGATGGCGCCCATCTCCTTGTCCGTTTTCATGTCCTGAATATAAGTTTCGATCAACGGGCTGAAACGCCGGATCGTCGCGATTTCGTCGTGTTCGCGCGCGATCAAGTGATCGATCGCTTGGTCCACGGTCACCACAGGCGCCGACGTGTTCGCCCCAGCTTGCGGCCGGGTTTGATCAGCCGTTTGCGTGGTCTGTGCGGATACTGACCCAGCCAGGCAACTGGCCAGAATTATTCCCAAACCGAAGCTCTTGCACGTGCGCATCTCCATTCCCCTTTCAAGACGCCAATTGGAATACGATGTGGACGATGGCGGTCGAATCCACTGCTTGGCCGTCCTGTTGTGCCGGTTTGAAACGAATCTGCCGCGCTGCCGATTGTGCAGACTCGTCAAGACCGTAACCCAAACCTTGCACGACACGTAGGACCTTGACGTCCCCCGACGCCGTGAAAACTACCTGCAATAGGACCTCGCCTTCGATATTTCTAGTCTTTGCCTCGTTTGAGTACGCTGGTTTCGGCTTGAAGAGAATTTCTACCGGCGTTGTTTTCGCCGCTACATTCGCCGTCTGCCTGACTTTCGGCGCTGCCACCGCGACATTTTCGTCGCCGAACCCGCCCTGTTGCACGGCCGCGTGTGGTGGTCCACCATGGCCCCCCACTGCAACACCGTTACCAAACCCGGTGCTGGCAATTACGCCCTTGGCTCCATTCGCGCCGCCTGTCCCGTTGCCGGTGCCAGGCCCTGTCGGCATGTCATACGCGCCTTGAATATTGATGTTCGCGGCCTTGTTCGTCTTGCCGTTGGCCGGCACGCCATTAGGATCGCCAAACCCGCCCGTCTGCACGGCTTCGCGAGGCTTTTTCAATGTGGGAATCGCCGAGCTACCCATGGACATCGGCGGCGTCTGATCCGGGAACGCCTTCGCCACCTCCGTCATATCGGGCGGCGCCTCCTTGCGCACAGCCGGTTTCTTGACAATCGGTGCAGTGGCCACCACCGGCGCGTAGATCCGCGGTTTCGGCAATTCCACCACAGGTTCCGGCTTGGGCTTCGGTATTTCCTTCACAACTTCGTGTTTCACCGGCGCAGGTTTTGGCGCTGGCTGCACCGGCTGCGGCTTCCAGGCCACGATCGGCGGGGCTTCCACCGGCGTTATGTAATATCGTTGCACAAAATTCAGTTTTTCCGGCAACAGCAGAGGTATCACCACAAGCAAGGTTACGGCCGCGATTTGCAGCCCAAACCCGGCGCTGAACAGGTCCCAGCGAGGTTGTGCCTCGGGCAGCAGCGAGGCATTAAAGACAGCTCGATTTGTACTCCGTGCCATAACGATCACCAGAATCCTTGGATAAAGAAATTAAGATGCGTCGAGACAGAATTGCGGTTGACAGTTCATTAGTACTAGAACGAGGGGCTGGGAAGAATAGGACTCGAGTACCATTCTACCCCCAGTCGTGCTGAAAGCGATAACCCAAGTGCTAGGGGTTCCTGGAAGGTTAGCCCTTCGATAATTGTACTGCGGAAACTCCACCCACATGGATGCTCCCATGTACTAATCTAACCCGGCTGGGCGGATCAGTTGCGGAATTTAATGGTTGATGTGACGTAAATGCAGGGGCACGACCGTGGCCGGCCATGCCCCGCACTTACTCTTCTTCTTACCGAACTCCTACACCTAGTGCGGCTGGACGACCGAATAGAGCGTCACGCCGCCATGGTTCACCAACAACAGCACCGGCTGATTTCCAGCCGTGGCGATCGCCTGCCGGTAATCGCTCAGGTTGCGGATCGGTTTGTGATTGATTTCCTGAATCACGTCTCCGCGACTGATGGGAGGCTGCGCCGTTGCCGCCGGGCTGGATGGATCCACGGAAGTCACAACGACTCCGTGAGTTCCCGGGCCGAGGTTGAGTTGCTGTGCAATGTCCGGCGTCAGCTCGTCCACTTGCACTCCCTCGAGTCCGCCGCCGCTCTCGGTGCCGCTGTTATCTTCCGCTTCTGTTTTTTCCGGCAGTTCACCCAGCGCTACGGTGTAATCTTGCGTTTTTCCGTCCCGCCAGATCTCCAGCTTCACGTCGGTGCCCGGCGCCATCTGCGAAATTCGCAGCCGCAGGTCCGTGTAGTCGCTGACCGCTTGGCCGTTGAGCTTCACGATTACATCGCCCTTCTGCAATCCGGCCTTCGATGCCGGCGTGTTCGGTGAGACGTCGCCGATCAGCGCGCCGCCGCTCATGTTGTAGTTGAAGGCCTTGGCGATTTCCGGCGTCAGATCTTGGATGTGCACGCCCAGGTATCCGCGCACCACTTTGCCGTGCGCCAGAATCTGGTCCATCACCGGCTTGGCCATGCTCATCGGAATCGCAAAACCCACGCCTTCATTTCCGCCTGAACCGTGCGACAGAATCGCGGTGTTGATGCCCACCAGGTTGCCGTGGATATCAATCATCGCCCCGCCGGAATTTCCCGGATTGATCGCCGCGTCGGTCTGGATGAAGTTCTCATAATCCTCAATTCCCAGTTGTCCGCGGCCTGTGGCGCTGACGATTCCCATCGTGGCTGTCTCGCCAATGCCAAACGGGTCGCCAATCGCGAAAATCAGGTCTCCCACGTTGAGCTGCGAAGAATCACCCAGCGGAAGTGTCGGCAAACCACTCGCTTCGATCTTCAGCACCGCGATATCAGTCTTGGGATCGGCGCCCACTAGCTTCGCCTTGAATTCACGCTTGTCGCTCAGTTGCACTTTGATGTCGGAAGCGCCGTCAATCACGTGGTTGTTAGTGAGAATCGTTCCGTCAGAGGTCACGATCACGCCAGATCCCAGAGCCTGCTCGCGCTCCGCGTGCGGTTTGCCTCCGCCGAATTGATCGCCGAAAAACTGGCGGAACATCGGATCGTTGAAAAATGGAGACATCTGGTTAGCCTGCGTCTTCACCATTTTCGAGGTGCGGATGTTCACAACTGCGGGCAATGCCGGCTTGATTACTGCGGAAAACCCGTTCGCGAAATTTCCCAAGCTTACCGGCAGCGCATTTTGCGCGATGGCGATTGGTTCTCGCGGCGAACCCAGTACCGTGTGGCCCGCCCAGTCCCGGAATCCTTGCGAGAGGAGGGCTCCTCCTGCAAATGCCGCGATCACCGCTACTGTGGCGACCCAGCGGCGAATACTGAAGCTACTGCGTTCCATGGCTATCTCTCCTTAATATCGTCCTGCGTTGGTTTTCGATTATATCGCGAGGAGCGCTACGTTGGCGCTACAGCGAATATGGTATTTGACGTACCATCCGTAAATAAGTGTTCCCACCATTTGCGCGGGAAGCGTCGTTCTCTCCCCGCTATATAGATGCAAAGAATGAGTTTGGGGTTCTCTGAGCGATTTTGTTCGTCGTTCGTCTAAAGGGGCGGCTCTGGTATCCTTTATAGTTTGAGATATCTTGGTGCGCCATCAGGGGGCGCACTCGCGCGTGCGCTGCGCATCGCAGCCATCGTGTTATCTTCCTCGGGATTTTCCCGACATTAGAAAAGGAGCTTTTGCATGACTCGAAAAAGTTTCGCGCTCCTGTGCAGCGCAGCGTTCCTGTTGCTGACGGCGCGGCCCGCGATTTCCGCTGCCGGTGAACGAAAGCAAACTCCCACGACCGCAACGGCTGACGGCACCATGAAGGCTCTGGTAGCCATCGCGGGCGCCGGCGACATGGAAAGCCATGCTTATCAGGACCTGGAAGAATTGAGTGACGACATCGGCGCGCGCGTTACCGGCTCGCCCGATGCTGCTCGCGCGATCGCCTGGGGCGTAGTAAGAATGAAAGCCATCGGCCTGGAGAACGTCCACACCGAACCCTGGAAAATTTCCCGCGGCTGGACGCGCATTTCCGCCGACGCCGAACTCGTCTCGCCCATTCATCGCAAGTTGATGGTTGATTCGCTCGGCTGGGTCGGCTCGACGCCCCCCGCGGGCGCTGAAGCCGACGTCGTAGCGGTGAATGCCTACCAGCTGCAAGACGAATTAAAAAATAATTCCGGAAACTGGCGCGGAAAAATTCTGCTGATGGTCCAGAAAGGACCAGCCCCTAAAGATCGCATGGGGACTTTCGTCCAGTTCGGCAGTTTCTTGATCGCCGCTCATAAGGCCGGTGCTATCGCTGTGATCGGCGGACAGGGCGGCCGCAAGAGTGTTGGAATGCACCTCACTCATACCGGCGCGCTGGGCTTCGACGCTTACTACGATATTCCCGTCGTCAGCATGGCCGCCGAAGATCAGGAGCAACTCGAGCGCTACCTCGATCGTGGCGTCTTCGTGCGCCTGAAAATCAATGTGCAAAATCGCGCGACCGACGGACCCGTTGATTCCGCAAATGTGGTCGGCGAAATTCGCGGCACGCAAAATCCTGAGCAGATCATCGTCGTCGGCGGCCACCTGGATTCCTGGGATCTCGCGTCCGGCACCACCGACAACGGCTGCGGAACCGCGGTAACGCTCGGCGCGGCCGAAGCCATCATCAAATCTGGATTCAAGCCCCGCCGGACCATTCGCTTCGTGCTGTTCACCGGCGAAGAGCAAGGACTGCTTGGCTCGCTCGCCTACGTGAAGGCGCATCAGAGCGAAATGCCCGATTACGTCGCGGCATTGATTCTCGACGCCGGACAAGGCGCGGTGACCGGCTTCCAACTCGGCGGCCGCGACGACTTGATTCCCACTTTCCAAAAATTCGCTGCGTCGTTGCAGGCCTTTGGCGACTTACAAGTGGATGATGAAGTGGAATTCGGCACAGATACCGGACCGTTCACTCTCGCTGGACTTCCCGCCATTAATCTTAATCAGGACACGTCGGATTACAAATACACGCACCACTCCGCCGTGGACACTTTCGATAAAGTAAAAGCGGATGTGCTGGACCGCAACGCTACCGTAATGGCTCTTGCCGCATTCTGGATCGCCGACCGTCCCGAGCGCCTTGCCAGTCCCTGGCCGCAGGAAAAAACCGCTCAGATGTTAGTGGACAAGCACGAGGATGGCATCCTGAAGGCGTTCGGCCTCTGGCCCTTCGGCAATCTAGGCGCGCCGCCCGCAAATCAGTAGGGATTCACGATCGCGCGCGAGATTTTCCTACCGTCCGCAAACTTAGCTAATCAATCGGGCAATCGCAAACGCGGCGGCCGCCGCCAGGCCGCCGACCAAAACCGTTTGCATTCCACCGCGCAATGGTTTCACGCCGGTGAAATGCCCCTTGACGGCGCCAAATCCAAAAAGCGCCAGCAGCGTTACCGCCACGGAGTAAATCAGCGCGAGATGCAAATCATGGTGGATGATCATATATGGCGCCAGCGGCACCAAACCCCCGGCGATGTAAGACGCCGCAATCGTCGCCGCGCTCCGCGCAGCCCGCGCGGGATCCGGCGGTTCCAATCCCAGCTCAAACCGCATCATGAAATCCACCCACTTTTTCTGATTCGCCGTGATCGTGGATACGATCGGCGCCATCTGCTGTTCCGTCAATCCATAATCGCGAAACACTTTCGCCACTTCTTCCGTTTCAATTTCCGGAAGCTCCACTGTTTCGCGATATTCCCGGTCAAGTTCCGAAGCGTAATGTTCCGTATCCGTCTTCGCGGCCAAATACCCGCCCAATCCCATCGCAATCGAACCAGCTGCGATTTCCGCCAGGCCCGCCGTCACCACGATGCCCGTGGACGCCACCGCTCCCGTCAATCCAGCGGCTAGGGCAAATGGCACGGTCAACCCGTCCGACATTCCAATAACGATGTCGCGCACCGCCGCAGTCGCGGTGAAATGCTTTTCCACGTGTTCGACGGATGGCATCCTCGACTCCCTCACCGCATCCAATATTTCCAGCTGCCCGTACCCCTCTTCCCCGGCAGGCGCGTATAATTATGGGGCAGGAACAGCAAATCAGGAGGTACATTATGACCGCAACTTCTACAGGACAAGGAGCCGCTCCTCAGATGACTTTCACACTGCCGCCTTTGCCGTATGCGTTCGACGCCTTGGAACCCTACATAGACGCAAAAACCATGGAAATCCATCACGACAAACACCACGGCGCATACGTCACCAACCTTAATAAAGCGCTCGAGGGCCACGCCGACCTTCAGAAACTTTCCGTCGAAGAATTGCTGGCGCAGATCAATAAAGTGCCGGAAGCGATTCGCACTGCCGTGCGCAACAATGGCGGTGGCCACATGAACCATTCCATGTTCTGGAAGATCATGAAGAAGGGCGGCGGAGGCGAACCCGGCGGCGAACTCGGCAAAGCCATCAGTTCCTCGTTCGGCACCTTCGCGGACTTCAAGGCCAAGATCAACGACGCCGGCGCCAAGCGCTTCGGTTCCGGCTGGGCTTGGCTACTATTCCGCGACGGAAAACTCGTCATCGAATCCACCGCGAACCAGGACAATCCCATCATGGACGGCGGCAAGGCCTTCTTCGGTGTGGATGTCTGGGAACATGCCTACTACTTGAAGTATCAGAACCGCCGCCCCGAATACCTCGAGGCTTGGTGGAACACCATCAACTGGGCGCAAGTAGAAGAGAATTTCGCCCACGCCAAGAAGTAATTTCCACTCTCGACCTCATTTCGAAAAACCAGGGGCGGGTCGCGCATCCGCCCCTGCAAACTTTCGATCCCGTGCTGTGCTTTGCTTCTGTAGCGGCCGCCTTCAGGCGGGCCCAGCTGCTTTGGCCTCCATCACACTCCCGGCAACATCCAATGTTCAATCGCCAGAATCGCAATTGCCGCCAGTGTCGTGATCAGTGTCACGACTAATCCCACCCGCGCAAATTCCCAGAACGTAATCTTCACCTTTTTGCCCGCCTGTTGCAGCACAATCAAATTCGCCACCGAACTGAATGGTGTTGCATTTCCGGCAAGTGTGCTGGTAGAGGCCACCGCCAGCCAGATGTAATGCGTGTTCGGAAACGAGGGCACCAGCGGACGGAACAACAGCACCGCCGGCAGATTGCTCACCAGGTTCGAAAGAATCAGCATCACGCCGCTCACCGCAAATAGTTGCGAGGTCATGCCACCCTGCAGCCCCTTCTGAAAATATCCGATCAGATGTTCCAACGCGCCCGACGCCTCGAATCCCTTGATCACTACGAACAAGGAAGCGAAAAACAGCAGCAACTCCCAATCCAGCCGGCGGTAAATATTTTCAGCCTTCACTCGCCCGATGATCAGGATGAACGCGCCCACCGAAATGGCCACCAGTGGAAACGAATACCCCAGTATCCACAGCACAATTACGAGCGCCGCCGCGATGCAGCATTTGATCAGGAGAGTGCGTTCCATTTTCACGGGCAGCGACGGAGCCTGGCGTTCCAATGGGTGATGAAAAATCTGGCGGTAAAAGAAAAATGAAAGCACCGCCGCATTGATCGCCATTCCCACAAACGCAACGGGCGCCAAGTGAGCCAAAAATCCCAGAAACGAAAAATGCGCAGAAACGCCGATCACCGCGTTCTGCGGATTTCCCGTTACGGACATCACCGATCCAATATTCGCGGACGTGGCCACCGCGATCAGATATGGAATCGGCGGCACTTCCAGTCTTTGCGTCACCACCAGCACAATCGGAGTGAAGATGAGGCAAATTGTATCGTTCACAAAAAACGCTGCCAGAATTCCCGTCGCGAACACCAGCACCACCAGCAACTGAAATCGCGTCTGCGCGATCGCCGCCACATGCACCGCAATCCAATCGAAAAATCCGGAAATCTGAAAATGCGCCACCAGGATCATGATTCCTAGCAAAAAAATCAGCGTGTCCCAGTTAATCGCCTGATACGCCACTGCCAGCGGCACCGCGCCCACCAGCACCATCGCCACCGCGCCGCAAAATGCCGCCGCGGTACGGTCCAAATGGCTCCCGCGCCCGCTTTCCACCGCGATCAAAATGTACGTGGCCAGAAAAATCGCGACGGGAATCCAGTGGCTCTGCGCGAGTGTGGAGGTAATGTGATTCATTTTTCGAATGCTCGAGCCTCAGGCTCGGAGGTGGCGAGCTTACCGTGTTCCTGACAGAGATGAAAAGTGATTGTTTGTGTTCTACAGTGTTTTTCGGCGCCGGCTAGGGGAGATATTGCGAGTCAGCGCTATTCCGAGCCAAGAAATGCGAAACGCAGCAGAAAAATTCCCGATAGCACCCAGATCAACGGGCTGATGTCCCGGTATTTTCCCCCGCCAATCTTCAGACACGTAAAAGAAAGCAAGCCCAAGCTCAGCCCCGTCGCGATACTGAACGTCAGCGGCGTCGCTACGAGGGTCAGGAACGCCGGAAAAGCCTCGCTGAAATCATCCCAGCGAACTTTTGCGATCGAGCCGCACATCAGCGCTCCCACCAGGATCAGCGCGGGAGCCGTCGCGTACGTGGGAATCGCAGCCACCAGCGGCGCGCAGAACATCGCAACGACAAAAAGTCCGGCGATCACCAGGTTTCCCAATCCAGTCCGTGCGCCCGCTGCCACGCCTGCCGCACTCTCGATATAGCTCGTCACCGTGGACGTCCCGGTCAGCGCGCCCACGATCGTTCCGAACGCATCTGCCAGTAACGCGCGGCTGGCGCGCGGCAATTTCCCGTCGCGCAAGAATCCCCCCTGCTCGCATACGCCCACCAAAGTGCCGACGTTATCGAACAAATCCACGAAGAAAAAAACGAAGATTAATTCGCCCAGCCCCAGCCGCGTAGCCGAGCGCAAATCCAGTTTCAAAAATGTCCCCGCCGGATGCGGCCACGAAAATAATCGCCCGGGCAAGTGCGCCAGCCCCATTGGAATCCCCGCCAGCGCGATGGCCACAATGCCCAGCAGAATCGCGCTGCCCACGCGCCGGATCATCAATATCGCTATCAGGATCACTCCGGCCGCCGCCAGGAGCACTTGCGGATCGGAAGTTTTTCCAAACGCCACAAACGTCGCCGGATTCGCCACAATAATCTTCGCGTTCCGCAACCCCACAAACGCAATGAACAACCCAATCCCCGCCGCCGTCCCGTGTTTCAAACAATCCGGAATGCCGTTCACGATGTGCTCGCGGACATTCGTCAGCGTCAGCAGCAGGAACAGCAGCCCCGACAAAAAGACCACGCCCAGCGCCGTTTGCCACGGAACTCCCCGCCCGATCACGATCGAATAAGTGAAGTACGCGTTCAGCGACATCCCCGGAGCCAGCGCGATCGGATAATTCGCCCACAACCCCATCACCAGCGTCGCCAGCGCCGCCGAAATGCACGTCGCAAACAGCACGCCCTCCACCGGCATGCCGCCCTCCGCCAGAATCCGCGGATTCACTACGACGACGTACGCCATCGTCATAAACGTCGTCAGCCCAGCCAGCAGTTCGCGGCGTACCGTGGTCTTGTTGTCGGTGAGATGAAAGACGCGCTCGAGCAAAATGCTTCTCCCAGCCTAAAAGTGCGCAACTATAGGCCGCAGCCGTTCCGTCGTCAATGCCATAACATGTATGGAACGGATTCAGAATGTAGCGCCGCTGCGCCGCTGAAAAAACTCACAACGCGACAGTCAGTGCGGGATCGTCGCTTCGCGCTCGCGCCAATGCTCCACCAGCTCGCGCACCACTTTGTCGCCCACTACCTGCGCCGCCTCCAGCGATTGCATGTACGCTGAATAATTTCCGGATGCCATTTCCTGCAGACTTTCCGCCGCGGAAACGCCCGTCGGCTCGCGATCGTAATTGCTCACAGTGCGCAGCACCAGCACGCGCTGCAGATCCACGCGCCCCGCCTGGCTCAAAAACGTAAGCGCTTGCATTGTGCCGGTGTCTTCCATCCCCGCCGTCATGAAATTTCCCTTGCCGCCCGTGTAATAGCGCGTCCACGCATTCGCCCATTCATCGAATTTCGATCCGTGCCAGAAGGTGCTGGCTGAAAGCGTATCGCCTCGCGTCACAAACGGCGGCCTCAGCGCATTCGGAAATCCCGCGAATCGCGCGCGCGATTTACGCAGCTGATCCGAATCCGCCAGCGGCACGTCCTCCGTCAGGCGCACGGCCCAATCCACCAGCGATTCATTCAACGTGTACACTTCTCCGTAATCAACGCGCGGCGGCTGTTCGTACGGCGTGCCTCGGCGCAACGGCACATAGCCTGTCGGCCAACTCTCGGGAATTTGCCGCGCGTCAATTTCAAACGCCAGGTCCCCGTCCACCACGTGGTCCGCCCACACCGCTGAGCCGAGCGACACGTCTGCCGGATCGCCGCCGCCAATCCCCGCAACAATCCAATATGCTCTCGACAAATCAAACCGCGGGTCCATCCCCAGCGCCATCACCGATGCAGCGGCCTTCGCCGTTCCCACCCCGGTCAACAAACCCAGCACGCCATCCTTATTCATACGCACATGGTGGTATCCGCTCGGCAGCGGAAGAATTTGATCCAGGTGCTCGCGCTCCACCCACAGCTGAAATTCGCCGGGCACATCGCCGGTATCCTCGCCGCGTTCAAACATGGTGACCACCACGACTTTCACGTGAATGGGCAAGCTCGGCATTGCGCTCTGCGCTGGCAAAAATTCAGCGCAGAAAATCAGCAGCAGTAGCAAGCCAACAAAACGCGCCGCGACTTTCAGCATGTGTCCCCCAAATCAGCGTAGCGAGCTCGCGACAATACGGCCGCGAGGATGTGAATGTATATCACGGTGAAGCTGCCGACTAACCTCGTGTCTCTTGCGCCCTCGCCAATCAGCCTGTATGGTACGCCATGCACGCGCCCGCAAATTCCAGCGAAACGCGGAATCAGTCGCCCACCGCAGCACTGTCGTCGCAAGAAAATCCTGAAGCCGCCGGATACGGCCTGCGTCGCGGCGCTCTCTCCCCGCTCGAGACTCTCGCGCAATCCGTCTCGACCATCGCCCCAACCACAACTCCCGCCGCCACCATCCCTCTGGTTTGCGCGCTCGCCGGCAATGGTACCTGGCTCGCATATCTGCTCGCGACAATCGCCGTGTTACTCGTCGCGCTATGTATCGCGCGCTTTGCAAAATATTCGGCCTCGCCCGGCTCGCTCTACACCTACGCATCCATGATTTTGCCGCCGTGGCTCGGTGCCACCGCCGCCTGGAGTCTGCTGCTGGCCTACGTCGCCACCGGCTCCAGCGTCATCGGCGGTTTCTACCATTTCGCAAATCTGCTTCTGCGCGACGCCACCGGCCACGAAATTTCCGCCGTGCTGCTCGTCCTCGCGGTCGCCGGCGCGTGCGTCTGGATCGCGTGGCGCGATGTAAAAATCTCCGCGCGCATGATGTTGTGGATGGAAGCGGTTTCCGTCGCGGTAATAATCATCGTGATTACGCTAGTTTTGGTGCGCCACGGCTTGCATCTCGATTGGGAACAATTGAAATTGCGCGGCATGACCGGCAGCGGCCTGCGTCTCGGCTTGGTGCTGGCACTCTTTAGCTTCGTCGGCTTCGAAAGCGCCACCACGCTGGGCGCCGAAGCGCGCAATCCTCTGAAAACAATTCCGCGTGCAGTGATTCAATCCGCCATCATCGGCGGCGCATTCTTCACCGTTTGCGCCTACACCGAGGTTCTCGGCTTTCGCACTGCCGGCCAAGATTTGGGCTCGAGCCCCGCGCCCATGCACGTAGTCGCAGCCGTAGGCGGCGTTCCTTTATTTGGATTGTTGATTGATATCGGCGCGCTGGTCAGCATGTTCGCCGGAACACTCGCGTGCATCACCGCCGCCGCGCGCGTCTTGCTGTTGATGGCGCACAACGGCCTGGCGCACGGCTCGCTGCGCACCACACACGCGCGCAACGAAACTCCCAGCTACGCAGTGGTCGTTACCGGAATCGCAGCGGCTCTGCCGGTAATCGTGCTGGCGGCGCGCGGCGCAAGCGGCCTCGACGTCTATGGCTGGCTCGGCTCGCTCGCCACCTACGGTTTCATTGTGGCCTACGCGCTGGTCTGCATCGCGCTGCCGCGTTATTTGCGCAACCACGCTGCGTTCACTCCCGGGGCGCAAATTCTTTCGTGGCTCGCGGGCCTGGCCATGCTGCTCGCGCTCGTCGGCAATCTCTATCCCGTCCCCGAAGGCCCGTACGGAAAACTCCCGTACATTTACCTCGTATATCTCGCGGCCGGACTTTTCTGGTTCCTCCTCAACCGCCGAGGCAAAAACACTGGCGCGAAAATTTCCTAAGGCTGCTCTTCCGTATCCGGCATCGCCAGCAGCAGCAATACAATCCCAATCACCACGAACATGCGAACCGCCACTTCCTGACCGTTCCACGTTCTCGACTGCCACATCAGGAACCATTCTCCTCCGACGGTCAGAAAAGCCACCAGCCACATCAGCAAAGCCAGCGTCAGCCCAGCAATTGAAATGCGTTTCGCGCGGCCGAACGCGGCAGCAGTTCCACGCAGCGCTCGCGCCAGCTGCCATCCGCCCCACCAGCACAAAATCATGGTCACGAATTCCCACACGATGATCGAAATATAAAATGCGAGGTGCCAAGCCGGTTGGTTCAGCGCGCGCCACATACCGTGGTTTCCAGGAAATGTCGAGTCCATCATCAGCACGTGACGAACGAATTGGTAGTTGGAGTTAAAATCCGTGATGTTGTTGAACACCAGCAGCGTGTAGTACAGCGCCACCGCAAGAACCATCGTCAGCTTCACCACACGCAGCGTCATCGCGGCTCCCGCGAACCAAAATGGTAGCGCATCAACCGCCGGACGCATGCGGCAATCTTCCAATCTCCGAGCATCGAGCGCGCAACGCGCGGTGAAATCCGATGCTCCCTGTGGAAATCAACCATAGAATTAATTGATACCTGCTATAGATTAAAAATACTTCGCTCCCGCACAAAAAAAGCGTACCTTCCCTCCATCTTCGGGGTGAAGTAAAGAATCTGGGCAACGTTTCTAGTAAAACGCAAAAATTCACCGTGCGAATTTTCGGACGGCATTCCCGTTCCGAGGTTTGTCCGCATCGATCGGAGGAACGTATGTTCACGAGAGTTGGGCTCTCGATCTTCGCGCTGGCGTTGTCCACTTGCATAGCTCTGGCCTGCGCGCCGGGCGCGCGTTCGCAACAAACTTTGGGCGGAATCACCGGCACGGTCACCGATACCAGCGGCGCGGTGTTGCCGGACACGCTGGTGACGCTCGTCGGCGATCAGACCACGCTGACTCGAACGCAGAAGACCAATACCAGCGGCTCTTACGAATTCGTGAACTTGCCGATCGGCACCTACACTCTCACTTTCTCCCACGACGGTTTCGAAACTCAAAAAATTCCCTCCATCTTGGTTCAGGCCGATCGCACCGTAAGCCTGAACCCCGCATTGAAAGTCGGCCAGGTCGGAACGACCATCACCGTCGAGGAATCCCCGCTGCTCAACGCCGTGGACACCACGAATGGCTATGTTCTCGATAAAGCGCAACTCGAAGCCATTCCACTGCCAACCGGTAGCTTCACCGGGCTGGCCATTCTTTCTCCCGGAGTGAGCGCCGAGCTCCCAGCCGGTACGGGCGCGAACGCCGGCCTGGGCAATCAGCCCATCTGGGCCAACGGACAGCGCGATACCAGCAACACCTTTTTGCTGAATGGCGTGGATGCCAAGAATCTGTTCAATGGTAAGAGCACCAGCCAGGTGGCCTCCGCACGCATTGTGAACAATACGGGCGTCAGTGGAGCTGCCAGCGGTAATGGCGGCGTGATTCAAAGCACCGCATCTCCCTATCTCGCCGTCGGACAGTCCCTTCCCACTCCCGCCCCTGAAACCATTGAGGAAGTTCGCGTCAACACCTCGATGTACGACGCGCAACAGGGCTCAACCAGCGGCGCGCACATTGATATGAGCACCGCTTCCGGCACCAACGCGATCCACGGCAACCTTTACCTGCATCGCGGAACAGACTGGCTGAACGCCGCGCCTTTCTTTTTCAATCAGGATCCCAACCTTCCCGACAGTCTGAAAGTTCCCGAACTCCATCGCTACACCTTGGGTGGGGCCGGCGGCGCGCCAATCATCAAGAATAAACTCTTCATTTATCTCGGCTACCAGCACGTGCACAGCTCCGATCAGGAGATCGGCATCGGCCGTGTCACTGTTCCGTTCGATTTCACGGCCGCCGGAAACGCCGCGGATGGCGTTCCAGGATGCGGTGCCACCCGCGCCACGGCCACGCTCGCTCCTTGCTTGCCGCGATCTCCAACAACAGTTTCTTCTCCAACTTGAACGGAACCGTCGGCACGGGTCCCAATCAGATCAGTCCGATCGCTTTGGGCATATTTCAGTACAAACTGCCCAACGGCCAATTTCTCGTACCGTGGAATGACGGCGTCGTCCCGACCATCAACTTTCCGGAAAACGCCCTCGTCCCAGGCACGGCATATTTTCTGTCCGATCAAGCGGTTAGTAATCTCGACTGGATCGTCAACTCCAAGGACACGTTGGCTCTGAAGTATTACTACCAACACGACCCCAGCATCGCTCCCTATGCGTATTCCAGTTTGCCCGGATTTACGCAGCACCTCGACGCTGGCAGTCAGGTCGCGTCCATCACCAACACCCAGGTGATTACGCCCAACCTTAACGTTGCCGAAGTATTCGGTTTCATCCGTGAGAAAATCTACAGCACCATCGGACAACCGTTCACGCCCACCCAATTCGCCAGCTTCGTCGAATCGTCCACCGGCGCATCCCCGGCGCAATCCACCATCAATACATTCGGTTCGAATTTTTTTCCCGGAATAACCATCGTCAACATGCTGGGCTACGGAGCAAATAATGACGGTTGTGCTCCCACCGATACGGCTTGCGTCCCGACTCCCGTAAACGAATCACCGATGACTATCGGCCAGGGTGCGGCCTCTCAGGGCGCTAATACCGGAATTTTCCAAAATCGCTTCATGCCTTCGGTCAATGCCACTTGGAATCGTGGCAAACACACGCTCTCTTTCGGCGGAGCCTACTCCTACACCCAGTTAAACACCATTGACAATAGACCCGGCACCGGCATGCTCGGTACGGCCGATCTGTCGCAGTTCCTGCAGGGATTCGTCACGCCCTATACTACGGATGGTTACGTCACGACGAATGTGTTGCAGGGCAACGCCAATCGCTACATGCGCGCCAACGAATGGGGCCTTTACGTTCAGGACAAATTCCAGTTCCGCCCCAACCTGAGTTTCACCGTTGGCCTGCGTTTTGACGATGACGGCGGTCTATCCGAAAAGTACGGACATATCTACAATTTTGATCCCGCAGCCTACAACTACGACCCTACAACAGACACGCTGCTCTCGAACGGAATCATCGTCGCCGGCAACAACCCGCAGTACGCGAGCAAAGGGGTCAGTCCTTCCACACTCACGGGCCGCCAGTGGGGGCTGGCGCCTCGCTTGGGTTTGGCTTGGAGTCCCAGCAGATTCAACAACAAGCTCGTCGTGCGCGCGGGCTGGGGCATGTACTACGACCGCGGCGAACTCTTTACATATCTCTCACCCGGGTTTGCGGCTGGCGTCATCACCGGAGGTCCGTTCGGCGTCAACCAGGCGCCGCCCTTCGTGAGCGCGACGGAATGCACAGCGTCTACTTACTATCAAAATTACATTCCGACGTGCGATCCCGGAACCTACGGGCTCACCAATCCGTGGGGAACCACTCTCGGCCCTCCACCAACCGGTAATCCCGCTTCGATTGATAATTACCTCCCAAATACGGGGGTACCGGGAGTTGGCATCGCCGCTGGCATCCTTGAAGGGCAGCCTCTTTTCCCCTTCGGCGTTTACAATCGCACCAACAAGCTGCCTTACACCATGAACCAAACCCTCGACGTTCAGTGGCAGCCGCGCAACGACATCGCCATAGACATCGGCTACGTCGGCAATCTTGGCCGCCACGAAGTGATCCCCGTTCCTTTCAACCAGGCTCAGATTGCGACGCCGACCAATCCCGCCCACAAGGGCACGCCTTTCCAGCAGAACTACACTTACGGTTACACCGTGCAACAGCCCGGTTGCACCGCTGGCCCCACGGCGTGCGCGATCTTTCTTCCCGACGGCACCCAGATGTTGAACAATTACGAGGGAGGCAATGCGGACCTGCGTGTTCCGTACATCGGATATTCCTCCGAGGCGCTTTCATACAACGCCGCGGGCGTCTCGGCTTACAATGCGCTTCAGGTCCATGTGGAAAAACGCATGAGCCACGGATTGCAAGCGGGTTTCTCCTACACTTACTCTCACGCCTTGGACGAACAGAGCGCCATGGGATTGTTTTACAATGGAAACAATCCTCTCGACCTGCGTTCTGGTTACGGCAACTCGGACTTTGACCGCACGCACATCATCAATTTCACCTACCTCTATCAATTCCCGAACAAATTCAGCGAATCTTCCTGGAAGGGCAAGGTTGCGGACGGCTGGGCCATCGAGGGAGTCGCGGTCTTCCAAAGCGGCCAACCGTACAGCATCATTGACTATACCGGCGCCGTCGGCAGCATCTTCTACGGCGTCAACGATGGCATCACGAATCCGATCGTCCCACTCGCCCCGGGCTGCACGCCGAAGAGCGCGCTCACCGGCCTCACCGGCGCTTACGGCACTCCCGACAAACCGCAATACGCGCTCAACTCCGACTGTTTCACTCTACCGTTGCTAGCTCCCGGCGACCTGAACGGCGCGATTCCACCCGGTGATACCTTCGAGACCAACTTCACCACCGGCCAGCGCAACATCTTCCGGCAGACCTGGCAACGGCGCACGGATCTTTCCATTGTGAAGAACACCAATATCACCGAACGAGTCGCGTTGAAATTCAGCTTCGATATCTTCAACTTGACCAACACTCCCAGCTTCGACCTACCACTCGATGACGTTTCGCAAAACCAGTATTACAACAACGCGCCTGTACTAGGCACAGATCCTCTGCCGAACAGCTGTAATCCGCCCCAAACAAATACCTCGTTCTACAATTGTCCTTACGGTTTAGGCATCGTGAACAAAACCATCGGCAGCCCGCGGCAGATTCAGATGTCGCTCAGCCTTCAGTTCTAGCCCAGTCCGCGTGAGCAGGAACAGGGGCCATTCCGGCTGCTCTTCCCGCTCAGTTCTGTGTGCATCTCTTGCGCCGCACGAAATTCCATCCGTTGCCATGCAACGGATGCGGTTAAAATGCCGTCCATGTCCGTGCACCCTGCGCGCAGTCACCTGCAACAGCTCCGCGAGCAACTCGCTCACGAAGAAGTTACCCCGCGCGCCGCGGCCGAAGAAGCGCTCTCCTGCGCCAACAGCAATGCCAGCCACAACGTTTACGTCGCGCTCGATCCCGAGAAAGTGCGCGAGGAAGCCGACGTGTTGCCGTCGCGCTTCCCGCATGCCGCCAAGCCGCTTCTCTACGGCGTTCCCGTCTCGATTAAAGACTGCTTCGACGTCGCCGGATTCCCCACCACTCTGGGTTCGCGCTTCTACGCCGCGCGCAACGCCCCAGCCCACGAGGATTCCGCCGTTGCCGCGCGCCTGCGCTCGCAGGGCGCGATCATCATCGGCAAGACGCACATGCACCCGCTGGCCTACGGCATCACCGGAGAGAATCCGGATTACGGCGACTGCGTCCAGCTGAGGGATGCGCGGCGGCTGACCGGCGGGTCGTCCAGCGGCGCCGCGGCCAGTGTGCAGGAGCAGTCAGCGTTCGCCGCAATCGGGACGGACACCGGCGGCTCAGTGCGCGCGCCCGCGGCGCTCTGCGGCCTCGCCGGCTACCGCGCGTCGGTCGAACTCGCTCATCAGACAAAATTGTGGCGCGGCGGCGTGCACCTCGCTCCCACCTTCGATACGTTGGGATGGTTGTTCCAGGATCTGCGCGATGCGCCGCTGTTGGCCGAAGCGCTCTTTGGCCTCCAAGTGCCCGAAGCGGCCGAAACGCGCCTCCGCATCGGCTGTGTCCGAGACGAGTTTCTACACGATTGCGATGCGCACGTGCTTGCTGGATTTGCGGAGTGGAAGAAAAAACTCAGTGACTGCGGCGCGACTATCATTCCGGCGGATACGGAATACTGGGAAGAGGCGCTGGAGATTAACGCCGCAATCACCGCGCACGAAGCTGCGACGATTCATGGCGCGAAAACCGCCGGAGATTTTTCGCACTTCCCCCCTGCGATCGCCCAGCGTTTGGCGTGGGGCGCATCCCTATCATCGGACGATGTCGCCCTGTTCCGCGCGCGCCACCTGCGTTTCCGCGAGCGCGCGGATTCGCAACTGCGCCAATTCGATTTCTTCCTCGCGCCCTCCGCCGCGCTGCACGAGCTCGCGGTCGGCGCCGATCACACCGCATCGCGCGCCGCGATCCTGCGCTACACCACGCCCATGAGCTTGGTCGGCGCACCCGTGGTGACGCTTCCCACCACAACCGGAGCAGGCGTGCAATTAATCGCTCCGCGCAATTCGGACACGGGCCTACTGGCGTACGCGAAAGCGATTGGAACTCGGCTCGCGTAGCGCAGGGCCGCGCGGTGAAGGGCCATCGCATCGCGTTGCACGCCCATGCGCCCCAACGCACTCGCCCGCATCGCTCCTCCTATTCCTCTCCGATGTCTTCGTTCCACACCGCCGGATGCGCGCGAATGTAATCCGCCAGCAGCGACGCACATTCCGCCGAGTCCAGATCAATCACCTTGATCCCCAGCGACCGCAGCCACTCCATCCCGCCCTGAAAGTTGCGGCTCTCCCCCACCACCACCGTGCCAAACCCAAACTGCCGCACCAATCCGCTGCAATACCAGCAAGGCGCCAGCGTCGTCACCATAATAAGGTTGCGATAACTCCGCTGCCGCCCCGCCTTGCGGAACGCGTCCGTCTCCCCGTGCACCGAGGGATCCCCCTGCTGCACCCGCCGGTTGTGCCCTGCGCCGATCAGCTTTCCAGTGGAGTCAAAGATGGCCGCGCCGATGGGAATGCCGCCCTCGGCGAGGCCGGTGCGCGCCTCCTGCAGCGCGACGTCCAGCATCGCCGCATAATCCAGTGAAGGTGTCATGCACACCTTATACTCGCTGCGCCGCCGCCATGAAAAGCGCGAATTACCCCCTCGACACTAAGCTGAGTTGGATCTCGCGCTACACACGTATATGCGACGCGGTAAACAATGTGGGCTTGGGTAGCAGGACGTTGACTTAGAACGCGGCATCATCGCCATTGCAAGGAGCAAGCACGGGGAATTTCGACGCTTTCAGATCAACTCGGCGGCTCACGCCACGTCGCTGACTCTGCGCCGACTGGGAGATGGCCTCGGCTAGGGCCGCCCTCGATTCCAAGCCTCGGAATCGCGCGATGCAAGAGAATTGTTCAACGAAGCGCTCAGTTACCTGAAGATTAAAAACTTCCGCTGGCACGATTTGAGGCGCTCGTTCGCAAGTCGTCTCGTTATGGCGGGAGCAGCGCTATGCGCTGTTGAAACTCCCCCGGGTCATAAGCGAGTGGAAACGACCTCTACTCACGCTTGGACGAAGCCCATTTGCGCGAAGCTGTAGAACGTTTGACGGGAACCTGAACCGACACCGAATCTAGCACCAGCAAAGGAAAGACATCGCGCGCCTGTTTGAGGGCGACCGCTCAACTGTTTTGGAATGCGTGGTGCCCGAGAGAGGACTCGAACCTCCACTCCCTTGCGAGAACTAGCTCCTGAAGCTAGCGCGTCTGCCAATTCCGCCACTCGGGCCTTGCTGGTGTGTGGCAAAACAAAACTACGAGGCTCATCCATATTGACGCGTGCCCGGTGGTTTGTCAACGCAGCACACCACTACCGGGAACTCTTGACCAGCCCTCACGTTCGCACTACATTGAATCGCTGGGCTCGCGGCGAACAGGAGACGAAAACATGGCTACCACCCGCGCGATGCTGGAACGCCGCCGCTCGTCGCGCGTTTTTATTCGCATCCCGGTGCAACTCTTCAGCAACGGCGTGGACGGTGAGCCGCTCGTCACGCTCGCCGAAGCCATCGCCGTCAGCCGCTGTGGCGCGCTGGTTCGCGCTTCGCTCGAACCCGGTCTCGGCTCACGCATCGAAGTCCTCAACGGAATTTCCCAGGAAACCCAGGAATTTCGCGTCATTCGCGTCACCAACACCAAAGATCCCGGCGTCTTCGAGCTAGGCCTGGAGATGCTCTACCCCGCCCGCAAGTTCTGGGGGATCCAGTTCCCCGACGACCGCGTTCCTGCTTGAATCTGCCGCCGTTCGGGGTGCATAATCCACCCAATCCAGCTAGCAACTCGGGCCTGCACGGCCGTCTGCACTTGGGCACTCTTCACGGCCGGCGGGCGGGAGGCACCCATGGAAGCGATTCACGGCGCACTTTTGGGCGTTTTGGTTCTTTGGGGAGCGGTGACTGCCGTTCTCGTCGGTCTTCTCGCCTATCGCGGCACCCTCGAAATTCGCGAAGACGATCAGATCTTTCTAGGTCGCGCGGGCGATTCCATGGCCAACGAGCAGCGCGAAATTGTCGCGCGCATTGACAAGCTGTCCAAGCCCATCAAGATTTTCATGATCCTTTCCATCGTCCTGCTGCTAACCGCTTTAGGCGTCTTCCTCGCCGAAGGCTTCAAGAATTTCTGAATCGCGCGAACGCGCGACTCACCCTTCGAACCGGCAGTGCCGTTTCGAAGCGTCTCGCCCGCCATTGAATCTGCCGTTGGTAGCGCCAGCGTCCTGCCGGCTCCTTGCCGTTGAATTTTGTGTTGCACGGACGTTCACCACACGCGTCTTAACTCTGCGGCTTGGGCAGTGCCGGTGTCGCGGGCGTCACGGTTGGTGCCGGTGTCGCCTCCACCGGCGCTAGCGAACTGCAATCCACCGCCGTGTGGTTGTGCACAATCAGCCAATCGTTCCCCACCTTCGTAAACACCAGCGTCGTCTGCCCGCGCGCGTCGTAACCCTTGCCCGTCGCCAGCGTCGCTGCAAAATCCCACTGGTACGTCGCCCAAGCCACGTCCGCATGTAGGTAAATGTAAGTGTTCCGCCGGATGATTTGCATCTGCTGGAACGCCGCTTTCTGTCTTTCGTAACCTTCCGCCCAGTTTTTCCATCCCACGATCGGCGGCCCGTAATCACTGCTCACAAACGTCGCGCTGTCCGAATAGTACTTGTGCATCAACTCCAGATTTCCGAGTTGCTGCGCCGCCAGCATCTCGCCGATGTCATGCTCGATCTGATCGTTCGGCGACATCGGCATGGACGGCATCGGCTCATTCGGCGCAGGCTGATTCTTCTTATTTTTCTGCGCCCATGCCCCCGAAGCAAACAGCAGAATCACTGCCAGGCCCGCCACCGCGCGAATCACTCCCGCGCGTAATCTCAACAACCTCACCTCAAGCTGCCTCATTCGCGTTTTCCTCCTCGCCAGCCCCCGCCGGAGCATAGCATGAGCCCGAAAGCACAATGACGGCCATCGGCACACCTGTTGCGCATGAAAAAACGGCCTCTGAAATTCACTTCGCAGATATTCGTGGGTGCTTTGTTGCCATCACCTGCGGCGGCCAGATGTCGGAGCCTCAAACTCTCCGCGCACGTTCTTTTCGTGGTGCGGGCGCTGCTTATTTCCTGATATCTCGCGCCACACGAAATCCATAATCCGCATACTGAAATTCCGGCGGAATGCTCGCCCGCGCCGAGCATCGCGACACCTTAATCTGGTGCCGCCACGACCCTCCGCGCGAACTTTTCCGCGTCCCCTGCGCCGCTCCCTGCGGATTGCGTTCCGGCGACGTGCCGTAATATTCCGCGGCAAACCAATCCGCGCACCACTCGTGCACGTTCGCCCCAATGTCGCAGAGCCCATACGCGTTTCGTTCCGCTCGCCCCACCGGCTCCGGCCCGCTCTTCCATCGCGCAGAATAATTCGTCAAATGCTCCGGCGGTTCATCGCCCCACGGAAATTGTTTCTGCTCCAAGCCACCGCGCGCCGCGCGTTCCCATTCCGCTTCCCTTGGCAAACGATACCGCCGCCCGCTACCCGCGCTCAACCACTCGCAATAAGCCACGGCATCAAACCACGAAGGCGCCACCACCGGCTGCTCCGGATCCGAAAAGTGCGCATCACTCCAATGCAACGGCGCGCGGTGTTTCGTAGCAGCCAGAAATCGCGCATACGCCGCGTTCGTCACTTGGCATTCCGCTATCTCGAACGCATCCACCCACACCCGATGCACCGGCCGCTCGTTCTCTTGCCCGGTGCCGCTCCCCATCAAAAACCACCCCTCAGGGATCGCCACCATTCGCGGCTCGCCCGCGCTAGAGTGCACGCTCGACTCAATCGCACCGCTCATCCGTCCATCTGCAGGCGCGCTCACGTCCTCAATCCTGTCCCGCCGAATGTCTCGTCTGGCTCAGCAAATTCACAAACAACCGGTAAGCTCCGGGCACTCCCGCCGGTAACTCCCGGAAAAACGAAAGCCCCGTATAAATGTACAGCCCCTTTCCATCGCGCGCGTAAACCAGCGATCCCTTCGTCTCCGCCTCGCCCGGATCCGTCAGCCCCAGCACCGGCGTATATTTCGCATCGAACGTCCCCCAAAAATAAAGCCCGCGCTCCTGCACCCAGCCGCGAAAATCCTCGGGCGTAATCTTGTTCGGCGAATTCAGCAGCGGATCATCCGGCGCCAGAAATCGTACGGGCGAATTCGCATCCGTCACCCGCGAAGTCTCCCCCGGCATCGTAGCCTTAAACGGCGCAGGCAATTCCTCGTTCCATGCAAAATCGCGCTGATACTGCACCAGCAGCGTCCCGCCGCGCTTCACATAATCCAGCAGCCGCGCGTTCGTTCGCAGCAGGTCCGGACGCAACTCATAAGCCCGTATTCCCACGGTAATTGCGTCGTACTTGCTCAAATCTCCAAACGCCAGCGCCACCTCGTCCAGCATATCCACGCGAATCCCGATCTGCCGCAGAATTTCAGGCAAAGTATCGTTCTCCGCCGCGATATATCCGATGTGCAATCCCGCCGGCACCACCAGATTCAGCACATGCACCGTAGCGTCCGCCGGCTCGCTCCAATTGCGCGTCGGCAAAGTGGGAATCGGCTCGACGGACGTCCGAAAAGTTTCCTCGCCCATCCGCGCGTACGGATGCAGCGTATAAGCTCCCGCCTCAGTTTCCGCCGGCGCCGTCACCACAAACTGAATCAACCGGTCACCACCCTTCGCAAACTCCAGCGGCCCCGCCAGATTCGGTATCTGCACCGTCCAACCCTTCGGCGCATCCAGTCCCACCGACACTTTCGTCGCCGCCGTGCCGTGATAACGCACCCGCGCGAAAAGTTTCATCGGCATCGCCGCCCGTTTCTCCGGCGCCATCACCTGTTTCGGTTCCACCGTCAATGTCACCGCCGGCACCAGCTCCAAAGGATAAGTCTGTATCCCGGTAGTAGTGGCCTCCATTGAATTCACCGGCCGCTCGATCACGAATTCGTATCCGGCAACTTCCACGCGCAGCGCCAACCGCACCAGCGGCGGCGGAAATGGCAGAATCGCATCCGCTGCAGTCAGAGATCGTTTCGCCCCCGCCGGAATCGCCACCGTGAACTTCGCCGCGTTGGCGTCACTCGCTCCCTTCGTTCCCTCCGGCGTCACGCTCCATCCATTCGGCACCACGATGCTGCTCGCATCGAGCGTCCACTTCACCGGTGCCGCCGGTGTCCCTGCAATAGACACATCCACCGAAAATGTTTCGCCCGCCACCAATTCGTGCCGGCTCGCTTGTGCATCCAACGGAATCGCCACATCATCAGCCAGCGCCAGATTGATCCGCTTCAGCACCCCGTCAATCTCCCACACGGCGGCGGCACCGTCGCCACCCTGCTTCGCCAGTTGCTCCCGCAATCCCGCGATCTCTTTCGCCGCGGCAACCAACGACTTCGCCGCAGCCGCGCGATCCAATTCCTGGGCAGATTTCGCCGCAGCAGCTAATTCCTGATCGGCAGCATTCAGCGCTGGAACCATCACCGCCTGCGCGGCGGGAAATCGCGCGGCCAGTGACGCGAGCGGCTCAGCCAGCAACTGCGGGTCGAATTTTCCCCCCTCGCCCTTCTCATTCTCCGCCACCAGAAATACCGGCCGCCGGAAAAACGCATTCCCGAAAAACGCCGGCGTTCCCTGTGACCGGTGCTGCGCATGCCCCTCCATCCCTATCTCGACATACGTTTTTCCCCACAGCGGCGAAACTTCATCCGCTGGCAACGCCACCGCATTCTCAGCGGTGCCGCCACGCGACACGCGCGCTTCCAGCGTTACTTTCCACGGCGTCAGCCCTTCCGCAATCTGCTCTGGAAACATTTTCGGATCTGCCGCTGCCGTCACCGCCTGCGGCGTCAATATTCCGCTCTCTTGATGATGCCCGTGCCCCGAATGCACCCCGCCCCAGCCATTGATCACCACGTCCGGCCGGTAAGTCCGTATCACTCGAACCATGTCTTCCAGCGCCAAATTTCCCCAAACTTTCAGCGCCTGGTCCGGACTCTTCAAATATCCCGTATCCAGCGCGCGCGTAAAATATTGCTGCACGCCGTAATGTTGTCCCGCCGCCAGCAATTCCTCCGTGCGTACCACGCCCAACTCTCCATCCTGCTCCGGCCCAATCGCATTCTGCCCGCCCTGCCCGCGCGTAATCGTCAGCAATGCCACATCCGCGTTCAATCCATGCGAAAGATACGCCAGCAGGCTCGACCATTCATCGTCCGGATGCGCCGTAATGAAGAGAATGCGCGTGCTCACCCGCGCTTTATGAATCGCCTCTACCGTTTCCGGCAGCGACTGCGCCTCAACTGGACGCGCCGCCGCACATCCAAGAGAAAGCACGCAAGAAATCATTGCAGTGACGCCAGAAAATCCCCGCCTCGTAATCCAATTCAAGTTCCGGCCTCCTCAAAGGGCCACTGCCGCAGCATTCGCGCGCGTCCCATGTACACCAGAATACCTGCCACCATTGCCGCAAGCGAGGCCAGCATCGGCCCGCGCCCCGTGGAAATAAAAACCGCGATCCATCCCACAATCGCCAGCACCACCGGAGCGGGATACAGCCACATGCGGAAAGGCCAGTGTCCGGTTTTCCAGCGGCGGTGCAGCAGCAGCAATCCCACTGCCTGGCCGACAAATTGGATGAGGCAGCGCATCGCCAGGATGGCGCGTATCACCGAGAACAGACCAAAAAACAAGCAGACCACCATGGAAGTAGCGCCCAATGCCAGCAGCGCCACGTGTGGAAATCGCTTCGTCGGATGCACCTTCGCAAATACCGAGAAGAAGTTCCCGTCCAATGCCGCCGCGTACGGCACCCGTGAATATCCCAGCGTCGCCGAAAACACCGAACCGAACGCCAGCACCAGAATCAGCCCCGTCGCCAGCGTCGCCCAGTGCATTCCAAACGTCCGTTCCACGAACAAGCTCACCACGAAACTAGAACGCGCCGCTTCTTGCCAAGGCACCACGCTCAAAATGCTCGTCTGCATCAAAAAATACAGAATCGCAATCCCGAAAATCGAAATGAAAATCGCCCGCGGAATATTCTTCCCCGGCTCCTTCATTTCCCCGCCCAGATTGCATACATTGTAGTAACCCAGATAGCTGTAAACCGTCTGCACCGACGCGTGCCCCAGCCCCGCGAAAAAAATCCACGAAAAACTCCACGCTCCCGCGGGGTAACTAAAAAGATTTCCCGCATTGAAGTGCGTCGCGCCCCCATAAATCAGCCACAATATTGTCCCCAGCACGATTACCCATAGCACCGTCGAAATTTTCCCGATCGCCGTTATCCGCCGGTACAACAGCAGCACCGCTATCGCGATCAGCAGCACCGCTATCACTTTGTCGTAATTCAGAACCACCCATCTGGTGTAATCCGTATCCCTTGCCAGCCACGCCGTCAGTCCGGGAGTTTTTCTCATCAGATAATTCGAATAATCCGCAAACCCCAGCGCGCCCGAAGAAATACTCAACGGCGCCTGAAAAAGCGTCTGCCAGATAAATAGGAACGACATCAATCTACCCAGCCGGTTCGCCCCGTACGCCTCCCGCAGAAAAACGTAACTTCCTCCCGCCTGCGGCATCGCCGCGCCCAATTCCGCCCACACGCATCCATCCAGCGCCGCCAGCACCGCGCCTACCACCCACGCCAGAATGCACTGCGGCCCGCCCATCGCGCGCACAATGAACGGAATCACGATGAACGGGCCAATCCCCACCATGAACGTCATGTTCAACGACGTCGCTTCGATCAGCCCCAGCCCACGCTCGAGTTTTTCCGGTTCACTCATGCCGCAGCGTTAAAAGATCATTCACCTCCCAATTTTTTCTGCAAAAACAGGAAAGTCAGCATAACAAGAAAGCCGCCCGCCACCCCGAAAACTCTTCCGCTCTGCGTTATCATGGATCCGAGCACCGCGCCGCTCATGCTCATGCTATCCGCCCGCACAACGCTCGGCCTCGCGCTCACTGCCGCCACAATCGCATCACTCTTCCTCGGATATTTCCGCGCGCATCGCTTCCGCGCATTTCCGGCCTATGGCTGGCTCGGATGGATTGCCCTGCTCTCCGCCGAAGCGTTGCTCTTCGCGCACATCGAACCCGTCGCTACCTATTTCACTCCCATCGCCTGGAGCGCCTACATCCTCATCGCGGACGCCGCAGTCCTCGCGCTCACCAATCGCTCCCGCCTCAACGACGCGCCCATCGTTTTCGTGCGCTTAGCGTTTCTCTCCATCCCGCTCTGGCTGATTTTTGAAGCCTACAATCTCAGGCTGCAGAATTGGACCTACGTCGGCCTCCCACACGCTTGGCCCGCCGCACTCTTGGGCTACGCCTGGTCCTTCGCCACCATTACGCCCGCGGTGTTCGAAACTTCTGACCTCGTCCAAGCCGTGCTTCCCGCGCGCCGCCGCCCCCGCTGCCGGAATCCGCGCCGGATTCTTCGCCAAAAATCTCTCCCGTCTTCGAATTCATCCTGATGCTTTCCGGCGCCGCCTGCTTGCTCATTCCCCTCCTCCTGCCCCAGCACCTCGCTGCATACCTTTTCGCGCTCGTCTGGCTCGGATTTCTCCTACTTCTCGATCCCCTCAATCACCGCCTCGGCCTTCCATCGTTTATCGGCGACCTCGCCGAACATCAGCATCGCCGCTTCTACGGATTTCTTCTCGCAGGCTGGATCTGCGGCTGGCTGTGGGAATTCTGGAATTATTGGGCGACTGCAAAATGGCTCTATACCTTCCCAATATTCCAAAGCTGGAAAATATTTGAGATGCCTGCGCCAGGTTTCCTCGGCTTTCTTCCCTTTGCGCTGGAATGTTTCGTAATGTACGTTAGCGCGGCATGGCTCCTCGGCTGGATAAAAAGAGTAAAGTGAATACCGTGCGCCACCGAATCTCTCGTTTTTCGATCACCGTCGCACTCTGCCTCGTCTCACTCGCCGCCGCTCCCGGGCATGCCGGCGAAATTAAGCTCCCGCCCGAAGCAATCCAAGCCATGGACAAGATGTATAGCGGCGATCCCGACGGCGCGATCATCCTGCTGCGCAATCTCGAACAATCTCAACCCGAGAATCCTCTTCCCGTCCTGCTCGAAGGCGAAGCGCGCTGGTGGAAGATTTACTGCTCCAGCCTGGAAATCAAATACGGGATGATTGACGCCTGGAAGCGCGGAAAAAAACCCGAAGACGATGCCTTCCTCCTGCTTGCGGACAAAGTAGTCGATCTCGCCCACGCGCAAATCGCCAAATCAGACACCGCGGATATGCATTTCTACGCCGGCATGGGTTTTGCCCTGAAAGTCCGCCTGGAAGTCTTGCGTGGTGAAAATCGCACGGTCGCGCATTACGGAGTCGCCGCCCGCGCCGAATTTCTGCGCGCCCTCGAACTCGATCCGCAAATGCCAGACGCTACCGCCGGCCTCGGCCTCTACAACTACTACGTGGATTCGCTTTCGACCACCGTGAAAATCCTGCGCTTCTTCATGGGAATTCCTGGCGGCAGCCGGACGGAAGGCATCCGCCAGATGCAAATCGGCATTGACCACGGCGTGGTGACGCCCGTGGAAATGCGCTTCCACCTCGCCAGAAATTTGCGCACATTTGACTATCAATACGAACGCGCAATTGAAGTCGCGCAACCGCTCGTCGAACGCTATCCCGGAAATCCAATCTTCCAGCTGCTGCTCGGCAATCTGAACACCGAACTGGGCCGCCCCGCAAAAGCCGCGAAACATTTTCAAGCCGCGCTCAAAATCGCAGATCAACCTGCCGCCGATTGCTGCTCTCCGTGCCCGTCCTGCCCCACGTGTTCCGCCCGCGTCCGTGAAATCGCAAAAACTTTCCTCGATTCAGCCCACCAGTGACGGCTGGCTTGCATCCGGTTCGCGCGAGGATTCATGGAGTTTGGGTGGAATGAGAACTTCAAAACTTCTATCTGCTTCAATCTTAGGAGTGTGCCGCTTCTTCCTGTTCGAAAGCGTGATACGAAGACCGCACCAGCGGCCCGGCTTCCACGTGTTTGAATCCCATCGTCTCGCCCAGCCGCCTCAACTCCGCGAATTCATCGGGATGCACGTAACGCTCGATCGGCAAATGTTCGTGCGTCGGCTGCATGTACTGACCCAGCGTCAAAATGTGCGTGCCTTGCGCCGCGATGTCTTCCATCGCCGCCAGCACTTCTTCGCGCGTTTCTCCCAGTCCCAGCATCATTCCGGTTTTCGTGGGAAGTCCCGGAATCATTTCTCCTGCGCGCCGCAATAATTCCAGCGAGCGCTCGTACACCGCGCCCTTGCGCACCTGGCGATAAAGCCGCGGCACCGTTTCCATGTTGTGATTCAGCACATCGGGTTTCACAGCCATCACGGTCGCGAGCGCGTTCCAGTCACCGCGAAAATCTGGAATCAGAACTTCCACTTTGCATCCCGGCACGCGAGCTCGAATTTCCGTGATCGTCCGCGCAAAAATTGCCGCGCCGCCGTCCGGCTGATCGTCGCGATTCACTGAAGTCACTACCGCATAACGCAACCCCATCCGCGCCACTGCCTCTGCCACGCGCTCTGGTTCGTCTTCCGCTGGAGGACCCAGAGGTTTGCCGCTCGGCACTGCGCAGAATCCGCACGCCCGCGTGCAAATGTCGCCCAAAATCATGAATGTGGCAGTGCCGTGTTCCCAACACTCGCCCATGTTGGGACAACGCGCGCTCTCGCACACCGTGTGCAGGTCCAGCGTGCGCATGGTACGCTTCAGTTCCTGATATTTTGGCCCGCCGAAAAATCGCACACGCAACCATGACGGCCGGGGATGCGCCTCGGGCGGCGGCGTGGAATTTGGCAGGATGGTAAAGGGCGTAGCCATAGGCTTTGGTCGAAAAGCCATTGTACGCGGAACCGCCCAGCCGACACAATTGAGTGGCGCATTACGAACGGTCGCAACCGAGCCATCGCAAGCGCCGGAGCTAAGATCCCAGCAACTCCGGAACGTCTCCGCTTGACATGCTTACCCTCGCAATGTGAGGTAGCCTGTTCAAGCAGAACCACGTCTGAACATAGCGTTATGTTGTACTCTTACCACACCACTTGGAACAAACTGGTCTTTACTGCTATAAGCCATTGATTGTAAAGGGCTATAATTGCCAACAAGGGGTCACCGAAGTGCATAGAAAAGAACGACCCAATTGATGCCCTATCAACTCACAATTCAGCGCCCGGTGGAAACTCGCGGCGTCGGTCTCCACACGGCGGTGCGCTGCCACCTGCGGTTGGTTCCGGCTCCTGCGGATACCGGGATCGTCTTCCGCCGGGTGGACCTGGACAACTTCGAAATCGAAGCGCACGTGCGCAACGTCGCGCGGGTGAGCTATGCCACCAGCTTGATGAAACAGGGCGTGCTGCTCTCGACCGTGGAGCACTTGCTCGCGGCGCTGTACTCCTGCGGCGTGGACAACGTGTACGTCGAGCTGGACGCGTTGGAATTGCCGATCCTGGATGGTTCCTCGAAACCTTTCATCGAACTGCTGGCGCAAGCCGGGATTCGCAAGCTGCGGCGGCAGCGGCGCTACATCCATGTAATCAAACCGCTGGAATTTTCAGACGGCGACCGCCGCATCGGAATTTATCCGGCGGACGAATTCCGCGTGCACTGCTTCGTGGACTACAAGCATCCGGACGTTGGGCCGCAGGAAGTGGAAATGACAGTGGACCGGCAATCGTTCAGCCGCGAACTGGCGCCGGCGCGAACGTTCGGGTTCATGAAGGATTTTGCGGGCTTGCAAGCGATGGGATTGATTCGCGGCGGCTCGGTGGAAAACGCGATCGTGCTGGACGACGAGGGAATTTTGAACGGCCCGCTGCGTTTTCCGGATGAATTCGGCCGCCACAAGGCGCTGGACCTGATCGGCGACCTGGCGCTGGTGGGGCGTCCGCTGAAAGCGCGCATCGTGGCGCACAAGGCCGGTCACGCGCTGCACACGCAGCTGGTTACTCGCCTGCTGGCCGACCACTCTCTCTGGACCGAAACGACCGCGCCACGCGAAGCCGACGATGCGCGACCTTCGGTTGCTGACCCTCTCCCCGCAACATCCTAAATTTTCAGGAATTTCACGCAGTGCGAACAATCACAAAATGAATCAGGCGCCTATTGCGAAATCCTAGCTTTTCGTACAGGTGAATCGCGGAGAGATTTTCCTGGCGCACGTGGAGGATCGGCGTTTCGCCGCGCTGGATGATTTTGCGCATCAGAATGGACATCAACTCGCGCGCATATCCGCGGCCTTGGAAATCCGGATGAGTGCAGACTGCGCTGACTTCGGTGTACCCGGGCAGATGCAGCCTTTCGCCGGCCATGGCTGCCAGACGCTTGGATTGACGAATCCCCAGGTACTCGCCTAGTTCGCGCGTGCGCGTGCCGAAGGGCCCGGGCTTGGTGAGTTCGGCGAGCGCGACCATTTCCGGCACATCTGCCGGAGTTAATTTCTCGGCGGGAAAACCATCCTGCGCGAGATTGGGCGTGTCGCAGATCATCTGCACCAGCTGCGATCCGTGGACCGTGATCCAACCCGCGGGAACCTGCGGAGGCTGATCCAGAAATAATGCTGCGCCGGCGCGCTGCAAAGTTTTCGCGAGCGACGCGTACGCATCGTTCGTCGGTTCGCCCATGCCCGCGAGCAAAGTTACTTCGGGCGGATAACGTTTCGCGAGCTCGTCGCCTTCGGCGAAATGCGCGTGCAACGTCGAGAGCGAATTCCAGATTGGATTGTCCAGGATGTGCATCGTCTTCGCGCTCTCGAAAGCTGTTTGCGTTTTCATCGCTGGTCGTTTGATCGCTGAGCTTGTGATCCCTGTTCCTTCGATGCTCGCACAATTTATGCGGCGCGCGAAATCCGCGCTATCCGAAGGTAGCGGCCAAATTGTCCTGTGAAATTTTGGCTATTGCAGCGGCGGACTATCGGCTGTAGCGGATTCGCCGTTGGCCGCATAGCGAATGACCCCGGTCTGATCGGCGAAGAAGCTGCGCACTCCCGTGGTGTTTCGCTGCAGCGGATCTGCGGTCACTGTGAAACCGGAAGCGCCTCCGGAGGTGCAACCTTTCGCGGCGGCTTTCGGCGAAATGACGGGTGCCGCACTGTTGTCCGGAAACACTGGGGTGTACGTGAAGACATAACCGTTTCTTCGACCGGATGCCAACGCCCCTTCAATCAAACCTGCATGATTACATGCTCTCTCGCCGCCTGGATTCGCTGCCAATACTTCCAGGTTGGAAGGAAATCCATTTTCATATTCCGAGTCGTAGGAAACCGCGGCGGTTTCGATGACGCGAAGCGAACCCACGGCAGAGGCTTCGTTCGCGGCCATGCGCGCGCGCAACAGATTTGGAATCGCGATCGCGGCGACGATCATGATGGGAAGAACCATGAGGCCGAGATATCCCAGCACCAGTCCCGTTGTCGCGAGGCCCCGACCCCCGAGGCGCCCTGCGGATCTGCGGATTTCTGAGAGCGAGAGGTGGCCGAGAATAACGGCGGCGATGGAGGCAGGGAGGAAAAATGTGAAGATTCCGCAGACCAGACTGGCGATGGCTTTGCCGCTGGTGGGCGGGTTGCCGTCGAGTGGAGGCGGTGTTGCGAACGAACCCCTGGGGACAGCGCCCGGCCCTGAAGTTGGTCGTACGGCGGCAGCGGCAGTAAGAGGGCTGCCGCACGTCGAGCAGAATTGACCCGAATCGGGATTGGTCGTTCCGCAGTTTTGACAAAACATCGAGGGCCTCCAGTTCTGCCTGCGAGGGAATATAGCGCTTCGGTTAACAAATGCACGGAATTTGTGGCGCTGGAGCGGCTGTTTCGATTGCCAAAGCTGAGCGGGGAAGCGACAATAAGTCTCGCATGAACTCTCACACGGCGGGCGCTGACACCGTCATCGTAATTTTGGCTGCTGGGAAGGGGACGCGTATGCGTTCCGACCTGGCGAAGGTGTTGCATCGCGCGGGCGGGCGGCCACTGCTGGAACACGTGATCCGCGCATGCCAGCCGGTAAAAGCGGCGCAGATTTTGGCGGTGGTGGGACACCAGGCCGAAGAAGTGGGCGCGCTGGCCGAATCGCTGGGCGTGGATACGGTGAAGCAGCAACCGCAGCGCGGCACCGGACACGCGTTGCAGGTGGCACGACGGGCGCTGCGCAAGAGCGCGAAGCTGGTGATCGTGGTTCCCGGCGATGCACCGCTGCTGCGCGCGGAAACATTGACGGCGCTGCTGGATACGCACCGTCGCGGCGAAGCAGCTGCTACCATTCTGAGCGCTGAGCTGAACGATCCCACGGATTACGGCCGCGTGGTGCGCGATTCCGAAGGCCGCGTGCAAGCGGTCGTGGAGGAAAAGGCCGCGACGCCGGAGCAGCGCGCCATCCGCGAAGTGAATTCCAGCATTTACTGCTTCACGCTGGAAAAACTATGGCCGTGCCTCGCCGCGTTGCGGCCGAACAACGCGCATCGCGAGTTGTACTTGACCGATGCGATCGCTTTGTTGCGGCAGCGCAACGAACGCGTGCTGGCGCAAGTGGCTCCGGATGCGAATGAGATTTTGGGATGCAATACCCGCATAAATCTGGCCGACGTAGATCGGATATTTCCGCGCGCGCAAGGCCGCAGAGCTGATGGAAGCCGGCGTGACGATTTATCTTCCGGAGACGGTGGTGATTGATCCGGAAGTCAGCGCGGGGGAAGACACGGTGATCGAGTCGTGCGTGCAACTGCTGGGCAAGACGCGCATCGGCGCGCGCTGCACGATTCAGACGGGGAGCGTGCTGCGCGATACTCGCTTGGACGATGAAGTAATCATCGGCGCGCACTCGACGCTGGATTCCAGTCGCGTGGGGAACAAGGCACACGTGGGGCCGTTCGCGCGGCTGCGTCCCGGGGCGGATATACGCGCGGGGGCGCACATTGGAAATTTCGTGGAAGTGAAAAATTCGGTGGTGCATGAGGGCGCGAAGGCCGGGCACCTGACTTATTTGGGCGATGCGTCCGTGGGGCGCGAAGCGAACATCGGCGCGGGCACGATTACTTGCAACTATGACGGCGTGGCGAAGTACGAGACGACGATCGGCAATCGCGTTTTTATCGGGAGTGATAGCGCGCTGGTGGCTCCGGTGCGGATTGGCGACGGCGCGTACGTGGCGGCTGGGTCCACGATCACGGAAAATGTCCCGGCGGATGCGCTGGGAGTGGCGCGGGGACGGCAGACGAACAAGCCTGGGTGGGCGGCAGCGCGACGGCGCGAGCTGGCTCGGGCTGGGCGTGACGCGGGCCGCAAGAAATCGAAGCGCCGAGGTAAAGTGGCGCGTCGAGCGAAAGTGAAGGCGCGCCGGCGCGTGAAAAGGAAGACCTCGAGACGTTCCCGCCGGTAAGGCTTCGTTCCAACTGCAAAATCGGTACTTCAGTGGCTGAAACTCCTCTTTTCCGCGTCTGGTGATTGCAAATTCCGACTTGCCGAGCCGCTCACATGGGGCGGCTTCTGCGATATCCATCTGCGCCAAGCCGAAGGTGCACAGGCAAGACTGCCTCTGCCACGGAGGATTCTTCGTGCGGGGCGGCGGCGAGGCGTGAAAAATTGCCGAAAAACTAGCGATTAGAAAATATTTAGTCGTTTGTTGTGAATGAGTTGAGTCGATTTCTAATAATTGACTAGCGATTAGACTGGGCCGATGGGCAAAAATTGAAAAGGGAGGCCGCAGGAGCGGGGGGCGACTGGCTGAAGCCTTAGCAGCGTCCACGATGGAACCTCCTGGGCCGGGCGAATTCGCGCAGGCGGGCGGAGATCTCCCTGAGTGCGAGAGACAGCTTCACTCGTCCGATCGTCGGCTATTTAGTTTTTAGGGGTGCGCCGCACGCGCTGGGTTACTTTTTCTTTCTGACTACTATATATCATACTTTTGCGGGGATTTCAAGCGCTGGGACTGGCGGAAGCGTCGGCGGCGGGGCGGAAGCGCCAGTAGATGTTGTAGCGCTGGTCGAAGAGGCGATAGAAGGGGCTCAGGGTGACGTCTTCGGGATGACCAGCACCTACTGTGCGAAAGGTTAGGGGCTTGACGTTCGCGCTTGTTGGCGTGCTGAGTGGCGTTATCCATTGGTCGAGAGTGGCGCGGTTGGCGACTAGTTCGGGGATGGTGATTGTGCGGGAAACCGGCGTGGAGATATTTGTCGTCGGAGTAGATGTGTTCGGGGTTGAGATCTTGGGTGCCTAGTTCGCCGGCCAAGACCAGCGGGCCATACATGATCGCGGCTAGGTTCTGGTCGTCGGGTAAGGGCTGCAGGTGCAGGCGCATGGGTAGGCTCACCGTGACAACGTCTCCATCTTTCCATGTGCGATGGATTTTGGCGTAGGTGGAAGGTGCTAGCTTTTCGTTGGGCTGGAAGCGTTGGCCGTTGATGGTGATGCTGGCGTTATCGGTCCAGTACGGAATGCGCACGTTCAGAGTGAAGTTTGCGGGCGATTTCGTTTGGATCACCAAGCGGGTGGCGGCTTCATCGGGGAAGCGCGTTTCCTGGCGGATGACGACGCCTTTTTCGCGCCAGTTCACTTCGGAAGCGAAGAAGAGATTTACCCAGAGCGACTGCGCATCGCGGAAATAGAAACCCTCGCCTAGCTTCGAGAAATTTTCCAGGCCGGTGCCACAGCAGCAGAAGTAGCCCTGGTGCGGGACGAAGTGAACCTTCCACTGGCCGGAGCGCGTGCCGAGAAAATAGAGCGGCGAGCCTTGCGCGGGATTGGGCGTGGCCAGGATGTGATTGATGAAAGCGCGCTCGTAGTAGTCGGCGTATTGCGGCTCGGCCTGCCAGGTGAAGAGATGGTTCGTGAGCTTGAGCATGTTGTAGGTGTTGCAGGTTTCCTGGGTGAGGTCAGTGAGTTGGGAGGAGAGAACATCGGGCGGAGTACGGAAATGTTCACTGATGCTATTGCCGCCGGTGACGTAGCTGCGGTGCAGGGCGACCTGTTGCCAGAAAAAGAGCGCGGCGTTTTGGTAGTACGGATCGCCGGTGAGTTCATATTCGCGGGCGGCGCCGACAAATTTGGGGACTTGGGTATTGGCGTGGAGGCCGGTGAGAGCGTCGCGGCTTTGGGAGGCGGGATCCATCACGGCGTGATGGTCGAAACGCTTGGCGACGACGAGGTATTGCGGATTGCCGGTAGTGGCGGAGAGGTTGGCGAGGACCTCGTTCATGCCGCCGAATTCGGTTTGCAGGGTGCGCTGCATTTGATCTTCGGGGAGGCGACCGGTGCGCCAGTCGGTCCATGCGGCCATGCGTTCGAGGATTTGCAGGGCTTGTGCGTTGTGGCAATAGACATACATTTCAAGCAGGCCGGCCATGATTTTGTGGAGCGCGTACCAGACGACGGCGGCGGGGCGGCCTTGTTCGAGATCGTCAAAGCTGGATTCGGGGAAGGCGGAGAGATAACCCTTGTCGCCTAGCTGGGCTTGGCATTTGGCTAGTTCGGCGACTATTTGGTCGGCTTTAGTTTTGATCCGTGCGTCGTTGGTGGAGGCGTACATCTGGGCGCAGGCGGAGAGATAGTGACCGACGTAGTGGCCGCGCCAGCCGTTGGTGGGAGACTCGCGATTGTAGAGGGGGTCGGCGGCGGAGGGAAGATTCGCGGCGATGCGGAAATTGTGGAGCAGGCGGTCGGAGTCGAGAGCCAGCATGTAATCGAGGGTTTGGGCGCGCATGCGGAGGAGGTCGGGGTCGAGAATCTTGATGTCTTCGAGCGCGAAGGGCGTGGCGGCGAGCGTCGGGAGCGGGTATTCGTTCGTCGCGGGCGGCGCGATTATTTTCCTGGCTGCTTTTGCGGCGGCTAGGGCTGTGCCGCTGTAGAGGACGTTGCGGAGGAAATCGCGTCGGATCATCCGGCATTCCTTTTGATCGAGCAAGGGAAGTCTTGATGCGATGATGCGACTCCCTCGGCAATTATACCTCTCGTGAGGTAGTCGGGCGCGGGCGTTGCAACTTGCGGCGAGATGCTCGTTAGAACGTCAACTGCAACCGAGCCGGCGGGACGCCGGCGCTACGAAGTCAACGGCAAGAGCACGAAAAGCGGCGCTGCGGCATATCTGGCGCACATGGTAAAATAATTTCAGGCGAGGAGTGGCGATGAAATTTGGCGTGGTGCAATTTCCGGGGTCGAATTGCGATGCGGATGCGTTTCATGCGGTGGGCGCGATCGTGCGGCAGCCGGTGGAATTTATCTGGCACCAGTCGGAGGATCTGGCTGGTTGCGACGCGGTGATTTTGCCGGGCGGATTTGCGTTTGGGGATTATTTGCGGACGGGAGCCATCGCGCGATTTTCGCCGGTGATGAAGGCGGTGGAGCGGTTTGCGCGGGGCGGCGGACTGGTGCTGGGAATCTGCAACGGCTTTCAGATTTTGCTGGAAGCAGGGTTGCTGCCTGGCGCGATGATGCGCAATCAGGGGCTGCGATTTTTGTGCCGGCAGGTGCATGTGCGGGTGGAAGCGACGGATACGCCGTTTACTTGTGCGGCGACCCGGGGACAAGTGCTGGAAATTCCCATCGCGCACATGGAAGGAAATTATTTTTGCGAGCCGGCGGCTTTGGCGGAATTGGAACGCAACAACCAGATCATTTTTCGTTATGTGCGGGCGGATGGCGGCGAAGTGGACGCGCGGGACCGCGAGGCGAATCCGAATGGGTCATTGCATGCGATCGCGGGGATCTGCAATCGCGAGCGGAATGTGCTGGGTTTGATGCCGCATCCGGAGCGCGCGGTGGAGGCTTCGCTGGGATCGGCGGATGGGTTGGTGATTTTCCGGTCGCTGGTCGCTAGTTTGGCTGCTGCGGGGAGTGCGCCACCTCGTGCGTCGGGAGTCACGACAGCGGCGGTTCCGGCTTAGAGCTTGTGCTTCTTCGTTTTCTAATTATGCCCACAAAAAATGATTGAGACTGAAATTAAGGTAACTCCACAGATAGCGGCCGAGCACGGCCTCTCGCCTGAAGAATACGCACGCACGCAGAAAATATTGGGGCGCGATCCGTCATTCACGGAGCTGGGAATTTTCAGCGTGATGTGGAGCGAGCATTGCTCGTATAAATCGTCGCGCGTGCATTTGAAGCGGTTGCCTACGCGCGGGACGCATGTGGTGCAGGGGCCCGGGGAAAACGCCGGCGTGGTGGATATCGGCGACGGGATGGTGGCGGTTTTTAAGATCGAGTCGCATAACCATCCGAGCTTTGTGGAACCGTTTCAGGGCGCGGCTACTGGAGTGGGCGGGATTTTGCGGGATATTTTTACGATGGGGGCGCGGCCGATTGCGGTGATGGATTCGCTGCGGTTTGGGCCGATCGAGGCGGGTCCGGGCGCGGGGGACGCAACTCGCGAAGAGATTGCGCGGAACCGGCATATTTTGGATGGGGTGATACGCGGGATTGGATTTTATGGGAATTGTTTTGGGGTGCCGACCGTGGGCGGCGAAGTGGTGTTTGAGCCTTGTTATGCGAACAATCCCTTGGTGAATGCGTTGGCGCTCGGAATTTGCAGGCGCGAGGAATTATTTTTTGCCAAGGCGCGCGGCGCTGGGAATCCTGTGATTTACGTAGGCGCGAAAACGGGGCGCGACGGAATTCATGGGGCTTCGCTGCTGGCTTCGGCGGAATTCAGCGAGGAATCGCAGCAGAAACGGCCGAACGTGCAGATGGGCGACCCGTTCATGGAAAAGCTGCTCCTGGAAGCGTGCCTGGAAGCGATGCGCACGGGCGCGGTGGTGGCGATTCAGGATATGGGCGCGGCAGGATTGACGAGTTCCAGTTCGGAGATGGCTTCGCGCGGCGGCCTGGGAATTGAAATTGATTTGGCGCGCGTGCCGCAGCGCGAGACGGGCATGACGCCGTACGAAATCATGTTGAGCGAATCGCAGGAGCGGATGCTGCTGGTGGCGGAGCGCGGGCGCGAGCGGGAAGTTTTTGATGTGTTCCACAAATGGGGATTGGACGCGGTGGAGATTGGGCGCGTGACGGAAGACGGGATTTTGCGCGTGTTGAATCATGGGGAAGTGGCGGCTGCGATTCCGGCGCATGCGATTGCGGAGGAGGGGCCGCGGTACGAGCGTCCAATTGCGAAGCCTGATGTTGGGAATGGCGCGCGCGCCGCTGCGGGCGCGGGTGCTTTCGTGCCATTGGCTGCGGCTGGCGCGGATTTGAGTGAGAATTTCCGGCGTTTGCTGGCTTCGCCGACGATTGCTTCGAAGCATTGGATCACGGAGCAGTACGATTCGATGGTGCAGACGAATACCACGTTCGGTCCTGGAGCGGGGGATGCGGCGGTGCTGCGGTTGAAGGAATCGAAGCGCGCTTTGGCGCTGGCGACCGATGGCAATGGGCGCTGGGGATTTCTCGCGCCGCGTTTGGGCGCGATGCACGCGGTGGCGGAGGCGGCGCGGAATGTGGCTTGCAGCGGTGCGCGTCCTATTGCGGCTACGAACTGCTTAAATTTCGGCAATCCGGAGAAGCCGGAAGTGATGTGGCAGTTCAGCGAAGCGATTGATGGGATTGCGGAGGCTTGTCGCGTGCTGGAGACGCCGATCACCGGCGGGAACGTTAGTTTTTACAATGAGACTTTGGGGAAGGCGATTTATCCAACGCCGGTTTTGGGCGTGTTGGGGTTGATGGAGGATGCGGAGTGCGCTTTGGGTTCGGAATTTCAGAGTGAGGGCGATTTGATTTTGTCGCTCGACGGAATGAGCGATGGCGCCGCAAAAGATGGCGGCCTGAAGGCCGCGGCTACGAAAACGGAATTCGCATCGAGCGAATATGCGAAGACGATTCATGGGATTGTGGCGGGCGAGCCGCCGGCGATTGATTTGGCGGCGGAGAAACGGTTGATTGATTGTCTGGTGGCGCTGGCTGCGGAGCGCGCGGTGCGTTCGGCGCACGACGTTAGCGATGGCGGGCTCGCGGTTTCGCTGGCTGAGGCGTGTTTTGGGCGCGACGGGCTATCGGCGGATATTTCGATTGACGCTGCGGGCGCGGAAGATTTCGCGGAGGCGGCGCTATTTGGCGAACGAGGGGCGCGGGCCGTGGTATCTGTTGCACCTGCTTCGCTTGCCCGCGTGAACGAGATTGCGGCACAATACAAAGTGCGTGCGCAGCGGATCGGTACAGTCACTCGCGGTGAATTCCGCATCCAATATCGAGGTGCGGGTGTGATACAAGGCAGGTATCGAATCGTTCCGGCGGGTGTGGAGCGAATCGCTGCCAAAGGCCATCGAAAACGCGTGAGCACAACAATTCAACTCGGCGACGATCATTTTCACGATCACTGCGGCGTGTTCGGGATATTTGGGCACCCGGAAGCGGCGAAAATGTCGTATCTGGGGCTTTATGCGCTGCAGCATCGCGGGCAGGAATCGGCGGGGATCGCTTCCACCGACGGGACGCAGGTATTCGTGCACAAGTCGCTGGGGCTGGTGCAGGAAATTTTCACGCCGGACGTGATTGCGCGGCTGCCGGGCGATGCTTCGATCGGGCACACGCGATATTCGACCGCGGGCGACAACGTATTGACGAACGCGCAGCCGGTGGTGATTGACTGCAACAAGGGAAAAATCGCGCTGGGGCATAACGGCAACCTGACTAACGCGATCGAACTGCGCAAGAAGCTGGAGCATCGCGGATCCATTTTTCAGACGACCAGCGACACCGAAGTGATCGTGCATTTAATCGCTCGGAGCCAGGCGCGAAACCTGACGGGCGCAATCGCCGATGCCTTGAATCAAGTGGAGGGCGCTTATTCGCTGCTGCTGCTGACCCGCGATGAGATTTACGCGATTCGCGATCCGCGAGGATTCCGGCCGCTGTGCCTGGGACGGCTGGATGGCGCGTGGGTGGCGGCTTCGGAAACATGCGCGCTGGATTTGATTGATGCGGAATACGTGCGCGACGTGGAGCCGGGAGAAATGGTGCGGATTTCGCGCAGCGGCCTGGAATCGCTGCATTTCGCGCCGGAAAAACCGCTGCAACAGTGCGTTTTCGAGCATGTTTATTTTTCGCGGCCGGACAGCCTGGTATTCGGCATGCCGGTGAATCGCACGCGTGAGCGGCTGGGGCGATTGCTCGCGAAAGAACATCCGGTGGAAGCGGACATTGTGACGCCGGTGCCGGATTCGGGCGTTCCGGCGGCGATCGGTTATTCGGCGGATTCGGGAATTCCGTTTCGCATGGCGCTGATTCGCAATCATTATATTGGGCGCACGTTCATCGAACCGAGCCAGGCAATCCGCGATTTTGGGGTGAAGCTAAAGCTGAACCCGGTACGTCGAATGTTGGAGGGGCAGCGCGTGATTTTGGTGGATGATTCGATTGTGCGCGGAACGACCAGCCGGAAAATCGTGCGACTGGTGCGCGATGCGGGCGCGACCGAAGTGCACGTGCGAATCAGCTGCCCGCCGACGATTTCACCTTGTTATTACGGAGTGGATACGCCGCGGCGCGAGGAATTGATCGCGGCGAATTATTCGGTGGAAGAGATCAGGAAATATTTGGGAGCGGATTCGCTGGGATACGTTTCGCTTGAGGGATTGCGGCTGGCGATGGAGGATACGGACGACGCCAACCACAAGTTCTGCACATCGTGCTACACCGGCAGCTATCCGACGGAGCTGGTGCAACTGGAAGTGGAGGCTCATCGTGAAGGCTGACGTGGAAGAAGCCGTGGCCGCAGACCGGGAACGGCTGGAAAGAGCGCGCGAGGAACACCACGAGCACGCGACGACCGGCGACAAGGTGTGGCGCGAAGTGGTTTCGTGGTTTTGGGTGATCATGGCGTTCCTTTTCATTGAGGGGACGCTGGTGCAGGCGCGGGTGATTCCAAGCGGGTCAATGGAAGACACGGTGCTGATTGGGGATCACTTGATTGTGAGCCGGTTTGGCTACGATGCGGGGATTCCGTTCACGCCCTGGCATGTGCCGTTGTGGCGCGAGCCGAAGCGGCAGCAGATTACGGTGTTTCGCGCACCCCTGGCCGATCAGGGATTTCCGGATTTCATCAAGCGCTGCATCGGGGTGCCGGGCGACCGCATAAAAATCGTGGAAGGGAAAGTGTTTGTGAATGGAACGGCGCTGAACGAGCCTTACGCCTTGCACAATCCGAACAGCACCGATTCCCCGGTAGAGAATTTCCCGGCGCGAACTGCCGAGATGCCTTTCGCGGACAATCCGGACTGGCGCAACGAGCTGGCGAAGCAGGTGCAGAACGGCGAGTTGGTGGTGCCGCCAGGCGAATATTTTATGATGGGCGACAACCGCGACAATTCGAACGACAGCCGATACTGGGGATTTGTGCCGCGGGAAAATATTATCGGGACGCCGGTGCTGATTTATATGTCCATCGACGCGCCGGAAGATGTGTGGGAACCGGGGCACGTGGGCGAGCGGTTCGCTACCTATTTGAACGCCGTGATCCATCCGGGAGAAATTCGCTGGAAGCGGTTGTTCCACATATTCTGAATTTGACCCTAGTACTCGTTCGCAGAAAGATTCCGGCTTCAGGGAATTAGTCCGGCTCCTTCAGGAAGCGGAAACCAACCATGCGCTATGCCGATGCGGGGGTAAATATTGCGGTAGCCGATGAAGCCAAGCGGCGGATTGCGGCAATGGCGCGGAAAACTTTTACGCGCGGAGTGCTGGCGCCGATCGGCGGATTTGGCGCGCTATTTCAGCTGGATGGCAAGCGCTGGCGCGAGCCGATTCTGGTGTCGAGCGCCGACGGGGTCGGCACGAAGCTGAAAATTGCGTTTGCAACCGGGATTCATTCGACCGTGGGCGCGGATATTCTGAATCATTGCATCAATGATATTTTGACGCAGGGCGCGCAGCCGTTATTTTTTCTGGATTACCTGGCGATGGGGAAGATTGATGCGCGCGTCGTGGAGCAGGTGATCGAAGGGATGAGCCGGGCGGCGCGGCATGCAGGTTGCGCGTTGATTGGCGGAGAAACGGCGGAGATGCCGGATTTTTACCCGGCGGGCGAATACGATCTGGCGGGATTTATTGTGGGCGCGGTGGAGCGGAAGATGCAACTGGATCCGCGGCGAGTGCGTCCGGGGGACGCGCTGTTGGCGCTGCCTTCGAGCGGATTGCACACGAATGGATATTCGCTGGCGCGGAAATTGGTGTTTGGAGTGGCGAAGCTCAGCCCGAACACTTACGTGGCGGAAGTGAGCAACAAGATCGGGCCGGAGTTGTTGAAGCCGCACCGGGCTTATTGGCCGCTGCTGAAAAGTATTTTGGCGCGCGGGTGGGTGACTACCATGGCGCACATTACCGGCGGCGGGATTACCGGGAATTTGCCGCGTGCTTTGCCGTCGAACGTGCAGGCGGTGATTGACCTGGGTTCGTGGCCGGTGTTGCCGATATTTCGTTATCTGGCGCGAGTGGGTGCGATTGAGCGCGATGAATTGCTGAAAACTTTTAATTTGGGCGTGGGAATGATCTTGGTGGTGCCGGCTAAACATGTGTCGCGGGTGGAGACGGAGTTGAAGCGGCGGCGAGAGAAATTTTATTTGATTGGAAGGATTGAGCGGGCAGTGCGGGGGAAGCCGCGGGTGATTTATAACGGGAAATTGGGGTTGTAGGGAGCGCGGCGCGGATTATTTACCGCATGAGACGCAGAGTTCGCAGAGAAAACCCAAACCTAAAGAGAAGAGGGATCCTTCGCTGCGCTCAGGATGGCAAGGCGCCTTAGCTGACTGCGACGGCAAGAGCACAGCGAGAGTGCCGGTTTGCCGCAGGCTGCGCCGGGCGACGATGCGAGCTGGCTCGATTTATTGATCGCCATTGTCCGTATCCACGGCGACTTTCCAGGAACCATCGCTTTGCTTCTTCCAGATGAGCAGATACTTGCCTTTGTAGTCCGTGGATTTGCCCTTCTTGTCGGTGGTAACGAAATTGTATGCGCCTGTTTCGTAGGCTAGTTCGCCCGAGCGCGCGACTACGACTGAGCCGGTTTTCCAACTCAAGCCGGGGCCGGGCAGCGCGAGTAGTGGGGCCCAATTCTTGCGAATATTTTCGTTGCCCGTGATGGCGGGAGCTTTGTCAGGCAATACTAGGGCGTCATCGGCGTAGAAGGAGACTGCCTTGTCGAGATCTTTTGCCGTGGCGGACTGGGACCATGCGGCGGAAGCGGCGCGGATGGCGGCTTCGTCGGCAGCGCGGGCTTGCTGGATTTCTTGTTGCTGTGAGGCTTGAGCGTCTTTTTTGGCGGGCTGGTCGCAGGATGTGGTGAGGATCATGGCGGAGAGCGCGGCTAGAACGATGAGAAGTGTGCGCGGCATCGAAAAACCTCCTGTGTGAATCTTTGGGCGCATGCGTGCGAGACAAGATGCCTTGGCGGCGGAATGGAGTCAAGTGTGGGTGCGGACGAAGTTTTGCCGCTTTCCGGAACTGTGCTAATTTCGGGCGGTCATGAAGAAACGCATTGGCGTGCTGCTCTCGGGGCGCGGATCGAATTTCGACGCGCTCGCCGAGAGCGTGGAGACGGGGCGCATTCCAGACGCGGAAATTGCGATTGTGGTGAGCAATCGAGAGGGCGCCGAGGGGATTGAGAAGGCGCGGCGGCGCGGGATTGATGCGCGGGTAATTCCGTCAAAGGGATTGGAGCGCGAGGCTTACGATAAATTGGTGGTGGCCGCGCTGCAGGAGAAGAAAGTTGATTTAGTGTGCCTGGCGGGATACATGCGGCTACTATCGCCGCATTTTGTGGCGGCATTTCCGCAGCGGATTTTGAATATTCACCCGTCGCTGTTGCCCGCGTTTCCTGGGCTGGAATCGCAACGGCAGGCACTGGAGCATGGCACGAAATTTTCGGGTTGCACAGTGCACTTCGTGGATGAAAATCTGGATGCGGGGCCGATCGTGCTGCAGGCATGCGTGCTAATTGAAGATGCGGACACGCCGGAAACTTTAGCGGAGCGGATTTTGCGCGAAGAACATCGCATTTACACGGAAGCGGTGCGGATTGTGCTGGAGGGGCGGTATCGGATGGAGGGGCGGCGCGTGCTGCTGAATGCGCCGAAAGGGTCGGAGAGAAAATAGTGTCGTCCGCAAAATTCAAGCCGGTGGAAGAGCAGCTCGCGTACCTGAAAAAGGGCGTGGCGGAAATTATTCGCGAAGAGGAATTGAAGGCGAAGCTGGCGGAGTCGGTAAAGACCGGGAAACCGATGCGCGTTTATTTGGGCGTGGACCCGACGGCGCCGGATATTCATCTGGGGCACACGGTGGTGCTGCGGAAACTGAAGCAATTTCAAGACATGGGGCACACCGCGGTTTTTCTGATTGGGGATTTTTCAGCGATGATTGGCGATCCGACGGGGCAATCGGAGACGCGTCCGCCGCTGACGCGCGAACAAGTGGATGCGAACGCGAAAACATACCTCGCGCAGGTGTACAAAATACTGAATCGCGAAAAAACAGAAGTTCGCTACAACAGCGAGTGGCTGGGGAAATTGAGCAGCACCGAAGTGGTGCAGCTCTGCGCGCATTATCGCCTCGCGCGGATGCTGGAGCGCGAGGATTTTCGTTCGCGGCTGGACGCGAATTTGCCGATTTCGGTGCACGAGCTTTTGTATCCGTTGCTGACGGCTTACGACGCGGTGGCGTTGAAGTCGGATGTGGAATTGGGCGCGACGGAGCAGAAATTTAATTTGCTGGTGCATCGCGAGATTCAGCGGGAGTACGGCTTGCCGGGGCAGGTGATTTTGACGATGCCGATTCTGGTGGGGCTGGACGGCGAGCGGAAGATGTCGAAGAGTTTGGGCAATTACATCGGGATCACGGAGAAGCCGGGCGAGATGTTTGGGAAATTGATGTCCATTTCGGACGAGCTGATGTGGTCTTACTACGAATTGCTGACGGATTTTGGCTCGCCGGTGATTGTGCGTCTGCGCGAGGAGGTGAGCATGGGCGTGCTGCATCCGATGGACGCGAAGATGCAGATGGCACATACGATCATTGCGGGATTTCATGGGGAAGAGGCTGCGAAGGAAGCGGCGGACGAATTCCGGTTAGTGTATCGCGACCGGAAGGCGCCTACGGACATGCCGGAAATGAAATTGGCATGGGGGACGCGGCCGCTGCATTTGGTTTTGACGGAAGCTGGATTGACTTCGTCGCGGAGCGAGGCGGAGAGATTGATCAAAGCGGGAGCGGTGGAGGTGAATGGGGCGATCGAGAAGGACGTGAAGCGAACGATTGTTTTGAATCCGGGGGAGATGCTGCCTTTGCGGGTGGGGAAGAAGAGATTTCTGCGGGTTGTGGGAGTTTAGAGGATACGTATCGGAGAGACTTACCGCAGAGACGCGGAGGACGCAGAGAAAGTCAAAAGATCTAACACAGAGTACACAAACGAAAAACGGAGAACACAGAGTACGCGGGATTGCCGCCGCGCTGCGTTCACGTTACCGCGATGGGCGCTCGGCGAAGCGTTTTAGGCGATCGAGCCAGGATTGATCGCGCAGTTTGACGGCGCGTCGGGTAACGAAGCGGTCGAAGATTCTGCCGAATGTGGTGGGCATTGTGTATTCGTCGCGCATGGTCAGTTTGGTTGCGCTTCCTTCAGGTTGCAGGTCCCAGCGTTGCATACCGCGGACACCGTAGGAATCTTGAAATTGCCATTCCAGGTGATGATTCCATTCATAAGCAGTGACAACAGCAGTCAGCATCAGCTCGTAGTTTTGCAATGTTCCGCTGATGCGGACTTTTTGTCCTACTGTGAAATCTGGCGCGCCGGATTGGACTTCGAAGTGGGCGTTCATTTCGGTGCCATACCAGTGAGGCATGCGTTGCGGGACGAAGAAGACGAAGATTTCGTTGGGAGCGGTGGAGATTTCTTGGACTAGTTCGATGCGGGCCATTGCGTGAGAAAGTTATCTCATGATTTGTGCGAATTTAGACTTCGACCAGGACCAAGGAAACGTCGTCGGTGGGAGGACCTTCACGCCATTCGGCTACGCTGTCCAGGATGCCTTTCTTCATTTCGTTGAAAGGCAGGCGGGAAGTTTCGCGGACGATTTTCTGCACGCCCTCGATGCCGAGCATTTCGCCGCGGGCATTGAATACGTCGGTGATGCCGTCGGTGTAGAGGACGACGCGGTCGCCGGATTCGAGATCCACATCGAGCGTGGCTTCGGCATCCACGGCATCAGGCAGCGCGCCCAAAACCATGCTGCGGGATTCGAGCAGACGAGGCTCGGCGCCGTCGCGCGCGATCATGCCGGGAGGATGGCCGGCGCCGGCGAAAATCATGCGGCGGCCGGGACGGTCAATGCGCGCGGCGGCGACGGTGAAAAAGAAAACCGAGCTGCCGATATTGTGCATGACGAACCGGTTGAGCTGGGCCAGCATCGTGTCAAGGGCGGAGCCGGCGCGCAGTTGCGTCATCATTTCGGTGTAAATGCGGTTGGCGACGAGCGCCGAACCGATGCCGTGGCCGGAAACGTCGCAGACCAGCAGATTTAAGTAGTGATCATCGAGCGAACTGACCAGGCCGAAATCGCCGCCGATGGTGCGCACCGGATGATAGAAGGTTTCGACGCGGACGCCGCCCCACACCAATGATTTCGGCGCCAGGCTTTGTTGCACACGCGCAGCGAGCTTGAGGTCTTCCTGAATTTCCTGGTGGCGTTCTTCGAGTTGTTTGTTGACCTCGCGCAATTCCTGTTCGGCGCGCTTCAGATCGGAGATGTCGGTGAAGGTGACGATGGAAAACTGGCGGCCGTCGGGATCTTCGATCACGCGAGCGCTGATAATTACGGGCATACGCGAGCCGTCTTTTCTGGGCAGCACGAATTCGAAGCGGTTTTTGCCGGCCTGCAGGCCTTGGTCTCTTTTCTTAGTGATGAAATCGGCTTCCGCTTTGTTGTAAAGCCTGTGAATGTCCGGACCGACGATTTCAGATTGCGGCAAGCCGGTCATTTGTTCGAGGTTGGAATTCACGAAAATAATATTCTGGCAATCGTCGGAAATGAGGACGCCTTCGTTGAGGCTTTCGAGAACGCCTTCGATTTGTTGCAGCCAATCCGGCTGTTCGACTTCCACCGACGCTCCCCTTTTAGGCCTCAACTGCCCGCCCGCGTATCTTACCCAATTCGGAAGAAAACCGCTAAAGGGCGGGCCGCATCTTGAGTAGGTAAGAACTACCACATTTGATGCAATGAATTGGCGCCTGGGAGCGTAATAATGAGAGGAGAGAGTGTGGGCAATTTTTCGGCCTGCAGAGAGTGCGCGAAATCATGACTGTGACTGCTGCTTCTACCGCTACGTCTACCGCAAGCCGGCCGGGCCTGCCGCCGGGACCGAAAGGCGCGCCATTGCTGGGGCTAGCGCTGCAGGTGTTGCGCGATCCGCTGGCAACGCTGATGCGCGTGGCCCGGGAATATGGCGACATCGTGTGCATTCCGGTGTTTCGGCATTACCGCATTTTGCTGAATCATCCGGACTACATCGAGCAAGTGTGCATCGTGCAGCATGCGAAATTTCACAAGAGCACATTGACCAAAGACGTGACGCAGCGGCTGCTGGGGCAAGGACTGCTGATCAGCGAAGGGGATTTCTGGCGGCGGCAACGGCGGCTGGCGCAGCCCGCGTTCCATCGCACGCGCATCGCAGAATACGGCACGACGATGGTGGAGTGCGCGAACACGCACATGCGCAGATGGAAAGATGGTGAAACCAGCGACATCGCCGACGAGATGATGGCGATGACTCTGGACATCGCTGTGCGGACGCTTTTCGGGACGACGCTAAGCGTGAAGGCGGAGGAAGTTGGCAAGTCGCTGGGATTTTTGATGCGTTATTCGATGCGCAAGGCGCGTTCGCCGATCAAGGTGCCGGAGAGCTGGCCGACGCCACGGAATCGCCGGGCGGAACGCGAGACGCAATTTCTGGATTCGCTGGTGTACGGGATCATCAAGGAACGGCAAGCGGAGGGAAACACAAATCCGCACAACGATCTGCTGGCGCTGTTGATGGGCGCGATGGATGAAGACGGCACGCAGATGACCCCGAAACAATTGCGCGATGAGACGATGACTTTATTTATGGCCGGGCACGAGACTACGGCGCTGACACTGGCGTGGACTTGGTACATGCTGAGCGAAAATCCGGCGGCAGAGGCGCGTTTGCATGAAGAATTGCAGCGCGTGCTGGGCGGGCGCGCGCCGGAAGTTGCGGACATGGAGCGACTGCCGTATCTGCGCGCGCTGGTGAGCGAGGTGCTGCGGCTTTATCCGGCGGCTTATATTGTGGCGCGGACTTCGATCGCGCCATGCACGATCGGTGGATACGATTTTCCGGCGGACACGACATTTATTATGTCGCAGTGGGTGATGCATCGCGACCCGCGGTATTTTGATGAGCCGGAAAAGTTTCGGCCGGAGCGCTGGTTGGATGGGTTGGAGAATCGCTTGCCGGCGGGAGCTTACTTTCCGTTTGGGGATGGGCCGCGAAGGTGCATTGGGCAGGGATTCGCGCTGTTAGAATTGGGTATGGTGATTGCGACGGTGGCGCAGCGGTTTCGGTTCAAGTTGGTGCCGGGGCATCGGGTGGTAACGGATCCTTTGGTGACGCTGCGAGCGAAATATGGGATTCGGATGACGGTGCATGCGCGGGGATGAGTGGATCGTAGAAATGAAGAGAGATCCTTCGACCGGATTGAAACAAAGGCGCCGGCCTCAGGATGACGATGCTTGTCACATCGTCACTTCACAAATTCTGGTTGTTCACCTTGGTCCCAGGGATCGTAAGTTAGGGAGAAGCGGATGCGGTCTGGGATCGTTGGGTGAGAATAGAACATGAAGACCGTCACGGGACTGGGCGTGGGATCGGAGAGATCCACTTCGCCGAGAACTTGAAAGGCTTGCGCGGCGACCTGACTGGAATCCGGAGTTAGGCCGTGAGTGACTTCCAGGCCGTATTGGTCGGCTTGGTGTTCGAAGTGACGGCTGACGGCGCTCTGAACGGGGTTGGCGATAAAAGAGTAGATGGAAATCAGGAGTAGCAGCGCGGGGAGCGAAGCCCAATCGTCAACTCCGCGGATGCCCCAGGCACCGCCGAATCGCCGCAGCAGCCAACCGATGGTGCGGAAGCCGAGATAAAAGACCACGAATAGGAACACCGCGGCGAAGAGCAGGCCCTTCCAGATGTGATTGAGAACGTAATGGCCCATTTCGTGGCCGACGACGAACACAATTTCCTGCGTGTTCATCTTCGCAATGGTGTTGTCCCACACCACGATGCGTTTTGACGCGCCAATGCCGGTGACGTAGGCGTTGAGCTCCGTGGTTTTTTCTCCCGCACCCATCCAGAACATGCGCTCCGGTGGAATATTCACGCCTGCGCGCTGGACCATTTTTTCCAGGCTGGCGGTGAGCGCAGGATCTTTTTGCTGCAGGGGTTCGAATTTGTGAAACATGGGATCCACGATCACCGGCTGAATGAAGACCAGAAGCACGATGATGGGCAACGAAGTCAGCCAGAAATAGAACCACCAGCGGCGCGGGCTGCTGCGTATGACGGCGTAAAGAATCGAAACGAGAATAATTCCCAGCAGGATTCCGAGAAATTGTCCTTTAGTCCAATCCCAGAACCAGGAGCCCCAGCTCTGAATGCTGAGGCCGTATTTTCGCTCGACGGAATTTTCGTAGATGTCCGAGGGCAGACTGAGAATGGCCATCGTCAAGAGCAAAAGTGGCGCGAAGATCGCGGCTTGCAGGAAACGATTGCGGGAAGCGGACTCGGCCCAATCGCGAAATTGCGGACCGAATCGCCAATAGAGGATCACCCAGAGGACGAAGATACCGTAGAAGAAATCAATCCAGGCAAAACGTGCGTGAAAGCGGCCAAGGTCGCGAGCTTTACGGTAGAGATCAGGAGGGAGCGTGTAGGCCGTGACCTTTTTTTCGGATGCTTGCTCTGGAGCTTGCGAAGCTGCATCGTCGGGTACGCCGGATTGTGGCTGCGAAGATTGTGGCGCCGCAACGGAAGCAACCGCGGCTACGTCTGGAAGCGGCGCGGCGGTCCTGCCAAACGCGAGGGGCGCGGCGAACAGAATTAGTAAGAGCAAAATCCAGAGTGCGAGAGGTTTCATCCTTGCTCCAGACGGTCTGGCGGCCCGCCTTCCAGGCCAAATTCGAACGGCGATTATGACTTGGCCGGCGAGGCGGCGCAAGGTTCCGCAGACATGAGCCGACGAACCGGCCTTATCTCGGAGGGAGGTACAAAAGTGTGCGGAGAGGGGGAGACGTTTGTACCTGCCGGGAAGTACAGGGTGCCTCTTAGGGCGCGGGACAGAACGCCAATTGCCACTCGCGCGACCGGGCGGCTAAAATTAAGGCGTGGGAAACTGCCACCTGGGAGAAGCAAGATGAAAATCGCACATTGGGGCCTGGGCATTCTGCTGGTTATGCCGATGGGCATTGCGGCTGGGCAGGCACAACCCCCGGCGCAGGACGCGCAGACGCCCGCGCCAGCTCCGGCAGCGAGCGATTCCCTGGCGGCGGCCGCGAAGGCGGCGCGTGAGGCAAAGAAGGATCAGGCGAAGCCCGCGCGCGTGTGGAATGACGATACGATTCCCAAGTCCAACGATGCCATCAGCGTGGTCGGCCAGACGCCGGGGGATGATAGCGCTAATGCCTCGGCTGGGACAGGCGATGCTGCCAATGCCGCGGCTAGCGGTTCCGCGGGAGCCGGTGGGGATGCAGCGGCGGTCCGAGGAGCGCTGGAAGCCTCCATCCAGAATGCCAAGGAAAAACTGGCGACGATCAAGGTGGACCTGGATCTTCTGCAGCGGACTTACACGCTGGATTCGCAGATGTATTACATCAAGCCGGACTACGCTTCGGACACCGCGGGCGCGGCGAAACTGCAGGACGAACAGGATCGGATCGCAGCGAAACAGCAGGAAATGGACGAAGAGCAGAAGATGATTGATCAAATGGAAGCCGATCTCGCCAAGATCCCGGCAGCAGCCACGCCGCCCGCCAACGACAATCCAAAATAGACCCAATAGCGCGTCAAGTCTCCGGACGATTCAAGAAGAAAAGGCAGCAAGCAGAGCCAGGACAGCCGGCGGGACGCCTGCGCTACGGCGTCTCACGGTGTTCTGTTCCATTTCGGAACGGCACTACTACTAATAGTATAGATTTTTCTTGACACACTAGCCGCCTCAGCGCAAAATTCCGCACGTTAATGCTGCGTTACGCGAATATTTCTGTTCGAGTAGCACGGCGCTGGACGATTTTCATTTCCCCGGAACCGGCGACACACTTTTTCACTCATCCACACGCAAATCGAGAGGAACGATGCTGAATTTGGCAGGTGGAACGGTGCAATGTTTGAATCCGGAGTGCATCGCGCGGGGGCGCTGGCTGCGTCTGCACGATGCGCCGCAGGAATGCTGCAACAATTGTGGCGCGCCGCTGCATAGCGTGCCGCCGCCGCTGCCGCCGCGGTTTCGGATGCGCGCGCGGCCAATGAGGAGTTACCGGCCGATGGGACGCGGGCGCTGAAGTCTCTGCGTGGCTGCGCCGCAGGGTAGAGGCGCGCTGACGTAGTTCAAACTAGAGGAATAACAAGTTGCAGCAAATGAAAAAGGCCCGAGGCGCCCCAGCCGCCTCGGGCCTTTTTCATTTTCAGACGCTTCAGATACGTCTTAGAAATAAAGCTTCAGGCCGAACTGGATGAGGCGCATCCCGCGATCGGAGATAACCTGCCCGAACGTGGGACTAGTGTAGCCGCCGTTATCCACCCTTAAGAATTGGACGTGGTTGAAGGCGTTGAAGAATTCCGCGCGAAATTCGAGCGACGTATGCTCCTTGAGGGCGGTTTGCTTCGTGATCGAGAGATCCCAATTGTTGATGCCGGGACCTCGAATATAGTTACGGGGCAAATCTCCATAGGTAAGCAGCGGAATGCCCGGCTGGCCAAAGGCATTGGTGCAAGGATTTTGATCGGGACAGGCGGAGCAAACGAGATTGGTGGGATTAAACCAAAAATTTCCAGTTTCCGATCCGTCGCTGGTTCCGTTGCAGTCAGCGATGAAGGTCTGCTGCGAATTTCTGGGCTGATGCGTGAGTGCGACCGGACCGACAACGTTGGGACGATCCAAGTAGTTATCCTGCTGGCTCGCGTTGGTATTGGCGTAAAGGTTGACCGGCTGACCAGCCTGAAACGTTACAATTCCATTGAGCTGCCAACCTTTGGCAACTTTTCCGAGCAATGCGTTTTCTGTGTGCGCCGCGAAAGGCAATTCATAAATGCCGCTGAACACAAAGCGTTGTGGAGCGTCGAAGTCCGCGACGGAGCGATCGAGGCGGTAATCGTAGGGATCCGTATAAGTGGAGGAGCGGGAACGGAAACCGGAGGTCAGGTCAATCGTCTTGGCCCAAGTATAGGCAGCGCGAAACGACAGGCCGTGAGAAAGGCGCTGGTCCAAAGTGATCTGCAGTTGGTCGCTGTCAGAAAGTCCGTTGCTGAAGTTTGTGTATAGCTGCTGAATTCCAGTTGGCAAGCCGGTTGGATCCAGGGGATCGGCTGGATTGTTCAAACCTTGGGTACAAGCAGCGAGTGGCCGGGCACATTCAGGACCTACGGATCCGTAGGTTGCCAACTGATATTCCTCGTTGGTGACGGATGGGAAGTTTGTTTCGCCCGTGGAGATGAGCTTGCGACCCAGACTTCCTACGTAAACGGCTTCAAGCATCATGTTGCTGGTCGCTTGCCACTGGAAGCCGAAGTTAAAGTTTTCTGAATATGGCGTTCGGAAGTGCGGGTAGGTTGTGTAGGCATACGGAATTGCGGGGTTTTCGAAGGTGCCGACTTTCCCCGCTGAGGCAAAGGGGAACGGGTTGGTAAAGCCGCTGGCGGTAAACGGGTCCGCGATAGGGTCCACGCCCTGAGCAAGCGAATTCGGAAAGATATTTGACACGGCACCGTAGGGAGGCTCGGCACCGAACTGCAGGTTGAGGGCTCCGTCTTCGATATCGTAAAAGATACCGAAGCCGCCGCGCATGACGAGCTTCGCGTTGCCGAGCACGTCCCAGGCGAATCCAAAACGTGGAGCAAAGTTATTTTTGTCTGGATAGACGAGCGCGCGATTGGGCGTGCCGGGATCGCCCGGATAGAGGATGTCCGGAGGTGCGAGGGGAAACACGGTGGACTGGGTGCCCGGAAAGAAACCCAGAATTTCATTGTGAGTATCCCACTGAGGGATGTAGTAGTCGTAGCGAAGACCGAGGTTCAGCGTGAGCTTCGACGTCACTTTCCAGGTGTCCTGGGCATAGAGGCCGAAAGAGCCAGTGCGAATGCCGTACACAGCGCTGGAGAACTGATAATAGTTATCCCAGAAGCCGCCCACGAAATCCGCGAGAGGATCGCCCGTATAGCTGACCCCGTAGTTGTCAAAATCGAAGCTGCCGTTATTGTAGAAATCGTAGTTGAAGTTCTGCCATACGTGCGAGAAATCACCGCCGAATTTCCACTCGTGCCTTCCGTGGGTCCAGGTGAAATTATCGGCCAATTGAAGAGTGGTGCGGTTCAATTGGGTTGGTCCCTGAGGCGATGGACCGGTCGTGAAGCTGGATGCGTACATGATCGGAGGCGCCGTGCCCTTGGGATCGTCAGGATTCACGTTGGTGAAGCCGAGAGCGGCGGGCGAAGTGGTGGTTGTGGGCACGCTTTGCAAAGTTGCGTAGCGATTCACAGCAGCACGGAATTCGTTGAGCTTTCCGGGAGATAAAGTGTGCGTCCACGTAAGGGTGCCGATCTGTGTGCGATTGGTATCTGTGAAACCAGAACCAACAGGCAAATCGCCGCCGGTGGAAGCACCATTGATGATCTGGAACGGGTAATTGTCTCGTTCGTCATTGATTACATAGACGAAAGAGAGAGCATCGCGAGGAGTAACGGTGTAATCGAAGTGCAGGATACCCTGATCATTGTCAATGGCGGCGGTGGGAGAGGAGACAAATTCGTTGCCTGGCAGGTTCGCGTTCGGAACGTAGGCATTGATGTAGTTCTGCATAATAGGATTGACGAGGTTGCCGCCGGGACCGGTGCCGCCTTGACCGGGAGTAGACAAGTTATTGAACGGGACGTTGTTTCCGGTGTAGGGATTGACGAGTTGTTCGCCCGTTCCAATGCAATTGCCGGTAGCGTCATACTGGCTGCAAACTTCGCCGAAGTTGCCGGTCCTTTCGGCGGGGCTCAAAACCGTGAGGATGGGCGAAGTCTGGCCCTCGCGGCTGCGCCAGCCCTGATAGGCGGCAAAGAAAAAGAGCTTGTCTTTCTTGATGGGACCGCCGATCGTGCCGCCAAAGACGTTGCGCTGGAACGCTTGTTTGGGCAGACTGTCCGGAAGAAAGTAGTCTCGGGCGTTCAAGTCGGTGTTGCGCAGAAACTCGAACCCGTCTCCGTGGAAAGCATTGGTTCCCGATTTCGTAATCTGATTGACGATTCCTCCGGAAGTCCGGCCGTATTCTGCGTCGTAATTGTTGGTGAGAATCTTGAATTCTTCGACGGCGTCTGGATTGGGATTTACGACAATATTGTTGCCGAGAAAATCGGTGTTGTTGGCGCCGTCCAACAGAAAGGTCAGGGACTCGGAACGCTGGCCGCTGACGGAGAAAGGATTCCCCGAGCCGTCATCTGGATCCGGATTAAAAACGCCAGCTTGGAGCAGGCCGAGCTGAAGGGTGTCGCGGTCAGCCAACGGAAGATCGTTGATCATGCGTTGATTCTCAACTTTTCCGAGGACAGCGCCGGTCGTATCCACCTGGACGACGTTGGAAGTGACCTCGACCGTTTGATTTTCCTGGCCGATTTTCAGCGCGACGTCGAGGCGGCCGTTTTGATTCAACTCGAGGACGATGCCGTCCTGGAGAAAGGTTGAAAAGCCGGGTTTATCTACGGCCATCTTGTAGGTACCAACCTGGACCAAGTCGAAGAGGTACGAGCCGTCGGATCCCGTGGTGGCGTCGCGAGCGACGCCCGTTCCTGTGTTGGTGAGCGTCACTTTCGCGCCCACGACCACGGCGCCAGATTGATCGGTGACGGTGCCGCGGAGGGAGGCTTTGTTTTGGCCCCATGCCGAACCGCTGAGGACTGCGATGACGCAAAAGCAGAATGCACATTGCAGCAGCGCACGAAGAAATCTCACACCCCACCTCCATAGTAAGGACACTTGCCCAGGACACGCGGCGCGTGGAGTGCATGGGACCGTTCAGCTGGAAAAATAGAGGCTACGGCTTCGCCCCGAAATTAACGACACGACCCCGGTTGATTCCCCGATTTCTGCAACTCACACTACCCCGATGCGGGAATCTATAGAACCGCGCGCGAAGGAAGTCAAGAAAGAACCGCTGATGGGAAGCATCAACTGGATTGAAGTGAATGACTTGTGGTCAAAATTGTGGCCTGCGGAAGGGGGGAGCGGCCGGTGGGGGTGCCGGCCGCTCATGGGCATTGGGGTGATGGAGGTGCAGACATTCGAGGCGCTTTGGAGAGCCCCGAACACGACTCAGTATGCCGATGGAGAGTGGGGACGTCGATAGGCCGAGCGGCCCAATTCAGGCCAGTACGAAAGTACTCGAAAGGTCGTTCGTGGGAGTTTCGCTTTGGGTATTGAGGAGGTCAAAAGATTTAACACGGAGTGTGCCGAGAAAATGCGGAGAAAAATCTGAGAATGACAGAGTTCACAGTTCAGAGTTAAGAGCGAGCGGCAAGAAGGGGACTCTACCGCAGAGGCGCAGAGTTAGCAGAGAAAACTATCAGCCGAGGGCTCGCGAATGGCCACGCGTGGCGCGGGGATTGAATGGGGCGGCGGGCGGTGGTAGGCTCGCCGAAGCAGTTGCCCCGACGTGACGCGCGGTCGCGCGTTGCGAACTGCCCGCTACCATTCATGGGCGCCACCGGAACAAAACTCGATCGCAAGCCGGCAGTGGCAGCGCAAGCGTTGGCATCGGTGCGCCAGCTCTTGGTGGAATTGGGCAGCGCGCGCGGAATGGAAGAGCTGGTGGCGCGCGGCACTAAAGCGCACTTGGAGCGCGAGCTGGGACTGGGCAGCCTGGAGCGCGTGGAATTGATGCTGCGCCTCGGCGATGCATGCGGGGTGCGTTTGCCGGACCGCGTGGTGGCGGAAGCGGATACGGTGCAGGATTTGGTGGACGCGATTTTGCGCGTCGAAGCCGGCGAGGATGGAAATGGTGCCGCCGCTCGCAGCGGGGTAGCTCTTGCGGCGGTTCGCCGAATTCATTCGCGTCTTCCACTTCCGTGGTGAATTCTACTTCGGCGGTTTCCGCTTCACCCGCGATTCGCACGGACCCTCGCCCGGAAATTGACGAGCAAATTCGCAAAGCAGAAACGTTGAGTGAGATTTTGCGTTTGCGCGGGCGCGGCGAACCGGGACGCACCCACATTCAGATTTACGAGGAAGACGACCAGCTGCGGACGATCACTTTTGGCGAGCTCTATGAGCGCGCGTCGGTGGTGGCGGCGGATTTGCGGCGGCGCGGGCTGGAGCCGGGGCAGACGGTGGCGATCATGCTGCCGACTTGTGCGGAATTTTTCTGGACGTTCGCGGGAATTTTGCTGGCCGGCGGAATTCCAGTGCCGATTTATCCGCCATTCCGCGCGGACCGCATCGCCGAGTATGCGGCACGGCAGTCGAACATTCTGCGCAACGCGGAAGCGCAATTTCTGGTGACCTGGCGGCAGGCAGAAAATCTGGCGAAGCTGCTGCAGCCGCGCGTGCCGTCGTTGCGCGAGGTATTGAACGCGCAGAAGCTGGCGAGCGGGCCATTTGGGGATCCCAAGCACCCGGCGGGCGAGTGGCGGCCGGTGCAACATCTATCGCATCACGCGCGCGGCGAAGACATCGCTTTCCTGCAATACACTTCGGGCTCGACGGGCGATCCGAAAGGCGTGGTGCTGACGCACGCGAACCTGCTGGCGAATATCCGCGCAATTATTTCCGGGCTGGTTATTCAGGAGAACGACGCTTGCGTTTCCTGGCTGCCGCTGTACCACGACATGGGATTGATCGGCGCGTGGTTTGTGCCGCTGTTTACGGGGATACCGCTGGTGGTGATGTCGCCGCTGGCGTTTCTGAGCCGGCCGGAGCGCTGGCTGCGCGCGATTCACCGACATCGCGCAACGATTTGCCCGGCGCCGAATTTTGCGTACGAGCTCTGCGTGCGAAAAATCGCGGACAAGGATTTGGAGGGGCTGGACTTGAGTTCGTGGCGCGCGGCGACGAATGGCGCGGAACCGGTGCGCGCGGAAACTATGGACAGATTTGCGAAGCGATTTGCGCCGTATGGATTCCAGCGCGAGTCGCTGATGCCCGTGTACGGGTTGGCAGAAGCGACGCTGGCTGTGTCTGTGCCGCGTCTGGGCGCGGGATACAAAGTGGATCGGATCGAGCGCGGGCAATTTGAATCAGCAGGGCGGGCGGTGCAGGTCGCGCGCGCGGATGCGCCGGCGCTGGAATTTGTGAACGCGGGGAAACCGGTACCGACGGTGGAAGTGCGCATCGTGGATGCGGACGGCGTAAACCTGGGTGAACGGCGGGAAGGGCGGCTGTGGTTTCGCGGTCCTTCGGCGACGCGAGGGTATTATCGCAATCCCGAGGCGACGCGCGAGTTGCTGCGCGATGGCGACTGGATCGATTCGGGAGATTTGGCGTACTGGGGCGAAGGCGAGATTTACATCACGGGCCGCGCGAAAGACGTGATCATCAAGGCGGGGCGGAATCTTTATCCGCACGAGGTGGAGGAAATCGCGGGACGCGTGGCGGGCGTGCGCACGGGATGCGTCGTGGCTTTCGGTGCGCCGGATGACCGCACCGGCACCGAACGGCTGGTGGTGGCTGCCGAGCTGCGCGATATGAGCTCTGGGAAAAAAATCGAAGCCGATATTGCGCGCGCGGTGGATGAGGCGATGGGCATGCCTCCCGACGTGATCGAGTTGCTGCCGCCGCAATCCATTCCGAAAACTTCCAGCGGGAAATTGCGGCGCAGTGAGACGCGGCGGCTTTACATGGAAGGAAAGCTCGGGCGGAAACAAGAGGCTCCCTGGATGCAGATCGCGAGGCTGGCGGTGCGCGGAGCGGCGCCCCGCGCATGGAGTTGGACGCAGCAGACGGCGCGCAGCGCTGTGGAAATATTGTATGGCGTTTATTCGCTGGCTGCTTTCGCGGTGATTCTGATTCCGCTATGGCTCGTGGTGGGACGCACGCGCAACCGGCGGCGTGCGGCTAGCCTGGTGCAGCGCGGGGCGAGGATGATGCTGGCAGCGGGCGGCGTGCCGGTGACAATTGTGGGTGCGCAAATTCTGGAGCAGCGCGCGAAGACCGGGCCGTGGATTTTCGCGCCGAACCATTCGAGTTATCTGGATATTCTGGTGATGTTGGCGTCTCTGCCGGACGATGTGCGGTTCGTGGCCAAGGGCGAGATTCGCGCGATGCCGTTCGTGAGCTTGCTGGCGGACCGGAGCGGGCAGTTTGCGTTTGATCGCAACGATCCGCAGGCGCGTATTCGACAAGCGGAAGAGGTGAATGCGGCATTGCGCAACGGCGAATCCGTGGTGATTTTTCCTGAAGGGACTTTTACGGCGGTGGCGGGGATACGCCCATTTCAATTGGGCGCGTTCAAAGCGGCCGTGGATACGCAGCGGCCAATTTGCGCGGTTGCGGTGCGCGGGGCGCGGCAAATCTTGCGCGACAAGACGCTGCTGCCGCGGCCCGGGCATGTGACGGTGACGTTCAGCGCGCCCATCACGCCGGATCCCGCAGCCGGCGACGACTGGCATGAAATTGTGCGCTTGCGCGATGCGACGCGCGAGACGATTGCGCTGAATTCCGGCGAGGCATTGATTTAGCGGATCGCCGGTTCCTCCGAAACCTGCTCGATTAGGGTCCTGCCGCAGACCGCTCCCGCTGGTCCAGCGCGAAATTCACGGTGAACGGGGCCTGCAAGCTCTGCCCGACCGAGCCGCTTCATGGCCAAGGCCGGGCAAAATGGCAAATACCGGAGCCGCTCGCGGTTGTAAATGCCTGTATACAAATTGTTTACAATTCTTATGCTGTGAAATGCATCACTTTGAGCCCGACGTGCGTCTAAATCCCTATCATCGCTAGATTGTTGCTGGTCTTAGAGATGGAAGGAGTGGTCATAATGAGCCGAAACTCAATAGAAACGGTGGGAGTTCGTTACACCGGCTGGGCTGCGTTGAACCGCGACCCGCTGGAAGACCGCGTGGAATTCACCTGTCCGCAGTGTGGGGAAAAGGGAACGAAGGCTGCGCGGAGGCCGCGTGCGGCGTATCACTTCACCGACGGGTTCGTGCAGGACCTGGAAGGTGAAGCGACGACCTGCCGCAGCTGCAAGAACTCGCTGCGAGTTGTCCCGGTGGTGATGTTGCACGACCAGGACGAGAAGCGGCGGTTTCAGGCAGTGTTTGCGCTGGATCCTTATTCGAACAACTAGAATCGGGCCGGCGGGAAGAGAGCGGCAGCGCTTTCGGTGAGTTACCCGAGCAACGTGCGCTCGTAACAGTAACGCCTAGACCCAACGCAGAGGGGACGAGTTGAGACTCGTCCCCTCTTTTTTTGCGTTGGAAATTTCCTGGTGATCAGGGCCGCATGATGTTGGGGATCAGTTGATGCGGATGCGAGAAGGGCTCGCCTTCGACGTCCAGGTGCAGATGGTGAGCTTCAAGATCGCGGCGGACATGATCGAAAGCTTCATCCACGGAATCGGCGAACTGCAGGAGCTTGTAATCGTGCTCGTTCATGGTGCCGGTGCGGACCATGTGGCGCCAGTTGAGGACTTTGTCCCAGTATTTCCTGCCGTAGATCAAAATCAGATGATGCGAAGAGAGTTTGTTGGTCTGTAGCAGGGTGAGCATTTCCCACAGCTCGTCCATGGTGCCGAAACCGCCGGGGAAGACGATCAGGGCTTTGGCCATTTGCGCGAACCAGAGTTTGCGCATGAAAAAATAATGGAAATAGAAATTCAAGTCGGGAGAAATGTAGCGATTGGAAGTCTGCTCGTGCGGCAGCTGGATGCTTAGGCCCACGGAAGGGCCGCCGGCTTCGGAGGCGCCGCGATTGGCGGCTTCCATGATTCCCGGGCCGCCGCCGGAGCAGATGACGAAGCGGCGCGGCTGATTGCCGAGGGTCATTGCCCAGGAAGTGATGCGGTGGGAAAGCTCGCGGGCTTCTTCGTAGTAGCGGGACATTTCCAGCAGCGAGCGGGCCGCGGTGATTTTCGCACGCCATGCGGGAGTGCGGCGGCCGCGCGCGGCTGATTGCGTTTGTTTCAGGTGCGCCAGGGCGCGGTCGCGCGATTGAATGCGGGCTGAGCCGAACATGACGATGGTATCGCCGATGTTGGCCCGGCGAAGGCGGTTCAAAGGATCGAGGTATTCGGCGAGAATGCGCAAGGGCCTCGCCGGTAGGCTCTCCATGAACTGCGGATCCTGATAGGCCAGCTCGGGCAGCGGCTGGTGCTTGGGCTTTTTACGCGCGCGCTTCATTGTTTGCACCGTGATGCGAACGTCAGTTCGCGCCACAATTCAAGTTTCGATGTGGATTTCAATGCACACCTCAGTTCCCACTGCAGCTCTGTTTCGTTTCCACTTGTGCCGCTTCCATTCTAGGAGAATGAGCGCGAAATGACAGCCGTTGCGCGCGACGGCAGTGCTCTGTAAGCAACGCGTGTACGCGGCGGCGAATCAGATACACTGGACAACTACAGTGAATTTGGGATGAATCTTGTGAATCGCGTGTTATTCCGGCGTTTAATTCGGGGTGGGATTGCGGCTGCGCTAATAGCGACGGCGAGTTTAGTTGCGCCGATTGCACGGTGCCAGGAAGCGCCTGCTGGTCCCCTGCATCCGCGTCCGGGCGTGCCGCCTGAGCAGATTTCTCCCGCGGAGCAGCAGAAACATGCCATTCGCGTGCGCGTGAATGAAGTGACGGCCCCAGTGATTGTGCGCAACCCGCAGGGCGAGATGGTTTTTGATTTGAAGCAGGATAATTTCCGGGTGTACGACAACGGAGCGGAGCAGAAGATTGATCACTTCGATGTGGGCGGCGATCCGCTTTCCATCGTGCTGGTGATTGAAGCCAGCTCGCACATCCAGCCGATGTTTCCCAGCATCAAGCATGCGGGAATTGTGTTCAGCGAAGCCGTAATGGCGCAGACATCGGAAGCGGCGGTGATCAGCTACGACAGCACGGTGGATCTGCGGACGAAATTCACTACGGACCCGGACAGCGTGCAGTACGCGATCGAACATTTGCCGCTGGGCGTGAACGATACTCTGCTGTACGACGCGATGGCGAAGGGAATTTCGATGCTCGAGGAACGCCCGGCAGTGCGACGGCGGATCATGATGGTGATCGGTGAATCGCAGGACAGCGGCAGCGAGAGCAGGTTAGGCGAAGTGTTGCGGCAGGCACAGCTGGCAAACGTGACGATTTATTCCGTGGGGCTGAGCTCGGCGATGGCTGATTTGCGCGCGAAGCCGGATCACGTGAACGACACGCCGGACTTGCTGGCGCTGGCAGTATTTTTAGTGAAGACCGGGAAAAACGCGCTGGGTACGAACTCGCTGGCGGTGGCAAGCAAGGCTACTGGCGGATTGCACGTGGCAACGATGCGCGACCGCTCGATCGAAAAAGCGATTGATGATATTGGCGGCGAGCTGCACGCGCAGTACACGATCGGGTATCGTCCCGTGGGAGACGATCCGGAGGGTTACCACGAGATTAAAGTGGTGGTGGACCGGCCGAATGTTTCGGTGCGCACGCGGCCGGGATATTACGTCGCGCCGCCTGCTTCGTAAACTCCGCGTTACGAAACTCTACTTCTTTTCAGGTTCGGGCGGAGCTGCGACTGCTGCGGCTTCGTCTTCTTCTAGGATCGCGGCGGCTGCGGCGATGCGGTCGCCTTCTTCCAAGCGCAGCAGGCGGACGCCTTGCGTCGAGCGGCCGGCTTCGCGGATTTCGCCGGAATGGACGCGTATGACTTTGCCCTGGCCCGTGATAATCATCACGTCGGAATCTTCGCGGACCTGCAGCGCGGCGACGACGGGACCATTGCGGTCGGTGGATTTCAGGTTGATCACGCCCTTGCCACCGCGCGATGTGACGCGGTATTCGGCGAGCGGCGTGCGCTTGCCGTAACCTTTTTCGGCGACGGTGAGCATGAGCGAAGTGAGCGATTCGCGAATCTGATCGCTTTCCAGCTCATCGAGATTTTTCGTTTCCTTCTTGTATTCCTTCTGGATGATCCCGAAATCAGGCTGCACGGCGTCCATGCTGACGACGAAGTCGCCCTTCGCAAGATCCATGCCGTTGACGCCGCCAGCCGCGCGGCCCATGGAGCGGACTTCGGTCTCGCGGAAGAGAATGGCCTGCCCGTCGTGGCTGGCGAGGAAAATCATCTGCATGCCGTCGGTGAGTTTTGCGCCGATGAGCTCGTCCGCGCCATCGAGATTGATGGCGATGATGCCGGAAGGACGCGGATTGGAAAATTCGGCGAGGCCGGTTTTTTTCACGGTGCCATTTTTGGTGGCGAGGAAGACGTAACGATCTGCTTCTTCCAGATTGCGCGCGGAAACGACAGCGGTGAGCTTCTCATTTTCCTGGAAGCGCACGAGATTGGAGATGGCTTTTCCGCGCGTGGCCGCGGCGGCTTCGGGAATTTCGTAAACCTTCAGCCAGTAAATGCGGCCTTTGGACGTAAACAGCAGGATGTAGCTGTGCGCCGAGGCGACGAAGAAATGCTCGACGAAATCATCTTCGCGCGTTTTGGCGCCGATGCGGCCTTTGCCGCCGCGCGATTGGTGGCGATAGGTTTCGACCGAGGTGCGCTTCACGTAGCCCGCATGGCTGACGGTGATGGCCATTTCCTCGTCTTTGATCAGGTCTTCGAGCTTGATTTCCTCGACGCGGTCAACGATCTGGGTGCGGCGCTCGTCGCCATAGGATTTTATGATTTCGCGGAGTTCGGCCACGATCACGGACTTGAGCTTTTTCTCGCTGCGCAGGATCTCCTCAAGCTCTTCGATGCGCGCGCGAATTTCCGCCAGTTCCTTCAGGATTTCGTCGACGGAGAGTTGTGTCAGGCGGTGCAGTTGCAGTTCGAGAATGGCGTCAATCTGCGTGAAGGTGAGACCTTCGCCTTCGGCGGGGCCGATCATGTCGCCAGTGAGTGCGACGATGCCGTATTTCTTGCGATCGACCTTGACACCCTCGACAGTGCGCTCTTTGCCGCCGACCAGCACGCGAATGTCTTTGTTGCTGAAGAAGTCGTGCAAATTCTGGCGAGCGTTGGCGCGGCTGGACGATCCGCGGATGATCTTAATGACGTCGTCGATGTTGTCGAGCGCAATGCGATAGCCGATCAATATGTGCTCGCGCTCGCGGGCTTTGCGCAGCTCGTATTGGGTGCGGCGGCGCACCACGTCCACGCGGTGCTCGATGAAAAGGCGCAGCAGGTCCAGCAGGCCCAGCTCGCGCGGCTGTCCGGCGACGATGGCCAGCAGGATCATGCTGAAGGATTCCTGCATCTGGGTGTGCTTGAAGAGGTGCGCGAGGATAATTTGCGGCTCTTCGTCGCGCTTCACTTCGATGACGATGCGCATGCCGTCGCGGTCGCTTTCGTCGCGAATGTCGGCGATGCCTTCGATCTTTTTATTCTGGATGAGGCCGGCGATATTTTCGATGAGGCGCGCTTTATTGACCTGATAAGGGAGTTCGGTGACGACGATGTCCTGGCGATCCTTGCCGCGCTGTTCGATGGCGACCTTGGCGCGCACCTGGAAGGAGCCGCGGCCGGTCTTGTAGGCTTGCTCGATGCCTTCGCGGCCGTAAATGTAGCCGGCGGTGGGAAAATCGGGGCCGGGAACGAGCTTCATGATTTTTTTCAGGTTGGCTTCGGGCTCTTCGATCAGCACGATCGCGGCTTCGACGACTTCTTTCAGGTTGTGCGGCGGAATATTGGTGGCCATGCCGACGGCGATGCCGGAGGAGCCGTTGACGAGCAGGCTGGGAATACGCGTGGGCAGGACGACGGGTTCTTTTTCGCTTTCATCGAAGTTGGGGACGAACTCGACGGTTTCCTTTTCGATGTCCGCGAGCATTTCTTCGGCGATTTTGGAAAGGCGCGCTTCGGTGTAACGCATGGCCGCCGGAGGATCGCCATCCACGGAGCCGAAATTGCCCTGGCCGTCCACGAGCGGGTAGCGCATGTTGAAATCCTGCGCGAGGCGGACGAGGGCGTCGTACACGGGTGCATCACCGTGCGGATGGAACTTGCCGAGGACTTCGCCGACGATCTTGGCGCACTTGCGGTAGGCCTTGGTGGAGGTGAGGCCGAGCTCATACATGCCGAAGAGGATGCGGCGATGCACGGGCTTGAGGCCGTCGCGGACATCGGGCAGCGCGCGGCCGACGATCACGCTCATGGCGTAATCGAGGTAGGACTTCTTCATTTCCGATTCGATATCAACCGGGGTGGTGATTGACTTGTCTAGTTCTTCGGCCACTTAGAGTCTCCGTGATTGATGTTTCGTGGTTCGTTTCTTTTGCCGCCGCGCATTACTGCTTGCTCCGGAAAACTGCCAGCCTGAAGGCCGCCGCTACAAAATCTGCGCCTACGCCTTGGCTTTGTTCCGCTCGAGCACGTAAGTCTTCACCGCTTCAAAGGCCGTGGCGTTGTTAGAAAAGCGCTGCGGGCCGAAGTGTGATTCCAGCTCCGTGAGCAGCGCATCGCACTCGGCTCGCGTGGAGCATTCAAACGCGACGCCTTGCTCGTTGTTCGGCGCGTCCGTTGGCGTCGCGCGAAAATCGGAGCAGCTCATTCCGCGCAGCCCCGGCAATATCTTCCATACCAGTTGGTAGTTCACCAGAGTTAGATATCCAGGTTGACGACGTCGAGGGCGTTTTCTTCTATGAATTTGCGGCGCTCTTCGACGTTTTCGCCCATCAGGGTGGAGAAAATTGTTTCAGCGGCTACGGCATCTTCCAGGCGCACTTTCAGCAGGGTGCGCACTTCCGCGTTCATGGTGGTGTTCCATAATTGCTCGGGATTCATTTCGCCGAAGCCCTTGAAGCGCGTGATGGTGAAGTCTTTCTTGGCGTCTTCCAGGACGTAATTGAGCAGGCCGAGCGAATCTTCCTTCACGACTTTGTCGCCATTGTGGGCGATGGTGAAGGGGCCGCGATCGAGTTCGGCGATGGCCGCGGCGAGAGTGCGCAGGCGCTTGTAATCCGGCGTGGCCGCGAGCGCCCAATTGATGCGGCGTTCGCCGCCATTTTTCAGCACTAGCTCGTGCAGGCTGTGCTCTTCGTCGAAGATGAATTTCGCTTCCAGGTCGAGCTTTGGCTTTTTCGATGGCCTTCACCAGTTCCTGCAATTTCTTTTTGTCGGCGAAATCGGCTTTCTTGTCGAGCTCGCTTTCGGCCAGCAGGTCCACCAGTTTCGGTTCGCGCAGGCGGCGGCCCAGCTTGGCGGCTACCTGATCGTATTCCTGAATATTCAGCAGGAAAGTGGTGAGGTCGGCGCCTTCGAGCGATTTGCCGTTCTTGCCCTTCACAGTGTGCTCTTCGGTGGCGCGCTTCATCAGCTCGCGGGCGAATTCGCGCTCGTCGCGGATGTAGCGGTCCATTTTGCCGCGCTTCACGCGATAGAGCGGTGGCTGCGCGATATAAATATTTCCTTTTTCGATCAGCTCGCGCATGTGGCGGAAGAAAAAAGTGAGCAGCAGAGTGCGAATGTGGCTGCCGTCCACGTCCGCGTCCGTCATCAGAATAATTTTGTGGTAGCGCAGCTTGCTGGCGTCGAAATCGTCCTTGCCGATGCCGGTGCCGAGCGCGGTGATGATGCAGCGAATTTCCTCGTGGCCGAGCATTTTGTCGTAGCGGGCTTTTTCGACGTTGAGGATCTTGCCTTTGAGCGGCAGGATGGCCTGGTAACGGCGATCGCGGCCGCCCTTGGCCGAGCCGCCGGCGGATTCGCCCTCGACGAGGAAGATTTCGCAGCGCGCGGGATCGCGTTCCTGACAATCGGCGAGCTTTCCGGGCAAGCCGCTGGAATCGAGCGCGGATTTGCGGCGGGTAAGCTCGCGAGCCTTGCGGGCGGCTTCGCGGGCGCGCGCTGCGTCAATGCACTTGCCGATAATTTTTCGCGCGATGGAAGAGTGCTTGTCGAAATATTCGCCGAGGCGCTCGTTGACCATCTGCTCGACGACGCCTTTGATGTCGCTATTGAGCTTGCCCTTGGTCTGTCCTTCGAACTGGGGTTGCGGAAGTTTTACGGAGACGACGGCGACCAGGCCTTCGCGGACGTCGTCGCCGTTGATGGTGACTTCGTCCTTCTGTTCCTTCAGCATGCCGAAAGAATTGGCGTAGTAATTGATGGTGCGCGTAAGCGAGGAGCGGAAGCCGGAAAGGTGCGTGCCGCCATCCACGGTGTTGATGGTGTTGGCGAAGGCGAAAACATTTTCGGTGTAGCTGTCGTTGTATTGCAGCGCGATTTCCACTTCCACCTGATCGCGCTTGCCTTCGATGTAGATGGGCGAATCGTGCAGGACGCCCTTGCCTTTGTTCAAGTGCTTGACGAATTCGGCGATGCCGCCGGTGAAGCGGAACTCGGCTTTCTTGCCGCTGCGCTCGTCATCGAGCGTGATTTTCAGGCCTTTGTTGAGGAAAGCGAGTTCGCGGAGGCGTTGCGCGAGTGTGTCGTAACTGTAGATGGTCTTGCCGAAAATCTCAGGATCGGCGTGAAAAGTGATTTTGGTGCCGGTCTTGCGCGTCTTGCCGGAAGATTTGAGCTTCGAAGTGGGCACACCTTTTTCGTAGGATTGCTCCCAGACTTCGCCTTCGCGCCAGATTTCCAGATCGAGCCAATCGGAAAGCGCGTTGACGACGGAGACGCCGACGCCGTGCAAGCCGCCAGAAACTTTGTAGGTGTCGCTATCGAATTTTCCGCCGGCGTGCAGGACGGTCATGACGACTTCGGCGGCGGGCTTTTTTTCGGTGGCGTGCATGTCCACAGGGATGCCGCGGCCGTTGTCAATCACGGTGACGCTGTTGTCTTCGTGCACGGCGACGTTGATCTCGTCGCAAAATCCGGCCATGGCTTCGTCCACGGAATTGTCCGCAACTTCCCAAACCAAATGGTGCAAGCCCATTTCGCCGGTGGAACCGATGTACATCGCGGGACGTTTACGGACGGCTTCGATGCCGCCAAGAACTTTGATGGAAGTCGCGTCGTACTTGTGGCCGCCAGTTTTTCCGGCCGCAGCATCTTTTTCAGCCATGGGTCGTGCTTCTCCTCAGATTGCGCGCGGATGCAATTTTCAAACTAAGCATTAAGGCTGCGGGAAGGCGGTCGCGCGGATGTGCCCGACACTTGCTCGCCAAAATACTGGCGAGTTACCTTGCCCATTGGTTTCGCTCACCCGAAGCTGGGTTCGAATACTTTCGAGGGCGCGCGAACGCGCCGGCGAAACTCGAAGGGTTGCGGCTCCATCCCGTCCCGTTCCGAAAATTTCGGGGAGACGCGGCGGAGCTTTTTCATTTTCCCCTGCGGAAAGGGGATTACCCGGCACGAATTTGGCTTCTCTGGCCCTGGCGCAGGCGAGAAAAACAGAGGCAAATTCGGGCCGAATATAGTGCCGTTCAGAAGGAAATCCGAACAGAACTAATTGTATCGAAATTGGGCGAAATTCACAAGGCGAAACCGCTGTGCCGGATTGAATTTATAGCTTTTCTATTCAGTGGTTTACGAGGGATTTGCGGGGTTCGATTGGAGCTTCTCGCGGGAGTTGCGAAAAGGTCCGAAAGTGGGCGTTCACACTCTGATTTTCGAGCGATTCCAGCGCTATCGGCGGCACTGAGAAACGCGCGCGAGGATCAAATGCGCATCGGCATTACGACGTAGCGGTAGCGGGAGGTTTCATCGCCTGTGGGGCGGAGCTGGCCTGCGGATTGTTCGTCTTTCAGTTCGAAGCTGATGGGGCCGTCGGCGGCTGCGGCCAGGAAATCCAGCAGGTACTGCGCGTTGAAGCCGATGGCGATGGTCTCGCCTTTGAATTCTTTTTCGATGATTTCCTTGGCTTCGCCGTATTCGGGGCTGGAGGAGGAAACTTCCAGGCCTTCGGTGGTGAGCGTGAACTTTACGGCGTGCGAGCGCTGGTCGGCGAGTTGTGCGACGCGGCGCAATGCATCCTGTAACTCGACTCGTTCGAGAGACAGAGTTTTGTTCGCGTCGCGCGGAAGCACGGCTTCGTAATTTGGAAATTGTCCAGTGAGTTTGCGCGAAGTGAGCAGGCGGCGACCGACCTGGAAAAACAGATGGCTTTCGTCCTGGCCGAATTCAATCTGGACATCGTCACCTGATTTGCCGACGAGGCGCTGGACTTCGGTCATGGCTTTCTTGGGGATCAGGACGCGCGTCTCGTTGCTGAAGCCTTCGAACTTGTGATCGGTCTCGACCATGGCGAGGCGATGACCGTCGGTGGCGACCATGGCGAGCGAGCCTGGCTTCAGCACCAAGAGCGCGCCATTCAGCGTGTAACGGGATTCTTCGAGCGAGATCGCGAAGGTGGTCTTGGCGATGGCATCGGCGAGCAGCTTTGCGGGAATTTTCACCAGCGCGTGCGGGAAAGCCGGGAGGGCGGGGAAATTATCTTTGGACATACCCACGAGCTTGTAATTGCGGCGATCGCTGATGATGTGCACCCAATGATTTTCGAGGAGCTTGAATTTCACTTCTCCTTCGGGGAGCAAGCGCAGCAACTCGAAAAGTTTCTTGGCCGGGATGGTGCCGGCGCCTTCTTTTTTCACTTTGGCATCGCAGGAGGTGCGGATGCTGAGTTCCAGATCGGTGGCCGTGATGGTGAGGCGGCTGCCTTTCGCTTCCACCAGAAGATTCGAGAGGATGGGAATGGTGGTCTTGCGCTCGACGACGCCTTGCGTCAGTTCGAGCTCGTCGAGCAGGTCCGATCTTTTTACGCTGAATTCCATCTGAGGCGGCCCTCGCAATTTTCGAGCTGATTTTTGCTGCGGCTACTGTACTTCTTTTCTTTAGGTATATAAATACATAAGAAAACCGTCGCCGTCGCCGCATCTGTGGAAACTTCGGAAAACGCCGCAAGTGGAGCGGTGTGCTGCGATTGTCGCTGCGAGTGTGCTGTGCAAACGCGCACGGCGGCGAGGATAAGCCCGGAGAAATACGGCGCCCGCGGCGCGGTTGGAAGCAATGCACAGCTCATTCACAGGGCACCCACAAATCGTTCACAGGCGATGCACAGGTAACGCGCGGGTAATCCATCTACAACCACAGGACACACCCCAAGAGATTCGTCGGGAGTCCGCGGGGCGGGTTCAACACGGGCACACGAAAATCCACAGTTGGTGGGGAGGCTTGAGTATTTCCAAGGACTAAGTCTAACCAAATGAATCGAGTAGCCTGTTGATTTTCTTGTTCAAATCTTTGTTGGTCTGGCGCTCGGTTTCGATTTTGTTGATGGAATGGAGCACAGTGGTGTGATGCTTGCCGCCGAACTGCCGGCCGATTTCTGGAAGCGACGCGGAGGTAAGCTGCTTCACGACGAACATAGCCACTTGGCGTGGCAACACGATTTGCCGGGAATTGCTGCGGACATTCAGGTCCTGGGCGCGCAGTCCGAAGATTTCGCCGACGCGCTTCTGGATCTGCTCGATCGTGACCTTCTTTTCCTGCGTCTCGATAATATTTTTCAGGACTTGCTGCGCCGTGGAGAGATTTAATTCCGCGCCGGTGAGCGAAGCGTAGGCCATCAAGCGGATCAGCGCGCCTTCCAGCTCGCGAATGTTGGATTTGATGGCGCGGGCGATGTACTCGGCCACTTCGTCAGGCAGCTGGACGCGTTCGCTTTCGGCCTTTTTCTGCAGAATGGCGATTTTCGTTTCCAGGTCGGGCAGCTGAATATCGGCGATGAGGCCCCATTCGAAACGTGAGCGCAAACGCTCTTCGATGGAAGAAATTTCCTTGGGCGGGCAATCGGAAGAGATCACGATTTGTTTCTGCTGATCGTAAAGCGCGTTGAACGTGTGGAAAAATTCTTCCTGGGTGCGTTCGCGTGTGGCGATGAACTGGATGTCGTCAACCATGAGGACGTCCATATTGCGGAAACGGTCGCGGAAGGCGGCCATGCGCTCGAAGCGGATGGAGGAAATCACTTCGTTGGTAAATTTTTCGGCGCTGACGTAGGTGAGGCGCATCGCCGGGTTTCGGCGCTTCAGCGTGTGGCCGATGGCCTGCATCAGGTGCGTCTTACCCAGCCCCACACCGCCGTAGAGGAAAAGCGGATTATAAGATTTTGAAGGCTGCTCGGCGACAGCGAGGGCCGCGGCGTGCGCGAATTGGTTGGAAGCGCCGACGATGAACGAATCGAAGGTGTAGCGCGGGTTCAGTTGATTGGCCACCGCGTCAAAATCAAGTTTGGCTTGCGGAGACGCGGGCGCAGTGGCAGCGGCTGCAGCAGGCGGTTCCGCTTCGGCACACACAAAATCCAAATGCAGTTGTGGCTTGCCGATTTCGACCAGCACCGCTTTCAGCAGCTCGCCGTAAGTTTCCGTGAGGCGCTTGCAGAAAAGGCGAGTGGGAACGCGGATCGTGAGACGATCGTCTTCGGAACGATCCAAGCGTGTGGGTCGAAACCAAGTTGCGAAGCTATGTGGATTAACGCGCCGCTCAGTATGTTGGAGAATCTTGTCCCAAAGGTTCATGAAGCAAGTCAGCCCTTACTGCAATTTCCACCGATGTGGAAATGCTGTGGAAAACATCACCCTTACTGGCGGGTGTAATTTGGTCTGGTGGTTCAGGTACGATGAAGCGGCGTCGCGCCCGCGTCGCCCGCTCTAATGAATCCCCGTGCCTTACGCTCATCAGAGGCGTGAGGCGGGATTCTGCCTAAACGCGACGCCGGTAGCAAGAGAAAACTGTGTAGGTACCGGGGATGCTCTCCACAAACAATTCACAGGATTTCCACAGTGATGAATTTCAATATTTCCGCTTGTAAAAAATAAAAATCGAGAGACGGAGTTGCGCGCGAGACAAAAGTTTTTCGGCGCGAGAAAGTTTTTGTACCACGCAGAGGAACGCACGCCAGACGAAGCCAAACCAACGGCAACGGCTGCCCGGTTCGGTGAAGTTGAACCGGTCGCGACAGATTCAAACGCAACGCCGCCCGCCTGAAGGCGGCCGATACAAATTCAACGTCAACCGCGAATTCAGTCGAGGCGGAAATTGACGCGGTCTATGGAGCGGGCGCGGCCAGTGGCTTCATCCACGTCAATCTGCACGGTGTTCATTTGCACGTCGCCTTCGGCTACGGCGAATTTGGCCGGCAGGGCATCGAGGAAGCGCTGCACGATGGGTTTCTTCTCCATGCCGATGACGGAATCGTGGGGGCCAGTCATGCCCACGTCTGTGATATAGGCGGTGCCGCCGGGCAGCACGCGATTATCGGCTGTGGCAACGTGCGTGTGGGTGCCGAGCACGGCGGAAACTTTTCCGTCGAGATGCCAGCCCATCGCTTGCTTTTCGGAAGTGGCCTCGGCGTGCATATCCACGATGATCACTTTCACATCGGGAGGCAGCGCGGCCAGTTCGCGTTCGGCGGTGCGGAAGGGATCTTCCAGAGGTGCCATGAACGTGCGTCCCTGCAGATTCATCACTGCGTAATGGACGCCGTTCTTAGCTTGACCGACGTAATGGCCTTTTCCCGGCGAGCCGACGGGAAAATTCGCGGGCCGGATCAGTCGCGGCTCGTGCGGGAAAAAATCCAGAATTTCCTTGCGGTCCCAAATGTGATTGCCGCCGGTGATCACTTCCGCTCCAGCCGCGAAGATTTCTTCCGCGAGGCGCGGCGTGATGCCGAAACCGGATGCGGAATTTTCACCGTTGGCGATGCAGAGGTCTATGGAGCGTTGCGTGATGATATCCGCGAGACGGTCATGGACGATTTTGCGTCCGGGTGAACCGACAATATCTCCGATAAAGAGAATCTTCATTCTGGAGGTTTCTCATTTCGAACTGCGATTGAACTGCGAATCTGAAGCGTTGCGATGTGGAGCGGTCCACTTCGCCGTGCGCAGCTAGGTCCTGAACCCCACGAATAGGTGGGTGCCCTGCGCCTGCTTTAAGGCTATCCACCGGCCGAAACCGATGGACGTGCACAAGGGCAGGACGACGCGGACTCCCTGGGATCCAGTGTTGGTTCAAAAGACCATCGCGACGTCACCTGCGTCGCAGGCCGGTTCCACGAAGTATTGTAGCAGGAAATATCAGGGCGGAGAGCTACGCGGGGGGCGACCTGGCGTTAGAACAAGAACTTGAAGCCGAGTTGGACGAGGCGCGGCGAGGTAGCGCCGATCACGTCGCCGAATGTGGAGCTGTCAATATTCCCGTCAACTGCTTGCGGGCCGAAAAATTGTGCGTGGTTAAAGGCGTTGAAAGCTTCGACGCGGAACTGGAGTGACTTTGCTTCGGTGAGGCTCACGGTCTTCAGCAGGGCCAGGTCGTAATTGTTCAGTCCGGGGCCGTAGAAGAAGCGGCGCTTGGCGGTGCCGGGCGTGCCCAGGGCGTTTTCTGTGAACGCGGCGGTATTGAAATAAGCGTTGCCGTTGCGCGGGTTGGAATTCAGGTTGAGCGCGGCGCCGGTATAGTCCGGCTCGTCCACGCCAAAATTATTGATGCCGTTTGGCTCGGAGCCGAGCAGCGAATTGTCGCCGAAGTTGACGAGGGTTACGGGAAGGCCGCTGCTGAAATGCGTGATCCCGGAGATTTCCCAGCCGGTCGTCCAACGGTTCGATGCGCGGAAGAGTTGATCAAAAGGAAGCTGGTAGTTGTAGCTGACGACGAAGTTATGTTTCACATCAAAGGACGAGAGCGCTTTGCTGAGCGCAGGATTGATTGGATTGACCGCTTCGCCCAGATTCGAGGATTGGTCCTCGGATTTGCTGTAAGTGTATCCGGCGAGCACGGTGAGGCGCCTGGTGGTGTGGCGCAGAGTGACTTGTAAGGCGTTGTAATTGGAGTTGCCGATGGTCGCCTGATTGGCGTTGCTGCCGAAGTTCGAGCCGAGCGGTCCGCGCGTGCCGTTATAAACCTGGCCCGTGGAGGTGGTGTACTGGGTGTCTTCGCCAAAAGGGCCGCAGGGAGTTTGTCCCGGCGCGAGATTGGCGGGATTGCTCAAGAACAAACAGAGTGAAGGGTCGCCCGGATTCGCTTCCTCGATCACGAGCAGGCGATGCCCTTGTGTGCCGACGTAATTCACGCTGACGACGGTATTGTTACCGAAGCCGCGCTGGAGCGAGAGCATGTATTCCTCGGTGTAAGGAATGCGATTGGTAGTCAGGTAATTGGGCAGGCCGGTGATCGGCTCGAACTGCGACCAATCTATGCTGTTGTCTGGATTTTTCGCGCTGGAATTTAGCGGAGCGAGCGTCACTGGAAAAGTCTGGCCGAGATTCTGGCCGGTGGCCGCGGTGACGAAGGGCGTGGCAAAGAGCGGCGGCGCCGGGCTGGTGTAGGTGGTGCCGTAGGGCGCGTTCGCGCTCATCACGCCGATGGTGAGAGCTTCAATCGCGGTATAAAACATTCCGTAGCTGGCGCGGATGCTGGTTTTGCCGGGGCCGCCCAGTATTTTTGCGAGCAGGCCATCGCCCGAGACGTTCGGTGAGTACGCCAGGCCAATGCGCGGCGCGAAATCGCGATTGCCCGGAGGCGCGAGCGTGCGCGATACGCCGGGATCGGTGGGATAAAGGATGCCGGCGGGGGCGCCAGGGAAAACGAGCGATTGTTCACCGGGAATGAATGTGGCGATCTGGTTGTACTTCTCATACCAAGGCTCGATGCGGTCCCAACGCAGGCCGTAGTTCAGAGTCAGGCTGCTGTTGATGCGCCAGCTATCCTGGCCATAAAGGCCGAAGTATTTGTTGCGGCCGTAAAAAGGCTGCAGCTGGCTCTGGTTATATTGGCTAGGAACTCCCAACAGAAAATCGGCGAAGTCGTATCCGGTCTCGGTGCCGAAAAAGAGGAAGCTGCCATTAAATTGCGCAATGGCGTTGACGTTCACCTGATCGTAGTGAATTTCTCCGCCGAATTTTAGCGTATGCGTTCCGATCACCTTGGACAAATTGTCGAGCCATTGAAATGTGTTTCCGACTTGATTGAGCTCGTTGGTATTCGTGCCGATCGTGTAGCTGTTGAAGCCGACGCTTTCGACGCCTTCGGTTTTCGGCGAGAGCGGCACGATGCCGGGAGTTCCGGGGCCGACTTCAAAACCTTGGGAGGCCAGGCTCACTCCCACTCCTCCCACCGGTTTGCCCAGGTCCGCGGCATTGCGCAGGTAGCTGAAGTGGAGTTCGTTCGCGGCGGACGTGCCGAGCGTCTTGGTGAATCCCAGGTCGAGCAATTGCGCGCGGCCAGTGTAGAGCGCGTTGAATCCGGGGACGTTCGCGCCGCCTTGCGCGACCGGGTAGGGATTGTTCTGCGACCAGTCGTCGAGAAAGTAATATGCAGTGAACAAGCCAAAGCGCGTGTTGGCGTCGAGGCGGTAGGCGCCCTTGTCGTCGCGCAAAGTTTGATTGAAGGCTGAGGTGGAGAACGTGCCATTGGAATTATTGGGCGCGGGAATGTATTGCAGCAGATTGGTCCCGGGCGCGATCCAAGAGGTTGTCGGAACGGTGGCGTTCGGAAAGACGCATCCCGTTGCGGGATTATTGCTGGTGCAAGCGCCGCCCGCGGGATGCTGCTGCGTGGGGCCGCTGAAGTAATACGGCTCGCCGGGCTGAACGGTGTATCCCAACTTGCTCGAAAGAGTCGTGGCGATGTTCGGGCCGCTTACCACGCAGGGTATTTCCAGATTTCCTGCCGCCACTCCGCAAAAACCCAGTGGATTGAAGCCGCTGGAATTCAGCGGAAGATCGGAGAAATTGCCGGTGGCGCGGTCCTGCACGGACGGCACGGGAATCTGGCCGGTGTCCACACCCTGCGTCGAACGAGTACCTTGGTAATCGGCAAAGAAGAAAATTTTATTCTTGCGGATCGGGCCGCCGACGGTGCCGCCGAACTGATTCTGATCGAAGGCTCCGCGCGTGGGAGAAAAGTAATTGCGCGCGTCGAAATTGGTATTGCGCAGGAATTCGAAAAGATCGCCGTGAAAGGCGTTGGCGCCGGACTTGGTGACGACGTTAATCTGCCCGCCGCTGAACTCGCCGTACTCGGCGTCGAAGTTACTGGTGAGAATGCGAAATTCGGCGATGGAATCGAGGTTGGGGATGATTGCCGCGCCCATGTTGACGTCTTCTTCCACGTCGCTGCCATTGACGATGAAGGCGTTGGCAAATTCGCGCTGGCCGTTGATGGAAATTGTGCCGGGATTCAAATCGCCGGAGGGGGAAAGCGCGCTGGCGCCGACATCCTGCACAGTGTCGGATGTGATGGATGTGACCGGCGCGACGCCTGGTTGCAGCGCCAGAAGGTCCGTATAGCTCCTGCCATTCAGGGGCACGGCGGTCATCTGCGTGCCGGTGATCACCTCGCCGATTTGCGTGCTGGTGGTGTCCACGTGGAGCTGATTATCAACGACCGTGACGGCATCGGACCTGGGGCCCACTTCGAGGACCGCGTCGATATTCAGTGCGCTGTTGGCATCGAGGACGATTCCGGTGCGCTCATACGGGCGGAAGCCGTCGGCTACAACGTTCAGATTGTAGCGGCCGACTTGAACGTTGAGGAAGGAGAAGGCGCCGTTATCGTCGGTGGTGAGGATCTGGCGCACACCGGTTTCTGCGTTGGTGACGGAGACGGTGGCTTTGGGAATCACGGCGCCGGTCGCGTCTTTCACGGTACCGGAGATGCGTCCGCCGACGCCGGCGCGTGCGGCGACGGCCAGAACCAATAGAGCCGCGAGGAGCGAAGTGATGCGGCTCAACGAGCAGGTATGAGGGCGAAGCACGAGTCTCCTAGTTGCAATCCATTATCAACTGGAAAAAAGAGTCTAGGCCAGTTGTAATTCGGTGTCAACTGGAGTTTTGTAAGAATTTGGTTACAATCCACCGCGGGGAATCTGCATTTTACTTGGAATTTCAGAAAAATGCAGATCCCTGGCCCGCCGCTTCCCGCTAGAAGTGGAAGCCGACCTCTGCGGACAATGCCCGTGGCGTGACGTAGTGCGTGCCGCTGAACGTGGAGAGGAAATTGTAAACCGCTTCCTTATTGCCGATGTTGATGGCGGTCAAGCGGAGACTCCACTTGTAACGGTCGCCGCGGAAAAGATTGTCGTCGCCGACTGCCAGGTCGAAAAGGTTGCGGGCAGCGACACGCGGCGGATTGCGATCGTCGTTCTCGGTTCCGGGAGCGGGAATCTTCAGGAACTTCGAAGTGTATTCCGACGAGGGGCACAACCCAGACGCGATGATTGGCGTGCCGGTGGGATTGGTGGGACTGGGCGGAGTCGCGAACACGCCCGCGCACGATAGACCAGCTTGGAACTGCTGATCCGGCGAGAGACCGGAGACGTCCACAAACCCCGGGATTTGCGCGCCGGCGCAATTGCCGCCATCGCACGGTACCGGACCCGCGACCAAGCCGCTGTCGTAGCGCCAGTTGAAACCAATCCAGGGCCACAACTTCTTCGGCTGGTACTGCAAGTGCGTGGTTTCGTTGAAATGTTCGTCGTGGTCAATGCGGAAGGGCGTAAAATCTCCGGCTACGATAGGAACCGCACCTACGCCGCCGATTTGTGGAGTGAAGAAACGCGCGGCCACGCTCGACATCACCACCAGCGCGGTGAGGCCGTGGTAATTCGGAACGTTCGCACTGATCGCGTAGCCGGGAATTTTCGAATTGTTCCATTCGATCGGAAATGTGATCGGCGTAGCGCCCAGAATGCTGAAGTCGTAGCCGTTGTGCGTGTACTTCCAGATGTACTCGCCGTTTATCACCAAATATTTTCCGAATGCTTGTTGCAGACCGGCGTGAAACTCATTGCGAAAGCCGGGAGCGAGAGGAGTGGCGGTGCCGGAGGTGCAGCCCTCGTTTTCGGCGGCGAAGAGGGCGCCGACAACTGGGTTCAGGCAGCCAAGGCTGGAAAGCACCAGATTTTCGTTGAAGGGAGTTTCGAGAGTTCGCGCATAGGAAGCTCGCAGAACAGTGTTGGTTTTTTTGACGTTGTAGGCGACACCGAGGCGCGGCTCGGCCTGCGTCGCGTGAGTGAGGCCTTCATAGACATCCCCGCGGATTCCCAGGTTGAACGACCAATTTTTCAGAGTGATGGAATCCTGCACGTACATCGCGAGCTGTTTCACATCCGTGTGGCCCGGGAAAAGATATTCAGCGCTGTTTGTCTGCCCAACACTGCAGCCGTCGCTGGCCGGCAGCGCTGCGGTCCGGGTCAAGTCAATGCAACCGAGGATGGGAACAAACGCACCGACCGACCCTTGGCCCAGGTTGGGGGTTAGCGTCCCGGTGCATTGCGTTTGAGAAGTAATCGAAGGATTGGTGTAGGGAGTTCCGTCGGCATTGAGACACACGGCGTTTAGTGTGGGATCGACGATTCCGAAAGTGTCGTGTTCGGTGAGGAACGTCTGCTCGTACACGACTCCAGCCTTGATGTTGTGATTGCCTTTCACGATCGAAAGCTCGGAATGAGCGCCAGCGTTGGTGAGCGTGCGGTATTGATTGGCGGCTTCCTGCTGAAGATTTGAGGGGCCGAGGTCGGCGAAAGGATTGTCGCTGCCGTAATAGTTGAACTCGTCGCGGCGGACAAACCCGCCGAGCGTCAGCACGGTGGACGAATTGATCAAGCGCGTCCAAGTCGGCGCGATGTTGTAGGTTCCGATTTTGGAGCGCTGATCGGTGGGTCCGACGGGATTGCCATCGGGGTCCAGACCGTCATTGTCAACAACCACGCCGAACCAGGGCGAGGCAAATTGTCCGTCAAACGAATTAGGAGTCTGGAACCAGGAGCGTGTGTAAAGCAGATCGAGGTGAATGGAATTTGCCGCATTGAATTGATAATCCACGCGGTCGAAGGCGTTTTCTTCGTTGCCCTTATCGTGCATCACGGTGAACTCCGGACCGTCGAGAAACCGGCCGCTGTTCAAACCGTTGACGGAAATGAAATTGCCCCAGTTCTGGCCGCCATAGGCAAGATCGAAGCCGGCATTGGCCGTGCCAAACGCGCCGTAGGAGGCCGTGACGCTGCCGTGGGGCGTGGTAACACCCTCGCCGGAGCGCGTGGTTGCCTTGATGACCAGGCTGGTCTTGTCTCCGAATTCGGCGGGCGGGGCTCCGGAGATAACTTCCAGAGATTGCACAGCGTCAATTGGCAATTGATTCGAAAACACCTTGCTCTGCTGGTCGGTGATGGGCTGGCCGTCCACGGAAAACGAATTTTCGGCGTGGTCGCCGAGCCCGTGGAACAGGCCGTTGGAGTCTGCGGCGACGCCTGGAGTAGAAAGCGTGACCAGGGAACTGATCGAGGAAGAAGCACTTTCCAAGGGAAGCTTGTCGAACAGGGAACGGTCCACGTCGGTGTGGAAGGTCGGCTCGTTCTCGAGGAGGTCGCCGCCGCCCTCGACCGTGACAGTGCTGGAACTGCCGGCGATGGTAAGGCCGATCTTTACGGCGAGAGGGACGGACGAGCGAACGTCAATGTCCTGCGCGTAGGCGCCGAATCCCTCGGCGCTCACGGACAGGTGATAGGGATTGAACGGCACGTTGGCAAAACTGAAATTGCCGGAAGCGTCGGTGGTGGTGGTGCGTTCATAGCCGCTGACCGGGTTGTGGATGGTGACGGTGGCGCTTGCGACCACGCCGCCCGAAGGATCGCTCACAGTGCCGGTGATGTTCGCCGAGTTTCCGGTCTGCGCGATGGTCATGGGTGCGGTGGTAAGCGCGCCTAATACGAAAAACAAAGCCCCCAGAAATGCTCTTACGGATCTCATTGGTGAATCTCTCCTTTTATGAATGGCGGCGTGTGCGCTGCGCAGCGCGGGCCGCGGATGAATTGCAGAATGAAAATGGAATTCGACGCCTGCCGCTGGGAACACGGCACGCGCTGAGGCATTACGATTTCTGTGATGAGAGGTTAGACAGGAGGCGCGCGGGGGATTCTATGACTGCAGACGGGATCGAGGCTAAGCTTCTGATCTTCGGCGACGGCAAATCGCGCTATGGTGACTGGCGTCTGCGATTCTATCTGGGCAGCGGGCTGCGGTACGGCGACATGGCCGGTGTGGCAGACCTGGCAATGCTGCTCGTCGGAGGAGTGCCCGTGCCAGTGCCCTGCAGCCTGCATGGCAAAGAGGCCCACGGAGAGAATCAGGGCCACCGCCAGCAGTCTTAGGGCTATTCGCTTCGGCATAGCTTAAATTCCTAGGGTCTCCCGCCAACTATCGTAACTCTGATGCGGCTTGCGCTAAAAAGGTCGCTGTCAATCTGACGCTAATCAGGCAACACAAACGCGCTTCGTAGGCCGCGCGACGCGAATGGCGTTTTCACACCTGCAAGACGTCGCCTTCGCGCGCCACCATTTTATAAAGCACGGGGCTGACGATGCGGCCCAGGAGCAGGCGTGAAACCAGACCGGCGACGATTACAATCGCGAATGGCTTCTGCGAATCGGAACCGATGCCGGTGGAAAGCGCCGCCGGCAGCAAGCCCAAGCAAGCGACCAATGCGGTCATCATGATCGGACGGAAGCGAACCAGTGACGCATCGTAAGTGGCTTTATCAATGCCGAAGCCTTCGAGCCGAAGTTTATTGATGTACGAGACGTCAATGACTGCGGTTTCCACCGAGACGCCCATCAACACCAGCAATCCGAGCAGTGAAGAAACGCTGAACGGAGTATGCGTCAGCTTCAAGGCGATTAATGCTCCTACCGGTTCGGTCAAAATCACGCTCAGAACCACGGTGACTGGAAATTTCAAATTCCCGTACAGAGCGAACAGGATCATGAAAATCAGCAGCACGGTGAGCGGCGCGACGATCGAAACCTGGCTCATCGCGTTGATAAATTCGCTGTATTCCCCGCCCCACGCGAGGCGATAGCCCGCGGGCAAAGTTTTTTCCACGTCGGCGATAGCGCGCTTGCCTTCTTCGACGGCTCCTGCGAGGTCGCGGCCTTCGATGCTGTATTGCACGCCGATGTAGCGGGAATTTTGTTCGCGATAAATGAAAGACGCGCCGTTGCCTTCGCGAATATCCGCCAGCTCGCTGAGAGGAATCTGCTGACCGGTGGGCGCACCGACGAGCAGGTTCGAGATCTGTTGCGCGTTCTCGCGGAATTCCGGTTTCATGCGCACGACAAGGTCGAATAACTTCTCGCCTTGAATTACCTGCGTGGCTGCTTGGCCGCCGACGGCTGCTTGCACCACTGCTTCCACGTCGGCGACGTTGATGCCGAAGCGGGCGATCTTGTCGCGATCCACTTGCACGATCAGGCTGGGCTGGCCGAGTTCACGTACGACGGTGAGCTCGGTAAAGCCGCGGATCTGCGAAAGTCGCCGTTTGATTTCCAGCGCTTTGTCCTGCAACACATTCAGATCCGCGCCATACACTTTCACCGCCAGAGCGCTCTTCAAGCCGGTGAGCGCTTCGTCCACGGCATCTTCGGCGGGCTGAGTGTAGTTGAAAATAATTCCGGGGAACGCGGCGAGCTGCTTCTGCAGGTCTTCGATCAGTTCGGCTTTGTTGTGAATATTTCCGGATTTCCAGATGGAGTCGCCGTACGGTTTCAGTCCCACGTAAAATTCGCAATTGAAAAAGCCGGTGGGGTCGGTGCCGTCGTCCGGGCGGCCGAGTTCGGAGCCGACGTCGGTAACCATCGGATACTTCGCGAGAATAGTGCGAATCTGCGGCGCGACTTTGGCCGCCTCCTCATACGAAATCGTATAAGGCATTGTCGCGCGAACCCATAGCGCGCCTTCGTCGAGGTGGGGCATGAATTCGCCGCCGATAAATGGGACGAACAAAAGGCTGACGGCGAAAATGATGGTGGCGACGAGCATGGTGAGCCAAGGACGCTCGAGGCACCACTTCAGTTCCGAGCCGTATTCCTTCTTGATCCATTCGAAAGGCTTGTTGCGCGGCTCGCGCACACCTTTCTTGAACCAGTACGAGCACATCACCGGCACGAACGTGAGCGTAAGGATCAGCGCGCCGATCAGGGCGACGGACATGGTGTCCGCCATGGGGTGAAATAATTTTCCAGAAGGGCCGCTGAGCGCGTAGATGGGGATGTAGCCCGCGATAATGATGGCGACAGAATAAAAAATGGGGCGATCCACGTCGCGTGCGGCGGTGAGAATCACTTCGTGCAGGTCGTATTTCTGGCCTTCGCGCAGACCTAGCTCGCGATAGATGTTTTCCACCATGACCAGCGTGCCGTCAATGATGATGCCGAAATCAATCGCGCCGATGGAGAGCAAGTTGGCGGCCACGCCGCGCGCGTGCAGAAAAATGAAAGAAAAGAGCAGCGCGACCGGGATGGTGAGCGCGACGATGACCGCCGCGCGTATGCTCACCAGAAAGAAAATCAGCACGATCAGGACCAGCGTCATCCCGATCAGCATATTTTTTTCCACGGTATCAATCGTCAGACGCACCAGGTCGCTGCGGTCGTAATAGGGCAGGACTTTCACGTCGGGCGGCAGGATGTGCTCGTTCAGCTCTTTGGTTTTGGCCTCGACGCCCTTCAGAACATTCTGCGTCTGCTCGCCGCGCAGCATCATGATGACGCCTTCGACGGCGTCGTCATTCTTATTGAATCCGAATTGCCCCAGGCGTGGCGCGTGGCCGATGGTGACTTCAGAAACGTCGCGCACGCGCACCGGCACGCCATTTTGCGAACCGATGATCACGCTGCCGATGTCCTGCACGTCCTTGATCAGGCCCAGGCCGCGCACGTAATAAAATTGACCGCCCTGCGGATAAAATCCGCCGCCGGTGTTGGCGTTGTTCACGGAAAGCTGCTGGATCACTTGGGGAACCGTGATGTGATAGCCGTAGAGCCGCGCGGGATCGAGCAGCACCTGGTACTGCATCACGGTGCCGCCGAAGCCGGAATCGTCGGCGACGCCGCGCACCTGTTTGTACTCGCGCTCGATCACCCAATCTTCGAAAGTCTTCAGTTCCTGAGGCGTGCGATCGGGGCTTTGCAGCACGTAGCGATACACCAGGCCGGAGGGGCTGGAAAGAGGCGCTAGACCGGGAGTGACGCCGGCGGGATAGGTCACTTCGCTGAGCCGCTGAAATACCACCTGGCGCGCGAAATAATCGTCGGTGTCTTCATCGAACGTCAGGATTACGTCCGAAAGCCCATACAGCGAGATGGAGCGCTGAATTTCCATCTTCGGCACGCCGTTCATTTCCACTTCGGTGGGCAGCGTCACCAGGCGCTCGACTTCTTCCGCGGCGTGTCCCGGCCATTGGGTGATGATTTCCACCATCGGCGGAGAAAGATCGGGATACGCATCCACCGGCATGCGCTGGAACGAAACCGCACCACCGATTCCGATGAACACCACCAGCATCAGGACCAGGAACCGCTGTTGCAGCGCGGATTGTACGATGCGATGAATCATTAGAAATCGGCCGCCTTAGTGCTGGAACGAATTGGCGAACTGCAGGAACAAGCTGCCGTCGCCGACGACTCTATCGCCGGAACTCAGGCCCTTCAGAATTTGCGTTTTTCCAGCTTCGCTTTGGCCGATTTCCACGGAGCGACGGCCGAACTGATTGGAGCCGGTGGCGACATAAACGAACGGCTGATTTTCGTCGTCGCGCAGGACGGACGAGTCCGGCACGGCGATGGCATTCTGCTCCACGCCGGCATTCACCGTGGCCGTGACGTACATATTGTTCTTCAGTTTTTCGCCGGGATTTTCCACCACGATGCGCGCCTGCAGCGTGCGCGTTGTGGGATCGAGCGCCGGTGAGATGAACGAAATCTTGCCTTGAAATTTGTCGGGATACGAATCGGTCTGCACCGTCACCTGGTCGCCCACGTGCACCGCGGACAGGTCGCTCTGATAGACGTTGGCCAGCACCCACACCGAGCTCATATCCGAAATGATGAATGCCTGGGTTGCGCCGGCCTGCAACAACTGGCCGGGAGAGACATCGCGCTCGACGATTTCTCCGCCGATGGGCGCGAGCAGCGGAATTTCCGCCGAAGACGGCGCCTTCTCCAAATCATCGGGGTTGGGAATTCCCAAAATTTTCAAGCCCAGCAGCGCTGCGTTCAAATCCGCTTGCGCCTGAATGCGATCGGATTCAGCCTGCAGCAAATCGCGTTCGGCGATGGCGTGGTGAGCGTAGAGATCCTGCGCGCGGGCGTAATTTTTGTCGGCCACACGATAGGTGTCGCGCGCTTTCAGGTAGGCCGCGTAGAGCAGCGAATAATCCGGGCTGCTCACTTCCAAAAGCGATTGGCCTTTCTTCACGCGCTCGCCCGGCACCACCAGAATCCGGCTGACCGGGCCGCCGACCTGCGTAATTACGGGCACGGTGTTAAACGCGTTGTAAGCCACGGCACCGGTAAGGCGCAAGACGCGCGGCAATTTTACTGGCTCGACGGTCACGACTTGCACGTGAGACATCTGATTTTCGGGAATCGTAAACAGCTCGGGAGTTTCGCTCTTCGATTCCTTGCCGCTGAAGGAAGTCATTTGGTTTGCGCGTTCATCGGAACTGCAACCCGTGAGACAAGACGCGGCCATCGCCGCCGCTACAGCAAATATGCCGGCGCGCATCGCCGGAGATCTGGAGCCGCATCGGAAAGACTGGTTGCTCATGGCAGGCTCCTGGTTCCCACGGCCTCGCGCAGTTGCTCGACCGCGGTGAGATATGCCGCGAGCGATTGCCGGTAGTTGAGCTGGATAGCGCGGTAGCTGCGCTCGGCATCGAGATAATCGAGCAGGCTGGCGGCGCCGCGCTTGTAGGAATATTCGGTGATGTCGCGCGATTGTTGCGCCGCGTCCAGATACCCGCTGCGGTATTGCGTGACCACCAAATCGTTTTCGCGCACGCCTTCGTAAGCGGTGAGCACGTCGCTCATCACCTGGTCGCTGGCAGCCAGTTCCTGTTCCTGCGCCTGATTGATCACGTAATTGGTGCGCGCGATTTCGCCTTGATTGCGATTGAAGATGGGTAACTGCAAGCTGCCGAAGAAGGAGGCGGTATTCGTCGCGCTGACGTGGTCGTAGTCGGCGGTGCCGGTGACGTCCACCTTGCCATTGGCCTTGGCCAATTCGTACTGACTCTTGGCCGCGATCACGCCTTGCTGCGCGGCGCGAAAATCCGGGCGGTTCATCAAAGCTTTGGATTGCAGGTCTTCGAGTTTCATGTGCACCGGGATGTAATCGAAGTCGCTGGAAACGTCGAAATCTTCCGGCACGGTTTCGTATCCCAGGAGTTGGCGCAGGCCGACCAGCGCTTGCACTTTGGAGAGTTGCGCCTGGGCTACGTCCTGCTGAAACTGCAACATCTGCAGCTTGATTTTCAGGAAATCGCCTTCGCTGATGTCGCCGGCGTTGTAGCGCGCCTGGCTGATGTCCACCGTGTTTTGAAAACTCTTCATGTCTTGCAGCGCGAGATCGAGCGTGGATTCCGCGAGCTGCACGCTGACGAATTGCGACGCCACGTTGAAGGTGAGGGTGCGCTCATTGTCCGTCACCAGCGATTTGGCTTGCGCGGTGACGTCTTGCGCGGCTTGCAGGCGGTGCTGGCGTTTCTTGCCGCGCTCGAAAAGGTAGGCAATGCCCGCATCGAACTGCGCGGTTTCGTCAATGTATTCCGAGGTGAATTCACTGGGCTGAAAAATCGGAAGGAATTGCGCGTCCAAGGTGAGCACTGGATTCGGCCGCAGGTTCGCGGTGATTTCCAGCGCCTGGTCCTGCTGAATGGTGGTGCGCGCCGCTTTCAGATTGTGGTTGTGTTCGAGCGCCATTTGAATGGCCTGATCCATGGAGATGCGCACGGCGCCGTGCACCTGGCCCGAAGGGGTATTTTGCGGCGCTGTTGCCGGAGCAGGGCTCTGCGGGGCGGAAGGTGGCGAAGTCTGCGCGGAGGCAGTCGCTGCGAAACACACCACGAGTGCGGGAATGGCGAATAGCGCGGTTTTAGCAGGCATAGTCTTCAACCTCTAAAGAGAAAAGTAGTGGGATCGGCGTGCCGGTAGCGGCACAGGGTTAACGAAAGGTTAGACGGCGGGTGGTGCGCGTGCGGGAAGACGTGGCGCGACGGGAGCGTGGCGCAAATCCAGGTTCTTGAATTTCGATTTGCACGCCCACTTGCGCCAGGGATGGTTCACGATGGCCGGGCTGCGGATGGTCAATCGGTTGATGACTCAGATGGCAGATCGAACAGTTTGCGTCGGGGCCGGCATGATGGTGGGAGACGCTGCCAAAGATCATCACCAGCATCAGCAGCGCGAGTAGCGCTACTGGGACGGCGAGATACCAGACTGGCTTGCCTTTATGCACGTTAGGAAGGGCAGCAGAACCCCTGAGGCCTATCATATACGGAGATGGCTATTAGGTGCCAACGGGTTGCGTCGTTAGCACCGAGAATGGCAAGGCCACGCGCCCAAGCGTGCGGGAACCTGCGCGAGGTGGCTCTTGCAGCGCTAATTCGTCTGTTCGAGCGCCTTTTCCACCATGGAGACGCACTTTTCCACACGCTTGCGCAGCGGGCCTTCGATTTCCTGCTGGCGTTTGCGCAGCGTGAACGATTCATCGGCAATATTCAACGCGGCCAGCACCGCGACCTTCAGCGAATCCACCATGTGCGTGGCTTCGGCTACGGAGCGCATCTTGGCGTCCACGTAAGCCGCCAGCTCCTTCAAATATTCCTCGTTGTCTTCCGCGTTCACGTTGTAGCTCTGATCGTAGATCTCGATTTTCACGGTGCACTCCCTTGCTGAGCCAATGTTATTGTCGGCCATTGGGCGCACCGGTGCAACGGGCTTGTGTCGGGCGGCGCTGCGCGGAACGATTGACTTCATAATTGTGCAGGATTACATTGAGCTTCGGCGCAAAGGGCGCCTCCAGTCCGCGGAAAGGGCCGTGCCCACCAGCAGCAGCTTTGCAGTTGCGAATCTTCTTTCAGCCTGATTCGGGCGGACTCCAGGCATGTATTGAAAGGAGCTTCGTATGTTTCCAAATCCGCAGGATGCACTTCCGCTTCCGCCGCAGCCAAACCTGGAACAGTACAAGAAACAGGCAAAGGAACTGGCAAAAGCCTGCAAGTCCGGCGACCCCGGCGCGCTAGGTGCGTGGGCCGCCAATTGGGTAAAGACGCTTGCGCGCTTGCACGGTCTGGTGATTACGCGCGAGCTTCCCGTGAGCACAGATCGCTGGACCGCGCAGGTGGAGGAATTTGCGCGACGAAAACTGCAGAATTCTGGCCAGCCCGCGACGTGTTCTCTGGCCGACGCCCAGTTCGTGATTGCGCGGGCGCACGGCTATGAGAACTGGCATGCGTTCAGCGCGCAGATCACCGCGCAGATTCGCCATCACTCACCTGAATCACAATTCGAAGCGGCGGTGGAGACGATCGTCACTGGTGACGCGCCTTTCCTTGAGCGATTACTGCGAGAGAATCCGGAGTTGATTCGCGCGCGTTCTACCCGAGAGCATCGCGCCACGCTGTTGCACTACGTCGCGGCCAACGGGGTCGAGGGATATCGTCAAAAGACTCCCAAGAATATTGCAAAGATCGCGGAGATTCTGCTGCGCGCCGGCGCCGAGGTGGACGCGGAAGCGAATGTTTATGGCGGAGGCGCTACGGCTCTGGGCCTCGCCGCAACTAGCGTTCATCCCGAGCGGGCCGGCGTGCAAATCGCGCTGCTGGAAACTTTGCTAAACCATGGCGCACAGATCAACCGTCCGGGATCAGGCGGCAACCGCCATCCAATTATTACGGCGTGCCTAGCGAATGGACGTGCGCTGGCGGCCGAATTTTTCGCCGCGCGCGGTGCGCCAATGAATCTAGATGAAGCGGCTGGCGTAGGACGGCTCGAAGTGGTTAAGAACTTCTTCAATCCAAACCGCGGATTGAAAGCGAATGCCTCGCACGAACAGATGGTGAGAGGCTTCCTGTGGGCTTGTGGATTCGGTCACAACGACGTTGTGGCGTTTCTGATGGCTCAGGGCGTCGATTTAGCCACGCAAGACGCTGATGGACAGACGGGATTGCATTGGGCCGCGATGAATGGACAATCCAATAGCGTTCAATTTCTTTTGGCGCGAGGAGCTCCGCTCGAGGTGCGAAACGTTTACGCCGGCACGGTGCTGGGCCAGACGCTTTGGGCGGCCGCACACGCCGATGACCCGGACGCATACATTCCGATCGTGGAAACTTTGTTGGTCGCAGGTGCGAGAGTTCCTGAGCGCCACGCACCAATCAGCTGGCGCATGGACGGATTGCTCCTGCAAAAAGGGAGTGCGGCTGACGATAGCTTGTCATGGGATGGCGAGTAGCCAGCGGCGAAAACGTGAGGACTTGCCGCCTAAGTGCGCTGGCTCGGCTCCTTCGATTTTTAGGAAGCTCGGCGGGCTTGCTGCATTTCTGCCACGAGGTGCTGCACCAGTTCTGCGGCGGCCAGAGCACGCGCACGCGTCACCCCTTGGCCGACTAAGAGCGAGAGATAGCCAGATTCTCCGAGCTGCGCGGCGGCAGTGCGCATGGGGCGAGTCAAAGCATTCTGCAGCGGGAACGGCAGGATTATTTTTTCTTTACCTTCGAGTTTGGAGATGAACGTATTTCGCAGGCCGCGAGCGGGGCGGCCCGAAAAGGCTCGCGTGATGACGGTCATGTCCGTGCGAGCCGCGAGGATCGCGCGCCGATAAGCCTCTGGAGTTCCGGCTTCCAGGCAGGTCAGGAATGCGGTGCCGAGTTGCGCTGCGCTAGCGCCGCGCGCGAGGGCCTGCGCGATATCTCGGCCGTCCATCAGACCGCCAGAAGCGATGATTGGCGTGGATACCGCCGCGCGGAGCGAACGCACCAGTTCGAGAGTGGGAACCATCGCGTTCTCGAAGGGTCCAGCGAAAGTTCCGCGGTGCGAGCCGGCTTCTGCGCCTTGCGCCACGATCGCCGTCGCGCCGCTTGCTTCCAACATTTTTCCTTCTTCGACAGTGGTAGCCGTTCCGAACGTTGCAATCCCCGCTGCCTTCAGGCGCGCCATCGCGGCGGGCTGGGGAATACCGAAAGTGAAACTGAAAACCGCAGGCCGAGCCTCCAATACGATTTGCAACTGCTCCGCGAAAAAGTTCCTGGGCCACGGCAGGCAGTGCGGGTGGCGGGAGGCGCAGCGCTTCGTGAATTTCGGCGAGCAGCGCCAGCATCGGAGCGGCGTCAACTGGTGATTCGGGCGTGTATCCGCCGGCGAAAAGATTCACGTTGAAAGGTTTGCCGGTGAGTGCGCGGACTTTCTTAATATCCGCAGCAATTTGCTCGGGCGTGCTGTAGGCGGACCCCAGCGAGCCGAGAGCGCCAGCATTGGAAACGGCCGCGACAAGTTCGGGAGTTGACGGGCCGCCAGCCATCGGCGCCTGAATGATGGGGTGCTTGATCCCGAGGTCGCGTAGGAAAGCGCTTTGGGTCATACGGATTACTCGCTCCGGCGATTCGTCAGGCTGCGCCGCCTGCTCGCAGTGGATGATCCCGGATTATATCGCGCGGAGAGTCGCGCCGAGCTTTTGCTGGAGTGCGGCGACGATGCGCGCGGAGAAATCGTTGAGCTGCGCGTCGGTGAAGGTGGCCTCCCCGCTTTGGAATTTCACGCGTATCATTAGTGAGAATTTCCCGGCCGGTACTTGGCCGCCGCGGAACAGGTCGGCGGCTTCGATGGATTCAACCTCGGCGATCTGTAGCGAACGAATCGTTTCGACGACTTGCGCGAACGCCACGCCATCCGCGAGCACCAGCGAAAAATCGCGCTCGACCGCAGGAAACCGCGGCAGCGGTTTGAAGCGTCGCGCGGCGTTGGCGGCTTCGACGCCGGTGACGAGCGGTTCGAGCTTCAGTTCGGCGACGAAGACATCTTGGCGGAATTTATATAGGTCCGCGATGCGCTTGGCGAGTTGGCCGGCCACTCCGATGTCTGCCGAAGCTGCCGATTTATTCGCGAGCGATATCTGCGCCGCACGCGAGCCCGTGAGCCACTGCGGCCCGCCTGATTGCCACGCTAAACCGCCGACCAGCTCGCCGATGCGGTCGAGATCACCTTTCAAATCCGCGAAGCTGAATTCACGCGCAGCTTCGTAAATTGTTTTTTCCTGCGCCATGCCGGTGGCGCCGAGCGTGAGCACTTGCGTTTCCACCGGCTCGCCATCGCGCAGCTCGTAGGACTTGCCGATTTCAAAGAGGCGCAAATCGCGCTGGCCGTGGTTCAGGTTCCACTCGATCGCGCGCAACATGCTGACGGTGCCCGTCGAACGCATCACCGACGCATCTTCCGCTAGGGGATTGCCGATCACCGCAGGCGCCAGATTTTCGGGGCGGAAAAGTTCGTTGCGCTGCGTATCCACAATCGGGATTTCCACAATTTCCTGGTAGCCCAGCGCCACGATGCGCTCGCGCAGGCGGTCTTGCGCCTCGGCGTGCGGCAAACGGTGCGCGGGAAGTTTCGCGGCCGGCAGGCGCGGCGGAAATTTGTCGTAGCCGTAGTGGCGCGCCACTTCTTCGATCAGGTCAATTCCGCGCGTCACATCTTGCCGCCAGGAAACTTGGCGGCATTCCCACACGGCGGCGATCGAACCGTCGCTGCCGCGATTCACATCCACACGCACGGGATGAAAGCCTAGCGCGCTGAGGATTGCTTCGATGTCGCGGTCCGGAACGTCTGCGCCCATCACGCGCAGAAGTTCCTTGCGCGAAAGCTCGATTTTCTTTTCCGGCGCGGGATGCGGATACACATCCACAACTCCCGCGAGGAGTTCGCCGCCGGCAACTTGTTGAATAAGTTCGGCAGCGCGCCGCGAAGCCAGCTCCGCCATTTCGGGATCGGCACCGCGCTCGAAACGATAGGAAGCTTCGCTGCGCAAGCCCAGAGCTTTGGAGGTGCGGCGAATGGAAATGGGATCGAACCAGGCGCACTCGATCAGGACGTTGCGCGTGCTGAAACTGATTTCGGTTTCGGCGCCGCCCATCACGCCGCCGATGCCCACGGCGCGCGCCGGCGTCCGCCACCACGCACATGTCTTTCGTCAGCGTGCGTTCGGCGCCATCGAGCGTGCGGATTTTTTCGCCGGCTTCGCGCGACGAACGATGATGCGGTGCTCCTGCAATTTATCGAAATCGAAAGCGTGCAGAGGGTGTCCCAGCTCGAACATCACGTAATTGGTGACGTCCACCACATTGTTGATGGATTTTTCGCCGATCGCTTCCAGGCCTTGCCGCAGCCAGTCCGGAGAAGGCTGCACTTTCACTCCGCGCAACACGCGCGCCGTGAAACGTCCGCAAAGATCCGGCGCCGCGATTTCCACGCGCGTCGCGTCGGCTACTTTTTCCGCGGATTCTTTTAGCTTGGGATGCAGCGGCTTCAGCGGCAGGCGGTAAATCGCCGCCACTTCGCGCGCGATGCCCAAATGTCCCAGGCAATCCGGGCGATTCGCGGTGACTTCCGCGTCCAGCACCGGCCCCGCGGCGGATTCTTCGATGGAATCAACGGCCACGCCCGCAAGCGATAGCCGCGCGCGCAGATCGGCGGGTGACGCGGTGACGTCCACGAATTCTTTCAGCCAGTTGTAGACAACTTTCATTTTTTCGTTGTCTTCGAATATGTAAAGGACGGGCAGGACGGCATGCCATGCCGTCACAACTTCATCACGGAAACTGTTTCAAGAAACGCACATCGTTCTGGAACAGCAGCGGCACTTCCGTCACGCCGTACTTCATCATCGCCAGGCGGTCCACGCCCATGCCGAATGCGAATCCTGAATATTTTTCGGGATCGTAGCCGACAAATCCGTATACAGCCGGATTCACCATGCCCGCGCCAAAAAGTTCGATCCAGCCGGACTGCTTGCACACGCGGCAGCCGGAGCCACCGCAAACATGGCAGGTGGCGTCCACTTCGGCGGAAGGCTCGGTAAACGGAAAATAGCTGGGCCGCAGGCGCGTTTTTGTTTTCGGGCCGAGGAATTCGCGCGCGAAATAATCCACTGTGCCTTTGAAATCGCAGAAGGTGATGTCCGTATCCACGGCCAGGCCTTCGATCTGGTGGAACATGTAGCCGTGCGTCGCGTCGGGATTATCGCGGCGATAGACTTTGCCCGGGACGACGATGCGCACCGGCGGCTTCTGCTTTTCCATGGTGCGAATCTGCATCGGCGAAGTGTGCGTGCGCAGCAAATGCCCGCCGCGCGCGCCCGCGATGTAGAAAGTGTCCATGTTGTCGCGCGCGGGATGATGCTCGGGAATGTTGAGCGCCTCAAAATTGTAGTAAGGCGTTTCGATTTCGGGTCCGGCGACGACGCTGAAGCCAATCGCGGTGAAGATGCGCAGAAGTTCGTCGTAAGTCTGGCGGATCAGGTGGCGCGTGCCGATGGCGCGCTCGATGCCGGGAAGAGAAAGGTCAATTTTGTCGCGAGCCGCAGCAGTTTGTTCAGCTGCAGCCGTCGATGGTCTTTCTGCCGCTCGACGCGAGACCGTTGCTCGACATGGGCCTTCAGCGCGTTGAGCTCCTGGCCGACGATGCGCTTGACGCTCTGGTGAAGCGGGTTTCAGCCAGTTATCGGTAATCTGAGAAATAATTCCCGACTTGCGGCCCAGCCACTTCACGCGTGTGACGCCGAGATCGCTTGAATCAATGTCTTGAGCCGCATCGCGATCGAATGCGGAGCGCACTTCGCTGAACAGAGTTGCAACCTTGTCAGGTGAGTCAGTGCCGAGCTGAGCAAGCGTTAGCGTTGTCGGATCGTTCGTCGTCATAGTGAATGCAGATCTGCCGGCGAGACGCCGGCGCTGCGTAAAATCGCCGCCGGCGCCATTCTTACACGTATTGCGTGAAATTAACCCTCTTCGTGGTGGCGAACAACCGCGGGCCTCGCGGTTTGCACTACTCCCGGCTTCGGGAAGTGCTGCTTCACCGAACCGACCAGCGACGCGAACCCGTCGGCATCATGCACGGCCATGTCCGCCAGAATCTTGCGGTCCAGATCAATGCCGCCAGCCTTCAGCGCGTGAATCAACTGGCTGTAGGTGGTGCCGTTATTGCGCGCGGCGGCGCCGATGCGCTGAATCCACAGCGCGCGGTAATCGCGCTTGCGCACGCGGCGATCGCGATACGTGTAGCGCAGCGAGCGGTTCACCGCTTCTTTCGCCGAGCGGTAGAGCTTTCCCTTTGTGAGGAAAAATCCCTTCGCGTGCTTCAGCAGCTTTTTGCGGCGGGCGCGGCGTTTGGTTCCACGTTTAACTCGAGGCATGGTTCTCTTCTCCTGTGGCGCGTTTCGAAGGCGCTATCAAAAAAATCCAAGTGAGGAGACAAACGCGGCCCAGCCGCTCGCGGAAATGCACGAGCAGCAGGACGGGTTTGTCTCGTGGGACTGCATTTTGTTCCACCACTAGCCATCGTTTCCGAGGGCGGGCGGAACATCCGGCCGGCAGGCACCCGTTACGCTCTGCCAGGCTCGGAAAAAATCTAACGTTCTACCGCAGGCCGTACGGCAACTGCAGACGCACGTTGTTTGTATCTGCGGGATTGACCTGAACTTTATTCAGCAGCCGGCGCATGCGGCGCGGCTTCTTGGTGCCGAGCAGGTGGCGCTTGCCCGAACGCCAGCGCATGATCTTCCCCGTGGAAGTGATCTTGAAGCGCTTGGCGGCGCCGCGGTGCGTCTTGGCTTTCAATTTCTTGTTCTTCTTCACGATATCCTCTTGAACTGATTGAACTGAATTTCTTTACGCCTGGCCTTCGGCGTTTTTCTGCGCCGGTTGCGCAGCCGGTGTTGAGCCCGCGCCCTTTTTCGGCGCGAGCAATGCGAGCAGGATGTTCGCTTCCATTCGCGGACCGAACTCCACCTGCACGTGATCCATGATTTCCTTCAGCAGACGGTCCATCTTCTTGCGGCCCACGTCCTGGTGCGCCATCTCGCGGCCGCGATGGAAAATCATGGCCTTAACTTTGTAACCTTCGCCGAGGAAGCGGATGATCTGATTCTTGCGAACCTGAAAATCGTGTTCGGCCGTGGACGGCCGAAACTTTACTTCCTTGATGTGCGAACTTTTCTGGTGCTTCTTGGCTTCGTGCGCCTTCTTGCTGGCTTCGTACTGAAACTTGCCGTAGTCCACCAGCTTGCAAACTGGCGGCACGGCGTTGGGCGAGATTTCCACCACGTCCAGGCCGGCATCGCGCGCGGCCTTCATGGCGTCAAACAGCGTCATCACGCCGAGCTGATTTCCAGCTTCGTCCACCACGCGCACTTCACGAGCGCGAATTCTTTCGTTGACCCGCAGGCCAGGCGTCCCACCACGTTCTGCGATAAACCCACCTCCCGGGCGCTGGAAAGTGCAATTCCGGCCCGCTAACCGTGCCCTCCATGGTCGAAAAGTCCGCGAGGAGGGACGGGCCAAAAAGTATAGCACGGGTTTGCTGCTCTCCCGCAACTACCGATTTGCGGGGCCGGGGTGGGTTCTAAGGGCAGGCGATCGGCAAAGTTGAGGGATCCGGACGCAGGTACGCTGACCGCTCATTCTTTCTCCGGAGCGTACCGCCGCAAAAGCGTAATCGAGAACACCAGAATGAGGATGAGCAACCCCAGCAGTCCAAGCTCCCACATGCTGTCGCGAAATATGCTCGCACCGTCCGCGGACCAGACGCCGCCTTTTGTGAGGCTGGCGGCTTCTAGCGTAATCACCAGCATGCGCCGAATCGAGGCAATCAAGCCTACCACCAGGAATGGCTCGGTGACCAGCACATGAGAGTGAATGGAGATGCGCACTGTATGCATGATCTCGACCATCATCAGCACGACCAGCAACTGGTCCAACACCAACAGCGTGTTCGTGGCGATGGTCCAGTGGCCAACGGCGTCCCAAAGCATTTTCCCAGCGTTGGAAATCGTGGCGAGCGCGGTTATAAAAAGCAAAATGGCCAGGACGGAATAAACAAACACTTCGGCCTTCGCCAGATAGTCGCCAAAGTGATGGCGAAGTTTTTCTTCAGCCATGTCGGTTCACTCGCAGAATCGCGCACGTGCGCGACTCTTGACGCCGGAGTATAGCGATAACCGGGCGCGTCCGAAAGTGAGAATGAGGATGTGACGTGATCAATGAGCCGGTCGCCGCTGCAATGCGCTAGGGCGATTTCTGCACAAACAGGCCGGAGAAAGCCTGTCGATGATAAAACGCGACGATTCCCCAGAGAATCGCGACGGTGATCGCGATTCCTAGGCCCATGTGGTACAGGAACAGATGATACAGCACGATGTTCACGATGATCGGGCCAAGAATTGTGAGCCCCAGCGGGACGTAGCGATTCACAAGCAACAGTGCACCGCCAACGATTTGCAACGCGGAAACTACCAGGCCGTAGTGCGACTGGACCAATGCCGCGACGAACTGGCCTGCCAGCCCGGTCGGCATCGGCCCCTTCGGAACGAACGGCAAGAAGGCGATTATCCCGAATACGCAGAAGAGCAATCCCAGAATAATGCGTGCAATCAACGCAGCGATTTTCATGATTTCAGCAGCTCCGCGAGCCGATCATAACTCACCGCAGCGCCGTGTTCCATGCCGGTTTTCAGGGCGCCGTCCCGCGCAGCGCGGGAAGAATAGAGCACCGTCTGCGTCAGCGTAGTCTTGCCGGCGTGCTCGGTGAAGGTCAGAGTGTTCAACGCTTCGCCCCCTGTCCAGTCTTCGTCCCATATTTCGCTAAATACCAGCCGGTCGGGTGGCGTGATCTCGCGAAAGACGCCGCTCATTCCCATGTCCTTGGCCTTTCCATCGGCGTGGCGCCACACGAAGCGCGCCGCTCCACCCACACGTAGTTCCATTTCGCAGACCGCCAGGCGCCAATCGTCCGGCCCGTACAACCAGCGCTTCACGAGCTCGGGCTTGGTCCAGGCCTCGAACACCAGACGCCGCGGCGCGTCGAACACGCGCGTCATCGTTACTTCGCGCTCGCTGGGTGTGGTTACTTTCAATGTTCCACTGTTCCTCATTGGTGCTTTACCGCCTTGTCCGTCCACGTTTTTTCTCCTTTGCCTTCAGCTCTGCCAGCACACCATCGAGGCGCTGGAAATTGCCTTCCCAAATGCGCCGGTACCTTTCGATCCAGACTTCCAGCTCCTTCAGCGGCGCAGGGCGCAACGCATAAATCCGGCGCTGGGCGTCCACGCGCACGTCCACTAGCCCGGCGTCGTTGAGGACGCGCAGATGTTTTGAGACTTGCGGCTGGCGCAGACCGAGCCGATGGACCATGTCGCCGACGGGGCGCGGCCCTTCGCGCAGCAGTTCGACGATTTGAAAGCGGTTGGGCTCGGCCAGGGCTTGCAGGGTCTCCATCATGGTGAGTCTGAATATGCCCCACAACGTATATGCTTGTCAAGGTATATTCTTGCAAGAGGATATACATTCCGCCCGAGTGTGCTTTGAACACAATGAACTGCTCGTACTATTGGGCGTTGGGGCGGCTTGACGAAGACTGAAGCCAGACGGGGATTTCTTCGGAGGGCTGCATTCATGCGCACAAGTTCGTTACTTCTCGCGGCCGCGGCGGCGACTCTGGCGTTTTCCGGTTCGGCGCTGGCGCAGGATGTTCCACTGCATGCGACGCAGCCCCCGCCACACATTGTCTCGAATACTTCGGCGCAGCCAGCGTCTTCTTCGCCGTCGCAGTCCGCGCAAAGCTCTTCGCGCGACACCCTGGTGGTCATGGACCCGCCTCCAATGTCGCTAGGTGAGGTGGCCCGGCTGGCTCGCGCGAAAAAGGCCAGCCAAGCAAAATCGGTAAAAATATTCGACGATGAAAATATGCCTCGCGCGCCTCTCAGCTCCGGCGAGAAAGCGCCGGGTCTGGATGCGCAGAATTCATCCGGCGGTGGAAAGGTGACGCTGCTGGATTTCTGGGCTACGTGGTGCGGCCCGTGCCGCCACGCTTTGCCCGGGTTGAAACAGTTGCAGGCGGCTTACGGTGCCGACAAGGTGGAAGTCATCAGCATCAGCGAAGATGAGGACGAAGGCACGTGGCAGAGTTTCGTGGCGCAAAATCAGATGAATTGGGCGCAGCGCCGCGACGCTGACCATCAGATGATGCGTCAGTACGGAGCCAGCGCGCTGCCTACCTACGTGTTGATCGGCAAGGACGGCAACGTGGTGCAGCAGTACGTGGGCGACGATCCCGGCGAACCGATCCTGGAGCGCATGGAACCCGATTTGAAGCGAACCCTCGAAGGAAATTCGTAATCCAGCAGCGGCCGAACTACGAAATCACTTTTGAATCTATTTCCGCGCGCAGGTCCGCGCTGAACTGTTCGAGCGGACGCGCGCCCAGGTCGCCTTTGGCGCGATGCCGCACGGAAACCGTGCCGGCTTCGGCTTCCTTACCGCCGATAACCAGCATGTAGGGAATTTTCTGCAACTGCGCGTCGCGGATTTTCGCCTGCAGCTTTTCGTTGCGATCGTCGAGCTCCGCGCGAACCCCGCCGTCGAGCAGCTTTCCGAGCACCTGCTTTGCGTAATCGTTCTGCCGTTCCGTGATCGGCAGCACCACTGCTTGCACAGGCGCGAGCCACACGGGGAATGCGCCGGCGTACAACTCGATGAGATAAGAAACCATTCGCTCCATGGTGCTGATGACGCCGCGGTGAATCATCACCGGGCGGTGCACCTGGCCGTCCGCGCCGATATATCCCAGTTCGAACTGATTCGGCAGATGGAAATCGATCTGAATCGTGGAATAGGTTTCCTGGTGGCCCATTACATCCGCCAGTTGAATATCCAGCTTCGGGCCGTAGAAGGCAGCCTCGCCCGGAGCTTCGGTGTAAGGAAGCTTGAGCGAATCCATCGCTTCGCGCAGCATGTTTTCGGCAAGATCCCACATCTCGTCGTTTTCCACATACTTCGCGCGATTCAATTTGTCGCGTAGTGAGAGGCGATACGTGTATTGCGTGATGCCGAGATCGCGATAAGCCTGCTCGACCAGCCGCATGACTCCGGCAAATTCTTCCTTGATCTGTTCTGGAGTGCAAAAAATGTGCGCGTCGTTGAGCGTCATGCAGCGAACACGACTGAGGCCGCTCAGAACGCCGGAGCGTTCGTACCGGTACATCGTGCCGAGTTCGGCGATGCGCACGGGCAGGTCGCGATAGCTGTGCTTCTTTGATTCATAGACCAGAATGTGATGCGGACAATTCATCGGGCGCAACACCAGTTGCTCGTTCTCCAGGTCCATGGGCGGAAACATATCTTCGTGGTAGTGAGCCCAATGTCCGGAACGCATGTAGAGGTCAACCTTCGCGAGGTCTGGCGTGTAAACATGCTGGTAGCCCGCGCGCCGTTCTTTTTCGAGGATGTAATCCTCCAGAAGACGGCGAATGGTGGCGCCCTTCGGCAGCCAGAGTGGCAAACCGGCTCCCACCAGATCGCTCACGGTGAAAAGGCCGAGTTCCTTTCCGATGCGGCGATGGTCGCGGCGCTTGGCTTCTTCGAGCTTGTGCAAATATTCGTCGAGTTCCTTCTGATCAATGAAGCACGCGCCGTAAATCCGCTGCATTTGCGGATTGCTTTCCTTGCCTTTCCAATACGCGCCTGCAACGCTCATTAATTTGAAGGCCTTGATGCGCCCAGTGGAGGGGATGTGCGGGCCGCGGCAGAAATCAATGAACTTTCCGGTGGTGTAGAAAGAAACCATCGGTTCGGTGGCTTTCTCTTCCACCAGCTCGCATTTAAATTCCTGGTTGCTTTTGCGATAAAGCTCGAGAGCTTCGGGCTTGGGTAGCAGCTTGCGTTCGTTGGGGAAATCCTTCGCGGCGATCTCGCGCATTTTGGCCTCGATTTTTTCGAGGTCGTCCTGCGTGAACGGCTCTGCGCGCACGAATTCGTAGAAGAATCCGGTGTCAATCGGCGGGCCGATGCCGAGCTTCACGTCGGGATAAAGTTCCAGCACGGCGGCTGCGAGCAGATGCGCGGCGGAATGACGGAACACTTGCAGCGAATCCGGATCTTTCGCGGTGAGGATGGAAATCTTGGTGTCGTGCTCGAGCGGGCGTGATAGATCCACCAACTCACCATCGGCGCGCGCCACGAGCGCTTCTTTCGCCAGGCGAGGCGAAATTTGGTGCGCGATTTGCGCAGCCGTGGTGCCGCGTTGCACCTCACGAGTGGCGCCGTCCGGCAAAGTAATCTGAATGGTGTCAGTGCTCATGCGTGGCGTTTTTCCCCTGTGGAAACAGCTAGCTTACTGGCCCGCGCAGATGTGGTCAAGGCGGGCGGTCGCCGGTTGGCAGGTTGATCCGCCCGAGTTTCAACCGTAACGAATCTAGGATCCCCTCGATTTAGGGAATGATCACGTCGGGCAGGCCGCGAAATGCCGCGTCACCGGTCACCAGTTGAGCCTGATGGGCTCGCGCAGTCGCATAAATGATTGCATCCGCCATCGCCAGTTTGTGTTCGTTGCTGACATGAGCGGCAGCGAGCGCCAGGCCTTCGTCCAGCGGTACGACGACGCGCCGAAGCGCCTCAGAGATGAAACGGTCTGCCTCGGTCTTGCCGCGTTCCCGCATCAATACCTTAACGACTTCATAGAGAACAATCGTAGGGACCAACGTGGCGCTTCCGCGTTCAATGTATGGAGCGAATTTCGCGGCGTCCCGATCCTGGGTTAGGTACTCCAGCCATGCCGAGGAATCGATCAGCCACAGTTCAGAAACGGTCGTTCCGGTCACGGTAATCTTTTTTCCAGTCGATGCCCTTCGCAATTCCTCGAAGCTCCGTGATTGGACGGATGGTGTCCAAATGGAGCTTACCTTCATAAAGGTACATAAAAAGCTCTTGCCCCGGCTCGAGCTTCAGCTCTTCCCGGATCGCCTTAGGAATCACAATCTGAAATTTAGGCGAGACTTTTACCCGGGTTTTAAGGATCTTCGCTATTGCAAGCATACGACAATAATATCGATATATATATCGTATGTCAATATTCTATCGATGGATATATCGGGTGGGCGAAAATGCGGGAAACTGCCGGTCAGTCTACAGTGGTGCGATTAAGCAACATTGCATCACTTTCTGGCGCCCATTGTACGAGAATGGTGCAGAATTAGTCGCAACAAGGGCGGGATACCCAGTTAATCCACCCTTGGCGACCGGGACCTACCCAGCCTGGTACACCGCAGCCCTGCGGACGAGCGCCCGTGTCAGGCGATGGCTTGCCTGAATGCGATACGCCCGAATCCGACATCAGGCACGACACTTTTCGAGTTCACTCGGATACGAACGCTCGGGCGGGAAGTCATCTGCCAGCGCGCTTGAATGTGCAAGGGGGTTCACATGACCGAGGCCGCGACGAAGTGGGTGGGCCAAGTCATTGACGGAAAATTCCGACTGGGCGAATTTGTGGGCGGAGATGAAGGCAGCTCCGTATTTCTGACGGATTACGATTCGCCGGACGTCGGCAAGGCCGCAATCAAACTGATTCCTGCCGATTCGCCCGAGGCCGAAGGACTGCTCGCCCGCTGGCGGCACGCCGCGAAACTTTCGCATCCTCATATGATCAGGCTTTTCGACATGGGCCGCGGCGAACTCGATGGCGCGCCGGTGCTCTATGTGGTGATGGAATATGCGGAAGAAAATTTATCTTCCGTGATTGCGCGCAGGCCGCTAGCACCAGCGGAAGCGCGTGCGATCCTTGGCCCAGTGGTTGACGCGCTCGCCTACGTTCACAATAAGGGTTACGTTCATTGCCGCATCAAGCCCGCGAACGTGATGGCGGATAATGATCAATTAAAAATTTCCAGCGACGGACTCTGCCGCATTGGCGAATTCAGCGGAAGCGTGGGAAAGCCCGGAGCGTACGATCCGCCCGAGGCGGCCGGCGGAAGAATTTCACCAGCGGGTGACGTCTGGTCGCTGGGCATGACACTTTGCGAAGCGCTGACGCAGCGCTTGCCCGTGTGGGAGAGAACCAACCAGGCGGAACCGGCGCTGCCGTCCACGCTTCCGGCGGAATTTCTCGATTTGGCGCGGCATTGCCTGCGCCGCGACCCACAGTTGCGCTGGAGCGTCGCGGATATTTCCGCTCGGCTGCTGCCCAACGCGCCTGCGCCGCCGAAACAAATTATTCACGGCGCACAATATCAGTCCGTGGGCCGACGCTTCGTCGGCACGGCCGCGCCAATTGGACTGGCGCTGCTCGCGATTTTGGCGGCTGTGCGGGTTCTCCATCACCACTCGCCCACCGAGGCAAGCCATACAGTTGCAGCCGCGGAATCATCCGTTCAGCCTAAAGTGCAGCCAGCAGTCCATGTAGCCGTTCAGCCGAAACCGGAGAAGAAGCCCGCAACGGTTGAAGCAGTCGCGCCCGTCGCGAAGCGGACTCCACTTACTGCGCCGCCGTCTGCATCGAAGCCCGCGGAATATGCCGTGGAAACGCCCGCTTCAAAGAAGACCGTTGCTGCAAGCGCTGCGGCTCCGACTCCCGCAGCACCGGCGCGGCCTACGACAGCAGCGCCCACGCAACCACCCGCAGCTAACAGCATCGAGCAGTGGCGCCGTTCGCGGAAAAGTCGTGAAACAATTCCTGCCGGATGCCACACAAAAAGCGCGCGACACAATTCGCGGAAAAGTGCGCGTCAGCGTGAAAGTCCACGTAGATGAATCAGGCCGGGTAACGGAAGCAGCGCTCGATGCGCCCGGGCCCAGCCAATATTTCGCCGACCGCACACTTGAAGCTGCGAAACTGTGGCTCTTTGCTCCCGCGAAAATGGACGGCCACAACGTGCCGAGTGAATGGGTGCTGCGGTTCGAGATCGATCCGACATCGACGAACGTCTATCCCGCGCAAACAGCTCCATAACGTCAGGCGCTCGAGCAGCAACGCGCTATTTCTTGCGCGCTGATTCGAGCATGTCCCATGCGGCGTCCGGCAGATCGAGGAAGTCGTTGAATTCGCCTGCGCCGCGCAGCCACAGGCCGCCATCAATCACCACACATTCGCCATTAACGTAGTCCGCTTGATTGCTCAGCAGATACACCGCTAGATTCGCGAGCTCGTCGTGCCGTCCGAAGCGACCCATGGGGTGATGTTTCTTCGCGCGCTCTTCGAGTTCCTTCGAAGGCAGCAAACGCGACCAAGCGCCCTCGGTGGGAAATGGTCCGGGCGCGATGGCGTTCAGCCGAATATGGTGCCGCGCCCATTCCACCGCGAGCGAGCGGGTGAGCGCCAGCACGCCGGCCTTGGCGCACGCCGACGGCACTACAAATCCCGAGCCACAATTCGCCGCGGCGTAGGTGGTGACGATATTCAACACGTGACCGGGCTGCTTCGCCGCGATCCATCTCTTCCCGAGAGCCAGCGTGCAGAAAAATGTGCCCTGCAGCACGATTCCCACGACGGCATTGAAAGCATTCGGCGAAAGTTTTTCAGTGCGCGCGATAAAATTTCCAGCGGCGTTGTTCACCAGCGTATCCACGCCGCCAAATTCTTTCTCGGCAGCCTCCACTGCCTTCTCCACCGCGTTGAAATCGCGAATGTCCGCGGGAAAATAAGCGGCGCGGGCTCCCTTCTCCCGAATCGCCTCGGCGGTTTCTTTCAGCGGCTCTTCCCGCCGCGCCACCAGAAAAATATTCGCGCCCAACTCCGCGAAGCGCAGCGCCATCGAACGCCCCAGCCCAGTGCCGCCGCCCGTAATCAGTATGTTGCGGCCTTTGAACAGATCGGTTTGAAACATGGAAAGCCTCCCGGCAACAATGGTATTCATCTCGCATCGCGCCAACCGCCGCAAGCGCGTTTTTTCCCCTTGCCAAAACTCATGGCAACCGGCGCGTTGCTGTGCTATTCAGTCTGCTGCACTTCTTCCGCATCCGTCTCCACATCGCTCGGAGCGAAGGAAAGGAACCACAATGAAAGGCCTTCTGGTGGGATTGATTCTAGGAATACTGATCGTTCCGATCGCGCTGTTTTGTTATATCGAGACTGGACAAGCCCCGACGGCCGCATCCGATGCTCCCATGCCATTTGAAAAATTCCTCGCTCGCGGCGGTCTGCAAGCGCGCATCAAGAAGGAGGCGCCGGACCGCGAGCTTTCCACATTCACCGCGGGCGATCTCGCAGCAGGCGCCGATGTGTATAAGGCAAATTGCGCGTTCTGCCACGGCTTGCCACTGCAGGCGCCGTCTGCCGCGTCGCAAGGAATGTTTCCGCATGCGCCGCAACTTTTCACCGCGAAAGAAACGGTTACGGATGATCCGGTGGGCGTCACTTACTGGAAAGTAAAAAACGGCATCCGCCTGACGGGCATGCCCAGCTTTCAGAAAGCGCTCAGCGATCAGCAAATGTGGCAAGTTTCGGCATTGATGGCCAGCGCCGACAAATTGCCTCCCGATGTTCTTCGAGGCCTCTTGCCCGCCGCGGCGCCCGCGAATGCCACATCGGCTGCGCCGAACGCGACACCCGCTCCGGTAGCGTCGCCGCCCACCAGCCCATCAGAACCGAAATAGCGCGGCCGAAATTCCCGCGAACTATTTCGCTGGCGGCAAAAATTCCTTGGGCAGCGGATTTTCCGGCGTTTCTTCCAGCCAGTAGATCGTCACCACCCACCAGCGCGTGCCGTCGTAGAAAAGCTGAAAGCTGTTGATGCCGCGCGCGAAGGGCTGTGCGTCCTTGGCGTCGTGTCGCGATTCGTAGGTGCTAAAAATTTGCATGATGTTGCCGTAGCGCTCGGCCTTCTGCGCAATTTCGCGCTCGGCAAATCCATTCTTCAGGAAGTAGGCGTCTGCTTTTTGGGCATACTCATCGGGAGTGATGATGCGCGTTTCGTAGCCTCCGGTCTTTTTCGCCACCACTGGGATCAATCGCGCGCCGGGCACAAAAAGCGAACGAAAGCGATCCCAATCGCGCTGTTGCCCGGCAGGGCCGGAAATCACATCGTATGTTGCGGCCAGAATCGCTTCAGGTGACGCCACATCCGCCGGTTTCGCGGCTGGTGGCGGCGTTGCGGCTTGCGCTGCTGCGGGTGCTGTCGTGCTCGGCTTTTTGGAGTCGTCTTGCGCGCGCACAGGAAATGCGACGCTACTCACAAGCAACACGGCCAGAACAATTAATCTCACTAATGACATGAAAATCTCCCTGCGGCTCGCCCGTTGCCGATCGTTGCCCCACGCCGCGCCGCGCAGCTTAATCTGTTCCGCAGGTTTTCACAATGTGTTCCGGCAGACAGGCAGACCAGTAGCTGGGCGACCCGGCGATACGACAAACAATTAGAAGTCCACGTGGAAGCGCATGCCCGGAACAAACACGGGGCCGCGCGCCTTGTTGTATCCCGGATTATTGATGTGCTGGAAATCGCAGGACGCGAAGAATCCGCGCCACAGGTGCACGGTGTAAAATCCCTCGAAGATTTTTTCCGTGCCGGGCGTCAGCGCGCCGTCGCCCAGCAAAAATCCCAGGCCGCCGTACCCGAGGTATTGCTGGTGAGCTGCCACAACTTCATTCGCAACAAACACGACGCCCGTGCGATCGTTCTTGCGCCGCCACTTGTCGCCTTTGCTGAAGAGCCCGGCCTGCACCGTGCGGTCCACTTCCGTGTACGCGAAGGATTCGTTGCGGCCGTCGCTCCAACCAACCCTTCCGAAGACACCCAAGTTCGCCGGAAGCTCCTGCTCAAAATTCAATTCGAAACCGTATTTTTTGCGGCCTTGCTTGCGCGTGGAAGTAATGCTCGGCGTTGTCCCTTCGCCATTCAGAAAATTCGCGTTGGCCTCTTCGTAATTCCCCATATTGGCAATGTTCAGGTAGCTGAGAAAGCGCACCGCGCCGGGGCGATGCAGCAGCCAGCTGCCTGTCGCGTCGAGCTCCAGATTTTCGCCGCGCGCCCGCGCGATATCCGCGTCGAGATAGATTCCGTTGGCCACCTTGGGCATCAGCATCACGCCGAAGCGCGCGCTGAACCAATGGTCATCGTATTCCAGAATCGCGCCGTCGGTGTATCCGCGCGTGTTCGCGGCGTAGTCGTACGCGCCGTCGTTGTCCACGGTCCAATTCAGAAATTGCAAATGGCTGTCGCTGCCATATGAATTAATGTCGAAGAAATCAGGGATGGTGAATTTCCCCAACCGGAATTCGATCCTCCGAGCCGGCACCGAAGTGGCCAGCGAGAGCGGCCCTCGCTCCACGGTCAGCCGCTCCTTGCTTAGCGGAATAATCTGGCGAATCATCAGCCGCGCGAGATAAGGGACATCTCCCAGGCTCGGATTCCGAACCACATCCAGATTCACGAACCCCGCCAGTCCCAATGCATTGCTGAGCCCGTGGCCGCCCGCGCTCTCAATGTCCAGGTACACTTCGGTGGTGTGCGTCAGCTCGTAACCCAAATACAAGGTGTAAACCTTGGAAGTAGCGTTCTCTGCGGCATGCGTGAAACTGTTCGTGCCGCTGTACGCCGCCGGAAAATTTCCGTGCCACTGCAAAACGATGTTGGCTTGCCCGGAGATCCAGTAACGGCTGGTTTCCGAATGCGGGAAGAGCGTCAGCATGTCGCCGGATTCAGGTTCGGTTGGCGCAGGGGCAGGCGCGGGCGGAGCGTCCGTGCTGGTTTTCTGCGCGGGTGCGGAAGCTTCCTGCGGAGTCGCAACGAGCGCTTGGCTCGTGGCATCGTCCGGTTGGACATCCTGAGCAGCCGCGCCGCGCGGAATGACTAAACACACCAAAAGCACAGACAGAATCGCAGGCCCAATTTGGAAAATGAATCGCCGCATCAGCCCGGGGAGCAGCTGCTCCAGCAGCGCATCGCCCCGGAACGCAAAGTAGAACATAAAAACTCTCACAGTTTGTATTAACGGATGGTTACTAAGGCAGTAGGTTCCAATCGCCCCACCGCGATTCTTCGCAGAATATGAATCTCCGGCCCGAGTGCAGCGACTCGCGAAAGCCGCCGGCCAACTTATGCAGCGCGTCTCAGCGGCTCGTCATAATCTTCCGACCAAACAAGCTGCAGTGTTTCATCCACCAGCACCCAGCGGGCCCGCAGAACCGGACAATCGGCCGATGCTGATTTCCCAGTGCGCGAGCAGCAGAGGTTCGGAGTTATTGCGTGGGATCGCTGAACCCGTCGTTCGGCCCTCGCGATTTCCATGAGAACTACTTCATCGGGATAGTTACGCATGTTCCTGCTCCTTTTATTTGTGCTCACCGCGGCGATCCCTGGCGCGCCCGCAGCCCGAAATCTGCTGACGGGTTATTTTCATTGTGCCCGTCGCAGGAGAGCGTCATTTTTCCGTCAAAACAGCACGGGTTCGATGTTCATATTGCAAACGAAGCAGGAAGGAGCCGGCTCTCGCGCCAATCCGTTCTCGGCGTGAGGGCCGGGGCCTCTTCCACTCCGCATCAGTTTCCCGAAAGAGGCGGAGGAAAAGGCGTTCGAGGATGCAGAACTACCGTTTCAGATCCGGATCTTACGGGCCAAGAGCGCTAGGCTACTTGGTGGTTGGTCTTTATTTTCTCGCATATGCCTTCCGGAAGAGGAGTGAAACGAGGAAGTGTGAGGATCACTTTGCTCCAGAGGGAGAAAGCGACGTAACCGACCGGCTGGGCGCTCCAAGAATCCAATGCCCGCCGGCTCCCACTCGTCCAAGCTTCAGCACCGCGCCCCGTTAGAGATTCGGCCGAATCTCAGCCACGTTAGAAAAACCCTTGAGTCGGGAATTCCTGTTCCACCCTGCACAACATCTCTCGATGTTATCGGGCAGTGGCATCTGTGTTGCGCGGGAGCCTCGCCTACCGAGGATCCCTGTCTCGCCAAAGAACAGCGCAAACCATCTTTCGCGCGTCCTCCACGAAATTATTTTGCATTCAAAAAGTTGTCAAGCCGAAAGCGAACGAACCGCGTAAATACCTGCTGATTCATAAGGAAGCCATAAAGAAGTCACTTAAAGGCAGCGGCGCAGAGCGCTGCGGTTTCGCCTTCACTGGACAATCGGCCGCGGGGCAGGCATCCTGATTGCCCCTTGGGGCCATCTTTAGTAGTCTCTAGGATTGTGTCAACCCTACGGGGCCCGACCTACAGCCACAGGAGTGAGCGATTTGCGGCAACGATTCTGTCCAGCGTTTTGGTTACTGCTATTTTCGATGGTCGCGATGTCCGCGTGTACGGAGCAGATCAATTATCCGGCGCCGACGATTACTCTGGTCGGAATTTGCCCTTCGCAGACGAGCACGGCGAACTGTGCGAATTCAATTCCCGCAGGCAGCGCGCAAGCGTACCTCACCATATTTGGCAATAATCTGATTCAACAGACCCAGGCGGGATTTACGCTTTCGCCGGGCGGCGGCACCAGGGTGCTCGCAACCAATCAATATATAAGCACCAATGCGATGGTCGTCACGCTGCCCGCCAGTCTGCTGCAGAATCCCAACACCCTGTACATCAACGTCACCACGCCGCAGCCGGGCGGCGGAACATTCCCATCGCAAAACCAGGCACCCCCAGCCGGCACGATATTCACGATTACGCCGATTGCCAGCGGAAAGCCGGTCGTCACCAGCTTGAATCCCTCCACTGCTTTTGCTGGCGCCCCAGGCTTGCTACTCAATCTGAACGGCCAGAATTTCGTGGCGCAGTCCTCGGTGTTCGTGAACAACTCCAACCGCAATACCACGTACCTCAACTCCACGGCACTCCAGGTGAGCCTGGATTCCTCGGATCTTCTGACGCCCGGCCCAGTTTCAATTCAGGTTGTGAATCCTCCGCCAGGTGGTGGCGGGTCCACACCTGTCTCTTTGAGTGTACTTACCGCTGTTCCGGTGATTTCTGCCGTCTCTCCCGCCAGCGCTCTGGCCGGAGCGACATCCGCGAGCCTATCCATCACTGGCTCCGGCTTCTTGAATCAATATTCTTACATCACCGTGAACGGCCAGCCTGTAACAACTACCATCGGTGGCAGCACTACGGCAGGCGCCTCGCTCACGGCGGGCGAGCTAGTGTCTGCCGGCGTGAATCAAATTCGGGTGGTGAACAAACCGCCCGGCGGCGGCATCTCCAATATCCTTACTTATTCCATCAATCCGACTCACCTGCTTGGCTTGCCGGTGCTGGTGGATCTCGCGGCCGACGGTTCCCAGGCGAGCGATGGCATTTGTGGCGGCGCGGCCAACTGTGCGACCGGCGCTCTCGGTCTCACCGCTGCTAATTCCGGACCATCCAGCAGCAGCTCAGGTCAATTCGTGGCATTTGCGTCGGTGTCTCGTAATCTGGTGCTGTCCGACCTGAATACCGATTCCGACGTTTACGTCCGCGACACCTGTTTGTCTTTAGCCGCCTGCGCGCCGGTCACGGCGCTGGTCAGCTCGGATCCCAATGGTCAAGCAGCCAACGGCGGAAGCTCCGAGCCTACGGTTGACTCATCCGGCACCCACGCTGCCTTCACGTCGCTAGCTACCAATTTGGTGACGACCGTCCCGGTGCAGACCGGCACAAGCCAGGTGTACTGGCGCCCGGTTTGCATGCCAGCAGCGACGACTCCGTGCGCGATTAATCCGAGTTCCAACTATGACACGCAGCTGGTCTCCATCTCCGCCGACGGCCAGACCGCCGGGAATGGTCCCAGCTACAATCCAGTCATCAGCCCGGATGGTGAGTACGTCGCGTTTGTTTCGCTGGCGACCAATCTGGTGACCGACATCACGGCGGACGGTCGCACGCCGCAGGTTTACATCCGCAATACCTGCAACATCGCAACAATCATCACTACCAACCCGACGAACACCTGCGTACCCACCACCTACTTGGTGTCCACACCCGACGGCACCACGTTTGGGAACGGACTAAGCTCGAATCCCTCCATCTCCGAGGACGGCCTTTTCGTTTCCTTCACCTCCGCCGCGACGAATCTTGGTTCCACGGCGCCGAATCCCAACGGCTTGCCGGAAGTATTCGAGCGCGGCACTTGCATCACCACGATTACCAGCACCACCAACACCTGCGTTTCGGTTACCACGCTGATTTCCACCCCGGATGGCACCACTCCCGCCGACGGCCCCAGCGGGCAGTCAACGCTTTCCGCCTGTGGCAGCGTAACCACCACCACGAGCAGTGCGTGTACCTCCACTGTCCTTTCCAGCGGTCGCTTCGTGGCCTTCGCGTCAACCGCGTCGAACCTGGTGCCCGGCGTTGGTCCGACGCCGCAGCAAATCTATGTTCGCGATACCTGCATCGGCGTCACCATCACCGTCGCTCAATGCACGCCTTCTACTACTCTGGTCTCAACACCCGACGGCGTCACGCCCGCCAATGGCCTCAGCGAACACCCCAGCGCAAACGCCTCGGGTCAGCTCATCGCGTTCGCGTCGTACGCTTCGAACCTGGGTGGCACGGTGAACGGCGTCGAAAATGTCTTCGTGCGCAACACCTGCCTCGGTGTGATTCCAACCTGCACCACCGGCGTGGTGCTGGCCAGTATTTCCACCGGCATCAACGCTTCCGCCGCCAACGGAGGGAGCGTGGTTCCTTCGATCAGCGCTGACGGCCATACCGTCAGTTTCCTTTCCACCGCAAGCAATCTGGTGGCGCGCGATAACGACGGTCTCGAGGATATTTTCCTGGGCACCACCACCTTCTGATGTTTTTGTGGCTTGTCGTAGGGACGCGAGGATTTATTTTGACGGCTGCGCCGCATTTCGTTGCATCAAGGCCGCACGCGCGGTGGTCAGCGTAAACGTCAACGATTCCCGCGGCACGCTGGTCACAAAAGACCCCACCATCCAGCCCAAACCCGTGGGGATGTCGCGCGTCAGCGAAATGGGCTGGCATTCGACGTACGTTCCGCCGTCTTTCTCTTCGAATCGCCAGTAGGTGTTCATGCGCCACATGAAACCGCGGTCGTGCCCTTCCGCTTCAAGCGTTTCGTCGGATTTTCCCGCGTTCTCAACTTCCTGCACGCGCGTGGTTCGCGAGCGGCTGTAGGCATGCGTGCTGTCCACCACGTGATAGTGAACTTCCTGGTCAGTATCAATCACGGTGGTGATGATTTTTTTCTTGTAGAAGCGCAGCAGGACAAAATAGTCGTCGCCGTCGTGCCGCAGTATTTTCGAGCGCGCGATGTCCGGCTTAAAATACTCCGCTTTGTGATCGTAATCTTCCATGAACGAAAGCGTCTGCGCGAGCGTTGCTCCCGGCACGAATATCGTCCCGACCCAGTGATGGATGATTCCCCCCGGCGTGGGAATCGGCTTGCCGGCATCCAGCGTTTCCAGCCGCTCGATTACTAATCCACCGTTGCGCAGTTGTTGCTCGGCCGTAGCGCGCTGGGCTTGCGGCAAACGTTCCACCCACAGGTACGGCCCGCTCTGCGCCAGCTCGGCGCTTACTTGCGCCGACGTCAATTCGATGTAGCGGTCGTACGCTTTCGCGGTTTGCGGCTGCAGATCAGCGGCGTTCACCGGCGCGGGAAGCGCGAGCCAAGCCGCGATAAAAAACGCGAGTGCGGGCCGTAAATGTCTGCCTGCTTTGACCATCACCTGTCCTGTAACTCTGGCGTCCGTCGAACGCAAACTAATACAGATACGCAACGCCCCAATTGATGAGAGGCATGCAAGCTGCCAAAAGATGCCGAATTTCCTTTTTTGGGATTATCGTAGGCTGGATTCGAGAGGGAAAGCGTCCAAGTGCTGCCCTGCCTGCCAACGGAGCTTTCTGGAAGGGACGCCAGCAGGAGGGCTTGGACGGGTTGGATAGATGCCCCGGCTCCTTTTTTTTGTGGAACCGTCGTCCCCGCAATCGCAGCTTCCAACCCGCACATCCATTTTCGCTATTTCGCCGATCAGAACCAATGGCGCGAGCGGTTCAAAAATTTCGGTACGCGGGTTTTGGTACTAGGTAAACCATGGCCCGCTTCGGGACTCCTAACTACCTTCTACGGAGGCACTTAGGGGAATCGAGGCGACCTCTGCGGACCGCGTTTGCGGAACGACCGCCATTTAGGGGCCTCGGCGACCAGCTTACCTCAGGGGCGAAACCCGCCCTAGCCGGTGTTGTGCAAGCCTGCCGCAATGCCATTGATCGTCGCGCCCAACGCGTAGTTCAGTCCTTCGCTTGACGCTTCCGCCCGCTTGCGCCGCAGCAGCTCCACCTGAATCAAACTCATGGGGTCCACATACGGATTGCGCAGCCGAATGGATTGCGAGAGCACCGAGTTTCCTTCGAGCAACGCGCTCTGGCCCGTCACCGCCAGCAGCATCCGCCGAGTACGCTCAAACTCTTCAGCCAATATCCCGAAAACACTGTCGCGCAGCCCGGCGTCCTGCACCAGCGTGCTGGCATAAAGGCGCGCGATGTTGAGGTCCGCCTTGGCCATGGCGATTTCCACGTTGCGCACCAAATCCGAAAACAGCGTGAAGTGGCGCATCATTTCCTTCAGCCGTTTTTCCTGCTCCGGACCTTTCGCGGCAAATCGCTGCAACGCGAAGCCCACTCCAAACCATGCCGGAACCGCGTGGCGGCTCTGCATCCATCCGAAGACCCAGGGAATCGCGCGCAAATCCTCCAGGCGGCGGCTTTCGCTGCGGCGCGCCGGACGCGAACCCATGCGCGCGTGCTCCAGTTCGTTCACCGGCGTCGCTTGCTCGAAATACTCCAGCACGTTCGCGTTTTCCGCGATGTGCCGCCGGTAGAACGCGTACGCATCCTGCGAAATTTCTTCCATTGCGTCGTCCCACTGGCGATCTGCGCCTGCCACGGGACCATCCGGCCGCGTCAGCGCTTCCAGAGACGCCGCAATCATCAATTCCAGATTCCATTCGGCCAGCACTGGATCGGAATATTTCCAATTCAGCACTTCGCCCTGTTCGGTGAGGCGCATCTCGCCGGAAAAATCGCCCACAGGTTGCGCCAGAATCGCCCGGTGCGTGGGGCCGCCGCCCCGTCCGACCGTGCCGCCGCGCCCATGAAAGAGCCGCAACTTCACGCCGCAATCCCGGGCGACGGCGTGCAGCGCGCGATGTGCTTTATGCAATTCCCACGTGCTCGTCAGCATCCCGCCGTCTTTATTGGAATCAGAGTAGCCCAGCATCACTTCCTGGCGCCGCCCCCACGAATCGAGCAAGCGCTGATACTCAGGTGCCGTCCACACCCGACGCATCGTATCCGCCGCGGCGCGCAGCGATACGATGGATTCGAAAAGTGGAACAGGAAGGAGTCCGGGATCTGCTGGCGGAACCTGCCACATTCACGCCGCTGATTTCCGCGAGGCGCAGCAGAGTAAAAACATCGCGCTCCGATTCCGTTCCGCTGATCACGTAGGCGCGAATCGCTTCCGGTGCGTACTGCGTTTTCAGCTGCGCGATCGTCCGCAAAGTATCCAGCAATTCGCTGGTCTCCGCGGATATTCCCGCCAGGACTTCCTTTCGCGCGCTCATCATCGTTGCGGCGTCCGAAATTCCCGCGGCCTGTAGCTCAGCCAGGGCCCGCGCGTGAACTTGCGCGTGCTGCCGAATATCCAGCGTGTGCAGATGAAAACCGAATGTCCGCACCTTGCGCAAAAATGGATCAAGCAGCAGCTCGGCCAGCCGTCGTCCCCGGTTCTCGATCAGACTCGCGCGCAGCAACAATAGATCGCGCTCCAGTTCTTGCGCGTTGGCGTACGCATTCGCATGGCGCGGCTCATCGCGCGTCAGCCGCATGCGAATCCGCACACAATCCAGAAAGTGCCGGTTAAGCTCAGGCTCCGAAATCCATTTTCCGCGCGAAGGCTCTGCGCCCATCCGCGCTTCATACGCTTTCGCCGCGGCGCGCAGCTCCTCTGAAGAACCCGCCTGGCGCAGCGAAGAGCTGAGTTCGTCAATCAGCCGCTGGATCTCCGCGCTGTAGTGTTCCAGGATGACGTTTCGCGCCAGCGCCAGCGCATCCGCCGTGCAATCCGGCTTGATCAGCGGATTGCCGTCGCGATCGCCGCCAATCCACGAACCGAAATGCAGCAATTCCGGCAGCTCTTCGTCATTCAGCGCGCGGCCGTAAACTTCCGCAAAAGATTCGGCCAGCTCGGCATACAGCCGCGGCAGCGTCTCGAAAAGCGTCATCGGATAAAAATCCAGACCCATGCGCACTTCATCAATCACGCCCGGCTTTTTCATGCGTACTTCGTCCGTCTGCCACAGCGAAGTGATTTCCGCGAGAATCAGCGTTTCGTGTTCCGCCGCGTCGGCAGCGGTCAACGGCAGCCGGTCCAGATGTTCCAGGTATTGCGCGATGCGCCGCCTCTTCAGCAGCACGGTGCGCCGCGCCACTTCCGTGGGATGCGCGGTGAACACGGGCACGATCCTTACTTTGCGCAAAGCCGCCAGCGCGTCGTCGGCGGAAATTCCCGCCGCGCGCATGCGCAGCAAAGTTCCGCGAAACGATCCCGCCAGCGCCGGCTGTTCGCTGTGCAGCTTGGCCGCGCGCCGCCGCCGCTTGCGATGATTGGTCTCCGCCAGGTTGGTCAACTCGAAATAAATCGCGAACGCCTTAGTCACGCGGTAGGCGTCTTCCACTTCCAGCCGCGCGATTTTCTCGCGAGCTCGCGCTAGAAGCGCGTTTTCAGAAGGGGATGTTTCCGTGGTAGCCCCAGCGGGCAATTGTTCGCGCTGTTGAATCAACAGGCGGCGGAGCTGCTCCACCACTTCGAGCAACCCTTCGCCCGCCTGCTCCACTAGCACTTTTCCCAACAACATTCCCAGCGAACGCACGTCGCGCCGCAGCGGAATTTCCTTGGCGTCGTCGCCCGTCGCCCGCCGCGAGTTCTTCCAGCCGGTCGTACTGATCGTCCGCGCTCCACAGCGGCGCGTTATCTTCAGGTGCCATGTCACATAATGAAGGCACCGCCGCAGGCTAGCAAGACCCCGCCGCCGAAAATCTGCACCGCTGATTTGAATTCCTCTTGCCGACGGTCACTCCATCGCTCACGTCTCGAATTGACTGTAGGGGCGGATCTGAGACCCGCCCCTACCTTGTCGCGATGCTTCCGCTTCAGCGCGTGTTGTGGTTCGTCCTGCCTCTCTCCCCTTGACAATCTACAAGGCCGCGATAATATCTCACTTGTAGCTCGTCTAGGGGAGGGACCATGAGTCCTGCCGTCGAAGTTCTGCAAGGCACGCTCGATCTGTTGATTCTGAAGACTCTCGCGCTCGAACCCATGCACGGCTGGGGCATCGCCCAGCGCATCCAGCAGGTCTCGCGCGACATATTGCAGATCCAGCAAGGCTCGCTCTATCCCGCACTCTATCGCCTGGAACGCAAGAAATGGATTCACGCGGAATGGGGCGCCTCCGAAAATAATCGCCGCGCCAAGTTCTACACCTTGACCAAAACTGGCCGCCAGCAACTCGAGAAGGAATTGGCGGACTGGAAGCAAATGTCCACCGCTGTGGCACTGATCTTGCAACGCGTGTAGGAGGCGCGACCGATGAAAAGATGGCGCCGCTGGTTTTCGCGCAATAAAGAGTGGGAGCAGGACATGCAAGACGAGCTGCGTTACCACATCGAGCGCCAAATCGCCGCGAACATTTCCGCCGGCCTCGCGCCCGACGAAGCGCGCCGCCAAGCCGTGCTGCAACTCGGCGCCCTCGAAGGCGTGAAACAAGACTGCCGCGAACACCGCCGCGGCTTCTGGCTGGAATCGCTCTATGCCGACGTGCGCTACGCTCTGCGCATCCTCCGCAAATCGCCCGGCTTCACCACCATCGCCATTCTCACTCTGGCCCTCGGCATCGGCGCGAATACCGCGATATTCGCTGTACTCGACCCGCTACTACTGCGAAAACTTCCGGTCCCCCATCCTGATGAGCTCATCTGGATAAATTCCAGTGGCACGTTTGGGCGGCCGGCGGAGGGCTCCGAAGTCGAGACTTACTACGCCTACCGTGATCAAGGTTCGGCAATCGCAAGCGTTCTGGCCTTCTCCGGGATCGCCCCTTACGACGTGACCTACGATGGCCGGAAAATTTCGGCCAACGGTGAGCTCGTTTCCACAAACTATTTCACGGTGCTGGGTGTGCGCCCTTTTGCTGGTCGTTTGCCGACTGATTCTGATCAGCACGGTCCTCCGGGCCTTGTGGTGAGTTTCGCTTTCTGGAAACGCGAGTTGAATTCGAGTCAAGACGCCATCGGTAAAGCGGTTACGTTTGGAGAGCAGTCGGACGCCACGCACACCGGGTCTGTCTCGCCGCACTCTTTCATCGTGATCGGAATCTTGCCGCCGGAATTTCTTGGCGCGAAAGTCGGTGAGTCGCCCGATTTTTACGCGCCACTGAACGCTACGGAGCTGCCAACGCAGGATTATTGGCAGACGCAATGGGTCACCATCCTCGCCCGCTTGCAACCGAGCGTCTCTATCGCGCAAGCGCAGGCAGCTTTCGAGCCTGTATTGCAAGGAGCGGAGAGGGTTTCGACGTTGCCGCAAATCGAGCGCGACGAAGATTTTGCGCACGTGCTCATAACCCCTGCGGCGCGCGGCGTCTCCAATGCGCGCACAAAATTCTCGCTGCCCGCCCGAATCTTGATGACCGTTGTCGGGTTTTTGCTTCTGATCGCCTGCGGCAACGTCGCAAACTTGTTGCTCGCGCGCGGCATGGCACGCAAGCGCGAATTCACAGTGCGTCTCGCGCTCGGAGCTGGACGCTGGCGTGTGGTTCGCCAACTCCTCACGGAGAGTACCCTGCTCGCGGTCGCCGGCGCCTTGGCTGGACTCGCTGTCGGCCAATGGACCAGCCGTCTCTTGCTCGCATCGCTTTCTACGCGGCAGCTGCCCGTCGTTCTCTCGACCGGTCTAAATACGCGAACGCTACTGTTTACCGCTGCCGTCATGGCCCTTACTGTGCTCGTCTGTGGGCTCGCCCCAGCGCTCGCCGCCACGCGCAGCGAACTTGCCGAAGATCTAAAAGTTCAAGGCTCAGGGTCGCGCCGTTCCTCGGCGCAAACACAATTGGGGAATGCGCTGATTGTGTCGCAAATTGCTCTCTCCATGATGCTTTTAGCCGCGGCCGGTCTGCTGCTGCACAGCCTTTTCAATCTCGAAACCTTCGATGCGGGCTTCGACCGTGACAAGGTCCTGATGGTCACGATGACCGGTTATTCTTCGTCCCGCACCCGCGATCAGACTGCCCAGTATTACGCCCAACTCTTAGATCACTTGCGACAACTACCCGGCGTGCATTGCGCCAGCTATTCGAGCTTCGCACCCATCAGCGGCAAGGAAATCGGCGTCAACGTCGAAGTCGAAGGGTACACACTGCGGCCCGGCGAAGTGGCCAACGAGCGTTTCGTTGGTGTCTCGTCGGCATATTTCCAGACTATGGGCATCCCGCTGCTCGCGGGCCGCGATTTCACAGAACAAGACATCCATCCAGATTCACCGTCGAACCTCTCGACGACTGTGGCGATCATTAACCAGACCATGGCTCACCGTTTCTTCGGCAACGCCAGCCCGCTTGGGAAGCATTTCGACTTCGTAGAAGGGCATCGTCCACCACTGGAAATTGTGGGCGTCGTTGCGGATTCGAAATATCTCGATTTGCGCGAAGAGCCCACTGACTTCTTTTACATTCCTGGAACGCACGGAGACTTTGAAATTCGCACCGACGGCTCCGCAAGAACCCTAGCTGCCTCGCTCCCCGCGATTTTGCACTCACTCGATAGCTCGGTCACTGTCACTGGTATCAGAACCCTTCGCGAGCAGGTTAACGAATCGCTGCATTCCGACCGCCTGAACGCGGCGCTGTGTGCCGCGTTCAGTATCCTCGCGCTCATCTTGGCTTGCGTCGGGCTATACGGGGCGCTCGCATTCAACATCGCTCGGCGCGCCAGCGAGATAGGCATTCGCGTGGCCTTGGGCGCGAACCAGCGAGTTATTTTTCGGCTCGTGGTCGGACAAGGATTGCGATTGACGATCGCAGGACTACTTCTGGGGATCGTGTTGGCACTCGGAACGGGATCGCTGCTCGGAAGTATGCTTTATGGGGTGAAACAAACGGACCCGTTAACGTTTTTCGGAGTCTCGGTCGTCTTGCTATCCGCAGCACTGCTGGCAGGCTATTTGCCAGCCCGTCGCGCCACCCGAGTTGACCCGATGGTCGCGCTGCGGCACGAGTGAAACAGTTGCGATAAATTGAGGATGAGCGGCCGGAGGTTACGGCTGGCCGGCCGCAGCGCATCGTGCGCGCCGCGTCTTACGGATTGCTCGTCACTGTTACCTTCTCGGCGCTTTCCGGCGGCATGCGCAGCGTCACTTCCGTGGTTTTCTTCGGGCGAATCACGATGTGCTTGCTCCAATCCGAAAATTGCCCTTTCGAATACGCCCGCAGATCGTATTGTCCAGCGTCATACCGCGCAAATTCGTAATGCCCGCTGGAATCGGTGTGCGTGGCGTGCGGGCTCAGCCCGTCGGAGGTTTGAATCGTCACGCTGGCTTCGGCCACCGGCTTGCCGTGGGCGTCCAGCACCGTTCCTTGCACCGTTCCCAATCCTCTGGCGAATTGTGCGCGAGCAGCCGTCGCGCCAAATGTCAGCGTCATCAACAATGCTAGCGATGTCAACACCGTCAGAACCAGGATACTTCGTTTCATAGTGCACCCCAGAATATTGCTGAGTGCAATTTTACGCGGGCCTTCTGCGCGGCCTCGCGCCGATCCCGCGCAATGTTCTCGATTAGGAACTCCTGTTCGCGGGGACAGGCGAAACCGCACCACCGCCAGCCACGCAAATTTAATACTTGTAGTGTTTGCTCGCCGCCGCGTGCGCGGGCTGCTCCATGCGCCCGCTATCCGGGCTGACGCCGCGCTCCAGCGCCAGAAAATACGTCAGCAATTGCAGCGGAATCAGGTGCACGAATGCCGCCAGCCATTCCGGCGCTTCTGGAACCAGCAGAATTTGCTCGGCAGACAAATCACGATTCGCGGATGGCACTGTAATCGCCGCGCGCGGCATTTTCAATTCGCCAGCCGCGCGCAAAATCTGCCGCCCGCGCTCGTCCGTCGCGCCACCTGTGAATAATCCGACCAACGAGCCGCGCGCATCCGTTTCCGAAAACGGCCCGTGCAGAATTTCCTCGGTTTCAAATCCTTCCGCCGCGATATAGCACGCCTCCTTGATTTTCAAAGCTGCTTCGCTCGCCGTGGCCCATGCTGCGCCTGACCCGAAAATTTCGATACGCTGCAATGGCGCAACGCGCTTCGCCCATTCGCGCACCGATGGCTCGAGTTGCAGCGCCTGACGCAGCAAACTAGGAAGACGTTCCAACGCTCCGAGCGGCGACGGCCCCGCAAGCAGATTCTTTCTCTCGGCTACGCACGCAATCAACAGCGCGAGCGCAGCCAGCGCAGTTGTATAACTTTTCGTGTAGGCAAACGCCAATTCCTGCTCGCACGTCTGTATTTGAAAATCGGCGCCGCGCACGCCGTCGCCGCTCATTAAGCCGGTGATCACCACGGTCAGCGCACCCGCCGCGCGTGCCATGCGCAATGCTTCGATGGATGCCGTCGAGGTGCCGGTATGCGTGATCACAATCACCGCGTCGCCCGCTCCGAACGCAATCGGGTGATGCACCAGCTCAAAGGACTGTTCGAAGTGCGCCCAGAATCGTCCACCCGTGAATTCGCGCATCCAACTTTCCGCCACGCGCGCCGCGTGCAACGAAGTTCCGATGCCCACGAAAGTGATGCGCTCCTTCCGCGCCACGGCATCCGCTGCGCGTTCAATTTCCGCGCGCTGCCCCAGCACGCGCTCGATCAATTCCGGCTGTGCGTGAATCGCTTCGTAAACGTAGTACGGATGAGCCGTGCGCATCTGAGGCATTTGTTTTCTCTCCGCTCGCGTTATATTGGTTGCGCAGTTCTAGTGGCCGCTCATTTTAGCGGAACAGGAGCCGGAATGCCTCGTTACCTCTCGCAACACACGCTGGCCTGCCTTACGCGCCAGGGCGCCGAAGAACTCGCGCGCCGCGTGCATGCCGCCAAGGAAGTCACCGCGCGCCGCGTGCTCGTCAACATGCAGGAAGGAAAAATGCTCGTCGAATTCGACGCTCCCGGCCGCGCGGAAATGGAGAAATGGCTCGCCGCGGAAAAATTTCATTTCGACTGGCTCTTGCGCATCGAATTCGAAACCAGCGACGGCGTGCTGAAGCCAATCGCATAGAGGGAGGATCGCAACAAGAATCCCAAACACTCGCAACGGAAGCCAGATCCACTTACTTCGAGAGTTTCCGCATCATAGCCATCGCTTCCACATCGCCCACGATGCTCTTGCGGCTCAGCACCACGATCAGTTCGCGGACGATATCCCGCAGCTCCTGATCAACCACCGGCGCGGCTTCCACCAGCGTCGGCGGCGTCGCCGCATCCATTCTCGCCGGATCCGGTTCCAGGTGCAGCAAACCTCCCAGTTCGGCCAGCCATCCGTCCAGCACACGCGCCTGATCGGGCTCCATCGCCGTAAACATGATGCCCATGCCCATCCCGTTCAGTGAATACACCACTCTGGATTTGGTCTTGAATGTTCGGCCCTCGTGCGTAACCGTCAAAATGATGGCGGCGTTTACCGCAAACGGGCTGATCGTATCCATATAGCAGCCGCTGCGGCTGATGTCGGAGAGCCGGCCCGTTACGTGAACGTTGGCCTGTGGATCAAACGCTTCGCCGCCCGTCGAAAAAGGGAAACGCGGGTGACGGCGCTTTTCGGCAGGCTCGCTGGCGGCCGGCACGATACTCGCTTTTGAAAGCTTTTCCATTATCCGGTTGCGCTCCAGCTAATTGACTCGAACCATCCGGCGACGGAGCTGTAAATCTCTGTCTCGTCCGCAACTATCCGCGCCGCGCATGCGAACACACAGCGATGGAGCTGCATACGCACCGCGAGCAACGCCGAAATGGCGAACCCGCAGGCGAGCTGCATGCCGCGGCCCGACAGAAACTTTGTCATCGTCTAACACCAGTCTGGGAAGGGGACTCTATTCCGGACACGTCACTGAGGGTCAAAAGAGAGCAGCCTGCAGCGAAGCGCCGGTTTTCGGAAGGGAGTTCAACTGTATATCAACCTAGCTAGACGTCAAGCCGGGCCAGTAAGTAGGTGTCTAATTGACACAATCGGTGACCTCCCTCGCTGCGGTCGAGTTAGCGGAATCTTAGGTGACGTCCTCACTCAGAATCGTTTGCCATCTCTTCCGTTCAGGTGTAACCTTAACTCGTGCAAATCTGCTGCCAGCGCTGCGCTTGCTGCTGTTGTTGTATGTGTTGCGCAGACGTGTCTTCTGGCGCAGGGAGGCTAGGCAGCTAAGAATCGCAATCTAGCCCAGAAATTCCCCACCCACCGCCGGAAGTTCCCAAGGCTGGTGGGTTTTTCATTTTATGCCCGGATTTTTTGCAGCGGTTTCGATGAACAGCTTCTAATTTCGAAAAACGATTAACAACGAGGAGACAGCAATGACTGACTACAAGCACCCTGAAGTTTTGGTGACCACCCAGTGGGCCGCCGACCATCTGAACGATCCAAAAGTCCGCTTGGTTGAGGTGGACGTGGATACCACCGCCTACGACCAAGGCCACATTCCCGGCGCCGTGGGCTGGAACTGGCAATCGCAGCTCCAGGACAACATCCGTCGCGACCTGATTGACAAGTCCGCGCTGGAAAAGCTGCTCGGCGCTTCCGGCATCTCCAACGACACCACCATCCTGCTCTACGGCGACAACAACAACTGGTTCGCCGCCTATGCCTTCTGGCAAGTGAAGTACTACGGCCACAAGGACGTGCGCCTGATCAACGGTGGACGCAAAAAGTGGGTGGAAGAAAAGCGCCCGCTCACCACCGACGCCCCGAAAATCACCGCCACCACGTACCACGCCACCGGCCCTGACGAATCCATCCGCGCCCGCAAGGAAGACGTTTACGCCTTCCTCGATAAGAAGAAGGCAGCGCAGTTGGTGGACGTCCGTTCCCCCGACGAATTCACGGGAAAGATCCTCGCGCCTCCGGGGCTTTCCGAAACCGCGCAGCGCGCCGGACACATTCCGGGCGCGGCCAGCATTCCCTGGGCGCAGGCCGCCAATGAAGATGGCACTTTCAAATCCGCGGACGCGCTGAAGGAGCTATACGGCAAGAAGGGAATTAACGGCGCAGAAGAAGTGATCGCTTACTGCCGGATCGGCGAACGAAGCTCGCACACCTGGTTCGTGTTGAAGTATCTACTCGGTTTCGGCAACGTAAAGAATTACGACGGCTCCTGGACCGAGTGGGGCAATCTCGTCGGCGCCCCCATCGAAAAGGAAGTCGCCGTCGCGGCTCATTAGAGCTGATAGTTCATCTGGGCGGGTTCCTGTCGCGAGATCGGGACCCGCCCTTTTCTTTCGAATCCCGTGATGCTTACTCCGGAATTTGATTCTCCGGCACGCCGTTGCGCCGCGCTTCATCCTGCAGCGCGCTGATCTTCGTGGCAATGTCTTCGCGTTGTTTTTGCAGATGCACCAACTCCTCGTGCCAATCGTCAATTTTCGTGCCGCTGTAGTGTCGCGTGGAATTTACGGTGGCTCCGTTCAGCGTCGCCTGCAATTCTGAGATCTGCTCGTCCAGCGGCGGCAGCTTCGCCTGCAGTTTCAAGATTTGGTCCTGATACTGCTTCGCGTCTTTGTTACCCTTGGCAGCTCCTGCGGGCTTGGCGCTTCCCGGCTTGCCGTTCGTTCCCGAAAACGTGGAAATCACGGAATTTTTGTGGACGTCGCCCATGTCCTCGTTGGTCCACACTTTTTTCGCCGGTGCTGTTGCTGATGGCGTCGTGGTAGTCGTGGGAGTCGTAGAGTTTGTTGCGGCAGTCGAGTTGGCTTGCGCTGGCGCAGCCGCGTCTCCCGCCGGACCTGCAGAACTTCCTTGCGCGCGCGCCGGCCCCGGCACAAAAACGGCCGTTGCGAGGGCCACGACCGCGAGAAATAGCAGCGTTCGCAGATTCATAACGCCTCCTCAAGCTACCTGTAGGTTCCGAGCGGCAAAATCCTCAAACGCCGAAAATCAATTGGACGGAAGGATGCAGAGCCGCGCTAGGACTATTGTGCGCCCATGGCTATCCGGTTGGACTCGGGATGGACCGGAGATGGACCGAATAGTTACGGGTCGCCGTATGTCGTTTTGCCGCTGGCCAACTCCTGCTGCGCGAGCACCAGGGCCTGTTTTGGCGGCCCGACGCGCCGATACTGGCGCGCTTCCACGTACTGATGCTCTTCGAACATGAAGAGGAATTTGCGTGCCGTGTAGTCGTATTGATAGCGCGTGGGGAACCAGAACCCTGGCGTGACTTCCTCCTGCTCCATGTAAAACACTCCGCCGCGATAGAGTTTCCCCAGAATGCCGCCGCCAAACGAAATGTCACGCGTCACATGCGCTTCCCCGCGCACCAGCTGGTCGGCATCGCGGTCTACCCAGATTTTAGCGGTGACGCGCGTCAATATGTCTTGCACGAGCGAGCGCGGATGAAAATCTGGATTCGGCTCCAGCTCATAGACATCGCAAATGCGCCCGTTGCGTGTCTCCTGCCCATCCCACTTCGTCACGAAAGCGTCCACCGCCGCGTCCACCATTTCCTTGCGATCCGCTTTGCGCTTTTGCCATTTCGCATACGCTGTTTTGGTCCTGGGGTCGTCCGGCTTCAACATAAGCTCCAGCAGGTCTTTCCACGCTACCAGCTGCTTTCGGTACTCCGCCGAATCCACCGGCTTGTCGCCCTCTTTCAGCAGCAGTTTCATCGTTCCGGTGCCGGTGGGAACCACGCGATAAGTTTTGTCGTCAATCACCCGTTGTACCGCGCCGCCGGTCCGATCCAAGTGATGCTCGATCCGCTCGTACTGCTCCAGCGCTTCGTCGTTTAGGTGCTGGTGCTCCAGCAGCACCTTCGCGCGAGCCGCAATTTCCGCGTCCGAAGGAGGCCGCGCCGCCCCGATTTGCCCCGCAGCGTGGCCTGCTTGGATCTTTGAGTCCGCGTTGTCGGCGATCGAACCTGAAGGGTCGGGCTTTAGCCCAAGTGTCGCACCCTTAAAACGAGGGGCTTCAGTCCCTGACGCCGCGTTTTTGGTCGAACTCGGAACGAGGCCGGGAACCGTTTGGCCAGAGGCACCCGCCAGACTAGCCAGCGCCAGCGCGGCTGCCAGACCCGATTCCGTAAGTCCTTTCGCCATGTTAGACATGCCCGTGAATGAGATGCTCGGCGCCATCCAATTCGCCGCATCCCAATTCTACCCGAATCCTCTGCCGAAACCGGTGGCCGTGCGTAAAGTCCCTCGCGCGTTCACCGCATTCCAAGCGCCAAAAATTTATCCACAATCTGAAGTTTTTCCGAGGCCGTATCCGTCTAATATAGTAGTAGCGATGAAGTCCTCCAATTCCCTATCCGAAGCCCGCCAGGCACTCGGCGCTCTGCGCGAAACCATCTGGATCGCGCTCGATACCCTGCGCGCGCATAAGCTGCGCACTTTCTTGACCTTACTCGGCGTCATCTTGGCCGTCACCACACTCGTCGCCGTCATCTCAGTGCTCAACGGTCTCAATGTTTACGTTGCCGACAAAGTCGCCAACCTTGGCGCCAACGCCTTCGTGATTGACCGCATCGGCATCGTCACCAACATGCAGGATTTCTTCAAAGCCCGCAAACGCCCGCCGCTCGGAATGGAAGATTTGGAAGCCCTGCGCAACGGAATGAAACTGGCTGACACCATCGCGGGCGAACAAAACACTTTCGCCGACGTGCGCCACGGCAATGACCTCAGCGAAGACGTAACCATCATCGGTGCCACTCCCACCTTTGCATCCATCCGCGATATTGATGTCTCCAACGGGCGCCTGCTTACCGACATTGACGAAGATCATCGCGCCGGCGTCTGCGTCATCGGCGCGGACGTCGCCAACAAATTATTTCCCGGCGTGGATCCGGTGGGAAAAGAGCTTCGCGCGGGCCAGGGCCAATATGTAATCGTCGGCGTCGCCACTCCTAAAGGCAACGTCCTGGGCCAGCCACAGGATAATTTCGTCATGATTCCGCTGGGCACCTATCGCAAGGAATGGCTCACCGCGCAGGATTCCATCGGCTTCTTCGTCCAGGCGCGCGGCCCGGAGTGGATGGATGCGGCGCAGGACGAAGCTCGCGTAATCCTGCGTTCGCGCCGCCATGTGCCGTACCAGGCCGAGGACAACTTCGCAATTATCGCCCCAACCTCGATCATGGGTTTGTGGAATCGCATCACCGGTAACGCCTTCGGCATCGCGATCTGGATCACTTCCGTGTTTCTGGTGGTCGGCGGAGTGGTGATCATGAACATCATGCTCGCCAGCGTTACCGAGCGCACCCGCGAAATCGGCTTGCGCAAATCGCTCGGCGCGCGTCGTCGTCACATCATCCTGCAATTTCTGGTGGAATCATCGGTGCTGGCGGGACTGGGCGGATTTCTCGGCGTAGTCGCCGCGGTAGCCATCAGCCAGCTCGTGCGCGTGCTTTCGCCGATTCCAATTTCCACGCCATTTTTTTCCATACTCGTGGCGCTGGTGCTTTCCACCGCCGTCGGCCTGTTTTTTGGCATTTACCCGGCAATGCGCGCGGCGAAACTGGATCCGATCGAAGCGCTGCGGGCGGAGACTTAGGACAAGCTCATGCAAAGTGATTTCCGCGAAAATCTCCATCTCGCGCTGGACACGGTGCGCGCACACAAACTGCGCAGCTTCCTCGCCATCCTCGGCGTGATGATCGGCGTCGCGCTTATCATTCTCGTGGTCGGCCTGGTGCAAGGTTTTCGCCAGACGATCCAGGACGAAATCGTATCCGAAGGAATTGACACCGCTTTCGTTTCCCGTTTCGACCAAGGCCCCCAAAATGGACGCCGTCCCAAGGACGAGAAGCTGCGCAAGCCGCTCACTCTGGAAGACGCCATGGCCGTCCGCCAGCTTTGTCCCGCGATTAAAGAGATTGCCGTGTCCGCGTTCCAGTGGCAACTTTCACACACCGCGCGTTATCAGGGCAATGAAGTGGACGGTACGGATTTCCGCGGCACTTTCCCCGCCTACCTCACGGTCTATTCCAACGCCACCATGAAAGCCGGCCGCTTCTTCACCGAAGCTGAAAACGAGCATCGCGAAAACGTAGTGGTCATCGGCGAAAATATCGCCACCGCTTTTTTTCCGACCATTGACGACGCCATGGGCAAGGAAATTCTGGTGGACGGCTCGACCTACACGGTCGTGGGAGTGTTTGAAAAACCTCCCAACGGTTTCGGCACGGACGACGAAGATCGCCGCACCGTCATCCCCTATTACACTTTCATGAAGCTGTATCCCGGCAGCTACGAGATCGGCTATCGCTTTCTCGCGTATTCCGGCAAGCTCGATGCCGCCGTGGATCAGATCCGCGAAGTTCTACGCCGCCGCCGCGAAGTTCCCTACGACAAGCCGGATAATTTCTCGATTCAAACGCAGGTGGAAGTGGTGCAGAAGTTCAACGACATCATTGGCGGCGTCGTTCTTGTCGTCGTCGTCCTCAGCTCGATCGGCCTGCTCATCGGCGGCATGGGCGTCATGAACATCATGCTCGTCTCCGTCACCGAGCGCACCCGCGAAATCGGCGTGCGCAAAGCCATCGGCGCGCGCAGCCGCGACATCACCTGGCAATTCCTCTTCGAAGCCATGACTCTCACCGGAACCGGTGGCATCATCGGCATTATCGTCGGCAGCGCCATCGTGTTCCTGATTCCCATGGTCAGCTCGCTCAAAGCCGTCGTGCCCGCCTGGGCCATCATCATCGGCTTCACCGTCTCCGTCAGCATCGGCCTGATCTTCGGCGTCTGGCCCGCCACCAAAGCCGCGCGCCTCAACCCAGTCGAAGCCCTGCGCTATGAATAGAAATCATCTCGGGAGTAATCCAGATGGACGGGCGGGACTTCAGTCCCGCCGTAACCGAAGAATTAAGACAGCGGACTTCAGCTTCTGAAGCAGCGTCAGCGAAGTTTTCCAGCTCCTTGGTCGGGGTCGAGCTGGATGGGGCTCTTCGGATCGAGCTGCGGCACTCCATTCGGTCCCATCACGTATGGATAACCGGCTGGATCGTGCAAAGTGCCGCTAACTAATCCCGCGTCCCGCAGTTCTTGCATCGAGGTAGGGAAGCGGCCAAATTTTCTCCAATAATCCTCGGAGCTTTCGTTCAAACGCTTCAACCCCAGCGCCGCGTCCAGCGAATCAATATGCTGCGCCGCCCTGCGCCGGACCAGCTCATCCTTGGTGCTCGAGTACACCGCGGTCCAGATCAGCCGCGAAGTCTCCAGCTCGTTGCCCGATTCTGCCACGCGCGCTGCCATCACCTTCATCCATATCTGCGCGTTCGGATTCTTGCTGCCTTCCAGATACGCCTCGGCGGCTTTCTTGTAATCCTTCAGATGGATCGAATACAGAAATCCCAAATCCTCGTAGAGCCGCCATTCATCCGGGTTTTCCGCGATGCCCCGCTTGACGAGCTCCACCGCCAAGTCCGCCTCTCCCGGCCCCCCCGGCGGCCGCTCCGAAAGAAAAACTGCACCGAAGCGATAGGCAATCATCAATTTGGGATCGAGCGTGGTGGTGATGTCCAGCAAAGGCCACAGCTGTTCGTAAGTCGCGCCAGGTTTCCGCGCCCTCACGCCGTAGTATTGCACCACGCGCGTCCAATAAACGTCCGCGAGCAGCGGCTCATATCCCAAACTCAGTTCCTTCAGCAGCGCGCCGGAACGCAGTAGCAATTCATCTTTGTCCTGATTCATCGCCTGCGTATCCGCATCAATGCGCGTCTGCAGCGCCGCGCAGAGTGCGAATAGCGCCGGCACAGCCACCAGCGCCAGCAGCATCGCTCGCATGTGGCTCTTATTTTGGCTGCGCCCGCTCATTTCAAGTTGCGCCCGGAAAACACCGCGGCCGAAGCCACCAGAATCAGGATCACATACAGCAGCGCGTACACGGTGTTGTGCCAGATCAGCGCCAGCGGCACAGCCTCGCCGTGCGCCGCTGCGGCGATCACGCCGAAATTGTGAAAATTAGGAAGCAAGTAATAAATGAAGCGCGTGATGGCCCCCAGCTCCCAATTTGACGTGAACTGGCTGACGCTCAATATGCCCGGCGCGAAAACTCCCGCGATGTAAATTCCCAAAGTGTACAAAGTCGAAAGCATCGGGCTGGTAAAACACGAAAAGAACAGCGCCAGCGCCGTCACCAGCGCCAGCTCCAGCAAAATAAAATAAACCGCCACCAGAATCGTCGCGTCCCCTTGCTCGAATTTCCTGCTCACGCAGTACAACGCCAAGCCCAGCCCTAGCGTCATCAGCGCCGTGTTTACCACCAGGGTCAGCAGCAGCCCTGCAAATTTTCCCACCAGAAATTCCCAGCGGTGGATCGGTTTCGATAGCAGGCTGTACAGCGTGCGCTTCTCCATTTCCTTGTACACCAACCCCACGCCGATAAAAATCGCCATGATGATTCCAAAAATCGATATCGCCGATAGTCCCAGGTTGATGATCACCATCCGCTCGATCCCGATCGAAATCTGCCCCACCAGGATCGCCGCGCCGATCATCATCAGCGCAAAAAATATCAGGTTGTAGAGCACGCGGTCCCGCACCGCTTCGCGGAACGTATTGATCGCCACCACTCCCGGCAGCACGCTCATCGCACACCCACTTCCGCGGCAGGCACCTGCGTTTTTTGCCGCCCCACCAGATTGAAAAAATAATCTTCCAGCGACGGCCGCAGCGGCGCCACCGACAAAATTCGCCCCTCGCACCCTCGCAATTGCTCCAGCACCGCGTAGAGCTCCTGCTCCGCCACCTCAATCCGGTAGCGATTGCCGATATTTTTCGCGCGCGCCGCGATGTTCGCCGGCAGCGCCTGCTCCTTGCCCACCTCGAATAAGATTTCCATGCCCTGTACTTCCATGGACACAATTTCACCCGGCGCACCGACTCCGCGCAATTTCCCTCCCACCAGCACCGCCACGCGATCGCACAACATCTCCGCGTCGGAAAGAATGTGCGTGGAGAAGAAAATCGTGCGCCCCTGCTTCTTCAAATCCAGAATAATGTCGCGCACCTCGCGCCGCCCCACCGGGTCTAGGCCAGACATTGGCTCGTCGAGAAATATCACCTGCGGATCGTGCAAGATCGCCTGCGCGATGCCCACGCGTTGCAGCATGCCTTTTGAAAATTTCCGCAGCTGTACGTCCGCCGCTGCAGCCAGACCCACTAAACTCAGAAAACGGCTGACTCGTTCGTTACGCTCCGCCGCGTTGAACCCGAAAAACCGCGCGAAATATCCCAGCAACTCCCGCGCCGTCAGATAATCGTAAAAATACGGCTGCTCCGGCATGTACCCGATCTCGCGATGCATCCGCACATCATTGATCGAGCGTCCGCGCACCCGCGCCGTCCCCGACGTCGGGAAAATCAGCCCCATCAGCAGTTTCATCGTGGTGGTTTTCCCCGCGCCGTTCGGTCCCAAAAATCCGAACGATTCCCCCTCCTCCACTTGCAACGACAAATGGTCCAGGGACCGGCGCATTTTTTTCCGCCAGAACCCCACCGGGTAGTCCTTCGTCAGCCGCTCGATTTCAATCGCTGGATTTGCCATGGCCTCTCATTATGAATTTTTCCAGCGTCCAACGGTTCATGTCAATTGCCTGGTGTTGCTATCCTCGGCACATTCCTGGAGCGAAGACTTGGAAGGATTTCCGCATGAATTTCGCGCTGGTGAGAGGCTTGCGGAAATCACGATCCTGAATGCGTAGGCGCGAGAGAAGATTTGCGAGGACAGCGCGCGGAGAATACTTTTCGGCAAATGCAAATTTGCTTCGGGCAACTCAGCGCAGCGCGACGCGAGAAATCTTCTCCGCATTCGCGCCAGCGCTCAACACCGAGACCGACGCGTCCGCCAAACCTCGCGATATTTTCGCGCCGCGAACTTTCTACTCGCGCTTGTACGCGTTTTTTGCCGCTACTGTGGAATGCGTCCACGTGCATACCCACCACAATAGGTAGACGTTTTCGACACCGCGAGCCTAAGATTTTGTGCTTTCTTGATGAATTTTTCTTGACAAGTTTTCCACAACCCCCGATACTGCGCTTCCAAGCTCGGGGGAGATTTAGTTGGCCGCAGCGTTTTTTGCTGCCCCCAACCAGTCGTAGAGCCGGACCGAGTTTAACCGAAAATCTAGAGGGGCATCATCCCACGGAACGCCGCGCCTCAATTTTCTTGCGCGGCTTAGCTGGGCTTTTGTCTCTTTTTTTTCGGCGCGAATGGCGTTTCCAGCCGTTCAAAGATCCGGCGACTCCCCACTAAGTATATTTTCGTGTACCAGTACGGTGCACTTCACTTCACCCTCGGGGCGTCACTTAGGAGTAGAATGAAGGTTCTGCTCCCGCACGGCTCCCCGGCTCACATGCACCTGGCACCACTGCCTGCGCGGAGGCAAAATGGCTGAAACAAGGACGGTATGGAACAGCATGGCCGAAACGAATCAAGTTGCACGGCGGACCACCGGGCTGGAATTCCAGCGGCGGTTCACCGACGGTAAAGTTTCACCTTTCGATAAGGTTGAGTGGGAACGTCGCACGGCTCTCATCGGCAATGATAAAGGCCAGGTAATCTTCCGCCAGGAAAACGTGGAAGTCCCCAAATCCTGGTCCATGACGGCCACCAACATCGTGGCTTCCAAGTATTTCCACGGCAAGCCCAACACCCCCGAACGCGAAACCTCTGTGCGTCAGCTTATCGGCCGCGTCGTGGACACGATCGTCCGCTGGGGCGAAGAGGGCGGTTACTTCGCCAGCCCCGATTCCAGAAACATTTTCCGCGACGAACTCACCCACCTGCTCGTCGAGCAGAAAGTCGCCTTCAATTCCCCCGTCTGGTTCAACGTCGGTGTGCAAGCCAAGCCGCAATGCTCCGCATGCTTCATCAATTCCGTCCAGGACAACATGGATTCCATCATGAACCTGGCCAAGACTGAGGGCATGCTCTTCAAGTGGGGCTCCGGCACCGGCACGAACTTCTCCACGCTGCGCGGCAGCAGGGAATCGCTCTCCGGCGGCGGCATCGCTTCCGGTCCGGTCAGCTTCATGAAGGGTTTCGACGCTTTTGCCGGTGTCATCAAGAGCGGCGGCAAGACGCGGCGCGCCGCCAAAATGGTCATCCTCAACGTCGAGCACCCGGACATCATGGAGTTCATTCAGTCCAAGACCAAGGAAGAGCGCAAGGCCCACGTCCTGATCGAGCAGGGTTACGATCAGGCGATTGACGGCGAGGCTTACTCCTCGGTCTTCTTCCAGAACGCCAACCACTCCGTACGCGTCACCGACGACTTCATGCGGGCAGTAGAAGAAGATCGCGGCTGGTGGACTCGCAACGTCAACGACGGCAAGCCCTGCGAAGAATTCCGCGCGCGCGACCTGCTGCGCGAAATGGCGGATTCCGCTTGGCGCTGCGGCGATCCCGGCATGCAGTACGACACCACCGTGAATCGCTGGCATACCTGCAAAGCCACCGACCGCATCTACGCGTCGAATCCGTGCTCCGAGTACATGTTCCTGGACGACACGGCCTGCAACCTGGCTTCGCTCAACCTGATGAAGTACCTCGGTCCCAACGGCCAGTTTGACTCAGAATCTTTCAGCCACTCCGTGGACGTCACCATCACCGCGCAGGAAATTCTGGTGGACAATGCCAGCTACCCCACGGAAAAAATCGCGCGCAATTCGCACGACTACCGTCCGCTGGGCATCGGCTACGCCAACCTGGGTGCACTGCTCATGTCTCTCGCGCTTCCTTACGATTCCGACGGCGGCCGTGATTTCTGCGGCGCCATCACCGCGCTGATGACCGGCGAATCCTACGCCCAGTCCGCGCGCATTGCCGAACGCATGGGCCCCTTCGGTGGCTACCCGCGCAATCGCGAAGCCATGATTGACGTCATCCGCATGCACCGTGATGCGCTGCGCCCGATCAAGGAAGAGCACGTGCAGCCTTCACTCCTGCGCGCCGCCCGCAAAGCTTGGGACGATGCGCTCGAGCTCGGCGAAAAGTTCGGCTACAAGAATTCGCAGGTTTCCGTGCTCGCTCCCACCGGCACCATCGGCTTCATGATGGATTGCGACACCACCGGCATCGAACCCGATCTCGCGCTGGTGAAGCAGAAGCGGCTGGTCGGCGGCGGCGTCATCAAGATCGTCAACAACACAGTGCCTCAAGCGCTGATGAATCTCGGCTACCCCACGGAACAAGTTGCACAAATCGTGGACTACATTGACGCCAACGCGAAAATCGAAGGCGCTCCCGGCCTGAAAGAAGAGCATCTCCCTGTTTTCGATTGCTCGCTTTCTCCCATGGGCGGCGGCCGTTCCATCGCCTGGCGCGGACATCTCCGCATGATGGCGGCGGCCCAGCCCTTCCTCTCCGGCGCCATCAGCAAGACCATCAACATGCCGGAAGAATCCACCGTCGAAGACATCATGCAGGCCTACATCGAATCGTGGAAATATGGCCTGAAGGCTGTAGCCATCTACCGCGACAATTCTAAACGCTCACAACCGCTGTCGGCCGCCAGCAAAAAAGAAGACGAGAAGCCAGCCGCTGCAGCAATCCCGGTTGCGGAAGCTGCCGCCGCTCCGGTTGCGTCCGCGCCCCAGCAGGAAGAGCTCTTCGCGCGTGGCGCCAGCCGCCGCAAGCTTCCCAACGAACGCAGTTCCATCACCCACAAATTTTCCATCGGTGGCCACGAAGGCTACCTCACCGTCGGCAAATATGAAGACGGCGCCCCTGGTGAAATCTTCATCAAGATGGCCAAGGAAGGCTCCACGCTCTCCGGCATCATGGACGCCTTCGCTCTATCCGTCTCCATCGCGCTGCAGTACGGCGTGCCGCTGCGCGCTCTGGTGGATAAATTCGTGAACTCACGCTTCGAACCTTCGGGCTATACCGGCAACCCCAATATCCGCTATGCAAAATCAGTGGTGGATTACATTGGCCGTTGGCTCGGCGCGAAATTCATCTCGCCCGACTATCTCGACATAGACGCCACCGTCGAATCCGAAACTCCGGCAAGCGCAGCCGCCGCATCCGTAGCACCGGCGGCCGCAAGCGCTCCCACATCCACCGCAAAGTATGCCGACCCGGACGCCTCCACGCGCCAGCGCGCCACCATTGACGACGCGCCCTCGTGCTCCGAATGCGGCATGCTAATGACTCCCAACGGCAGCTGCTACAAATGTTCCAACTGCGGCGGAACCTCCGGCTGCAGCTAAGCGCAGCAAACAAGCAGCGATTTTTTCGGGAAAGCAAATCGTAGGAGGGTTCTGTAGGGGCGGGTCTCAGGCCTGCCCCTATTTTTTTGGCGCCTACTGCCCACCTAAACTCACGCCTCGTGCGCCGCCGACTTCCGCAACGACCGCACCGCCGCATACCCCAACAACATCACCGCGACCACCAACACGATCCACAAAAAAATATCATGCGTCTCGGTCCAAGGCCGCGGATCTATCCAATCCGCGTTCACAACCTCCGGCCCCAGCTCCCCTGGCACCGCCGCAGCCATCTGCTTCGCGTCCAGGCGGCGCCCCAGATCGAACCGCGCGACCGCGGCGCGTTCTTGCCCATAAATCAGGGAATAAATTCGCCCCGGAAGCTGCTCGAACACCAAATGCTGCGGCGTCACATACAATTTCGGCGCGCTGCCCACCAAAGGCGCGTCATTCCCATTCACAATTTCCACGCGAAGGAAATGCACCTGCGGCGCGCCATGCGGAACCATAACCGACAGCTGCTCCAGCTGCGCGTCTCCGCGACGATAACGATAAATTTCACCGCCGCAGATGCCGAACCACTCCTTGCGGTCTCCGCTCGCGGATATTCTCACCGTGCGAATGAACTCGGTCGGCGAAGTCACCTCGAATCGCACTTCCATCCCGAGCTCGGCTGCCGCTCCCACATCCGCGCTCCAGATGGTGCTCCCCGTCGGCTGTTTCGCGTCCGGCGACAAAATAATCTCCATCGGAACGCGCTCGGCGGGTTCCACCACTTCATGCAGCACGTCCGCGCCGAACACCGGGAATTTGGCATCGCCGTCCAGAATCCGCACGCGCAGATACTGCGCATTATTTTCGGAGTAGTGCACCACCTGCGTACCCTCGTGCCCATTCTTGCGAAACCGGAAAATCGGCGCGCGCTCCTGCACCATCCGCCAGACGTGCCCGTCGTCGCTCGCCTCCACCTGCACCCATTCGATGAAGTCCGGCGCCGTGGTCTGAATCCGCACCGAGTTATGAAATGGCGCGTGCGCTCCCAAATCCACCACTAATTGTGTGAATTGTCCCGCGGTAAAGCTGTTTTCGCGCAAAGTGGCCGGCAGCGACGCAGTGTTCGAAGTTCCCTCGCTCCGGAAACTCGCATACGGCACTTGCCCGCCCCGATCATCAATCACGCGCACATCGGCCAGCCAGGGGGTTGCGTGGGGATATAGCTCGAGCGGCACGGCAACGCTTACCAGCCGCGTCGCGTCCGTCGGTGTAAGCTCAATCGCGCGCGAATAATGCCAGTTCTTCCATGCGGCTGGGAGGCCCGCATCCGCCAGCGCCGCAACAGCCGCCGGCAACGCGGCGCCAATCAATGCAACCACCAGAACTCCACGCCACCACCGCGCAGGCAAAGGTAAAGGCACAGAAAATCGCCCGCTCACGCCTTCCTCTCGCCCTTCCGCCCCAGCAATTGCCGCTGGTAGTAGAACGAAATCAGCATCAGCGCCAGCCCGAGCAGCAGGAACGAAACGATCCGGTAGAATTTCTCCAGAAACGAAAGATCGAAAAGAAAAACCTTCACGATCACCACGCCCAGCAGCACCAGCGCCTGCCAGCGGATCGCCTCCGATTTCTTCCAGAATCCCGCGCCCAGCAATCCCAGCGCCCACACCAGCCAAAGCATCGAAAGCGCCAACTCCTGCGCGTGTCCGCGGTCAATTCCCAACGAAGGCATCCGCCCGAACACATCCCACACTTCCAGTGAAAATGCCGCGATCGCCAAAATATTCGCCGCAATCGCGGTCACCATAAACGCCCCGCTTTCCTGCTCGCCCAATTCTTCGTCGCTCGTCGCCGCGAAGTAACAGCTCACCGCCATGCAAGCCACGCAAATTGCAAACGTCGCGAATCGCTCATTCAGCAAAAACGTATCGGCCGGAATTGGAATCAGCGCCAAGCGCCCCGCCACGATCGCGAACAGCACCAGCCCCGCCCAACGCATCGCGGAAAATTGCGCCCGCAACCCGCTCCAGATCAGCACCGCGCCCTGCACCGCCCAAGCGATCGTGATCCATCGCCCATCCAGCCGTATTGGAATCGCCAGCGTCACGAACGTCAACGCCAGCCCCGCGTACAAAATCCGCGCCAACCGCACGTCCGCGCCGCGCTTTTCCGGCAACATGCGCTCCGCCGCCAAATGCGCCGCGGCGAGCGTCAGCACCGCTACCGTCAAGGCCCAGCGATCATCCGGCCACAACATCATGCGCAACGCCACCAGGTACGCCAGCGAATTCAGCAGCACAATCGCGGCTTCCAGTCCCGAAAGCTCGCCATCCCGCCGGCTACGCACCACCGGCAACGCCGCGAACAAAATGAAAAACACCGTCGCGAACAGTACGGTGGTCGCGAGCTCGTCCGCTCGATAGAATTCGCTGTACCATCCCCAGAAATAAACCAGCGTCGCCAGAAACTGAACCGGCGGCAGCGACTTCCAATCGCGTACCCAGGCAATCCCCAGCACTCCCGCACCGAGAATCGTCAAATACGTGAACAGCGAGACTTCGTGATTCTCGCCGGTGCTCACCAGCATCGGCGTAATCAGCCCGCCCACCAGCGCCAGGAAGGCGATCCGCTCGGAATTGCGCCCCACCGCCACCACCAGCGTCACCGTGGTCACCACGATCATCGCCACGAACGCAATGTCCTGCGGAAAAATATGGTAGTAGTGCCAGCCCGCCCACAACGACAAATACAGCACCGCCGCGCCCAGCCCCGCGATCCCCTCCGAAAAGTATTTGTAGCCTCGATCCAGCAGGTGGTGGCTCCACGGATACAGAATGCTGCCCGCAAGCAGTCCAATCCCCACACGACCTCGCGGACCCACCCAATTATTGTCGAACGCGTATTTCAGGAAGAACGTCACCGCGAACAGCAGCGCCAGAATTCCCACATAATTCAGCCAGCGCCCCGCGACCACTTCTTCAAAATTTCCGTCGCGACCATGCCTCGCCGCAGTGGCGCTGGATAAGGACGACGAAAATGCCGGCGCGTGTTCATGAACCGGCGTGGGCGCATGTGCCGGCGATAGAGGCGCAGAAACTACGGACGGCCGTGCAGGCTGCGAAGGTAAGGGCACAGACAGGGGAGGCGACGCCGGGATAGGCGCATGCGCGACACTCGCAGGCGGCTCAGCAGGTTCTCGCACAGGAGGCGCACTCGCCGCAGCGCTCAGCGCCGACAAGCCCTTTTCAATCTGCGCCAACCGCTGCTCCAGCGCGTAAATCCGACGGATCAACAGCGCTGCTTCAGCCTGTGCCGCGCTCTTCACCGCGCCCACGCGCACGTAAGCCACGATAGCTAGCACGGGCACACCAATCACCAGAAGCAACGCAAGCATGCCGAATAGCGCGGCGGCAGATTGCATATTTGAGAGGGTGCGCGAAAACTGAGGGCATTACATCACACGTCATATACAGGGGCAATCTACTTGCCGGAAGCCAGCGTCCAAGCCGTCAACACAAAAAAATAGGGGGCCCCGTCGGGCCCCCTTTATGCTCTACCCCTAGTTCCGGTCTCAGCGCGGCGAAACCGGCCCACCCCGGGATAAGAGACAGCCGCTCTGTAAGTTGCACGCCGGATGCCAGCTCAGCGCCTTTTCCCGTGCAAGCCTATCTGTTGTGCCGGAAGGATTTAGCTTCCGCGAAAACGGAATCGCCTATGGTATTGCGGTACCAACATCCAGTTTCTGAAAGCGTCCAGCCATTTTTCTATGTTCTTTGGAAGAAAACGAACGCTAGCCCCGAGCGCGAACCCTGAATCCGCTTCCAAATGAACCACCCAGGCACCAGCAGAATGGCCAGCCAGAACAAGAGCGACGGGCCCGACCGCAAACACGAAAACCACCAGCGCGACCGCGCCGTCTTCAAGGTTCGTAAACCCCTCCACTGCCGCGTTCCGGATCTTCGTGCCAGTCGAAACCGTTCCCGATCCCAAAACCTGCCGGTATTCTTCGCTCAATTCCACCTGCACCGTCGCGTAGTTCACCCGGTGGACCAGAATTGCGCTCTGACCCTGCATGCCCTCGATCTCACCGCGAATGCGCGCCAGCTCCCGCTCGGCCTCCAGCACGTCGTCCAGCTTCCCCGTGCGCGTCCCTAGCAGCTCGATCAGCCGCTGTTCTGTCGCCCGCGCGCTCTTAAGCCTAGCCTGCAAGTCTACATACTGGTCGCTCACTTCCTCGTTGGAACGCGTTTCCTCTTCCACGTGCCCCAGCTTCCGCACATCGGCCAAAAACCCATCAAGCTGCTTGGTCGGAATGCGCAGCGCTGCTGAAAGTTCCCGCGCATTCCCGGTTTGCGCCTTGGCGTCCAGCTTTTCCACGTACCCGTCATGCGCCGCAGCCAGTTTTTCGATCGCCGCGCTGGCCTCGTCGTAGTTCGTCGCCAAAATGTTCAGCGACGCCGTCTGCACAATCATCGGCCCAACATTTTCCGGCGCCTTTAATTGCTCGTCGTCGGAAGACGCTGGTGCTGGCATCTCGGTCTCGCGTATTTTGGCCGCGCTCGTTTCAGCCTGTGGTTTAGCGGGCGGCAAGAATGTTGTGGCGGCGAAGCGCTTCGTGTCGCCGACAGGGGCGGACAAGTCGGTCGCGCGTTGTGCATCAAGAAACGCCGCCGGGCGTGGGCTTGAAAACCTTGGAATGGTCACAACCGCAAGTAACGCAACCAATCCCAAGCCCGCGAACGTCCAAACGTAAGGCCGCGCAAAGATACGACGCCCGTTCCACCACTTATTTTGCTCGGAACCACTTGGAATTATTTTCTTTGACGAATAGCTGGAATCCAGGGCAGCAATCACGGTTTCATTCATCCCTGCCGAAGGATGCTCCACTTCAAAACTCAGCATCCGCTCCGAAAGTGCGCGAAATCCCTGCGCCACTTCCTGGCACTCGCTGCAACTCACCAGATGCGCCGCCAGCGTCGCCGCTCGCTGCGGTTCCAGTTCGCCGTCGAGATAAGCCATCACCTCTTCGGCGTCAAACGCGTGTTGTGCATTTCGTTCCATAAAATTCCTCGGTCTCAATCCTTCACTTCACCGGCAGCAATTGATTTTTCAGCGCCGCCCGCGCCCGGAACAACCGCGAGCGCACTGTATTCACCGGCATCCGCAGCACCGCTGCAATTTCGCCGTAACTTAGCTGTTCGAACTCGCGCAACATCAAAATCTCCCGCTCGCTCTCTTCCAGATGTCCCAGCGCGTTACGCACCCAGATCCCCGAATCATTATTTTCCGCGGCGTTTCCCTCCGCCGCCCGGTCATCGAGCTGCTCGTTCTCCGCCACCTCGCGACCAGCCTTGCGCCTCTCCGCCGCCACCAGATGAATCGCAATCCCATATAAATAACTGCGAAAACTAGCCCGCGGCTCGTACCGCTGCACGTTCTGCAAAACCGCCAGAAAACATTCCTGCGTCAATTCCTCCGCCCGCGCCGGATAATCCAGCCGCCGCCGAAAAAACCCATAGATCGGCTCGCGATAGCGTTCAAACAACTCCACAAACGCCTCCCGCTCCCCCTGCTGGAACTCCAATATGAGCTGGTCGTCGCTATTCATATATGACTGCCGCTATCAGGCCGTAGGTGCGCCCGCCCGGCCTTTCACTACTTAGAATGTCGCCAGCGCAGAAATAGTTCCCGGAAGATTCATTTATCTGGAAACAATGCGGGGAGGGTTTCGTAGCGCCGGCGTCCCGCCGGCTCTTTGCATCTGACTTAGTTCTTCAAGTACCGGCCAAGAACGTCGCCATCAGTGCGTCGCCACCACAACTCGCGCCACTGCTACGCCCCAATCGCCTCGCGCAGCGCCTCCGCCAGCGTCTTCGTCCAGCGCGTCACATCCTCTTCGCGCTCCGCCTCCACCATCACCCGCGCCAGCGGCTCCGTCCCCGAATAACGCAGCACCACCCGCCCTGATTTTCCCAGCGCCTTCTCCGCATCCGCCAAACCGCGCGCCACTGCCGGCAGAGATTCCAGCGGGGGCTTCGACCTCACGCGCACGTTCACAATCTTCTGTGGAAAAATTTTCAAATCGGCGATCAATTCATCCAGCGGCCCCTGCAACGCGATGATGGACGCGAGTTTCACAGCCGTCAGCATCCCATCCCCGGTAGTAGCATCATCCAAAAACAAAATATGCCCAGACTGTTCGCCGCCCAGGTTCGCCCCTGTGTGCAGCATCTCTTCCAGCACGTAACGATCGCCCACGGCAGTGCGCTTCAATTTCAGTCCGGATTTTTCCAGCGCGCGCTCCAATCCCAAATTCGCCATCGTCGTCCCGATGATCACATCGCCCTTCAGCTTACCCACGGATTTCAGGTAACGCCCCACTACCAGCAGCACTCCGTCGCCATCCACCAATCGCCCGGAACCGCTCGCGAAGATCGCGCGGTCCGCGTCTCCGTCGAAAGCCACGCCCAGCGACGCGCCCGACTGCCCCGTGCGCTTTTGCATCGCCTCCGGATGCAGTGAGCCGCAGTCCGCATTGATGTTCCGCCCGTTAGGGCTGTCGTTAATCGCAATCACATCGGCGCCGAGCGACCGGAACAATTTCGGCCCCAGCTTGCTCGCCGCGCCATTGGCGCAGTCCATCACGATTTTCATCCCCGCAAATCGTGCCCCCGGCAGCACTGCCGCGCGCAAACCATCCAGATAATCGTCGTCAATTTTCTCGTTGTCGTGCAGCTGCATCTCGCCGCGCGATTCCGGCGATTCGCTCGATGCCAGAATAAATCGCTCCAGCTCCGCCTCCACCGCGTCCGGAAATTTCATCCCCGTCGAAGAAATTAATTTCACGCCGTTATCGTGATAAGGATTGTGCGAAGCCGAAATCACCACGCCCGCCGCGAATCCCTCGTGCTGCACCAACCACGCCACTCCCGGCGTCGTCAACACTCCCGCGGAAACCGCTTCCACGCCCGCCGCCGCCAATCCCCGCGCGATGCGATCCGCGATGTGCGGCCCGGACTCGCGCGTGTCCCGCCCGATCAGCACCCGCGCCCGCGCATCCGGCGAACGCCCGTTCGAACTCACGTATTCGCCCAGCGCCAGGCCCACGCGGTCCAACGTTGCGTCATCCAGCGGAACTTCTCCCGGCACTCCGCGAATTCCATCAGTTCCAAAAAGTTGTTTGGTCATGTAATCAATTTTACCCGCCGAAAAATCAGGCACGCGATTCTATCATTGCGCCGCGCGCCCAGTCCCATCGAGCCGCGCGCCCATCCCTCAGGCCAGTGTATGCGCAGGCACACCGTTATTTGCGCGACGCTGGCTGTGTTATCGTACCGCCATGCCTCTTGAGGAAGAGAAAATCGTCTCAGCCAGCTCCGCCAGCGGAAAAATCATCGCCGCCGGAATCGTGATCGCCTTCTGCTATTGGGCGTCTTCCATTCTGGTCACGCTGCTGGTTGCGGTGCTGCTCGCGTATTTTCTCGACCCGGTCGTCAACTTTCTGGAAGATTGGCACGTGCCGCGCGCTCTTGGCTCGCTCATCGTGGTTCTGTTCACCATCGCGGCAGTTCTGGTTGTTGCATGGAGCATGATTGAGCGCGTGGACCAGTTCGGCCGCGACTGGCCCCTTTACCGCAAGCCCCTGCATCAGGTCGCCAGCGTCATCGAACAAAAGCTCGCGAACTTTGAGGAACACGTTTCGGAAATTGAGCCTGGAACAACTCCCGGCGAACACGTCGTCTCCGTCGGAGAGTCGCACCCCGTGCGCGCCGCTGTGCTCTCGCGTTTAAGTTCGCTGTACGAAGTCGTCGTCGCCGCGACCTTCGTGCCCTTCCTGCTTTTCTTCATGCTCGCCGCCAAACGCCAGGTCTGGCACGCCACGATGCAGTTATTTCCCGCCACGCGCCGCACCGAGGTGAAGGAAACTCTCGCGGACGTGACCATGGTGCTGCGCAGCTATGTCGTTGGCACCGCGCTGGTGGGCCTGATTCTCGTCATTGCCAGCTGGCTCTTTTTCTGGGTCTTAGGTCTCGACTTTCCCTTCCTGCTCGGCTTGCTCTCGGGCCTGCTGAATTTGATTCCCTATCTCGGCGTGGTTCTTTCCTGGGTTCCGCCGGTCCTGATCGGGATCAAACAATTTCACACACCCGGCCCGTTTATCGGAATCTTCGGCGTGCTCACGTTTCTGCATTTTGTCGCCAACAACTTGCTTGTTCCCGCGCTGGTGGGCTGGCGCGTCCGCCTCAATGCTCTGGCGCTGACCGTGTCCTTGCTCTTCTTCGGCTTCCTCTGGGGTGCGATGGGCCTGCTGTTGGCGATCCCAGTCACCGCCGTAATCAAAGTAATCTGCGACCACATCGAAGACCTGCAACCCATCGGCCGCTGGCTCAGCGGCTAGCGTTTTTCCTCACGTAAACGTTCGACGACATCCTTCAGCGCTGCGGAATCCCTCGCGTCCTGAAACATCCGAATCGCCGCAATTCCCGCCGCTCCAGCGCGAATACACTCTCCCGCGTTCTTCTCGCTCATACCGCCAATCGCCAGCACCGGCATCGCCACACTGCGGCAAATCTCACCGAGCCGAGTGACACCCCGCGGCTCCCCCATCCCTCGCTTCGAAGGCGTATCAAACACTGGCCCGAAAAAAATATATGCCGCGCCCGCACTCTCCGCCTGGCGCGCTTCCTCCAAACTGTGGCACGAAACCCCGACCAAAAAATCCGCCGGAGCGTTCCCCGCTCGACACCAGCTCGCCACGTCCCCCGCGCCCAGCGATTCTCGCCCCAGGTGCACGCCCGCAGCTCGCGCCGCCAGCGCCACGTCCAACCGATCATTCACAATCACGCGCGTCGCGCCGCCTCCCGCAGCGACAGCATCGCGCGCCAACGCAAGCAACTCTCGCCCCGGCAAGTCCTTCTCGCGTATCTGCACCCAATCCACTCCGGCCGCAATCGCCACCCGAATTTTCGCAGGCACACCCGCACTGCTCTCGCCCTCTGCGAGCGATTTCCGGTCTGTCACATAACAAACAATCGGGTGCTTAAGTGCGGGTAACAACGGTGGCAGTCCGGCGGCGAAACGCTTCCAGCGCAAACAGCACGTTCATCACTCCCAGGCCCGAAATCATTCCCCGCAAATACGGGTTCATCACAAAAAGCGCCAGCCCCGGATACTGGTACATAAAATAATTCACGTCCCAAACTTCGGACCACGGCATCAGGATCAAAAGCAGCCCCAGTTCCAGCCACAACAATAGCAATATGACGCGCAGAATCCGAATGAGCATGATCAGCTTACGATTATGGGAGATTATCGCCAGACTCGCAACCGCCCCGTGAAGTTTACGGATCGCGTCGCCCTTCACTGGGCCCAGTTGACGTTGCCTTTGAATTTTGTGAATCGCCCTGTAGGGCGATTCATCCTGAGATTCGGCAGTGCCGAATCGAGGGGTCGCGGCCGCTCTGTCCCGCGCCTGCCGGGAAAGAGCGGGCATCCTTCGTTATCTTGTTATCGTTTTCGCATCTCGCCCGGCACAAACGCTCAACCGCGCCCCGCTGTGCCCGCCGAAACCCGATAAAATTATCGCGCAATGAAAAATTTCATTCACCTCACATTTCTGGCGGCCACACTCTCCGCGGCAATCGCTTCGCCGGCCGCTGCGCAGAAATGCAGCGCCAAACCCGCAATAATCTCCCTAGGCCAAACCGTCCGCCTCTCCTGCCAAATACCCGCAATCAGCGCGAAACTCAACGACCGCACAGTCCGCCTCTTCCCCCAATCAAGCGGCGGCGCGCAAGGCCTGATGCCCATCGCTGTAGCCGACACGCCCGGCGCCTACGAAATAAAATTCCAAGCCGAAGACGGTGCCGCCCTAGCCACCGCAAAACTCACAATCCGCCCGACAAAATTCCCAACCCAAAATGTAGTCCTGGCCCCGCAAATCGAAGCCCTGCATTCCACGCCCGAAGACATCAAAACGCTAACCGAATTTCGCAACACCGTCTCCGACGTAAAATACTGGGAAGATCCGCTCACCGCACCCGTTCCCGGCTGCGTCCTTTCCCCCTTCGGAGTAAAACGCCTCCACAACGGCAAGCCCACAGGCGAATTTCACGCCGGCATTGACCAGCGCTCCCCCGCCGGACGTCCCGTCCACGCGGTTGCAGCCGGCACAGTGAAAATCGCACAATCTTTCGCAGTCCTCGGAGGCACCGTAGCCATTGACCACGGCCAAGGCCTCGAAACCATGTACCTGCACATGGAAAAATTATTGGTCGAAGCAGGCGCCCAAGTAAAAAAAGGCGAAGTAATCGGCTACGTCGGCTCTACAGGCCGCGCCAACGGACCTCATCTACATTGGGTGGTTGATGTGAACGGCGTGCCAGTAAATCCGCAGCAATGGGTCATACTTAAATCCTGCGGCGCCGAAAAGCCAAGCACGAAGTAGTTGGGTGTTAGCCCCTGACGCTGCTCAAGGCTTCAGCAGCCCGTGTTTGCGCAACACTTCTTGCAGTTGATCGTGCGGCAATGCCGGGATGGTCAGAGATCTCTGGCAGTTTGCCGCGCTTAGCGCAGTTGCGCGAACTCCTGGGTGACGTACAGACTTCCGTCCCGCGCTCGCGCAACCCCGACTCCGACGTGAGTGTAGTTCACGCTCAGAATATTCCAGCGATGATTCTGCTGGAATTTCGGCTCATTCATGAACAGGGATTCGGCCTCGCTCACGCTTCCGCAAGTGGCGATGTTTTCGCCAGTTGAGAGCCACTTAATTCCCGCCATGGTAACGCGGCGCGCTGGAGAACTGCCGTCCGCACCCTCGTGACTGAAGTATCCGTTTCGCGCCATTTCCTCCGAGTGCATCCTGGCAACTTCCGCCAGCCGGTCGTCCCACTGGAGCGCAGGCGCGTGACCCCTTGTTTCGCTCAAGTAAGTCCGATCTGCGCGGTCGCGGTTAATTAGCTCCCACATCTGTAATTCAAGCTGGCCCGTTTGATTTGAAAAACTAGCGCGCTGGGGAACGGTCTGTGAAGAAAGCGAGCTCGCCGGCATCAATCCTAAAAGCAGAGCTGCCAGAATAGTCGCCGTATTTCCCTTGAGGTGGCTAGCAAAGCCGATGAGGGATCTTGGTGGAGTTGGCATGAAATTCTTGCCTACACCACAACGCTACGCCGGACTGAGTCACCAGAATACTGTCCGAAAGGCCAGCTTTAGTGCTGGTATGCGCGGCCACTAACTCATGCAGTTTGATGGAAGTGAAATCGGGCGATCCACATCTCCGGTTGAGCCGTGCGGAAATAATCGGAAACTGACGCATTGCCCGTGTCTCTGCAACGTGGATTGAATGTGTTGCGGTCGAGGGCTAATGCTTTTGCAGCGTGGCAATGCGGTCGGCCACATCGCGATAATCAATGTTGGCCGCGTAAACCTGGCGGAAACTATCCAGCGCCGCATCCGATTCTCCCGCGGACTCCAGCGCCAATCCCAAATCGTAACGTAGCGCGAGCGCCGATTCCTCTTCCAACCCCGGCACTTGCAGCGCGCGCTGGTACCACAGCGAAGCCACCTTTGGCTCGCCCTTATCCATGAACGAAAGTCCCAGCATCACGGAGCAATTCATCTCGTAGCGGAACGGCTTGCCCTTCTGCACGGCCTTGGCCACTTTCTGAAATTCTCCGATGGCTTCGTCCAACAATCCCATTTCACGGTAGGCGATGCCCAGGTTGTAGTGCGTCTCCAGGTCTTCATCCTCTTCGCCCATTTCGCCGAGCTCGCTGCGGAATTCCTGGAAAACTTCGTGCAGCTGGTTCAGATTTTCCAAAGTGCCGGGCGTCGCGGCAGGCGCGGCCGCAATATTCTTGTTGGTCGAGCCGTTCGTCGGAGGCGGTGTGATCGCAGCCATCGGCGTGGCGTTGGCTTCTGCAAACACCTGTTCCAAGTGCGTGTGCGTGTCGCTAGCTGATGACGAGGCCGCCGGCTCGTGCGCTTCTTCAGCGGCCGGAGCTTGCAGATCGTCCAGCTCCGCCACCAACTCACTGATGAAATCCTCGGTCGTCGCGGCACCGCCATGCCCCTGCGGTGCAACCGCCTCGGGCGTCAGCTCCAACTCGAAATCGGAACCGCTCGATGCCGAAGCCTCCGCCGGCGCGGACGCCGGCTCGTCCACAAGCTCCAGCACGGCCTCAGGAATTGCTTCCGCGGGCGCTTCTTCTGTCGTCGCCTCGATCAGTTCGATTTCGGGTTCTGCCGCCGCTTCGGCGGGCGCCTCAGCCGCTGACGCGCGCGCCGTCATGTCCGATTGCGGAGTATCCGCTTCGATGCTGAATGGCTCGGCCTTAGCCGCCTGCTCCGGCTCTTCATCCCTCAGCGCGCTCAGATCGAATACCGCTTCGAGCGCCGCATTTGTATCGCCCGCTTCCGCCGCTACCGGCTCCGGCTCGACGATCGGATCCAGCTCCACGCTTGCCGCCGGGACAGCCTCCGCGGCAGGTGCCTCGGCCTCCGACGCCTCCGCCGCAATCGCTTCCCACTCGTCGGAGAGATCCAGCTCTTCGCCAACCCCGGCTATTTGCAACGGCGCTGCTTCCGGCGTCTCAGCCGCAGCCGTTTCCTCCGGCGCGAGCGAAATCGGCGCCGGCGGCGGTGCCGCCTCCGGTTCCAAACCAGACAAGTGGAATCTCGAATTCGACGGGCGCGGCTTGCGGCGCAGCGGCGTTGCCAGCCGGCACAGGTTCCGGCGCAATCTCAAATGGCGCTGGTTCCACCGACGGAGCGGCTGTAGAAGCCTGCGCGGGTACCGGCGCGGCTGTTCCTGTGGGAGGAACCGCTGTCGGCGCCGTCGGCAAATCCTTCTCCGTTAGTCCCGCGACCTTCGAATATCTCTGCCGCAATTCCGCGAAGCGGTCGGCGTTGACAATGTCGTTCCGTTCGCGATGAATTTGTTCCAGCTGTGCCGCCAATTCTGCTGTCCGGCGATCGTTCCCAGCGCCCAGATGCAAATCCAGCAAACGTTCTAGCGTCGGCGTATGCCGCGGCGCCTTTTGCAGCACGTTTTCCAGCAGGTGCGTGGCCTTCTGCGTCAGCCCGTAACTCGAAAACAGATCCACATCCGTGAGCGCCTGCGCGATGTACCGCTGCGTCTCTTCGTCCAGCGCCTCCTCGGCAATTGCCGGCGGCGCAGGAGGCACCAACTTGTTCTGCTCCTCAGCCGCTGCTTCCCGAAGACCTGCGTTGCTTGCATTCGCCGCGCCTGCTGCCGCGCTCTCGGGACTGGTGCCGCCCGCCATCGGCGTTCCACCCGTCCGCGCCCGCAGTTGATTCAGCCGGTCCACCAGCCGTTCGTCGTTCTTGTTTCGCTCCACCAACTCCACCAGCAATTCTTCCGCGCGCGGCATATTCCCCTGCGCCGCATATGCGTCGGAAAGCTGGCCCAATGCCGCATTCAGCCGGAAAGGATCGCTAGTCGTCCGGCAGAAGTCCGCGAGCGCTTCCAGCGGCTCAGTCCGTCCCGGCAGCCGTTCGCACGCCGTGGTAAGCAACTTCAAGAAATTATCCTGAGCGCCTGCCTCAATCATCGGCGCGCGCAATTCCGCCAGAATCGGCAGCGCGCTATCCGGTTGCGCCCCTTCGATAATCCCCTCGGCAACCTTGCAAAGCAGTCCGTAGTGCGCGTGCCCGTGCGCCAGTTGCCTTCGCGCCCGCTCGGCAGCCTTGTCCGCATGCCCCGCGCGCAGCTCGTATTCCACCAGCAGCTTGGTTACGTCGCCGTCCGTTTCCGCCTCTGGATGCGTGCTCAGAATCGCGATCGCCTGATCGGTCTTCTCGCTCGAATTCAGCGTTTTCGCTTTCAGTAGAATCGCCGCGGCATTGCCAGGATCCACTTCCAGCGCGCGCTCCACCAACTTTTCCGCTTCTTCCGTCTCGCCGCGGTCAAACAGCCGGTGCGCGTACGCCTGGTACGTCAGCGCCGCTTCCTTCTTCTGCCCCATCATGCCGTACAGCTCGGCCAGCCGCATTTGCACGCGCTGGTTTTCCGGCTCCACTTCCAGCAAACGGTGCAGCACCTCAACGGCCTTCTGCGAATGATTCGATTTCAGGTGTGCTTCGGCGATCTGCAGGAATAAAGGTCGCGCTTCGCTCAGCACTCCCTGCTGCACGTACAAATCCGCCAGCCGTTCCAGCGGCGCCAGCTCGTTCGGCGCCAGCTTGGCGATCTTCTTGTAGATCGCGATGGCTTTGCTGTTGAACCCATCGTTTAGATAGACCTGCGCCAGCCGCTCGAAGTACTCGATGGCCTGCGTCATGTCTCCCTGGCGGGCGAACAAATCGCCCACCGTCATTAATGTCGCTTGATCTTTCGGGTCTGCGCGCAGAATTAGCTGGTATTCGCCGATGGCCTGAGGGACCTTGCCCTGATTGAGGAACTTCAGCGCATTTTCCAGCGCTTTGCTTTTGTTGAAGGCCATGGATGATCTTCGCCTGCCGGACCCCGCACACTCCGGCAACGCACTGCAGCCGCACAGACGGCTTAGACATGAAGGTTAGCACGCGCCAAAAACAAGGAGCAACGCGCCACAAGAGGGCAGGTGCCATAGGCGATAACAGTGCCTCTTGCGTGCCGAAGCAGGCTCCCGGGAGGGGCCCTGGCCTCCCCCCAGAACCCATCTCGGTCCTGCTGCGGGCCAGGGTCTCAAAAGCTCGGTAGGGCTGCGCCCCAGATCGCGGCCTCCGACTTTCGCAGCGCAGGTATCCCGCTGGCTATGTCGTCTTTGTCGTTGAATTTGTAGCGGCCGGTTCAGGTTCATCGAACCGGGCAGCCGTCGCGGTTGGTTTTGACTTTGTAACCGTGCCGTTCCCGACTAGGACGCGACACTTTATCGCGCGCCCCTCACACAACTATCAGTCGTACTAGCAGCCCGCTTCCGCTGAGTTACCGATTCCCAAAGTGTTTTCCCTTGACAAATTAGTGTCTAGGGAGCAAATTTCGCCTCAAGAGACCGGCCAAGAGAGGGGTTCCCGATTTCGGGTAGCTTCCAACTCAGCCGCGTTGAACCGATTAATCCCCGATCGGGTCGTCATCATCAAAGTCATGCAAGAAATCGAGGAGGCTCCATTGGAAACTGCTATTGGCGTTTTTGGATCGCGCGAACGCGCGGAAGAGGCTGTGAAGGAATTGCTCGATAAGCACGTCCCGAAAGATTCGATCGTGTTTTTGACTCGCTCCGAGAACGAAGCCACCGCGCTCGCCACCGAGCTAGGCACCTATGCCGGAGGTTTCCTTGGAGGAGCCGCCGGACTCTCGGCTGGAGTTGCCGCCGCGACGCTGTTTTTAATTCCCGGGATCGGTCAGGTATTTGCCCTCGGCGTCGGCGCTACTGCGCTGCTCGGCTTTCTTGGTTCTCAGACCGGCGCCGCGGTCGGCAAAGCGATCTCGAACGAGGATGAAAATCCCCAGCCCACCTCGGCGGAGAGCTCTTCCGAAGACGCAGCGCTTTTCCTGGAACCGCTGAAGCAGGGCCGTTCGCTCGTTGTGGTCCGCACCGATTCTCCTGCAGCGGCAGCCACCGCCTGCGCCACACTCGATCGCCTGGGCATGAGCATGCAAGCTCGCGCGGCCGCCAAGATGCAAGCCGCCACCCGTCAGGTCGGCGAGATTACCATCGTGGACATCAGTGGCCGCATTACGCTCGGCGAAGGCAACGTCATGCTTCGCGAAATCATGGTGGAATTGCTCGAGAAAGGCAACAAACACATCTTGCTGAACATGACAGACGTCGTCCACGTGGATAGCGCCGGCATCGGTGAACTCGTCCGCTCCCATACCAGCGTCCGCAAACAAGGCGGTCACATGAAGCTGGTCAACCCACACAAAAAAGTCCGCGACCTGCTGCAAATGACCATGTTGTCCGCGGTCTTCGACGTCCAAGAAGACGAAGCCGCTGCCATCAAGTCCTTCGGCCTTTCGTCGAAAGCAGCGGGATAGTTCGGCATTATTTCGGCCGCTCGATCGAGATGTTGACATCCTGTGCGATCGCCGGATTCTCGTAGCGCCGGCGTCTCGCCGGCTCTTTTTCTCCCAGCGGCCGCCGCACCTGCGCCGTAGGTGCGACACAGCTGCGGCCCGGGCTGCCGCGAACCCCGGTTGGAGATTCCGCTGCAGCCGAAACCTTGCGGTCTCAATACAGCCAGATAATTTCTAGTGAGCAGGAATGTCGCTGGCGGGCTGCAACGGCAAAGCGTCTTGCGTTGCTCCCGAGGCCCAGCAAGCCGATTGACGCACCGGCGCATACGAAAACCTGTGTAGCGGTGTAGGCCCGTGCCGCCGTAAAGCTTCCAAATGCTCTGGCGTCCCGTAACCCTTGTGTTGCGCTAAGCCGTACTGCGGGTACTGCAGGTCGAACTCTTCCATCCGTCGGTCGCGCTCCGTCTTCGCCAGAATGGACGCTGCCGCAATCGAAACCGATCGCGCGTCCCCGTGGATCAACGCCTTCTGCTCGATCGGCAGATCAATCTCCATCGCATCTAGCAGCAAATAATCCGGCAAAGGACTAAGCTGCGCCACCGCCGCCATCATAGCCTGCCTACTAGCCTGATAAATGTTCCACGCATCAATTCGGCTGGAATCAATTTCCGCCACAGCCCATGCCAGTGCATGTTCGCGAATCCGCGGCGCCAGTTCCGTCCGTCGCTCCGCCGTAAGTTTTTTGGAATCGTCCAGACCCACAATCCGCCGTCGCGGGTTCAAAATGACGGCCGCAGCCACCACCGGCCCAAACAGCGATCCGCGCCCCGCCTCATCAATCCCCGCGACGCGCAGCCACCCGCACTGCCGCGCCTCCCGCTCATATCGCGAACAACAAAGTCTGCCCATCGGCCCGCGATTTTAGCACACACCGGAACAACACAGCCTGTCGGCAGCGAATCAGGTTCCGATTTCCGAAGTTCGACTCGAAGTCCAAGGGCAACGCGAGCGCGGCCTACGCTCCAGCCATTTTGCGAAGACGATCGTTCGCGAAATATTGCGCGTGGCCTTCTTCGACGGCCTGAACCACGAGGCTGGCGACGAATTCCGGCTTGTCACCATCGGCATAATGAGCCGCGGGTCCGCCGCCTGCCGGATTACCCATCCTGTTCTTGCCGAAGTTCGTCGCCGTGATGAATGGATAGATTTCGCTGACGACGATGCGGTCCTTTTCCAGCTCGGCGCGCGCGGTGAGACTAAAACCGAGCAGCGCGCGCTTCGACGACGAGTAAACACTGTATTGCGGAACAGCCATGAAAGCAGTTCCCGAATTAATGTTTACAATGCTGCCCCCGCCTTGCGCTCGCATCACTGGAATCACAGCCTGCATCGCGACAATCGGCCCCAACACATTGAGGTGAAAGATTTCATCAAAAACCGCGGGTTCGATCTCCTCTACCGAGGCCGCATAGCTGCGCCCCGCATTGTTTACCAGCCCATCAACGTGGCCGTAGTGCCGGTGCACCGCGCCTATGGCTTCTCGCACGCGATCAAACTTCGTCATATCTACGGTTAACGGCAAGCTGCCCGGGAGCTTCTGCGCTAATTCCTTCAGCGCCTCGCTGCTGCGTGCGAGAAGGGCGACCTTCCCTCCTTTCTCAGCCAGCGCGATCGCCGTTGAAAGTCCGATCCCCGACGAAGCGCCCGTCACAATGAATACGCGATCTTTGATTTCCATCGTTTGCTCCTCCCAATTCCACAGCCGCAATTCCAATACGCGAATTCGAATAGTTAGCTGCGTCGCGCCGCAGACGCGGAAATTGTATCAGCTTCGAAATAATCCATTTTTTCAAGATCCGAAATTAAGCCTCTCTCGGTGGGACGCCATCCAAGACGTTGCCGAGTCTGCGCGCTAGAAGCCGCCAGATCCGCGCCCGCGAACATGGCCAGCCATCCAAAATGTTCCGCAGCCTTTTCCTGCGACAGGGAGACCACCGGAACTTTCAAGCCGCGACCAATCGTTTCGGCAATATCTCGCATCGGTACGCCTTCTTCGGCCACCGCATGATATTTTGCGCCTGCCTCATGCTTCTCCAGTGCAAGCCGGTAGAGGCGGGCCACGTCTAACACGTGCGCTGCCGCCCAACGGTTGCGCCCTTCCTCAACATACGCCGACACGCCTCTCTCACGCGCCAGAGCGATGATGTAAGTCACGAGCCCCTGCTTGACCGTGTTATGAACCTGCGGAAGGCGCATCACCGAAGCTTTAACGCCCTTCAGCGAAAGGGCCGTCTGTTCCGAAACTCGAGGAAATGGGAAATCCGGTGGCACGACGTGGTCTTCGGTCGCAAGCTGACCGGGCGCAGACAATCCAGCCGTCCCCCCTGAGACAATGAGGGGTCGATCAGAGCCCGCCAGCGCTGCGCCCAGCGCCTCAATCGCGCGCTTGTCAATTTCGCAGTTCTCCTTGAATTTTGAAAAGTCGTGAATGAAGGCGGTGTGAATCACTCCGTCGGCGGCGGCCGCTCCCGTTCGCAAGCTCTCCAGGTCTTGGATATCACCGCGATGCACTTGGGCGCCAACGGCGAGCAGAGACTTCGCCCCAGCTTCTGAACGAGCGAGACCGAGCACTTGATGTCCCGCGTTGATAAGCTCTGGAATAATCGCTGAACCGATAAACCCGGTAGCTCCTGTCAGAAATACTTTCATGGTTCGTTCCTCCTGTCGCTTAGCGATCCTTCGTCACCCTTAGAATTCTTCTCCGACGATTTCGACACGGCAGCCCTCGGAATTCTTGCCCGCGATAACGTCACCACGGGAGCGGGCCATCCTCGTTTGAGAACGTGCCCGTCGGACCATCCGGACCGAGCAGCGCGAGGCGCACTGGCTCGCGTGCGCCCTGCTCTACAGTCCGCGTGCCTGAATAGTTGTTGAGGTTCGTCTTCGTATAGCCTGGGCAAGCCGCGTTCACCTTGATCCCGGTTGGCTCCAGCTCAATCGCCATGGCGAGCGTGATCGCGTTGAGAGCCGTCTTGGACGCGGGGTAAACGGGGCCAAAAATGGAACGCCACGGAGAAGCTGGGTCTGCGTTCCTGGTTAGCGAGCCAACGCCGCTCGAGACGTTGACGATGCGCGCTGCCGGCGCCTCACGTAGTAGCGGCAGCATCGCCTGGGTAACGGCGAGAACGCCGAACACATTGGTGTCCCACACCGCGCGCATTTCAGCGAGGGACACATTGCTGGGACGGGTCAACTTGGCGTAGTCCTGAACGGACATGCTTGCCTGCTTACTCGTATTCGAAATCGCTGCGTTGTTGACGAGCACATCGAGGCGGCCAAAATCCTTGCGGATTCGCTCTGCCGCGGCGGCGATCGAAGCCTGGTCCGTCACGTCGAGCTGGAGCGCGCGTGCATCCGGCCCAATCTCCTTGGCCGCAGCCTCGCCACGCTCCAGATTTCGCGACCCCACCAACACAGTTAAGCCGCGTGCCACTAAATCCTTCGCGATTTGAAGACCGATTCCTTGATTAGCCCCAGTGACCAGGGCGACAGGTTTGTTCTGCATAGCAATCTCCTTAGTCATTTATTTGCGTCGAGTCGGTACCCACGTATCGCTTGATTAGGAGTACAAAATCCCGTCGCTCCTGCCAAAAACACCTTTGACAAATCCTCGTTCCTAACGCGAAAAAGTTTCTCCGACCATTTCTTCGCTTTTCTTCCACAGCGCTTCGGCGTTGTGTGGGTCGAGTGCATAACCGCGCACACCTTCGCTGGCGCCGCTGATCGTTACGGAGTCCGCCACGAGCTCGCCGACATGGCAGTTTTCGCAATACTTGCCGCCGATCTCTTCTGCCGGAGCGACAACTCCCGCCCACACAGAGGTTGCGGCGCCTTGCGGAACCGTCTTCCATTGGAACGGACCCGTCCCGTCCGCGACTTTTTGTTTGCGGATCTCGTCGATCATTGCCTGAATGCGAGCCGGATCGATATGACGTCCAAGTTCGGTTTGAATCACTCCCGGATGCACAGCTGCAGCACGCACGCCGCGTCCACGGTGGCGCCGGTCAAACGCGACGGAGAAAAGAATGTTCGCGGTCTTCGAGCGGCCGTAGGCGAGGAACGGTTCATAAGCCGCTCGCTCAAAATTGGGATCGTCCAGGTCTACGTTGGAAAAACGATGACCCGCGGAGGAGAGGTTGATCACCCTGCTGCCTTTGCGCAGCAGCGGCGCAATCCGGTTGATCAGTACAAAGTGGCCCAAATGATTGGTCCCAAACTGCGTCTCAAACCCATCCGCCGTCTTGCCGAACGGAGTGGCCATGACGCCGGCGTTGGCGATAACCACGTCGAAGAACTGCCCCTTTCCGAGCAGCACATCCGAGCATGCACGCACGCTTTCCAGGCTTGCCAGATCGAGCGCAACCAGCTCGAAACTTCCGCCTGCAATCGCAGCGTCTTTTCTCACTTGTGCAGTCGCCGCTTCGGCCTTTTTCAAATCGCGCGCGGCACCGACGACGTGCCCACCATGCGCTGTCAACGATCGCGCCGTCTCAATACCCAGACCCGCCGAAACGCCGGTCACCAGGATTCGTTTTCCCTGAAGATTCATCCCGTATAGAACTTCATCCGTTGTCGAGGTTGCTCCAAACACATCCACTGTATTCATATTCGTTCTCCTTCGCGCGGCTCGCTTGGTTGGCGCCCGGAGTTCGCTATTGACAAGCCGCCGCGTCTCTAATAAAACGGAGAGTGTCTCCGCAACGCATATGATAAGCGGAGACAGTCTCCGGATGCAAGTATTTTTCGCGATGCCCAAAAAGCACCCAAAACCCGTCCCGCGAAAGCCCCGCGCCGATGCGCTGCGCAATCGCGAACGCATACTCGAAGTGGCGAAGGAAGCCTTTGCCCGTCATGGCGCAAACGCCAGTCTTGACGACATCGCCAAACAAGTAGGCGTTGGGCCTGGAACCTTGTATCGCCACTTCCCGACGCGCACGGTGCTCCTCGAGGCGGTTTACCGGGCGGAATTGGAAAAGTTGGCCGCGGCAGGTCAGAAATTCGCGCAGACGATGGCGCCGACGGAAGCGCTGCGTGCTTGGCTGTTGCTATTCGTGGATACCATCGCGGCGAAGCAGCTGATCGCGCCCGCGCTCAATACCCTGCTCGGTGATCCCAAGAAGGTATTCGAAGCCTCTTACGCCAAAATGCATGACGCGATCCGCGCGCTGGTGCAGCGCGGCGTCGCGAGCGGTGAGATACGCAGCGACCTCGATCCAGTTGACTTAGTCCGCGCTCTGGTCGGCGTCTCCCATGTCGCGTCCGCGCCCGATTGGCAGCCCAGCGCCAGAAGATTAGTGGATATCCTCATCGTTGGCTCGCGTCCCGTTAAATAGCGCGGGGATCTGAGTCCCGGATTATCGGCTACTCGGAACCTATGCCCGTACGGTTCGGCTAGGTCCCGACAAGTCGCGCTATCGGAAGCTGACCTACCGCGAACTTGTCTGCAGCGTATCCTCTCAACATTTTTGTGAATAACCTTGGTGGGGCATTAACGCGGTGACATACGCGACAGCTGCTGAAATGTGGCCTCGAATAGGAAAAAACAAAAAAGCCCGCCCCGATTTCTCGGAGCGGGCCAATTCAAATCCGCAAACGCTTCTACTTCGCGGCAGCCGCCGCAGCTTCCGTCGGCGCTTCAACCCGCGCCGCGCGCTTGATCCTCGCAGCCTTGCCCTTGCGTTTCCGCAAATAATTCAGCTTCGCGCGCCGCACTCGCCCGGCCTGCACAATCTCAATCGAACTGATCATCGGCGAATGCACCGGAAAAATTCTCTCCACTCCAATTCCAAAACTCACGCGCCGCACCGTGAACGATTCGCCCAGCAACTCGCCGCGCCGGCTCATCACCACGCCCTCAAACGGCTGGATGCGCTCTTTGTCGCCCTCGCCTTCCTTCAGGCGCACATTAATCTTCACCGTATCGCCCGGACGGAAATTCGGATGATCCTTGCGAATTTGGGACTGCTGCGCTTTATGCACAATCGGATTCATGACTTTATTTCCAGGCAGACCCGCTCAGGTGGGGCCAGCACACAACGCACAATCTCCGATTCTAGCGTATTTGCCTGTGTTTTTGCTACATCAAATTGCGGACCTTACTCAACTCCGTCTCGGTTACAACCCCCGGGGGTTATGTAGCGGCCGCTCTGTCGCGCGCCTTTCGCGACGGAGCAACCAGCCTTCCGTCAAGACACTGCGTTATCTTTGTTCTACGAACCGCGCACGATCTCATCCAAGACCCGCCGATCCTCCGCGCCCAACCCAGCCCCATCCAACAACTCCGGCCGATTCCGCCAAGTCTTCTCCAGCGCGCAACGCCGCCGCCACTTCCGTATCTCTTCGTGATTCCCGCCCAGCAACACTTCCGGCACATCCCACCCGCGATACGAAGGCGGCCGCGTGTAATGCGGATAATCCAAAATCCCGCGATCTGTGGCGTCATCCCGGCGTTGTAGGGGCACGACGTGCCTTGCCCGTTGGCTCGGCGCTGCACCTTCACTGAACGATTCGTTCACAATCGAATCCTCATTGCCCAGCGCCCCAGGAATCAATCGCGTCACCGCATCCAAAATCATAGCCGCCGCCAGCTCACCGCCAGACAACACAAAATCCCCAATCGAAATCTCATCCGTGGCCAAATGTTCCGCCACCCGCTCATCCACGCCCTCATAACGTCCACAGATCAAAACCACGCGCGAGAGCCCCGCGAACCTTCGTGCCGTCTCCTGCCGAAACATTTTCCCCGCCGCCGAAAGCAGCACAATCGCAGATTTCGCAGGCGGCGCAACGGCAGCAGCGTCGCGCGCGCCCACCAGCGATTCCACCGCCTCAAACAGCGGCTCCGGCTTCATCACCATCCCCTCGCCGCCGCCAAACGGCCGGTCATCCACAGTCTTATGCCGATCGTGGGTAAATGCCCGCAAATCGTGCACGCGAGACTCAATCAATCCAGCCTCGCGCGCACGCCGCACAATCCCATAATCCAGCGGCCCTGCAAAAAATTCCGGAAATATCGTAACAATCTCGAAACGCATCGCGCCTAATCCTACCGCAAACGCACGAAACGCGTGAAACAAGCGCCCCACGCGTTGACCACAAAATGCCGTCTACTCGAGGTTTAATTCGCGGAGTCCTTCAGGAAGCACCACCACAATCCGTCGCGCCGCCAAATCCACATCCACACAGATTTCCTGCGCCAGAGGAATCAGAATTTCCCCCCGCGCCGTATCCACCACCAGATTCGGCGTCCCCGAAATCACATCACCATGAATCTCTACATCGCGCACGGTCCCAACATCCGAGCCATCCTTCTCCCGCACCGCGCATCCCACCAAATCGCTAATGTAATAGCTCCCCGCCGGCAACTTCACGCGATCCTCAAAAGGAACCTGCACTTCCAAGCCCACCAACTTCCGCGCATCGTCCACAGAATCCGTCGCAGCAAAATGAAATATCGCCTGCCCTCCCCGACTATGCGACAACCAGCACTTGCGCACCACCACCCGCCGCGGCACACCCCGCCCATCCCATAATTCCACAGAACTCAAACGTGTAAGCCGTTCAGGAAAATCAGTGAGGATTTCCGCAGCCACTTCGCCGCGCACGCCATGCGGCCGCACAATTCGCGCTACCGTGACGCTCGCCGCCCGTGGTGTTTCCCGCGTGGTGACTACTCCAGAATTTCCAGCGTAAATCTTTTCTTCAATTTCATTCCAGCCGCGCCCAGCAGCGTCCGTATGGATTTCGCCGTGCGCCCTTGCCGCCCGATCACTTTTCCCAGGTCGTCCGGCGCCACACGCAATTCCAGCACCGTCACCTGCTCGCCTTCGATCGAATTTACCTGAACTTGTTCCGGATGATCCACCAGAGCTTTCGCGATTTCCGTAACCAATTCCTTCATGAGTCCCCCCAGCAGGAGAAAGAGCCAGCGTAGTAGTAATTCACCTGGGCATGAACCCAAGTTCCATTAATTAGTCGCTGGGCTGAGGACTAGGACGTGTCAGGCAGGCTTGCGGTTACGCAAAAAACTGCGGACTGTGTCGCTGGGCTGTGCGCCCTTGCCAATCCAGTAATCCACTCGTTCGCGGTTCAGATCTATCGCCGCGGGCGTCTTCAGCGGGTCATAAGTGCCCACAATCTCCACGAACCGCCCGTTTCGCGGACGCGTCTTTTCCGTCACAATCACGCGATAAAACGGCCGCTTCTTCTTGCCAATCCGTGCCAATCGAATCGTTAACAAAGCCTCATTCCTCCTGATTCAAATCCCTACGCCAGAGCCAACCAGTATAGCGAACCCCGCCGCATTCACCAACGCTTTTGAATCGCGCCACAGCGCGATTCATCCTGAGAACCCGCCGGTGGCGGGGGTTCGAAGGGTGGCACAGCCACTCTTGGCTGTGCTCTCTCTTTGTCCCTAACCGTCTGACTGCACCGCGAAGCGCTAACTTACGCCCCGCGCAATGTCGCCACGCCAGCGCCGTAGGCGCGGCATAAGTTAGCCCAGGCCGGAAGGCCTGGGGAAAATCGCAAAGAGAATCGGGAGCGCCGTAGGTGCGACACAAGCCTTAGCGCTATTGTCGTTCCCAAGGCGCAGGCACCTTCACCGAGGCCATCCCCGCAGCCGTCGCCGCCTGTATCCCCAGATCCGTATCCTCAAACACCAAACAGTCCGCAGCCGCAACGCCCAACCTCTCCGCCGCCACCAAAAACGCTTCCGGATCCGGCTTACTCTTAACGTAGTCCTCAGCACAAACTAATGTATCGAACCGATCCAGCAGCTTCAGCGTCCTCAGCGACGCGCTCACCGATTCCCGCGTCCCCCCGGACACCACCGCAAACGGAATCCGCCCATGCTGTGCCTCGATGTGCTCCACCACTTCCGGAATGGCCTTCAGCTGTGGCAGCAACTCGTAGTAGAGGTCTTCCTTGCGAGAGATCACGCCCGCAATCGGCATGTTCAGGCCTTGTCGTTGGTTCAGCAGTGCAACAATCTCCGCCGTGGGAGTTCCTCCCCACGAATAAAAAAGCTTCTCTTCAAACGTACAATTCCATTCCGCCAGAACCGTCTTCCAGGCGATGTAATGCAGTGGCATCGAATCAACGATGGTCCCGTCGCAATCAAATAAATAGGCCCCAAACGGACCATCCGGCAATTTCAATTTCATCTGGTGTGCTAATTTGCCTTTCGTGGTTTTAAAAGACTTCATGTAGCGGCCGTCGGCGCCTGCGCAATCGAGCGGGAGTCTGTAGAGGCGGGTCTCAAACCCGCCCGCCGTCCGGCAAAGCAGGACGGATTCGAAGGGCTACGACCCACCCTTTAACCCAGCAAATTTCCCTGAATCGCGCTACAGCGCGATTCATCCTGAGGACCGGCAGTGCCGGTTCGAAGGGCTACGATCCACCTTTCAATCCCGCGAATTTGCCAAGCCCCCGCATCTTCGTCTTCGCATAACTTCCATACTGCTTCATCATCTTCCGCATATCCGCATACTGCTTCAAAACCTGATTCACTTCCTGCACCGACGTCCCACTCCCCGCCGCAATCCTCTTCCTCCGCTTCCCATCAATCAAATTCGAATTCGCCCGCTCTTTAGCCGTCATCGAATTAATAATCGCTTCCACAGACCCCAGCCGCTTCTCATCAATCTGCGTATCCTTCGGCAAATTCGCGAACGGCCCCACCTTCGGCAGCATCCCCATCAACGATTCCAGCGACCCCATCTTGCGTATCTGCTTCAACTGGTCGCGAAAATCCTCCAACGTGAAATCATCCTCGCGCAGCTTCCGTTCCAGCTCGCGCGCCTGCTTCAAATCCACAGTCTTCTCGACGCGCTCGATCAACCCCAGCACGTCGCCCATGCCCAGAATCCGCGACACCACGCGATCCGGCAAAAACGGTTCCAGCGCATCGTACTTTTCGCCCACGCCCACGAACTTCACCGGCGCGCCCGTAACCTTCCGAATCGAAAGCGCCGCGCCGCCGCGCGCGTCGCCATCCATCTTTGTCAACACGACGCCCGTAATCCCCAGCCGCTTGTGAAATTCTCCCGCCGACCGCACCGCGTCCTGCCCAATCATCGCGTCGGCCACAAACAGCAGCTCCGCCGGATTCAGCTCGCGCTTCAGCTCCGAAAGCTCTTTCATCAATTCATCATCTATATGCAGTCGCCCCGCCGTATCCACCAGCACCACGTCGCACGCGGACATCTTCGCTTCGCGCAACGCACCGCGCACAATTTCCAGCGGCTTGTCCGTCCCCGTTCCCGGCCACAACGGCACGCCCGTCGCCTTCGCCACTTGCGCAAGTTGCTCGCGCGCCGCGGGACGATACACGTCCGTCGAAACCACCAGCGGCCGGTGCCCATGCTCCGCCAGCCATTTCCCCATTTTTCCAGTAGAAGTAGTTTTGCCCGACCCCTGCAGCCCCACCACCATCCAAACCGCCGGCGGCTTCGACCCATACTGCGGCCGCGCCTCCTTCCCCAAGCAATTCGCCCAACTCGTCGCGCACAATCTTCACAACCTGCTGGTCCGGCGATAACTGCAGCAGCACCTCCGACCCCACAGCCTTAGCCCGCACATGCGCAATAAACTCATCCGCCACGCCCACGTTCACGTCGCCATCAAGCAGCGCCTCGCGTATCTCCGCAAGCCCCGCGTCCAGGTGCTCCTCAGAGAGCTTCCCCTGCCCCCGAAGGTTCTTGAACGCCCGCTGTAGTTTCTCAGTAAGTGTTTCAAACATTCAGTTGACCTGTGATTAGTGAGCGGTGATTGAGTGACCCAAACCCCACAGTTTTCATTGTAGGTGACGCACCTAAGGCGGTCAACGCGGTGGCAGGTGCGCCTGGAACCAAATCAAAAAGCGTGCCAGATCACGCTCGAACCTTATTTCGCCTGTTGGACGTGCTTAACCAGTTGAAATATCTTATAGCCGTTTGAAAAGACGTCGGTCCCGAAGTGCCACTTGGAGCGTTCGTCGTTCGTAACAACCAACTCGCTCTCGGTGACCTCGCCCCAGCGCTTCGGCCGATACAATTCAGAAGCCGAAAACCTATTTGGCTTGCTTTCCACGCCTCTGAAGAACTGTTTCTTGAAGGGGTCCGATGTCCTCACATACTGGAGACTGTAGAAGTCTTCTTCAAAATCAACCTCGTTCGTTTTAGAAATCTTGTCGTACACGAGGAGTGCACAAGGCAAGATGTGCTGGTCGACCAGCCTCCTGGCCGCGGCTTCATATGAAGCGCCGAATCGTGGAGCGAGATCGAGTATCGTACTGATTGACAACGGACATTCGATGGCCTCATTGCTGAAGCGACGTCCTTGAAACAACAACTCGGCGGCCACTTGGTTCGCCTCTTTTTCCAGCCTAGCCTTTGTCCACCAGCTTAATGTCTCGTCGTCGTCGAGAAATAATTTGTTTCGGTGTTCGGGAAGCACGAAATGAGCCACTTCATGCAAAACGCTAAATCTACTTCTCTTTTCGTTAAGATTTGATTGCACCGCCACGAGTTTGTCATTCAAACTGAGCGCAGCGCGTAGATTCTTGGGTGAAGACGTCTGACTATCAATAAATTCGAGCTCATGCATGAAATCGAAACTCAGTTGTCGTAGGCCCAAGAAATTGAGTATTCGCTGCTCGTCGGTTGGCAAAGCTGAAGCCACACCTGACTCCAGTAGGAGCGTTTCGACGATCTCCTGACTCGTTAGAGTCGTTGGGTCGTTATTACTTGCCTTTAGTTTCGTCAAATTTCTTCCGTAGTTTCGCTGCAATTTCTTCCAATACGTTGGGCTCGAACTGCGAGCTCGAGTGAGTGGCAACCGTGTCGCGGCCCTTCGATTGTGTGCGCAACTGATTGAGCCACGCGCTGGCCTGGTCGGAGACGTTAATCTCAGGAGTGGCATAAAAATACTCGACGGGAACCGCAAAAAATTCTGCCAGCTTTTTAAGGACCTCTCCACGCGGAACGTTTTCCTGTTTCTCCAAACTCGATAACGTAGTTTGCGGGATATCGAGGTCCTGCGCGACGTCCTTCTGGGACCGACTTGCGCGTAGTCGGCGAAGCTTCTCTCCAAAGTGCTCCACATTGCCTCCCTGGGCTGGCGGCCATTGTCTCACAATTACGAAATATTCGTAGTTTTTATGATCCCGAAGAGTCTTAGTGCGAATTTCCGGTTTGAACGCTTGACAAACAGCTCAGCAATCCCTATATTTCATAGAACTTGCTGCGAATGGTTGATATACGACGTAATTCAGCAAGCGATTCGGATTTCCGGGGACTCCATTCATCCCCTGAACAATTTCATCCGAATCGAATCGTGAGGATCTATGAAACCAGCAGCATTGTGTGCGGTGGTTTTGATTTTCTCAGCGGTGTTGGTGTCGTCAGCACAGAACAAGGCAGCAGTAGAAATGGCGAAACCTGGGCCGTTCCGTCCCGGCGACCCGATTTCCTTCAACATAAAATTGAACGAACCCCTACCGAAAGGCGCTCATTTCGACCTCCGAATCTCGCCGGTTTCCGCTGACGAGGAAATCCCGCTGGGCTCTGGGGAACCAATCGGTGGCTCGGACAGGGATTTTCGCGTGTCCAGCAAGTTGCCGGAAGAAGCGCTACCAGGCGAGTGGCACATCGCCGTGATCTACTTGTTTCTTCCTGGTGCCGGTTGGACGCACCGCACAATCGCTCCGAACGACTTGAAATTTGAGGTCGCGGGCAAGCCGTATCCGATCCCGACAGCAGCGGAAGTATCGGTATCGCATTAGCAAGAGGAGCTAAATGCATCAGGGAGAGCGTGCTGTTACGAGGGCTGCCCGAAGTTGGAGCAGCTCCGTGGTTTAGAGTGGCCCGCTCTCTCGCTGCTCAGTCCGACCCTTTCAGCGGTCTGTGCCTCATGAAACCGCCCGTGCTCCACTCAGGATCCTCACTTGAACGCCCCGATCGCTCGTCAACGGCGGGCGATCCGTCGAGCCGCTCTCAATGGCCATGCCACGGTGGTTCCTTGACCGTCGCGCGTAGGTCGTCTAAACTGCTTGTTTCGACTGGACCCGCGATTCGTAGTAGTGCGCGAGCCGCAATAAATTGTGAGGGAGAAGATCGTTGCCGAAACGCACTTTTCAGCCGCATGTGCGGCGCCGCCATAAAAAGCACGGCTTTCGCAAGCGCATGAAATCCCAAGGTGGACGGAAAGTTCTTGCAGGACGCCGCAAAAAAGGGCGCCACAGCCTCACGCGCGTCTGACGTCGCGACGCGGCTGGATTTTCCGCGCGCTTTTCGCCTGCTGCGCCGCGCCGAATACGACGCGGTCTATCGCGAAGGGCGCCGCCGGAGCAGCCGCGAGTTCACCCTATTTCTACGTCCCAATGGCCTCGCAAGCAGCCGGTTCGGCTGGAGCATTAAAAAGGCGCTGGGTAACGCGGTCCGGCGCAACCGAATCCGGCGCCGCCTCCGCGAAATAGTAAGATTGCACCGACAGGAGATCGCCCCGGGATGGGACATTGTCATTCATCCACGCAGCTCAGCCGCAACGCAGGAGTTTTCGGCGTTGCAGGCGGACCTGTTGAAACTGATGCCCGCCACCGCGAAGTCGCCGCAATAGCGTCGAAGCATCCGCGCGAGTCCACGAAGACTTTCGGCAAGTGGTCGCTGCTGGCGTTCGTGCAATTCTACAAGATTTTCTTTTCGCCTTTCCTGGGCGGAGCCTGCAAGTTCTATCCTTCGTGCTCGAACTATGCGCAGGAAGCAATCGAGCTGCACGGGGCGCGGCGCGGAGCGTGGTTGGCGCTGAAAAGGCTGGGCCGTTGCCGCCCGTTCACCAAGGGTGGATTTGATCCCGTGCCGGACGCCGAAGATCTGGACGCGGAGTGGCTGCGCAGCAGCGCGCCGTTCGATGAGGCAGCGGAGAGCAAGGAGCGCGCGCAGTGAAGGAAATGTCCGATCAGGTCCGCGGAATCGTATTCGTAGTCATATCGTTGCTGATCCTTTTCGCTTGGGGTCATTTCTACAAGCCTCCGGTTCCTCCTCCGCAAACGAATCCATCGCAAGCATCCACGCCCGTGGGTCAGCAAGGGTCGCAGCCGGCTGCCGCTCAGCAAGGAGCGCCCGGGACCACCTCTTCCAGCGCCGCGGCGAAATCTGGCGGGGCCGCAACAGTAACGAATCCCTCCGTAGTAGAAGCCAGCGCAGAAAAAACCGTAGTGGTGCAAAGTCCGCTGTATCGCGTGGAACTATCAAACCGCGGCGGCGTGGTGAAAACCTGGCAGCTGAATAAGTATATGGACGACCAGAAGCCGCCGCACCCGCTCGATTTGGTGAACGACGCTGTCGCGCAACAGTTGGGCTGGCCGTTTTCGCTGGTGCTGACGGACCCGCAACAACAAACGAATGCCAATGCGGGACTTTACGAGATTGAGACCCACGCGATTCCCTCTGCAGTCGCCTACAAGTCAGAGCTGAAGCCTGGAAAGACTCAATCTGCGCCGCCGGCTTCCAGCACCGACCTATATGCCCCGATTGAAGTGGATATGCACTGGAGCGACGGGCATCTGGACGTTCGGAAGAAGCTGACATTCGATTTGAATTACGAGACGACCGTGGAAGTGGCGGTGGCGCTGGACGGCAAGCCGCAGCCGGCGGCGGTGGCTTGGCGCGGCGGATTCGGCGACAAGGCGGTGTACAACGCGGCGCAGCTCGTCACCGTATATTACAAAACCGGCGGCAAATTGAATTTGCTGCAGTACAAGAAGCTGGGCGTTTCGGGGAACCAGAGCCAGCCGGCAATACAGTACGGGCCACTCGAGTTTGCCGGCGTCGAAGATCAATTTTTTACGGCGGCATTTTTGCCGGACGGCACGGACATTTCGCTGTGGCACTGGATGCAGAACCATACCGTGACGGCGGACGGCAAGCAGACCACCGAGCCGGAAGCGGAGATGGCGGCGGGAACCACGACGGGCGCGCCGTTGCGTGTGCGCGTGTATGTGGGACCGAAAGACTTATCGCTACTGGAAAAAATCCAGCCGCCGCTGGCGGAGCTGGTGAATTTCGGATGGACCGGGATCATCGCGAAGCCGCTGCTGTGGATTTTACAGACGCTGCACACCAAGGTAGCCAATTGGGGCTGGTGCATCGTGCTGATGACGCTGGTGATCAACATCGCGATGTTTCCGCTGAAGATGAAGAGCTGGCGTTCGATGCAAAAAATGCAGAAAGTGGGCCCGGAAATCCGCCAGATTCAGGATCGCTACAAGAAATATTCGATGAGCGATCCGCGCAAGAAAAAAATGAATGAAGAAGTGATGGCGGTGTACAGCCGCGAAGGCATCAATCCGTTGGGAAGCTGCCTGCCGATGGTTTTTCAGATGCCAATCTGGTGGGCGCTGTGGCGCGTGTTGAACGGCGCGATCGAATTGCGCCACGCGCCATGGTTGGGCTGGATTCATGACCTTTCGGCGATGGACCCGTATTATATTCTGCCGATCAGCATGACCATCATGATGTACCTGATGACGAAAATGACGCCGCAGACGACGACGGATCCGTCGCAGCAGAAAATGATGGCGTTGATGCCGCTTTTCATGGGATTCATTTTCTTCCGGCTGTCGAGCGGATTGAATTTGTATATGTTCACGAGCAATCTGGTGGGAATCGGCCAGCAGTATTATCTGAATAAATCGGAACCGCTTCCCGCGAAGGGAAAATTCAAAAAGAAAATAATCGATGCCTGACGAACGAACAGGGGCCGGCAAGCGGCCTTTTACGAGAGACCACGCGCTGGTAGAAGCCCGGCTGGATCGCGAACGCGCGGTCACGGAATTGCGGCGCTATCTTGATCTGGCGGTGCGCGAGATGGGTCTGGAAATCTCGTTCGAAATTTCCACGCCGCCGACAGTGGGTGGCGGCGCGGATGACAAGGATGTGCTTGTCGCGTTCAGCGGCGCGGATCAAGAATTTCTGCTGGAGCACAATGCGGAATTGCTGCTGGCATTGGAGCACGTAGGTCACCGCTGGCTGCGGCTGGATCCTCGGCTGCACGACCGCGTGCGCTTCGATTGCGGAGAATATCGCGCGCTGCGGCTGGAGGAATTGAAACTTTCCGCGCGCGTGGCCGCGCAGCGCGTGCGCGAAACGGGCCAGGTGTTTCGATTCAATCCCATGTCGCCGCGCGAGCGACGTCTGATCCACCTGGAATTGAGCGGTGCGCAAGGTGTGCGGACGATGAGCGAAGGAGTGGGCGACCGCCGCCAGTTGGTCGTGTATCCGGTGGTGAAGAAGTGATTGGTGATTCGTAAGCAGCGATTAGTGAGTGGTGATTCGTAATTGCTGGGCTGTGGCGCTTGAGAATTTTCCTGCCGACCATTTTTAAACTTCGATCGCGTAGCCTTCTTTTCCGACGTTGATGCATTGCGTTGTTCCCAGGCGATCCGTCATCCCTGCGGTTTCATGGATGTGCCCGCAGAACAGATAGAGAGGTTTCTCTTTTTCCACCCAGCTGCGCAGAGTGGGGCTTCCGGCGTGCTGGCCTGCGGCGTACTCGTCGAGTTTCGTGTCGCGCGGCGGAAAATGCACGACGAGGTAGAGTTTTTCCAAGCCCGCAAATGGCGCCAGGGCCGCGGCGATTTCGGCTTCGGAATATTCGCCCGGAGTTTTGAACGGGGTGATGTTGCTATAGCCCAGGCCGGCCCAATTGGTGCCATTAAGTTTTCTGGTCTGGCGATGAAAATCCACGAATCCGTGCTGCTGGCAAAATGCTTTCGTTTTCTCGTGCGTTTCGTGATTTCCCGGCAATACGAAAAGGCGTTTGCCGAGGGGCTTCAATATCGGGGCGCAGCGTTCCAGGCCTTTGTCGAAATTGCAGAGGTCGCCCGCAGCGATGTAAATGTCCGCGGGCTGCGCGACGACGCGTTCGAGAGCGCGCAAGTCGCCATGAATATCGCTGAAGATTAGAATTTTCATCGTACGTTCCCCGTGTGCGTCGGCGCAATTTTGATTAAGCGCCGCACGTCCATGCCATCCGCCTGCCAGCCCTCTTCGATAGGCTCGCCGGCATCATTAAATACTACACGATACGAAAACGGCGCGGGGCCTTGGCGCTTGCGCGTGATGAAACGGTGCTCATTGAAATCCACGAAGTGGCGGCCGGGCTCGCTGGAAGTGCGAATCACCGGGAAACGCGCGAAGGACCAATAGAGCTGCACTTCAGGAAGCTCCAACGCGCGCGCGACGAATTCGTTCGGCGGAGAATCGGCGCTGAAAGCAAAGACGGGCGCGGAGGGATCACGCAGATCGAAGCGCGATTGGTACACGCCGTCGGTGGTGCGAATCACGCCGCCCCAATCCAGCAGCGAAGGCGGAAGTGGAAGCGCAGCAATGCGGTCAATGGGAATGTGATTCGCGGCGGCGAAATTCCTCGTCCGCAGCAGCGCGGCATGATGGGCGGCGCTGCAGGCGAAAAGGTAGGCGCACATTACGACACAGCCGGCCTGGCACCAATGTGCGGCGCTGATGCCAAAGCCCGCGTTGTGGAAGGCTGGAAGAAAAAACAGCGCTCCGATAATAACGCTGGCAAGAAACACGATCCACAGATGAAACGGAAATCCCACCGTCGCGGCGATTTTCCACGCGCCGAACGCGCAGAGCGTGAACAGCACCCACATTGAAAGAGCGCGCGTGGAAGTTTTGGTGCGATCGGAATAAATCCACGCAGCAACCTGCGGAAGCAAAGCGATTGCGGTGAAACTGAAGTCAATGATAAACAGCAGGTCCCAGGAGACGCGTTCGCGCGAGAGCGGATACCAGATGCGCGTGCCGAAGGAAGTCATCGCGTCGAGGAAGATGTGGCTAGCTATGGCGATGGCGTAAATGATGAGGAGAATTCCCCACGACGGGGCATCCCAATCGCTAAGGCCCCAGCGTTTTTTTGCAAACGCGAAGCCGGCACGAGTGAGCCAGGCGAGAAGCGCAGCGAAAAACGGCAGCGCGACGAAGGAATGGGTGATAGCGCGGTGATATTTGACGATGGCGAGAGGATCGCGGGAGAAAATTTCCTGAACGACGTCCACATCGGGAAACATCGCGCCCACGGTGGCGGCGAAAGTTGCGACGCGGCCGTTGCGCTCCGAAAAAAAGCCTTTGCCGATAAGCGCGCCAACAATTCCGTGAGTTATGGTGTCCATGGATGAATTGAAAAAGTAAAAGTGTACACGATTACGCGGGAATCACACGACTTCGAGGAGAGGAGAGCGCCTGGCGGTAACCTCTCCCACGATGCGGGCGGGAACATTGCGGCGTTGCAAAGCGGCCAACGCTGCATCAGCGGATTTCGGCGTGATGGCCGCCAGCAGGCCGCCGGAAGTTTGCGGATCGAAGAGCAGCGCGCGAAATTCATCAGGAACGCTGGGCGCAAAATCGGTGCAGCTCTCCACGAAATCACGATTGTTCTTCATGCCGCCCGAGAAAAATCCGCGGCGGGCGGCTTCAATCGCGCCGGGAAGGTATTCCATGCGCGAGTGGTCGAGTTTCAGGGAGACGCCGCTGCCGATGGCCATTTCGCGGGCGTGGCCCAGGAGCGCAAATCCGGTTACATCGGTGACGGCGTGAACTGGCCGCTGATCCGACGCTATGCGCTGCTTCAATTTCATGCAGCGCTTCGGCGGCATCGCGATTCAGGCGCGTCATGGACGCAGTGGCGCCTGAGACCCAGGCCTCTTCCGCTTGGCCCTGTTTAAGGCCGTGGAGATAACACCAGTGCCGAGCGGTTTGGTGAAGATCAAAATGTCGCCGGGGCGCGCACCCACATTTCTCCAGATTCGTTGCGGATGGATCACTCCGGTGACCGCGTAACCAAACTTCAGTTCGTCGTCGCGAATCGAATGTCCGCCGACGACGGTGCAATTCGCTTCTGCCATTTTCGTCAAACCGCCGCGCAGAATTTGTTCCAGAACTTCCGGCGCGCCAGCTGCGGGAAAGGCCAGGATGGTGAGCGCGGAAATCGGACGACCGCCCATGGCATACACATCGCTGAGCGCATTGGTAGCGGCCACCTGGCCGAAAAGCTCGGGATCATCGAGGATCGGCGTGAAAAAGTCCACGGTTTGCACGATGGCGAGATCGTCGCTGAGGCGATAGACGGCTGCATCGTCGCTGGTTTCAAAACCAACGATGACGTTCGGATCAACTTGTGGAGGAAGGCGTTTGAGCACCGCGTCGAGGACGCTGGGGCTCAATTTTGCAGCGCAACCTGCGGCCTTTGCGGTGGTGGTGAGCCGGACTTGTTCCGCCAATGTGATTTCTCCGTGGAACAGTTTTTATGATTATAACGCGCTGGCAGTCGCGGACTTCGTACGAAAAGGCGAGCCTTGGCTCGCGCAGATTGCTGTAGCGGGTTATGCGTGCGCGGCGGCCGAACGGATGGGAATGGTTATGGGTTTCGCGGCCTCGGTGGCGGAGAGCATGTGGCAGCGGCCGTCGAAAATCGCGCCAGGTTCCATGATCAGGCAGGGTGTATGGATCTCGCCAGTGACGATGGCTTTGGTTTGAATTTCCACTTTGCCGGAGGCTTTGATGGTGCCGTCGAAGTGGCCGCCGATGATCACGTAGTTGCCTTCAATCTGACCTTCGACTTTGGCATGCTCGCCAAGGATCAGAGTTTCGTGGGAAACGAGCGTTCCCTTCATCGCGGAGTCAATGCGAAAGGTGCCGGAACATTCCAGACGGCCTTCGAGCTTGACGCCCTGGTCGAGGAACCCGGTCCACTCCCCAGAATCATGTCGTTTGCGGTCAAACCAACCCATGCGATTTCCCCACGCATACCTGAATAGCGTAGCACTATTTTCGCATGAGTTGGTCGTAGAGGCGGGCCAAATCACTATCGTCGTAGTATTCAAACACTAACTGTCCGGGCTTGCTGCCCTGCCGCGGATGCATGTGAACGCGCGTGCCGTACTCACGCTGCAGCTCCTCCAGCGCCGCCTTGGTGTTCGGATCCACGGAAAATGTCGGCGCGCTGACGTGTGGTTTGGAGCTTCGCGTTGCGAGACGTTCAACCTGGCGGACCGTCATGCCTCCGCGAGCGACTTTACGGGCGATGCTGAGTCGCGTTTGGGTATCGGCGACGGCCAAGAGGGCGCGCGCGTGACCTGCTGTGATGCGACCTTCCTCGAGAAGATCCTGGATAGGTTCTTCGAGCTTGAGCAGGCGAATCGCGTTGGCGATGGTGGCGCGGTCTTTGCCGGTGCGGTCGGCGACCTGTTCCTGCGTCAGGTGAAACTCGTCAATCAGGCGCTGGAAAGCGTGGGCCTGCTCGATGGGGTTGAGATCTTCGCGCTGGAGGTTTTCTACCAGCGTCATTTCCAGCGCCATTTCCTCTGAAACGTCGCGCACGACGACCGGAACGCGAAGCAGGCCAGCGCGTTGTGCTGCGCGCCAGCGGCGCTCGCCGGCGATTAACTGGAAGCGGCCAGCTATTCTGCGGACGACAAGCGGCTGTACGATACCGCTGGAATGGATGGAGCGAGCGAGCTCGTCGAGCGCCTCTTCGCGGAAGCGCGTGCGCGGCTGATAAGGGCTCGGATCAATCAGGTCAATATCTGTTTGAAACAGACCCTCAGATGGCGCTGGAGCCGCCGCCGTCGCTGCCGCGGTCACTCCCACTGCTGCTGCCATCGGGCGTGCTGGTTGCTGTACCACCCGAGCTGGCTCCTGCAGCTGCTGCGGTTGCGGTGGTTCCGGTACCGCGGTCGGCTCCGGCTCCCGAATCAGCGCGCTCAATCCCCTGCCCAACGCGTTTCTGGGCATTAGCGATAACCTCCTTGGCGAGTTGGATGTAACTCTCTGCACCCTTACTATGTATGTCGTAGAACATTACCGGCATGCCGTGGCTTGGCGCTTCGGCGAGGCGAACGTTTCTAGGAATGACGGTTTCGAAGACTTGCGCACCGAAAAAGCTGCGAAGATCAGCCGCAACCTGCTTTGAGAGTGTCGTGCGATCGTCGTACATCGTCAGGAGGATCCCTTCGATCGCTAGTGATGGGTTGATTGTGCGGCGCAGGCGCATCAGTGTGTCAAGAAGCTCGGATACGCCTTCGAGCGCCAGATACTCACATTGTATTGGGACCAGCACGGAGTCGGCTGCCGCCAAGGCGTTGAGGGTGAGCAGATCGAGCGACGGGGGACAGTCAATTAGCACGTAGTTGTAGCGCGCTTGGATGCCTGCGACGAGAGCTCGCAGCCGGTATTCGCGATTTTCGAGATTTACTAGCTCGACTGCGGCGCCGACAAGGTTCTTGTCGGATGGAATTAAGTCCAGGCCCTCAACTTGGGCGTCGAGAATGATTCTGTCTATCGGTTCGTCGAGCATCAGCGCTTGGTAGAGCGTTCGCCTGGCCGGATCCTTTGGAAATCCAAGGGCGCTGGTTGTGTTTCCTTGGGGATCGCAATCAACTATGAGCGTCCGCTGTTCTGACGCAGCGAGGGATGCTCCCAAATTGACTGCCGTGGTGGTTTTTCCGACTCCACCTTTTTGATTTGTGATGGCGATAACGCGAGCCAAATGGAATTCCCCCAGAAGCGGCGTAAATGTAACAGAGAGATTTGACGATAGGCAAGCTGTTTCACGTGGAACAGCATAAATTGTGGGGCGTTCCACGTGAAACACCGATGCTCCGTCAGTGCGTTCCACGTGAAACAACTCATTAGGAGCTACATCTTCGATCCATATAGAATTACGCGCCGGTCAGAGTTAGGAATGCGGAACGGGATTCGCCCACTTCCAGCGCGCTTGTTGAGAAATTCTGTTCGAATCTTCGTCACCGAGCCAAAGAACTATTGATGCAGTTCTGATTCAGGGCATTCCTGGACCAATCCAGGAAGTCATCATCGATTCCCAGCGCACGTGCTGAAACGAAGTCAACGGTCTCCGTTCGAAGGTCAACATCTTCCATACGGCTCCGGCGCACCTCTACGTTCTGTAACTGCAATTCCCGGATGATCTCCGCGAGAAAAGTCGCCTTTTTTTGATTTGATTCTATGAGAATCACATGCAGAGCCTCCGCAACCATACGGATTGGTACGGCGGGGAAGCCGGCGCCTGAGCCAACGTCGGCGAGCCGACCATGCCGTATGGGGACGAGTTCCACCGCGAGAAGACTCTCGCCGAAGTGGAAGCGGAGTATCTCTGCAGGGTCAGTTACGGTCGTCAGAGATGTCTTTTGGTTCCAGCGCAATAGCAGATCGATATAGATGCGGATCTGATCGCAAAGCCGAGCCGAGGTGGCCACCCCATAGTCCTTCAGCGCGGCGATAATGATTTCATCTGAAAGTGGTTTCATGATTGTAAACTACATACATAGTTCTACTGATTTCTTAGCGTATTTATATCTTCATTGTTTTCATTGGCTTGAAGGATCTTATCCGCCAGACCAGCGCGTAACCGGCCCGGCGCGAGCAATCCGACAGTGATGTCTGCCACGAAATGCGCCACGACGCCGGGCAGTAGGCTTCCCGTCCAAGCGCGTATGGTGGAGAAGATGATGCCGATGGTTAGAGTCGAGACTAGGCCGCGGCGTCCCTGATAGAGGTGGGCGAGCGCAAAAAAGGCGGCGGAGCCGATGATGGCGAAGACCACCGAACCGCGCGACCAATCCTGAAAAACGCGCTGGACGAAACCGCGATAGATCAGCTCCTCACACAGCGCTACGGTAGCGACCAGCGCGAAAAACGCCAGGCGTTCAACATCATCTTGCGGAAACAGCTTCAGCGCCAGCTGCGGAAGAATTCCCTGGATTTTTTCAGGGTGCGCGACCAGACGACGCAAACCCATGATTTGATTGAGCAGAATTAGTGCGGACAGCACGATCGAGACTGTGACCGTGAGCGCTGGATTGGTCATCTCCAAACCAAGCTGGCTCGCGCGAATTTCATGCGCGCCAGTGCGCCACAAAATCACGCCGGCGGCGATCCATTGAAACGCGAGAGTGGAAGCGTACAGTGAGAGTCGGTCTATCTTGGTGGTGCTGGGAATCTCCATCAACTGTCGGACGCGTCTGCGTCCGAGAAGCGGGACGGCGATGCCGAGAAAAAGTAGAATAAGAGCGAAATCCCAATGCATGACCGTAGATGAAAACACTTTTGCGGCGATGGAAGCAAGCCGAACCACGAATGGGCAGCTACAGGAGTTGACACCGCCAGACACGACGCCGTATCGTTCTTGTTCTTGCGAATGACACCATGAAAATTCTGATTATCGGCGGCGGCGGACGCGAGCACGCGATCGCGTGGAAATTGCGGCAAAGCGCGCGCGTGGAAAAAATCTGGTGCGCGCCGGGAAACGGCGGAATTTCGCGCGACGCGGAGTGCGTAGCGCTGAACGCGGGCGATGTGAAAGCGGCCGCGGATCTCGCGATGAAGCTCGGAGTGGATTTGACGATCGTAGGGCCTGAACTGCCGCTGGTTCAAGGCATCGCGGATGAGTTCAAGCAGCGGGGCTTGGCGATTCTGGGCCCTGCGAAAACCGCGGCCCAACTGGAAGGCAGCAAGATTTTTGCGAAAGAGTTCATGACGCGCAATGGAATTCCGACGGCGGGCGTGTATGGCACGTGTGATTCGGCGGGCGACGCTTACGCGAAACTGGATTCCGCGAAGTGGCCGGTGGTGGTGAAGGCCGACGGACTATGTGCGGGCAAGGGCGTGCTGGTGACTTCGTCGGCGAGCGAAGCGAAGAAATTTATCGAGCGGCTAATGAACGGCGATGAATTCGGCGACGCCGGAAAGCGCGTGCTGCTCGAAGAAGGACTCGACGGCAAGGAACTTTCGTACATTATTCTGACGGACGGGACGAATTTCATTTCGCTCGCGCCGACGCGCGATCACAAACGCGCGTTTGATAATGATGAGGGGCCGAACACCGGCGGGATGGGAACGTACTCGACGGATGGAATGTTACCGCGTGAGCTTGAAGAGCAAATTTTGGAGAAAATTGTCCGGCCGACGCTGGCTGGATTGCGCAAAGAAGGAATGGAGTATCGCGGATTTATTTTCTTTGGATTGATGCTGACGAAAGATGGCCCGAAAGTTTTGGAATACAATTGCCGGTTGGGCGATCCGGAAACGCAGGCAATTTTGCTGCGCGCTGATTTTGATTTTGCGGCGGCTTGCATAGACGCGGCGCGCGGACGGCTCAATGAATCCATGGCGAAGTGGCTCCCCGGAGCTAGCGTGTGCGTCGTGGTGGCATCGGAGGGCTATCCGTCGAGTCCCGTTCTGGGAAAGCCGATCCTTGGGCTTGAGCAGGCGGAGAAGGTCCCGCATGTGGCTGTGTTCCACGCGGGGACGAGGCGCGACGGAGACCACTACTACACAAGTGGTGGGCGGATTCTTGGGGTGGCAGCTGTCGGTGCTTCGCTAGAGTCTGCGCACGCTGCGGCCTACGATGCGGTTAGTAGAATCCAGATCGGCGGAGCGCACTACCGGAAGGACATCGGGATGACGGACAGCAAGATCGCAAAGATTGCAGAGGTTCGGGCGAATGGCTGAAGTGCTGCACCTATTCACGTGCCTCGTCCACCGCTTTCCGATGAAGGTGCATGACGAGATAGAAGTGATTAAAGATAAAGGGTTTAAGGGATGCATTCACGGGCGCCCGGGGAGCAAGCGGCAGGTGTCTCTGATGGACCGCGAAACACTGGACAAGTTCGGCCTGGCGCCGGGTGCCGTGAAGGAGAACATAACCACACTTGGACTCGATTTCCAAGCGCTGGCGACCGGGAACATACTGCGTATAGGAGATGTGGTAATGGAGATTACCGGGCCGTGCGATCCGTGCGCGCGGATGGACGAGATTCGCATGGGGCTGCAAGAGGGGTTGAGGGGCCAACGAGGCTGGTTGTGCCGCGTGAAGGAAGCCGGAACGATTCGAAGAGGCGATCGGATTGAAGTAGTGGTGGCGAGTTTTGAGAGCATCGAGACTAAAAATATGGAGGCGCGAGTATCCGGGCGATGACAACCAACAAGCAGCGGGAAGTGCGAGTAGGCGTGCTGATGGGATCCGACACGGATTTGCCGGTGATGAGCGAAGCCGGAAAGGTGCTGGATAAATTTGGAATTGGATATGAGATGGAAGTAATGTCCGCGCATCGCACGCCGGTTCGCGCGCACGAATACGCCACGACCGCGCAGAAACGTGGATTGAAAGTGCTGATTGCGGCGGCGGGCGCGGCCGCTCATCTGGCGGGAGTGATCGCGGCGAATACCACGCTGCCGGTGATCGGCGTGCCGATGGGGACGAGTTCACTCAACGGACTTGACGCGCTGCTTTCAACGGTGCAAATGCCGGGCGGAATTCCCGTGGCTACGATGGCCATTGATAAAGCCGGCGCGGTGAATGCGGCGATTTTCGCTGCGGAAATTCTCGGCTTGTCCGATCCGGACGTCGCGCGCAAGTTGGTGGAGCATAAGGAAGAGCTGGCGCGGTCGGTGACGGAGAAGAATGCGCGTTTGCAGCAGCAGCTTGCGGATCGGAAGTAGCGTTTTTTATCGCGCTGTTTTATTCCGGTGACGAGCCTTTCAACAGCGAGGGCGCGTCGGCGGGCCTTTCTTGCTGGTCTGCTGCTTGTACGTTCGCTCGCTTCGGTTCGGGCGGAGGGCGGAGAATCCAGTCGAAGCCCGATTCGGCGCCGATTATTGCCATGGTCTGCCGAGCGTCTTGCGGAGCCATGACCGCGAGAGCAGCGCGAAGGAATTGCGTGGCGTCGGCTGCGAGGATCTTGCCGCTTTGCCCTTCCAGAAACCGATCTGCAACCTCCCGCATTTTGGCGTCAGAAGCGCAGATTTTCTCGATGCGCGGGTCTTTTTGGCGCAACAAGTCCAGTAAAGTGGTTGTCGCCTTTTCCGGAGGATAGTGAAATTCGATGAGGGTATGCGGCTGGCCTTTCTCAGGCGGCCAGCTCTGCAAGTAGGCAGGATGAGAGACCTGTGTATCGTAATAGTCCAGGCGCTGCATCTCCTGCTTTAAGTTGAAAGTAAGCTGCCAGACCTCCGGGCCGTATCCCTGAATATAGTCGGCGAGGATTAGCTCAGCGACGGGCTCGTCCTGCGGCCAATCGAGCTTGCCGTGAAGATTGCCGACGACGGTGTTCATCCGCTCGTAAAGATTCTGGCCTACGCGCTCGATGTCCGACGCCTCCCCAGTCGTTTGCACCTGATTGATATGGGGACCTGGTGCGACAAAATGGCCGTGGAGGTGCGGCAGTTCCAAGTCCAGGCGTGCGAGCTGGAGCTGCGAGGATGGCGAAAACCAATCCACGGCGCCGAGAAGAATGCCGGCGCGGGTGCGGTTCATCGCCATGGGAATCGGGGGATGAGTTTGCGATTCGATTTTATCTTCAATAGTGCCGATGATGATCGCGTCTTTGACGACGGCTATGACGACGCGGCCGGCCGCGAAGTTCACGACAATTTCTTCGCTGGGCACATCTTGAACTTGCTGGGCAGCGGCTGGGGGTGGCGAGAGCGTGAAGCAGGCAATTCCAGCAAGCAGTAGTATTGCTGCGGAATTGCGATTGCCGTGGCAAAACATGCGGAAAAGCCCACTCATAACTCGACGGTACCACAAGTCTTAACCCCACAATAAAATCTCGCACTTTTGCCATGATATACTTCGGTAAGCGGCGGAGGCATTATGACCATCGACAACTACAAAACTGTGTTGTATCGCCAGGAGGATGGTTCGTGGGTTGCCGAAATTCCGGCCATATCGGGTTGCTACGCGTTGATGGAAACGCGTGAAGCAGCATTAGCCGAGCTAGCGAACGTTTTTGCGATGATAGCCGACGAATATCGCGACAAGGGCCTGACCTTTCCAGCAGACAGCACTGAAATTCTGCATGCCTAGCGCGACCGCGCGTGAATTTCAAAGGGTTGCGAGAAAACTCGGATTTGTACTGCAGCGGACGACGAGAAGCCATGAACGATGGAATCATCCCGACGGCCGCTCGGTAACGATCCCGTTACACGGTGGAAGAGAAATCGGCCCACCACTTTTCCATAAAATCCTGCGCCAGTTTGGAATTTCGCTGGAGACGTTTGCTGGATTGAAATAGTTGAAACGTTCGGTTCTGTGCGAATTCTAGTAAAATTTGACGGTAAGCGACCATCCTGACAGAACTAAGGTTCGTGGGAATTCGGGCGGCATTGAAAGGAGTGGTGTGAAATCCCCCAAGAGCATCAAGCACAAGGGCAAACGAGTATCGGAAATCATCGAGGCGCACCAGCGATTCGTGCGCGGCGACGAGTCGGGTGCGCGCGCTGACTTTTCCGGCGCGAACCTGAAGGGCATAAATCTGGAGGGCATGAATCTGGACCTGATAAATTTCCAGGGAGCGAATCTGGAAGGCGCGCGGCTGTACAACGCGCGGCTTTCATCGGTGAATTTGAGCAAGGCAAACCTGCAACGCGCCGACCTGCGCAAGGCGGACCTGACCGAAGCGAATCTGGAAGGCGCGGATTTGACGGAAGCGCAGGTGGGAGGCGCGGAGCTGTTCCGCACGGATTTGCGGCAAGCGATTTTGCGACGCGCGAATTTTGGCGCAGCAAATTTTCGCAGCGCGGAGATACGCGGCGCGGATTTCAGCGGCGCGGAAATGCGCACCGCCATTTTGCGCGAAACAAATCTGGAAGGGGTGGATCTTTCAGGGTTGGATTTGAGCACAACTTTGCTGCCTCCAGGGTACGCGGCGGCGGGAAGTGGCAAGAAGTAAGGCCATGGCAAACCTGCCGTGGATCATGGTGGAAGACTATAAGTACCCCACCGGCTGGGTTGGCGCCGAGCAGCAGGAAGCGCGCGCGCGGGCTTACTGCGAGCTAGCAGAACGCGGGCAGATCCTTTTTTTTCGCGAGCTGCCCTTTGATTTGCCTTCCGAGGACCAGCAGTTTCTGCGCGAGCAGGAATGGACCGAGCTGCGGCTGCACAAAAACGTTTCCTACCGGCCGAGCGAAGATATTCTGCGCGGAGTATCCGGCAAAGCAGAAACGGTGGCGCGGCTGCATACAATCATGCGCAATTACAGCGCGCAGATCATTCAATTCGTGGGGAATTTTCTTTCGCCGTACAGCGGCAAATGGAATCTGGATTTCGCGAGCTTTCGGCCGCTGGAGGAAGAAAACCGCGATCTGCCGGTGCACAAGCGCAACGATCTGCTCCACGTGGACGCATTTCCCAGCCGGCCGACGCGCGGTGGACGCATCTTGCGTGTGTTCACGAATTTGAACACCGCGCGTCCGCGCGTGTGGACCACCACGGAAAGTTTCGACGCGCTGGCGCGGCAATACGCGAAAGCCGCCGGGCTGCAGCAAATCGCCGAGGACGATTCGTTTCTAGGGCGCACGGTCCAGAGCCTGGGAGCGAAGCTGGGAATTGGCACGATGAGCCGCACGCCGTTCGACATGTTCATGCTGCGCTTCCACGATTATCTAAAGGAGAACGCGGCGTTCCAGGCGAATTGTCCGAAGATACGAATGGAATTCCCGCCGTTGGCGACCTGGGTGGTGTTTACCGACGGCGTGGCGCACGCGGCGCTAAGCGGACAGTATGCCGTGGAGCAGACGTTTCTGATTCCGCCGAAGGCGTTGGTGGCGCCGGAAGCAGCGCCGTTTCGTATTTTGGAAGGAATTGCGGGGCGGCCGTTGGTTTCGTAGTTCCTGTGTGAAGTTCGTGCCCTACCGGTTTTACGGTGTCATTCTTCCTTTCGTTAGATAATCCTGCGAGGGGACGCCGAAGGCGTCGGCCACGCGATTGAAAAACGCAAAAAGCGCTGTGATATACACGGCTTCAGCAATTTGATCTTCTTTCCATCCGGCATCGCGCAATTTCTGCACGTCCGCGTGGCTGGAGCGCGCCGCGTCTTTGGTGATTTGCTCGACGTAAACCATTAGCGCGCGCTCCGCGGGCGTCAAGCCAGCCTCATCGAGTTTGCCCTCCAGAATTGCGGCTACGCATTGATCGGTGGCTCCCTGAACACGCAGGAAGTAAGCGTGGCTGTCCAGTCAATACGGGCAGCGGTTCAAGTAGGAAACGTAGCTGGCGATCATCTCCTTGTGGCGGCGGGAAAGGTGTCCTTCCGAAAAATGCACTTTGTTGGAAAATTCCACGACCTGCCTAAGAAAATCGGGCCGCGCGCCAAAACATTTGATGATGCCGGGGACTTGGTTGCGTCCGGAGCCAGCGCGCCAGAAATCGTAGGCGGCAGCGACTTCGCCGGTAGCTTCGGCGTCTTCGGTGATGCGGATTTTTGTAGAATGTTTTTCGGCTGCGGAATCGGGTGCCGCCCCGGCGTTCGGCGATTTGTTTTTCTCATCGGTTGACATCGGAACCTCCCTACCCGGCGCGGCGCCTGCGAATCCAAGCCAGGATTCTCGGGCTCAAAATAAAAACGGGCCAGCCTGCCAGCACTACAGCCGAACCGAGCGCAGCCTCTCGTGGATTACGCGTCGCGAGCAGAATCAACATGGTAACTTGGAGCGCCAAGAATGCAATGGGTGTGAAAGGATATCCCGCAGTGAGAATTATTGTTTCCGCCTGCTCGCGGCTTGCGGCGAATTACAAAGAGGCCCGCGACAGTAAGACCGAGAAAGAGAACCGCGACGAAAAAGAAATACGCAATGATCTGTTCGAACGAACCCAGCGCCACCAGAATGGAGGCGATAACTCCCTGAATGATGATGGCGCGTGCCGGCGTGCCAAAGCGCGGGTGGACGCGAGCCACAGATTTTAGAAACACGCCGTCGCGTGCCATCGCGTAGTACACGCGCGGCGCGGACATTATAAAAGCTGCCAGGCTGCCCAGCACACACACGATGACGATCGCGGAAAAAACGATGCCGCCCGCGTGGCCGAAAAGGACTTCTCCGGCCTGCGCGACGAAGGTGCCGTCGGAGGAAACCTTTTCGATCGGCACCAGGTAAATGAAGACGGCACTGATGACGATATACACCACAGTGACCGAAATCACGCCAAGAGCCAGAGCGCGCGGAAGCGTGCGGCCCGGGTCGCGTACCTCGCCGGCAATTTTTGCGGCGTCCCACCAGCCGCCGAAGCAGAAAAAGGCACCGACCAAGGCAGCACCCAGGGCCGGCGCCAAGGGCAACGCGCCAGAACGCTGCGCGACGAACGGAACAAAATTGGACCAGGAGCCCAGGTGAAATGCGAGCGCCCAAACGGTGAGAGTGGCAAGCACGGCAAATTTCAGCCATGTAATCCAGCGGAGAAAGCCCGCGCTGATTCGCGTGCTGAAGATGTTTAACAGGCAGATCGCCCAAATGGCGGCGACAGCGGCGATTTTTGCGGCCAAGGGGGGCCAGTGAAAAATGTATGCCGCGTACGCAGCGAACCCCACGGCGAATGCCGCAGTGAGCCCGGGATCAAGGACCAGCAAGCTCATCCAGCCATAGAGGAAGGCAGTGAGCAGGCCAAAACTTTCGCGAAGATACACGTAGGGACCGCCCGCACTGGGAAACCGCCCGGCGAGCTCGCCAAAGCACAGCGCGCCGCAAAGCGTCATGGTGCCGACTGCGAGCCAGACGATGAGCAACCAGAAGGGCGAGGCGAGAGATTTGGCCATGCCTGCGGGCGTGAGAAAGATGCCGACAGCGATCGCTTCGCCAGCGACGACCGCGGCGGCGGAGCCCAGGCCGAGTTGGCGGCGGAGGCCTTCGTCTAATCGAGGAGTGGAATCCGTACCCGAGGTCATTCGTCAGCGGAAAAAAACCGCCCCTCGCGGGTGCAAAAATTTTGCGTGCGTATCCGGCGTGTCCACCGCGCTCGCACGTGCGAAACATTCGATGCGCTGAATGCTTTGCTTCGGTGACAGATCATATCACTGCGTTAGCTGGTGACAACGCTCGTTTCAATCGTTCCAGGTTATCGCGGAGCGCGCGGATCAGCGGGCAATTCGGCCGGGGAGCCGGCAGATGCGCGACCGGCATGAAGTAATTGTGGTTCGTGTTTGGCGCGGGCAATTTTCGCGAAGCCCACAAACACGAAGGCCGCAATCGCGACGATGACGCAAAGTCTTCGGACCGGCGCAGTTGTATCGCGAACAGGAATTACCAGGCCGAAAATCATTCCGGCGAGCAGGCCGCCGAGATGCGCCGCGTTGAAGGAATGATCGTGGAGCCACTCCGGCAAGAATCCGAGGATTATGAAAAATCCGAGAAGGATGACGATGATCCAACGCCGCTTGAACGTGGGGGAAGGCACGCGCTCCAGAAAATACGCCCCCCAGAGCGCGCCCACCAGACCGAAGGCTACGCCGCTCGCACCGAATCCGTAGTATTGGGGCGAAAGAGCGACTAATTGCGACGTGCTGCCCGCGATGCCGGTGAGGAACCACAGCGCCAGATAGCCGGCACGCTGAAAAACCGACTCAGCGATGGAACCGAAGAGCAGCAAGAAGCAAAGGTTGGAGACCAAATGATACAGATCAATGTGCACAAAAATAGCGCTGACCAGACGCCACCACTGGCCGGCGAAAACCGCTTCGCCCTTCATGCCGATTGCGAGTAATACCGGATCGTACGGAGTCTTGGGCGCGGAGTGACTGGCCAACACTTGCAGGCAGTAAGTGGCGACGATTAGAGAAGCGAGCAGCAACGTCAGCCAGGGGAAACGCAAACGCAGGTCGGGCGATTTTGTCCAAGAATTGCCGGGGCGTGCTGCTGACTTCGAATCGGAGCGGCGTGTCGCAGCACATTCCGGGCAGATATCACTGGAAGGCGCGGACGAATCGAATGGCTTCGCGCACTGCTGACATTGCGGCACTAGGGTCTCTTGTTCCAAGCGGGTGAAATCCTTCGTAGCCAGCTTAAAGTTGGGTTTCGCGCAAGTCAAAAAGGGCGAGGGAAGGCCGTGCTCTAGTTGGCAATGCAAGTTGACTGCTGCAACGAGGGCGCGAATCCACGCACCGCACGGCAAGCCGCGCTAATGCGTATGCCGCGCCTGCGTTTCGGGTGTGAAGCGCTGCGCTATTTTCCAGCGGCAAATTCGGCAGGGTCTTCGCCGAAGCCGCCGGGGCCGCGTGGCGACATGCTGCGACGGCGCGTTTCGATGCCGAGCCGTTTTATTTTCTGATTCAGCGTGGAGAGCGGGACTTGGAAACGCTCGGACGCTTCGGTTTGGTTCCAGTTGGTGCGCTCGAGCATGTCCACAATAATGCGGCGCTCGACTTCTTCCAGAATTTCGAAAAGTGAAGGCGCGGTGCCAGGGGCGCCCACTTGCCCGGGAAGCGGCGGCAAAAATTCCGCGAGCTGCAAGCGAACGCCACGGACAATTTCGCGCGTGCGAACGCTTTCGGGAAGAATGTCCGCGTCCATGGCTTCCTGAGTGGAAAGAACGACGGCGCGTTCGACGACATTCTCGAGTTCGCGCACGTTACCGGGCCAATCGTAATCCATCAAAAGCTTCATGGCGCTGTGAGTAAAGAGGCGCGGCGGCTTGCCGTTGTCGGTGCAGAACTGGCCGAGGAAGCGATCAATCAACAGAGGAATGTCTTCCTTGCGATCACGCAGCGGCGGCAGGTGCAGCGAAATCACGTTCAAGCGATGGAACAAATCTTCGCGGAAGCGGCCTTCGCGCACCAGTTTGCTGAGATCTTCGTTGGATGCGGCGAGAATGCGCACGTCAACTTTGATGGTTTCGGTGCCGCCCAGGCGCATGAATTCGCGCTCTTGAATCACGCGCAGAAGTTTGGCCTGTGTTTCAGGGCCGATGGTGGAAATTTCGTCGAAGAAAATCGTTCCCTGGTCCGCCACTTCAAAAAGGCCCTTTTTCGAGGCGACGGCGCTGGTGAACGCGCCCTTCACGTGCCCGAAAAGTTGCGATTCGAGCAGGTCCACCGGAATCGAGCCAGTATTGATGGGGATGAAAGCTTTATCGGCGCGCGTGGAAGCGGAATGGATGGCCTTGGCGATGACTTCTTTTCCGGTGCCGCTTTCGCCGGAGATCAACACGGTGGAGCGGGACGGCGCGACCTGGGTGACCAGATCGAAGACGGCCTGCATCTTGTCACTTTTGCCGACGATGTTCGGGAAATTGTAGCGCTGCTTCAGGGCGCGCTTCAGCTGCACGTTTTCATCGCGCAGGCGGCGGCCCTCGATCGCAAGAGAAATCTGGGCGATCAATTCGTCGTTGGACCACGGCTTGGTGATGAAATCCTGCGCGCCGCCTTTGAAGGCCGCGCGTGCCATGTCAATCGAGCCGAACGCGGTGATCAAAATGACGGAGAGCTGCGGATCGCGGCGGCGAATTTCGCGCAGCAATTCCAGGCCGTTGCGATCAGGCAGGCTTACGTCGAGCAGCATTAGATCGAAGGGTTGATCTTCGAGCTTCTGCAGGCCGGCCTCGCCGGTCTCGGCGAGAGTTACTTGAAAACTTTCGGAAGTGAGAAGGGCTTCGAGACCTTCCCTGATTTCAATTTCATCATCTACAACAAGAATCGAACCTCTAGGCATGGACGGCTTTCCTGGCTACGGGAAATTCCAGGCGGAAGGAAGTGCCTTTCCCTGGAGTTGAGCGTACGTCGACTTTGCCGGCGTGCTCTTTAATGATGCCGTAGCTCACCGAAAGACCTAGCCCGGTGCCCCGTCCGGTGGCCTTGGTTGTAAAGAATGGATCGAAAATACGGTGGAGGTGTTCGGGCGAAATCCCCGAGCCCGTGTCAGTGACTTCGATTTCCACGGAGCCGTTTTGCGCTCCGGTGCGCACTTCGAGCAAGCCGCCTTGCGGCATGGCGTCGCGCGCGTTCATGAAAAGATTCAGGAAGACTTGCTGCAGGCGCGTGATGGAACCCAACACCGGCGGCAATTGTACGTTGTAATTCTTGACGACATTCACTTGCGCAGTCTTCAAAGGGTGCTGCACGAGCGTGAGGGTTTCTTCCAGCACGCTGTTGATATCCACTTCGATGAATTCCGCCGCGCCGGTGCGCGAAAAATTCAGCAGATTGTTGACGATCTCGCTGGCGCGGAAGGTTTGTTTGACGATGCGCTCGATCGTTTTCTGGCGCGGATCGTCCGCGGGAATCTGCTTGGCGAGCATCTGAATGTAATTGGAAATCACCGCGAGCGGCGTATTCACTTCATGCGCCACTCCCGCGGCCAACAGGCCGAGCGAAGTGAGCTTCTCGGTCTGCACCATCTGATCTTCCAGGCGCACGCGCTGCGTGATGTCGTCGAGGAGAATCAGGCGACCCAGGCGCGCGCCATTTTTGCCAACCAGCGGCGCAATGGACGCGTTGATTACCAGGTGGCGTCCGGCGCGCGTATTCAGGCGGAATTTGTAAATGCCGGAGACATGGTCGCTGGCGGCGCGCGAAGTGATTTCGGCCACCAGATCCTGCGGCAGCACTTCCGGCAAGCGGCGTTGCAGCGCTTCCGCGCGCGGAATGGCGAGCAAATCCTCGAGTTGCGGATTCCAGGATTCGATGCGGTCTTCCAGGTCCACAGTGACGACGCCGATCTTGAGCGACTCGACGATATTCTCGCTGAAGTCTTTCAGGCGCTCGATCTGCATCGCCTTTTGTTCTAGCGAATGATAGAGGCCCGCGTTTTCGATGGCGATGGCGACGTATCCGGCGATGGTGAAGAGCAGTTCGAGGTCGTCACTGGAGAGGTAATCGCCGTCCACGGTTTTGCCGAGACCCAGAACCGCGACGGTGCGTTCGCGGAAACGACAGGGAATAAAATAATTCAGGTCGAGTTCTTCGAGCGTGCGGCGAACGGATTCGGATTCCTGCAGCGCGGTGCGCGCTGATTCGAAGAACAGGCAGCCGCGCTCGAACGCCGGACGAGCGGGATCGAGGAAGGACAGATCGAGCGGCCCCTCAGGGCGCAAACCCATGGAGCGCGAGAGTACGAACTGTCCCGGCGACGCAGGATCTTCCAGAAAAACGGCAAGGCGGTCAACCAAAAGCGTTTGCGAAACACGGTCCAGCACGGAGCCGACGAGCGGCTCCAGGCGCACTTCGTTGGTAAGCGCGCGGCCGAATTCGATGAGCGTGCGGCGGTAATCCAGGCGATCGCGGTAGAAGAAACGGTCCAGGCGCGTCTGTACCCATTCGCGCAGTGGCTCGATCAAGAATGCAGCGACCACGATCGCGATGATGCCGCCGGCCGGGCCGGTGGAAAGTCCTGGTCGGTGGAATAATTCGCCGATCACGGCGATCAAAGCGAAATAGATGCCGACGACGGCCGCAGTAGCGAAGGTATACGACAAGCCGCGCTTGAAGATGATGTCCACATCCATCAAGCGATAGCGGATGATGGCGTAGCCGAAGCAGAGCGGAATCAGCACCAGCGAATAGACGGACAATTTCATCCAGGGCGGTGGCACCACGCCGAAGGCGTAGGGCACGATATACAGGAAAACGAACGGCAAGCTGCCGGCAAACGCTCCGGCGGTAACCCACTTCAATTGCTGGCGTAGCACTCCGCTAGGCGCGCGACGAAAACTGGAAAAGAAAATGAACGCGGCCAGAACAAAATAGATTCCCAAGTTGGCCTGTTCGATTTTATCGAGCCAGTAGCGCGTGCCAAATGCCGGAAGGAAATCCAGCGTGCCGGTGGCGATGAAGAGATGCAGAATCAAGAGCGCCGCGGGGACGGTATACACGAGCGCGAGCTTGGGCCACAGCGTGCCACGCCGTTCGGGAAATACCAGGGCGAAGTGCACCAGCATGGCGGGCTGCAGCAGCAGCGCCACGACGTTTGCCCAATAAATAATCTCGTCGAAGGAATTCAGCTTGCCGCTGTAATGAAAGCTGTAAAGGATGAACGAGACCAGGCAAAAAATGTAGAAATGAATAGCGCGCGGCGCGTTCCAACGGCGCACAAAAATGAATAGACCGATGAACAGATAAAGCAGGCCGAGGACACGCAAATAATTTTCGATGGAAACGGGGTTTTCCTGCGGCGCAGTGACCAGCGGCGTCTCGAAGGTGCGCCCGTCTCGAATCAGTTGGTAGCGGATTTCGGCCCAGGGACCGACGTGGAACAGCACGCGTGTGACGTCCACGGCGCGATGGATGGTGAAGCCGCGGACGGTCTCGACGATGTCGCCCTGGCGAATGCCAGCTTTCGCGCCGGGCGAATCAGCGACCACGTGCCAGGCAGCCACGCCTTGGGGAGAGTCCATCCAAGTGACGCCATCATCGGGAAGAACATAAAGGGAGCGCTGCTGGAAGTTCAGGACAGCGAAGACAATAGCCGCCAATGTGAGGAGGGCTAAGATCACCGCTCCGAGTCGCATGCGCAGACTATCGTTCATCTGAGTACACCAATTTCCTTGAAGTAGAATGGTAGCACGTCAACTTCCAGCGAATCACAGATTCCGAAATATGTAAGCGCTTATTTATCAGAAGATTACAGAAGCTGTCGCAACCAGGAATCCCTCTCATACCATTTGTGGAAGGTAGCTTCCCGATTACAATATCGCGGTTCCTACCTAAAACTGGAAGCTCAGGCCGCCCCGGAAAAAGCGATAGGCCGGCACGAGGACGATCTGGCCGTCGTTAGTGGCAAGAGTCACGTAGCCTTGGGCGAGCAGGTTGCCGCAATCCGCCAGAATTTCGGCATGGCCGGGGATGAATCCGGGCAGACGCTGGCGAACCTGGATGCTCAGGTACGGGTCAATGTGGTACGTGGATTGGCCGTAGGCGTCCTGCGCGGAGACGGCGGGCCCGCTGATCCATTTATAGCTGGAGATGATTTTTGTGCCGGTGCGCGGAATAGTGGCGGAAAAACGCGTTGACGCGCTGGAGCGGTACCGAGCGGCCAACTGAGTGCGCAGCGCGCCTTCGGCGGGATCTTCATTCGGCGCCAGCGCTCCGGCGTAGGCATAAATCAAAGTCATGTCCAGATTGCCCGCGATCTTCTGCTGATACACGAGCCGTGCGCCCAGGGAATTGAAGCTGCCCGCGTCGTACGCGAAGACATTGGAAAAATAGTCGGGCAAGTAATCCGGCCCGGAGAAATTGCCGTGGCCGAAGACGGCGGTATTGTCGGAATGGTCGTTGAACACCGCGGCCGTGACGCTGGATTTCTTTGTCAGGTCATGCTCGACGGCTAGTTCCGCATGGAGATCATCTTCCAGCACCGGACGCCCGGCGCGCAGCAGCAAAGTGGGGAAAGCGTCCAGCTGGTTGATGGTGGATTGCAAATTGCCCGGCGCACCGGCGGAATCTTGCCAAGTGTTGGTAGTTACCAGCGCAGAGGCTTGCCAGGTCGGCGTGATCTGCACAGCGACTTCCGCGCGAGGACGCACAGATGTCGTTGTGGAGCCCAAGCTCGCCATCAGGAAATCGCTGCCGTAACGAATGCTGACGCGATCACCCAACTGAAAAGACGAATCGTGCGACATGCGCAACCCGTGGAACGTTGGGCCGGCGTCGCCGAGTTGGGATTCGCGGATTAACAGCGTCGTCACCGGGCCCGCACTGGAATCGCCGGACGGCAACCACTGCGCTACGAACCCATTTGATTCTGAGCCGGCATCGTAGCTGAACTGGCCCGCGATCAGCAGATTGCCGAGCCCGTTCAGCCCGTAATCATAGGCAAAAGCGCTGCCAGGCGTATCCGCGAGATTGGAAATAGAGCCAGGGTGATCGGAACCAGAGGTAAATTCCAGGCGCGTACGCCCGGACTGGTCTTGCGCCTTCTCGAACGGATTGGCGCGAGCGCCGAGAACGACGTCGCCATCTTGCCAGCGCAAGACCGGGCGGGTGGCGGCGGAGGTGCGCAGCACCCAACTCCAATCGTCGGAGGAAACTTGCTGATCGGGTTGACGGCGCAATTTTTCCAGGGAGCTGAAGACGGAGCCGAGCACGATTTCCAGCAGCGTGTTGTGCTCATCGCGCACTTGAATGTCCTGTTCCACCGCAGGGAGGAAACCGGCGAGAGTTACCTTAACTGAATACAGGCCGGCGGGCAGTGAGGCGCTGGAAAAGCGGCCGTGCTCGTTAGTCAGCAGTTGGAAAGCCATACTGTTCAGAAGCTGGCTGGAGGAAATAATCACCGTGGCGCCCATCTGCGGAGTTCCAGTGGAGTCCACGACCAATCCGGTGATCTTTCCCGAGGCTGGCGCGGCCAGAGCAGGCGCGGCGATCACACACAAGGACAGGCATACAATAATGCCAAGGCCCATGAAGCGAATCGTCCGCAGATTCATAATGCTCACTTCGCCTGTGGCGCTGGCGAACCGGTTGGCCGGACGGTAAATTCCGTAGCCGGGGTGATGGTTTTCTTGGTTAGATTGTCGGTGACGGCGACTTCCAGTTTGTACTTCCCCGGCTTCAACGAACCGAGAGTGATGATGTTCTCCAGCGTCATCTCTTCGCCGTGCAAAGGGAGCTTGTCTCCGCCGAGATCGTATTTGAGGACCGGATCGTTTTCCTTGTCCAGAGTCACGCGATATTGCACGGTCGCGTCGGGCTTGTGGGTTTTGTCGTCCACCTTGAGGTTATAAACCTGAAGGAAAACGCCCATTTCATCGCTGGGGGTAAAGGAAGAATCAATGCGCGGGCGGACTTTCACATCGCCGAGGACGAATTGGCCCAGGCCGATATCGTGGTTGGAGACGCGCTTTATTTCGTCGGCGAGAATTAGAGTGCTGGAGGAAAGGCTGTCGTCTTCAAATCGCGGGACGGCCAAGCGCGTGTTTACGACGCCGACGTTGCCGTTGTTCGTGTCCTTCAAGACGATGTCGAGGCGGTAGAGCCCCGGGCTGAGCGGAATGGCCTTCTGATAAATCGAGGCCGTCCCGAGCTCTTGCTGCAGCAAGGCCTGCGGCACATCGCGACGGACATTGTCTTCAAACGTGTTGACGATGCGGCCACTCAGGCTGGTGACGCGGCAGAACAAATTGACCGAAGCGGACTCGACGCCGTTTTTCTGCTGAAAGCTCAACTGGCGCGTGGGAATTTGAATGGTGATCGGCACCAAAACCGTATCGGAGGTAATGCGCAGGAAGTCGGTGCGGTACTGGAATTTCACCTGATCGCGAACCAGGCGTGACGAAACGACTGCCTCGAGGTCCTTAAATTTTACCGGAGGCGCTTGCTGGATCTTCGCATAGAGCTCCAAGCGCGAAAATTCCTGCATGGTTTCAGGAGTCATGCCCATTGCCTGCGCGTCGTGAGTGCCGTCCGTGTTGTTGAAACGGGCGGTCTTGCTCGCAAGACCCATGGATTCCATCTGGGTTAGGCCCGCGCCAGGAACGTAAAGCAAAGCGTCCTTCTCGCTGGGGTCCATGGTGAGCTTGTATTCGCCGCTCATGGTGGGATCTACGAATTCGATTTCGACGTTTTCGCCAATCCCTTCCAGGTAGCGGTAGCGCCAATCTTCGAACGGATAGGTGGAAGTTTCGCCGCCACCTTCGGCAGCAGGGCGGTCATAGCTTCCACCCGACGGATGTGATTGAACTTCGTCCGCCGGGCCCCACATGATGTAGATTCTGCCGCGATCGGTTTTCCAGCCGGGAATGCCAGAAGAAAAATGTTCGTTGGCGTAGGCGATACGGCGATAATGCTCTTCCTTGAACGTATTTTCAGCCGAGTCCGGATCAGGATTGCGGCGTTGCCAGAATGCCTCGATGAATTGCTCGCGCTCTTCGTTGGTGGAAAGATGAAGAAACGAACTGCGCTCTTCGGGCGAAATAATGTACACGACGTCTTCGTTTAACCATTTCTTATATTGGGAATCGAGTTCGTTAAATAGGTCCTTGTCGCGTTTGGAGCGTTGCTTGGCGGCCTGCTTCGCCGCTTTCTTGTCGGTTTGATCCGGCTGCTGAGTGGGAGATTCACCTTGCGCGGAAGCCTTGGGGAGATACACGAATCCGCAAGCTAAGACGGCAAAAAGAAACACTTTGACCGCAGAACGCATCGTTAAGCCTTTGCCCCGAGGCACGAAATTCTAACCTGTCCAAAAGTACAGGTCAATGCCGGAATCCCCTAACTGCCCTTGAACCATTGGAATCGAATGGTGGCCACGGGGTTGCCTGGGCCTTCTCAGCGACACGGAGCGTAGGAGGGACAGTTAAGGCGCCGAACCGGTAGTTGTGGCGTCGGCGAGAACAATCCCCAATCGGGAATTAACGCCCGGAACAATTCACGCCAAGTGCTCGAAGTTAGCGATGCTCTATTCTCTTGGTGTCCAATTGGCTCTACAATGGAGAGGTGATGAAAGGTACGCGCCGACCTTGGCCGGCGCGGACGCGAGCATGCGCGGCGATTGAGTGGGATCCGATCAACGGTTGCACAGAGAAACGATCTCCGAAATGTCATATTCGTACCTGTCTTTCTGTTTGCACCAGCGTCTAACTGTAACCGAAGAAACATTTCGAGCCCCCGGAACGTAGTTAAGTCATGGGAATGCTGTCGCCTCGAGGGGCCAGTCCAAAGGTAAAGCAATGAAAACGTGGCAAAAAGTCGGAATTGGCGCGGGTGTCGTCCTAGTACTTGGGGGTATCGCTTGGTTCAGCGCCTACCAGGTGAATAAAGGCGTGGTAGCGGTGCAAACGGGCAAGGTCGTAAGAGCCGACCTCACGTCCGTGGTGACCGCGTCCGGCGAAATCCGGCCGAAGAATTACACGAACGTCTTGGGCGAGGGCATTGGAAAGATTACCGAGATCGTGGTGAAAGAGGGCGATCACGTAAAGAAGGGCGACATTTTGCTGCGGCTGGAGAACATCCAGCCCGGCGCCGACGTGCAGGCGCAGCAGGCGGCGATTGATTCCACGGAAGCATCCGTGCGAGCTGCGGCTGCCAGTTATGATTCCGCAGTAGCCACGCTGGCGCAGCGCCAGGCCGACCTGGAGAAGGCAAAATTCGACTGGGAGCGCGCGCAGCAGCTTTACAAGGACCAGCTGATAGCCAAGTCGGATTACGATGCAAGCAAAGCTACTTTCGACGCGGCTGCGGCAGGCCTGAACGCGGTGAAGGCGCAAGTGGAGCAAAGCCGCGCGGGACGTGAGCAATCGCGATACAACCTCGATCAAGCCAGCGCGATCTTGAAGCACACCAAGGACGTGCTGCGGAAGACCACCTACGTCGCGCCGATTGACGGGATTGTGAGTTACATCGCGGTGCGCGTGGGCGAAAACGTGGTCCCCGGCATCCAAAACGCCGAAGGCAGTTTCCTGATGACCATCTCGGACATGAGCGTGGTTACTTCCGAAGTTAAAGTGGATGAAACGGACATTACCAATGTGCGCGACGGAGATCCCGCGGACGTCACCATTGATGCAATCCCCGGAAAAATTTTCAAGGGGCACGTGACCCAAGTAGGCGAACTGGCGATCCTGCGTTCCTCAGGACAAGCGGCCACCACGCAGGCCACCGCGAACACCCAGGAAGCGCGCGATTTCAAAGTGGTGGTAACCATTGACAATCCTCCGGCCGATCTTCGTCCGGGACTTTCCGCCAGCGCGAAGATTCAGACGGAACAGAAAAAAGGCATCCTGACGATTCCAATCCAGGCCCTGGCGGTGCGCACGCAGAAAGAACTGCAAGAAGCGCAGAAGGAACATGGCGGCGCCGTGACTCTGGCGGCATCGAAGCCGTCCGCTACGGCCGATGCGCAGCAGAAGGTGGATGTACAAGGCGTCTTTGTGATTCGCGGCAAAAAAGCGGAGTTTGTGCCGGTGCAAACGGGAATCACCGGCGTCACGGACATCGAAATTACCAGCGGCCTTAAGGAAGGCGACGAAATCGTGATCGGCAATTACAAAGCGCTGCGCACGCTGCGGCCCGGCGCCCCCGTGAAGGTGGATAATTCGACGCCGAAGCGTGAAGAGTCCGCGACGTAAGTAACAGGAATTCAGGAGCCCCAGCACATGGCAGTGGGAGAGATCGTCCCGTCGCAGAGTTTCCGGCAGGACCTCGTTGACACCGGCATCGTCATTCAGACCGAGGAACTGTGGAAGACGTACGAGATGGGCGCGGAGCAACTGCACGCGCTGCGTGGCGTGACCATCGAAATTCACAAGGGCGAATACGTCGCGATCATGGGCCCCTCCGGCTCCGGAAAATCCACGCTGATGAATTTGATCGGATGCCTGGACACACCGACGAAGGGAAGTTACTGGCTGGCTGGCCGTTTGGTAAGCCAGCTGGATGATGACGAGCTGGCATACATCCGCAACAAGGAAATCGGCTTCGTATTTCAGACCTTTAATTTATTGCCGCGCGCGACCGCATTGCACAATGTGGAATTGCCGATGATCTACAACGGCACTGCGTCCGAAGAACGCCTGGAACGTGCGAGAAAAGCGCTGCAACAAGTGGATCTGGCCGAACGCATGATGCACAAGCCCAATGAGCTTTCCGGCGGCCAGCGCCAGCGCGTGGCGATTGCGCGCGCGCTGGTGAACAATCCTTCGATATTGTTGGCGGACGAGCCCACCGGCAATCTTGATTCGCAGACCGGCGAAGAAATTATGGCGCTGTTTGCGCGCCTGCACGAACAGGGCAACACCATCATCCTCGTCACCCACGAACCGGACATCGCAGCACACGCGCATCGCGTTATCCGCCTGCGCGACGGAAAAGTCGAAAAAGACGAACGAACCCGGTAGGAAGTTCCAGCCTTCAGCTCGAGAAGAGACTACGCGCTAAGAACAAAACGTTCGCAGGCCGCTCGGCCAAGCGGCGCATGAACCATGGAAACCAGAAAGTGCCGTAGGAGATGAGCACGCCGCAACGATATCCGGCTTGCACCAGGCGCAGCTGTTCCGCGCGCTGAATTCCGTACAGCATTTGAAACTCCAGCAAATTCTTCGGCACGCCTTGATCCGCGGCCCACGCAATAACTTTGGCGATTAGTGCGCGATCGTGCGTGGCGACGGCCACGCGCACCCGGGCCCGCCGCGCTTCCGGGCTGAGCAAGCGCTGCGTGAGATGCAGAAAATTTTCGTCCACGTCTTTTTTCTTAGGGAACGCAATCTCCGCTGGCTCGTTGTACGCGCCTTTCACCAGGCGAATCGCCGCGCCTTCGGGAATCAGCGTATCGAGATCTTTTTCCGTGCGGTAGAGATAGGCTTGCACGCATACGCCAACGTTGGAGTACGCCTTGCGCGCGCGGCGATAAAGCTCCAGCGACACATCCACATACGGGCTTCCCTCCATGTCAATCCACAGGATTTTGTCGGCCGGAGTGTTTTGGATCAGGGTCGCGAGATTTTCGTAGCAGAAGTCAGAATCGAGGTCGAGTCCGAGCTGCGTGAGCTTTACGGTGATCTCCGCCGGAATGCCGGTGGCGCGGATGCGATCGTAAAGGTCCAGAAAATGGCGCGTCACTTCCGTGGCCTCGGCACGATCGGCAATATTTTCGCCCAGGCGCGATAGCACCGACTGGATGCCGTTTGCGGCGAGGGCGCGTGCGGCGGTGACGGCATCTTGTACATCTTCTCCCGGCAGGAAGCGGGCCGAGGCGCGGCGCATGAATCCGAAGTGGGGCGCGTGCTCGCGCATCCACTGATTTTGTGAAGCCGCCAGAATTGCGCGGCGCATCGGATTCATGAGTGGCTCAATCTTTGCTCGTTTGCTGATTCATTCTTCGATTCCGTCGCCAGCCCGCTACCGGCACGTTGCCGATTCTTCTTCAGTTCACGATTATTGCGGGGAAGAAAGCGCCTTGATCAAGCGATAGTAGAAATCCACGCCATCGTAAAAAGAAGCGACGCGCACGCGTTCATCGCGGCCATGCGAACGATCGTCGTCCACATCCATAAACAATCCAGGCAACCCATACGTGGGAAGCCCCGCCGCGCGGGAAATTGCGCCATCGCTCGCGCCGGCGTCCATCACCGGGACAATGGGCAAGCCGGGCCACATTTCATTAACCACCTTTTGCAGTGCTGCCATCAAATCGGGGCGCAACGGCGATGGGGGGTTGGGAATGCCACTCGACGCAAGGCCGGGTGCATGCGTGACGACAATGTGCGAGTCGTCGAGCACTTTCACCAGCGTGGCTTCTATTTCGTCCCCCGAATGGCCCGGCAGAATCCGGCAATTCACGTTGGCATGCGCCATTCCGGGCAGGGCGTTGTTGGCATGGCCGCCATCCAGGCGCGTGGCGACGCAAGTGGTGCGAAACCGCGCGTTGTAATAAGGAATCGCGGAAAGTCGCGCGAGTGCGGCCGGATCGGGCGGCGTTTGCAGGATGCCCTTCATGTCCGCGCCGGTTTGGCCGCCCACGATATCTGCTTCACGCTTAAAATATTCGCGCGTCACTTCGTTCAGCTCGAACGGAAACTGATATTTTTCCAGCCGTGTCAGGCCCTCGGCCAGCTGATAAATCGCATTTTCAGAAGTGGGCAGCGAGCTGTGTCCGCCTGGATTCGTGACCTTCAAATCGAAATCCTGATACAACTTTTCGCTGGCCTGAATGCCGACGAGCAAATGTTTTCCGTTGTCGAGCTCGAAATCACCGGCGTCGGGATTAATCACGTACTCAGCTTCGATCAAATCGCGGTGATTCTTGAGGAGCCACGCGACGCCGTTGAACGCTCCGCCCTCCTCATCAGCGGTGAGCGCAAGAATCAGGTCGCGATCGGGCTGGAATTTTTCCTGCTTCAGGCGAATGAACGTGGTGACCAGAAACGCATCGCCATCCTTGATGTCTCCCGTGCCGCGGCCGTAAAAGTATCCGTCCTTCTCGATAAACTGGAACGGATCCATGGACCAATCCGTGCGGCGCGCTTCGACCACGTCAAGATGGCAGATGAATAGCAGCGGCTTTTTCGCGCCCGTGCCGTGAATGCGCGCCACCATGTTCCCTTTGCGGTCGTTCGGTCCCAGGACTTGCACGTCGCTCGCTGGAAAACCGGCATCGAGCAGGCGCTTGGCCATGGCGTGTGCGGCAATCGTGGTGCTGCCGACGGAATCCGTGGTGTTGATTTCAACCAGCTGCTTGAAAATGTCGCGAGAAAGCTGCTTGGTGCTGTCGTTCACTTGAGCGTCCAACGCACCAGCACAGAAAAGGCCCGCGATCACCGCGAGCGCAAACAAAGTCCGAAATTTCAAGTTGTTCTCTCCCAGGATAGGAACAAACGAGCCTAGCAGACGCGGGGGCCGGGGTCAAAATGGCGGACTGGAGAAGGGCTTGTCCTTCGGCGATTCGAGCACGAAGATGGCGAAGCGGTACAGCTCGAGCTTGGTGACGTCGCTGACCGGACCGGCATCGAAAATTTGGCTGAAGGCGGCGTGAATGATGTGCGCTTGATCTTCCGGCAGCAATCCGAGAAATTCGCCGAAACGATTCTTGGCTTTGGAATACTCGGCGGCTTCTTCAGCAGTCAACGCGCGATTTGCGGACAGCCGTAGCTCGTACCCCTGGTAGAACTCGTAGCGGAACTGCTTTTCGTAGAGTGCGGCGTAGGCCGCTTCCTGAGTGCCTGGCGCTTTATTTGACGCGGCCAGGGCCTTTGCAGTGAAATCATCCAACGACTTCTGAAAGTCGCGGAAGTTCCCTAGCGCGCCCATCAGCGGCCCCCTGCCGCTCTTGCGCAACGACGCGGCCACCTGATTCGTCCGTGCCTCGTAACATTTTCCATAGGCAGTGATGGCGCGCACCGTCGTAGACGCAGTCGTGTTGTTAGGCGTACCAGTTTTTTCCGCGAAGTGCGCCACCCAAGCAGTGGACGTCATTTGCAAAATTTGCGCGCAGGTAAGCCCCAGTCGGTCGGCGTCGGCAACTTTCGATTGCGCGGGCTTGGCTTGCGGGAGGCATACAGGCGCAAGGCCAGCGGCAATCAACCCAGCAGCAATCAACGGCGACAAGAAAATCTTCATCTTATGGCGTCCCTCGGAATTCTAGTACGGTTGCTGCCAGACGTCTTTTGTTGTACCGAGTGGACGAACAGCACACTCGCAAAAAAGCAATTCCAGCCAGGTTGCGAGGCTCCGGATAGCTAGAGGTTCGGTTCCGACAACATCGCCCTCACGAGCAGCGTGGTAACGTCCGTTCCGGCCTCATGCACCATCGCAATCTCAACCAACTTTGCGCCCCGCGCGTATTTGAATACGAATCGCAACTTGACGAGGCCACTCTCGCGGCCTGCACGTAGTTCCGCAAATTTTCCGGCAAATTCTTTCACCGAAGCGCAAGGCGCCACATCGCGGAAGAAATGCTTACCGAGCACGTCTTTCGCAGCAAGGCCGGAAAGCGCTGATTCTCCGCGGCTGTATCCGACGATAACTCCATCACCCGAAAGTTGGATCGCTCCGAACGGGAGTGCGTCCAGCAAATCTGCGTCAATGCCCGAGAGATCCTCAACCGGTTGCCCGGCAGCGCCGGCCATGCAAGCGAGGCAGATGCCGTGCGAGAGGGGTGTACTCAAGTTTCCGCGCCGCATTTCCGCGGCGCACCACGCACAAACGACGGGCCCGGAATTTTCAGCAGTAGCCATGGCCTGAAATGATATCACCCGCGTCGAATCTGAAGCCGTCACGTTGAAGAAGCATAGCGCACATCGTACAGGTCGAGTTCCTGTTCCAGGCGGCGCAGCACCTCGTCATTAATCTTATTGTGGTTGTGCATGTTCAAGAGTGCCGCGCGCTGCAGCGCGCGGATATTCTTCGAGAGCTCGCGATAACGAACGTAATCTTCAGGCGTATAGCCGGTCTCGACCGCACGGTCACCCGGCAGCAAATTCAGATGATGTTTCTGGATGCGAATCAGATCTTCATACACCGGCGCAAAGCCGGCACTGTCCAGTTCACGCGCTTGTTCCAGATACGCGAGCGCCGCTTCAATCATCGCGTATCGCGCCCGCTCCTCTTCCGGATTCTTCACCACAGCGCTGGCCAATCCCAGGCGGCGAATGAAAAATGGCAGCGATAAGCCTTGAAATACCAGCGTCACGAAAATTACGCAGAACGTTAGAAAAATAATCATGTTTCGCTGCGGAAAAGGAGACCCATCCTGCAGCGACCGGGGCAAGGAAATCGCGGCGGCAAGTGCCACCACGCCTCGCATGCCCGTCCATCCGACGATAAAAATCGTTGCCGCGCTTGGCAGCGGCGCCGTCTCCTGATGCTGTACGTGACGCCGCATCCAGTTCGCTGCCCACGCACCTGGGTACATCCACAGCAGCCGCAGAACGATCACCACGGCGCTGACCAGCAGCCCGATGAGGATCAGGTGAAACAGGCTGTGATTGCGAATCTCGCCGAGGATGTAAGGCAGTTGCAGTCCGATCAGAATAAACACGACGCCATTGAGCACAAAGCTGAGGGTTTCCCAGACCGCCGCGCCTTGTAGCCGGGCCCGCGTAGAGAAATAAAGCGAGCTTTGATGGCCCAGATACATTCCGCACACCACCGTGGCGAGGACGCCTGAAGAGTGCACGCTTTCCGCCGCGAGATATGCGAAGTACGGCGTAATGATGCTGATAGTTATTTCCACGGGCGCATCGGTAATCTGTTTGATCAGCCACGCCACCAGCTTGGCGATCACCAGGCCGATCACGATGCTGCTGGCGATCAGATAAAACAGCAGCGTCATGCGTTCGTGCAGTGGCGGCGTGCGTCCGGTGACGACCATCGCAACCGTGAGCTGCAGCGCAAGCAGGCCGCTCGCGTCGTTCACCAGGCTCTCACCTTCGATCACGTCGGTGACCCTCTGCGGCAATCCCAAGCGTCGGGTGATGGACGTGGCTGCAATCGCATCGGTGGTGCATATCACCGCGCCGAGAACCAGGCTGAGTTTCCAGGTGAAATCCGGCAGAATCCAGTGGGCGGCGAAGGCCACGCCCCACACGGTGAACGAAACTAGGCCGAGCGCGAGCAACGAAATGCTGAAAATGTTGCGGCGAAAATCGCGCCAGGAAGTCTGGAACGCGGCGGAAAAAAGCAGTGGCGGCAGGAAGAGTAGGAAAACGACTTCGGGATTCAGTTCAATGCGCGGCACGCGCGGGATCAAGCTGAGGAACAGGCCCGCGATCACCAGCACGATGGGATAAGGAGTCTTGAAGCGCTTGGCCAGCGTCGCCAGCACGGCGATGCACAGCAACAGCAGCAGGAAAATTGGCTCCGAGTGCTGGATGTTTTGCCCGTACATAATTTTTAGGAAGGAATACGATAGCGCAGATGCCGTCCTGCGGCACGCACTTCCCGCGCGCTGCTGAAAATCATCGAAGGCTTACTTGCGGCGGCGGCGGTCGTCCTTGGTACGGCGCGAAATTGCTCGCTCAAGCAGGTGGTCAATGGCTCGGCCGAGCCTGCGAATGCGCGTGTCGGGCCCTTTGGCGGAGTCGAACCATTTGATGAAATGCCGGCGATGCCCGGTGGTCAGCTCGTCGAAAGCTTGGCGCGCCGCGGGATTCTCTTTCAGCGCCAGCCGCAGGTCGGCGGGCACAGGCTCTTCTCGCGACACGCGGTCCAGTCTCAGTTCCACGCGGACCACGTCGCCAACATCGGCGCGCGCCGCTTTGCGCAGCGCCGTATTGAGCTGGATGCGATAACGTCCGCCGCCCGCCGGCATCAACGTAACCCGCGCGCTGCATCCATTCACATTCGCGACAACCGGAACGTATTTCGGCTGTGCGCGCTTGGGGTTCTTGCCTCCCGGTTTGCCTTTACTGCGAGCCGGCTTGCCCTCGTCGCCGCGAAGCTGCGCGATCAGCGCAGCCGCGATTCCTGCTGGCACATCCACGTGCCGCATCATCCAGATCTTGTAAATTGTTGCAACAAACGGCGGGGTCTTGCGATTCGACGCCATGGTCATATTGTGCAACGAGCCGCGTTACGTCTCAATCGCGCTAACTCCGGAACGGTTATAACCCTTCAGGGAAAATCAGCCGCGCCTTCGTACCCGAAAGCGGCGAGAGCATGTCGCAACTGATTGAGACAATATGTTTGAAAATCGGGACAAAAATGAAAAAGGCCGCGAACGCTTTTGGCGTTGCGGCCTTTTGAATCTAAATCCTGGCGGTGACCTACGTTCCCGCGTCGTTTCCAGCGCAGTATCATCGGCCCGGCAAGGCTTAACTTCCGTGTTCGGGATGGGAACGGGTGTGACCCTTGCGGTAAGACCACCAGGAAACTTGTGCACCGAAACTGGAGATCGGAATTCGAACCGCAGCGCGAACGCCGCGGCCCGAAACCGAAATTCAGAGTTTCGATGAGCAACTGAAGGAAGTTGGTAACAACAAACCGCCTATTCGCTTGATCGTAGTCAATGCGAAAAGTGCGTCTTTCCTCCGCGCCTTTTTAGGGGACGACGGTTTAGGAAAGTTTTATGGTTAAGCCGAACGGCCGATTAGTACGGGTTAGCTACACGCATTACTGCGCTTCCACCTCCCGCCTATCAAAGTCGTAGTCTTCGACTGGCCTTCTTACCCCCCCGCAGGAGGGTTGGGAAACCTTATCTCGAGGCGAGCTTCTCGCTTAGATGCTTTCAGCGATTATCTCTTCCGGACTTCGCTACCGAGCTATGCCACGGGCGTGACAACTCGATCACAAGAGGTCCGTCCATCCCGGTCCTCTCGTACTAGGGACAGCTCCTCTCAAGTTTCCTGCGCCCACACCAGATAGGGACCGAACTGTCTCGCGACGTTCTGAACCCAGCTCACGTACCGCTTTAATAGGCGAACAGCCTAACCCTTGGGACCTTCTACAGCCCCAGGATGCGATGAGCCGACATCGAGGTGCCAAACCTAAGCGTCGATGTGAACTCTTGGCTTAGATCAGCCTGTTATCCCCGGCGTACCTTTTATCCGTTGAGCGATGGCCCTTCCACGCAGAACCACCGGATCACTAGATCCCACTTTCGTGCCTGCTCGACCTGTGTGTCTTGCAGTCAACCCGGCTTATGCTCTTGCACTCCACGGCGGGTTTCCAATCCGCCTGAGCCGAGCTTTGAGCGCCTCCGTTACCATTTAGGAGGCGACCGCCCCAGTCAAACTACCCGTCTGGCCGTGTCCTCCACCCCGTCTAGGGGTGCAAGTTAGAGCGACAGAACTATCAGGGTGGTATTTCACCGTTGCCTCCCTCCCAGCCGAAACCAGGAGATCCCAGGCTCCCACCTATCCTACGCAGGCAGTACCGTTAATCATGACCAGAGTGCAGTTAAGGTGCACGGGGTCTTTCCGTCTAGATGCGGGCATCCGGCGTCTTCACCGGAACCACAAATTCGCCGAGCCGTTGGCCAAGACAGTCGTTCGATCGGTACGCCATTCGTGCAGGTCGGAACTTACCCGACAAGGAATTTCGCTACCTTAGGACCGTTATAGTTACGGCCGCCGTTCACCGGGGCTTCAGATCAGGCCTTCGCTACCTTGCGGCAGCTAAGCCCTCCCTTTAACCTTCCGGCACCGGGCAGGCGTCACCCCCTATACGTCGTATTCGACTTAGCAGAGAGCTGTGTTTTTGTTAAACAGTCGCCGAACGCATTTCACTGCGGCCCCCTCGGGCTATAAACCCTAGCGGGGCACCCCTTCTCCCGAAGTTACGGGGCTAATGTGCCTAGTTCCTGAGCCAGCGTTCTCTCGAGCGCCTGTGGATATTCACCTTGTCTACCTGTGTCGGTTTGAGGTACGGGCACCATCTGAACTCCTTAGAGGTTTTTCCTGGCAGCGTGAAATCAGAGACTTTGTGGCCGTGTGGCCTCGGACCCGGTCTGACCGTTGAATGACCTCGTGGATTTTCCTGCGAGATCCGGCTTGCACCGAGACATCGGGACATCCATCACCCGACTCCCATATCCTTCTGCGTCACCCCATCGTATAACGTTCAAATGGCGGGACAGGAATGTTGACCTGTTGTCCATCAGTTACGCCTCTCGGCCTCACCTTAGGACCCGCCTAACCCTGAGCGGATTAACCTTCCTCAGGAAACCTTAGACTTTCGGCGACACGAGTTCTCATCGTGTTTATCGCTACTTATGCCGGCAGAGTCTCTTCCGTTGCGTCAAGTAGTTCTCTCGATCTACCGTCGAACTCAACAGAATGCTCCCCTACCAAATGACGAAGTCCGTAGAAATCGTCAATTACGCAGCTTCGGTCGTAGACTTAGCCCCGTTGGATTGTCGGTGCGTGAACACTTGACCAGTGAGCTGTTACGCTTTCTTTAAAGGATGGCTGCTTCTAAGCCAACCTCCTGGCTGTCTGTGCGCTCACACGTCCTTTCCCACTTAGTCTACAGTTGGGGACCTTAGCTGGCGTTCTGGGTTCTTTCCCTCTCGACCACGGAGCTTATCCCCCGTAGTCTCACTCCCGTACTGTTGTACACGGCATTCGGAGTTTGATTGGATTCGGTATCCTGGATGGGACCCTAGTCCATTCAGTGCTCTACCACCGTGGCAAATCATACGAGGCTGCCCCTAAAGGCATTTCGGGGAGAACGAGCTATCACGGAATTTGATTAGCCTTTCACCCCTACCCTCAGCTCATCCGAGCGATTTTCAACTCACACCGGTTCGGTCCTCCAGTCGCGGTTAAGCGACCTTCAACCTGGCCAAGGGTAGATCATCCCGCTTCGCGTCTATTCCCACACACTGAGCGCCCTATTCGGACTCGCTTTCGCTACGGCTCGCTTTCGCTTAACCTTGCGTGTGAGAATAACTAGCCGGCTCATTAAGCAAGAGGCACGCCATCAGGCATTTCCGCATCCGAAGACACGGCATAGCCCTCTGACTGCTTGTAAGCATACGGTTTCAGGTTCTATTTCACTCCCCTAGCAGGGGTTCTTTTCGCCTTTCCCTCACGGTACTAGTTCACTATCGGTCGCCAACGAGTATTTAGCCTTGGAGAGTGGTCTCCCCGGATTCCCACTGGGTTTCTCGTGCCCCGTGGTACTCAGGATATCCCTTCGAGTCCGGTAAGCTTTCGGCTACGGGGTTTTCACCCTCTTTGACCCTGCTTTCCAGCAGGTTCACCTAGCCTCCGGATTGGTAACTCTACTTATGGGATCCTACAACCCCGGGATATAAATACCCCGGTTTGGGCTGTTCCGATTTCGCTCGCCGCTACTTTCGGAATCTCGTTGATTTATTTTCCTCCAGGTACTGAGATGGTTCACTTCCCTGGGTTGACTCGCACCGACCTATGTATTCAGTCGGCCGTAACCTGGTTTTACCAGGATGGGTTTCCCCATTCGGAAATCCCCGGATCAAAGCCTGCTTGCGGCTCCCCGAGGCTTATCGCAGCTTGCCACGTCCTTCTTCGTCTGTTGGCGCCAAGGCATCCACCGTACGCCCTTAGTAGCTTAACCATAAAACTTACCCAA
>CAVWFO010000025.1:0-76532 GCA_963754275.1 uncultured Acidobacteriota bacterium
TCGCCGGCCTCTGGATGATCACTCATGCAGAGGTCCGACACCGCGCGTGGAGTAAATTCGCCTTTCCACATTGCGCTACTCTCGAGCAAATATTTGCGGTTTACTACGCCATGCGAGACTTGAAACTCGCATAACATAGTGCCAGCTTCCTTCAGTTGTCAAAGAACTTCAATCCTGTCAACAACTTCCGACGGGATTGTCTCCCCTCCCGGGGGAGCGCATCAGAGGTTTGGAGCCGTTGCCGCGAAAACTGTTTTTTGCAATAAAAAACCCGGCGTCGAGCGCCGGGCGGATCCGCCGAACCTGCGGGCCATACGTTCTGGCCTCTAGGGCGGACGTGCTCGATGCTCGAATTCGTTCTACCCGGTGTTTGTATCCAAACTCACCTCTGGTTTAGAAGGCGGAAACCGGTTCATCAGCGAAGCGCACACCTTCGCGGGCGTGTGTTCGCATCAGGGGAGTATAGCAAGTTTAAGAATTTCGTCAAGTGTTTATGAATTATTTTTACAGCGTTCTTCTGTGGATTTCACCCGTCACTGTGGATATCAGAGTAGTGCAGCTAGCGTTTGTGTTTCGCGCTCTATGGACGATTAGTGATTCTCGGGCCGGTCGTATAGCAATCGTGTCGCGGTCTACTTTGGCCAACGCAGATGTACGTCTCCTTTTCTCGAAATCGAAGCTACAAATGGGGGATCGAATTTCCTGCACAATTTCTTCATTTCCTCAACAGCCATTTCTAGGGCCGCAGCCATTTCGGCCCCGGACAGATTGCCGGACGCGAACACAAATTCGCGCACACTGTTTTCTTGCAGCGCTCGCTTCTCAAGAAAGTTATATCGGATTCGTTTGTCAGCAGTGAGCAAGATCCAGCGGTTCTTCCCAACGGACGGTAACCATACTTCGTCCACGGTTCCGCGTTCAAAATGGCTTAGGTGGCGCTCGTGTGGAACCTCCAATTTTTTCAGAGTGTCTAGGATGGCGATCGAATTACACAGGTTTTCGTCGAGGTAGAGAACAAAGTCTTCAGGCGGCGATGGGGAGCGCTCTCTCCCACCGGATCGCTTCTTCGATTTGTGGCGCCGAGCAGCCATATTCCGCGGCAAGATCCGCGATAGAGTCGCGGGCATTGAATCGCGACGCGATTATAGCAGTGGAAATGCCGGTTCCAGCGATGACGGGCTTGCCGAATCCAACCATTGGATTGATCTCGATCAATTTCGGCTCAGTCGGGCTCGTCTGACTCACGAATGGGAAAAACCGGAACATCCCATTGGGATCAAGCGCGACTCGTTCAAGATGCATGCGATAGAAGTTCAAACCCAGTTGCCCATGTTGAGATACATTGACCAGCTCCCCCAACTTTTCTATGAAAAGGTCAGTTCGATCGGTGAAAAATGCTTCGCTGACGAGGGGATGTGGCTGTGGATATTGCTCTCCAATCTTTGCGAGCGCGCGCCGGACCTTCGGCAGCTTAAGGTTATAGATCTTCCGCATGCCGGACAGTACGTGGCATTCAAGCAAGTTCAAGAATGACAAACGCACGGGGCCCGTCTCCGCCGGCAGAATCATCGGCGGCATTTTGTTGAACCCAGTCAACCAATATCTAAGTGTATTGTACGGGACCTTAAGATATACGGCTGTTTCGGGCACACCATAAGCGGGTTCCTCGTAAAGCCTGCTATAGGGCGCACGCATGCTGACAGAGCCGTCCTTTCCCAACGGATCGGGTCTAATATTACACCCATTCCCTATTTTGTGACCCGACTCATCCTTTGCTGTGCTTGAAGAATTCCACCTGGCGCAGGCGCTTTTCGGCTTCTTCGCGCGTTTTGTACGGCCCGCCGAGATTTTTGCCCTTTTTCTCCGAAACAACTTTATAGCCAGCTTTTACTTTTTTGATCATGCTCTACCCTCCTGCATGCAATTTCCTCCAATTAGTTTACGTGTTCAATACCATCGTTGCTGTAGCGATTTTAGTCGGGGCGTTTTTTTTGTTACGACATTGCCCGTCCTCGCCACTGCTGCGAGCTAGCAGTAGTTGTGAATCTCCGCAAAAGTGTGGGAGTATCCGCGTCAGCAGCATTCAGGAACCGCGCGGGATTCTGCAATGTAGGGAGGGCCTAGGTGGCGCCGAACAAGCAACAGCACAACAGCCGAATCGCACTGATCACCGGTGGCACCGACGGTTTAGGCCGCGCCGCAGCCGTGATGCTCGCCGAACGCGGCTATCGCGTTTTCGCCGGGGGGCGCAACGCCGAACGCATCTCCGCGCTGCAGCAATTCGCCAACGAGCGCAAGCTGCCGCTCACCGCGATGAAACTGGATGTTTGCGACGATGCTTCGGTAGATCGTGCCGTCGCCGAAATCGAAAAGAGCGCTGGAACGGTGGACGTGCTGGTGAATAATGCGGGCATCGCCATCGCCGCCGTGATGGAAGAAATCACTCTAGCGGATTTACACAAACAGTTCGAAACCAATTACTTCGGCCTGGTGCGCATGTCGCAGCGCGTGCTGCCCGGCATGCGCCGGAAACTCAGCGGACGCATCATTAATATGAGCTCGATCGCTGGCAAGCTGACTTCCCCGCTGTTCGGACCCTACAGCTCGAGCAAGCACGCCGTGGAAGCGATTAGCGATGCGATGCGCATGGAACTCTATCCCTTCGGAATTCAGGTTGTACTAATCGAGCCGGGCTACATTCCCACCAGCATGAACCGCAATGCAGGCGAATTGTCTTCCGTGTACGCGAAGGGCGCGGAACAGAGCCCCTACAAAACGGTCTATCAGGGATTTCTCAAATCATGGGGCAAGACCACCAAGTCATCGCATTACACGCCGGAAGATTGCGCGCGCGTCGTCGTGCGCGCGATTGAGGACGATCCACCGCGAGCACGCTACCCGGTAACGCGCGAAGCGAAAATCGGCATCCTGTTGCGCCGGTTGCTTTCCGACCGCGCGATGGATCGCCAGGTTCGCAAGACGATGGGCATCCCGGAATTTCGTCGCACTCCGCAAACAGACGCGCAAAAATGATTGACGCGACCTCTGGAGCGATTTTAAGCCGCCGATTCGGCGCAGATGCCCGCGACGATCAGTCCCAGGATAATCATCTGAATTCCGCCGGCAATCATCCACTTGATCGCTAATTGATAGGGCACGATATACACGACGTATTCGCCCAGTGCGGTTGGAACCACTGTGAGCAGGGTGATGAGGATTCCGTAGCGGATGCCCTGCACCAGCCACGGCTTTTTCTCCGCACCGCGTGTGTAGATGTAAGCGAACAGCGCCGCAAAAATAAACTGGCCCACAGCCATCGCCCAGAAGCGATGCATGATCCCCGCCGGAGAGCGATGGCTTGCCGGAATCGCCGCGTAATCACTCATCAGCCAGACCTGGTGCACCAAATAATTCGTGAGCATCAGCACGATGTACGCCGCCACAATCGCAAGTAGCAGTTTCTTCATGGCCTTGATCGCCTCCTGCCGCCAAATTTTTTGAGCCCTGGGAAATAACTGAGAAGGAAAAGATCGGAGCGCGTGTAACCGCCCTCGGTAGGCGCAGCCTAGCACCGGCGAGCTGTAGGCGATAGCGATTTCTGCGGCTTTTTGAGGCAGACCAGCGATGCAACCGAAGTTTGGCCGACGGCTGATTTGTCAGCGGTTCAACGCCGGACCTCGCGCGACGGCTACGGATTCGTCACTTGAATCGAAACGCTCGCAGCACGCAGCGGCACGTACTGCGCTTCCCAGGCAGCGTGCACAGGACTTTCCGCATAAGCGTCCGCAGCGGCCCGGTCACGAAATTCGATGGCATAGGCAGCATTGAAATCGCGCGGCTGCATGCGTTCGCCTTTGATCCAGATATTCTTGATGCCAGGAATCTTGGTGGCCATGTCCTTGATGCCGTCAATCGCTTTTTGTTTATCGGCGTCGCTGGCAGCGGGGCTCCACTTCAATTCCACCACGTGCAAAATGGTTTTCGGCTGGCCGAAACGGTTCTGTCCCGCCACATAACCACCGGCAAACAACGCCGCGGCCCCGAGCACGCCGCAGAAAATCTTCCCCACACTCGAAAGTTGAATTCGCATTGATTCTCCTTCGCCAAAATTGCAGGCAACGAGTTTAAGCGAGGTGGCGGCAGACTCGCAACGGACGTCGAACAACACATTGCATTCATGGAACTTCGTCGCGCGTTGCGAAGCGATTTGCATTGACCCGCCGCTCGCCGCTTGGATACGATGCGCAGCAATATCCTCAAATGCGCGGCCCCAGCGCGGCTGCGTGGAGGCGCCATGTACTGTTCAAAATGCGGGGCCAATGTTGCGGATGGTACCGCGTTCTGTAGCGCGTGCGGCCAGCCGATGGTGGGATTTTCCGTAGGGCAAGCAGCTCCCGCAAATCCAGCTGCGCCCGCAGCGCCCGGAGCAACAGTTTACGCTCCGCCCGCGCAAGCAGGCTGGCAGGTTCCGGGAGCGCGTCCCGCCGTTGCCTACGCCGGCTTCTGGCTGCGCTTCGTCGCGTTCATCATTGACCAGCTCCTCCTCTATTTCGTCGGCATGATCTTGTTTCTTCCGTTTGCCGCATCCATGGGCATGCGCGGCATGATGATGGGCCGCCCGCGGGACGTGCAAGCACTATTCCCAATGATCCACGCGATGCTCCGGCTCGCGCTGCTCCGCCTGGTCATTCACTGGCTCTACTACTCTCTGTTGGAAAGTTCCGCGTGGCAGGCCACGCTGGGCAAAAAGGCCCTGGGCCTGGAAGTCACGGACCTGGACGGAAACCGCATTAGCTTCGGCCGTGCCACCGGTCGTTTTTTTGCGAAAATTATTTCCAGCCTGATCCTGTTCATCGGCTACATCATGGCGGGCTTCACGGAAAAGAAACAAGCGCTGCACGATATTCTCGCCGGCACGCTGGTAATCCGAAAATTGTAGGAACATATCGCAGTGCCAGTGCGTAGTTCTAGTTAAGGGAGCGCAATGTACTGCTCAAAATGCGGGACGAACGTCACCGATGGCGCGGCATTTTGCAGCGCGTGCGGCCAACCCACAGCCGGACCGCCAACAATCGCGCCCACGGCCGCGCGCCCAACTCCGGGATTGCCACCTACCTATGCCCAGCCCGTGCTCACGCACATTCTGCCATCTCCCTACGCCGGATTTTGGCTGCGCGTCGTAGCGCACTTGATTGATGATCTGCTGCTAGGAATTGGCATCGGGATTTTGGTGCTGATCGGTGTGGCGATGGTCGGCGTTGACTCTATTCGTTCGATGGCTGAAAGCATGAAGGGAGATGACTTCCAGATGCCAGGGACGATGATCTCGGCAATCATTTTTGTGAGCGTTGCGTCCATCGTGATGGTGTGGCTTTACAACGCCGCAATGGAAAGTTCCAAACATCAAGGGACGCTCGGGAAAATGGCGCTGGGGTTGATCGTTACGGACCTGCAAGGGCGCCCAATTGGTTTCGGTCACGCCACCGGAAGATACTTCGCAAAAATTATCACCGGACTGATTCCCTTTGGCATCGGTTACGCCATGGCGGGATTCACGGAAAAGAAGCAAGCGCTGCACGACATGATCGCGGGCTGCCTCGTCTTGAGAAGGAACTAGAAACTGTCCACGTTAGGCGCTCGTGTAAGGGCGGGGTTTTTGCCCATGAAGCGGTTGCCTACACTCCCCAGCCGTAACGCTCCGAATGTACCAGCGCGTCGTGCAGTTCGGCGCGAATATGCTCCGTGAATTCAGAGCTGCGCAGCACGCGCCCGCCAGTCTCCGCGATATCAATCGTCCGGTAGCCATGGTCCAGCACGCGATCCACCGCCGCTTCGATCCACTGCGCTTCAATTTCCAGTCCAAAAGATTCGCGCAGCAGCAGCACCGCGGAAAAAATCGCGCCCAGCGGGCATGCCACATCTTTTCCTGCGAGCGATGGCGCGGAACCGTGAATCGGTTCGTACAGCGCAGGCTGGCCGTCAGCGCCGCGACTCAGCGAAGGAATCAGTCCGATCGAGCCGGCCAGCGCCGCTGCCTCATCACTGAGAATATCGCCAAACAGATTTCCCGTCAGAATTACATCGAATTGCGCAGGCCGCAGCAGCAACTGCATCGCGGCGTTATCTACGTACAGATGTTCGAGCGTAACTTCGGGATAATCGCGAGCAATGCGCGTCACGGTTTGGCGCCAAAGCGCTGAAGTCGCCAGTACGTTAGCCTTATCCACGCTGGCCACGCGGCGATTGCGTCCGGCAGCTCGCTCGAATGCGTAACGCGCTACGCGTTCGATTTCCGCTGCGCTATATTCGGCCACGTCCCGCGCACGTGCGTTGCTGCCCTCTCCAGTGAGTGAATGTTCGCCGAAATAAATATCGCCGGCCAGCTCGCGAACAATTTCGAAATCGCAATCGTCAATGCGCTCGCGCCGCAGCGGAGAAATCCCGCTCAGCGCCGGACGCAGCCGAATCGGCCGCAAATTGATGTACAGCCCGAGCGCCTTGCGCAGCCCCAGCAAGCCAGCTTCCGGGCGTTTATCGAGCGTCAAACCATCCCACTTCGGTCCGCCGATCGCGCCAAGCAAAATCGCGTCAGCCGCACGGCAGCCCGCCAGCGTCTCCGCAGGCAGCGGCGAGCCAAAACGCTCGATGGCGGCTCCGCCAAATGCCAATTCGCGGAATTCGAATTTGTGTTCGAAAGATTTCGCGCAGTCCCCGAGGATTTGTACCGCGGCATGCGTCACTTCCGGCCCGATTCCGTCGCCCGGCAATACGGCGATGGTCTTCCTTACTCCAGACATGACTGTAATCTCCCTTACCGCTGCAAACCGTACCGGTGAAACCCGCCCCAGCAAAAATGTTTCAGCGCGTCACTCCCGCGGCCGCGCTCTGCCCATTCGGCGCGTGTGTGCGCCCGCGGCGCACCTTGTGAATGATCGAAAGCAGGTCGCGATCGGTCACTTGCTTCGCGGCGTCGGCGCGCGCCGTCGCCATCCCGTAGCATTCGGCAAGTTCAGCGTCGCTGGTCGTGTAGCCCAGCTCTTCCAAACGCGCGCGCAAAGCGTTGCGGCCAGAATGCTTGCCCAGCACCAGCCGGCGCGCCGGAACGCCCACTTTTTCCGGCAAAATGATTTCGTACGTCAGCGGATTTTTCAGGATGCCGTCCTGATGAATCCCCGCCTCGTGCGCGAAAGCGTTCGCTCCCACCACCGCTTTGTTCGGCGGCACATTAATACTGGTGATGGCGGAAAGCATGCGGCTGGTGGCATAGATCTTTTCGAGCAAAATATTGGTGCGCACCGCGAAGTGGCTCTTGCGGACCTGCAGCGCCACCGCAATCTCTTCCAGCGAAGCGTTTCCCGCGCGTTCGCCGATGCCATTGATGGTGCATTCCACCTGGCGCGCTCCCGCGGCGATGGCTGCAAGTGAATTCGCGACAGCCAGGCCCAGATCGTTGTGGCAATGCGCGCTAAAAATTATTTTGGGATAGTCCGCCAGCCGTTTGCGGGCGGCGCGAAACATGTCGCCATATTCATCGGGCGTCGTGTAGCCAACCGTATCCGGAAGATTAATGATGTTCGCTCCAGCCGCCGCCGCCGCTTCGATAGCCTCGAACAGAAAATCCAGATCCGTGCGGCTGGCGTCCTCCGCGGAAAATTCCACGTCGTCGCAGTACGTGCAGCCGTATGCCACAGCCTTCGTGATCTGCGCCAGCGCCTCGCTGCGTGAAATCCGTAGCTTGTGCTTCAGGTGCAAATCCGAAGTAGCCAGAAATATGTGCAAGCGCGGTTTTGCCGCAGGTTCGATTCCGCGCAGCGCCGCGTCCACGTCTTCCTGCCTCGCGCGCGCCAGAGCCGCCACGCGGCAATCCTTAACCTCCGCGGCCACCGCGCGCACCGCTGCCAGGTCGCCCGGTGACGAAATCGGGAATCCCGCTTCGATCACATCCACGCCCAGCTGCTCCAATTGACGCGCCAGTTGCAGCTTCTCCTCCGTATTCATGGAGAAGCCTGGGGACTGCTCGCCATCGCGCAGCGTCGTGTCAAAAATGTGAACGTGTTCCATGCAGACTCCTTTGGACCATACCAGTGTTTCGTGTGCGACGCGAGGAGTCCAATTTATAATTCTTGCATGTTAGATAAATCTCTCTTATACAAGAGGATGGCCGGGGGAGGCCCGTGGCATGGACTTGGCGGCATTGCAGATGTTTCAGATGGTGGCGAGCGAGCGCAGCTACTCCCGCGCGGCTGTAAAACTGTTCCGCACCCAGCCGGCGATCAGCATCGCCATGCGCAAGCTGGAGGACTGGGTAGGCCAGCCGCTCTTCGTGCGCGGCTCTGGCGCGCGCACCCTCACGGACGCGGGCACCTTACTGCTCGAATATGCTGAGCGAATGTTGAACATGCGCGAAGAGATTCGCAAAGGCCTGCAGGAACTGCGCGGCCTCGAGCGCGGTCAATTGTCCCTGGGAGTGAATGAAAGCTCCATCCACGCCCTGCTCCCGGCGCTCGAAAAATATCGGCGCCTGCATCCCGGCATTCACATTCGCGTGCATCGCGTCTTCTCGCGTGAAGTCCCGCGCGAATTGCTGAATCATCAGCTCGACATCGGTGTCATTACCTACCTGCCCGAAGAACGCGAGCTCACCACCGCGGAATTCTATCGCGACGCGCTGGTGCTGGTCGTCTGGCCCGGCCATCGCCTCGCGAAACGCAAGGAAGTGGATATCACCGCGCTAGGCGAAGAGACTTTCGTCGCGCACATCGTGGAATCTCCCTATCGCCATCGCGTAGTCCAATTGTTTGCAAAGCACAAAGTCCCGCTGCGCATGGAAGTGGAGCTGCCCACCATCGAAAGCATCAAACGCTTCGTGGAAATGAAAAAAGGCGTGGCCATCGTGCCGCGCATGTGCGTCGAAGGCGAACTGGCGCGCGGAGATTTACGCGAATTGCGCATCAAACAGATGAAGCTGGAGCGCAAACTCTATTTAGTCTATCGGCAGGATCGCCCGCTCACCGCCGCGGCGCGCGCCCTTGTGGACGTGATTCTTCCGCGGAAAAAATCGCCGCCGAAAGCGAAGACCGCCCCAGCGCAACGTTAACCTTTAGCGGCCAGCTCGTCCAGTGCCGCGCCGATACGCGCCAGGCCTTCACGCAAGTCTTCCGTCTTTCCGCCAACGCCGATCCGAAAATGTTCCGGCTCCTCGAAAAAGCGGCCCGGCACCACGCTGGTTTCGTATTTTTCGCGTAGCAACTGGCAAAATGCATCGGCGTGGCCGCTGGTGAGCTGCGGAAATGCGATCGTTCCCGCCTCGGGCCAGATCGCCAGCAGGTCTCTGCGGCTCTTGAAGAATTCCTTCAGCAGCGCGCGATTGGTCGTGAGCAATTGCTTCGCACGCGCCGTAATTTCCGGCAAGTGCTCGAAAGCCAGCACACTCAGCAGCTCAATGGGATGCGGCGCCACCACCCCGAACAAATCATTCAGCCGCCACATGCGCTCCGCCAGCGGCTTCGCCGCAAAAATCCAGCCGCAGCGCAGTCCCGTTAATCCATAGGCTTTCGTCAAGCTGCTGGTGGTGACGAAATTCGGTCCCAGCGAGAAAGCTGTCTGCCACGGCGAATCGAAGCACGCTTCCAGATACACTTCGTCCACTAGCACGTGCGCGCCCATGCTGCGCGCAATTTCGCCCACCATGCGCAGCTTCGAATCAATGGTGCGAACGCCGCTGGGATTGTGCAGATTGGTGATTACGATCAGCCGCGTGCGCGCCGAAATGTTGCGCTCCACCTCGCGCGGATCCAGCTGAAATCCGGATTCAAATTTCCGAGGGAAGCGCCGGATCTTTGCGCCCATGTATTCCGCCGTAGCCAGAATCGCCCCGTACGCAGGCTCTTCGATCAAGACTTCATCGCCCGGTTCCACCAGCGCCGCCATCGCCAGATGATTCGCCATCGAAGTGCCCTGCGCCTGAACAATACATTCCACCGGCACGCCGGATTTCGCCGAAAGCTTTTGCAGCAGCGGCGGGTACCCGTAGCCGTCCGCGCCGGAAAGTTCCAGATTGGCAAGCTGCGGGTGCAGATCCGCCAGCGGAACATGCTCCACGTCGCTGATCGCCAGATTGTAACGGGCCTTCGAGCGCAGCTTCGCCCATTCAATATAGCCGGAACGAATTTCTCGTCGTTGTGGACTCATTCAGTGGACTCGTTGGATTCTTATTTGGAGCCGGGCGGACGCCCTGAGCGGCCGCGCAACAGGAAATAAACGGGGATCCCAGCGAAGAGAATACACAGAGCGACACCTGCATTGCGAGGATATTTGTAAATGGTGTTGAGCACCACCAACCACGCCGCGGCAACAAATGCGCCAGTGGTCCATGGATGTCCGGGGACGCGGTATCCGGGTTTCAGCGCAGCGGCACTGCCGCCGCTCCGTGTGTCGCGCGCGCGGAAGACAAAAAGGCAGCTCGCGGACAATCCGAAGAAAAGCCAGTCCATTACTACTACGTAGCTCAGGATTTGCTCGTAAGTGCCCAGCAGCACCGTAGCGCTGATCAACGCTCCTAACAATGCGATCGCAGCCACCGGTGCGCGGCTCCGCGTACCCAGCCGCGAAAAGACACGAGGCAACACCCCATCCTCAGCCATCGCGAACGCCACGCGCGGATAACTCAACATCGCCTGGCTCAAAAATCCCAGCGTGGAAATTGCGATCGCCACGGCTATCAGCGACCCTCCCAGCGATCCAAGCGCCCTGCTCATCACCGCCGACGCTGGAGTAGCCGTCGCCGCGAGTCCCGCAGGGGAAAGCGCCTGCACGTAAATGAAATTTGCGGCAACGTACAGCACAATCACTCCAATCACGCCGAGCAGCAGCGCCTTCGGCAAGTTTTTTCGCGGCTCACGAATTTCCGCAGCCACGTAGTTCGAAGTCTGAAAGCCGCCGTAGGCGAATAGCACCGGAATCATTGTCGCGCCGAAAACCGTCAGCAGATCGAACGACAGCGGCCGATCCAGCAGTGGAAACCATGCAGTATGCGCCGCGTTCGCCGGCGGCCACCCGATCGGCCAGAACGCCAACCGCGCCCCGCACACCACAATCATCGCAATCGCCACAATGCGCAGCACCATAAAAGCGCTCTGCACGCCTCCTCCGGCCCGCACGCCCAGGCAATTCACCACCGTAAAAACCAGCACCACCGCCACGGCAATAAATCTTTCCGGAACCGCGCCGCGCGAAAACACGCTGAAGTATTTAGCAAAAGTCACTGCCACCGCGGCGCTGCCACCCGCATGAATCACCAGCAAGCAGATCCATCCGTACAAAAATCCCAGCAGCGGATGGTAAGCCTCGCGGATGTAAGCGTACTGCCCGCCGACTTTCGGCATCCGGTCAGCCAGCTCCGCGTAAATGAATGCGCCAGCCAGCGCAATCGCTCCGCCGGCAAGCCACGCTCCCAGAATCAGCGCGGGAGTGTGCACCAAGCCGGCGACAACATAAGGATTGATGAAAATCCCCGAGCCCACGATGCCGCCCATCACCAGCATCGTCGCGTCAAATAATCCCAGCCGCGCCGCGAGCGTCGGCCGCGACTCAGTTTGCGGCGATGGCATTTGTGCCTCGCGAGATGGAGTGGACTCTGGCAAGAATAGGGGCGCCGACGGCGTTCGGCGAGCTATCGCGCAGCAGGCGGCGCGAATTTAGCATCGTTCTCGGTGCCCGCCAAGCGTCGCACGCTCAAACCTCGCCGACTGTCTTCGGAGATCCAGCAAATCCAGCTGCTGGATCATTATCGCCAGGTCGATATTATAGCAAGTGGCTTAGAATCTTGCGGTTATGGCCGAACTCTCGCGTATCCCACATCCCCGATCAGCCGTCTCATCTATAGGGGCGAAATGCTGTAACTCGGTTGGCGAATTCAACGCCGCAACAGGAGCGGCCCAGGCCAGCTGAAGCTCTCGGATTCCGAGAGAAGGGATGAATCGAATGCGAAACTTAGATATCGGCAACCTGATAAGAAAATCTTCAATAACGTTTGGCGCGATACTCGGATTATTTCTCGGGGTAATATTTGCACCAGCACCGGCCTCGGCTCAGCGAACAAACTCCTCCGCCGATGTGCCCGTGCACATGGTAGTGACGGTGAAGCCGCACCAGGGCACGCAGGCTCCAGCTGTAGCGGCGGACGACGTAAAGGTCTATCAGAAAGGAAAGCTCGATACGGTGGCGAGCTGGGTCCCGTTGCAGGGAGATCGCGCCGGACTGCAGCTATTCATTTTGATTGACGACACCTCCAGAGACACCCTCAGCTTGCAGTTCAGCAGCATCGCGAATTTTATTGCGGAGCAGCCGGCCACGACGGAGATTGGCGTTGGATACATGCGGAATGGCACAGTGTACACGGTGCAAAACCTGACCACCGAGCATGCCTTGGCCGAAAAATCCCTGCGGTTGCCGCTTGGCGCTTCGGCGGGATACACCAGCCCTTACCTGGCGCTTTCCGAGCTGATGAAGAAATGGCCGGCCACCACCGATCGTCGCGAAGTCTTGATGATCACCAGCGGAACCGATCCTCTCGGCGGCGGTTTTTCCAATGATCCATTCTCTAACCCCTACCTCGACGCGGCTGCAGAACAAGCGCAACGAGGCGGGTTCATCGTCTATTCGATTTATTCGCCTGGAGCAGGACGCGCCGGCCGTGGTTTGCTGCGCACGAATCTGGCGCAGACTGGTTTGGACGTGCTGTCACAAAAAACCGGTGGAGAAACTTACTACCTGCAATACGGCTCTCCTGTGGACATCACGCCCTATTTGGAGGATGTAAGCAGGAACCTGAAGAACCAATACGGGCTCACCTTCATGGCCAAGAGCGCAAGGAAGCCGGCTCTTGAACCTGTGAAAGTTAAGACCGAAATGCCGAACACAGGCCTGATCACTGCGCAAGACGGCTACATCGGCTCCGGGATGTAAGACCCATCCGCAAACCGGCGCGGCACCAGGACACGCCGCGCCGGCTGCTGCAGGAACGAATAGCGAGGTCTCACTCGCGACAACCCGCGTCGCTCTCAAGGGCGTTGCTATCGCCCGCTCTTTTGGTCTATCCTGCCAGTTTGGCGTCAGCGACGGAAAAGTTTCTTAGCCGCCCTTCGCGCTGGATTGGAACGCGCTCACTCCACAGATAGCGTCGCTTGGACGAGATCAGCGATAGACGTAGTAAGTGAAATTCAGTGCGCGGATGCGTGTGGCTTCTGGAGTTATGCTCGCTTGTCGTGATTCGGCGAAAATTCCCGAAGATCCTGAAGGAGTGAGCCGTATTTCTGTGTCTGGCATTTTTGCCGCAGCTTTTTTTGCACGAGAGCTTTGAAAATGTTCAGCAAAGCACCGCAGCGAAAATTTCACCATCCTCACCGCCAGCGCAATTTCCGCGTTGCCAGCGGTGCCGTGCTTCCGTTGTTTGCCGCGCTACTCTTCATCGCAAGCCCTTCCGCTAATGCGGTCATTCGGTTCGCCGGCTCGCGCGGCACAAACCGCTTCCGCTTCGCAACCAGTAGTGGTGCAACCGGGCGCTCCAGGCAAACCGAGCAAGACTCTCCCTCCCTCAACGAAGGGCACGCTGCCCGCGCGCTCCCAAGCAGACGTGGACTTCATGCAAGGCATGATCATGCATCATGAGCAGGCGGTAGAGATGACGGCGCTGATCCCCTCGCACACAGACAACAAAGATCTACTTTTGCTCGGCGCCAAAATCAGCAGCTCGCAATCAGACGAAATCAAGTTCATGCAGCGCTGGCTGGCGGCTCGCGGCGAATCCACTTCGATGGTGATGCCCGGAATGTCCGGCATGGATGCGTCGGGCAAACCGATGGCGCTGATGCCAGGAATGCTGACGCCGGAACAAATGGAAGCGCTGCGCAACGCCAAAGGCGCCGAGTTCGATCACCTATTTCTTGTAGGCATGATCCAGCACCACAATGGCGCGCTGATTATGGTGAAGGAGCTATTCAACACTGCGGGCGCAGGCCAGGAAGCCGACATTTTCAACTTTGCAACAGACGCGGACAACACGCAAAGAGCCGAAATCAAGATTATGCAGTCCATGCTAGATAAAAAATCGCCAGAGGAGAAATAATGAATCGAGTGCCCAGTCTTGCTTTTCGCGCAGCGGTGGCCGCGCTTCTTTTATTTTCCGGTGCCAGCCAGGTGCACGCTCAGGCGTCCACCACTCCGCCCGCCGCGCAGCAGCCCGCCCCGGACGCCGCCAAGGCGCCGGATGGCGACGGTAACCCGTTTGCGCCGTCGCCCGCTCCGCCGCTGCCGCCCGGAATGACCGGCTCCGATGTCAACGATCCGCGCTACAAGCTCACTCCCGGCCTGTACGATGCCGGGGAAGCATCCATGGGCATGAAACATCTGCAACTGCTGAAGAAACCCGACGCATTTCAGCTCGGAGCCACCGATCCTGACGATCCGAAGGTCGAGAAAACCATCCAACAGCTCGGCATCGGCGGCGGTATGAAGATTCCGAAGCCGCTGCAGATGGTCATCGCCGAGCTTGCGTTCTCGAACTCAGACTTGGCGTTCCAGGGCGATCACCTGTTCCAAGGAAATTTTTACGGCGTGAATATTTATGACATCTCCAATCCCGCCCAGACAGCGCTGCTGACCTCGATGGTCTGCCCCGGCGGCCAGGGCGATGTCTCGGTGTACAAAAACCTTCTGTTCATGTCCGTGGAAATGCCCAACGGCCGCCTCGATTGCGGCACGCAGGGATTTCCACCGGAACCTCCACCGGCCCCAGGCCACGAAAAAGAACGCCACCCGCCCGCAGCTCAAAAAGATCGTTTCCGCGGCGTGCGCATCTTCGATATCACGGACATCAAGAATCCCAAGCAAGTCGCCGCTGTGCAGACCTGCCGCGGTTCGCATACGCACACGTTGGTTCAGGACCCCAACGACAAAGACAACGTTTATATTTACGTCTCCGGCACATCGTTCGTGCGTCAAGCCGAGGAACTCGCCGGCTGTTCCAATGAAGCGCCGGACAAAGACCCGAATACCGCGCTGTTTCGCATTGATGTAATCAAAGTTCCGGTCGCCACGCCGCAAGATGCAAAAATAGTCTCCAGCCCGCGCGTCTTTATTGATCCGCGGACCGGCGCCTTGAACGGCTTGAACAATGGCGGGAGTCACGGCAAAGACGCGACCAAACCGCTCGAAAAGCCTGAGGATACCAATCAGTGCCACGACATCACCGTGTACACGGCGATCGGCCTCGCAGCCGGCGCGTGCTCCGGCAACGGAATTCTGCTCGACATTAAAGATCCCGTTCATCCCAAGCGCGTGGACGCCGTGAACGACCCCAACTATTCCTACTGGCACTCCGCTTCGTTCTCGAATGACGGCACCAAAGTCGTCTTCACCGACGAGTGGGGCGGTGGCCTCGGCGCGCGCTGCCGTCCGAACGATCCGAATAAGTGGGGCGCGGACGCCATCTTCCATCTTCATGATGACAAGTTGACCTTCGCCAGCTACTACAAGCTGCCCGCCGCGCAGACCGACACCGAAAACTGCGTCGCACACAACGGTTCGCTCGTCCCCGTCCCCGGCCGCGATATCGAAGTCCAGGCCTGGTATCAGGGCGGCATCTCCGTCATGGATTTCACCGACCCGGCGAAGCCGTTTGAGATTGCTTACTTCGACCGCGGACCGATCGATCCCAAAATGCTCGTGCTCGGCGGCGACTGGTCAGCCTACTGGTACAACGGCCATATCTACGGCTCGGAAATCGCCCGCGGCCTGGACGTCTTCGAGCTCACCCCGACGCAATTCCTCACCCAGAACGAAATTGACGCCGCCAAGTCTGTCCGCGTGCCCGTTCTGAATGTGCAAGACCAGCAGAAGCTCGAATGGCCCGCGAGCTTGACCGTCGCCAAAGCCTACCTCGATCAGCTGGAGCGTTCGCAGGCTCTGCCGGCGGACCGCATCGCAGCTCTGCGCGCCGCTATCCAAAGCGCGGAAAGCTCGCACATGAACAAAAGCAAAGTCGCGAAGTTGCACAGCATGGCGCCATCCGTAGAAAAGAGCGCCGGCTCGGCGACCAACCCGGCGGACGCAAAACGGTTGCAAGCTCTGGCGGACATCCTCAAGCATCCGTCAGCATAGCCGCAGCGCAATCGAGGCATTTTTCGCTCGCGCTGCGTAGCGTAAAAGAAAAAGTAGTGAATGCTCGGGGCGCCAAGATCTGAACTTTCGATCTCCGGCGCCCCGAACAATTTCCGCTCGACGTCCCTAACGCCCAGTTGCCCCGGCTAGTACGGAGCTTCGCTAGTGGATCAGTTTCCGATTTCGCGACTCGGAAGTAGCGCACTGATCCGATCTCTGGAGGTGCAATGGATAAGGAAGCGAGCATCGAAAAACGTGAGGCGCCGCTGGCCATGCGCCCGGAAGCGTTTCGAGCATTGGGCTATCAGCTTGTTGACCGGATCGCCGGCTTCCTGGACTCGCTTCCCGAACGACGCGTTACTCCCGGTGAATCACCCTTGGATGTCCGACAAGTTCTCGAGTCCGAACGCCCTCTACCGCAGCGAGGCGCGGACCCAGCGCTGGTGCTCAACCACGCCGCCGACCTGCTGTTCGAACACTCCTTATTCAATGGGCATCCCCGTTTTTGGGGATACATCACCTCATCCGCGGCTCCAATCGGTGCGTTAGGAGACCTACTCGCCGCCGCTGTAAATCCGAACGTCGGCGCTTGGTTACTCTCGCCAATGGCGAGTGAAATTGAAGCCCAGACGATACGCTGGATATCCGAAATGCTGAGCTACCCCTCAGACTGCGCGGGCCTCTTTGTCAGCGGCGGCAACATGGCTAACCTGGTGTGCTTTCTCGCTGCCCGGCAGGCAAAAGCAGGTTGGGATGTGCGCACAATGGGGATGAACAACAGCCGCCTGCGAGTCTATTGCTCAAAGGAAACACACACGTGGATTCAAAAGGCCGCTGACATTTCAGGGCTGGGGACAGATGCGATCCGCTGGGTTCCCACAGATCGTGAATTGCAAATCAACATTGTGGCGCTCAAGAAACAGATTGCTAGCGATCTTGAAGATGGCGACAAACCGTTCTTGGTAGTAGGCACCGCCGGCTCCGTCAGCACCGGTGCGATTGACCCATTGCCGGAGTTAGCCGCGATATGTCGTGAATTCAATCTCTGGTTCCACGTAGACGGTGCATACGGCGGCCTGGCCGCCGTCCTGCCAGACGCTCCCGCCGCTTTCGCTGGACTACGCGAGGCAGACTCGGTGGCCGTAGATCCTCACAAGTGGTTATATGCACCGCTCGAAGCAGGTTGTGCGCTGGTGCGTAATCCGGAGCATTTAAGAGAAGCATTCGCCTATCATCCCCCCTACTATCATTTCGGGACGGAAGCGATCAACTACTTCGACTTTGGGCCTCAGAATTCGCGTGGATTTCGAGCGCTCAAAGTTTGGCTTGCGCTCCAGCAGGTTGGGCGCGACGGCTACGTTCAAATGCTCTCCGATGATATCCGCCTATCCCGGGAACTCTTCGAGCGAGTACTGAGACACCCCGCGCTGCAGGCCTTCACCCAATCTCTAAGCATCACCACGTTCCGTTACGTGCCTACAGATATTGATTTGGCCGGCGAAGAAGTGGGGCGCTATCTGGACGAATTGAATCGCGAACTGTTAACTCGTTTGCAGAATAGCGGCGAGGCCTATCTTTCGAATGCTGTGATCGACGGAAAATTCGCGCTGCGTGCGTGCATTGTTAACTTCCGTACGACTCTAGCGGACGTTGAGGCATTGCTGCCCCTCGTTGTCCGAACAGGCAAAGATGTGGATTTGGCCCTGCGGCCCAAGACCCTTGGGGACCGTATTCAAGACTAACGGGCAACCCGGAAGTAATTCCCAGGTCCTGACAAACGCCCTTATCGGAAACTGCCCCACGATCGCAACTTCTCCGTTGTACCCAAGATTCGCCTTTCGTAATACGATTGTCCCGTTATGGCCTCTCGACACTCAGTCGCCCCCCGTCGAAGCGGCAACTCCGCTGCACTACAACCGCGTTATCATTTGCCTAATCTGAGGTGCATCCATGTCCCACTACACCAGACGTGAATTCCTGAAAACCGGGCTCGCCGCCGGCACCCTCGCCGCCACCGGAAGCCTCTCGCTCGCCGCCACGCGCCAGACCGCGACAGATTGGATCACCCTCGGAAAATCCGGCGTGAACGTCACCCGCCTCGCCTTCGGCACAGGCAGCATCAGCGGCATGGTCCAGCGCGACTTGGGACAAGAAGGATTCACCAGCCTGGTGCGCTACGCCTACGACCACGGCATTCGCTTCTTCGAAACCGCCGAGTCCTACGGCGACATGCACCGCATGCTCGGCGTCGCCCTGCAAGGCATTCCGCGCGAAAACTATCGCCTCATGTCGAAAGTCACCACCGTGCCCGGCGTGGATCCGCAACAGAAATTCGACGAACTTCGCAAACTGGCGAATACCGAATATTTCGACATCATGCTGCTGCACTGGCAACACACTTCGACGTGGCCCGCAGACACGATCAAGTGGCAGGATGGAATTCTCGAAGCGCAATCGAAAAAAGCGATCGTGAGTCATGGCGCCTCAGTCCACGGGCTTCCCGCTCTGCGCCAGGTCCCGGGAAATAAATGGCTCGACGTCGCCATGATCCGCGTGAATCACAAAGGCACCCGCATGGACGCCGAGGATTACAACACCGCCGGATTAGGCAACGTCCCCGAAGTGGTGACCCACGTCAAACAGGTGCGCAAAGAAGGCATGGGCGTAATCAGCATGAAGCTTGTCGGTGAAGGCACGTTCAACCGTGAAGACCGCCAGAAGGCGATGCGGTTCGCGTTCCAGAACGCCGGCGTTGATTGCGTCACGGTCGGCTACAAGAACACCGCGGAAATCGACGAAGCCATTGAGAATCTCAATCTGGCGCTCGCCTAAAACTCATCTCGCTTTGCTTAGATCCTGTGCGACCGCTCGATTTTAGTAGCGCCGGCGTCTCGCCGGCTCTTTGCTGTTCAACTTGAGCAATTACTCAAACGTCCGCTGCAGTCTCTTCCGTGTTTGGATGTGACCTCTGGGTAACCTCCCACCCTCGAAATTCCTTGCGACCCAATCCGGATGGGCGCATACCTTCCTTGGGGTGCATGTGGGCTGGGCGAGGTTTTTCTCCTGGATTGGGGGGAGGCGCGGCCGCCGATTTCACCAAAAGGCGGGCAAGAAAATGATCGGTTCCCTGGACGATCAACGCAGGGCGCAGCGTTTGCCGATTTACCTGCCGGTGCAGGTGTACGGCAAGCTGGACGGCGAACCCTTTTCCGAAATCACGCAAACCATCAATGTCAGCGCATGGGGTGGACTAGTGCCGGTCGCTGCGAGCATTGTGCGCGCTCAAAAATTAATTCTCACGAATCTGCAAACCGACCAGGACCTCACCTGCCGCGTAGCGCGCCTGATTCGCAGCGAAGGAGGAGGGGTACTGGCAGGCTTGGAATTTCTGCAATCCGCTCCGGGCTTCTGGCGCTCCTCTCCCGCGGGCAGCGCCTCCGCCCTGCCCGTTGCCGCGAAATACCATCGCCGGCGCCGCTATCCGTTGCCCGATCTATCTCGGTGATTTGTTCTCCAAAATTGGAAACTTTCGGATGTAAACTCGCCTGCGTACAAATAATCCATTTCTCATACAAGCCTTCCATGGGAACGAGGTGTTTTGATGATGCTCCGCTCCGGATGCGCGCTCTATGCGGCGAACGCTGATAACTCGGAATCGCTTGAACCTCGCAGTGGTCGGCTCGCGCCCTTCGCTCATGCCGTAATCCTCGCGACCTTCCTGCTGGCCTTGATCTTGCCGCTCGCGACCGCGCAACCGTCGCCCCAGGCAGCACCCGCTGGCCCCACGCAGGATTACCTGGTCTATGTCGTCTGCGAGGCGGCAGACAAAGTTGCGCTCCTCCGCTTCGGCCCGCACGGCTTTCACGTAGAGCACGAAACCCACATCGGCCTGCTCCCGGTAGATATCAATGGCCCGCACGGAATCGCCGTATCTCCGGACAAACAATTTGTGTACGTCGCGGTAGGCCACGGCCGCCCGGACGGTTCGGCCTGGAAATTGAAAGCTGGCACGGAAGAGGTGGTGAAATACACGCCGCTGGGATTGTTTCCTGCGACCGCGGATATTTCCAAGGACGGCGAATTTCTCTACATCGCCAACGCCAATTTCCACGGTGACATGGTGCCCTCCTCAATCTCCGTTGTCGCCACCGACGCGATGCTCGAAGTGAAGCGCATCACCACCTGCACCATGCCCCACGGCTCGCGGCTCAGCCCCGACGGCTCGAAACATTACTCCGCCTGCATGATGGACGATATGGTCGCCGAAATTGACACCCAGAAATTCGCCGTCTCGCGTTATTTCGTGCTCACCGCGGGAAAGGAAATGGGCATGGAAGGCGCGCCGCAATCGCAAATGAAGATGGCCGACCTGACCTGCGTGCCCACCTGGGCGCAACCTTCGAACGACGGCTCGGAAATCTACGTTGCATGCAACAAGTCCAACGACATCGTCGTCGTGAACACCGCCTCCTGGAAAATGGTCCAGCGCTTCCCCGCCGGAAATGGCGTTTACAACCTGGCGATGACCAAAGATGGCCGCCTGATCGCCACCAATAAGCGCGGCCAGTCCGTCTCCATCTTCGATCCCAAGTCCGGAAAAGAATTGGCGCGCCTCCCCACCAAGCGCAAAGTAGTCCATGGCGCCGTCGTCACCCCAGATAATCGCTACGCTTTCATTTCAGTGGAAGGCATCGGCTCCGATCCCGGCACCGTGGAAGTGATTGACCTCGACGCGCTCAAGACCGTCGCCACCCTGGACGTCCCCACCCAAGCCGCCGGCATTGATTTCTGGAAGACCGAGCCAAGCAAGCCGTAACAACTCGCTTAACTTTGAAACGAGCACCGCGGGATCAGACACGCTACCAGGCCTTGGATCTGTGGAATTTTCGACGTGTTTTGGTGCAAAATCAACCAGGAGAGGGTCGCCAGCATAGCTCTAAAGTACTGATATGTATAGAGTTACTGGAATGATGTAACAAAAATCCCCACGCTGCGCGAAATTCACAGCTTCGCCCTGGAATTCACAGGATCGAGCTACTTTCGCACTTGCGGAAGTTGTATAATATTCCTTCCTACCTTAGATAAATTGACTTCGAATTGAGGTGTCCCGTGACTCAAGCAACCGTAACGCAGCAATACTCTGGAGTCTATTGTCGCGCCTGTGGTGAGCCAATTTCGCTTCCCGCCCGAGCTGAAAAAGCCATTGCTGCGAGCCAGGCCGGCGCGCCCGAAGCGGCGCGTGAAAGCCAGCCGGTGGTTTTTAATTTGCGCTGCAAAGCCTGCGAGAAGGAAAATTTCTACGGCGCGAAAGATGTCGCCAATATCCACGGCGCACCCAGGCTGGCCCGTCCGAGGCCGCGCGCGGCGGGGTCGCTGATGCGTCCAGACATCAAGCTCGCGCGAACCGCCAACGCGTAAACCGCCGCAGGCGCTGTCGCGTCAGAAGCGGTAGTTGAATTCCGTAAAGCCCAACGCTCCATTGCTGTTCGCAGGGTAGATCGCCTTTATCACCTGCCCGCCCTGCGCCCAACCGAAGTACAGCCCCAGCGAAATTCCGTGCTGGAAGTTATAATCGCCGCTGATGTCATACAAATTGGCGAGCTTTGAAGCTCCGTTGGAAGGCCGCCCGCTGTATCCGAACGTCCACGGCTGAAACGCGCCGCCGCCCGTGTACCAAAGGTCCGCCGAATTCGAAAGCCATAGCCCGTGCACATCGCTGCGCACGGTGAAAGACTTGCTGGGGCGCAAAATCACTTCGCCGAATACGTCGCGATTGTTCATGGAATTAAAGAACGGAAACCGCGCATATTGCCGCGGAGTGGGCAACACCGAGAAGAAAGTGCCATGCGTCGTGTCCGCCGGGTTGCCGTCCCCGCTTGAATAGAAGTAGCCCGTGCGGAACCAGGGACGCACGCGCTCCAGGCCCTTCGGTTGAAAGCCGCCTTCAATCGTGCCTGCACCCGAACGCTGCGTGAGTTGTCCCCACTGCCCGCTCTGCAGCACGCCCCATCCCAGCAGGTCAAAAGTGCCTATGCCGGTCGCAGTCGCCATCACGTAATTCCCGCCGTAGGTGCCCAGCGCGATGGCGTCGTGATCGGCGGCACGCACTGGGGCGGGCCGGTTGTCGGTCTTCAGCACATTGCGATCGTCGTAATAAAACAGTCCGAAAGCTCGCCACTCGGCATGACTCGATCCAAATTCCATTTGCTTGGTCACAGCCACGTAAGTGATCGGCGTGTCCACCCAGCCCCAGCCGTCCACCTGGAAAACTCCGCGCGTGGGAATCGCGCTTACCGCCGTGAAATTCCACGGGCCGTTCGTATAAGAATAGTGCAACCCGTCGAAGCTGCGCATCACGTCGGTAAATCCGAACGTGCCGATCAGGCGCTGCGCGATGCGCTCGTTCACCAGTGAGGCCACCGTTGGATCCTTCGACTTCACCTCGTTGCCGTCGGTAAATTCGAAACGACCCGCTTGCAAACTGGAATGATCCCACTTGAAGCGCACATAGGCCTGCTTCGGAAAAATGAACGCCGTGTATTGGTCATTATGATTGGCGGCATAATAGTTGGCTCCCAGCCCCAGCTGCCCCTGCGGCGCCGGCAACACCGCTCCATTCGGAAGTCCCAATAGGACCGGCACGGCCATCTCGATTTTCCAGTCGAATTTTTGCTTTTCCTGCGAGAACGCAAAACGCATCAGCGTCCCGGAATACCCGTAGAGATTCTCGCCCGGGCCTGCTGGCGAAAACCAATCCCACGCCTCATAGCGCTCACGGATGCTGCCCGAAAACGTCACCCCGTCAATTACGATCGGCGCGGGCTGATCCGACTGCGCCATCGCTGGCACGCCAAGCATCAACAACACCAGACAAGCCCAGAACGTCTTCAATAGATCCTCCGAAAAATCGAATTAAGCAGCGCGCGCCGCAGCGAGCACCCGTTGGCAACGCTCAGCCCCGGCGGAACGCTAGAACACACAACCTCGCCGTCGCCGCGAAGCCTTCACGGCGCAATGCATGCAAAATCTCCCAACAAGTCAGCTACGGATCAAAAGTGGCGAGATTGTAGTACGCAGGAAAAAACGGGCAATAGTCTGAACATACTACTGTGCTGTGGTGTGTCAGGCGAAGCGAGGAGCGTCGTCTTGAGGGCGCGTTTCGGATGCGGCGCCGAGCCCGGGTTTTCGCGAAATTCAGCAACAATCACGAAATCCGGAGCGATTGGGAACCCAGTAACGAGCTTCTCACCGGGCCCCAACCATGCCGGAATGCAAATCAAACCACAAGTCTCCCGCGGTTACTTATTGCCCGCGGATTCCTTCGATTCGTTGTACGGCGAGTTCCGGTCCAATACCCGAACCAGGTGGCGTCCGGAAGGCGGAACACTCACTGCTCCGCCAAAAATGATTTCTCTGGAGGTGAGTTTGCGGCCATACACATCCTCGTTGGCGCCATCGTCCGGGCGAAGCGTGGAACCTTCCAGCGACACACCAGCGAAAACTCCACGCGTCCGCGAGTAGCTCAAAATCTCGGCGCGCATGAAGGCGTCGGTGTTCGCGGAAGCATCGCGGCCCACGGGACCCGCGGCCACCGAAGCATCTCCACCCAGCTTAACCTTGCTGCTCAGAATTGACTGCGCCCCGCGGTCATTCATAATCAGCAGTACCAGATCAGTGGCTTGTCCGCCAATCTGGAAGCCAACGCTGCCGCCTTCCAGCGCCATCATCGCTGGCGCGCCCCACGGCCCGTGAAATTCCTTCCCGGTGCGGCAAACCATCGCTCCGCGGCCGTAGCTTGCGCCCACCACGAACGCCGCCTTCAGCACCGACGGAAATACGATCACGCATTCCGCCTTTTCCATCACGTCGTGTGGAATGTTATCCGGAATGTTCATGATTTCCTGCATCACCACGCCCGAATTTTCCAGCCGCTTTTGTTCCTTGTTGTTGGCATAAACCGTCGAGGTTGCGAGCAACCCCAGACATACAACCAGAATTGATTTGCGTATCATTGCTGACCTCCATGATCAGTGTTGCGGCCGCGCAGCTTATGATCTCCGAGGCCTGTGTGAGGGCGCTTGAAATCGCGCCGTGAGCCGGGGAGGCCGTTGGAGCAAAATGCTACACGACCGTCCCCAACCGGAAACTTCCGTTATGACTTTTGCTTGGTGCCTGCGAAAAGCAGTGCAGCTCCAGCCAGAATGGCGAGGCCCCCGACGATAGGAGGGAGTGGGATGTGTTTCTGCTCGTCGGCGGTGGCATGAATCGGGCCCACATCTAGAACCGTCTCGCGATGCGTGTAATTGATGCCCTGATACGCGAGCGCCAGCGCACCCAGAACGATCAACAAAATGCCGGCCAATGAGATTGGTTTCATGAAGAGGGTTCCGCGATCAGTCAACCACGCTGCGCCCTTGCAGCAAACGAATCACCAGGACCACCACCGCCAGCACCAACAGAATATGGATGAACCCACCCATCGTGTAGGAAGTGACGATCCCCAGAAGCCATAAAACCACCAAGATCACAAATATTGTCCAGAGCATGTTAGTTCGTTATCCCCTGTGCTGTGTGCATGTTAGAAGCGGATTCAATCGCTCAAAGCAGCCGAAGCGCGTTGCGAATCCGCCGCGTCCCTACGCACGCATCAGAATAGTAGTCGGGATCGGCGAGCGTATCTGTCCTGTTGTGCACACATCTGATTACTTGCCGGTGGGCAGTTTCCGATTACGCGAGTAACCAGGCTTCTTCGATAACTTCCGGTTAGCTCGTGATACTTCCGCAGTGGGCAACGGCAAACAGAGAAAAGCGAGGAGCGCTGACAGAGCGGCGCACGACTATTGCGGGAGACCCGTTTTACGGAGAATGGCTTCGGGGCGCGGGTCAGGACTGTAGGGGCTGTATATCGGAGCGCCTTTACTTCGATGACTCCTTGCCTTTAACCGTGGAATTATTTCGTCAGCTTGCCTTTTTCATTCTGAGCTGCAAGCCCATATCGTATTGCCGCTTCAAGCGTTTCGATGTTTATATCCTTTAGAGCTTTAAACCGAATGCAATATCCCGTCACGCTCGCCTTGCCTAGTTTTTTTCCATACGTTTTGGCTAAGTATTTCTTATCTTTCAGACCAATAATATAGACCGAGATTCCGGTTTTGTTCCCGCTCACGCCAATTCGAAAAAGCTCTCTGCTTTTTCCATCGGCATATTTTATTGTGTGAAGTCCATATCCAATCGTAGGGTTGGAAACAGTTCGATTTTTGCTGTCCTTACCATCGGAGAACCATAATTTGCATTCTGGTGACGCTTGAAGTGTCAGCCGATGCAACTCTTGCAGGTCACTGCGTTTTGGTTCCGGTTGGCTGGCAATGTACTTCTTGATTTGTTCTTGTACGTTCATATGTGCTGCTCCCGGGATGCGCGCACGAGATTATACGACGTGTAATCCTTTTGAACCGCCCCATTCTCCGTCACACCGGATACGAGAGGTTTTGCGTCACCTTCTCCCCTTGCAAGCGCGGGCGACCTTGACCGTTGAAGTCACTCGACCGCGAGGGCGCACGCAAGCCGTTGTTGCGTGGGGTTTTTCAAGATTCCCTAAGGCTTGAAATGTGGGGAGCGCCCGGAAGCGGGCAGAGCGGCTGGAGTACATGCGCCCCAAGCCGAGTTCACATTCCAGACGCATTGTCGGGCGGCACGGAAGTTATGCTGAAACAGCTTTCAAGGAAGTACTCGAAGCAAATCGTCGCGGCACTTGGACGCTGAACACCCAAACCGGACACGTGAAAACCACCGAAAACCAGATGTCCGGTTACGCGGGTGGTCTCAATGGGTCGATGCAACACCATCTAAGATAGAACTTCTGTTCAAAGGTGGTGTGTATGACCCAAGGGAAGTACGTGGAGCTTTCTGCGGCGCAGCGGGCTGAGCTGTGGCGCCGTTGGAAGGCGGGAGAGTCGCTGCATAGGATTGGGCGCGCCTTAGACAGGCCGCATACGTCGATTCACTGTCTGTTATCGCATCACGGTGGGATTGTTCCGCCACTTCGTCGGCGCTCGCTGCTCGTGCTCAATGCGGTTGAGCGAGAAGACATTTCTCGAGGGCTCGCTTCCGGTTCCTCGATTCGCGATATAGCCAAAGAACTGCAGCGCGCTGCATCAACGGTCAGCCGAGAAGTCGCACGCCATGGCGGCCGCCCTGAGTATCGAGCCCAAGAAGCCGATCAGCAAGCCTGGGAATCAGCCCTGCGGCCCAAACGCTGCCTTCTTGCCATTCACGCGAAGTTGCGGAAGCTAGTTGCGAGTAAACTGATTCTGGACTGGTCGCCGGAACAGATTTCCGGATGGCTGAAAATCCAGTATCCCGCTGACGAGAGCATGCGCGTGTCCCACGAAACGATTTACCGCAGTTTGTTCATCCAAGCCCGCGGAGTGCTGAAGAAAGAGCTGCTGGGGCACCTGCGATCCAAGCGCCGCATTCGCCGCTCGCAGCACTCGCGCATCTTTAAAGACTCGCGCGGTCAAATCGTAGATGCCATTTCCATCCGGGAAAGGCCCGCAGAGATCGAAGATCGCGCCGTCCCCGGCCATTGGGAAGGCGATCTCATTGGTGGTACAAAAAACAGCCACATTGCGACGTTGGTGGAACGACATTCGCGTTTTACTGCCCTGGTCAAGGTGCGAAGCAAAGACACAGCTGCGGTCGTCGCTGCGCTGAGCCGGCAAATTCGCAGGCTGCCCACAACTCTGCGGCGCTCGTTGACCTGGGATCGCGGACTGGAGATGGCGAAGCACAAAACCTTCACCGTAGCCACGAATGTGAAAGTTTACTTCTGTGATCCGCACAGCCCCTGGCAACGAGGAACCAACGAAAACACCAACCGCTTGCTGCGACAATACTTGCCGAAGAGAACCGACCTTTCCGGCTACACGCAATCCCAACTGGACAAAATCGCGCTGCGGTTAAATCAGCGCCCGCGAAAAACTTTGGGCTTTCAGACGCCAGCGAGTAAACTGCGCGCAAGTGTTGCGCCGACCCTCTGAACCCGCACGACTTATCAGGAGTTGGCACGTGCCGCCAAACCACGATATGCTGCGTTCAAAAGTGGCGTCGGGTTTGGTGTGTTGAAATGAAGAATGATGGGCAGACAATTTTTATCGGGACATTCGCGATCTTGGTCTTGCTCCTTGTGTTGCTCCTAGCAATTTCGATTTCCGCGACACCCTTCACGGTAGACATTGCGCCGTTCACGCAGGCCCTTGAGCAGATTCAGTACTCGATCCCCAGAGGGACGCCCAACACACGTTCAGATGCTTCTAACGATATCTGTCTCTGTAGATTTGTGGCTCCACTTTACACACCCGCTGCTCGCCAATCGCAAATTCAAGGAACGGTTCGCCTGAGAATTACTTTACGAGATGACGGCTCGCCGGATGACATCAACACACTAGAAGAAGGCCACCCGCTCTTGCGAGAGTCCGCCGTCGATGCGCTTAAGAAATGGCAGTTTTGCGGCTCGGCCGGATTAGCCCGAGAACGCGAACTGGTCATCACCTTTAAGTTTAAGTTGGATGGTAACGCAACGGATTCATGGTTCCCGACTGAAGTGCGATTTGAACCGCCAGCAACCGTGGAAATCGTTGCGCCTTCCGCGGCGACGCTTCAACGTTAAACCCAATAGCCAATCATCGACCAGTGCCCTGAGTGGAAAACTAGAGTTCTTGCTGAGCAGATGTGCGGTAACGCGACTAATCAGGAGCTAAGGCACAATCTTGGAATTCCGAATGGTGTCAAATAGTTGGGGGGTGCCTTCTGAACGCACAACGGTCTCCGTTGCTGGCCATCGCCGTAGCTCTGATTCCAACAATCTGGGTGTTCCAGCCGCTGGCGGTCGCGAGCGCGCAGGGGCAGGAAAACAAGGATACACAAATCGAGGTTCGACTAATTCCGATAAAGAAATCGATCACAGTTGGCGAAGTTCTTAAGATTCGAGTTGAGATTCAAAACGTCAGTTCGAAGCCACTTTTCATCGAGAACGGCATTTATTCGCTGTGCGCGCGGCCTTCGCCGTTATCGCTGCGGCTCGATTTAGGTCCGCCAATGAAACCTCCGAAAGGGCCCGGATTTGGCTGCGCAAGCGACTGTGTCTACCTTGCCAAGGACAGTTTTGCGACGAGATTGCTATCTCGTTGGACCGTTCTTCCGCCGGGAGATTTCTACGGCACGGTTATTTCCGTCTATCCTGAATCCTTTCCGCAACTCAGTACACCGGGTCGATGGCGACTGGGTGGAACGTATAAATCAATCGGCAACCTGTCATCGTCATTTTGCTGGGACACGGCACCAATCCCCGACAAGGAAGAGCAAATCAAAGGACTACCCTATGAGGCTTGGCAAGGATTAGTTTTTACAAACACAGTTTGGATTGAAGTTTTGCGTGCCGGGAGTTCAGCTACAGTAAAGAAATCACCATAAATCGATTTTCAACTCCTGATTGAAAACAGAAGCTAAAAGCGCTAGCTAAGTTAGATCAGCTAGAACGCTACCTCGCTAGGTTTTGACTAAGTACAGCTAAACAGATCAGTTCTTCAGAGGAAGTATTGACGGATCAGCGGATTAGAAGGTGTTGCATCGACCGGTTGAGCCGGCAGCACTTATCGGAAACTGACCCGCACCAATTACTTGGAGAGCTTGCTCAGAACGATTGCGGCGTCTCGGCAACGGGCGATTCGAGCGGTAGTCTGCCTATCTGTCGAGCGCGCACGATGAACCGTTTCGGCGCCGAGCCGACGTAGTAGAACGGATAGCATGTGACCAGTGTCAGCGTGTTCTCGCCGGTAGGTTGCAGCACCTGCACGTCGCTCGGCCACACCACCTCGGTTGATTCCACTCGATACACGAACTCTCCGTCCAACGTATTAAGCGAGATTGCGTCCCCCACACGAATATCCTTCAACGGACGGAAAAAACCGTCGCGGTGCCCAGCCAGCGCGACGTTTCCAGCCTCCCCCGGCATCGCCGTTTCGGGCAGATGCCCCACGGCGCGGTGCAATATTCTGGCTGACTCCCCTTGCACAACGATAGTCTCCAGACCGATGCGCGGAATTTTCATTTCTCCGATCGCATCGCCTGTCGCCACCAAATGCGGCCCGGGAGTTGCGCGCCGATTGGAAAACTTCGACTCTTCGATCGCTTGATACGCTCGCGCATCCACGAAAATGTAAGTGGTATAACCCAGCGCCAAGAAAGCGAACGCCAGAAAAAAATAATACGCCCCGCGAAAGAACGATCGTCTCCAGTTCCGGCGCCGCTCTGCGATGGAGGGGCGAGCGTTCACTCTGCGCCTTTGGCCGCGTCGGCGGGAGAAGACTTATCTTCGGAGGCGGAATAGCCCGTCCGAGTGCGCACATGCAACTTGCCTTGGCCTGCAGCGGAGACCTTCACTTCTATTTTGCGAAATGCATGCGCGTTGTTCGCCTTTTCCGGCGCGAATCCCAGTGTGTACTGCTCGCGAAGATCCCGCGCGATCTGCGTCGAAATGCTCGCAACAGTATTCTTGCTGTCTGGGAAATACGCCACGCCGCCGGTAGCTTTCGAGAAATGTTGAAGCACTCCCGGATTCACTTCTCCCGTGTCGCCGATCAGCCCGATGGAATAAATCACCACCTGAGATTTCCGGGCGAGCTCCAGAACCTGCGACAGTTTTTGCGCGCTGGCATTGTCTCCGCCGTCGCTGATAATGATCAGCGCCTTCCGCTCATAATGGCCGAGTTGCAAATGGAGCAGCCCTTCGGCCACGGCGTCGTAAAGCGCCGTTCGTCCGCGCGCACGCACCGCGGAGACGGCTTTTGCCAGCTCTTTGGGATCGTCCGTGAAGGGCTTTCCGTTCAGAAGCTCCACCGAAACGTCGTCATTGAAATCCACGACGAACATCTCGTCGCGCGGATTACCCGATCGCGCGAAGGATGAGACCGCATCAGCTACTTCCGGAAGCTGCGAACCCATACTGCGGCTGTGATCCACTATTAGACCCACGGTGATCGGTGTGTCTCCCTGCTGGAACAGCGCGATTTTTTGCAGCCGCCCATCTTCGTACACGCGGAAGGCCTGTTCGCTCAGCCCCAACACCGCATTGCCCTTCGCGTCCGTCACATTGACGGGCAGCAGCACCAGTTCCGTCTGTACCGAAATCGCGGATGAGGCGGGCGGCGCTGGGCGTGATTGGGCCAAGCTCGCGCGCCCATGAAAAAACAGTGCGGCGACGAATAGGCAACAGCGGCAAACTCGTTTGCAGGATTGCGCTGGAAAGTTGAAAGTCACAGGAGAAGCTCCTTGCGCCGCGGGATATGAAGTGTCATTCAGCCCCGCGGCGCACCGGAGTTTATTGCATTTATAAAGCTTACGAGAGCCGCTTCGCAGCTAATGCAGCTCCAAGTGAGACCAGGCCCAGCAGCGCAATCAAAGGCATTGTGCTGGCGGTCTTCGGCAGTTCTTCCGCCACTTCCGCCGGCGCAGGCGCTGGTTCGTCAGCAACTGGCGCGGTCGTCTGCACTGCTTCCGTTACCGGGACTTCCGTCTGCTCCGGAGTAACGGCTACGATCGCAACTGTATTCAGGTCTGTCGAGTCCATTGGCAGCGCCGGAACCGGTTCCTTAATCGCGACAGCTAGTTCAATCGCGCGTTGCTTCGGATAGACGAATTCCTGGCCGAAGTTATCGCCCGGGTAAAACCAAGCCTTCAACGCATCCGGCGCATCGCCCGGCTGCTCGGAGAACTTCACCACGGTGCGTCCCGTCGGCTGCAAGCGATAGTCGTTGATCGTCAAAATCGTTGCGATCAACTGCGTACCGTCTGCATTGAAGATTTGCACGATGTGACGATCGGAAGGCGAATCCAGCAGCTTGAAGGTGTAGGTCCCGGCGGGCAGGATTTGCCCTGGGATTTCGACCGGCTGATTGAACGTCATCACGGTCTTCTTGTTGTATTCATCAGCACGCGCGCCAGGAGCGGAAACAGCGCCGACTAGTGAGAGTGCAGCGACAACTAGAACTGTGTTCATGATTTTCATTTACATTATCTCCTGGGAAAGTATGAGAACTACTGGTGCCCGATGTGGTCTGCTGACGTGAATCACGATGTTACGCACATCGCTGAGGCGGGTCTGTTCACTTATGCACACAATTGCACGTTCGTATGGCGTTCAACTTGGCGCGCCAGCCGCGAAAGTGAAAGCCGGCGCAACCACCTTGGATTGAGTGAGATCAACCAGTGCCGGCGCGCTGGACGTTGCTTTTGAATTTGCAGCAGCCGCCTGCTTTTTTAAGGCGGGCGTAGTTGACTTTGCCGCTACGCCCTGCGCGAGCCCGGTGGCGAATGTGGAACTTCGAGGGAAGTCTTCCTACTCCGATGTCATGAGGTCACAGACGAGTTTCTGCGCCTCTCTCATTCTCTCTTTGTAAAACGCGGGGCTAGTCAGAGTTTTGTCCACGCCGGCCGGCAGCCGCTGTCTAACGCCCTTCTTCGACAAGAACAGCGACAAGGCCTCATACGTCTTGATCTCTTTCTCCAGAAAACTCACCACTCGCTGATTCGAGTCCTGCATCGCTCACCTCCCAACGGACAGACTCGCTCTGTCCGGCTAAACAAATACCGCCACGCGCACCGGCCGTCTGCTCGCTCCGTCATGCGCCATCACCGCGGCGAGAATTCTAAATTCGCCCCAGAATCACCAGGATCACCACCACCAGCAGCACCAAACCCAAGCCGCCCGACGGAAAATAGCCCCAGTCGCGGCTGTGTCCCCAGCGCGGGAAAGCGCCCACCAGCGCCAGAATCAAAAAAATAATCAAAATCATTCCTAACATTGTTTTCTCCTCTTGCGTTGCGCTCGCTTCTTGAGCGCCAGCTGTGTGTTGATGCGCTCCAGTCAGCCCTGTTTAAGTCCCCACGCGCATTCGCGACAGCGAGTGAAACAGTCCAAAAATGTTCAGCAGCCACAAAACCGTGACGATCACCACCACCGCATTCAACAGCGACTTGATAGACCCCGCCATCGGTATGAAATTGTTCACCAGCCACAGCAGCACTCCCACCACGATCAGCACCATCAATATTTGTAGTAACGGCATAAACTTTTACCCCTTTCTCTTCGCAGGCAGACACTCCTGCCTGTCCCAAGTCATTTCGCGTAATTTCTGACATGTCCGCAGGCCTGCTACCGGCGGCCAAATGGAGAGGAAATCTGCGATATCCGGTGTGGCTCAGATTCAGATGAAGGTTTCTGCGCTTACATCAGGCCTGCCGCGTTCACTTCATCCACGGCAACATCTTAGAGCGCTCCAATGTCCATATCTGTTCACTACTGCACACAATTTCAAATCAGCAGCGCGCAACCCGCGGCATCAGCACGATTTTCCCGCAAGCGCCCCCGGCCATTACTCACATCTTCACCAACGAAGGCGCGCTCCTGCCCGCCAAGACCGCATCAATATTATCCAATGCCAGCATCCCCATCGCCGTATTCGTCTCCAAAGTAGCGCTCCCGATATGCGGCAGCAAAAATGTATTCTGCAGCCCCACATATAAAGGATTAATCTTCGGCTCCCCCTCAAACACATCCAACCCCGCCGCGGCCACTCTCCCCGTCTTCAACGCCGCGATCAACGCCCCATCCTCCACCAACCCGCCCCGCGCCGCATTGATCACAATCGCCCCCGCCGGCAGCAGCGCAATGTTCTCCACATTCAAAAAATGATGCGTCTCCGGCGTATGCGGCGCATGCAAACTCAAAAACTGGCTCACCCGCAGCAAATCCTGCGCCGAAGCGTGATACACCGCGTCTCCTTCCAGCGCCGCCGCCAGCCGCTTCCGGTTCGAATAATGTATCTTCATCCCCAACGCCCGCCCCCGCCGCGCCACCGCCTGCCCGATCCTCCCCATCCCGAAAATCCCCAGCACTTTCCCCGCGCAATCCCATCCCAGCAGCCGCGGCGCGCCAGGTTTCCCCCAAGCCCCGCTGCGCACCAGTTCCTGCGCCTCATAAGCACGCCGCGAAGCCCCCAGCAGCAGCAAAATCGCCACGTCCGCCGTCGCATCGTCCAGCACGCCCGGAGTATTCGCAATCGCAATTCCCCGCGCCGCCGCCGCCCCACGTCAATGTGATCGTACCCCACCGAAAAAGTAGCAATCACTTTCACCGATGCCGCCACCCGCCGGAAAAATTCCGCATCCAATTTCGCAGGCGGATTAAAGAAAATCGCATCCGCCCCCTCCGCCGCCAGCAGCAACCCCTCGGTCCGCGCTGCAGTGGATGACGCAGCCGAACTCCCTGAAGAAGTCGCTGCCGAAGTCGCTGCGGATCCAGCTCGCGCATCAGTCGAAACGCGCCGCACCGTGAAATCCCGCGCCAAGCGCGCCTCCACCTCCTCGGTAAAATGTCCCAGCACCGCCAGAATCGGTTTGCTCATCTCCCGCCGCCCTTCCCGCATCCAGGTTTTCGTGGCACAGCCACTCTTGCCTGCCCTGAGCGTACGCGAAGGGTCTGTGCAAGTTTCCCGTGCAACCAGATTTTACCCGATTGGCGCGAGGCGTCGGTAGGGGCGCTGCTTGTGAATCGCGCCACAGCGCGATTCATCCTGAGAACCGGCAGCGCCGGTTCGAAGGGCTGCGCCCCAGCTCGCTCGGGCGTCAACATTTCCGTGCACCGCCGTTGCCTTTGACTTCGTGAATCGCCCGGCTGCGCGATTCACCCTTCGATCCCGCTGTGCGGGATCGGAGCGTAGCGCCGCACGTTACTGAGCCATTGCTGGCGCGATGTCCGCCAGTTAGAATTGCCGCAATCAAACAACAACGCCCAGCAAAATGCCCTTCCTCCTGCGCCCAGCCACCCTCGAAGACATCCCCCGCCTCCGCGAAATAATCCACGCCTCCGTCCGCACCCTGCAAGCCGCCGACTACACCCCCGCGCAACTCGAAGGCGCCCTCGAATCCGTCTATGGAGTGGACACCCAGCTCATCGCCGACGGCACCTATTTCGCTGCGGAGGCCACAGCGCCTTCCCCACTAATCACGAATCACCAATCACGAATCACTCTCCCCATCGCCTGCGGCGGATGGAGCAAACGCAAAACTCTCTTCGGCGGCGATCAATTCGCCCAGCGCGAAGACTCGCTCCTCGATCCCGCCCGCGACGCCGCCAAAATTCGCGCCTTCTTCGTTCATCCCCAATACGCCCGCCGCGGCATCGGCACCTTAATCCTCGAAGCCTGCGAGAACGCCGCCCGCGCCGCCGGTTTCTCCCGCCTCGAAATGGGCTCCACTCTCACCGGCGTCCCCTTCTATCGCGCCCACGGCTACGCCGCCCTGGAAAACCTGCAAGTCCCGCTGAGTAACGGAGAAATGCTCCCCATCGTGAGAATGGCGAAGGAAATCAAACGCGAGTTCTACTGTTGAGCGCGCACGATGAAGGGTTTGGCGCTGAGACGACGTGTGAAGGGTAGCATGTGACCAGTGTCAGCGTGTTCTCGCCGGTAGGTTGCAGCACCTGCACGTCGCTCGGCCACACCACCTCGGTTGATTCCACTCGATACACGAACTCTCCGTCCAGCGTATTGAGCGAGATTGCGTCCCCCACACGAATATCCTTCAACGGACGGAAAAAACCGTCGCGGTGCCCAGCCAGCGCGACGTTTCCAGCCTCCCCCGGCATCGCCGTTTCGGGCAGATGCCCCACGGCGCGGTGCAATATTCTGGCTGACTCCCCTTGCACAACGATGGTCTCCAGACCGATGCGCGGAATTTTCATTTCTCCGATCGCATCGCCTGTCGCCACCAAATGCGGCCCGGGAGTTGCGCGCCGATTGGAAAACTTCGACTCTTCGATCGCTTGATACGCTCGCGCATCCACGAAAATGTAAGTGGCGTAACCCAGCGCCAAGAAAGCGAACGCCAGAAAAAAATAATACGCCCCGCGAAAGAACGATCGTCTCAAGTTCCGGCGCCGCTCTGCGATGGAGGGGCGGGGGTTCACTCTGCGCCTTTCTCCGCCTCGGCGTCCGAAGACTTATCTCCGGCGGCGGAATAGCCCGTCACGGGTGCGCACATGCAACTTGCCTTGGCCTGGAGCGGAGACTTTCACTTCTATTTTGCGAAATGCATGCGCGTTGTTCGCCTTTTCCGGCGCGAATCCCAGTGTGTACTGCTCGCGAAGATCCCGCGCGATCTGCGTCGAAATGCTCGCAACAGTATTCTTGCTGTCTGGGAAATACGCCACGCCGCCGGTAGCTTTCGAGAAATGTTGAAGAACACCCGGATTCACTTCTCCGGTGTCGCCGATCAGCCCGATGGAATAAATCACCACCTGAGATTTCCGGGCGAGCTCCAGAACCTGCGATAGTTTTTGCGCGCTGGCATTGTCTCCGCCGTCGCTGATAATGATCAGCGCCTTCCGCTCATAATGGCCGAGTTGCAAATGGAGCAGCCCTTCGGCCACGGCGTCGTAAAGCGCCGTTCGTCCGCGCGCACGCACCGCGGAGACGGCTTTTGCCAGCTCTTTGGGATCGTCCGTGAAGGGCTTTCCGTTCAGAAGCTCCACCGAAACGTCGTCATTGAAATCCACGACGAACATCTCGTCGCGCGGATTACCCGATCGCGCGAAGGATGAGACCGCGTCGGCTACTTCCGGAAGCTGCGAACCCATACTGCGGCTGTGATCCACTATTAGACCCACGGTGATCGGTGTGTCTCCCTGCTGGAACAGCGCGATTTTTTGCAGCCGCCCATCTTCGTACACGCGGAAGTCCTGTTCGCTCAGCCCCAACACCGCGTTGCCCTTCCCGTCCGTCACATTGACGGGCAGCACCACCAGTTCCGTCTGTACCGAAATCGCGGATGAGGCGGGCGGCGCTGGGCGTGATTGGGCCAAGCTCGCGCGCCCATGAAAAAACAGCGCGGCTACGAATAGGCAACAGCGGCAAACTCGTTTGCAGGATTGCGCTGGAAAGTTTGAGAGTCACAGGAGAAGCTCCTTGCGCCGCGGGATATGAAGTGTCATTCAGCCCCGCGGCGCACCGGAGTTTGTTGCGTTTATGAAAACTACGAGAGTCGCTTCACGGCTAATGCTGCTCCCAGTGATGACCAAGCCCAGCAGCGCAATCAAAGGCAGTGTGCTGGCGGTCTTCGGCAGTTCTTCCGCCACTTCCGCCGGCGCAGGCGCTGGTTCGTCAGCAACTGGCGCGGTCGTCTGCACCGCTTCCGTTACCGGGACTTCCGTCTGTTCCGGAGTAACGGCTACGATCGCAACTGTATTCAGGTCTGTCGAGTCCATTGGCAGCGCCGGAACCGGTTCCTTAATCGCGACAGCTAGTTCAATCGCGCGTTGCTTCGGATACACGAATTCCTGGCCGAAATTATCGCCCGGGTAAAACCAAGCCTTCAACGCATCCGGCGCATCGCCCGGCTGCTCGGAGAACTTCACCACGGTGCGTCCCGTCGGCTGCAAGCGATAGTCGTTGATCGTCAAAATCGTTGCGATCAACTGCGTACCGTCTGCATTGAAGATTTGCACGATGTGACGATCGGAAGGCGAATCCAGCAGCTTGAAGGTGTAGGTCCCGGCGGGCAGGATTTGCCCTGGGATTTCGACCGGCTGATTGAACGTCATCACGGTCTTCTTGTTGTATTCATCAGCACGCGCGCCAGGAGCGGAAACAGCGCCGACTAGTGAGAGTGCAGCGACAACTAGAACTGTGTTCATGATTTTCATTTACATTATCTCCTGGGAAAGTATGAGAACTACTGGTGCCCAATGTGGTCTGCTGACGTGAACCACGATGTTACGCACATCGCTGAGGCGGGTCTGTTCACTTATGCACACAATTGCACGTTCGTATGGCGTTCAACTTGGCGCGCCAGCCGCGAAAGTGAAAGCCGGCGCAACCACCTTGGATTGAGTGAGATCAACCAGTGCCGGCGCGCTGGGCGTTGCTTTTGAATTTGTAGCGGCCGCCTGCTTTTTTAAGGCGGGCGTAGTTGACTTTGCCGCTACGCCCTGCGCGAGCCCGGTGGCGAATGTGGAACTTCGAGGGAAGTCTTCCTACTCCGATGTCATGAGGTCACAGACGAGTTTCTGCGCCTCTCTCATTCTCTCTTTGTAGAACGCGGGGCTAGTCAGAGTTTTGTCCACGCCGGCCGGCAGCCGCTGTCTAACGCCCTTCTTCGACAAGAACAGCGACAAGGCCTCATACGTCTTGATCTCTTTCTCCAGAAAACTCACCACTCGCTGATTCGAGTCCTGCATCGCCCGCCTCCCAACGGACAGACTCGCTCTGTCCGGCTAAACAAATACCGCCACGCGCACCGGCCGTCTGCTCGCTCCGTCATGCGCCATCACCGCGGCGAGAATTCTAAATTCGTCCCAGAATCACCAGGATCACCACTACCAGCAGCACCAAACCCAAGCCGCCCGACGGAAAATAGCCCCAGTCGCGGCTGTGTCCCCAGCGCGGGAAAGCGCCCACCAGCGCCAGAATCAAAAAAATAATCAAAATCATTCCTAACATTGTTTTCTCCTCTTGCGTTGCGCTCGCTTCTTGAGCGCCAGCTGTGTGTTGATGCGCTCCAGTCAGCCCTGTTTAAGTCCCCACGCGCATTCGCGACAGCGAGTGAAACAGTCCAAAAATGTTCAGCAGCCACAAAACCGTGACGATCACCACCACCGCATTCAACAGCGACTTGATAGACCCCGCCATCGGTATGAAATTGTTCACCAGCCACAGCAGCACTCCCACCACGATCAGCACCATCAATATTTGTAGTAACGGCATAAGCTTTTACCCCTTTCTCTTCGCAGGCAGACACTCCTGCCTGTCCCAAGTGATTTCGCGTAATTTCTGACATGTCCGCAGGCCTGCTACCGGCGGCCAAATGGAGAGGAAATCTGCGATATCCGGTGTGGCTCAGATTCAGATGAAGGTTTCTGCGCTTACATCAGGCCTGCCGCGTTCACTTCATCCACGGCAACATCTTAGAGCGCTCCAATGTCCATATCTGTTCACTACTGCACACAATTTCAAATCAGCAGCGCGCAACCCGCGGCATCAGCACGATTTTCCCGCAAGCGCCCCCGGCCATTACTCACATCTTCACCAACGAAGGCGCGCTCCTGCCGGCCAAGACCGCATCAATATTATCCAATGCCAGCATCCCCATCGCCGTATTCGTCTCCAAAGTAGCGCTCCCGATATGCGGCAGCAAAAATGTATTCTGCAGCCCCACATATAAAGGATTAATCTTCGGCTCCCTCAAACACATCCAACCCCGCCGCGGCCACTCTCCCGTCTTCAACGCCGCGATCAGCGCCCCATCCTCCACCAACCGCCCCGCGCCGCATTGATCACAATCGCTCCCGCCGGCAGCAACGCAATGTTCTCCACATTCAAAAAATGATGCGTCTCCGGCGTATGCGGCGCATGCAAGCTCAAAAACTGGCTCACCCGCAGCAAATCCTGCGCCGAAGCGTGATACACCGCGTCTCCCTCCAGCCCGCTGGAAGCCGCTTCCGGTTCGAATAATGTATCTTCATCCCCAACGCCGCCCGCCGCGCCACCGCCGCCCATCCCCCCATCCCGAAAATCCCCAGCACTTTCCCCGCGCAATCCCATCCCAACAGCCGCGGCGCATCCCCTGGCCCAAGCCCCGCTGCGCACCAGCTCCTGCGCCTCATAAGCCGCCCGAAGCCCCCAGCAGCAGCAAAATCGCCACTCCGCCGTCGCATCGTCCAGCACGCCCGGAGTATCGCAATAGCAATCCCCGCGCCGCCGCCGCCCCACGTCAATGTGATCGTACCCCACCGAAAAAGTAGCAATCACTCACCGATGCCGCCACCGCCGGAAAAATCCCATCCAACTGCGCGGCGGAAAAGAAAATCGCACCGCCCCCTCCGCCGCCAGCAGCAACCCCTCGGTCGCGCTGCAGTGGATGACGAGCCGAACTCCCTGAAGAAGTCGGCCTGCGGATCCAGTGCGCTCGTGGAAACGCGCCGCACCGTGTAACCCGCGCCAAGCGCGCCCCACTCCTCGGTAAAATGTCAGCACCGAGGGGGCGGAAACTGACCCGCACCAATCACTTGGAGAGCTTGCTCAGAACGATCGCGGCGTCTCGGCAACGGGCGATTCGGGCGGTAGTCTGCCTATCTGTCGAGCGCGCACGATGAACCGTTTCGGCGCCGAGCCGACGTAGTAGAACGGATAGCATGTGACCAGTGTCAGCGTGTTCTCGCCGGTAGGTTGCAGCACCTGCACGTCGCTCGGCCACACCACCTCGGTTGATTCCACTCGATACACGAACTCTCCGTCCAGCGTATTGAGCGAGATTGCGTCCCCCACACGAATATCCTTCAACGGACGGAAAAAACCGTCACGATGCCCAGCCAGCGCGACGTTTCCAGCCTCCCCCGGCATCGCCGTTTCGGGCAGATGCCCCACGGCGCGGTGCAATATTCTGGCTGACTCCCCTTGCACAACGATGGTCTCCAGACCGATGCGCGGAATTTTCATTTCTCCGATCGCATCGCCTGTCGCCACCAAATGCGGCCCGGGAGTTGCGCGCCGATTGGAAAACTTCGACTCTTCGATCGCTTGATACGCTCGCGCATCCACGAAAATGTAAGTGGCGTAACCCAGCGCCAAGAAAGCGAACGCCAGAAAAAAATAATACGCCCCGCGAAAGAACGATCGTCTCCAGTTCCGGCGCCGCTCTGCGATGGAGGGGCGGGGGTTCACTCTGCGCCTTTCTCCGCCTCGGCGTCCGAAGACTTATCTCCGGCGGCGGAATAGCCCGTCCGAGTGCGCACATGCAACTTGCCTTGGCCTGCAGCGGAGACCTTCACTTCTATTTTGCGAAATGCATGCGCGTTGTTCGCCTTTTCCGGCGCGAATCCCAGTGTGTACTGCTCGCGAAGATCCCGCGCGATCTGCGTCGAAATGCTCGCAACAGTATTCTTGCTGTCTGGGAAATACGCCACGCCGCCGGTAGCTTTCGAGAAATGTTGAAGCACTCCCGGATTCACTTCTCCCGTGTCGCCGATCAGCCCGATGGAATAAATCACCACCTGAGATTTCCGGGCGAGCTCCAGAACCTGCGATAGTTTTTGCGTGCTCGCATTGTCTCCGCCGTCGCTGATAATGATCAGCGCCTTCCGCTCGTAATGGCCGAGTTGCAAATGGAGCAGCCCTTCGGCCACGGCGTCGTAAAGCGCCGTTCGTCCGCGCGCACGCACCGCGGAGACGGCTTTTGCCAGCTCTTTGGGATCGTCCGTGAAGGGCTTTCCGTTCAGAAGCTCCACCGAAACGTCGTCATTGAAATCCACGACGAACATCTCGTCGCGCGGATTACCCGATCGCGCGAAGGATGAGACCGCGTCGGCTACTTCCGGAAGCTGCGAACCCATACTGCGGCTGTGATCCACTATTAGACCCACGGTGATCGGTGTGTCTCCCTGCTGGAACAGCGCGATTTTTTGCAGCCGCCCATCTTCGTACACGCGGAAGTCCTGTTCGCTCAGCCCCAACACCGCGTTGCCCTTCCCGTCCGTCACATTGACGGGCAGCACCACCAGTTCCGTCTGTACCGAAATCGCGGATGAGGCGGGCGGCGCTGGGCGTGATTGGGCCAAGCTCGCGCGCCCATGAAAAAACAGCGCGGCTACGAATAGGCAACAGCGGCAAACTCGTTTGCAGGATTGCGCTGGAAATTTGAGAGTCACAGGAGAAGCTCCTTGCGCCGCGGGATATGAAGTGTCATTCAGCCCCGCGGCGCACCGGAGTTTATTGCGTTTATGAAAACTACGAGAGTCGCTTCACGGCTAATGCTGCTCCAAGTGATGCCAAGCCCAGCAGCGCAATCAAAGGCAGTGTGCTGGCGGTCTTCGGCAGTTCTTCCGCCACTTCCGCCGGCGCAGGCGCTGGTTCGTCAGCAACTGGCGCGGTCGTCTGCACCGCTTCCGTTACCGGGACTTCCGTCTGTTCCGGAGTAACGGCTACGATCGCAACTGTATTCAGGTCTGTCGAGTCCATTGGCAGCGCCGGAACCGGTTCCTTAATCGCGACAGCTAGTTCAATCGCGCGTTGCTTCGGATACACGAATTCCTGGCCGAAATTATCGCCCGGGTAAAACCAAGCCTTCAACGCATCCGGCGCATCGCCCGGCTGCTCGGAGAACTTCACCACGGTGCGTCCCGTCGGCTGCAAGCGATAGTCGTTGATCGTCAAAATCGTTGCGATCAACTGCGTACCGTCTGCATTGAAGATTTGCACGATGTGACGATCGGAAGGCGAATCCAGCAGCTTGAAGGTGTAGGTCCCGGCGGGCAGGATTTGCCCTGGGATTTCGACCGGCTGATTGAACGTCATCACGGTCTTCTTGTTGTATTCATCAGCACGCGCGCCAGGAGCGGAAACAGCGCCGACTAGTGAGAGTGCAGCGACAACTAGAACTGTGTTCATGATTTTCATTTACATTATCTCCTGGGAAAGTATGAGAACTACTGGTGCCCAATGTGGTCTGCTGACGTGAACCACGATGTTACGCACATCGCTGAGGCGGGTCTGTTCACTTATGCACACAATTGCACGTTCGTATGGCGTTCAACTTGGCGCGCCAGCCGCGAAAGTGAAAGCCGGCGCAACCACCTTGGATTGAGTGAGATCAACCAGTGCCGGCGCGCTGGGCGTTGCTTTTGAATTTGTAGCGGCCGCCTGCTTTTTTAAGGCGGGCGTAGTTGACTTTGCCGCTACGCCCTGCGCGAGCCCGGTGGCGAATGTGGAACTTCGAGGGAAGTCTTCCTACTCCGATGTCATGAGGTCACAGACGAGTTTCTGCGCCTCTCTCATTCTCTCTTTGTAGAACGCGGGGCTAGTCAGAGTTTTGTCCACGCCGGCCGGCAGCCGCTGTCTAACGCCCTTCTTCGACAAGAACAGCGACAAGGCCTCATACGTCTTGATCTCTTTCTCCAGAAAACTCACCACTCGCTGATTCGAGTCCTGCATCGCCCGCCTCCCAACGGACAGACTCGCTCTGTCCGGCTAAACAAATACCGCCACGCGCACCGGCCGTCTGCTCGCTCCGTCATGCGCCATCACCGCGGCGAGAATTCTAAATTCGCCCCAGAATCACCAGGATCACCACTACCAGCAGCACCAAACCCAAGCCGCCCGACGGAAAATAGCCCCAGTCGCGGCTGTGTCCCCAGCGCGGGAAAGCGCCCACCAGCGCCAGAATCAAAAAAATAATCAAAATCATTCCTAACATTGTTTTCTCCTCTTGCGTTGCGCTCGCTTCTTGAGCGCCAGCTGTGTGTTGATGCGCTCCAGTCAGCCCTGTTTAAGTCCCCACGCGCATTCGCGACAGCGAGTGAAACAGTCCAAAAATGTTCAGCAGCCACAAAACCGTGACGATCACCACCACCGCATTCAACAGCGACTTGATAGACCCCGCCATCGGTATGAAATTGTTCACCAGCCACAGCAGCACTCCCACCACGATCAGCACCATCAATATTTGTAGTAACGGCATAAGCTTTTACCCCTTTCTCTTCGCAGGCAGACACTCCTGCCTGTCCCAAGTCATTTCGCGTAATTTCTGACATGTCCGCAGGCCTGCTACCGGCGGCCAAATGGAGAGGAAATCTGCGATATCCGGTGTGGCTCAGATTCAGATGAAGGTTTCTGCGCTTACATCAGGCCTGCCGCGTTCACTTCATCCACGGCAACATCTTAGAGCGCTCCAATGTCCATATCTGTTCACTACTGCACACAATTTCAAATCAGCAGCGCGCAACCCGCGGCATCAGCACGATTTTCCCGCAAGCGCCCCCGGCCATTACTCACATCTTCACCAACGAAGGCGCGCTCCTGCCGGCCAAGACCGCATCAATATTATCCAATGCCAGCATCCCCATCGCCGTATTCGTCTCCAAAGTAGCGCTCCCGATATGCGGCAGCAAAAATGTATTCTGCAGCCCCACATATAAAGGATTAATCTTCGGCTCCCCCTCAAACACATCCAACCCCGCCGCGGCCACTCTCCCCGTCTTCAACGCCGCGATCAGCGCCCCATCCTCCACCAACCCGCCCCGCGCCGCATTGATCACAATCGCTCCCGCCGGCAGCAACGCAATGTTCTCCACATTCAAAAAATGATGCGTCTCCGGCGTATGCGGCGCATGCAAGCTCAAAAACTGGCTCACCCGCAGCAAATCCTGCGCCGAAGCGTGATACACCGCGTCTCCCTCCAGCTCCGCTGGAAGCCGCTTCCGGTTCGAATAATGTATCTTCATCCCCAACGCCCGCCCCCGCCGCGCCACCGCCTGCCCAATCCTCCCCATCCCGAAAATCCCCAGCACTTTCCCCGCGCAATCCCATCCCAACAGCCGCGGCGCATCCCCTCTCGCCCAAGCCCCGCTGCGCACCAGTTCCTGCGCCTCATAAGCACGCCGCGAAGCCCCCAGCAGCAGCAAAATCGCCACATCCGCCGTCGCATCGTCCAGCACGCCCGGAGTATTCGCGATCGCAATTCCCCGCGCCGCCGCCGCTCCCACGTCAATGTGATCGTACCCCACCGAAAAAGTAGCAATCACCTTCACCGATGCCGCCACCCGCCGGAAAAATTCCGCATCCAACTGCGCCGGCGGATTAAAGAAAATCGCATCCGCCCCCTCCGCCGCCAGCAGCAACCCCTCGGTCCGCGCTGCAGTGGATGACGCAGCCGAACTCCCTGAAGAAGTCGCTGCCGAAGTCGCTGCGGATCCAGCTCGCGCATCAGTCGAAACGCGCCGCACCGTGTAATCCCGCGCCAAGCGCGCCTCCACATCCTCGGTAAAATGTCCCAGCACCGCCAATATCGGTTTGCTCATCTCCCGCCGCCCTTCCCGCATCCAGGTTTTCGTGGCACAGCCACTCTTGCCTGCCCTGAGCGTACGCGAAGGGTCTGTGCAAGTTTCCCGTGCAACCAGATTTTACCCGATTGGCAAGCAGTTGCCCGCACACGAAGGAAAAGCAGCACGACTGGCGAAACCGCGGCCGACTTTCAGGTTAAAATCCCCCGAGCCCAAAAAAAGCCCGCCACGCCATGAACTTCCTCCTGCGCCCAGCCACCCTCGAAGACATCCCCCGCCTCCGCGAAATAATCCACGCCTCCGTCCGCACCCTGCAAGCCCCCGACTACACCCCCGCGCAACTCGAAGGCGCGCTCCACTCCGTTTACGGGGTTGACACCCAGCTCATCGCCGACGGCACCTACTTCGCCGTAGAAGCCGCAGCCCCTTCCCCACGAATCACGAATCACCAATCACGAGTCACGATCCCCATCGCCTGCGGCGGATGGAGCAAACGCAAAACTCTCTTCGGCGGCGATCAATTCGCCCAGCGCGAAGACTCGCTCCTCGATCCCGCCCGCGACGCCGCCAAAATTCGCGCCTTCTTCGTCCATCCCCAATGGGCCCGCCGCGGCATCGGCGCCTTAATCCTCGAAGCCTGCGAGAACGCCGCCCGCGCCGCCGGTTTCACCCGCCTCGAAATGGGCTCCACTCTCACCGGCGTCGCCTTCTATCGCGCCCACGGCTACGCCGCCCTGGAAAATCTGCAAGTCCCTCTGAGTAACGGTGAAATGCTCCCCATCGTGAGGATGGCCAAGGAAATCAAACGCGAGTTCTGAGAGCGATGCGCTAAGCTATGGCGCGCCCTTCAACAACCGGAGGGGTGCGCCGCCCGCTCGACCTCTTCAAATCACCCGCCGCTATGCTCGCCGATGGTGTCACGATCAAAACCCGACTTGCAATGAGGGCAGGTGAATTTATGAAGACCGGAGGCGGACTTGGCCGAACTTGAAATAGCCGAAAGCGCCGTCGTTATATCGTTTTTGCAATGAGGGCAGTACTTAGCGACGCCGATCGATCCCATGGCCTCAATCGAACTGGAAGTTTCTGAATCGTCGGCATACGTAGTATTGCCTTCTGAAATCACTGTGCCAGGATTCACAAAATAGGAGCCGACGGGATTCCCGAAAGTTATAACGCCAGGTCCCGTAAGGTAGGCACCCTCGCTATTCCCGACTGATATGACGCCAGGTCCTGTCAGGAACGGAGTTGCATTGTTCCCTACGATCGAAACACCGCTGGGTTGGGCAAAGAACGGAGTTGCATTGTTCCCTGCGATCGAAGCGCCGCCAGGTTGCGCAAAGAACGGAGTTGCATTGCTCCCTACGATCGAAACACCTCCGGGTCCTATGGGGTAGGTCAATACAGTATTCAACGCATACGATTTTTCTTTCTGTACAACATCGCTCTTAACGGCTTCCCTTCTCTCAAAAGCATTAATGAATTCTCCTAGAGAAATGTACAGCTCGATGCTGTGATTCGTATTCTTGGTTCGCCATTCTCTTTCTAGGAAGCCATTGAGTGAGGTTGTACCCTGTCGACTTTCTGAAAAGTCAGAATCCTTGGTAATTACGACTAAATCGTCGTTAGTCTGGGCCAAGAGCAGTTCCCAAGCGATCGCATCGCCGAAGGATCCGTCATTTTTCCGAGGCGGATGGCCCTTCAAATATCTAAAATGGGCCTTTCGTAACAGCGCTTCGTCTTCTTCGAATATGTCCGCGGTCGCGAAGAGGTGCTTAATTAGGACGTCCGAGGGGGTCTTCTCTTCACTAACCATAAGGTCGTACTTTTTCAGAAGCGCCTTATAAGCCTTCCTTGTCGCTTCAACTTGCGTTCGGACAGTTGTGGCCTCTGACCATTCTTTGACGAAGGGTGCCGGAAAGGTGAGTTTTAGCTCAGCCTCGCGAACTAAGAGCTCTCTCGATTGCTCGGCAATGCGGTTGCGATTTCGGAAGTATTCATCTCTTGTTTGCGCCGGGAGCACCAGCTTCAATCTCTTATGCCTGAGGAGCTTCTTGAGTTCTTCCAGGGAGGATAAGCTCGCGCCGCTGCTCCTGAAGTAATTGAGATATATGTTGGTATCGATGAATATCTTCATGTGTAAACTGCCACATACATTTACTTATAAATTCTATCTCTCTTGGCATTGCCTAGCAACAAGCTCATGGTCGCACGATGCCGGCGACCTACGCGACGAGGGTAGTCAGAGTACTTCCCGCGTCAAGACACACACCGAGTGCGAGGCTCTAAAGGACGGCAGCATCAGGCGTGTCCCTTCGAAATCCCCGCTTTAAGGGCGGCGAGTTCGGTTTAGGGCATCACAAGAAGTGAGCTGCGATCTTGTAGAGTGCGTAAGCCAGTTGGGCTAGTCGGCAGACTTTAGTTGCCATTTTCACAAGCTTCCCCAGGACCCGGTTCGAGTCGTCGAGAGACTTGAGAAGTTGTTTGCTTCTCATTGAAGGTAACGTGTTTTTTGCTGCTGGAAACAAAAAAGCCGCCCGTAAAGGCGGCTCTGACTGCGAGGGAAATGAATTTCCCCTCTACTACATGTGAGGAAACTGGCTGATTCGTGCCTTTAATCCGCGCAAGTCATTGAAAACACACGTCAAAATATTTTGGACAAAGGACGTCATTCATCGTCAGACTCGGGGCTTGATCGACCGAACGCTTCCGACAAATCTTCCCGACTCAGTTTGCCCGGTTCAAAGTGACCGACCTTATGTCCGCCATAATCGTCATAGTCACGGGGTACGCCCGCTATAAGCGTTTCGTACAACCGTCGGTACTCCGGGGACCACTGCTTCTCCCGCGTCTTTCCGATCTCACGAATTTTCTTCGCCAGTCTCACCTCAAATAAATTAGCCAAGTTCTGCACGTGTGACTTGCTGATTCCAATCGCTTGTCCTGCCTGGCGCACTGTGCGACCGTCAATGCGCAGTGCGATGAATGCGGCGCGTTCTTCTGGGCTGCCCACGGTTGACAGCTCGGGCACCTGTAGGAACATCCTGAGCAATTCCGGCGTCTCCACTGCTGCCTTCCTAACTGCCAATCCTACACCTGAAAGTAAGGAAATGGGATTACGCGGATCGCGCACCGTTTTACCAACCCACCAGCGCCGTTTTACCCTGAGACGGCGAGTGGCCCACCCTTCCACGCCACCTCGACGCACGCTCTTGAATTTCCGGGTGCCCCATCCTTCGCGCCTTTGTTTCATGCGAAGGGTGGGGATTTTGACACGCCACCATCGGCGGGTGGGCCACTCGCAGGATGGGTTAATCGTCGCCGTGTCGCGTTCCCTGTGACGTATACTCCGGAACAGGGAGGGCTGCGGCATGCAGAGCACTTTGAAGAAATCCTTTTCTGCCAAATTGCAGAAGAGCCACAAAGGCGGATGGACCTACGTCGTCTGGCCGAATTCAGTCAAGTTTTTTGGTACACGTGGTCTGGTTAAGGTCACCGGTACAGTTGATGGACACCCCTTCAAGAGTTCATTCATGGCCATGGGCGACGGCAGGCACATGCTGCCCGTTAAGCTCGAGATTCGTCGAGCGATCGGAAAAGAGGCGGGCAACACTGTGAAGGTGAAGTTGGAAAAGCGCATAAGCAACCGATGATTTTCGCCCGGGTGGGGGGTTAGACGCTCCGCCACCGACGATCCCACCGAGGTACAACACTTTCGAAAATATCGCGACGGTCGCTTCGTTCCCGTAAACCCCACCGCGCGACCGACATCCCACCAACCCACCAGCGCCGTCTTGCCCTGAGGAGCTGCCTGCGGCAGGATCGAAGGGACCTGGCACGATCCGGCTCCGCGAGGCTCCCATCCCGCAGTTTGCACTTGAATTACCGTAACTACTGTGCTATCATCAGTCGTGCGCTAATTTCATCACGACAAGGGGGATACATGGTCCACGCTGCTTGCGCTTCAAAAGTCAACGCGCCTTCCCCCAACATCTCCGTTCGCCTATTTTCTTGCGCTTTTATGCAAATTCTAATCGCTAGTCAGCGAATTATTAATAATCGCCGCAAATGATTGAAAACAAACAACAGCGACCTAAGTTAATCGCTAGTTTTTCGGCCGTTTTCGGGGTTACGATGCGAAAAAGCGCGAAACAATGCATAAACTGGCAGCCCGCTGGCGATCAACACCAGCCCCGGCAAAGTCGTCGCGGCCCGATAGCGCAGCAACACCACCAGAATCACGCTCGCGCCAACAATATAAAGCGCCGGCACCACGGGATAACCGAAACGTCTTGTAAGGCCGCTCCGCCAACGGCCGCAACCGCCGCAATCGGAAAATCCCAATAATCGTCAAAATATAAAAAATCAGCACAGCCGACACGACGTAGTCCAGCAGATTGCTATAAAGGTTGCCATATTTCCCGCTGACCGGATCGTAAGTCCGCGGCAGCACCAGAAACGCCGCCCACAAGCCTTGCACCAGCAGCGCAATCCCCGGCACTCCAGCCCGATTCAAAATCCCCGTCCGCTGGAAGAACAACCCATCCCGCGCCATCGCGTAATAAGCCCGCGACCCCGTCAGCAACATCCCATTAATGCACCCAAAAGTGGAAACCATGATAGCCAAAGCCATTAATGTGACGCCCAGCCCCGGAAACACGGCCTGCAACGTCGCCGTCGCGACGCGGTCCGATTCCGCGTGCTGGATCGCATTAAGCGGCAACGTACAGAGGTACGCAAGATTCACCAGCAGGTACAACCCAATCACCATCCCGGCGCCCAGCGCCAGCGATAGCGGAATATTCCGCCGCGGATTCTTCACCTCGCCCGCAGTGAAAGTAATGTTGTTCCATGCGTCCGCCGCAAACAGCGACCCCACCTGCGAAACGCACAACGCCACGAACAGTCCGTACCCAGTAGCCGCGCTGATCCCCGCCGCAATCGGCACATACCCGCTCGGCGACCACATCGCCGTGAAGTTCGCCCGAATCGCCGCAGCATTGCGCCCAAAAAGCACGCCCACGACAATAATTCCCGCAAGCGAAGCAATCTTGCACGAAGTAAAAACGTTCTGGATCGCCTTTCCGTAGTTCAACCCGCGCGTGTTGCTCCAAGTCAGCAGCAAAATGACCAGCACAGCAACAAGTTGCGCAGTAGAAAGTGAAAAAGCGTACCCAGAAGTGATGTGCAAAGGCTCGATGAGGTAACGCGCTTCGCTGACGCTAGGCCACAACACGCCCAGAAACCGCGCAAACCCAATCGCCACAGCCGCAACGGTTCCCGTCTGAATGATCAGGAACAGCGTCCAACCATACAGAAACCCCAAAGTAGGCGAGAACGACTCCCGCAGATACACATACTGCCCGCCAGCCTGCGGCATCATGGACGCCAACTCCCCATACGACAGCGCCGCAGTAATGGTGAGTACCCCAGCGATAACCCAGGAAAGCAGCAGCCACCCCGAACTCCCCAGCTGCCGCGACATATCCGCAGACACTATGAAGATCGCCGAGCCGATCATCCCCCCCGCGACGATCATGGTGCTGTCAAACAGCCCCAGCCCGCGGCTGAACCCGCGCGAGCTCACGTCGTCAGCACCAGCGGCGACCGCTCGCTGATCGGCGATAGCCTTCGGATCGGTTGGAGCCTTGGGATCGGTTGGAGCTGTGGGATTGGACGTAGCGTTCCTCCCGCGGCCGGCGAAAGCGGATGATATCACCGCGGAAGTGGTGTGAACGCAGAAGTTGCTTCGTGTTTTCGTTAGCGCCGTCACTCGACGATCGCTGTCTCTTTGACTCTGTACTGATCGAGGATTCTATCCAGCTCCTGCGCGCGGATGGGTTTGGCCAGATAGCCGTCCATGCCCGCGGCGAGGCAAAGCTCCTGATCACCCTTCATGGCGTGCGCGGTGAGAGCGACGATGGGCTGATGTCCGCCCGTGAGTTTTTCCTTTTCGCGAATTCTGGCCGTCGCTTCCATGCCGTTGATCTCTGGCATTTGGATATCCATCAGTACCAGATCGTATCTGTCCTTCTCCAACGCGGCCAGAGCTTCGCGGCCATTGGCGGCAACCACCACGCGGTGTCCTCTTTTTTCGAGCAAACGCGTCATCAGGCGCTGATTCACCAGATTGTCTTCGGCCAACAGTATGCGCAAGGCTTCGAAGGGCATTTGGGGAGCCTGCACGGAGTGATGTGTGATCAGCGGAAGCGCTTTCTCCTGTTCGCGCGCGCCGACGACGCGGGCGATGGCCTCGCGCAATTCCGACTGCCGGATCGGTTTCAGCAAGTACGCAGAGACACCCAAGCCTTTGCAACGTTCAGCGTCTCCGCGGGATTCGGAAGAAGTGAGCATCATGATGGTGGGGGTGGACAAATTCGGCATCTGGCGGATGCGCTCGACGAGCTTAAAGCCGTCCATCCCCGGCATGTGCATATCGGTGAGTATCAGCGCGAAAGGTGCGGCGGTCTTCGCCGCGGCGGAGAGTTGCGCGAGCGCCTGCTCGCCGGATTCCACGGAATTCACGTTCATTTCCCAGCGGCGGAGCATCGCTTCCAGAATGCGGCGATTGGTGGCGTTGTCGTCGGCGACCAGCACTTTGATGCCGCGCAGAGTTTCCGGTGGAGTGAGCGTTTGGAGGGGCGCTTCCCCGCCGACGTGTTTGAACTGCACCGTGAAGTGGAATTGCGTTCCGCGGCCCGGCTCACTTTCCAACCAGATCCGGCCATCCATCATGTGCACGAGGCGTGAAGAGATGGTCAGACCGAGTCCGGTGCCACCGTATTTGCGGGTTGTGGATGTATCCGCCTGAGTGAACGGATCAAATATCATTTTTTGCTTTTCGAGAGGGATGCCGATCCCGGTGTCGGAAACGGTAAAGCGGAGAAGGCGATCGTCGCCGCCTGCAATTTCCGGCCTCACGCTCAGCGCCACTTCACCGCCATTCGTGAACTTGATTGCGTTACCGACCAGATTGACGAGGACCTGACGGAGGCGGCCTGAATCGCCCTGGACGACCTCTGGAACTCCGGGCGCGATTTCACAGAGAAGTTCCAATTTTTTTTCGTCGGCGCGCAACGCCAGCGTCTTCAGGGTCGTTTCCAGACAGTCCCTCAGATTGAAATTCACCGCTTCCAAATCAATCTTGCCGGCCTCGATCTTGGAGAAGTCCAGAATGTCGTTAATCACATTGAGCAGGGAGTCCGAGGACATCTTGACCGTCTCGAGATATTCGCGTTGCTCCGCGGTCAGATCGGTGTCCAGCGCCAGATCGGTCATGCCCGTGATGCCGTTGAGCGGAGTGCGAATTTCGTGGCTCATATTGGCAAGAAATTCGCTTTTGGCCTGGCTGGCTGCCTCGGCAGCTTCCCTGGCGCTCTGCATAGCGCGCTCGGCCTTCAGACGCGCGGTGATGTCCCGGCCGACGCCGACGATACCGGTTACCTCGCCGCAGTTATCAAGCAAGGGAACCTTGGTGGTGAGCAGGAAAATCTTTTCGTCCTTTTCGTTGGTACATTCTTCTTCGCGGTCGAAGAGGGGCTGCTTGGTGCGCAACACTTGCCGGTCGTCTTTAAAATATGCATCCGCAAGTTCTTTTGGGTAGAAATCGCGGTCCGTCTTTCCCAGTAATTGCTCATGATTCTGCGCGCCCACGGAACGCGCAAGAGAGGTATTGGCCACTACGAAGCGGCATTCCGGGTCTTTCACGTACATGAAGTCCGGCACGTGGTCGATCAGCGCGCGTAACATGCGGCGTTCCTCGTGAAGCGTTTCTTCCGCGCGCAGCCGGTCGTTCACCTCGCCCTGCAATTCCCGAGTGCGATCCTTCACGCGGATTTCGAGCTGGCTGTTGGAATCCTGCAACGCCGCGTCGCGGTCGCGAATGCGGTCGAGCATTTGATTAAAGGAACGAATTACTTGTGCGATTTCGTCAGAACCGCGGGGTATGGCGCGTAAGGTGTAGTTTTTCTCCTGCGAGACCCGGCCGGCCACGTCGGCCAGCTGCAGCAAGGGTCCGGTAATTACGCGGAGAAAACGCGACGAGATCGAGTAGGTTGCAAGAATGGAGACCAGCAATACCACGATCGCAATCTTGGCGAACTCCCACATGGTGGCGTGAAATGCGCTCAAGTCGGAAATAATCGCGATGGAACCGGTTTTTGCGCCATTCAAAGAGACAGCACGGACCAACGTAAAAGACCGCGTGCCAAAGTATGCGCCGTCCGGACGCCATGCGGGCACCTTGTAATCGGGACTCAGGCCGGCGCGGCGGTATTCGGCGAAGATGTTGCCGTGGATGTCGTAGAGGCAAGCGCCCAGAATTGCATGGTCCGCTTGCAGCGCTCTGAGCATCTCCCGCGCGGTCTTCTGGTCGTCGAACGCCAGCGAGGCGGCGGTATTCGCGCCCAGAGTATCGGCAAGAGTGGAAAGTTCACGGGCGATATCGGTGCGAAAACTGGCGCGCTCGTAGAATCCAAAGCCAACAGTAGCGAGGACCAGCGCGAACAAGCTCGCGGAAAGAACCAGCAGGGCCAGTTTTCGTTGTATCGAGACGCTGTTAAACAACATTCGCATTTTCGTTACCCGTGATTTCCGATTACGGATTTCGCCAGAAGCAGGAGCCGCGAGCTGATCTTGAGTTTGGCCCGCTCGGCTGCTTGCAGATTGATTTCAAAGCGGATCTTGTTGTCCACCAGCAGGAATCCGATCATGCCTCCTTGCTGGACGAAGCCGTCGGACTCCCCTACGGTCAGGATCGGACCGTCCTTCAACTCGACGAGGAGGCGGTCGAGGCGGGCGGCGTCGTGCCTGCCGACAAAAAGCACCTGGCATCCCTGAAAAACCTCCGCTGGCTTCAGATGGCGAACGCTGAAGGGACGGGTCCCCACGGATTGGCCGGCGAGGGTGGATTCCAAGTCACCGTGAAATGGGTCTTCGCCGATGGTGCACACCGTGACCGGATTTATGTCATTTCCCAATGAGCCCGCAGGCCAGTCAACCAACTGCACGAAATGAAAAAGGAACGCTGCCTTCACCTGATATTCACTCGCGGAAGATTGCGCCAGCGAGGTGGCGGAGTTTTGCGTCAGCGACGCGGCGAGAATGGCTGAAATAATCAACTGCGGCCAAACGCGACGCACGAAGCGCCACATCCGGCCAGATTTCACGGCCGGGCGGTCGGCGCCTCGGATTCGATTTAGGAAACCGCGACCCACTAAATTTCCTCGCTTAGAATCGCCACGTCAGTTTCAGGTATGCGCTGCGCTTCACGACGGTTTCGATTCCCGTGCCCATCGCGTTCACAAACTCAAGATGGCGGTCATTCTCCAGGTTCTGCCCGACCAAACTGATGGAAAGATGTTCCCGAGGTTGCCAGGTCAGTTGCGTGTCGAGCCTGGTGTAGGCCGGCACGTGGAGGGCGATGAGACGATCCACAAAGTTCGCGCTGGCGTCCCATGAAAAATTGCGGGGCAGGCTGAGATGCGAATCGAGGCGCGCCCAATTTTGCGGGCTGTCGCCTTCGCCGGCCGCGACCGAGGTCGTATCGAGACTCCCAGGCGCGAGACGGAGGTTGATGCGCTCGAAGCTGTACGCGGGAGTGATCGTCCAGCGGGTTGCGACTTTCCACTTCGCCGAAATTTCCACCCCGTGCGTTTCGCCATACATCAGGTTCTCCGCCACGACCGGCAAAACCAGATGAGGAGGAACAGGCGTAGCTTCCAGGAAGGGAGCACCGGGCTCTTCCGTTTGCAGTTGATTGTAGGAATTGTAGTAGGCGGCAATGTCCAGCGAGAATCGGGAGGAAAGCTGGGAGCGGTATCCTGCCTCATAGGCAATTAGGGTTTCGTCTTGAAATTCAGGATTGCCGACGGTGCGGACCAGAACGGGCATGCCGTTCGGCTCCAGGAAGCCCGTGGCGTCTATCTGCGCGGAAGTATCCACGCTGGACGGAGTGCGAAGCGCCCGCGAAATTGCGGCCCACACCATCTGGCGCTCGTCGAGGTTCCACGACATCCGCGCGGTGGGCATAAGTCCGAAACCGGTGTAATAGTTGTGTTCCAGCTTCGTCCCGACCGTGAGGAACAAACGGTCTGGCATGAGGCTGATCTCGTCCTGAATAAACGAACTGAACAATTGCGTGTTCAGGTTGGCGGGGTCCAGGGAAATAAACGGAGTTCCGTTCGTCTTCGATGACGAATAGCGGTATCCCACTCCCCAGACGACGTCTTGTCTGGAGCCCCAGGCAAAGCGGTGCTGAAAGTCAGCGCTCCAGGTATGCCGGTCTTCGCGGAGAACATCGTTGCGCTCGTAGGCGTCGTAGGAAACCTGCAGCTCAGTGTCCGCTCGCTCGGAAATGCGATGATGCCAGTCCGTCTGGACGTCGCCGCCCGTAGCATTCACGGCGACGAAACTCAATTGTGGGACGGGCGAAGCGAACGAGCCCACGAAGGAATTGAGGCTGCCGACCCGCGCTGAGTACAGATCTCCCTCGACCGTAAACTCATCGTTCGCAGACAATTTGCTGTCAGTGCGGAAACCTCCGCGGAGGGAGTGCCAGCCGTCGCCGCCATCCGAGCCAACGATGTTCGGCTGGTGCTCCTGATTGAAGTACTTTGCAAATACGCGGTAGTCCGTGCTCTGGCCTAACGTGCCTCCATACTGCGCGGTGCCAAAACCTTGATTCAGATTTCCGCCGCCCGCTACGACCATGCCGCCACGGCTCTCGGAAGCCTTCTTGGTGATGATATTGATGACGCCATCCACGGCATTTGCTCCCCAGGTAGTTCCGCCCGGGCCGCGGATTACTTCGATTCGCGCGATGTCCTCCAGCGGCACGTCCAGGACATCCCAGAACACGCCGGAGAAACTGGGCAAATACACGCTGCGTCCGTCCACCATCACCAGCAGCTTGTTGCTGAACTCTCCGTTGAATCCCCGTATGCTGATGGCCCAAACGTTTGAATTGATCTGCGCGACATTTACGCCGGGCACCATGCGCAGCAAGTCGGGAATATTGTTGGCGCCCGAATGGCGAATGTCTTCCTGCGTGATTACGAAGATGGCCGCGGCTGTTTCCGATACTTTCTGTTCCTTCTTTGAAACGGAAGTTACCTCGACGTTCATTAAGTCTTCGACGCTTAGCTTGGAGAGATCTTGAGGCGGATTCTGTGCTCGCGCGGAAACGGCCATGAAGAGAGCAAGCAGCAGCGCAAGCCCGCCGCGCCTTGGAATTGTACGCGCCGCGAAATGGAACGCTGTGTTGCGCACGCATCCAGCCGCAGCGGCGCGGGCGTGTGGAACCGCGAGATTCCGGTTGCTGGGATCGTGGCGTGAAACTTTTGTTTTCATCAACGTTTGTCCTGGCACGCGCTAAGTTCGTGATTGAATCAATGGCAAAGCCGTCGGGGGCGCGTGGTTCGCACTCTGTTGCCACGGCTCGTCCGGGTTGCGCAGGGCGCGGCTTAGCGCTCCGGGATTCCCGACAACTGCCGCAGAAAACAATTTGGAGACACCATGCGCAGAGAGGGGCGTACGGATCCAAAGTTCGTCGAAGGGGGATACAGCTTGGGATGATCGAGCGCCGGAACAGGCCTATCCAGCGCAGCGAATCGAGGGGTGATCCCAGGTCCTGCTGGTGACGAGACTACTACCTTGTTTTTATCACTTCCAGAGGTTCGCTGACCTTGGAAGTGGGGCGCGGTGACGTATGCGCCACGCCCCTCGCGCTGGTCACGAGCTTTTCCGCCAGAGGAGCGTGAATTCGTCGGCGGACTTCAAGGGAACGTCGAATCCGCCGTCATCCCAGCGGATGCTTACCAGTTCGTGGCCCGCTTGTGCGGCGACAACCGCGGTCACCGTGCCCGGCTGTTCCCATTTGTTCTTCACGTAATCGCCCATTTTAGGAGCTTCGCCACTCCCGTACGGCATGGTGTCCTCCGTTTGCCTGGTCGAAATTTTTGCGAGTTTGAGTGTGGGTTGGGAATCAAGAAGACGCGCACGCCCAATTTACACGGGAAACAAAATCAAATTGGGCCAGCAGCGCGTCGCAGCAAGAGCTCGATTGCGTCCGAGTGCGCCACGATCCAGGAAACGACCGCGAACAAGCTGCGCCATTTAGCGGCGGACGAATCGAGGATTTAGAGGAGCGAAAGTGCGGAGGGCGGTGCACGTCCCGCGGAAGAGAACAAAAAAGTGTCTGCTGGAAAAGCCGGGATTGAGGAGCGAGCGAATCGTGCTGACGAGCGCGGGTGTAACGGATGCTTTTCGGACCCTTCAACGCCGGCGCGCGGTTGCGGCGGTAAACCAACGGCGGCTGGCGCCAACTGCCCGCCAGCGATCCAACGTGTACTCGACGGGCTGAAAAGTCTGGGGAACGCAGCCGGTTCCGCGCGCGAAAAGCTGCCGTGGCCGTCGTTCAGAAATATCGCGACGGGCTGGCTGAACCAGGCGGTGGTAAAAATCAAGTCAACGGCGTGATCTCCATTGACGTCGCGCGCTTCGATGCGCAGACCACCGGGAGGCGCGACAAGTTGCAGGGATTGTCGCCCTGCGCTGGAGAACTGAAATTGAATCCAGTAGGTACTGGTGCCGGATGCGCTGCGTCCGCCCTGAATGCTGGCCAAGTCGGGGCGTTGATCGCCGTCGAAATCGGCGATCGCGACCGTCAGTCCCGGTCCAGCCGAGGCGGCTGCTCCGTTCTGAATGGCTCCGCCCTTTGCGATGCTGTTTCCCGCGCATAGAAACAAGACCAGCAGCGAGACCCAAAGAAACGGATTGCACCAAAGAAAGGGGCCGCGCAGGGCCCGGTGGTGATTCGTGACGTCCATCCGGAGGTTAAATTTGCGCGAGAACTGGGCCACATCCTACTCCCGAGTGGGGGTTATGCTCGGGGACTATATCATTCTGGAAGACGCGCGAAAAGTAGTGGAAGCATAATGCTGTAGCGACGCTGCGGGCCGGTGGGGCCGAACAGTTCGGTACGGAACGCATGGGTGATGGCAGGAACTAATCTGCTTCGCTGGGAGCTGGGCGAGCGCCTTGCGCAGCGCGGTCGCGTTGCTTTCCCTGCAAGCGTAGCCGCAAGCGGTCGAATTCCAAATAGACGACTGGCGTGGTGTAGAGGGTGAGCATCTGGCTGAGGATGAGTCCGCCGACGATGGTGATGCCGAGCGGGCGGCGAAGTTCGTAGCCGGTGCCAGTGCCCAGCGCCAGCGGCAGAGCGCCCAACATGGCGGCCATGGTGGTCATCAGGATGGGGCGGAAGCGAAGCATGCACGCTTCGAAGATTCCGTCGCGCGTACTCTTCCCTTCCTCGCGCTGCGCCTGGAGCGCGAAGTCAATCATCATAATGGCGTTTTTCTTTACGATACCGATGAGCAGCACGATACCGATGATGGAAATGATGTTCAGGTCCTGCTTGAAGAGAATCAATGCGAGCATCGCGCCCACGCTGGCCGAAGGCAGAGTGGAGATGATCGTCAATGGATGGACGAGGCTTTCGTACAAAATGCCGAGAACGATGTAGACGGCGAGCAGCGCCGTCAAGATCAGCAGCGGCTCGGTGCCCAGAGATTGCTGGTAGGCCTCCAGGGTGCCGGCATAAAAACCTTGCAGCGTGGATGGCGCGCCGAGCCGCTTTTTCATCTGGTTGATGGCTAAGGTGGCGTCGCTCAAAGAGACGTTGGGCGCGAGGTTGAACGAAACGGTGACCGAGGGAAACAGGCCGGTGTGATTGATGGAAAGTGGCGTGGTATTGGCTTGACCCTTGGCGACGGCTAGCAACGGAATATGTCCGCCGCTCGCGCTATGAAGGTAGATGTCCTTCAGTCCTTCCGGGCTCTGCCAATACTGCGGCGCAACTTCCAGCACGACGTAATACTGATTCAGCGGGGTGTAAATGATGGAGACTTCGGATTGGCCGAACGCGCTGTATAACGTGGAATCCAACGACTGCACCGTGAGGCCCAGCTTCGCAGCGGTAACGCGATCATAGTTCAGCAGTTCATCCAGGCCACCATTTTGTTGATCGGAGCTGACGTCCTGCAGACCTTTCAGTTTTTGCATCGCGCTCAAAAGAATCGGCGCCCATTTGTAGAGATCCTGCGCGTTGTCCGATTGAATCGTGTACTGGTAGAGCGCGTTGCTGGAGCGGCCGCCGATGCGCAGATCCTGGACGGGCTGCAGGAACGCGGAAGCCACGGGCAAAGCGTTCAATTTGGGACGCAGGCGGTTGATGATCTCGGCGGCGCTGACCTTACGTTCTGCCAACGGCTTGAGCGCGACGAAGGCGGAGCCGGTATTTGTGGCGCCACCGCCGCCAGTAAATGCAATTACGTTGGCGACGGCCGGGTCCTGCTTGATTACGGCGCCGATCCGCTGGATGGCGTTGTTCATTGCAGGGAACGACGCATCCTGCGGGCCGCGTATTGCACCCGAGAGCGCGCCGGTATCCTGCTGCGGAAAAAAGCCCTTGGGAATTTTGATAATTAGAACAACGTTGAGCGCGATGGTGATGAACAGCACGATGAGCGTGAGCGCGGGATTGTCCAAGACCCAGGTGAGGGTGCGGCGATACAGGGAAAGCATCCCATCAAAGAACCTCTCGCTAGCGTTGTAGATGCGGCCGTGTTTTACGGAGCGCTCGTCGCGCAACAGGTAGGCGCACATCATAGGCGTGGTGGTGAGCGAAATGATCATGGAGACGACGATGGCCGTCGAAAGGGTGATCGCGAACTCGCGGAAGAGGCGGCCCACGATTCCGCCCATTAATAGCAGCGGAATAAAAACGGCGATGAGCGAAATGCTGATGGAGAAGACGGTGAAGCCGATTTCCTCCGCGCCTTTCAACGCGGCGGCAAAAGGCTTGAGGCCGTTTTCCAGGTGACGCGCGACGTTTTCCATTACCACGATGGCGTCATCCACCACGAATCCCGTCGAAATCGTCAGAGCCATCAGCGAAAGATTGTCTATGCTGAATCCGAACAGATACATCACCGCACAGGTACCGATCAGTGAGACGGGCACGGCCACCGCGGGGATTAATATGGCGCGGAAGTTGCGCAGAAACACAAAGACCACCAGGATCACCAGGACGACGGAGATCAGCAGCGTCCTTTCAACGTCACTGACTGAGGCGCGGATCGTGGTGGTGCGATCCAAAACCACGGTGATATCAATACCCAGGGGAATGGATGCTTTGATGAAAGGAAGTTGGGTGATTACGCGATCCACGGTGGAGATGATGTTGGCGCCGGGCTGGCGGAAAATAATGACGTTGATGGCGCGCTTGCCATTCAAGTAGCCGGCAGCGCGGACGTTTTGCACTGAGTCTGTCACCTGCGCGACGTCGGAAAGGCGGACTGCGGCGCCGTGGCTATAGCCGACGATGAGCGGCCTGTAGTCTGCGGCCTTAGAGATTTGGTCGTTGGCGAGGATGTCCGCGGTGACAATGCCGTCCGAGATTTGGCCTTTGGCCAGGTCGGAGTTTTGCAGGCTGAGCACGGATTGCAAATTCGCGAGAGTGAGGCCGTAGGCGGCCAGTTGCGTGGGGTTGGCGTCCACACGCACAGAGGGCAATGCACCGCCGCCGACGCTGACCTGGCCGACGCCCTGAATTTGTGAAAGCTTCTGCATGATGACGGTGGAGGCGGTGTCGTACACGCTTTCGGGGCCGTATTTATCGGAGGTGAGGCCCAGGATCATGATGGGCGCGTCGGCAGGATTCACCTTGCGATAGGTGGGATTGGACGGGAGGTTCGCGGGCAAATAAGTTCGCGCGGCGTTGATAGCGGCTTCGACGTCGCGCGCCGCGCCATCAATATCGCGACTGAGATCGAACTGAATGGTAATGGAGGTGCTGCCGAGCGTGCTGGTGGACGTCATCTCCGTTACGCCGGCAATGTGGCCGAATTGGCGCTCGAGCGGAGTGGCGACGGAGGAGGCCATAATTTCGGCGCTGCCTCCGGGCAAGCCTGAACTGACTGAAATAGTGGGAAAGTCCACTTCGGGTAGTGGCGATACCGGCAGGACTTCAAACGCAGTGGCTCCGGCGAGCGCAATTGCCAGAGTGAGCAGCGTAGTGGCAACCGGGCGGTAAATGAACGGCGCGGAGATGTTCATGCGGGCCTTGGTGGCGCGGGTGCGTCTCCGGGTTCCTGCCGATGCTCTCGCTCTGGCGAATTAGGGGAAAAACGCTGCGCCAAATTGTCGAAGAAAATATAAATCACCGGCGTGGTGTAGAGCGTGAGGGCCTGACTGAGCAGCAGCCCGCCGACCATGGCGATGCCGAGCGGCCGGCGCAATTCAGAACCGAAACCGGTTCCCAGCGCCAGTGGCAGGCCGGCGAGCAGAGCGGCCATGGTGGTCATCATAATGGGGCGGAAACGCAGCAGGCAGGCTTCGTAGATGGCGTCGGTGGAATTTTTTCCGTGCTTGCGTTCGGCTTCCAGCGCGAAGTCCACCATCATGATGCCGTTCTTTTTCACGATGCCGATGAGCAGGACGATGCCGATGATCGCGACGACGCTAAGATCCTGATGAAAAATAATCAAGGCGAGGAATGCGCCGACGCCGGCGGAGGGCAGAGTGGAAAGAATGGTGATGGGGTGCACGAAGCTTTCGTAAAGCACGCCGAGCACGATGTACACCGTCACCAGCGCGGCAAGGATCAGCAGCGGCTCGTTGGCCAGTGAATTCGTGAAGGAAGCCGCGGTGCCTTGAAAGCCGGCCTGCAGGCTGGGAGGCATGTGCATGTCTTTTTGAACTTTGTTGATCGCGGTGATGGCTTCGCCCAGCGCGGCATTCGGCGCGAGATTGAAAGATGCGGTGATGGCCGGAAATTGGCCTTGATGCGTAATCACCAGCGGCTCCACGGTGTTCTCAAAGTGAGAGAAAGCGCTGAGCGGCACTGCGTTACTCATGGATGAACTGGTGGCTCCCGCGGAGTTTGCTCCGCCGCTGGAAGTGGAAGAGGAATTCGGCGAAAGCGCGTTCAAGGGTGGGGTGAGGGTATTGGCCGACGGAGTGTAGAGCGCGGAGCCGGTGAGCGCGTTTGATCCCGCGGACGATGAACTGGAAGACGCAAAGGAGGAACTAGCCCCCGCGCCGCTGGTGCCGACGGCCGCATTGGACTGGATATAAATATGGTTCAGCTTGTAAGGGTCCTTCTGAAATTGCGGCTGGCTTTCCAGCACTACGTGGTATTGGTTTACCTGCGTGTACATGGTGCTGATTTGGCGCTGGCCGAACGCGTCGTACAGGGTGTTATCAATGGTGGCGGGAGCGATGCCCAATCGCCCGGCGGTGATGCGGTCAATCACCAAAGTTACGGCGAGGCCACCGGGTTGCTGATCGGTCGCCAGATCTTCCAGTTCGGGCAGGTCTTTCAGCTTGTCCATGAAGCGATTAGTCCAGAGATTCAGTTCGTTCGCATCGGAGTCTTCCAGCGTGTACTGGTATTGGGTGCGGCTGACGCGGTCGTCCACGGTTATGTTCTGCACCGGTTCCATGAACAGCTGGATCCCCTGCACTTTGTCCAAGCGTGTTTTCAATCTGCGGATCAAATTTGATGCGCTGATCTTGCGCTGGTCCAGCGGTTTCAGATTGATGGACATGCGGCCGCTATTGGTGGTGATGTTGGTGCCGTCCGCGCCGATAAATGATGAAATGCTTTCGACGGCTGGATCTTCCATTACGACCTTGGCAAGTTCCTGCTGTTTTTCGGCCATAGCTTGCGAGCTGATGGATGCCGGCGCCTGCGAAATTCCCTGAATTACGCCGGTGTCCTGTACCGGGAAGAATCCTTTGGGAATGATGATGTACAGAAAAATTGTCAGCACGAGAGTGGCAACTGCAACCAATAGCGTGATCGTCTGGTAGCGCAGAACAAATTTCAGAGTGCGTCCGTAGAACGCGATCATATTTTCGAAAACGCGTTCGGAAGCTTTGTAGAAGCGGCCCTGCTGGTCTTCCGGCGTGTGACGCAGGATCCGCGCGCTCATCATCGGAGTAAGCGTCAGGGAGACGACGGCGGAAAGCACGATGGTTACGGCGAGCGTTACGGCAAATTCGCGAAACAGGCGCCCGACGACGTCGCCCATGAACAATAGAGGAATCAGCACGGCAATCAGCGAAACGGTGAGCGAGAGAATGGTGAAACCGATTTGTTCCGCGCCTTTGAGTGCCGCTTCCATCGGCTTGTCGCCCGCTTCGATGTAGCGCGAGATGTTTTCAATCATGACGATAGCGTCGTCCACCACGAAACCGGTGGAAATGGTCAGCGCCATCAGCGATAGGTTGTCCAGGCTGTAGCCCAGGAGGTACATCGCCGCTAACGTGCCGACCAATGAGAGCGGTACAGCCACCGCGGGAATGATGGTGGCGTAGAGGCTGCGCAGGAAAAGAAAGATGACCAGCACCACCAGGCCGACCGTGAGGAGCAATTCGAATTCGACGTCGGAAACTGACGCTTCGATCGCGGTCGTGAGATCGGTGAGCGTGGTTACTTGAATGCCGGTAGGAAGATTCGCTTCCAGCTGTGGAATGAGCTGCTTGATGCTTTTCACTACGCTGATGGTGTTCGCGCCGGGCTGGCGTTGGACATTCAGGATCACCGCCGGAGTTTGATTCATCCACGCGGCCTGAGCATTGTTCTCGACGCCATTCACGATGCCTGCTACGTCGGGGAGCATGACCGGCGCGCCATTACGGTAGGCAACCACGACCTTCCTATAATCCGTGTTCGTGACCAGCTGATCGTTGGCGTCAATCTGGTAGTCCTGTGTGGGGCCGTCGAAATTCCCTTTGGCGGCGTTCACGCTGGCGGAGGTGAGCGCGGCACGCAGATCCTCGAGGTTGATGCCGTAGGACGAGAGCGCGGTAGGATTGGCCTGAATGCGCACAGCGGGTTTTTGTCCGCCGCTGATGGTTACGAGGCCGACACCGGTGAGTTGGGAAATCTTTGGCGCAAGGCGCGTGTCCACCAAATCCTCGACCTGTGGAAGCGGCATGGAGTTTGAAGTAATCGCCAGCGTCAGAACCGGCGCGTCGGCCGGATTCGTCTTACTGTAGGTGGGCGGCGCGGGCAGGATGGAGGGCAGCAGGCTCTGCGAGGCGTTGATCGCGGACTGCACTTCTTGTTCGGCGACATCAATGCTCAGCGTGAGATTAAATTGCAGCACGATTACAGAAGTTCCGCCGGAGCTGGAAGAAGTCATCTGGCTCAAACCCTGCAGCTCGCCGAATTGGCGCTCGAGCGGGGCCGTCACTGTGGTCGCGACCACCGTCGGGCTTGCTCCCGGGTAAAACGTGAGGATCTGAATGGTGGGATAGTCAACTTCGGGCAATGCGGAGATCGGGAGTTGGGTATAGCCGACGATGCCAACCAGCAGAATTGCAGCCATCAACAAAGACGTCGCAACCGGCCGCAAGATGAACGGACGAGACGGACTCACGGAGCGCTGCCCCCGGTGGTGGTCGCGGCGGTGTTGGCGGGAGGCGGCGGATTCGAAACGACGACCGCGATGTTATCCTGCAATTTATCGAAGCTGCTGTTCGCGAGCACGTCGCCGGGATTGATGCCGTCAACCTGGGTGATGCCGGCCGTGGTCACTCCGGGTTTTATGCTGCGCATGTGCGCGACATTGTTTTGGATCACGTACACGAACGAGGCTTGCCCATTTTGCTGAATGGCAGATGCCGGAATCAGGGTCACGCCCTGCAAAGTGTTCACGAGCAGGCGCGTGTTTACGAACTGGTTGGGGAATAGCAGGTCATTGGTGTTGGCGAAGAGCGCGCGGCCTTTCACCGTGCCGGTGGTGGTATCAATCTGGTTGTCGAGCGTTAAGAGCTGGCCACTGGCAATTTTCGTTTGCGCAGTGCGATCGAAGGCATCCACGCTGAGTGTGGCGTGCGCGCGCAGGCGATCTTGCACCGCGTCCAGACTATCTTCCGGAATGGTAAAAATTACGGTGATGGGCTCCAGCTGCGTAATAACCGCGAGCGTGACCGTGCCGGCTGACTCCACGACGTTGCCGGGATCAACCAACCGCAAGCCGACGCGGCCGGCGATGGGAGCGGTGATGTGACAGTAGTCTACCTGCACCTGATCGTATTGCACTGTTCCTTCGTCGATCTTGACTGTGCCCTCGTCCTGCAGCACCAGTTTTTCCTGGTCATCGAGGATTTGCTTGGCGATGGCGTTGCGTGACCATGCTTCCTGGTAACGCTCGTGATCCATCCGCGCTTGCGCGAGAAGATTTTCGTCGCGCTGCAGCGCGCCTTGCGCTTGCAAAAGCTGCGCCCTATACGGACGCGAGTCTATGTCAATCAACGAGTCGCCCTTCGCAACGCGTTGACCTTCCGTATAGTGGACGCCAATGATTATTCCTGTGACCTGGGCGGTAATCGAAGAGGTGTAAACCGGAGTGACGGTGCCGATCGAGTCCAGATAAACACCGATATCGCCTTTTTGCGCCGTCGTAGTAGTGATGGTGATGCCGGCGGGGCGAACCTTCGCGGCCGCGGCTTTTTTTGCTTCTTCGTGATGGTGATAGAGCAGGAGGATTGCAATCAGCAAGATCAGGATTGCCAGGCCCCACCAAACGATTCGCGGAACCTTATGCCGCGGTGGTAGCTGAACGGGAGTGGCTGGAGCCGGTGGATTTTGATAATCAGGAATGCTTGAGGAGGTCTCTTTTCTCTCGGCGATGGGAATCTCCCTTCGACGCCAGCATGCTCCTCCATGGTACGCCCGCAAGGGAATCCCGATAACACTAAAAATCAAAATCCGGGCCGTGTCCCGTGAACGGATGGTTGAAACACGCGAAGGGATTGGTGGACGTGACCGGGATCGAACCGGTGACCCCCTGCTTGCAAAGCAGGTGCTCTCCCAGCTGAGCTACACGCCCACGCGGCGGAAACAACAAACTCTCAACAGTTTACAGTGAGTTCTGCGGCGACTCCAACTGTGAATTTGGTCAGGTTCGCCGCGACAGTGGCTTTTTCGCACGAACTTTCGCGGCGCAAGCCCTCGTTTTCAGTTGACTGTTTGCGAAAGCCCGAATTGCCGCTGAGCTTGGATTAGCGGCATCGCTGCTGGCGTGAGAAGTGTGTTCGCGCCGGGCATTCCAACTGAATGTTTTTTCGTAAAGGGCGAATGGGCGCGCAGCGCAGCGCACCCGTAGAGCCCGCCATCAGTTGTAATTTGAAACTTGGCTGACGCCTGGACTTTGCGGCGGCTCCTCGATAAGCCTGCGCATCTGTGGGAAGATGAGGTTCAGCACCGCAATTCAATTTATGATCCCGGCATTTCGGCGATCGCATCATTTTCCGATTTCGAAGCTCGGGGTAAATTAGGAACCATGAAGCGAGGTCCGGCGGAGTCAGAGGTGTCCTTCGCGAATCCGGTCCGGCAAGAAACACAAAGCTTGCGCGAGCAGTTTCAAACATTGTACGGCCAGCAGCCGCGGATATTTCGCGCGCCGGGGCGCGTGAACTTGATCGGCGAGCACACGGATTACAACGAGGGATTCGTGATGCCTGTGGCCATGGATTTGTACACCTGGGTGGCGGCGGCGCCGCGAAACGATACGCGTGTGCACGTGTATTCCCAAAATTTGCGCGAGCGCGCCGAAATGGATTTGCGGGATTTGAGTTTGCACGTGCAGCGGCATTGGAGCGCCTACGTTCTGGGCGTGGCGGCGAGTTTGCGAATCTCCGGCGCGGAAATTGGCGGCGCGAATCTGTTGGTGGAAGGAAAAGTTCCGCTGGGCGCGGGACTTTCCTCTTCGGCGTCTGTGGAAGTCGCTGCCGGTTATGCATTGTTGGAAAGTTCGGGGCTGTGGTGTGGTCCCGTGGAGCTGGCGAAGATTTGCCAGCGGGCGGAAAATGAATTCGCGGGCGCGCGTTGTGGAATCATGGATCAGATGATCGCCTGCTGCGGGCGCGCGAACTATGCGTTGATGCTGGATTGCCGCTCGCTGGAATATAAGCTGCTGCCGTTGTTTTCCGGTGCGCAATTCGTGGTGTGCAACAGCATGGTGAAACACGATCACGCGGCCGGCGAGTACAATGCGCGACGCGCGGATTGCGAGACGGCCGCACGCATTCTGGCGGCGCAGATGCCGGACGTGCGGGCGTTGCGCGACGTGTCGCTCGCGGATCTGGAGCGCTACGCGAAATTGTTGCCGGAAGTGGTGTACCGGCGAAGCCGGCACGTGATCAGTGAAAATGCCCGGGTACTCGAAGCGCGCGATGCGCTGGAACGCGGCGATCCGGAATCGTTTGGGCGCATGATGCGCGAATCGCATCGCAGCCTGAAGGAAGATTACGAAGTGAGCAGCACGGAACTCGATCTGCTGGTGGAACTTGCCGACGAAATCACGGGGGTGTACGGTTCGCGCATGACCGGCGGCGGATTTGGTGGTTGTACCATCAGCCTGGTGCGCGGCAAGGCGGTAGAAGAATTCCAGAGCGCCGTCGCGCGCGGCTATGAGCGGGCGACAGGCCGCAAGCCGGACATCTATATAGTGCGGGCCTCGGACGGCGTGCACGAAGTTTTGGAGTAGGCCGGCGCAACGGCTGAACTGGTGACTTAGACTTGCAAGGAGCCCGTGGTGGCGTCGTTTGATTTCGAAAAGCAATCGCACCGCCGCTTGAATCCGTTGACGGGAGACTGGGTCCTGGTTTCGCCGGGTCGGGCCGCGCGGCCATGGAAGGGACAAACCGAAGCTGCGGCGCCGGAGAACGTGCCGACTTACGATCCGCAGTGCTACATGTGCCCTGGGAACAAGCGAGCGAGCGGAAAACACAATCCGAATTACACCGGGACTTTCGTTTTTGAAAATGATTACGCGGCGCTGCAGCCTGGGGGCACGGCGCACGAAGAAAATGTTTCAGGGTTGCTGGTCGCGCAAGCGGAACAGGGTAACTGCCGCGTAGTTTGTTTTTCGCCGCGGCACGACCTGACTTTGGCGAAGTTGTCCAACGCCGAACTTCGCGCGGTGGTGGATGTGTGGACCGAGCAGTATCAATTGCTGGGCAGGGAAAACGGGATCAATTCCGTCGTCATTTTTGAAAATCGCGGCGCGATGATGGGCGCGAGCAATCCGCACCCGCACGGACAAATCTGGGCGAATGCAACGCTGCCGAACGAACCGGCCAAGGAACAAGAGTCATTTGCGGCGTACCAGCGGGCACACTCCACTTGTTTGCTTTGCGCGTACTTGAAAATCGAAAATCAAAAGAAAGACCGGATCGTCTGCGAGAATGATGAGTTTGCAGCAGTCGTACCGTTCTGGGCGGTGTGGCCGTTTGAAACGATCGTGATCAGCAAGCGGCACGCCGGTTCATTGGAGCAGTTTTCTGAGCCGGGCCGCGAGGCGCTGGCGGACATCTTGCACCGCGTTACGGCGCGCTACGACAACCTGTTCACAACTTCTTTTCCCTACTCCATGGGATTTCATCAGCGTCCGACTGACGGACAAACTCACTCTGAGTGGCATTTTCACGCGCATTTTTACCCGCCGCTGTTACGTTCGGCGGTAGTGCGAAAATTTATGGTGGGATACGAACTGCTTGGGACTCCGCAGCGAGATATCACGCCCGAAGAAGCGGCCGGACGTTTGCGCGATGCTGGCGAGAATCAGTAGGCCGTAAGATTTCAGCGGGCAGCACGCTTCTTCCGGCGTGGTGCGTGCCGCTTTTCCGCGGAAGCCGACTTGTGCGCCCAGCGGAGCAGATCGCGCAAAGCGTCGGCGTGAACGCAAGCCATCCGAACCAGAATCCATTCATAGTTCACGTAGTGATCGGTGATGTAGTACGCCGCACGATCGGCGGCCAGCAACTCCTCACGCTGCTCGAAATCCGTGCGCACCACCAGCGATTCGCCGTCTTGATGGAATCGCAAGAACAACACGCCGCCAACCCGGAATCCGGGCGTGCCGTAGGACGGGCCCTCTTCGACATTGTCCAGAGACAGCGCGAACTTGCGAACCGCAGCGAAGGTGACAGGCATATTCAGCGACTATACCCCTGTCCGATTCCTGAGTGGACGCTAGAAGATCATAGGGCGAGATTTTCGCGGAAGCTCGCTTGCGTGAGTGCCGTCGGCAACTGCGCATTGCAGAAATTAGTGCGCCCAGATCTTCGCGGGGTCGGTTTCGTAGGGATACACGTGAACCATCCAGCCGAAAATCTGCGGGAACCAGCGCCCTCCGGCCTGCTCGCACGCTTCCTCGGTTACGATCGAACCGCGCAGTCCGAATTCTTTAAAATTCGCGTTCTGCAAGGACGTGCCCCTCGGGGGAAGGCAAAGATTCGTGTGTTTGTGCCAGCGTGCCACGCTCAGCGGCACACGCGCGTTCAAATCGTCTTCCGTGGCCAATTTGCGATCGGTGTACATCGCGCCTACCAGCTCGTAGCCGTCGTTGGTTTTCCTATAAAGCAAGGAAGTCGGATGCGCCGGGTCGAACTTAAAGCTAGCTTCCAGCGCGTAGGCGTAATTCGTGAAGTGATACTGCGGTTGCGGGACGTTGGGCCCGAAAATCTTGAAGCCATCGGCAAGCGCCACGCGATAGTCCTTATACTTCTCCATGGTGGGCCGCAGCTGCGAGAGTATTTCTTCGGCTCGTTTTTCATCGGCAGGGTTCGCGGGGCGCAACGCGGTCATGTACATGTGCGCGCTCATGTCCATGTCGTGATCAGACATGGCGTCGTTCGCGGCCTTCGTCGCGTCGGGATTCTTGTCCGAATCGTGCTGCCCCATATCCATTCCGGGCATCGAGTCGTGCGCTTGCGCCGGAGCGGATGGAGGGTTCTGCGACTGCTGCGCGGGCAAAGACGCCACTACGAAAGACGCGGCGGCGGCCAGCAACACAAACGCGAATTTCTTGTCCATGATTGCTCCAATTATCTTACGAATGATTTGGCTACCCATTCTGCAGCTCCTATTAATGATACGTTTCTGGGTGCGGAAAATTTCGCGCGAGACGAACTGTGATGCGAATGAGCTATGTCGCCAAGCGGATACCGAAAAAAAGAAGGCCCGGGTGCCCGAGCCTTCCCGTGGGGGCGTTCTTATGGCAAATATGACGCGGCAGCCTGGGTGTGTCCCAAACGGCACGCCAAGCTATCGGCCATATTGGTGGAACCCAAAAAATCGCGGAAAGTTGCGCAGGTGGCGCGCAGGACTCAGGTACCTGTCCGTTGCATCAAAGGGCGCATTGATTCTGTTACGCTTGCAGTCTGGCGGCATCATTAACCGTCGCGCCGCATCCAATGGCGGGTCCGCCCAGCGCAGTTTGCCAAGCGCTTTGAAGCCCGGCATTGAGTCGGTAGCAACTTTCGTTCCACAACCATCGTCCAGTGGTGGAACGCGTTGAGAAGTTTATTTGCTGTTTCGCGCCGTGGACTCTTGACGGCGGCATTGAAATCTGTAAACTGCGGTTTTCCATTATGGCGACGCTGGCAAACCCGATCGAAGACCCGCTGCAGGAATTCGAATACCCGCAGCGCGAGGCGGCCTTTTTCTACGGCCTCTTTCTGCGCGGCCATTCAGCTGAGGAACTGCGGAAGGATATACAGGTTCCCGCGATGGTTCTGGCGAAATGGGACAAGGAAACCGTGCGCGCCCCGCAGCTTCGTCCGATGCTGGAACGGATCGTGCAATACCGACAACACGTCCTCGCCATTTTCGAAAACTTGATCTGCCACGACGCCGCCACTCAGAAGCTGCAATAACCCTCGTTACTTTAACAACCGCTCCCTAGCACGCCCGTTTGACATTTGTGTGCGCGCAAGTATCATCAATAAAGTGGCGAAGGAGTTCGCCCTTAACCGCTGTCCCTTTTGTGCCGGGGCAGATGATGACTCCTGACAAGGACTTTGTCGCGGAGTCATATCGCCGGCAAAGTTCCCTGAAAATAGCGAAAGCGAAGGTCTGTACGGCCACGATTCGGCTTTGCGATCTTGCGCGCGCATAAGGGAGGACAACGCTACATCATGATGAAATATGTGATGGTCGGGATTGGCGGTGGCATCGGGTCAGTGCTGCGCTTCTGGGTGAGCAGCTATTTGGGCGAACGAATCGGCACGCGCTTTCCTTTTGGGACGTTTGCCGTGAATATCACCGGGTCTTTTTTGATTGGGTTCATCGTAGCGTTGATGGCAAGCAGGGCGAACTGGGATCCGAATTGGCGTTATTTGATTCCGATCGGATTTATCGGCGGGTACACCACTTTTTCCGCATTCGAGTACGAAACTTTGCGCAGCATACAGGACGGGAAGATACTGGTTGCGTCGCTGAACGTGATTCTCAGCGTGACGCTGGGTTTCGCAGCTGTTTGGCTGGGAACAGTTGCCGGGCGGTCACTCGAATAAAAACGATATTCACTGGAACCATCGACTGCGGAGAGAATTCGCCCGCGTAACGGCCGTGCAGCGACGAACCGCTGCTCATCCGCTAGCCGCGCCTGTTCGTCCTAAGATTTGTTCACGCCCAGCGCCTTCACATAGAACTGCCGCACATATTCCTTCAACATACGCCGCGAACTGAATTGCGGCGCGACGCTCTTGATGGCTGCTTTCATCACGCTTACGTATTCGTGCGGAGTCTCGTCGTCCGGCCGCCGGTAGTAAAGGGGAATGATGTTTTCCTCCAGCAGGCGATAGAGCGCGTCGGCATCCGCGGTGGTGCGATCTCCGTCGGTTGCGTCACCGCCGAAGGCCCAGCCGTTCTTGCCGTTGTAGCCTTCCAGCCACCAGCCGTCGAGAATGGAAATACTCGGCACGCCGTTCGCGCCAGCTTTCATGCCGCTGGTGCCGCTGGCTTCCAGAGGAGGGAGCGGATTATTCAGCCACATATCCACGCCGCGAACCATGCGCGCCGCCAGATGTTGGTCGTAATTTTCGACAAAGGCGATGCGCGCCGCGAAGTTCGGATCGCGAGCCAGCTGGAAAACTCTTTGGATCAGCTGTGCTCCCGCGATATCGGAAGGATGGGCCTTGCCCGCGAAGATAATCTGCACCGGCTGCAAGGGATTGGTCAGGATCAGTTTCAGGCGATCCAGATCGTGCAGAATGAGGTCCGGGCGCTTATAACTAGTGAACCGGCGAGCAAAACCGATCGTAAGGATTTCAGGATCAAGCAGCGCGCCAAACGCAATCACGCTTTCGGCGCGCACACGTTTTTTTTGCCATTCTTCGCGGGCGCGCTCGTTAATTTCGTCAATCAATAAAACCTTCAGGCGGTTATGCGACCTCCATAGCTCGTCGTCCGGAATATTGTCGGCCGCTTCCCACATCTTCGACTGATCCTGGTCGCGGATCCAGCCGGGGCTGACGTACTTGGTGAAAAGTGGCTGCAGCCATTCCGGGTCCATCCAAGTGAGCAGATGGACGCCGTTGGTGATCGCCGTAATCGGGACGTCCTCCACTTTCTTCTCCGGCCAGATGTCTTTCCACATTTCCCTGGCGACTTCACCGTGCTTCTTGCTGACCGCATTGCAAAAGGTGGACATGCGCAGCGCGAAGACTGTCATGTTGAACCCAGCGTCGGGGTTAGCGGGATTCGTTCCCAGCTGCAGCAAACCATTGCGGTCCGTGCCGAACTTATCGTAATGGCTGCTGAAATATTTTTCGAACAAAGGAAACGGGAAGACGTCGGTGCCGGCCGATAGCGGCGTATGCGTTGTGAACACCGAAGTCTCGCGGATTTTCGCGACAGCGGATTCGAAGGTTGCGCCGGCTTCCACCAGCCCGCGCGCGCGTTCCAAAAACGCGAATGCCGGATGCCCTTCATTGATGTGCACGGCGGCGGGATGAATTCCCAGAGCTTTAAGGACGCACATTCCGCCGATTCCCAGCACAATTTCCTGGCGTAAGCGCTGTTCGGGATCGTTGGTGTAAAGCCTGTGAGCGATGGCGCGATCCCAGGGCTGATTGGTTTCCACTTCCGTGTCGAGCAGATACACGGGCACGCGCCCGATATCCGCGCGCCACACCAGCACGTGAACGGGAGGGTCGAAGAACGGAACCTGAACTCTGAGAGGTTCATTGTTTCCGTTGAGCACCAGCTTGACGGGATCGTAGGTGCGGTCCAGGGTTTTTTCGTCATCTTCCTGCCAGCCGTCATCGCGGATTTTCTGGGAGAGATAGCCGCGAGAATAGATCAAGCCGACCGCGACCACGGGGATAGCCAGGTCGCTGCATTCCTTGATGTAGTCTCCCGCCAGCACGCCCAGTCCGCCGGCATAGAGCGGCAGAGAATGATGGAAAGCATACTCGGCGGAAAAATACGCTAGAGGAGCTTGCGGCGATCCGTATTCCGACGTGAACCATCCGGTTTGCGACGCGATGTTGGCGTCAAACTCCGCCATCACCGCATCGAAGCGTTCCAGAAACTCAGAATCCTTCGCGGCATTGTCCAGCGTCTGCTGCGGCACGAGAGCGAGCATCCGCAATGGATTGTGGTCGCTCTCGCGCCAGGCCTGTTGATCCAGGGCGGGGAATAATTCGCGGGCCTCTCGGTGCCAGCTCCACCAGACATTGTAAGAAAGGCGCGCGAGTCCGCGAATTCGCGCCGGCAGATTCGGAAATTGCTGAGCGGGGTCTGAACTTTCAGCCATCAATTCTTGCACCTCGTAATATTCGCCGGGGCGTTACGCTCGTATAGCGATGCCATTGTCCCGCCGTGAATCACTTCAGGCAGAATCGGAGCGAAGCTCTATTGCTTCGGCGCGTTGAAGAAACAAATCGTACACGTTCCGCGACTACAATCCACGCACATTCAGCCGCGCGTGAAACCAATCACACAACCGGCACACAACGGGAGCGGGGCGCATTGTCCGCGGAAAAGTGCGCGCGCTCCGTGAAATATTTCCGCACGAGCCAGCGATAATTGTCTCTTACACAATGTGATTTGAGGAGCGGATTTTAAGAAATCAAGCGGTTGCAAGCGCAACGGACGCGCACTCACTCACCGCCCGGCTCCCAACTATCGCCGTGCAGCGAGCTTTGTGGTCGCGAACGTGAGAGCACTGGCCGCACGCGACAGTCGCCGATTGCGCGGCGCGAGTGTCGCCGAACGATCTTCAAAGCTGCAGCCGTCATTTGCGCAACAAGCAACGCTGTCGTAAGATGTTCAGTCTCGGCCGGTAACAAAACAGTTCCCCGGTAGCTCAATGGTAGAGCATTCGGCTGTTAACCGAAGGGTTGCTAGTTCGAATCTAGCCCGGGGAGCCATTCTTCTTTTTTCACCCTCTGGACGATCAGGTCGAAGGGCTTTCTGTATGTAGGATCAACACTTGCGGCGTCAATTTTGCAGTTCGAAAGTACAATTCGGAGCAATTTCGCTTTTTCGGCCGGTGGCTGCTTAAGATATAGAAAATAAGCCTTATTCGCGAGTTCTAAAATCCTGACACCGCCCAAGAGCCTCTCCGGGCTTTGACGCTCCGACCCGTCGAGTGCCATGAGAATCTGTTGTTCCTCCTGGTTCCATTCCGACGATTTCGCTTCCCAAAATGTTTCGGTAATCTTTCCGTCCAGCTTGTCGAGGTAGGCTTGCTCGCTGCGGCGACGTACCTGCGCCAACCGGGTCCGGAGCCGCTCGCTCTCAGATTGGCCATGCGCCTCCGCGCGGTCCTTATCGTGGAGCAAGGACTGCCGCAGCTGTTCGAGAACGTTGTCCGGGATATGAATATCCTTGAGGATTTGGCCCAGCCTGTTTCCTAGTTCTTCCTCGCGGAAATACGGAAGTGCGCATTTCCCTCGGTAGCCCGAGCAATGGTAATAGACGTAGCGCCCCTTTTTAATTTCGGCGGTCACGGTGCAACCGTCGTAAGCGCAGTTCAGCATTCCACCGAATGCATATTCGCGCTTCTTATACTTAGGCTGGTTGTGGCCCTGAAACACTGCCTGTACTTGATCGAACACGTTACGGCTGACCAGAGGCTCATGGGTCCCAGGATATAGAATTCCGTCCCAATAAAACTTTCCGACGTAAAAAGGGTTCTTTAGCAGCTTCTCGACATGGCTTTTTGAGAGCGCAACCGCGAATTCTGATTTTAGCGTCTTCCATACCCGGTCAAGGGAACACTGCCCACTCGCATACAGCTCGAACATGCGTCTAGCAACGGGCGCTTTTGCACGGTCAACCTCGATGGTGCGTTCAAGTTTATTGTTGCGGTACCCAAGCGGCGGGCGGCTGGGATAAATGCCTTGCTCGGCTTTTTCGCGCATTCCCTTCTTCACTTCTTCTTTCAGGTTTTCAATGTAATTCCGTGCGAGGACTACGTGAATTCCGTGGATCAGTTTCGATTGGGACTTGGACTCCTTACTAATGATTTGCCCTTCTTTAGGGAGGTGAATTTCCGCGTCCATATCCTCCAACGTCAAACAATCCCGAAGATTGCGATAGAGTCGGTCCGTCTTTTCGGCGATGACGACGCGGCAGCCGGAGTTTTCCGTTAGGTATCGAATCATTTCGCCGAAGTTTTTGCGGCCCGCCATCTTCGCGGTTTCAACGTCCACAAATTCTCGCTCAATCTTCAGGTCATTCTTTTGGGCATATTCACGCAGCAACTTGAGTTGCGCCGGGATGGAATATCCTTCGCGTTCCTGGTCCTTGCTGGATACCCGGGCATAAATAACGGCGGATTTCATCGGACTTTCCCCCGGCCAGTCTTACGGCTCAATTTTTCTAGCTCACCTTGCACTCGTTCTATTTCATTGTCAACGGCACAGATTGCATTCTTTAAATCTGGATCACGAATTATAAGTCCTTGTTTTACTTCAAGATCAGCTTTCTGACGCTTCAGATGTTGAATGCGATTAAATAGAATGGTCGCAATACTGGCATTTGAATCATTTCCTGCAATAAGGATTTCATTATCGAGGATCTTATTTAACCGTGAAATGCCGGTTTTACCGCGAAAGAAGATTTGAATTCCGCAATCAATGCAAACGCAATACGGTTTTTGCGTACGTGCAATTCGAATTTCCAGGCTGGTACCGCAAACTGGACAAGGGAAAAACTTCCCAAGCATTATATTTTGCCGTTTATCTGAGCCGCCTAACGTGATGTTAACGTTAGCGGGCTGCGAGTTACTTCTCATCAACTTTCTCCTTTTGGTCCCAGGTATCCAGAAGCTCAAACAGGGTTTGTAGTCTGCCAAGAGCATCTGAATCGAGGGTATTTTCGGGCGCGAGCCTGTGTGTCAGTTCGCCCTCGGACGATACGGGCTGATCCGGAGGAATGCATTGATTTCCCGGAAGGCTTTCCAATTCGCCGATTCGTCTTTTTGAAGCTTCGAAGGACATGTGCCCGTATCAAGGCGAGGCTGGTCTGGAGGCCGCGCCGACATGTCCATCCAATAGGAGTGGTAGACTTAGGTCCAGGAACTCAAATCAACGTTTCATTTCCGCCATGAGCCAGCCAAAGAAGCGACGCAAGCCGAGAATCAATATCCCCCCATCGACCAAGACGAATTGGCGCGAGAAGGTGCATCCCTTTTTTATCCGGATGCTGGAATACAACAACCAAGTAGCGAAGCTTCGTGCGAGTCCGAATGAAGCAGATCAAAAGGAAGCGCAACGGCTGACTCAGGAACTACCTCCAGAATTGGCAGCAGAGGCGGATCGAATGCACGACGCAATTCCGCCATCGGAACGACCGCAAGCCGATGCATATCTATCGATATTCGGGATGGTGGATGCCCCGCAAGGCGGCACGGTATGGCAGGGTCAGATGGCGTTGGGATGGATCGCTTTCAACAAATTCGGGAAGTCTATTGGTGAGCTTATTCAAGGCGACGCAGATGGGGATGAGAAATCAAGCAGGCAGTGGTTGAGTGTTCAAAAGGCCTTTCAGGATTGGCGATACGGAAAGCTAGACTTAAACAAGATGCGATTCAAACTCGATAGCCATCACTACCAAATTATGCAAGCAGGTCTGGAATTGGGTTTGAGAGGCCTAACGCCCGCCGAATTAGCCGATTGCTACGACGAGCTGTGCAATTGCGGCGGGGCACACGACCCGGAAAATATGAGCAAGCTTAGGAACCGAGTTATCAAAATCATGGATCGGTTAGTGAAAAACCTGCCTGCCGCGCAGGGTGTCTAGCTTGACGTCCAGACTGGCCTTCGATGTCTGCGACCCGACGTCACGGCGGTCCATAATTGGAACTAGGCAGCGCCTTTTCGCGGCATTAATTCTCACCTTCCCTCAAGACGGTTAAACAGTCCACGATCTGTGCACGAGAAGCGGGGTATTTGTCCGGGCTTCCCAGATTGTCGGCATCGACGTGCAATCCAGCAACCCGAATCGCGACTAGTGCTCAGCTCACCGTAAAGAATGTCGATTGCGCTCATAGCCACGCTGATTTTGCAGCCGGTCCTGGACGGGATTCGAAAGTCGGCGCCTTGAGATATGCACGGAGTCGCTTGGGTATCGGGGTCGCTGCGCACTAGTTTGGCGTTTTGCGGCCGGATACTT
>CAVWFO010000026.1:0-13251 GCA_963754275.1 uncultured Acidobacteriota bacterium
CAAGAATGCTGAACGCGGCGGTGATGCCCACCACCCACAAAACGGTGAGGCACCAATCGAGAATCAATCCGCCAAATCCTGGAATGAATTGCGAAAAAAGTTGCGCGCGAATGCCCGAAGCGATCAGAAAAACGGCGGCCAGCGGCATTCCCACGAAAAGTTTTACCTGGTGATGCAGCAGCCCGCCATCATCAAGGAATCCTACGAGCGCAAGCAGCGTCGCCCCGGCGAGGATGCCGATAATTTGCTGCATGGGCGCGTCGTGCCGCGTAAGCAGCACAGCGAGCACGAAGCCCAAATAAATCGCGATGCCGCCGAGCAACGGAATCGGGTTCAGATGAACTTTGCGCGGCCCCGGTTTATCCACCATCCCGTAACGCAGCGCCAGATGCCGAATCGGCACAGTGAGGCCCAGCGACGCAAGCAGCGCCACAGCGAACGCGATCAGTTCAGAGTGCTGAGACATTGCGGCTACGACTCACTCTCGGGGCTGGGCTGGGGCAACCGATTCTATGATGGCGACAAAACGCTCAAGCTCATTAACTCTAGCATATTTAGCGGCCGTTTCTCTCGCTCGGCGTCCCATTTCCTCCAGCCGCACAGGCTGGGCGCGAAGTTCGCGGATCGCCGCAGCGACCGCGGCCGGATCGTCGGGATCAGCCGCTACGCCGCAGCCGGATTCAACAACGATGCGCGCCGCATCACACTCCGCCGGAGCAACCACGATGATTGGACGCCCCGCTGCCAGAATCGAGTACAACTTGCTGGGCACCACAACGCCCTCGAGGCCGCGTTTCACAGTTACGACGTGCACGTCGCCTGCCATCATCACATGCGGGAGCTGCGCCACGGGCCGAAACGGCGCGAATTTTACATTTTGCAAATCGCGTGACGCCGATTCCAGCGCCGCCCGGTTCGCTCCATCCCCTATGAACACGAAACCGATATTTTCGTTGCTCAAAATTTTCGCCGCCCCAAGCAAAGTGTCCCAAGCCCCATAAAATCCCAGATTCCCCGCATGCAAAACGACAAACGGAAACCCGTGCCGAATCTCCTGCACAATAGGATCGTCGCGCTCAGGCATTTGCGCGTCCGCCGATGCGGCCGGAGTTGCAGACGCATTCGCAAGCGGAGTTGCAGCCGTTGATGGATGCGTGGTCGCGGGCGCAGTTGTTGGCGCAGTACTTGGCGTTGTCCCGTCGCGAACCACGACGACGCGTTCAGCCGCAACCCCCTTCGCCAGGATCCGCTCCCGCATGTCGTCTCCCAGCACAATCACGCGCGCTGCCTGCTTCAGCGCCCACCGATGCAGGTTTTCCCACCGCGCCGCCCACTTGCCCGCGCGCACGATGTCCCCACCCACAGCCATGTCCGGGTACAGGTCCCGGATGTTGTACGCAAACGGCCGTCCCGCCAGCCGCGCGATGAACGCTCCCGCGATGCCCGCCATCGGAGGATCCGTCATCGCCAGAATGATATCCGGACGCAGTGCCAGCGCGCGCGGCACAGCCAGCGCGAGGTACGAAAGGTAGTTCGATACGCGCCGCAGCATCTGGTGGCGCGGAAACGCAGTCGAGCCGACGCACTCGACCGTGACCCTGTTCCGCAGGTCGCGGCGAAGCAGGGCGTAGGGGTAGCGCGCATCGGGATCATAGGAGGGGCGGCCGGCGACGACGGTGACTCGGTGCCGCTGCGCCAATGCTTCGGCGACTTGCGCGGCCATTCTCGCGGTGGCCGAAGTGTCGGGCGGATAGTATTCGTTCAGGAGCAGAATGTGCATGCGGGCGAGTTATTTTGCGCGGGTGGCGCCGCGTGCAGCGGATTCTCCGTTGCCTGCGGCGACGGATTTTTTCTCCAGTACGAAGTTGCCCATCACCAGTACGTCCATCTGCGTGCGCTGAAAACAATCGAGAGCTTCCTCGGGTCGGCAGACGATTGGCTCGTTGTCGTTGAACGAAGTGTTCAAGATCACTGGCACGCCGGTGAGATCTCCGAAGGCGCGAATCAGTTTCCAGTAGAGCGGGTTCGCGGTGCGGCTGACGGTTTGCAGGCGCGCGGTGCCGTCCACGTGGGTTGGAGCGGGAATTACGGCGCGTTTTTCCGGACGCACGTTGTAGGCAAAAGTCATAAATGGTGACGGATGAGTTTTTTCGAAATATTCGCCGGTGGCTTCTTCGAGAATGGAAGGCGCGAAGGGACGGAAGGTTTCTCGGTGTTTGATGCGGCGATTCAGAACGTCCTTCATTTCAGGGCGGCGCGGGTCGGCGAGAATGCTGCGCTGGCCTAGCGCGCGCGGGCCCCATTCGACGCGGCCTTGAAACCAGCCGAGCACTTTGCCTTCGGCGATGTGTCGCGCAGTGGCGCGAAGCAAAGCGGAATCATCGAGGTGCTCGGCGATTTGCAGATCGTCGCCGTTTGCGGCCGCGGTTTCCACGGCGGCGCGGATTTCCTGGGGCGAAAATTGCGGGCCCCATCCAGCTTGGTCCATTACAAATTCGCGCGGGCGACCGAGGATCTGGTGATTCACAGCGAACGCAGCGCCGACGGAAAGTCCGGCATCACCGGCGGCCGGCTGGACATAAACGCGCTCGAACGGCGAGTGATCGAATATTTTTCCATTGGCGACGCAATTGAAGGCGACGCCGCCGGCGAGGCACAGCGATTTTTCGCCGGTTTTTTCGGCGAGAGCGGTCCAGTGAGCGGCGAGGACTTCTTCGAGCGCGGCTTGCATGCTCGCCGCGAGATTGTGGTGGCGCTGCTCGAGCGGCTGGTCGGGTTGGCGCGTGGGGCCGAGGCGCTTTTCGAGATACGAAGAAAAAAGGCGGCCGAGAACGGGAGTGCGATCAGCGTCGCGCCAGGTCATGTCCGCGCCTTGAGATTGGTGCGTGAAATATTCCAGGCCCAAACGGAAGGAAAGCGGCGCGTCCACGTACACGATACGGCGAAATTCATCGAGAAATTCCGGCTGGCCGTACGCGGCGAGGCCCATCACTTTGTATTCGTCGCCAAATTTCCAGAAGCCGATGTATTGCGTCAGCGCGGTGTAGTACATGCCGAGCGAATGAGGGAAGGTGATTTCGCCGAGGGGCTTCATGCGCGGACCTTCGCCAAGCGCCCACATGGAGCTGGCAAAATCGCCAAGGCCGTCGGCGGAAAGGACGGCGGAGTGTTCGAAGGGTGAGACGAAATAGGCGCTGGCGAGATGCGCGGTGTGATGTTCGATGCGATGAAACTGCGCACGGATCTTTTCGGCCGGAGTTTCAAAGGCGGCGGCGAGATCTTCGTGAATTCCGGCGAAGCGCTTCATCACACGCGCGCGATCGAGCGCGAATTTGGGCATGCGCATCGCGAAACGCAGCTTGGTACCGAGGCGCGCCCAGGGATTGCGCGGGATGGCGATGTGGTCCACTTCGGAAAGTTTTACGCCGGCTTGGTCCAGGCAATATTGAATCGCGCGCACGGGAAGACCCGCTGCGTATTTCACGCGGTTCAGGCGCTCCTCTTCGACGGCCGCGAGCAGGCGGCCGTCCGCGATGATCGCGGCAGAGGCATTGGCGTGATACGCGTTGATGCCCAGAATGACCATCATGAATATTGTGGCGGAAATTTGCCGCGCTGTCTCAGGAATAAATTGGAAAAGTATGCGGCAGACTGGGAGGTGACGTTTACTTCGATGGAGCCGGTGGATGAAGCGCACAGCAGTGTGCGCCGCATTGCGGCCGGTGGTTATGGATCGATGAAACCATTATAGATATGCTACGTCCCAAAGATGTACCCGCACTGCCGGCCAGCTCGCGGACGAACAGGCGGGGTGAAAACCTAATCACCACGCCTCGGGGAGTGAATGGATGCGGCAGCAGATGAGACCATTGCGTCAGCTTTCCGCAACCACCCTTCGTCGGCCGGTAAGATTGCCGAGATGAGGGACCGGTCGAGACGATACCTGGCTTGGGGTAGAACGGCGTTCACCTGGCTGCTTGCGAATTGGAATCCGATGTGATGGATCGGCCGCCGTTTTTTTTTCGACTTGGAGCGTACTAGCAATGAATCGAGCCCAGCGATTCTTTTGTGTCGGCGCCTGTGTGTTTCTGCTTCTTGGCGCTGCTGCCATTGCCCAGCAGCACTCCTTTGGCGACGAGGTGTGGCTCCCCATCCCACCCGCTGACCTTGCGCTGAAGGACAATCCCGCCGATCCCGGCGCGAGCGCCATGATCCTTTACCGTGAGGGCGACGTGGTCTCTCAAGACTTCTCGATTCACGAATATGTCCGCATCAAAATCTTCACACAGGACGGCACGAAGGAAGGCAACGTTGAACTACCCTTCGCCAGACCATACACGGACATTGTGGATATCCGCGCGCGGACGATCCATTCGGATGGCAGCATCGTAAATTTCGATGGCAAAGCCGTAGAGAGAGACACCCGCAAAGCTAACGGCCTTCAAAATGGCGTGAAAACCTTCACGCTGCCGGACGTTCGCCCGGGAAGCATAATCGAATACAGGTACCGCGAACAGCGCGAATCCTCGGTGTACGTCAACGACGCGCGCGTGCGCAATGACTTGCGGAGCAACCACGAGCGCAATTATTACATTAGCAAGAGTTGGACGATCACCGGCCAACTGTATACGCGCGACGCTCGCTTCAGCATCAAACCGTACGATCACATTGACGGATTCGCCAACGTATATGCCAATCCACTGACTTATCGCGAGTACGGCTTGCCGGCCGGGGCCATTCCGATGAAGCAACTCGACGGCAGCTATGCGATCGACATACACGATATCCCGGCCTTGGAAAAGGAACCATATATGCCTCTCGCCCGCAGCCTCGAGATGCGCGTGGACTTCTACTATGCCGCGCCGAACATTCCAGAGAGCGAGACGCCGGAACACTTCTGGAACCGAATGGGGAAAGTCTGGTCAGATGACATCGACCGTTTTGTGAATAAAAAAGGAACGCTCGACAAAGATTTGGCGCATACCGTTGGCGCTGCTGATGCCCCGGAAGTGAAGCTCCGGAAAATCTACACGCGTGTGCAAAGAATACGCAAACTCTCGGTGCAAGGATCAAAATCTCAGAAGGAAATAAAATCGGAGGAACTCAAACCCAATAACAATGTGGAAGACGTGTTGAAACATGGTTATGCAACCGGCCGGGAGATAAATTACACGTTCCTGGCCTTGGCCCGGGCCGCCGGATTTTCAGCCAGCGAAGTTTTCGTTGCGAATCGTGGCAAGGTCTTCTTTCTTCCCGAAAAGATAGACCCTTCGCAGCTTACCGCGGACATTGTTTGGGTTCATGCCGGCACGCAGGATTATTATCTCGATCCAGCTTCGAGCGCTTTCCCGTTCGGAAGCCTCCCCTGGTTTGAAACCGATACCCGTGGAGTCCGCTGCAGCAAAACGGGCGGTGAGCTTGTAACCATCCCTGCGTCGCCTCCGAGTCAAGCCACGATTGCCCGCACCGTTGAGCTAGAAATTGATTCCGGCGGACAAGCGACCGGGACGCTCCGTGTGGAATATACGGGTCAATCCGCCGCCTCCCGACGCGCGCGATACCGCACGAAAGATCAAGCAGGCCGCCGCCAATCCCTCGGCCTCGAAATCCAGCGTTGGTTGCCTGCCGGCTCCACGTTTGAGGTCACCGCGATCGCCAATTGGGACGACATAGACTTCCCGCTGTTAGTCGATGGCACCGCGAAAGTTCCCGGTTTCGGAACGCCCAACGGGCGCGACATGCATGTTCCGGCGTCGCTGTTTCAAACTTCGCAGGCCGTCGCTTTTCGAGCGGACAAACGCCTTTACCCCATTTATTTCGACTACCCATTCGAGGAAATTGACGACGTAAAACTCCACGTTCCGGCGGAGTACAAAATCGAAACCGTTCCGCCGGCCAGCGAGGTCAAGCAGGCCGAGCCTGGCATGTTGTCCTATGAAATCTCCGCGACGCAGCAGGGCGATGCGGTGGAAGTAAAACGGATGTTTATTCTTGATGGCTCCCTATTTCCAGTTGCGAGTTATACGGCGCTGCAGAACTTTTTCAACGCGATGAAAACTGATGACGACGCGCAAATTGTTGTGCGGAGAGCCGAATCTGCCAAGAATAACTAGGGCAGTCGTCCCGCGCTGCAGCCGCCCGTAACGTATCTTGAGATTTGTGGATGAGTTAGCGGGACTTCGACCGAGCGCGATGGCGGCGTCTGTAGGCTGCGACCTTCTGGCGGTTGCCGCAGATTTCCATGCTGCACCAGCGGCGGTGGTGGGATTTGGTGCGATCAGCGAACCAGAGCACGCACGCGCCGTCTTCGCAGCGCTTCACAAGCTTAAAATCGGCTGTCGCGAGAAGGTCAGCAGCAGCCTCAGCCAAAGGCGCAAGAATCGCCGGGGCCGAATTCGTTCGTCTGATTTTTTCGATCTGCAGCGAGCGCGTCCGGTCCCAAACAAGGCGGAGTTGGCTAGGCGCAGCGGACAGGAAACGGTTGAGGACGGAAGGATCTCCGCGCTGTCCGGCCTTGCGCTTCTCTACGAGCGAGCGAATATTTTCGCGCAGGGTTCGCGCGGGATCTCGCAGAGACATCCGCGCTGCGTGTGGCCAAACTTTCGGGACCGCGAGTCCCGCCTGTTTGAGCCAATCTAATACGTCCTGGTCGCGCTGCAGGACGTCCACAATCTTCCCATCCACTCGCATGCGAGTATTGAGAAAATCCAGCGCAAGATGCCCTGCCAGGAACAATGGGCGGGGCTGTGAAGTGTGCTTCTTTTGAGATTGAGTCAAATGGTTGAGGCTCGAGAACAGTGTAACCACGAGTCGCGGTATTGACAAGTTACAGAAATTATGGTGTAACCTCAGACTGTTACTTTGTCCGGTGTCGGTAGTCCGATGCCAACACACTTAGGAGGAATCATCAATGGCTCAGAATATTTCAGCAGCAAGGCAAAAATCTGACGTAGTCGTGCCATTCACCTCTATCCACAAGATTGAAGCTGACGGCGTTCAGGTATTTTACCGAGAGGCAGGAAGTCCCCAGGCGCCGGTGGTTCTGTTGCTGCATGGATTTCCGAGTTCGTCGTTTATGTACCGCGAGTTGATTCCTCGTCTGGCGGATCGCTACCGGGTGATCGCGCCAGATTTGCCCGGCTTCGGATTTACGGAAGTTCCGGAGAAGCGGAAATACAAGTACACGTTCGACGCACTGGCTGCGACGGTAGCTGCTTTCACGGAAGCTATCAAAATTGACCGTTATGCGATTTATGTTTTCGACTATGGCGCGCCAACGGGCTTCCGCGTGGCCATGGCTCATCCTGAACGGATTACGGGGATCGTTTCACAAAATGGGAATGCGTACGAAGAAGGGCTGGGCGATGCGTGGGGACCAATCCGGAAATATTGGGCTTTCCCTAATGCTGAAAACCGCGAAGTGATCGCGAAGAATGTGCTGACGCTGGAGGGCACACGCTGGCAGTACACGCATGGCGTGGCGAACCCGGATAGCGTTGCGCCGGAATCTTATACGTTGGATATGGCGCTGATGGAGCGGCCAGGAAACAAAGACATTCAGCTGGATTTGTTTTTGAATTATGCATCAAACGTAGCGCTGTACCCGGCATTTCAGGAATATTTCCGTAAGGCAAAGCCTCCCTTGCTGGCAATTTGGGGCAAAAACGATCCTTTCTTCATACCCGCAGGGGCTGAAGCATTCCGTAAGGACGTACCCGGCGCGCAGGTGAAGATGCTGGACACTGGGCACTTTGCTTTGGAGACGCACGTGGTGGAGATTGCCGCGGCGATGAAGGAATTTTTTGATGCGAACGGAATATAGCCTCGTAGCGAATGACGGGAGGGTGACGTGAGCGGTCAGAAGGGAACTGCTGTATTGGTGCATGGGGCGTGGGCAGACGGATCGTGTTGGCAAAACGTGATTCTGCCGTTGGAGCGTCTGGGCCTCAACGTAAACTGCGCTCCCCTTCCTCTGACATCGCTTAGCGATGACATTGCCGCTCTCACCAGAACGCTGGAGAGAACCGACGGGCCGGTGGTGCTGGTTGGGCATGCATACGCCGGAGCTGTAATTGCAGGGCCCACCGATGATCGGATCAAGGCTCTGGTGTACGTCTCGGCGCTGGCACCGGGCGAGGGTGAAACCGTCGCGCAGGTTTTCTATCGCGAACCGCCGCATCCAGAGGCTCCGAAGCTGGCGCCGGACTCATATGGATTCATTTGGATGCCCGCAGACGGGTTTCAGAAGGCAGTTGCGCACAAGGCCTCGGCCGATCAGACGGCGATCATGGCGGCGGTGCAACGACCGATTGCCGTGAAGTGCATTCAAGAGGCGACTCCACCTCCAACCTGGAGGACGAAGCCGACGTGGTACTTGCTGGCGGAAGAAGATCGCATGATCAAATCCACGACGCAGCGTTTCATGGCGGAACGGATGGGCGCGAAAATTCGTTCGTATCCCGTGGATCACACTGCGATGTACACGGAGCCGAATATTGTGGTGGACGTGATCTGGGAGGCAGTGCGCGAGACGTTTTCGACAGAGGTCACGGCGCGACGAAGTGCGAGTTAGCGGCGCCAGCTGCAACAGACAATGAGGGCGAGAGAATTATCGGGCTGTGAAAAGCATTAAGGAGAAGCGACGATGCCGAACTCGGTGGCCATCGTTACTGGCGCCAGCCAAGGAATCGGCAAGGCCACCGCGCTGCGGCTGGCACGGGATTTTCCATCGCTCGTATTGATCGCGCGGGACGAGGCGCATCTGCAAGAGACAGCGCAACAGGCGAAGACCTTCGGAGCTGAAAGCCTGGTGATTCCGCTCGACCTTCGCGAGCCGGCGGCCGCAGAAAAGATCGTAAACGCCACGCTGCAGCGCTTTGGCCGAATTGATGCGCTCGTGAATATCGCGGGAGCCGTGCCGCAGATCGATCTGTTCGAGATGACCGACGCGCAGTGGGACGACGGAATGGCGCTGAAGTTTCACGGCGCTCGCCGCCTTACGATAAAAGCCTGGGACGCGTTGAAGGCTTCCAAAGGCTCCGTTGTGCTGCTCTCGGGCCTGGCCGCATGGGATCCCAAGCCCGGATTTGCGGCGGTGGCTGCGACCAATGCGGCGATTATCGCGCTCGCGAAAGCCTTCGCAGAGCAAGGAATCAAGGATGGGGTGCAGGTGAATAGCGTTTCGCCCGGAGCGGTGATGACGGGCCGACGGCGATCATTTTTTGAAAAGTGGGCGCCAGCCCACAACCTCACCGTGGAGGAAGCGATTAAAAAGTATCCGGGGGAATCCGGCATTTCTCGTTTTGGCCAGCCGGAAGAGATTGCGGAGCTTCTCGCGTTCCTGGTATCGGCGCAGGCGAAATGGCTGACCGGGGCTTCGCTGCGAATGGACGGCGGCGAATTCAAAGGGATCTAACGCAGCAGGGGCATCGCTTCGATTCGACGCTGTCGAATCTCAGGGTGAATCGCTCCCGCTCTGCGTGGGTGATTCACTCGTGGTTTTCAGTCGGCGGGGACGGCGCGGTCTTTCGCCCAGGCTCTTATGGCTTGGATGTCTTCGGCGCGGGTAACGCTTAGGGGCTGGGTGTTGCGAACTTCGGCGAGGAGGATGTCGGTGGAGAGTAGTTGTTTCTGGCCGAAGGCGGTGTAGAGGCCAGAGGCGATGGCTTGCTCGATTTCGGCGCCGGAGAAGCCATCGGTGGCAGCGGCGAGTTTTTGCAGATCGAACGCAGTGGCATCGCGGCCGCATTTTTTCAGATGAATGGCGAAGAGGGCGGCGCGCACGTCTGCGTCGGGCAAATCCACGAAGAAAATTTCATCGAAGCGGCCTTTGCGGAGCATTTCGGGCGGCAGATTGGAAATATTGTTGGAGGTTGCGGCGAGGAAGACGTTGCTCTGATGATCTTGCATCCAGGTCAGCAGCGTGGCTAGCAGACGCTGGGACAGGCCCGCGTCGGCGTCACTGTTGGAGCCTGCGGAGGCGAAGGCTTTTTCGATTTCGTCAATCCACATTACGACTGGCGCGAGTTTCTGCGCGAGTTCGAGCGCTTTGTGCAGGCGCTTTTCGCTTTCGCCGACGTATTTGTCGTAGAGCGAGCCGGCATCGAGGCGCACTAGTTCGATGGCCCACTCTCCGGCAATGGCGCGCGCGGCCATACTCTTGCCGCAACCTTGCACGCCGGTAATCAGCACGCCTTTCGGAGGCACGAGGCCGAAACGCTGGCCTTCGGGAGTTAGCGCGCTGCGGCGTTTATCAACCCACTCACGTAAATGCTTTAGTCCGGCGACATCGAGGAACGTGGTATCGCGACGAACCGGCTCGAGCACGCCGTCGGCCTGGAGCGCGGCGCGCTTGGCGTCGAGCACCGCATCGAGAAGGGCGGCATCGGCTATGCCGCGCGCGAGCAAACACCTGCGAAGCGTTCGCGTGGCTTCGTCTTTCGTCAAGCCGACGAGATTTTTGGCGAGCTGTGCGATGGCGGGAGCGTCCAGCGTCATGAGTGCACGATGTTCGCTACTGGTCTCGGTCAAGACTTGATTCACGCACTGGGCCAGTTCATTCGCGTCGGGCAAACCCAATTGAAAGGAAACTGAATCACCTTTCAGTTCGGGCGGCAATTCGATTGCGGCTGCAGCGATGATGATGGAGCGACGCGCGGCGCGGAATTGGTCGGCGAGATCGCGCAGGCGGCGGCTGATGCGGTCGTTGTCGCAATAGCGCGCGAAATCTTTGAGCAGAAAGATGGCGTCGTCTTCGATGAGCGCGATATTGGCGAGAGCTTGTTCGGGCTGGCCCGTGCCGTAGAGCGGCGAGCCGCTGAGCTTGGCGAGGCCGGCGGTGACGCTCCAGCTATAGAGTGGGACGACTAGCTGTGCGGAGATGGAGCGGAGCAGGCCTTCGAGGCGTTCTTCTTCGGTAGTTTCCACGGTGATGATGGGATTCAGGGAATTGATGAGAAGAAGTAGTTCGTCGCGCTTGGGATTTTGCGGTGTTTGCGTCGTAGCGCTTTGAGCTTTGAAATTGTCGGGCAAGCGCGGAGCCTCGGTGAATTATTTACTTTGCACGATGCGAGAAAGAGAGCGAGCGACGGCTCAGGGAAGAGTATCAAAGTTGCGTGCGCGGTGCGGCTGGATTTCCGGCGAACCGCTCTCGTTTGGCAACGGTCCTTCCAACCATTATCGTTGCCGCGCTTCGGAGATCCCGTCGGGCTTACATTTTGGCAAGCTGGGGCGCAGCAAGCAGCGCCCCTACCACTGCAAAAGCGACCGGGCCGGCGGGACGCCGGCGCTACGAAGCACAACGGCGCACAGGCAAGATTGCCTGCCTGCGGCGTGCAGGCCTGTGCTGCCGGAGCGAGTTTAGGCGACGTGAGCTGTTGCGGCGTTTTGGGTGGGCTCGGCGGCTGGATCTGACGCGGAGATTGCGCTTAGCCCATTCGTTCAGGACGTAGAGGCTCCAGGGGCGCGACCAAGTGGTGCGGCCGCGGAGGAAATCTCTCCAGACGGCTTGGGCGAAGCGGCCATCGAGGCGTGATTCCAGCGCGGGCGACCAATCGCCGAGTTGGGTCGCCACGCGTTCACCCAATTTGCCGCGCAGCCAGGTTTCCCAGGGAAAAGTGAACGTCCGCTTGGGCAGTTTGACGATTTCTTCGGGCAACAAATCTTTCAGGGCAGCGACGAGCAAGGCTTTCGGCCGTGCGGGATTGCGCTTCAGGGCTTCGGGAAGTTCCAGGACATATTCGACGAGCGGACCGTCGAGGAAGGGCACGCGCACTTCGAGGGAATGATGCATGCTCATGGCGTCGGTGTCGCGCAGCAGCGTGTTGACGAGGTAAGAACGCAGCTCGAGCCAGGAAATGCGCGTGAAGCGGTCCATGGGACGCGATTGGCGCGTGGCTTGCGTAAGCCAGCGGGACCAGAGCATCGCGTCCCACTTTGCGGAGTCGTCGCCTAAGCGCGAGACGACCGTCTGCGGCGTGAAAAGCGCGCGCGTGAAAAAATACGGCGATGGAAGCAAGTCGGGATCGAGCCAGGCGGAGAAGGCTTTGCGAAATGCGTCGGGAGAGCCGCGATAAACTTTCGAGCGTTTGATGCCGGAAGTGGCAAGCTCGCGCGCCAGTTTCGGGAAGAAGCGAGCCATGGTGGTGAGGCGCGTGACTTGCGCGGTGGCGCGAAAAGAAGTGTAACCGCCGAAGAGTTCATCGCTGCCCAAACCGGAGAGCGCTACTTTCAATCCGGCCTGGCGGGCGGCCCAGGAGACAAAATAGGTGTTGATGCCGTCCATGCTGGGTTGATCGAAGGATGCGACGGCTTCATCGAGTCGCGCTTCCATTTCGCTGCTGGAGAGGGTCATCTCGCTATGTTCAGTGCCCAGGCGCTGCGCGGTATTGCGGGCGATTTCGGCTTCGCTGAATTCGGCGTCGGGGAATGCGACGGTAAAGGTGTGAATGCCTTTTTGCACGTGGCTGGCGAGCGCGGCGATGGCTGTGGAATCGAGTCCGCTGCTGAGAAATACGCCGACAGGGACATCGGCGACAAGATGACTGCGAACGGAATCTTCGAGCAGCGTGCGAACAGTGGTGGCGGCGGAGGAAAAGTCTTCCTGGTATGCGGTTCCGGTTTCGGTGTCCTCGTCCTGATAAAATTCTTTCGCAAAATTCCAGTAGAGCTTTGGTTCGGGCCTGCGGCGCGGATCGTTGGCGTGGATTTTAACGAAATGCCCGGGCGGAAGAGAGAGCACGCCTTCGACCATGGTCATCGGTTCGCAGACGGAGCCGAAAAGCAGGTACGAAGGAACCGCGGCGTCAGAAAGCTGCGGAGAAATGCAGCCGCTGGCAAGGAGCGCGCGCACTTCGGATGCAAACAGCAGGCCGCCACCCCCGATCGCGTAGTAGAGCGGCTTGATGCCCAGCGGATCGCGCGCGAGGAAAACTGCGGCTGCGGGGCCGCCGCGACCTTGGGGCATTTCGATGATGGCGAGCGCGAACATGCCGCGCAATCTGGCGACGGATTGTTCACCCCATTGCTCGTAGGCGTGGACGATTACTTCAGTGTCGGAGCGGGTGAGGAAGATGTGGCCCTTGGCTTCGAGTTCCTTGCGCAGTTCGCGAAAATTGTAAATTTCTCCGTTGAAGATGACCGCGAGCGTGCCGGTTTCATTCCAGATGGGCTGAGAGCCGCCGGGAAGATCGATGATGCTGAGGCGCCGCGAGCCGACGACGATTGGTGGGGCGGCGAGAAATCCTTCTTCAT
>CAVWFO010000027.1:0-37687 GCA_963754275.1 uncultured Acidobacteriota bacterium
GATGGCGGCGTCTGTAGGCTGCGACCTTCTGGCGGTTGCCGCAGATTTCCATGCTGCACCAGCGGCGGTGGTGGGATTTGGTGCGATCAGCGAACCAGAGCACGCACGCGCCGTCTTCGCAGCGCTTCACAAGCTTAAAATCGGCTGTCGCGAGAAGGTCAGCAGCAGCCTCAGCCAAAGGCGCAAGAATCGCCGGGGCCGAATTCGTTCGCCTGATTTTTTCGATCTGCAGCGAGCGCGTCCGGTCCCAAACAAGGCGGAGTTGGCTAGGCGCAGCGGACAGGAAACGGTTGAGGACGGAAGGATCTCCGCGCTGTCCGGCCTTGCGTTTCTCTACGAGCGAGCGAATATTTTCGCGCAGGGTTCGCGCGGGATCTCGCAGAGACATCCGCGCTGCGTGTGGCCAAACTTTCGGGACCGCGAGTCCCGCCTGTTTGAGCCAATCTAATACGTCCTGGTCGCGCTGCAGGACGTCCACAATCTTCCCATCCACTCGCATGCGAGTATTGAGAAAATCCAGCGCAAGATGCCCTGCCAGGAACAATGGGCGGGGCTGTGAAGTGTGCTTCTTTTGAGATTGAGTCAAATGGTTGAGGCTCGAGAACAGTGTAACCACGAGTCGCGGTATTGACAAGTTACAGACATTATGGTGTAACCTCAGACTGTTACTTTGTCCGGTGTCGGTAGTCCGATGCCAACACACTTAGGAGGAATCATCGATGGCTCAGAATATTTCAGCAGCAAGGCAAAAATCTGACGTAGTCGTGCCATTCACCTCTATCCACAAGATTGAAGCTGACGGCGTTCAGGTATTTTACCGAGAGGCAGGAAGTCCCCAGGCGCCGGTGGTTCTGTTGCTGCATGGATTTCCGAGTTCGTCGTTTATGTACCGCGAGTTGATTCCTCGTCTGGCGGATCGCTACCGGGTGATCGCGCCAGATTTGCCCGGCTTCGGATTTACGGAAGTTCCGGAGAAGCGGAAATACAAGTACACGTTCGACGCACTGGCTGCGACGGTAGCTGCTTTCACGGAAGCTATCAAAATTGACCGTTATGCGATTTATGTTTTCGACTATGGCGCGCCAACGGGCTTCCGCCTGGCCATGGCTCATCCTGAACGGATTACGGGGATCGTTTCACAAAATGGGAATGCGTACGAAGAAGGGCTGGGCGATGCGTGGGGACCAATCCGGAAATATTGGGCTTTCCCTAATGCTGAAAACCGCGAAGTGATCGCGAAGAATGTGCTGACGCTGGAGGGCACACGCTGGCAGTACACGCATGGCGTGGCGAACCCGGATAGCGTTGCGCCGGAATCTTATACGTTGGATATGGCGCTGATGGAGCGGCCAGGAAACAAAGACATTCAGCTGGATTTGTTTTTGAATTATGCATCAAACGTAGCGCTGTACCCGGCATTTCAGGAATATTTCCGTAAGGCAAAGCCTCCCTTGCTGGCAATTTGGGGCAAAAACGATCCTTTCTTCATACCCGCAGGGGCCGAAGCATTCCGTAAGGACGTACCCGGCGCGCAGGTGAAGATGCTGGACACTGGGCATTTTGCTTTGGAGACGCACGTGGTGGAGATTGCCGCGGCGATGAAGGAATTTTTTGATGCGAACGGAATATAGCCTCGTAGCGAATGACGGGAGGGTGACGTGAGCGGTCAGAAGGGAACTGCTGTATTGGTGCATGGGGCGTGGGCAGACGGATCGTGTTGGCAAAACGTGATTCTGCCGTTGGAGCGTCTGGGCCTCAACGTAAACTGCGCTCCCCTTCCTCTGACATCGCTTAGCGATGACATTGCCGCTCTCACCAGAACGCTGGAGAGAACCGACGGGCCGGTGGTGCTGGTTGGGCATGCGTACGCCGGAGCCGTAATTGCAGGGCCCACCGATGATCGGATCAAGGCTCTGGTGTACGTCTCGGCGCTGGCACCGGGCGAGGGTGAAACCGTCGCGCAGGTTTTCTATCGCGAACCGCCGCATCCAGAGGCTCCGAAGCTGGCGCCGGACTCATATGGATTCATTTGGATGCCCGCAGACGGGTTTCAGAAGGCAGTTGCGCACAAGGCCTCGGCCGATCAGACGGCGATCATGGCGGCGGTGCAACGACCGATTGCCGTGAAGTGCATTCAAGAGGCGACTCCACCTCCAACCTGGAGGACGAAGCCGACGTGGTACTTGCTGGCGGAAGAAGATCGCATGATCAAATCCACGACGCAGCGTTTCATGGCGGAACGGATGGGGGCGAAAATTTGTTCGTATCCCGTGGATCACACTGCGATGTACACGGAGCCGAATGTTGTGGTGGATGTGATCTGGGAGGCAGTGCGCGAGACGTTTTCGACAGAGGTCACGGCGCGACGAAGTGCGAGTTAGCGGCGCCGGCTGCAACAGACAATGAGGGCGAGAGAATTATCGGGCTGTGAAAAGCATTAAGGAGAAGCGACGATGCCGAACTCGGTGGCCATCGTTACTGGCGCCAGCCAAGGAATCGGCAAGGCCACCGCGCTGCGGCTGGCACGGGATTTTCCATCGCTCGTATTGATCGCGCGGGACGAGGCGCATCTGCAAGAGACAGCGCAACAGGCGAAGACCTTCGGAGCTGAAAGCCTGGTGATTCCGCTCGACCTTCGCGAGCCGGCGGCCGCAGAAAAGATCGTTAACGCCACGCTGCAGCGCTTTGGCCGAATTGATGCGCTCGTGAATATCGCGGGAGCCGTGCCGCAGATCGATCTGTTCGAGATGACCGACGCGCAGTGGGACGACGGAATGGCGCTGAAGTTTCACGGCGCTCGCCGCCTCACGATAAGAGCCTGGGACGCGTTGAAGGCTTCCAAAGGCTCCGTTGTGCTGCTCTCGGGCCTGGCCGCATGGGATCCCAAGCCCGGATTTGCGGCGGTGGCTGCGACCAATGCGGCGATTATCGCGCTCGCGAAAGCCTTCGCAGAGCAAGGAATCAAGGATGGGGTGCAGGTGAATAGCGTTTCGCCCGGGGCGGTGATGACGGGCCGACGGCGATCATTTTTTGAAAAGTGGGCGCCAGCCCACAACCTCACCGTGGAGGAAGCGATTAAAAAGTATCCGGGGGAATCCGGCATTTCTCGTTTTGGCCAGCCGGAAGAGATTGCGGAGCTTCTCGCGTTCCTGGTATCGGCGCAGGCGAAATGGCTGACCGGGGCTTCGCTGCGAATGGACGGCGGCGAATTCAAAGGGATCTAACGCAGCAGGGGCATCGCTTCGATTCGACGCTGTCGAATCTCAGGGTGAATCGCTCCCGCTCTGCGTGGGTGATTCACTCGTGGTTTTCAGTCGGCGGGGACGGCGCGGTCTTTCGCCCAGGCTCTTATGGCTTGGATGTCTTCGGCGCGGGTAACGCTTAGGGGCTGGGTGTTGCGAACTTCGGCGAGGAGAATGTCGGTGGAGAGTAGTTGTTTCTGGCCGAAGGCGGTGTAGAGGCCAGAGGCGATGGCTTGCTCGATTTCGGCGCCGGAGAAGCCATCGGTGGCAGCGGCGAGTTTTTGCAGATCGAACGCAGTGGCATCGCGGCCGCATTTTTTCAGATGAATGGCGAAGAGGGCGGCGCGCACGTCTGCGTCGGGCAAATCCACGAAGAAAATTTCATCGAAGCGGCCTTTGCGGAGCATTTCGGGCGGCAGATTGGAAATATTGTTGGAGGTTGCGGCGAGGAAGACGTTGCTCTGATGATCTTGCATCCAGGTCAGCAGCGTGGCTAGCAGACGCTGGGACAGGCCCGCGTCGGCGTCGCTGTTGGAGCCTGCGGAGGCGAAGGCTTTTTCGATTTCGTCAATCCACATTACGACTGGCGCGAGTTTCTGCGCGAGTTCGAGCGCTTTGTGCAGGCGCTTTTCGCTTTCGCCGACGTATTTGTCGTAGAGCGAGCCGGCATCGAGGCGCACTAGTTCGATGGCCCACTCTCCGGCAATGGCGCGCGCGGCCATACTCTTGCCGCAACCTTGCACGCCGGTAATCAGCACGCCTTTCGGAGGCACGAGGCCGAAACGCTGGCCTTCGGGAGTTAGCGCGCTGCGGCGTTTATCAACCCACTCACGTAAATGCTTTAGTCCGGCGACATCGAGGAACGTGGTATCGCGACGAACCGGCTCGAGCACGCCGTCGGCCTGGAGCGCGGCGCGCTTGGCGTCGAGCACCGCATCGAGAAGGGCGGCATCGGCTATGCCGCGCGCGAGCAAACACCTGCGAAGCGTTCGCGTGGCTTCGTCTTTCGTCAAGCCGACGAGATTTTTGGCGAGCTGCGCGATGGCGGGAGCGTCCAGCGTCATGAGTGCACGATGTTCGCTACTGGTCTCGGTCAAGACTTGATTCACGCACTGGGCCAGTTCATTCGCGTCGGGCAAACCCAATTGAAAGGAAACTGAATCACCTTTCAGTTCGGGCGGCAATTCGATTGCGGCTGCAGCGATGATGATGGAGCGACGCGCGGCGCGGAATTGGTCGGCGAGATCGCGCAGGCGGCGGCTGATGCGGTCGTTGTCGCAATAGCGCGCGAAATCTTTGAGCAGAAAGATGGCGTCGTCTTCGATGAGCGCGATATTGGCGAGAGCTTGTTCGGGCTGGCCCGTGCCGTAGAGCGGCGAGCCGCTGAGCTTGGCGAGGCCGGCGGTGACGCTCCAGCTATAGAGTGGGACGACTAGCTGTGCGGAGATGGAGCGGAGCAGGCCTTCGAGGCGTTCTTCTTCGGTAGTTTCCACGGTAATGATGGGATTCAGGGAATTGATGAGAAGAAGTAGTTCGTCGCGCCTGGGATTTTGCGGTGTTTGCGTCGTAGCGCTTTGAGCTTTGAAATTGTCGGGCAAGCGCGGAGCCTCGGTGAATTATTTACTTTGCACGATGCGAGAAAGAGAGCGAGCGACGGCTCAGGGAAGAGTATCAAAGTTGCGTGCGCGGTGCGGCTGGATTTCCGGCGAACCGCTCTCGTTTGGCAACGGTCCTTCCAACCATTATCGTTGCCGCGCTTCGGAGATCCCGTCGGGCTTACATTTTGGCAAGCTGGGGCGCAGCAAGCAGCGCCCCTACCACTGCAAAAGCGACCGGGCCGGCGGGACGCCGGCGCTACGAAGCACAACGGCGCACAGGCAAGATTGCCTGCCTGCGGCGTGCAGGCCCGTGCTGCCGGAGCGAGTTTAGGCGACGTGAGCAGTTGCGGCGTTGCGGGTGGGCTCGGCGGCTGGATCTGAGCGGAGATTGTGCTTAGCCCATTCGTTCAGAACGTAGAGGCTCCAGGGGCGCGACCAAGTGGTCCGACCGCGGAGGAAATCTCTCCAGACGGCTTGGGCGAAGCGGCCATCGAGGCGTGATTCCAGCGCGGGCGACCAATCGCCGAGTTGGGTCGCCACGCGTTCACCCAATTTGCCGCGCAGCCAGGTTTCCCAGGGAAAAGTGAACGTCCGCTTGGGCAGTTTGACGATTTCTTCGGGCAACAAATCTTTCAGGGCAGCGACGAGCAAAGCTTTCGGCCGTGCGGGTTTGCGCTTCAGGGCTTCGGGAAGTTCCAGGACATATTCGACCAGCGGGCCGTCGAGGAAGGGACACGCACTTCGAGGGAATGATGCATGCTCATGGCGTCGGTGTCGCGCAGCAGCGTGTTGACGAGGTAAGAACGCAGCTCGAGCCAGGAAATTCGCGTGAAGCGGTCCATGGGACGCGATTGGCGCGTGGCTTGGGTAAGCCAGCGGGACCAGAGCATCGCGTCCCATTTGGCGGAGTCGTCGCCTAAGCGCGAGACGACCGTCTGCGGAGTGAAAAGCGCGCGCGTGAAAAAATACGGCGATGGAAGCAAGTCGGGATCGAGCCACGCTGAGAATGCTTTGCGAAATGCGTCTGGAGAGCCGCGATAAACTTTCGAGCGTTTGATGCCGGAAGTCGCCAGCTCGCGCGCGAGTTTCGGGAAGAAGCGAGCCATGGTGGTGAGCCGCGTGACTTGCGCGGTGGCACGAAAAGAAGTGTAACCGCCGAAGAGTTCGTCGCTACCGAGGCCGGAGAGCGCTACCTTCAAACCAGCCTGGCGGGCGGCCCAGGAAACGAAATAAGTGTTGATGCCGTCCATGCTTGGTTGATCGAAGGATGCGACGGCTTCGTCGAGTCGCGCTTCCATTTCGCCGCTGGAGAGAGTCATCTCGCTATGTTCAGTGCCCAGGCGCTGCGCGGTCTTGCGGGCGATTTCTGCTTCGCTGAATTCGGCGTCGGGGAACGCGACGGTAAAGGTATGAATGCCTTTTTGCACGTGGCTGGCGAGCGCGGCGATCGCTGTGGAGTCCAGGCCGCCGCTGAGAAACACGCCGACGGGAACGTCCGCGACTAGATGACTGCGAACGGCGTCTTCGAGGAGTGAACGAACGGTGGTGGCGGCGGAGGCGAAATCCTCCTGGTACGCGGTTCCGGTTTCAGCTTCCTCGTCCTGATAAAACTCCTTGGTAAAATTCCAGTAGAGCTTTGGTTCAGGTGCGCGACGCGGATCGTGCGCGTGAATTTTCATGAAATGGCCGGGCGGAAGCGAGAATACGCCTTCGACCATGGTCATGGGTTCGCTGACGGAACCGAATAACAAATATGAAGGAACCGCGTCGGCAGAAAGCTGCGGAGAGATGCAGCCGCTGGCGAGGAGGGCGCGCACTTCAGATGCAAATAGCAGGCCTCCGCCGCCCATTGCGTAATAGAGCGGCTTGATGCCCAGCGGATCGCGCGCGAGAAATACCGCGGATGCTGGGCCGCCGCGGCCTCGCGGCATTTCGATGATTGCGAGCGCGAACATGCCACGCAGTTTTGCAACAGATTGTTCGCCCCATTGTTCGTAGGCGTGAACGATTACTTCGGTATCGGAGCGCGTAGCGAAAGTGTGGCCCTTGTCCTCCAGTTCCTTGCGCAATTCGCGGAAATTGTAAATTTCGCCGTTGTAGATGACGGCGAGCGTGCCGGTTTCGTTCCAAATGGGCTGGGAACCGCCGGGAAGATCAATGATGCTGAGGCGGCGGGAACCTGCGACGACGGGCGGGGCGATGAGAATTCCTTCTTCATCGGGGCCGCGATGCACGATCGCGGCAAGCATGCGGCGGACAACGGCCTCTGGGTTTCGTTGCGGGTCTAATCCGATGGCGCCGCAGATTCCGCACATGGCATCAACTCGCGGAATTCAAGAAGGCGCTGCCGGCACGGCGCAATTGCGTGCGGATGTGCACGTGAGGGATGCCGAGGCGGTGTTCGCCGAACCAGCGCATAGACATCCACAGCAGCAGCAGGAAAATCACCAGCAGCACAGAGGCGACCGAGGCGGCAAACGATTCGCGCTCGACGAGGAGCGTCATGGCGGTGGATTCATCCCAACCCGGAAGGAAGCGGTCCAGAATCCGGCGGAGCGGAAGGCCGAGAAAATGAATGCGGCCGACGCGAACGTGCACGGTGCGATCGAAAGTGTAGTTGGGATCGTAAGCGTGAATGCCGCCGGTGGCTTCGCTGAAGACGGCCGGGTCGGTCAATTGTTCGCGAGTGAGAGTATTGCCATGGGCATCGCGCAAGACGAGGCGATAGGCTGGGTCAACGATAATCCAGCGGCCGTCCACTAAAACTTCGGCAACGACGTGCTTGGTCAGCATGTTGGAATCAAGCAGGAGCAGACGACGAACGCCCATGTGCCCAGTGTCCATCAGGTTGATGAAGGCGTTGGTTGCGGTTCCACAGACCTGGAGCAGGGCATCGTAGTTGAGCGTGTCGGTGGGATCGCGGTCCGGAACGGTCGGCGAAGGGCCGTAGGGCAAGCGTGCGGGGCCGTGCGCCATCCAATTGAGGACGGCCTGGATTTTTTCATCTCCGGGCGCGGTGGCGGGCACGATCGCGTCGGAAAATCCTTTTAGATAACGGCGCGTAGAATATTCCCAACCGAGGGAATAAATCGCGGCGCAAATCGCGATGATGAGCAGGACGCCGACGGAGTGCCACACAAAGCGGAAGAACCCGTGGCTATGGTTCTTCTGTGGGGAGACAGAAGCGGGCCAGTCCTGGGAGCCGGATTGGGCGGCATCGGGGAACCGTTCGGATGGCATAGTCGTGTGAACGGAGTTTAGGACGTGATCGTCGCTCATATGGTTTCCGGCGCTTCGGCGACGGCCATAGCCTCAGGCCTGGAAGCGTGTGTGTGACGGTCGAGGGTCGCGGCAGGCTGTTTCTGCACGAGAAACGAATGAACATTTTGCCCGCGATTTTCTTCGTAATGAAGCACGCGAGCTCCGGCGGCGGCGCACCAACCTTCGACGAGATTGCGCGGGAGAAAGGCGACGCGCGGCGTGACGAAATAGTCGAAGAAAAGATTGCGGGCGCCCGCCCAAGTGCGTTTGCCGCCGGAACGCAGGAAATGCACCAGAAAATACGGCACGCGGAAGAATAATACGACTAGCGGTTTGGACCAATCGTGGCGCAGGCCGGCGCGAATCCACGAGCCTGGAAACTGGTAGAGCAGGGGATATCGTCCGGACGGCTTGTACACCGCCAGATACATTTTCCCGCTGGGTTTCAGGATGCGGAAATTTTCGGCAAAGGCCGCTTGCGGATTTTCAGTGTGATGGATCACGCCGTCTGAGATTACAACATCGGCGGTAGCGTCTGCGAAGGGAAGGCGCAAATTATCGCCCACGGCGCCGGGGCGGCCATAGCGCTGGATGGCGAGGCCGAGCGAGACGCGGCTGCGATCGAGGCCGATGCAGCGGATGCCGCGCCGCGCGACGAACCCGAGAACACGGCCGGGACCGCAACCGACGTCCAGGACGAGAGATTGCGGATCGAGAGACTCAATCAAATCCACCAACGGACCGGAGACGACGGAACGTATGTCTTCCGAGGCGCCGGCTGGAACCCAGTCGAACGGATGCTGATCGTAAAAAGTCTGTTGTTCAGTTGCGGCCATTTCCCGATCCCAGTGCGCGTGCGTAATAACCTTCCATCTGTTCCGTCAGACGATCCCAACCCAGCTGCGCGGCGACGCCCGGACAGCCTGCTTGCAGCTTCTGATACAGCGAGCGATCAGAAAGCAGCAAGTGAATAGCGCCGGCGAGCCCGTGCTGTTCCGGGGCGATCACCAGGCCGGCGCGGCCGTCAATCAAGGAGCGAATGCCGCACGCGTCGGTGATGATTACCGGTACACCGCTGGCAACCGCTTCCGCTGCCGAGTTCGCGAAATTCTCGTAACGCGAAGGAAGAACGAAAATATCGGCATCGGCCATGGCGGCGGCTTTCGCATCATCATATAACGCGCCTGTGAAAATCACGCGCGATTCGACGCGAGCATCGCGGGCGCGTTGGGCGAGATGCGCCAGGTAGCCGGGCTCGCCTTCGGGACCGGCGATTACCAGACGGCCTTCGGTGGGGCAAGCTTGCGCGAAGGCGTCTATCAATATGTCCGCGCCTTTGCGGGGAATAAGGCGGCCCAGAAACAGGAGCAGCGGTTCGTCGGGCGGGATGCCCCATTTTGCGCTGAAGGCGCCGCGGGTGGCGGGGGCTGCGGATGCGGCGCGGTCAATGCCATTGTAACGAACGACCAGTTTTTCCGCGGAAACGCCGTCTTGCAGCAATTCCTGCTCTTCCATTTCGGAGGTCGCGACGATTTGCGCGGCATGGCTCCAGTAGGAATCGCCGAGGCTGCGGTGCCAGACGCGTTTCATGCGAAAGCTCCGGTCAATCGGGCGATACATGCCCATCGGCTCGATGACGTAAGGAATTCCCTGGCGCCTGCAGAAAAAGCTGACGGCCGGTCCGAGTAAATCGTAGAGGCCGTAGAAATGGACCAGGTCGAAGTGCCTGAGGGACTTCCCGCAAAATCCTATCACATCCGGATTGACGGTCAGCGCACGATAGTTCGCGAGCGTGGAGAGGTAGATGGCCTCGACTCCATTTTCTTCGGCGCACCAACCCCATGGGCAGGGCTGGTAATTCGCGGCGGAACCGTTGAGACGTCGCAGGCCCAGATCCGCGGTGAGCACTGTGACCTGATTTCCACGCTGGGCGAGGCCGCGGGCGAGGGCGCGAACTTTGACGACCGGGCCGCCACGGTCTTGGAACGGGAAGTACGATTGAACCACCATTAAGATGCGCATTCTGCTCGGAGTTCTCGCAAAAACCGGTAAATGAGGCTTCCTCTTTGCGGGCTGGACCGCCACCTCGGAAGGGAGAAACTTGAGGATACTACGGCGGGGGGAGGGAATCCAGACCGCAGGCTGCGAGGACGGCCGCGAATTGGGACTGGAAGAGATCGAAGCGATATTTGCGGCGAACGATTTCGGCGCCACGCTGGCCGAGGGTCGCGCGGAGGGCGGCGTCGCGCAAGAGGTGGTCGAGCGCCTGGATCAGCGCGGTCTGATCGTGCGGCGGGATTAGGAGGCCATTCTGGTTGCCCTGCACGAGGTCGGTTGAGCCTCCGGCGGCGGCGGCGACGATCGGTTTTGCGAAGGCCATGGCTTCGAGGAAGACGAGGCCGAAACCTTCGCCGGTGCTGGGGAGGGCAAATATATCGGCACAGGCGTAGCAGGCGGCGAGTTCCTGTTTGGAAAGGTTGCTGAGGAAGCGCACTGCGGAAGCAACACCGAGGTCCGCGGCCAGTTTCTGGAGCCGCGGAAGATCGTCACCTGCGCCGACTGCGGCGAGGGTCAAATCCTTGTGCGTGGCGCGCAGTTGCGCGAGGGCGCGGAGTAGATTATCTGTACCTTTATATTGTTCGGAGGCGGCCGAACGGCCGACCGTGAGGATTACGGGGCTAGGCGGGAAGGTTTCGGGAGCGGTGAGATTCGTGGGCGCGTCGGCCATGCTGAGAACTTCGGGATCGAGTGGCCAGGGAATCTTGCGGATTTTTTCGGGCGGCACATGCTGCACTTCCGTGAGTTTTTGCACGGTGGAGGTGCTGGCCGCGAGCACTATATCGGCAGCGAGCAAGGCGGCGTGACGGCGAGGGGGAAGCGGCTGCCAGACCTCGACGCCGTGAGCCATGACGATGACTTTTAATTGCGGCGTGAGGCGCTTCATCCAGAGGGCGATGGGCGCGAGATTGATATGTCCCGCGAGAACCGTGCGCGGATTTTTCCTGGAGTTTCGAAGCGCGGATAAAATAAAACGAAGCTTGGAACGGCCGAAACCGCGGAAGGCAATCGTGTGTTCGCCGGCCGAGAATTCGTGAATGCCAGTGAGATCGTTGAGGCCCAGCAGAGAGGAGGACCAGCGCTTCTGGGCTGAAACCTCCAGCAAGGCACCGACGGTCTGGCGGCTGACTTCCTGAATGCCGCCGATGCCGAGCAAATCGGGGAACAGGCCGACGAACTGAATGGGTTTTGGGGCGTTTCGCGAGGCGTTCATTTGCGAAAGGCGAGCACGGCGTGAGTCGGTCATTTCTGCGCGGCGATGGTGCCGGCGCCTGATTCGCCGGCCAAGGTGGCCGCGGTTGCGGGAGCTTTGTGGCGCAGAATGTCTTCAAAAATTGCGGTGAGCTCGCGGCCGTTGCGTTCCCAGGTGTAGGCGCGCGCGGTTTCGGCAGCTTTGGAGCCGAGGCGCGCAGCGAATTCCGGGTGTTCGCAGAGCATGCGAATCATGGCCGCGAGCGATTCCGCGGATTCCGGGTTGTTCAAAATCAAGCCGTCTGCACCGTCGGTGATGATTTCGCTGGTGCCGTTATTGGCCGAGACAATCACGGGCAAGCCGCAGGCCATGGCCTCGGCGGGTGGCTGCGCGAAAGTATCCTCAAGCGATGGGCCGACGTAGGCGTCAGCAGCAGCGTAATAAAATTCCACGTCATCGCGCTGCGGGAGAAACCCCACGCGGCCGTCGAGTCCGGCATCGCGCGCGGCCATCAGGTACGGCGCAGGATCTTCGCGGCTGACGACGAGCAGGTCAATCGGAAGCTCGTGCAAAATTCGCATGGCCTGGATGATCACCAATAGGCCTTTGTTGTGCGCGTCATTGCCGACGAGCAGCAGAGCGAAACGGTCTGACGCGAGGCCTAACTCGTCGCGGGCGTCTTCGCGCAGCGCGGCGCGCCGCGCGGGATTGAAAATTTCGTGATCGAGGCCGACGTAGACGACCGGAAGTTGCTCGCGACGGTGGTAATATTTTTCGAGGGCTGCCGCAGTGTGTTTGGCGATCAGGACCAGCGGAACTCCTGGCGGCGAATAGAGGCGGCGTTCCAGCGCGCGGACCAGGCGATAGTACAGCCTGCGGTGAATGACGCGAGGCCACGCAAGGATTGAATTGCGCGACAATTTCAAGCCGGCTTGAATTCCTTGCACGTATTGTGCGAAGACGATGTGCACGGACATGACGTCTGCATCCAGGCAATTGATGCCCGGGCTATACACGAGATCGGGGCGGAGATTCCGGAAGCGCGAATCCCAGGCGCGCCAGAAGCGGTTCGCGGCAAACCACCATAAATAATTCAGCAGATGCGGGCCGGGAAATTTGGGGATACGGTGCCAGGTGACTTTCGTCAGGTCGAGGTCCTGCACATTCTGGCTGTAGATGTGAATTTCGTAGGTCGCAGCGAGTTGCGCAATCCATTCGGTGACGCGCCGCTCGGTGCCATGCCGTTTATCAACGAACGGCGAGACCACCGCGAGGCGAGATTTGCGGACGGCGCCAGGCACGCTTCAGACTCCCACCTGCATGATTTCACACCACGACGCCAGCACAAACACGCTCCAGAGTCGGGACCAGCCCACCGATTCCGGCTTGCGGAGATAACGCTGCCACAGGCGGCTTACCGCGGCAGGATTCAGGACGCCGGCGGCTGCCAGACGCTCGGGCGCGAAAACTGCGCCGATCGTCGCGCGCAAATCATTTCCCAGCCAGCGAGCGAATGGGAAAGTGAAGGTGCCCTTGGGACGACCTTGCAAGTCCGCGAGCAAAGCTGGTGGAAGAATCCCCTGCATCGCGTGAAACAGCAATCTTTTCTTTTGCAGGCGCAGGGATAGCGGCAGGCGCATGACGTATTCCACGATGGCGTGGTCGAGGAGCACAGGGCGAACTTCGAGGCTGTGGGCCATGCTCATGGCGTCGCCATCGCGGAGAAGGCGCGGTTCCAGATGCGCGGGAAAATCGAGGAACGCGACACGCTCGGGGAGTTTCTGGCCGACGGTTTCGCGGGCCCACGCGGAGATGTGCGCTGCGGCTTCGGATGTGCCGTTTCCGGCGGCAAGCGCGGGCGTGAGAAGGTCGTGCACGTCGCGTTCGAGAAACAGCACGCGGACGGCGAGCTGCGCGGCGACAAAGGAATCGTCCGCTCCGACCAGGTAGGAAAGCTTGCGCCAGCGAAATGGAAAATCGCCGTGATCGAATAATCCGCGGCCGGCGAATTGCGGAAATGGCCGCAGGCACCCAGCAAGGCGCGAAAAACGATCGAACCACACGAGCGACTGATAGCCGCCGAAAAGTTCATCGCCTCCTTGACCGGAGAGCGCCACCTTGAAGCCTGCCGTGGCGGCGGCGCGTGAAATCCAGTAGGCGTTGAGGCCGTCCACAGTGGGCTGGTCCATCGCCCAGAACGCGTGATCGAGCGAACCGGCCATTTGCGCGGCGGGCAAGCGAATCACCTTGCGCGAAATTCCCAGCAAGTCGGCGGTGCGCTGGCTGGCGTCGGATTCGTCGAAGGATTTTTCCTCGAAGCCGATGGTCAAGGCGGTGATGCGGTCGGCGCCGGCGTGCTGCATAAGGGAGCCGAGGACCGCGGAGTCCACGCCGCCGCTGAGGAAAAGCGCGATGGGCACATCGGACATCAATTGCTGGCGGCTGGATTCGAGCAGCAAGGAGCGAAGCGCGGCAGCAACTTCTTCGGGCGACGCGGTCTCGTGCTCATCGGTCGAGGACGGCAGGTTCCAATACGATTGCGTGCGGAAGTCTCCGTTGCGCCAGATGCCGATGTGCCCGGGCGCGAGCGGCTTCACATTTTGAATAGCTGTCCAAGGCGACGGGATGTGGCCCAGCTGCAAGAACGCACGAATTCCTGCCGGGTCGAGTTGACGAGGGACGAAGCCCGAGGCGAGCAGCGCTTTTATTTCAGAAGCAAATATCAGTTTGCCCGCAACCTCGGCATAGTAGAGCGGTTTGATGCCGAGCCGGTCGCGCGCGAGAAGAAGCTTTTCCGCTCGTGCGTCCCAAATGGCAAAAGCAAACATGCCGCGTAATTTTTCGACGCAGCGATCGCCGTATTCTTCGTACAGGTGAAGGACGACTTCGGTATCGCTGGTGGAGCGGAAGTGATGGCCGCGCGCGGCGAGTTGCGGGCGGAGTTCATCGGCGTTGTAACACTCGCCATTGTAGGTGATCCAGACGGTGGAATCTTCGTTGCACATCGGCATGGCGCCGCGCGCGCTGAGGTCCACAATCGCCAGACGAGTGCTGGCGAGCACGCATTCGCCGAAGTCCCGCACGGCGCAGCCATCGGGCCCGCGATGACGAATGGCCGCAGCCATATTCTCCGCGGCCCGCGGGTGCTGGGGATTTGCTTCCCTGGAAGCGATGCCTGCGATACCGCACATTTTGCGATTAACCCATGCTCAGAAGCTGAACCCACCGCGAGACTTTGACCTGTAAGTGGGCATCTCGTAGTAAGCCGGCGAAGCGTCCTGGACTTCCGGAAGGCGGAACAGAATGCCCACCCAGATCCACAGATACATATTGCAGACAAAATTCTCATACGCGGAGATGCCGCCGTAGGTCAACGGGAACAACAGCATAAACGTGAACCAAAAGAATGCAAAGGCAATGGGAAAAAAGCGCGTCTGGCGTAATCGTCTGACAACGTTCCAGGAGGTGTAAACCAAAGCGCCGGACCAGATAATCCACAGGAATGGCGCGAGAATTCCCATCTCGATGATCAGCACGCCGTATCCTTCTTCTACCCAGATCTCGATCTGGCGGGCGCCGATGAGTTTGGCGACGTATTGCCCGCCGAGGGAGGCGGTACCGATGCCGTTGCCGACCACCCAATGAGGATTTTCGAAGGCGCCGAGGAGGTTCTTGATGGGGTAGTCCCAAGCGCGGCTGTTCACTTCGTATGCGGAGCTATTGGGATTGAGAGTTTCCATATAGAAGGCGATGCGAGGAGCAATTTCGCTGGGGAACAGCAGGAAGATCAAGGCGAGACCGAGGCACAGCGCGATGGCGGTGGTGCGTATAGCTTTGACGAGGTGGTGAGCCTGCCGCCAGCGCCAAGGCGCTCCCCAAAGAAATCCGGCGCTAAGGACCAGCGCAGTGATGCATCCGTAGGCGACGGCGCCGCGCGAGCCGCAGAACAGGGTGCCGCCCACCAACAAGGTGAGCACCACGAATACAAGTTTGTTAGCCTTTTTTGTAGAGAGCAGTAAATATCCGGCGGCGCCGAGAGTCAGGATGGTGGCCGTCACCAAGTACAACGCCAAGCGCCCCGAACTCACGAATACGGCCGTGGGCAGCGAGAGCATCTGGTTGGTTAGAGGCGAGAAGCGGTCCAGCTCCCCCAGTTCGCGAAGTTCCGGCGCGAGATTCGTGGGATTGAGAAAGGAATGGCCGACGATCGCTTGAATGATCGCGATCAACGAAATCACCCCGGCCAGCACCAGGTTGACGACCAGAAACTTCCGCAGGTCTTCATCGGTGCGAATCAATGCATAGCCGACGTACATGAGAGGAATATAGTAAAAGTACAATTTAAATCCGAGCAAGCCATACAATACATGCGGTGAGTTCTGATTGAATATTTGGATCACCCCGAGCCACACGAAAACCAGCAGTGGAAGCATGAACGGGGGATGAAAGAGTTTTTCACGGCCGCGGCGAACCTGCGCGAAAAACGAAATATAAACGAGGCCGACCAAGATATCCTTGGCGAAGTAGATGGCCATGTTGTTGCCAAGATACTTGCGAACCAGATCCTCGAACAGCAACCACACCATAAACATGTAAAAACCGGTACGCCATCTGCGCAGGATGGTGACAGCCACCCATAAGCCGGCCACACCAAACACGGCAAATTCGATGGGAAGCCAGTCGCTCGTCGCGACCTTTCCACCGAGCTGCCAGGCCAGCCAGATGCCGATAAGAAAAACACTCAGGCCGATTAAGGCTTGGCCGCGCAGCGCCGGGATGGAATTTCCGTTCATAGTAGTGCTTTGAAATCCAACCTAGTATGCTGGGCGCTCCCAGATCGCGCAAGGTGCAAGCGAACCGCGAGAGAATTCGCGGCAGCGATTCCCGCGCTGCCGACGCCAGTTCCCGTTTTGGCGCGAAGTTGACGGAAGTTAAGGGAGTCCCTGGTGTTTAAGCAAGAGACTTGCCAGACCTCACGCGGGATTTCGCCAAACAGCTAGAATGTGAGTTGTGTCTGGTCTTTCATCCAGCCATTCAATGGAATAGCCTGTGGCTTGCAGGCGAACGGGCACGGGATGCAGGCGCGGTTGAGCTCCGGCGTCGTGAAGCTCGATGATTAAGGCTGGGTGGAATTTTTCCAGTGTCTTCATGGCCCCTTCGATCACGCTGCCTTCCGCTCCTTCCACATCCATTTTGATGACGTCGAGGGAAATCTGCTGGCGCGCTACAAAATCGTCGAGAGAGACGCAAGGAACGTCGAAGGTCCCGGTGCTGTCTTCGGGCAGAAGCGGGCCGGCAATGAGAGATGGCTCGTCGGACGGGAATTGAAAGTTCAAAACGCCGGTGCGATCGGCGACGGCTTCGCGACGCACGAGCACGTTGTCAATTTTGTTCAGCCGCAGGTTCTCTTCGAGCAGCCTGAAGTTCGCGGGCAACGGTTCGAAGGCGATCACTTGCCCTTTCGCGCCGACGCGCTTTGAAAGCAGCAGGGTGTAGAAACCGCTCTGGGCTCCGATATCCGCTACGGTCATCCCTGGCGCGACGATCCGGTCAAGTACGTGGGTGACTTCCGGTTCCCAAGAATCGTAAATGAACGCGCGATGGATCTGCCAGTCCACGCGCATGCGATAGCCCTTCAGCCGTCCGCCACAGGCGAGAACGGGATAGCGATCTCCGGGCAAGCGATTCAAGAAGCGATGAATGATGTTTGCGAGGCGATTGGGAGAGCCGTGATCGCCGCGCAAGGCAGTCTTGATCGGCTGCGGAATGTACGCCGCGACTCTAGTGATGAGCTTGTGAATTTCCATAGCTAGGCGAGATTCCTGGCCGAATCTTGGGTGTCGCCTTTAGTGCCGCTCCGTTGTAGAACGAAAAAGTGGCAGTCGCCGGTGAGCGCGGACCCTTTCATGAATGGGACGAGGGCGCGCAGAAACGGCACCAGGAAGCGGCGACCGGTGAGCGGAAAGTCGCCCTCCGGGTGCGTAAAATGCTCGACAAGCTTGAGTTCGGCGCGCGGCAAAATCTGGCGAACAAAGAGATCTAGGTGGATCGGCGTGATGTGCTCGGGGGCGTTTTTGTCCATTGCGCGGACATCGCCGGAGCGGAGAAATTTCAAACGCGCCGGAACGTTTTCCACGTTGGGGGTGGTGAGGATGGCGACGCCATTTTCTTTCAGCAGGCGCCGAATGGTGCGCAGGAAGCCGGCGGGGTTTTCCAGATGTTCGATGACTTCGACAGAGGTGATCACGTCGAAGCGATCGGCGAGATTGCGGTCGAACTGGGGATCATCGAAATCGAGCTGTACGAATTCAGACGGCAACTCGAAGTAATTTTCCAAGTCTGCCGCGGTGACCTGAAATCCCGCGGCTTGCAAGCGTTCGGCGAGCGCGCCGCTGCCGGCCCCGAGTTCGAGGACGCGCGCGCCGGGCATCGCATAACGCCGCGCGATTTCCACGACTCGCTCATGCGTGCCGGGGAGCGCTCTAACCAGGAGCGTGGGCTGCTTTCCACCGTCCTGCGAGTCGTGAGGATTGTCGCGGGGCGTCAACGCGCCATTACCTCCTGATAGAAACGCACATGCTGCTCAATCATACTATCTAGCTTGAAAAGCTGCCGGGCGCGCGAGCGGGCGGCGGCCCCTAGCGAAGTTAGCAGCGAAGGATTTTGATAGATCTGTTGCAGGCGCGCGGCCAGGGCAGCGGAATCTTTCGCGGGAAACGTCAGGCCGGAATCGCCGACGACTTCACTCAGCCCGCCGATGTTGGCCGCTACGACAACTCCCGCGCGCATCATCTGCTCAATGGCGGCCAGGCCGGCAGTTTCTTCCCATTGCGAAGGCATTACCAGTACCTGGATCTGCGCCAGAGCCGCGGTGAAGTCCGGACCGCGCAATTCGCCTGTAAACGTGACGCAGTCTCGCAGGCCGAGCCGGCGAACCGCAGCTTCGAGATCCGCGCGTTGCGTTCCATCGCCGATGAAAGTGAGATGAAAGGGAATTGAAGCGTTCGCGAGATGCTTCACGGCATCGAGAAGTGTCGGGAGGCCCTTCTCCTGGACAAGACGGCCCGCGTAGCCGATGCGGAGGGGAGTCGCGCCGCCGGCCGATGAATCCTGCGGCGCCGGAGATGCGCTTTCGATTCCGTGATAAATCGTCCGCGTGCGCGGGAGGGCGATTCGCATGGCCACGTGATTGCTGACTGCAATATTCCCAGCCGCGCGCGCACACAGCGAGCGGCGCGGAAACGTCGAAAGAAGATTGCGTAGGCTGGCGATCCATCCCAAGTCTAGTGCATTGCATTGCAGACATTTTCCATAGCGGCCGGCCATGAAGTGTCCCGGGCAAATCGTGTGGTCTGGCGCGTAGAGCAGCAGGCCATTCGGGCACACGGACTGATAACCGTGATGTTCGACTATCGCAGGCGTTCCAACCAGGCGCGCAAACAGCGGAGGCAGCAGCGCAGGGCCGGCCAGATGCAGCACGTCCGCGGAACGAATGTGGCGAATCAACTCGCGCTGGCCCGGATGGCGCAGCACACGGAAGGGAAACTTAGAATCATCCATGCCGTTCGCTGGCGTTTGCGTGACCAAGACGACCTCAATCGAGTCACCAGGATGGGTTTTGCCCCATTCCGCGAAGCCAGTGGCGAGCGAGAGAGTCACGGTCTGGACACCGCCCACCAGGGGGAGCCAATCGTGAGAATAGAGAAGGAGATTGATTTTCAATCGTGTCTTCCCGCGAAAAATTCGACATAAGAGACCGCGATGACATTCCAGGAGAGGTAATCCCGTTGCACGCGCAGATTCTTTTCATGCATTTCCTGCCAGAGCTCTGGATTCGTGAGGAGCTTGCAAAGCTCGGCGCCCAGGGCTTCCTTATCGGCAAAAGAAACCAGGGCGATGCCGGCTTCTTCGATGACTGTGCCTTTGGACGCACCTGCGTAACCGATAATCGGCAGGCCACAGGCAAGGCCCGCGAGAGCACTGCCTCGGCGAAGGTAAAGGCGGCCGCGGACAGCCAGCATGACGTCGGAATCGCTAAAAATGCGCGTCACCTCTGCGGGCTCGCATAATCCGCGATTACAAATTTCGATTAGAGTTCCGCTGAAGGCGCGGTCAATTTCCTCTTGCGCTTCGGAAGTGCCGCGGCCTACGAAAACGACGCGCAACCGAATTCCAGCGACGGATGCGACGCGCGCCGCATGCGCGATCTCGCTTATTTCCCGTTGCTGATGCGGTGGTTCGCTCACGCAAAATATCACGACGGTCTTTCGCGGATCGCTCTGAAAGCACGTTGCGGTTCTGGGGGTCAGATCTTCGGGAATATTCGGACCCAGAGGAATGAAAGCGGCGCGGCCTGGCACGTCTGACAGCCATGAAACGGAGCCGAGCGGCACGGTAAAGACGCCTTTCTGCGAGAGGTGGTGCAGATATCGCACCGTCCAATCCTGAAATGCGCCGCGAATGCGGTCGATCACACGAGGGCCGGAGGTTCCCGAAGGCTCGTGAAACATCGTGGCGCAGCGTGCGCCGCGAAGTTTGACGACAGCAAGGGAAACCAGCGCCCCAATGGGGAAGCCGCGCCGCGACCATCCCAGAGCAGTGTATTGCAAGACAACCCACTTGCCGCGCCAAGCGGCGCTTTCTCGAAAAAGGCGCCAGAGTGCGCGAGGCCAGCCGATCTTATCCCACGGCACGCGCGCCGTTTGCACTTCAACACCCCGCTTCGAGAGGGCTCGGCTGAGAAATTCGCAGTAGTCAGCAACGCCGTCGGTAGGTTCATCACGACGTCCGAGCAAGGCGATCATGTCAGGCATCTGGCCGCTCGGAAAAAGCGTAGTGGTTCCAGAGCGACGCGCATTCATAAGGAGCTCTTCACGGTCCGCGGCCGCGTAGCGGACCGGTGACCGCCGAAGAGTGCAATCCACACTTCAGTTTTTCCGTTTGCCTTTGGCATTAATTCCATTGTAGCCGCGCTTCAATTCGACATCGACCAGTCCAGCTTCGGCAAACCAGCGTTGAACGGTGTCCATGGTCTGGGGCTGGTCGTAAACCGGGGAATACATGTCGAGCGCGCTCAAGATTTTTACCTGCTTCAACTCTTCATCGGTATAGATCAGGCGCGGAGCGTGCGAGATAGGTCCGATGGGGATCAGTCTGCCGATTTGCGGACCCAGCACCGGAATTTTGTGCAGAGCTTTTTTCAATTCGAACGCCGGGGGAATGAGCCAGGTCAACAGCTTGTAAATGCCCCGCGTACCTAGCGGACGAAGAATCGGGCGCACGATGTATTTCAACGGCGGGAAGCCGGGCTGATCTTCATACACATCAATGACGATTTCGCCGCCGGGACGCAGAAAGGGAAGCAGGCTGCGAAATGCGGCGGCTACGTCCGGGCAATGCTGTAGCACTCCCATGCAGAAAATTTTGTCGAAGGAAGCTTTGCGCAACGGAATTTCGTAAATGCTTGCCTGAAACATCGAGAGATTCGGCGCGCCGGCGTTGTTGCGCCAAGCTGCCTCCACCGCGAGGCTCAGATCGAACGCGAAAACTTCCGCGCCGGTCTCCAACGAAAGCTGTGTGAAGCGGCCGGCGCCGCAGCCCGCCTCCAGGATGCGCTCGCCTTCTAAACGAGCGGGCCAGCCGGTAGTCTTGTAAAAACGATCACGGCTCAAATCATTCTGCATCACGGCGTCAACCTGGATGGTGTCAAAGCGATTCCACTGGAATCCGAACGAATCCGCGTAGGATTCCGACGGCACAAATCGTGGAAGATTCCGCACGATTGGGACTGTAGTTTGGCAATTCGTGCATTCCAGCGTGCCTTCCGCGATTTCACCGGTGGCGGGATCTTCAGAAGTGGCGGAGGCCAGCCGAAATGAGCTGCCGCAATTTAGGCAGGCGTACAGGTCCAATGCCTTGCGATGCATTTACGGCGCTACCTCCAATAACTTTCTACGCGAGCACCAGCGCAGCTGAAAATCATTGTTTCACAGGGACGGCCAGGACGTGAAGCTCGTCGGCTGCCGTGAGTTGATAGCCGCAGCTGCTTAGCGTGGCGCGCGCGGCCTGATCGAGGGCTGGTGAATGCATTTCCATGATGATCCAGGGCCGGCTTGGCGATTGCAGCAGCTTCGCGGCGCCGCGCAGCGCTTCCAGCTCGGCGCCTTCGATGTCGCATTTGATGGCGTCGGGCGGCGGCGCGGTTTGAATGAAATCGTCGAGCGAGACGCAGGAGATTAGCGTGCCGGAGTCCGTTGGCGCGCGCTCGACGAACTTGCCGACACCGTGGTCGGGCGAATCCGCATTCGCCGCGACGAAACTGCGATTGCCGGAGGTGGACCAAACGCCCGATTCGACGACGGTGACATTCGAGAAGCCGTTGCGTTGAATGTTACGGCGCAGATCGGCCGCATTTTTGGGATCGGGCTCGAAGCTGAAAACTTTTCCTGTGGTTGTGACCAGCCGCGCGGCGAGCAATGTAAAGAGCCCAAGATTCGCGCCGAGATCATAGAAAATCATGCCGGGCCGCAGGCGCTCCGCTAACGTGTTTTGCACGGCCTGCTCGGCTTCACCATGAAGGTAGCCTTGCCCGGTCCTGGGGTTCAATTCGAGCCACAGGCCTGCCGCGGGCCCATTTTCCACGCGGGCCCACACTTTTTGATCCATTGGAAGAACGCTGTGGCTCAGGCGATGAATCAAATTGCCGACGAAGGGCACGTTACGCAGCGAGCGCAGCGACGCCGGCGTATGCAACAACAGATCGCCCATCCATTCGCGCACGCGCGGCATTTTATTTTTCCACCACGAAGCTGCCGATGATCAGCGCGTCCATGCCGGAGCTGAAAAATGTACGGATGGCGTCGGTGGGCGAACTGACGATGGGCTCGCCGCGCAGATTGAAGGACGTATTCATGACGACCGGTACGCCGGTACGGCGGCCAAATTCGCTAATGAGCCGCCAGTAGAGGGGATTGACATCGCGCTCAACTGTTTGCGGGCGCGCGCTGCCATCCACATGCGTGACCGAAGGAATTACACCGCGCTTTTCGGGGCGCACCTGCGCGGTGAGAACCATGAAGGGCGAATCGGTGGCGGATTCCAGATATTCCCCAGCGGCTTCCCGGAGCAGCGAAGGAGCAAAGGGGCGCCACCACTCGCGGAATTTTACGGCGTTGTTCACTTTCGCGTTCATTTCAGGATCACGAGGATCGGCGAGGATGGAACGGCTGCCCAGCGCGCGCGGGCCAAATTCCATGCGGCCTTGAACCCAGCCTAGGATTTTTCCATCGGCAAGCAATGCAGCGGCGACGGCGGCGGGGTCGGCTACGCGCGTGGCTCGAATCTTGTAGGTGGCGAGGGCCTTCTCGATTTCCCCGTCGGAGCAATCATTGCCCAGATAGGCGTGACGCATCTTGCGCACGGGAAGTTTTTCGCCCGCGTCGAGCGACGGCCCTAGCACGGCGCCGAGGCAGACACCATCGTCGCTGGCGGCGGGCTGCACGAAGATACGGTCAACGATCCCGGAGGAAAGGATTTTTCCGTTAGCTTTGGAATTGAGCGCGACGCCGCCGGCGAGGCAGAGATTGCCGCAACCGGTTTTTGCGACGGCGGCGCGGGCCAGCGTGAGCATTGCTTGTTCGCACATATCCTGCACTGCAAAGGCGAGATTTTTGTGGCGCGCGTCAATCTCGGATTCTGGGAGGCGCGGCGGACCGAGGCGTGGTTCCATGCCGCGGAAGGGATCAGACTCCGGAGCGATGAGCAGATTAGTAGCGACGCGATAAGGAGTGTCGTTCGGCGCGATGAATTCGCGCAGATTGATTCCGGGTTCGCCGTAAGGCGCGAGGCCCATCACTTTCCATTCGTCGCTGTACGGGGTGAAGCCAAGGAAATGAGTAAACTGCGCGTAGAAAAGGCCGAGGGAATTAGGCCAGGGAATGGTCCAGAGATGCTCGAGGCGTCCGTTGCGGCCGCGCCAGACCGAGGTGGCTTCCGTAGCGCCGCGGCCATCGAGAACGAGAATAGCCGCATCGTCAAACCCGGAATAAGCGAAGGCGCTGATGGCGTGGGCGAGATGGTGATCCATGAAGCGAAACTGCGCTTTCGATGGTCCGAAGAGGCGCCGGAAATGATTTTCGCCGCCGCGCTGGTGGGACATGCTGAGGAATTGCCGCGTCGAATTGAGCAGCGCGCGGGCGTTCACAGGCTGCCGGCCCGTGGCGTAGCAGCGCAGATCGTGCAAGTATGCAGCGCGCGGACGAGGCCAGCCCTGGCAGACGTAATCCACTTCGTCGGCGCGAATGCCGGCGAAATCCAGGCAAGCGCGAATCGCGAGGGCGGGGAACCGCGCGTCGTGCTTCACGCGGCTGAGGCGTTCTTCGGCGACGGCGAACAGCACTTCTCCATCGCGCGCAATGCACGCCGAGGAATCGTGCATCTGCGAATAATTGATTCCGATCGAGATCATATTGCGAAAACTCCGCCGGTACGAGGACGGTTCGGCGCGAAACTCCGTGCTATGCGGCCAGATTGCGTATGGGCCATTTCAGCGAGTCCTTGAAAACTATTTTCGCCGCTCGACTACCAGAAGCGAATGAACTTCTTCCACGATAGACCAGCCCGGCGAAGTTCCCTTGCGAAACAGGCGGTCAACAAGCTTTACCGGTCCGTAGTCAGGAGTCGTCCAACCGCCTTCAAAAATGCACGCATCGTGGAAAATAACGACGCCGCCCGGTTTCACAAAACGGTTCCAATTGTTCCAGTCATCTTGAACGCCGTTCTCGGTATGGTCGCCATCAATTACGAGCAAATCCAGCGGTTCCTTCCAGCCTTTAGCGACGTCATTACTGAACTCTTCAACCCAGGTCACTTTGCCGCGGCGGCAGGTTGACACGATCTTGTGCGCGGCTCGCTTGGTGAAATTCAGGGTGCTCAGACGGCTGAGGTGAAATGGATCAATCAAGTACAGCGTGGCGTCAGGCGACATCGCCTCCCGCAGCGCCAGCGCCGAAACGCCTTCAGCTACCCCGATTTCAAGCAGAGTCGTGCGGCCTTCGGCCCAGCGTTGCAGCGCGGCGTGCTCCGCAGCGGTATGTTGCGCGACAAACGGGCGCAATCCCAACCACGCATACACCGAGTGAGGAAGGGCAGTAACCAGCTTACTGGAATACTGCAGTTGCGAATCCGAAACGCACGGTAGATTGAGCACCGCGTATTTCAATTCCGCGCTCCTTGACGCGCGGCGGCGAGCAGCAAGATACGCTCAAGCTTTTGCGCGATGATCGGCCAAGTGTGGCGTCGCGCGGTTTGTTGCGCCGCCTGTCCCAGTTGCCGGCGCAGATCCGCCGAGCGGCACATGCGCTCCATCGCTGCGGCGAGCTCGGTCGAATTGGCGGGCTGCACCAGTAGCCCACTGAATTCGTCCTCGATGATATCCGCCATTCCCGGAGCGTCACTGGTGATGATGGGCATGCCGGTAGCCATGGCTTCCAGCAGCGTGAGAGGCATGCCCTCCGCCAGCGAGGGAAATACAAAGATATCGTGTGCGGCGTACAGCGCAGGCATATCCGCGCGCTTCACCAGTGGGATAACATGCACGCGATCGCGAACTTCCGGAGCGAAAAAGTTCCGGATCTTCTCTTCGGGGAGCATGCAGCCGGCGACCGCGAGCGTTATATCCGGGACCTTGGAGCAGAACAATGCGAACGCATCCGCCAGGTAGTGAATCCCCTTGCGCTCAATCCAGCTGCCGACGAAAAGCAGGCGAAGCGTCTGCCGCGCGTCGTAATCCCGCGGCACAAAAAAAGATTCTTCCACGCCGTTCGGGAGATAGCGGACCTGTCCGGCAGCGCCGCCGTGCGTGAGCTGGGCGATGACGGAGGCGGAGCGATTCGCAACATTTCCGTAATCCGCGGTGCGAATCGAAAAATCGTACATGTTCTGATGGTACAGGCGATGCCACACGCGGTTCTTCCATCCCAGATTTTCGGCGCGACCTAAACGGTATTCGCGCAACACAATATAGCCGTACCACTCTTCCGAACCCTGCATGGTGAAAACGTACGGCGGCGCGCCGCGCGGGCGCAGCAATTTGCGCCACACGCCGTAAACGCAGCCCCAGGGCGCGTGGAGATTCACAACGTCGTACGCTTGCCGGTTTTGGCAAAATTTTCTTGGAGACGCGGTGCGCAAAGAGCAGCGCGTCGAATCGGCCTGATCCGGCGCGTCCGGGCAGCAAATCGTCCAGAAACCAGCAATCCACCGTATGGCCGCGCTTTTCCAGCTCGCGCGCGTGATTAAACACGACGCCGGCGGCGCCTGCTTCCTGCTGTCGCGGAACACCTATCGCAATCAATAGTTTCACCTAATTTGCCTTGGCGTTCTCGGCCAGCACGAAATAATGGAAAGCGAAAGGGCTCAGAATCCTGCGCAGAGCGCGATTCGCTTCCAGGTACGCGACGATGATGGGATCGTGGCCCGGGCGGATGGGAAATTGATGCACCGTTCCGTCGGAACGAACGATGCGCCATCCGGCGTTGCGCAACAGCGCGCGAATCTGCGGAAATAAAAATACCCGGTCGAAAGGCTGGTCTGCTCCGGGGGTGGCCCTGCGATTCCTGGCGCGAGCGTAAATATAATAGAGCCCCATAAGATTAAAGTAATTTGGCGTGGTGAGGAAGAGCGTACCGCCGGGGCGGGCGACGCGCGCCATTTCACGCAGCGCTGCCGAGGGATCCGGCAAATGTTCGATGGTTTCGCAGGAGACGATGATGTCGAAGGAGCTGGTGGCGTACGGCAGATTTTGTGCGTCGGCTTGCGCCAGTTGCAGGCGAACGCCGGGCTGAGATTCCGCGCCTGCGGAGTTTCCGCGCGCGATTTGTAGCGCGGTGCTGGAGAAGTCCGCGCCGAACATCCGGGCGCCACGCGCAGCCAGGAGGCGGGAAAAGCCTCCGCGACCGCAAGCCATTTCCAGAACGCGCAGGCCCTCGACGGAAGGCAAATATTCGCTCACCAGCTTGTACCACGGGCTGTGTGCGTCGTGGCCTTCCGGCGAGGCGTCGGAAACTTTCTGGTGCCAATCGTTGTACTCAGCCGCGAGGCTCATCCGTCCGCGCTAAGTTATTGAGGTAAAGGGAAATCACTTGGATTCTTGTCTGCTCGGACCCGAGCCCACCGGATGGACAAAATAACCGGTCGCGCCTATTTCCTGCCAACCCCCAGACGATATCATCGGGGGAGGTTGATCGGATACCACGATTCTCGCACCTGCCTCCGCAAAATCCGCTAAGACTTCTGACTGGGACTTGGCATCGGAGGCCCAAAAGCTTGGACTGCCCCAAAGCGGGACTTCTGCGACAATCCGTACGCCAGCAAGGTGTGCCCAGTAGCCATCTACCGCGCTACCGATCGAACCGACTTCCTCTCCAGGACGGATTCCCAATTTTTGCAGACCTTGGGCGACCTCCCAATTCACGAAAGGCTTCGGCTGGAGCGTGCGAAAGAGTGCCCGACCCGTCAACCACGCGATGCCGAGACACGACGTAAGGAGCTGTGGCGAGTGCGAGCGATGCGACCAGCGCTTTCGCTGTTTGGGACTGCGGGAAACGTAAACCAGCAAATAGGGCCATCCAGATTAAGACAAAAAACGGTACTACGAAGCGAGCTTCCACATAGACCAGGGCGTAAATCCCTAAGGCCGCTGCTGCGGGCGCCCATATCGGCCAATACAAGACCAGCTTCCTCCACGGATAGCCGTGCGCCCGTGCGAACAGAGCCATCCCGAGAAAACCGACAAACAATCCCGCCATATACGGGAGGATTCCGACGTATTCCTCGATGGTGTAATGGACGGCGGATAGTTGATTCCTCAATATAAATTTATTCGACACACCCTCATACCAATAAGAAGGGTCGTACCACGGTGGATAGGTACCGTGAACTGGCGTCCCGAATTCGAAGACGGGAGGTTCGGTACGAAGCATGCGCGTCGCGTGAACCGGCATGCCCGTTCCCGGCGGACCTCCTTGCCAGTGGATAAAGCGTCTCGCACCATTGACGAATTCTGCGTAGGCGATTCGTTCCGACATCGCCGTAGGTGACGCGTCCCTTCTGCTTGTAAAGGGCCGTTATGAAGGGCGTCGCAACGAGGATGAAAACCGCGAGTGCAAGCGTCGCGCGCGGAATCGTTTGACGTATCGGCTTGGCAGCAAACAACGCACAACCAAGAAAGACAAATGCCAAGGGAAACATCACGGCTTTCGCAAGATAAGCAATGCCCAAAATTCCGCCAAACCGCGCGTACCGCGAACCAGTTACTTTTTCCTGACCAGATGCGAAGAACCTCGGCGGCGGCAAAATACACCAGCGCAGCGACACAAAGATCGGGTTGCAGCCGCTGCAAATGGATGAGCAAAAGTGTCGCCCAAACGAACAAGGAATCGCCGAGTACCCACAATGCCCACTCGGGGATAGCGTCGCCGTCGGTATTTGGATTGTATCTTCGTTGGTTATGGATTAGCGCCTTCAGAAAGACTTCGAAGCACACAAAAGACAAAACAAAAATTCCAAAGTTCACAAAGTGAGCCACGGTTGATTCCCAGTAGGGTGAGGGGCGCAGCACTCGAAACCCAAGGCCCAGAAGAAAAGGATAGAACGGACTCCAGTAGCCGTTGATTAGACTATGCCAGTTGCCTCGGGCACATTGATTGGCGATATCAAGATAAGAAATCCCATCGGGAGAGACGTCGTGGCGAAAGGCCCACGTCTGCAGTAGCGCCGCAAAAACTCCGCCGCACCAGAGTAGCAAACGCCATTTTACAATCGTGCGCGCTGAGTCGATTTCCCCGCCGCGCAATAATTCGAGCAGCGTGTATTTCATCGGCCGTCCCTCTCCTGCATGGGTTTCCGTTTCGCCCGAGGGTTTGGGCCGACTCATGTCGGCGGTTTTAATCATGGAGGTCTTCGCGATGGTCTTGAGCGGTCCTCAGTAGCGTGCCCCTGCCTCGTTCCAGGTGTGACATCTCGGGAAAAGGCAGCCAGCGGCCGCGGGCTCGGCGGTAAAGGTTGTTCTGCGAGAGTTTACGCTGAATCGCATAATAGAACCTTGGCGGCATGGTGACGGCCGCCAGCAGCGTGACATTTTTGAATACGCGATGCAGCAGCGAGGCTTCCGGATGGGACACTTCGTAAATGGCGCGCTCGGACTTGACGGTTTCCCAGGACCACCCGCCGTCAATCATCAGGCGAAGCTGATCGGACTCAGCATGACTAAGCGCGACGATCGTGCTCACCAATTTCGCGGGAAATTGGCGCGCACGAAGCTCACGATCGAGGGCGCGATAGAGCGCGGCGAGAACTGCCTGCTTGCGGCGAAGCAGGCGCAAATCGCCGCCCAAGTTGTGAAAGCCGTTGGATTCGTGCAGACGATAGTAGGTAAGTGTTTCGGGCAGAATCTGGGCGCCGGCGAGCACGGACGCGAGCGTGTAAAGGTATTCATCGGCCTGGACCACCAGAGCTTCGGGAACGGGGCCAATTTCGCGGAGGAGCTTCGTGCGAATGGTCATGCGGCTGGTGCCGAGGAACGCGCCGCGACGGCGAAACAGGAGCGCGCCCTCGAGCGTGTCGGCCTGGAAGCGGAAACCATCGCGGAGAGTTTCCGACTGTTCGCGGCCATCGAGATAGGTCATGACAATGCCATGGCCTACGATGCCGAGCGCTGGGTCGGCGCGCATGGCTTGCGTCACGCGAGTCAATTTGTTGCGCATCCACCAATCATCGCCATCCAGGAACGCGATGATTTCGCCGCGAGCCTCGGAAATTCCAGTGTTGAACGCGGAGGCTTGGCCGCCATTCGCTTTGCGCAGAAGGCGCACGCGCGGTTCGAATTTGCGCACAATTTCTGGAGTGCGATCGGTCGAGCCGTCATCCACCACCAGAATTTCCATGTCACTTGCGGGTAAATCCTGTTCCAGCACGCTCACGATCGCTTCTTCGATGAAGCGTTCGTGATTGTACGTGTCAATTAGGACAGTGACGAGCGGCGCCGGCATATTAAACCCCTCGCTCGCCGGACGCGGCGGGAGTTGGGCGGGGCGCAGCGGTTCGGGCGGCCGATGAACGGCGCCGCGCAAGACAATAGAGATAGAGGCCGGTGCGGCCGCGCAGCCGAAGATAGGGCAGCAGCAGAGCCGCGAGGGGCAGCAGCGCGTGATATTTCCAGTTCGCGATGCGGGTTGCGAAACCGTGGCGCGGATCGTTTTGGATACGCTGCACGGTGCGTTGCACATCGTCGTGCGGCAGCTCGCCCAGATCGGAAAGAGCCGGCGGCCGCTCACCGGCGACGCGCGTGAGCAGGCCAGTGCGAAACGCGGTGCTGAGGATTTGCGCGGCGCGACTGGCCTTTAAAGGTTCCTCACGCAGCGAGAGCACTTCGAACCCGTTGCTCTCGATAAAAGTTCGCAAAGCGGCGGTACTCCAGCGCGTCAGGTGGTTGGGCGGGTAATCGAGCGGATCGTCTTGGATTTGCCAGCGATTGCGATTGGGGACGCTGAGAGCGATAAAGCCATCATCGTTTAAGAATAATTTAGCGGTATCGAGGAACGCCTGCGGATCCTCCTGGTGTTCGAGAACTTCGAAAAACGTGACCGTTCCGAATCGTTCGAGCGGATGCTCTTGCTGAAAGTCGGCTGGGAAAGCGGCGAAGACGTTGCGCAGGCCGTAGTGCTGCCGCGCGAAACGGACGGCGTTCTGGTCGGGCTCGATTCCGGTGACGTCGAAGCCCGCATCGCGAGCGGCCGCAAGAAAATTTCCGGTGCCGCAGCCCATATCGAGTAAGCGGCCATTTTTAGGCGCTTGGGGATCGCCTAGGAAAAAAATCTGCCCGGGTTCCAATGGCATCACGGTATTGTCGCGCCCTTGATATGCGGCTTCGTACCACGCTGCGTCTGGCATCTTCAGCGGGTGCCAAAAATGCAAATCGCAGCCGGCACAACCGTACAGCGCAGATTGGTGCGAATGCGCGAGTGGGGCCGATTCCGCGGGATGGCCGCACGCCGGGCAGTGGTAGGAAGTCCGGCGGCCCACGGATAATTCGGGCGCGCCGGAGCGTGATTTGCCCCTGTCTGATTCATGGCCAACTCTCTCCGTTGCGAGCCATTAGCGTGACGTGTGACGGAGTATTGAAATTCTCTGTCCCGGCACCTTGTCGGCTTGGGTTGGTGATCGCCCGCTTGATGTGGGACTTGTAGTTGCACGTGGCGATCAGAGCTAACGCGACGTTGGCGGTCATCCGAGGCTCCGTAACGCCGGCAAGCCGCGTTTTTCGCGGGGAACCGCGAGGTAGTTTTTCACTTGCGGATATTCGACTTGAATCTTGTGGGGCGTCGTCGAGCCGTCCGGTGTGAACTCGAACCAATGATAGTCGAGATTCTGGAGCGTAGAAATAATCTGGCGAGCATCGTATCCCCACACCGTGGTTGCCGCGTCCAGCACCTCGCAAATCAGAATCGGACGAAACTTTGCCAGAACGCCAGCCGCACCTCCAAGAACATCAATTTCGCCCCCTTCGACGTCGATCTTAATTACATCCAGGCGTTTCATCGGGTGACGGGCGACATATTCATCGAGGCTTATCGCTTCGACTGATATCTTGGTAACGGGATCGGAAATTGCGGGGGCCCGCAGCCCGTTTCGCGCGGTGTCTCCGGAGCTTACCTGGAAAAATGTTGTTTGCTTGCTGGTCGCACCAAGCGCCATCATCTCCGCTCGGGCGCCGGACATTCGGTTCAAGCGCAGATTCATGCAAAGACGCCGATACTCGCGGGGTGACGGTTCAAATGCGATCACCAGTCCATCTCGGCGCAGCTTTTTGCCGGCCACGAGGCTGTAAATGCCCTTATAAGCCCCGATATCCATAAACACCATGCCCGGCTCCAAAATTTTCCATAAGAAGCGTAAATCATTCTCATCGTCCGCCCAATAGTCCAAGAATCCTCGGTGCTGGTCAAAAAAAGGGACAAATTGTGACCACCACAATCGGATCTCTTCCGTTGAGGATATTTTCAACCGAAGAGGGACAGGCAAGTAGGGCAGTTTTGCCAAACCTCTGCGAAGATAAAACTGCGCGGTCTGGTATCGCTCCGGCCACGATTTCCTTAGGAAACTATTGATGTGCCGCGACGCCATTCGTGCCTACCTGGATTGCACGCGAAATTCCGCGGGGATATTGAGTACCCCAGCCCAACGGTCCTGGGGGTGCGAGACGGGGCGGGTATCAACAATGAGCGACGGGAGAGCGAACCACTGCTCGATCAAATGGCCGCCCGTCAGGTTATTTCCTCGATTGTATATCGAACATGTCAGCGAATAAGCGGCGGGCCGCAGCGGGAGTCCGGGCAAGCGCAAGGTGACTTCTTGTTCGCCTGCGGGGATGTCAATGTTATCGAATCCCCAGCCCCCCATAACTGTGGCGGAATCACTCAGTATCGCAATTCCGAAGTGACCTTGGGTGACAGCTTCACGCAGGCGCAGGTGAAAATGAAAGATCACGTCGCGCATGTCGTCGGTGACCGCGTGACCGTGGCCGCAGATGGACCAGCTCAGGAAGCAGCGGCCGTCGCCGAGGAGATTTGCGTCGGGTTGCAGGCTGGCGGATTCGTATGCGGCGATCACTTTTCCGGTGGGGCCTTCTTCGCGAATCTGGCCGCCATCAACCCAGAGGACGCGCTGGCAGAGGCGGCGGATTTGGCCCATTTGATGGCTGACGAAAACGATGGTGCGGCCGCTTTTCGAAATATCCTGCATTTTGCCGAGGCACTTTTTCTGGAATTCGATATCGCCGACGGCGAGAACTTCGTCCACCAGCAAAATTTCCGGTTCCAGATGGGCCGCGACGGCGAAGGCCAGGCGCATCTGCATCCCGGTGCTGTAATGCTTCAGCGGGGTATCGAGGAAGCGCTCGACTTCGGCGAAGGCGACGATGGCGTCTTTCTTGCGTTCGATTTCGCGCTTGCGCATGCCCAGGATCGCGCCGCTGAGGTAGATGTTTTCGCGGCCGGTGAGCTCGGGATGAAAGCCCGTGCCCACTTCGAGCAGGCTGCCAACGCGGCCGTGAATTTCGGCGAAGCCGGTGGTGGGGCGGGTGATGCGCGCGAGCAGCTTCAGCAGCGTGGTTTTTCCGGCGCCGTTGCGGCCGATCAGCCCGACGACTTCGCCCTGTTTCACGTCGAGGGACACATCGCGCAGCGCCCAGATAAAATCCTTGGGTTTGCGAGGCCCACCGCGCCGGAAGGGCGCGCTGAACGCCCGCGTGATTACATCGCGCAAGGCGAAGTAGCGCTCGCGCTCGCCGACGCGATAACGTTTGCCCAAATCTTCCACGTGGATGACGGATTCAGTCATTTTTCTAGGCCACGTCCGCCATAGTCGTTTCCATTTTCTGAAAATATGCAAGACCGCTCAAGAGCACAACCGCTACCATGGCGGACGAAATAAGCAGCAAGTGGCTGGGTGGTGTGCCGTGGCCGGTGAGCGACCAGCGAAATCCTTCGATCACACCGGCCATCGGATTCAGTCCGTAAAGCCAGCGCCACTTCTGCGGCACGCGGGAACTGGGATAGACCACTGGAGAAGCGAACAGCCAGAATTGGATCAGGAACGGCACGACGTAACGAACGTCCCGATAAATGGCGTTCATGGCGGAAAGCCACAGACCCACGCCAAGCGCCAGCAAGATAGCCAGCAAGAGGAACGCGGGAAACCAGAGCAGCGCCGCGGTCGGTTGAATGCGGTAGTAAATCATTAGCACGACAAACATCAAAAACGAGACGGTAAAATCCACGAGCCCCGAAAGCACGGCAGAAAGCGGCAATGCCAGGCGCGGGAAATAGACTTTAGTGATCAAGCGCTGATTTTCGACGATGGTGTTGGTGGAGTTCTGCAGCGCAGAGGCGAAATACATCCAAGGGAGCAGCGCGCTGTAATAAAAAATAAATAATGGCAGGCCGTCGGAGCCCAGACCGCCGAGCTTGCCGAAAAACAGGCTGAACACGAGCATCATCAACAAGGGTTGCAGCACGGCCCAGGCGGCGCCGATGGCGGTTTGTTTGTAACGGATTTTAATGTCCCGCCAGACGAAGAAATAGATCAGCTCGCGAAATTCCCAAAGTTCCGCGAAGGGGACCACCCACCAGCGGCTGGGCGGCGTGATGCGCAGCACCGGGACCGGCGATGGCGCGTGCATTGCATGTTGCGTGGTGGCGGTCATTGCGTTGGCTCGGGATCGGCGGGCTGCGTGGACTTGAGGCGTTCGAGGTCCTGCCGTTCGATGCGCCTCATCATTTGCTTCCGGCCGGTGAGATAGCTTTCCAGCGTGCGCGCGGCTTGCACTGGAACCACGGCCACCTGATTGTAAGCAGCATCATGCCAGGAAATCGGCCCGCGCGCCGGTATCAGGTGCGTGCCCCACTGAAAGACCAGCCCCAGATTCCAGATGATCAATACGGTGGTGAGGGCCGCGGACAATATCTCCGCGCGACGCTCTTGCAACACTTCGGAGAGCCAGTCGAAGAACACGGCGAGGCCTAAAATGAATAGCGGCGTCAGCGAAACAAAGAAGCGATTGCCGAACGAAGAGATGCCCGCCCAGTCTTCGTAGCATCCGATGGCATAGAGATAGAACGCGAACGCCAGAAGGCAATACAAGCTCAGCGCGCGATCGTGATTTTTCAGAAGAAACAGGCCAATCACCGCAAGCAGAATTACCGGCGTCCAGCTGAAAAGGCCGTGCTCGGAAGAAAAACACACTTTCAGCAAGGCAGGCGACGTAAAGGCCCAGTGCGGGCCGTAGCCAAATTCCAAATAGCTGCCGTAAATGATTTTCTTCACGATCAGCGTGGGGAGGAAAACCAAGAAGGCTGCCAACGTAAACAGAACATTCTGGAGAAACAGGCGCCACACCGATGACATCTGCCGCGAGCTGAAATCCTGCCAGTAGCGGACCAGCGATTCAATGAGCGGCACCACCAACAGAACCGCGCAGACGTAATAAACATCCATCATCAGTCCGGAAATCAAACCGAGGACCAGCCATTGCGTCCAGCTGCGGTCTGCGCGCGTGCGATCCCAATACCAAAAGAATAGCGCCACAGCGAAAGCGGACTGCGCGTGCGACCACGAGGGATTGAAATACATATAGACTGGCAAGGAACTCGCGAACCAGATGCCCAGGCAGCCCAGGAACGCCCAGCGCGCCGGTAAATATTTTTTGGCCAGCTCAAAGGACAGCAAAATTCCCAGGAAACCATAGATGGCGGTGGCGATTACGATAGCGAAAATGTAAGGGAGCGAAAACCCGTCCGCGGGAATGCGGCCGCCGAAGAGGTGATTGATTTTTACGACGCCGTGAGCCGCCAGCAAGAACGGAGCCCACAGCATCGCCGGGCCAATCGAGAAATGATTGTCAAGATGGCCGTTGGAGGTGAACTCCTCGGGAAGGAGACGGTTCTGATCGTCCACGCGCCCCAAACGGAACGAGGAGTTAGCGCGGAGCCAATCCTGCCGGAAATCGAGGTTGTGCTGGATCAGCGGGGCGCGTGCGAAGGCGTAGTAACCCACTCCGTCACCACGCACCCAGGGATTCACCAGGGGAAGCGTGCAGATAAAAATAAGCACGAGAATCTTTTCGTATTTGTAATTCGTGAACAAATTAGCGCGCGTTTCCTCGAGCGATCGCGTCTATGCCGATTTCGTGGCCCCTGGGTTCGACACGCGGGTTACGATTCCCGATTCGCATCGGGCGCATCGTCGTTCGCGGGCAGTGGCAAAGGCGCGGAGCCATTTTCCTTGCGGAATATCGCGATCAGGGAAAGAGGCGGAAGCGGAAGCCACGGATCGAGCACGCGGAACAGTGGTGTCAGCAAGTTCAATGCACGAATTTGGGCGAGGCCGAAGGTTCTGCGGCGCAGAATTTTGCCGTTCAACCACCAGGCGATCACGCCGGTGCGATTGAATTTCAGCACGCGCTCGACTTTGAAGCCGGCGGACTGCCCGACTGCGATCAGCTGTTTCTCGGTGTAGCGCCGGCAATGTCCGAGCACTTCGTCCAGAGTACCGAAGAGCTTTGGGCCGCAGGGAACCAGCACCACGGCGGTGCCACCGGTTTCCAGCGCTGCGTGAACATTACGCAGCGCGCCGCCGTCGTCAGCGAGATGCTCCAGGACGTTGAGGAAAATGACAGTGTCAAAGGACTGCGCGGTGGGAAAAGTGGCGGCGTTCGTCGCGTCCACGTGGGCCACGCGCAGGTACGGGCGATTCGCGCGCAGCCTTTCGAGATTGTCGAGATATTCGGGGTTGATGTCCGTTGCCCAGTACGCCGCGCGCGGCACCAGGTGCGTCGTCAGGTTGCCGATACCCGCGCCGAGTTCGAGGACGCGACTTCCGGCGTAAGGCCTAATTACGTCCGCCATCCAGCGCGAGAAGCGCGGTGCGCGGTTCAAGCGCAGCAGGATTTCTCCGCCATGCCCGTCGGCGGCGTAAATTTTATCGGAAGCGGCGTATCGGCTGATGGCCCACAGCGCGCGCACGCCGTCTTTCCAATTAATTTTTTTGCCTTCGGCGTAGGTTCTGCCGGAATAGCTGATGGGCACTTCAAAAATGCGAGCGCCGCGTTTCGCGAGCTTGATGCACAGTTCCGGTTCGACGTCGAAAGTGGAGCTTTGCAGCGGAATGCTCTTCAGCAGATCCGCGCGCACCATTTTGTAGCAGGTTTCCATGTCCGTCAGGTTCAAGTCGCACACCAAATCACACAACAGCGTGAGCAATTTGTTGCCCAACTCGTGGCGGAAGAAAAGCGCGCGCTTGTAACCGCCGGGCATGAAACGCGAGCCGAACACGGCGTCCGCGTCTTCGTAAAGGAACAGGTCCACCATTTGCAGCAGGTCGCGCGGATGATATTCCAGGTCGGCATCGTGAATCACCACGAGGTGAGTATCCACGTGAGCGAGCGCGCTGCGAATGGCGGCGCCCTTGCCCATGTTTTTATCGTGGCGCAGCCAGACCCAGTTGAATTTCTTGAAATCCTCGCTGGATTTCAGATGCGTCTGAAAACGCCGCGTGGCCTCGGCGGTGGCGTCGGTCGAGCAATCATCCACGACGATCACGGTAATGCCCGTTAAACGCGGCGATTCGTCCAGGACGGACAACGCTTGCAGGCTGGCCTCGATCAAATACTGTTCGTTATAGGCCGGAACGATTACGGAGAGCGTGGTGCTGGTGCGATTCTTGCGGGCAGCGTCTGGTGACGGCACAGAGGCGCCCGCAACCAACAGAGGGCTGGCGCCAGCGATCCGGTTTGTTGTAGGCGTAGTGCCCATAGTCCCTAAGTGATATTTGCGCCGGACAATTTGCCGGAAGCGCGCGCATCCGAATCGCGGAATACTAATCCGCGGATAGTCCTGCGGCAGCGCGGCCTTCCGCGGCGCCGGCCGTCACGCTTTTGGCCATGCCTGCTTCCTGCCTTTCGCGGAAGTAAGAAATCACGCCGTCCACAATTTCGTTCAGAGAAATGGATGGGCGGAAGCCGGTGAGCCCCATCAATTTTTCCAGAGCCGGCATGCGTCGCGGCATGTCTTCGAATCCGGGTTCGTATGCCTGATCGTAGGCGATATGCGTGATCGGCGACTTGCTGCCGGCGCGCTGCTTCACCAGCAGCGCCAGATTGTTGATGGAAACTTCCTCGGTGCTACCGATGTTGACGACTTCACCGATGGCTTGTGAATTGGCAAGCAGGTGGAGCACAGACTGCACGCAGTCGCGCACGTCACAGAAACAGCGCGACTGCTGGCCCGTGCCGTACACCGTAATGGGTTCGCCGGCAAGCGCCTGGCGCACAAAATTCGGCAACACCATGCCGTAACGGCCGGTCTGGCGCGGGCCGACAGTGTTGAAGAAACGCGCGACGATTACCGGTAACTTCTTCTCTTTCCAGAAGGAGAGCGCAAGGAATTCGTCCAGCGCTTTCGAGGCCGCATAACTCCAGCGCCCCTTGCTGGTGGGTCCCAGAACCAGGTCGGCGTCTTCGTGGAACGGGACTTTATCGCTCTTTCCGTAAACTTCCGAAGTGGAGGCGGTGAACACGAGTTTTTTCTTTTTGGAGGCGGCGTCCAGCACGTTCTGCGTGCCGTGCACGTTGGTCTCGATGGTGCGCACCGGGCTTTCGACGATCAGGCGCACACCCACGGCCGCAGCCAGATGACAAATCACGTCGGATTCATCCACCAGCTCAGCCAGCAAGTGCTTGTTCATGATCGAATCGAAAATGTACTGAAAACGGGGATTGGCTT
>CAVWFO010000028.1:0-8546 GCA_963754275.1 uncultured Acidobacteriota bacterium
CACACGCGCTCTTCCGCGCCTCGCGATCCTGCTTGCCCTAAGTGATTTGCGAAGGGAGCGCAGCGAAGGGTCTCTCTTCGCTCGCATCGCTCCGCCGTCCCGCTAGGGATGCGCCACCCGGAATTTCTTGGCGCCATCGTTTGGGTGCTGTGGAAGGGTGTGCCACCCGCCAGATGCACGCGATGACTGGGAGATTCTCTGTTGGCGATGAAACGCTTCAGCCGCGGTAATCACTACGTCAGCAAGGAGGGTTTCCCATGGCCTTGCAAAGCACTGGACTCCCCAACGGCGGTGTTACTACCTTCTACAAGTTTCTCTATGATTCGTCACTGGCTGGAGCCGGAGGCATTGAGCCGGCACGCACTACGCAGTTGATGGCGGATTGCGATGCCGATTTTGCGCTCATGCAGGGATGGTTTTCCGGGGTGACATTTCCGTTTTCGACCCCGATGGAAGTGGACGTTAACAACGACCCCTCCGGAAGCGCCAGTTGGGGGCCGCCAGTGCAGCTGAACGATTCGTCGGATGGCGTCGGCTATCTGCGCATGCTACTAATCGCCGAAGTCACCGAGATGTTCATGAAGAGCCAGAACAAAGGATGGTTTCCTGGAGACACTAGCCCGGGTGGAAACGAAGGAAGCTGCGGGGAAGGGTTATCGCGTTTCCTAGCGGAACAATTCCTGATCGAAAGCGGCGTCGGGCTGACCACCTTCCCAAGCTGGGGATGGACAGCAAACAGCTGGCTCGGGTCCGCATCGCCCTCGCAACCCGACTGGATCAATAACGTGGATCCGACTGGCGATGAAACTGTCGTGGAAATCGGCTGCAACATACTGTTCATTTATTACCTCTTTACCCAGCTGAATTTCACCATTAACCAGATCATTGCCGCAGCTGCCGCCACTCCGGCAGGCGACTACAGTAATCTCACTGGCGACACAGGAAATCCGTTTCCCTTCTTCCAGACCCTGCTGAATGCTTATCCTGGCTCGGGAGGGATTACGAGCGGCCAAAATCTGGACAATCCGTTTCCGGTGGGGCTGACGTCCATCTGGGTGGAGAAGAGTACATTCGGCCTGAACGAGGTGCAGGACGTTCTCAGCCAAAACCATGGCACATTCAGCGCGGCGTTTTGGGTGGTGATAGAAGGCTTCAGCATGAATTCGTTCAAGGCGCTGGGAATCACCGTGGAGACGAACGGAACGCTAACAACCAAAATGGGCATCACCGTGGCGCCCAGCGTCACGGCCGCCGTGGACTTCGAGAATACAATGCTGCCGAACGCTCCACAGCGGATTCGCGTGCCGTACGACATCACCTTCGCGGCCTCTACGACGGGCGCGGGCAACACCGTGTTCCCCGCGGCTGGCGGCTTGCCGCTGGAACTCGATTTGCACGTCTGGCTCCAGGCAAGCGGACAAAAGGTGCCTGGCTCCGATTCCTATGCGGCGTTCGAGTTTGTCGCCGGCGCAGACCCGTACTTCACCAACGTAGATCCCACGCAGGGAAATGTGTTCTACCTAAGCCAGGACTTGCGGGTGTTCTCGTCGACAGCCGGGGCTACGACGGTTCCGGTGGTCGGAGGTCCGACCTTTGGCACGGACAGCGTGCAAGGCGCGTACGATTACATCAAGGCTCTGCTCGTGTACTTGAACGGCTCCGCGCAGTACACCTCGGGCAGCGCGGATCCCTTCTCGACGGTTCTTCCCGCGCAGGCAAACGCTTTCCAGGCAGATTCTTCGGTGATTCCCACGGTAAGCGGAAAGAACAACTACAACTTTGCGGTCGCGCGCGTGAGACTGAAGGGCACCTCGGGGATGACCACGGTGCCGCAGAAAGTGAATGTCTTCTTCCGCCTTTTCGTCTCGCAGAGTCCGGACACGGATTACCAACCGTCCACAACCTATCTGAGCGCGCCTGATACCTCTAATCTACCCGGATCACCGCAGGTGGGCGCGGGAGACACAACTATTCCGTTCTTCGCGACGGGCAATCTGACCACCAACACGGACTACAGCACGGGTGGAGCAAACACCCAGAATGTCGAAATCACGTCCGGCGACACCGCCTGGTACTTTTTCGGATGCTTCATTGACGTCTACGATCCGAATTATACGATCGGCGGCCAACAGGTTCAGCATTATTTGGCGGGCACACATCACTGCCTAGTTGCCCAGATTGCGTGCGATTCAGCGCCTATTCCGACGACATTTGCGGTGACGCCGAGCCCCGCGAATTCCGATAAGCTGGCGCAACGCAATCTGCAGATCACAGCCTCGGACAATCCCGGCGGGCCCGCCACACACCGCATTCCGCAAACCTTCGACATACGGCCATCCAGGGTGTTCGTCAATTCTGGGAACCGGCTCACCGATCTGCCTGACGAACTGATGATTGATTGGGGCAACGTGCCGGTTGGCAGCATCGCGTACGTTTATTGGCCGCAGGTGCAGGCCACTGCTGTTATCAACCTAGCCGACCAGATTTACAGCTTCCACGCGCTGGAGGTCGCAGACGCCAATACAATTCAATGCCAGGTGACCAAGAGCGTTACTTACGTTCCAATCCCGCCCGGTACTGGAGAGAACTATGCCAGTTTGCTGACCATTGACCTGCCCACCACGGTCCGAGTCGGGCAAGAGTTCAATGTGGTAGTGCGGCGCGTGGTGACAACTTATGCGAATGTGCCGCCACCGCCACCACCCCCGCCACCGCCGCCGCAGATGGCCAAGTTCCACTTCGGACCGCCGCCGGCGGTGACGACTAGACGCACACCAACTACTGCGAAGACATCGCCACGCACGGACGTTGCGAAACAAAAAATCTGGCGCTACATCGCCGGCGCGTTCCAGGTAAAGATTCCGGTGGCGACGGCCACGACCTTGCTCGTGCCGGAGGAAAATACGCTGGCGATCCTGAAGTGGAGATTGCAGAGCATGGCTCCCACCAACCGCTGGTATCCAGTCCTGGAGCGTTACATACAATACGTTGCCGGACGGGTGGACGGGCTTGGCGGCAATGCCAGTCAGATTCCGCCATCGCTGAGCGGCGCGCCTGTTGGAATCGTGGAACAATCCGGACCGTGCCAGGAGACCGTGGGATTTGTCGGCAAGGTGGCGGAGGTCACCTACGACTGCTTCGGCGACTTTGTGGGGTTCGTGCTGAGCGACTGCTGCAAGCTACAGGAGTTTGCGAGCCGCGAGCGCGGACTGAGCGAAATCATTCTGCGGGCGTTCCGGGAGCGGCTGAGGCTGGCCGTGATCGTCGCGCGCGGGTCGAACAAAATTCTGAAAATTCTGATCGTGGAGTGATTTCGGCGCCACGGAGAACTGAGTTGGATTTCGAGGCGGAGTGCGAGCCGAGGGCGCATCCGCCCCGAGATGTACATGCGATACAGAAGAGCCTCGTTCTGCGGCTGGCGGCCGAGTGGCCGACCCTTTCGTGCCTTCGGAGTGAACGCCTTCGAATTGCCGGGGGCCAACTCTCGCCGCGGGCGAGGATGCACGCCTTTGACTGTTAATCGTTAGCTCATTAAACTTCGCTTCATACCGCTTCGGTCCCGTAAATCCCGCCGCGCGACAGGCGTCCCACCAACCCACCAGCGCCGTTTCAACCTGAGAACCTGCCGGCGGCAGGTTCGATGGGAGGCGCGGCACAACTTAGCCCAGCGTGGAAACGCTGGGTAAAAAGACGGCGCGAAGCGCCCTACCTTTCGCGGTGCCTTTCCCGCGTGTTTTCGAGTTGCTCGCCCCCCACCTGGTATGATCCGAGCCCGCGAGGTGCCCTCCCACAGTTTGTACTTGAGTTACCTTAACGACTGTGTTATCATCAGTCGTGCGCTAATTTCATCTCGACAAGGGGGCTACATGGTCCACGCCGCTCGCGCTGCCGTGAATCGCGTTACAGCGCCATTCATCCTGAGAAGCGGCAGTGCCGCTTCGAAGGGCAGCGCGCCAGCCCCACTCTCCGCCCGTCATTTTCTAATCGCTAGTCGTCAAAATATTAAAAATCGAGCTAACCCTTTCACCATCAATGAAAAAACACTTTTTAATCGCTAGTTTTTCGGCCAGTTTGGCGCCTGCCCGCCGAGGCGGGCCCGCGCCGCCTCACCCCACCCATCGCCACTCACTAATCGCGCCATTTCTATTCAATACAAATAAACCTAGCAAAATCACCATTCTGTCGAGAGCTCTATTGAAAACAAAGGAGAAGCAATTTTCTATTCAATACAAATTTGCCCTGCGCCCGACGCATCACAAGTCACGAGTCACGAATCACAAATCACGACCAACAAATTCTTCGAGAGTTTCAGGAGGCCGAAGTCGGCTTATGCAACTTGACCTGCCGTTCATACGGCAACGCTTCCAGGACGAACACAGCGGCAAACGCGCCAACAACGAGGAGCCCAGCGAGGGTGTACACAGTAGCAGCAGAAAAATTCGGGACAGCCAGCGCAAGCGATCCCAGCGCAATGGCAAGCGCGTACATCACCAGCACAGCTCCGCGTTGGCCCAGCCCCAGATTCGAAAGCCGGTGCGCAGTATGGTCCTTGCCGGGCGACGTGAACGGCAGCAGCCCACGCCGCGCGCGCGAAATGGAAACGAGCGTGGTGTCGAAAATCGGCACGCCAAGAATGAGCACCGGGACCAGCCATGTGTGCGGGAAAAGCGCCCCTTCGGGACGAATCTTCAGCCCCAGCGTCGCCATCAGAAAACCGAGCAACATGGCCCCGCCGTCGCCCATAAAAATCTTCGCCGGATTGAAATTCCAGCGCAAAAATCCAAGCGCTGCGCCCAAAGTTGCGGCGGCGAGAGTGGAAACCATGGTCTGTCCGTTGGCATACGCGGAAATCGTGAAAAACCCGGCGGCCACAGCGGCGATTCCGGCGCAAAGGCCGTCCATATGATCAAGAATGCTGAACGCGGCGGTGATGCCCACCACCCACAAAACGGTGAGGCACCAATCGAGAATCAATCCGCCAAATCCTGGAATGAATTGCGAAAAAAGTTGCGCGCGAATGCCCGAAGCGATCAGAAAAACGGCGGCCAGCGGCATTCCCACGAAAAGTTTTACCTGGTGATGCAGCAGCCCGCCATCATCAAGGAATCCTACGAGCGCAAGCAGCGTCGCCCCGGCGAGGATGCCGATAATTTGCTGCATGGGCGCGTCGTGCCGCGTAAGCAGCACAGCGAGCACGAAGCCCAAATAAATCGCGATGCCGCCGAGCAACGGAATCGGGTTCAGATGAACTTTGCGCGGCCCCGGTTTATCCACCATCCCGTAACGCAGCGCCAGATGCCGAATCGGCACAGTGAGGCCCAGCGACGCAAGCAGCGCCACAGCGAACGCGATCAGTTCAGAGTGCTGAGACATTGCGGCTACGACTCACTCTCGGGGCTGGGCTGGGGCAACCGATTCTATGATGGCGACAAAACGCTCAAGCTCATTAACTCTAGCATATTTAGCGGCCGTTTCTCTCGCTCGGCGTCCCATTTCCTCCAGCCGCACAGGCTGGGCGCGAAGTTCGCGGATCGCCGCAGCGACCGCGGCCGGATCGTCGGGATCAGCCGCTACGCCGCAGCCGGATTCAACAACGATGCGCGCCGCATCACACTCCGCCGGAGCAACCACGATGATTGGACGCCCCGCTGCCAGAATCGAGTACAACTTGCTGGGCACCACAACGCCCTCGAGGCCGCGTTTCACAGTTACGACGTGCACGTCGCCTGCCATCATCACATGCGGGAGCTGCGCCACGGGCCGAAACGGCGCGAATTTTACATTTTGCAAATCGCGTGACGCCGATTCCAGCGCCGCCCGGTTCGCTCCATCCCCTATGAACACGAAACCGATATTTTCGTTGCTCAAAATTTTCGCCGCCCCAAGCAAAGTGTCCCAAGCCCCATAAAATCCCAGATTCCCCGCATGCAAAACGACAAACGGAAACCCGTGCCGAATCTCCTGCACAATAGGATCGTCGCGCTCAGGCATTTGCGCGTCCGCCGATGCGGCCGGAGTTGCAGACGCATTCGCAAGCGGAGTTGCAGCCGTTGATGGATGCGTGGTCGCGGGCGCAGTTGTTGGCGCAGTACTTGGCGTTGTCCCGTCGCGAACCACGACGACGCGTTCAGCCGCAACCCCCTTCGCCAGGATCCGCTCCCGCATGTCGTCTCCCAGCACAATCACGCGCGCTGCCTGCTTCAGCGCCCACCGATGCAGGTTTTCCCACCGCGCCGCCCACTTGCCCGCGCGCACGATGTCCCCACCCACAGCCATGTCCGGGTACAGGTCCCGGATGTTGTACGCAAACGGCCGTCCCGCCAGCCGCGCGATGAACGCTCCCGCGATGCCCGCCATCGGAGGATCCGTCATCGCCAGAATGATATCCGGACGCAGTGCCAGCGCGCGCGGCACAGCCAGCGCGAGGTACGAAAGGTAGTTCGATACGCGCCGCAGCATCTGGTGGCGCGGAAACGCAGTCGAGCCGACGCACTCGACCGTGACCCTGTTCCGCAGGTCGCGGCGAAGCAGGGCGTAGGGGTAGCGCGCATCGGGATCATAGGAGGGGCGGCCGGCGACGACGGTGACTCGGTGCCGCTGCGCCAATGCTTCGGCGACTTGCGCGGCCATTCTCGCGGTGGCCGAAGTGTCGGGCGGATAGTATTCGTTCAGGAGCAGAATGTGCATGCGGGCGAGTTATTTTGCGCGGGTGGCGCCGCGTGCAGCGGATTCTCCGTTGCCTGCGGCGACGGATTTTTTCTCCAGTACGAAGTTGCCCATCACCAGTACGTCCATCTGCGTGCGCTGAAAACAATCGAGAGCTTCCTCGGGTCGGCAGACGATTGGCTCGTTGTCGTTGAACGAAGTGTTCAAGATCACTGGCACGCCGGTGAGATCTCCGAAGGCGCGAATCAGTTTCCAGTAGAGCGGGTTCGCGGTGCGGCTGACGGTTTGCAGGCGCGCGGTGCCGTCCACGTGGGTTGGAGCGGGAATTACGGCGCGTTTTTCCGGACGCACGTTGTAGGCAAAAGTCATAAATGGTGACGGATGAGTTTTTTCGAAATATTCGCCGGTGGCTTCTTCGAGAATGGAAGGCGCGAAGGGACGGAAGGTTTCTCGGTGTTTGATGCGGCGATTCAGAACGTCCTTCATTTCAGGGCGGCGCGGGTCGGCGAGAATGCTGCGCTGGCCTAGCGCGCGCGGGCCCCATTCGACGCGGCCTTGAAACCAGCCGAGCACTTTGCCTTCGGCGATGTGTCGCGCAGTGGCGCGAAGCAAAGCGGAATCATCGAGGTGCTCGGCGATTTGCAGATCGTCGCCGTTTGCGGCCGCGGTTTCCACGGCGGCGCGGATTTCCTGGGGCGAAAATTGCGGGCCCCATCCAGCTTGGTCCATTACAAATTCGCGCGGGCGACCGAGGATCTGGTGATTCACAGCGAACGCAGCGCCGACGGAAAGTCCGGCATCACCGGCGGCCGGCTGGACATAAACGCGCTCGAACGGCGAGTGATCGAATATTTTTCCATTGGCGACGCAATTGAAGGCGACGCCGCCGGCGAGGCACAGCGATTTTTCGCCGGTTTTTTCGGCGAGAGCGGTCCAGTGAGCGGCGAGGACTTCTTCGAGCGCGGCTTGCATGCTCGCCGCGAGATTGTGGTGGCGCTGCTCGAGCGGCTGGTCGGGTTGGCGCGTGGGGCCGAGGCGCTTTTCGAGATACGAAGAAAAAAGGCGGCCGAGAACGGGAGTGCGATCAGCGTCGCGCCAGGTCATGTCCGCGCCTTGAGATTGGTGCGTGAAATATTCCAGGCCCAAACGGAAGGAAAGCGGCGCGTCCACGTACACGATACGGCGAAATTCATCGAGAAATTCCGGCTGGCCGTACGCGGCGAGGCCCATCACTTTGTATTCGTCGCCAAATTTCCAGAAGCCGATGTATTGCGTCAGCGCGGTGTAGTACATGCCGAGCGAATGAGGGAAGGTGATTTCGCCGAGGGGCTTCATGCGCGGACCTTCGCCAAGCGCCCACATGGAGCTGGCAAAATCGCCAAGGCCGTCGGCGGAAAGGACGGCGGAGTGTTCGAAGGGTGAGACGAAATAGGCGCTGGCGAGATGCGCGGTGTGATGTTCGATGCGATGAAACTGCGCACGGATCTTTTCGGCCGGAGTTTCAAAGGCGGCGGCGAGATCTTCGTGAATTCCGGCGAAGCGCTTCATCACACGCGCGCGATCGAGCGCGAATTTGGGCATGCGCATCGCGAAACGCAGCTTGGTACCGAGGCGCGCCCAGGGATTGCGCGGGATGGCGATGTGGTCCACTTCGGAAAGTTTTACGCCGGCTTGGTCCAGGCAATATTGAATCGCGCGCACGGGAAGACCCGCTGCGTATTTCACGCGGTTCAGGCGCTCCTCTTCGACGGCCGCGAGCAGGCGGCCGTCCGCGATGATCGCGGCAGAGGCATTGGCGTGATACGCGTTGATGCCCAGAATGACCATCATGAATATTGTGGCGGAAATTTGCCGCGCTGTCTCAGGAATAAATTGGAAAA
>CAVWFO010000029.1:0-259874 GCA_963754275.1 uncultured Acidobacteriota bacterium
CCAAATGAGACCCGTGCCAAAGTAGGATTTCGCGTCACCGAGATCAAAGCCCGCTTTCTCAGCATTCTCCTCAATTTGCCCTGCGGTGTACTCGATGTAATCAGACGACGCTTTCGGGCGCGCGGTATTATCGGTTTTCACCTCGAGAGGCAACTTGAACTGCTCGAGCGTGTAGCGTCCGAGTCGAAGATTCAACGATGGTCGCAACGGGCTTGTGCGGATACTTAGCTTTTCGATTGGCGAAGCCGGCGAGGCGCAGGACACGCACGGTATCTTTCGCTTGCACGTCGCCTCCGAATGCGAGCTGTAGCGCGCTGTTCGTAGCCTCCTGTTGCGCCAGCGTGAAACCTTCAACGGCCCACCACACGTGATACTTTGCCACGCCGTCCGTGCCTGGGGCTGGCGTAGATGAACGGATTACGAGTGTGGGTGCAGGAATGGTTCCCGCCGCGACTGCTTCATGGATTGCTGCGAGGGATGCTTCTCCGTCTGCATCACAATCAATCGCCACGGCGCGGACAATATGGCGTTCGCCAACGATCGCGATGTTTTCGGATGTCCGGCGAGGTAACTTTACACCCTTCGTGTTCGCGTTCGTTTCCAAGATGCCATTCATTTTGTCCAGGTTGAAAACGGCGATGCAGATGAAGATGTTCCAGCCGGCTTCCTCATAACCTTTCAACTTTTCGAAAAACTCCGCTTGGTCGGCTTCATCATCTTCGAAGAGATACCAGTGTTCTTCCTGTTCTTCACGGACGTTGCCTTCCTTATCCGTCCACGTGCGCGTGCCGTGAATCAACTTGATATGGAGCAAGTCTCCGACTTCAAACACCGCGCGAATCTGTTGCTGCCAGGGCGAGAGGGTAGAATCGAACTTCTCCGCTGGTAACGGCACTTCCACTTCTTCTAAAACGGCGACCGCCGCAGACATTGGCTTTTTGGGTGGCACACGAACGGTCAATCCGTAGGCGGCTGGATTCGATAAGATGTCCCTCACGAGCGCACCTCCGCCTTCGGCACGAGGACGAGTTCGATTTGCGCGGCCTTGAACGGATTCTTAGCGTGGCCGCTCGGTTCGACGAAGCAAAGGATCTTGTCGCCTTCGTGCAGGATTTTGCGCCCGATGATCTCGGTGTAATGTAGGTAGACGCCGGTTCGATCGGCTTCCAGTTCGGCGAAACCCCAACCTTTGTCGAAAAACAAAACGATTGCTGACTGTTTTGATTCCATGAAATTACTCCTTATTATTCTGTGCTACGTCGCGAGCCGCAAAATTAGCGGATAGCGATTGCTGCAACTACCGTTGCCTAAAACCAGCCTCGCGGAATTTGGTAACCCAAACCGCCATCGCGTATCGCTTTCGTTTTTTCAAGCCGCCCGCTCACTACGCGGTTGATGGCTCGCCCTACGGCGCTGGGCGTTGTCCAGCACTTCGTGGCGAGATCTTGGATTTCCGATCGCCCGATGAACACCGTTCCATCAGGGTTACCGTTCACTCTGTTGACCCACCAACGAATGCTCCCTCGCAAAGTGGATATCGCTTCAAATATTTCTTCGTCCGCGATTTTTGTTTTCATGCTGCCTCCGCGATAATGGATGAAATCGGACTTCTACTGCTAATTCAACTGCCCTCGCATACGCCGCAACGTCGCGTCCCTCATTGCGGGTGGTACGTTCTCTAGCATCCAAGCGACGATTGCCTCGACACCATCGCTTTCGATGGCATGACGGCAGGCCTTCTCGTTGAATGGTTTTCCCATGAGTTCGAAGCCTGATGCCATGAGCACAACAAGCTCGTCCACCGTGGGGAAGCGACTCAATTTGCTGAAATATTCCGGTATATCTGTGCCGTTGATCTTCATGCTGCCTCCTCTAAGATTTTCAACCTGCGAAATCCCTTCAACATTCCCAAGAAAGCCTCTGTATCCGCGTCCGCATCTTCCGGTGGCAGTAGCAACGGGTGGAATCCGGGATCATCGCCAATGGGATTCTTCTCGACGCGAATCAACCATCGGTCATCGGTCCAGATCCCCGTCATCTCGTGGAGCATGTGCCTGTAGATGGCGGTCTGAAATCGGTAGCTGTGGTGCAAGTCACGCGAAGATTTCCAATCAATGATTGCAGTACGACCGGACACGGTTGATAAGGCCGCGACATCCGCGGTCCCGATGACGCCGTACTCTCGCGAATAAAGGATGCGTTCGATGCTGAACGGCTTGAGATCCACTTTCTTGATCCATTTTTGTGCCGCGCGACAACAGTTGAGCACTTGCACGTTCTCTGGCGGCGTTGGAAAGCCCCTCTGTCCAAGCCGGAACAGCAAGTAGTTCTGTGTCCACTCATGGAAATCGTGGCCCGTGTCGCATGCGGCCTTCACAACGGCCTTCGATGCACCCTGGACTTCGTAGCTGATACGCTGGATCTCTTCCGCGGTGTACGTGCGATCGGGTTGAACCAACTCGATCACTTTTTCGCGGCTCACTCGAGTCGCCCAGGAAACCAGGGGCTCGGATTTGTCAATCATGGCGCTTAGTACGCGCGTCACACTCGGCGGGGAGAACGGCGCGCCATCGTTCACGCGAACATCGTTCACCGTGTATCGGTGAGCAACGGGATCGAAGCGAATTTGTACTTCGCCGCCATACAACGTGGCAGGCGGCAACACCGGGTCTTCATCTTTTACGGCGCCAAATTTCCCAATCAACATCTGAGCTCCTTAACTGATGGCAAAACGATTCAACAGGAACAAGCAATACACGAGGTGAACGTCGATGATTCTCGTGCGCCCATTTGCGAGGTCCACGACTTTCAAAGGCCGGCCGTGCTCGTCTACCATGTTCTCCGCAATAATTTCCTTCACCAACCGGCCAGTCGGCGTGTCGGGCGGATTTTCAAAGGTCACGTGCCCCGCTGGCCCCCACGCTTTCGTTGCGCTTTCTTTCTTGATGAAGTTGACGCCCGCGGGAATCTCACAGCCGTACTTCTTCGCGAGCGTCCGAATCGTCTCGTCGAATCGTTTGGGCCATCGGAAATAAATCTTCACGTGACGCCCAAGTTCGATTGCGTGTTTCAAGTAAGCCACCAACTCTGTAGGCGCATTGCGCTCCATCCACGTTCCCGCGAGCCCCGGTTTATGCCCCGTACCGGTCTTCGGTTGGTCGATATGCTGCGCGCGGAGCAACCACTTGTCTTCCTCGGATAAACGCTCGTGTTCCTGTCGCTCGAGTTCCTTCTTGCGCTGCGCTTCCAGTATGGCTAGCCTTTCAATCACTTTTGGCCGCTTCAACGCCTCGTACGCGGCCGGTCGGATGTATGGTTGCGTCTCGCGATCGGCTAAACCCCATAGCAAGATTTCAACGTTGCCGAACTTCTGCGACACGGTCATCCACCCATCGGGTCGCGTCGCGACGGCTATTCCATCAACACCCTCCAACTCGAGTAACCATTCAGGCGGTCGTAGGCGTCGTCTCATCGTGTTCCTCCGTTCATTGCGCCACCCCTGCCGCGGCTGCGGCCGGCTGCTCTTTCTTGACCCGAATCCGCCTGCTCACTTCGACATACAGATCGATCGCGATATCCACGGAATCGGAAATGACCTTCGGCGTCACGGAGTCATACACCGAAACGATGGTCGCCGCCGCCGCAAGGATGTTGCTCCTGGCTGCGATCGCGTCCTTCACTTCAATTGTTTTCAAAGCTGGTGCTGGGCTATTAACGTTCACTGTCGTCTCCTTTTTATTTTCATTTTGTAATTCCCGCGCACGAGCAACGCGGGCAACCTGCCGTGCCTGCGCAGCCGCGCGCTCTTCAATCGTCCATCGGCGAATGTTCATTCAGCCTTTCCCAGACTCCTCTTCGCCGCTTCGCGGGGCTGTTACCGGTCTTGTCGTGCCCGCGCCGGCTTGCGGTCGTGCCTACTTCTTTGTTGGCACCTTAAATATCTGTGGTGCGGGTGCGTCTGCTTTCCGTATTCCGATGAAAGCGGGTAAGACGTATTCATCAGCAAAGGCGACGATGGTTTTCATCGCGGCCCAAGTGAGCGAGATATCTGCCTGATCCGCGATCGCAACCTCATCGAAAACGAACTTTTCCTGGTCTATATTCCCCAAGTACACCAAGTCTCTTTCTTCGATCTCATCCAAATCGAGCGCTCCAGTTATCTGAAAGGTTGTGTCGTCGTCATCTAAGAAAACTGCGTACGTATATTTGAAACCTGGATCTTTCGCAAAAATCATCTTGTTCTCCTGTGCTGCTACAAATTCGGCGACGCTGCGCCGGTTGCGTACGCCGATCACAATTGAATAATGTCGTCAGTCACGTCTTGATGTGCTGTAGGGTCGTAGGGCACGACGGGCTCGATTTTCGGGTTCTTAAACCTGTGCAGGCGTTCGATGGAGAAGTTAAACCCTTCCCAATGCACAATCTCGACGCCTTCCGCGAACAAGAGCGCTTGACCGTAAAACAGCAAATCAAGGAAGGCTGTTTTGATTTTGTGCCAGGACGCACTACGGCGGTACGGTCGGACCGTGATTGATTCGTTTTCCGTATTGTCCTCGTCAATGGGGGTCGAAACAGTGATGTGAATACCTAATGGTCCTGCGGATTTCACAGCATCCCGCGCCTACTCCGGGAGTTGGTTCATAAACGTAATGGTGTATCTATCGGACATAATCATTTCCTCCTTGTTTGTTTTCCGCTGCCCATCGTGGCGCGTGCGGATGAACTGGTACTCGTACCGATTTAAGAGTTTCGATCGAAAACTAGGGGGACTTGCGCGACGGGACGAGTTAGACGTATAACTCGGACAGTCGCACAAACTGGGCACCAACCTTGTTTCGCGATAGGGCTGCTTTGGTTCACGAGACCGGGGCAGCCTGCCTTACATCTACTGCGTCACTTCTTCTTCGCGTTTTCCTCCGCATCTAGAGCTTGCTGCTGCAACGCGCGACGTTTCGCGATGTACTCCGTGCACGCCACGCGAACCATGTATCCGAAGGGCGGAGTTGTCGGCGTAACAAAACTCCTTCATGTCCTGAACGATTTTATCCGTGAACTGCACTCCAATCGTTGTCCGTTTGGGCTTCTTGGGCTTCGCATTTTCTGAGCTCTCTGGTTCTTCGTCGTCACGCCTGTTCAACGCATCCCTTTTGTGTCCATGTCTCTCCCGCCGTGATGGATTCAACCGCAGCAGAATACTCGCACAACCTCGCACGTAAAGTCAAGCGTTAATTTCACAGAGATTTTAGGTGCCAGCACGTGCGTCTAGGACGCACTCACAGCGACCAATATGAGCCACGAAGGCCCCCGGCCAGCCTCCATACCCATGCCGGGGCCGGTGAATGTCCTGGCGAGCGCCCATTCGCCGGCGTTTCGGGCTGTAGGCGGCGTTTCGGCTGGAAATAGGAGACTTACGGAGTTGACCGGCCGACTTGGGGATCTGAACGGCCGGCGCAGAACTGGTGCATGACGGATCCCCAGTTTTGTTTTACAACGGAAAACCAATCGCAAATCGGTCACGACCCTATCGGATCGCCCCAGTTGCACAACCGTCCGTTGCGGCGTTCGGGATCGACGGACACGTTGAGAACGAAATTCCTTCGTTCGTTAAGTCTAATCAGCTCAAGACCTAGCAGCAAGGCGACGTCCTGCGGGCACACACCTCGGAGTTCGCTTTCGACCTGCCGACCAATGTTGAACGCGGCGAGTTTGGATAGAAGCGGAAACAGGTTGCCATTACAACCCGTGCTATGCACGAGCCTGGTTGCAGAGTCCGGCGAGCGCAGTGTCGCAAATCTGCGTCGCCTGTCCCTGGATGAAGATGTCGTCGAACGCTTGTCGTGCTGAAGAAGTTTGCATGTAATGCTCCTTCGGGCTGGTTGCCCGATATGAATTCGTTACTTCATTCGTTACTTTGTTCTTGACTATTCGTTACTTCTCCTGCTAAGATTCGTTACGTTTCAGAGGAGGATTCGTTCTTGGCTTACGAACGCGGCGATGAAATCCGGCGCTTCACTGTGCGACAGGTCGAAGGCTCACCCCACCGACATCGTGAAAGTCGTTGCATACGAATTCGGCGTTGAGGCGCAGTCCGTCCGCAAGCACTTGCCGCAGTTATGCGCTGAAAATGTTTTGGTCGCGATCGGGAATACCAAAGACCGGATCTACCGCTTGAAATTGACTGAGTGGGCGAAATCATATCCGATCGCCGAAGGTGTATCTGAGGATCTGGCGTGGGATGACGCGGCGCCGATCATCGGCACCCAACCTGAAAACGTCTTGAGCATTTGGAACACAGGCTTCACCGAAATGTTCAACAACGCGATCGATCACTCCGAGGGCACCGAAATCGCGGTCGAGGTCCGTAAGACGGCAATAAACACGGTAGTCGAGATCCGAGACAACGGCATCGGAATTTTCAAAAAGATCCAGGCGGCTGCGAACCTTTCAGACGAGCGACACGCGATCATCGAATTATCGAAGGGGAAATTCACAACAGACCGCACGAAGCACAGCGGAGAGGGGATCTTCTTCACCTCGAAAATGTTCGACGCCTTCGACATCCTATCTGGCGATCTGTCTTTCACAGGCACGCGCCGACCAGCAGGATCGCGCGGCACGACTGTTTGGATGAAACTCGATAACGAATCGACCAGGACGCCAGCCGATGTCTATAACGAATATTCGGTGGACGACTTCGCCTTCGATAAGACAAGCGTGCCTATAAAAATGGCGCAGTTTGCGGGACAGAGGTTGGTTTCACGTTCTCAGGCAAAGAGAGTCCTTGCCCGCGTAGGTGAATTCAAAACCGCGTCTTTCGATTTCGCTGGTGTGGAGATGATCGGGCAGGCCTTCGCAGATGAAATCTTTCGCGTTTTCCGTAAAGCTCATCCCGAGACCCAATTGGAATCCGTGAACGCATCGCCGGATGTCCGAGGATGATTCAGCGCGCGATGGGTGATTCGTGATGATCGACGCCGGTCTGTTCGCTCAACTGTCGCCCATCGTTGTGCGTGCGACACAAAAGATGTCCAAGAAGTACGCCCTGCGCCTTTCGCGCCGCCGTGTGGTTTGCGTCGAGGAACTTGAGAATATCGCGTGGGCCCAAGTTCTTTCGAAACTCGAGCGCATCGCACAAGTACCCGCGGGCAACGAACGCTCGAAATTCGTCTACACGCTCGTCGGTCATGCAGTCCATTCCGAGATGACATATATCGCGACGGGTTTTGATGACGCGGCCCGCCTCACGCACAACGGGACACTGGACACAGGAGCGCAAGATAGCTCCTACGATGGTGGCGCCACTGTTTTCAATTCCGGCGATGATGGCATGCCTGCCGGCATACAACCCGCGGAAGAGTCCTGGACAGCACCCGTCATTTGGATTGATTGGCAAAAACTCGATCTCTCGCGCAGGTACAAACTGCTCGAGACGGCGGGCTAACGTGGCGCTACCGTGCTGCAACGGGATGGCGTGAGGCGTTCGTGTGCTGCGGCGAAATGGAATGAGATTCCGTACGATTATCAAATTGAAATCGAATCTGCGTGGAAGCAGTCCGCCCGCGGCGAACTGCGCAAGAACAAACACGCGGGTAAGCCGGGGCACCCTGCTTACAAGCCTTTCAATACGACGGAGACCTCGACACCTGCTCCCGATGAACTCGCGAGAATTACTCCTCCAAAACTACGCGCAACCGCGATACTCATTTACGGTGCAGGGCTTTACACCGAAGGCGATGGCGATAGCATAAATTCTAGCGAGATCTCAAAAATCCTTGGTCGTTCCGCACGCACAATTCACAGAGACAATGCGGAACTCCTGAAACTCTGGCGTGCGTACACCACCGCATCCCTGGATCAGAAACGGGACGAGAAACTGTTCCCGAGCTACCCGTTACACACGGCTATCGCTGATGGATTCACGCTAATAGGCGGTGCGCAGATGCCAGTGCCGTCCAATCCCGTGCTCGAAGGCGTGATGATGACACCTGGGCGCGTGCGCTCGCTGCGTCTGCGGATGAAGAAATATCACACGGACTTTGGAAGCGCGGTGGTCACGCAAACAATCGTCACGCCAAAGGCGAACATCTATGAGTGCGGTCCACAACCGTCTGCGTTCAAAATAATCGCTGATTTCAGAGATTCGATTGCCGCGTCGGAAGGTCATTCACGCACGATTGACTGCTTCTGGAGCGGCCGTGGCTGGACTCCGATTGTTTGCAGGGACGGCGTGAAACAACCGCTCGTTTGGTTGCACGATTGGTCGGCTTCCGACGCTCCGGAGTTGTTCGGCGACAAACCCAACGAAAGAAGCGACGACGGGCGTGGGCCGGGTGCTCCTGTCTATGCTGGGGTCAGCCTCGGTGAATCTCCTACACGTCTGCTGAATACCCTAACGAACGGCTGGGGCGGATGCGGCGGGGGTAGCAGCACCGTGACGCCGCAATATTTTCCCCTCGTGACGCCGCTCCTCGGCACTGCTGAAAAGCGCGCGAAGTTCTACAAGCAGGCAAGCAAGAAACCGCCGTTCACACGCGTTGGCAACTGGACGCAGACGAAGCAGCTCGGCCCCCTGTATCTCACGACGCAAAGAAGCACGTCGGTCGCGCTGTACCCCGGCGTACAGGATGATGCGAAGCCCGCGTACTGCCAATGCGAGCTGTGCAAAGAGATGCGCCTCGAAGATCAACGCTGGTTTGACTACGCACGCGCGGCGGACATCTTTAGGCACGTGAATGAATCATCGTTGGACTACGAGCCCTTGAAGCGCAACGCGCGCCGCGTCGGCATCATGCACGGCTTTGATACGCTCGTCGGCGACGATCGGATTCGCAGGACGCATTTCGTTTGCGAGTTTCGCGGCGCCGAACTTTGGACGGTGGAAGACTTCAGCAAGAAGTTTTACGTGCTCACACGACCGCCGTCGAGACGCGTGTACGTCGAGAGCCCATACCCGCACGACTGGAGTGACACGATAGAAGTCACCGAGACCGCGTGCATTCCACCCTGCGAACACGTTTGCAAAGAGGCGTGCGCGGCGAGGTGCCTGCACAGCATCAAACACTCTGGAAAGTACGCGGGTCTCGCGCATCGGGTTTTGAACCGTCACAGGGTAGATTGCTCCAACGATCCGCTGTCCCCTGCGGAGATTGCCGCGCTCTATGACAAAGACGAGCGCAAGAAACGCGCCGATGCACAGAAAGCGTTCGCTGCGGACAATGAAGCGATCCGCGCCTATAACGCCATGCTGTGCGCAGATCCGGAACACCTGCGCGAAACGAACGAGCAGATAAGCGAGGCTATTCTTGCGGTGAACGGCACCGAGATTGCAGGGGTAAAGTAGAGGCGCAAAATGAAAAGCAAGGCGGCAACTTGGATTCTGGTTCTCGGTGCGTTCGCGTGGGGCGTATATGCAGCGCCGCAGCCGGCGTCGCAAGCTGCGCCACCGTCCGATGCGCGCAAGGAATGGGCCGTGAGGCACTCATCAGGCGAACTCCAGTTCATCACAATGAGCGAGGGCGCGTGCAGCACGTGTACGCTGGATGTTCAACTGTTCCCAAGTGACGGTGGCAACTGCTCCTACGCTGAGGACGTTCTCTTGCAGAACTACGATCTTGTGATGCAGTTGATGTCGGTCGGTTTCACGACGCTCGCCTGCGACGCCTTTGACGAATCGGGTAAAATCATTTCCACCGAACGCCGCGACATTTCCACGGGATACCATCCTGCACCGCGGGCGTCAGCCCCATCGGAGCCGACTCCCCGTGGAACCCCGCGGCAGAACGAACACGGGGTGTCTGTGGCGTAACACAAACTTTCGTACTATGGCCGGCGCGTGCAGTGCAGAGCAGAATATAAATTGGGGATCTCCAATATCGGGTACCGGAGTGAACATGAACGGAAAATCGCAAGCTGAAATTTTGGTAGCGAAATATTGGCCCGCCGCGAAAGCCCACGGCATCAGCCAAGATGAATTTCAACGGTTCATGCAACAAATTCTGAAAATGCTCGTGTCGTAGAGCATTAAGCGGGACGCACCGGTGATCGAACACCGACGCGCCCCTAAATCACATAAGCGAGGCACCGCCCATGCGATCTTCACGAAAAGTATCATCGTCGAAATCCCGCCGCAAGCCGCCCAACGTAGTCCGATTCACTGTTCCGCGACCCATTGGAGTAAAATCTCGTGTCCTGAATGAAAGAAAACATGACAACACTAGAACACGCACTCGATAGGGCGAAAAAGTTCAACGCCGAGCGGCGATGGAATCGGACGGGCAAAATTCCTATCGATCCCCTGCTCCTCAAATTCCCGTCAATCCGCAAAGCCTTGGACGGCCTGATGTCAGAACGCGGTGCAACTCGAGAAGAAGCCGAAGACGCTCTAATGCGGGCGCACAACCTAGGCGACATTTTAACGGTTGAAGAGTTGGCTGCGACGCTTGAAAGTCACCCCCGCCTGGATCAAACATCGCCGTCGCTCGCGCTGTAAAAATAAGATACCTGCCTTAGACGTTCTCGGCCGTCCGCTCCGCTTCGACTGGGATGCGATCGTGAAGTGGCTCGAAGGGGCTTCCCAGGAAGAGGAAACGCGATCGCCACGCAGGAAGAGGGCTTGATGCAACGCGGAAAGATTTTTCGTAAGGGCTCGAGCTGGCATCTTCGCTATAAAACTTATCGCTTCGTGGATGGCAAGAAAGATTTGGCAAACCACATCCACAAAACTCGCGGACTACGATCTCCGGCACAGAACTCAACAATCAGTCGAGACCGAAGCTGCGGATTTCTTGAAGGGTCTTATCCCCGCGAAGCCTGCCGGCGTTCTGGCGAAGGGTGTCAAGACTTTCAAAGAGCAATCTGAGATTTGGCTTCAGCGCTGCGAGACTCGGCAACGCCGGCCGATTAAACCTGCCACGTTAAAGAACTGGAAGTCACACCTCAAGGTCCATATTCTTCCCCGGCTTCAAAACGTGCTTCTGCCCGATGTCACGAACAAGGTGGTGAAGGACTTCGTTGCGACGCTGAAACTGTCTCCAAAATCAATCCGGAACGTCGTGCAAGTCATAAAAATGGTGAAAGCCAGCGCGATTGATGACGACGGCAACGAACTGTATCCGACAAAGTGGAATCACGATTTTATAGACATGCCGCAGGTCAACCCCCGCGCGCAGCGCCAGCCATCGTTTACGGCGGAACAGATAGAGAAAATAATCAAGGGCGGCGACCGGCGTATGCAAATGTTAATCGTGCTGTCAGCCGCGACCGGTCTCCGCGCTGGCGAATTGTTCGGACTCGAGGTCAAGCACTTCGACGGTTCATCCCTCACGGTTGAGCAAGAGGCGTGGGACGGCATCATCCAGGCCCCTAAAACCGTCAATGCGCTGCGCACGATCGAGCTACACCCCACCGTGGCGAAGCTGCTTAGAAATTTCATTAGGCCCCGCACCACGGGCTTATATTTTCCCTAGCGGGAGCGGCAAGCCAGTTCGCCAGAGCAACTTCCTCCGGCGTGAATTCCACCCCGTGTTGAAGGCCGCGGGTATCCCCAAAGCCGGCTTCCACGGCTTCCGGCGTTACCGCAATACCTTCCTCCGTAACGTCGCCCGCTGTCCTGATGGCTTACTGAAATATTGGCTGGGCCACGCGGATAGGGGCATGTCCGATCTATATGACAAAGTGCGGGAAGACGTGAAATTTCGTCGCGCTGGCGCTAAGAAGATGGGGGTTGGCTTTGCAGTCCCGAAGAGCCTGAAAGCCGCGAAAACAAAGGCTGACAAAATTGTGGTACGCCGTGTTGTACGCCATGCTGAAGCAATTCCGCAGAAGTGAATAAAACCCTTATAAACATTGAGGAAAAGTGGCGCGCCCGGAGAGATTCGAACTCCCGACCCTCTGGTTCGAAGCCAGATGCTCTATCCAGCTGAGCTACGGGCGCGTGCCGCCATCTTACCAAAATTTGCAGGCGGCGCGGCGGATCGCGCCGTTTCGTTCCCACGGGAATGAGAGGAACTGTGAAGGCGGGATTGCAACGCGCGATATCGTTTCTTTTTATGACGAGTCCACTTTTATCCGTGCCAACGTGCGGACAAACCTCAGAAAAAACAAACCCTAACACAAAAAACACTCGGCTACAGCCTTGCTTTCGCGAACGCGCGACCGGATCCAGATTTCAGATACTTCTCGAAAGCAATCGCGCGAGCTTCATCGGCAAATGCGACATAGCTCTTGAGGCGCCAGGGACGATATTTGGCAGTATGCGTCACGTCCCCGGAATTGTGCTTCGAGAGTCTAGCCTTTAAATCATCAGTGACGCCCGTGTAGAAATGCTCCTCTTCCCCCACGCTCTGCAGGATGTCAACGTACTTCATGGAGCGGTCCGCCTCCGCAGGAGCTCCGGCGCGACAGCCTTCGCTTTCTGCTGATCTGACAAGAAGAGTAGCGCACTTTGTGAATGGCTCGCCGAGCCGAAGCGTGCGGAGCAGGCGAAGGCTGGTGGGCCTGGGTAGACTTGAACTACCGACCTCACCCTTATCAGGGGTGCGCTCTAGCCACCTGAGCTACAGGCCCAATTTGCTGGCAGGGAATATCTTACGCGATTTGGCGCATACGTCAAACAACGCCGCGACGTGCGTTTCGCTTGTTTACGATGATGGCTTGTCAGGCACCGGAGCAATCGCCAGAAAATCATCGCGGAAGCGCGCGGCGTAGGAATCGAGCACTTTCTCGATGCGCTCGGGCTTCGGCGCGCGAAGGATGAACCCCGCATGATGTTTTTTCGCGATGCGCTGCACGATTTCGGGATCGTTGTAGGCCGAAGTGTCCGGCGTTTCCTGGCGTGCCAGCGAAAGCACTACGCCTGCGTAATCGCGGCGACGCTTCGGCAGTACATAGGGTGCATCGCCTGAATAGGTTTCGATGCGCGCCCACTCGCGCCACAAATTAATTCCAGTGGCAGCTTCCACAACGTCTGAAATGTAAGCGCCGCCCACTCGCGAAGCAATTTCGATGAAGTAGAATTTGCCGTCGGCATGCGCGCGCAGGAATTCAGCGTGCGTCACTCCGCGCACCAGCCGAAGCGCCTGAATCAATTCGCGATTTATTTTCCGCAGCGTTTTTGCTTCCGGGGACGTGCGTAAAAGCGTGCGCGTGGTGAACACGCCTCCTTCATGAGAAGTGTCCAGCGGCGGCGCACCGTAGGCGTGCACTTCGGCGAACACCACTTTGCTTTCAGAAACGATGCTGTCTACGTGAAAGACGTCGCCGGGCACGAACTGCTCGAGAAGATAATGCGATTGCTCGTCGCCCAATTGCTCCAAGAGCGGCCAAAGATCCGCGGCGGCGTGAATTTTCTTCATGCCGATGCCGGAAGCCTGCGAGCGCGGCTTCAGCAGCCAGGGCGGATTCACGCGAGACATGAATTCCTGCAGGCTGGCATGGTTCAACACGTGAATAAATTCCGGAACGTTGATGCCGGCCTCTTTTGCGCGCCCGCGCATGGCCAATTTGTCGCGGAAATGCCGCACCGTGGTGAGGCCCATGCCCGGAATGCGCAGGTGTTCGCGCAGCGCAGCGGCGTTTTCCATGTCGAATTCATCCAGCGCGACGATGCGATCAATCGGCTGCCAGCGCGCCATGTAACTTACCGTGTTGATGATCGCCCAGGTGGGCAAGTCCGGCGGCATGTAGAACATTTCGTCAATGGATTCGCGCGGCCAGTCGCCGTCGCGGAATTTTTCCACCGTCAGCAGCAGCACGCGGCAGCCCTGATCCTTGCAGGCGCGCAGAAATTCCTGGCCTTTTTCGTAGGAGGTGATGCAGAGAATCGTTAACGGGCGCGCTTCAGACACCTGTGCCCTCCGCACATTTGCCACGGGAGTGCCGGGCCCAACTTCTTCGTGAGCGCGGATTATACTGCGGACTCCCCGGCGGGAAATAAGAATTGCAGAAAAGGCCCGACGCGCTCGGCCCACGCAGCTTCGTTGTGCTGCCCGCCGTCAATCACTTCGAAGTGCAAATCGCGGCCATCTTGCCAGCCGCGCTTCATCAACGTATCGCGCAGAGCGGTGACGTTAGCGACGGTGTGCGCATCTTCCTTAGTGCCGACGTCGAGCCACACGCGGGGGCGCGCCGCAAGTGGCGCGTGCGCTGCAAATTCAAGAATGGCGCGACGGTTCCACCACACTGAAGGAGAAAGCACAGCGAGCCTGCCGAACACCTTCGGATATTTGAGGCCAAGATAAATCGTCAGCAGGCCGCCGAGCGACGAGCCGCCCAGCCCGGTGTTCGCCGCATCACCGAGCACGCGGTATTTCGATTCGATGAACGGTTTTAAATCCTCCACCAGCAGGCGCGCGTATTTATCAGCCTTGCCACCGCCCAGTTTTTGATCGCGCGTCGGCGTGTATTCATTGATGCGCTGTTTGCCCGTGTTGTAGATGCCTACAATGATCAGCGGCTGGATCGCGCCCTGCGCAATCAAGGCGTCGGCGGTTTCCCCCACGCGCCAGTACATGCCGGGAATAAATGAGGTGGCGGGATCGAAAAGATTCTGGCCATCCTCCAGATACAGTACCGGAAAATGCAAGTCTGGACGCTTTTGATAGATTCCCGGCAAATATACGATCACATCGCGTTTCTTGCGCAGAAAGCGCGAGGAGAAGTTTTCGTGTTTCTGCAATTGCCCCGCGCCAGCGGCGGCGAGTTCGGCGGTCAGTTCTGGGGCAAAGGGCAAATGCTGTTCCTCCGGTTCATGAACGTTGTTAATTTCCTACGCACGCCGATTTGCAGCGCTGTAACTGTAATCCGTGCGCGTCAGTATATTACCAGCGGATGGCCGCGGAATCAGACCTTCAGAAAAATCCGCTTGCGCCAGAGCAACCACAGCAGAATCCAGCAAAATAGTACCGCGCCCAAAGAATAGATCAACGAGGCGTTCGGCGGGCTCGCTCCCAGTGACACCAGCTTGGTCTGCGCCGCATCGTGCCAGCTCAACGTGGTTCCGTCTGCGTGTTTGACGGTGAAAGTGTAGCCGGGGCCGTACACCAACGAATCTGCCACAAATCCCGCGATCGCATTCATTCCGAAAACGAGAATCGGAATGGTCCACGCACCGCGCCAGCGCTTGATTTCCAACATCCAATACAGCACCGCGAGAAATACCAGTGCGAATCCGCCGCTAAAAAGTACGAACGAACTGGTCCAAAGATTTTTGTTGATCGGAAACCAGATGTTCCAGACTTCGCCCGCGACCAAGCCGCAGATTCCTGCGAGCAGCATCACGATCGCTTTCATTGCCGCAGTCCTTCCCGAGCGCAACCAGTGGCCCGTCAGCACGCCGAGCAAAGTAGTGGCGACGGCCGGGATGGTGCTGAGAATTCCCTCCGGGTCACGCGTGCCGTCGAAGAGATGCCCCATGAATAGCTTGCGATCCAGCCACGCCGCCAGATTTTGATTCGGATCCATGAACGGAATGTCGCGGCCAGGGACGCCGAGGCCCGGCACGGGTACGAATCGCAGCAGCGCCCAATATCCGAAGAGGCAGACAACGATGGCGATGATTTGTCCCCGATGGTCTGACCACAATTCCAGAATTGCGGCAGCAAAGTAACAGAGCGCGATGCGTTGCGTCACTCCTTCGAATCGCAATGCATGAAAATCCACACCGATGAACGGCGAAGCGTTCACGAGAAGCCCGATCACGATGAGCAGCAGACTGCGTATGAAAACGTGCAGCAAGATTTGCCCGCGCGAATCGCCTTTTTCGCGGCGCTTCGCAAACGAAAAAACCAGCGAAACGCCCACAAGAAACAGAAACGAGGGGAAAATGAAATCCGCCGGCGTCCAGCCGTTCCATTCAGCGTGCGCGATGGGCCAATAAACTTTTTCGTCGCTGCCGGGATTGTCCACCAGGATCATCCCAGCCACGGCGAGGCCGCGGAAGATGTCCAGGCAAATCAAGCGCCCTGATGCGCCAGGTACGGCAGCGCTGGATTCGGATTGTGGCGTGGGCGGCGTGAGCGGCTCAGCATTGGACATGATGGCGGCTCACTATAGAATTAAGCTGGGCGACGGTCATCTGAAATTTGCCGGCCCACGGAGGATTCTTTCCATTCCGCCATCACGCAAACGCCGTATAATATCGCGCGCTCCAGGCGCTCGCCCCCGTTCCCGGCGCCCGCCTGCGCGCAGGAGCAATATGAAAAGGGAATATCACCGCTGGTATTCGCACCGCCTGGGCATGGAATTGGGCGTCGTGGTGTACGGCCACTGGGGCCCGCCGCTGCTGGGATTTCCGACGAGCGCTGGCGACGAATGGGAACTCGAGGGCCAGGGCCTTATCGGAAGCCTCGCCCCGCTGATCGACGCCGGTCGCGTGAAATTTTTCAGCGTGAATTCAGTGAACTGGGCCGGCTTTTACAATAAAAGCGCGCATCCATTCCATCGCAGCTACGTCCAATCGCAATTCGATGCCTACGTACGCGAGGAAGTCGTCCCCTTCATCTGGGACAATTGCCAATCTCCGGGCCTCGCGATTTCCACCATGGGCGCATCGTTCGGCGCGTATCATGCCGCAAATACTTTGTTCAAGCATCCGGACGTGATCCGCCGCTGCTTCGCGCTTTCCGGCGTTTACGATATTCGCGGATTCATGAGCGGCATGTACGACGACAACACCTATTTCAACAATCCCGTGGATTATCTGGCGAACCTTTCGGACCCGTGGATTTTCGGACAGCTGGCGCAGTGCGATATTCATATCGCCACCGGCAACGGGCCCTGGGAAAATAGCGGGCCGTCGTATCGGCTTTCAAAGATTTTGGCGGATAAAGGAATTCGCCATTCGCTCGACGATTGGGGGCCGCAGGGCGGGCACGATTGGCCGTTCTGGAAGCATCAGATGTGGGAATACATTTCGAGATTGTTCTGAGGCGGCGCTACGCCAAACCCAACCGCGCCAGCATGTAGCGGCCCTTTTCAATCACTTGTTCTTCGTCAATCCACACGTCGCAGCGACGCGCCAGTACGTCCACATGCGTCCGCGAACTCCACGCAGCATGGGTTTGGCTGCCATACGGATCGCCGAACGCCAGATGTACTCCGGGAAGTTTTTCATCCTGCAACAGCACGCCGATCATGTCCGATAGGCTGAGGTTGGTGCCGAATGCCAGCTCCCCGACGCGGTCGCTATTTTCATCCGTGTGGCAGTAACTCCAGAATTCCGCTTCCAAATCCTTGCGCTCGCACGTTGCTTTCTGCAAACGCCCCGCCTGGATTTCCAGCACCAGCGGCGTGCGCTGCAAGTCTCCATATTTTCCGCAGAAGTGATCGCCAGCGGTTCCGTCGCACACAAAAGTGCCGTCCACTTTCGCCGGCGTGGTGAAAACTTCCCCAGCGGGAAGATTGGACCAGTAACGCCGGCTGATCAGCCCGCTGGTTTTTACCCAATCCAGCGCCGCATCGAAAGTCGCTACAAGCGAAGTGCCCGCTTCCGTGCGCACCGTTAGCGAGCGCGCCGAATGCATGCGCTTTAGAAGTTTTTCGCTCAGGCGATCCACCATGTTGTAATCCGCGCGCATGCCCTGTTGCATAATTTCCGGCGTCACGCCGATCATATGCGCGTAGCGAATGTGCCGCCGCTCGACGACCCCCACGATGTCCTTGCGCGCGCCCAGCTCGCCAGTCATCGGCTGCATGCACAAAATTCCAGCATCGGCCCGCCCCAGTGCATCCAGCACTTGCTGCGGCGCACGTTTCAGCGGCCGCGGCGCCAAATCCTCAAGCAGAAAGCCTTCGCAGACAGCGTCGCGCTCCTTCAGCGCCGCGCGAGGCTAGCCGCAACAGCCTTGCTGGGAAGATCAGCGATCAATGCAACACGTTCGCCCCGCTGAATCGCAAGGCAAGTCTCAATAGCATTGCGCGCGCCAGGCAACAGCTCAGGTTGTGCAGGTCCAAAATCCATCCAGACATTGTAAATAGTGTCCGCGAGTTTTGCTATGGGATTGAATGAAACCCCATCAGCGTTTTTCAATGAACGCGCTACCCGCGGCTTGAGTAGGTGAGCGGTGGTGGAGAAAGAGGTCCCGTAGTAATTCTTGCACGAAGGTCCATGACTAGGCGATGGACCGAGTCAACATCTACGATGTCCGCGAACACAGGTACATCTCCCACCGCAAATCGGCTTGCGTTTCGAGATTTTTGGCCCTTGGGCGCGATGAGCGGATACTTGGTGCCGAACCAGAGTGTTCCCGTTGAATTACCTTCGCGTTCGATTTGTGGTATCTCACTGAGAAATGTCGTGCTGGTTCTCCTCTGCCGTCCCTCTTGCAAGATCAGCAACCTTCTATTAGTGACGCCGTAATAGGTTCTCCGCTTCAACCATGCATCATGCAGGAACCTTCCCCAAACCATGTAGTTGCCCATGATCAGAAATGGGACCCCCCACAACGCCATAAAAACTTGAGTGCCATCCCGCTGTGATTTATCCCGCCAGAAGCCGAACGCGCCTAATTCCCAGAAAATAAAAAAGCCAGTCCATATGAGCGAAAATGGAATCGCGGCCCAGTCATCTGAATGAAAAACCACGCGTGGGTTTGGCATGCCGGCCCAGTAGATGCTTTCGCCGGACATCAACTCGGATTGAATCTTCTGCGCGGCCCGGGGATCAATCACGATCAATCCTAATCGTTCTCCTCCGTCCGACAGTTAAACTAATTTGCAAATGTAGGTGAGAATTATTTTCGTGTCCAGAACAAACTACGATTTTTGACTAGAACAAGTGGCTGCGATGTGCGCCGGGCAATCGGAAAATTAGCGAACCACGTGGCGTTCTGTTGAGGACAGAACTACGATTTTGGCTCGACTACGAAGCTGGGAACTTGCCCGCCGCCGGACGTCACATTGGCAAGGCCCGTGGAACTAAGGCGCGTCAGGCAGCCGGCCATTTTGCCGCGGAAGATATATGGCGCGAAGTCCACCAGCATGTCGCGCATCTGCACGCCGTTTTCTGTCTGCATCGGGAACACTTCGCGGCGAATGGCGATGCGTTCCTGCACCACCCAGGCGCTGTCACGATCGGCGAGCGCCCGATCGAGCGCCGCATCCCACTGGCGTTCGTCATTTTCCCAGCCGAGCTGCACGCCCGTGCCGCCGTACTCGTCATTGGGCTTCAGCACGAAATTCTCGCGGCGGCGGCGCACGTATTCGAGCAGGCCGAAAGTTTCCCCGTCGCGCGTGGTTTTCGTATCGGCCAGCAGACGCGTCCAGGGAATGTGCCGCCGAATCAGTTCTCGCTCGGAAGCGCTGAAGAGCGCGGCATTTTGCTCGTCGGTGAGCACGGCAAAAAACGCCTTCTTGTGCGGAATCTTGCAGGTAAACGCGTTAGCCACGCAAACCGCGCCGGAAGCGTAAGCGTTCACCAGCGCCGCACACTCGACGCTGCGCGCGACGATGTCGTTAATCAAAACGCGGCGATACACCAGATCAATGCGCTTGCCGTGAGCAGTGAGCCGGCCTTCTGCAAAGACCAGATCGCGCGGATCAGCCAATACAGTAGTGACGCCTTCCTTCTGAAAGTGCGCCTGAATAATTTCGAATTCGCTCCAGGTAGGAACTTCGCGCCAATCCACAATCGCAATCACCGGCGGCTCAGCCGCTCCACCCCACTCCCGATAGCTTTCCAGCAGCGCGGCCAGCATCAACTTCATCAGCGGAAATTTTCGAACGGTGTAATGTTCCTCGAATCGCTGCATCACCGGAAGCGAGAGAAACACATTCGCCAGAGTTTCCGCATAACCCAGGCCCGCGGGAGATTCCGCATTGTATTCCGCAAATTGCAGCGAATCCGGCAGCAGAAAAGCATCCAGCCGCGAAGCCGTGCTCGAAGTGCCGTAGCGAGGATTGATCCGCGCCAGGCGTTCTTCCTCAGGGCTCAACGCCGACTGCGCCAGCAAACGCGGGTCAGCAAGCGATTGCTTCACCACGCGTTCGCCGAGCGCAGCGATGGCCTCAGCCACAACTCGAACGCGCTGCTCGTCTTCAGCAGTAAGAAAAAATGGGCGCAGGAACGGACAATGGATGCGTTCGCCGAAAGTGAGCCGCTCGGCGCGCATGCGTGCGTTTAGCTCATTCAGGTATGCCGGGGACAGCTCGACATCAGGCCGTAGCAGCCGGTGCCAAAGCTCCGCAGCCGCTTCCGACGAACCAGTCTGCGAATGGGAAGCAGGCGCCGAACCGCTCATGCAGTCTTTGCCCCCACGATTTTTTTGCCCGGCGTGCCGATATATCCCGCCGCCCCCGCGCCAATTCCCAGCATTTCTTCCCAGCGCGGCCAAGGATATGTCGGGTCGCCACGCAGCGCCCGGTCAATCACTAGCCGCGCCATGCGATCCACCACATGCGTAAAATAAAAATCCGTAATGCGGTCGCGCTCGAAATCCGGCGCCGGATTCAGAAAATCAATCGCGTACGGAACACCATCCTTGATCGCAAATTCGATGGTATTCATCTCGTAGCCCAGCGCCTGATTGATGGTTTGCGCGTCGCGTACCACACGCGCGCCCAATTCCGCTGAAAGATAATTGTGCTCCACCAAATAACGGCGCTCGCCGGGATCGTACACCACGGGCAGAATATCCATTTTGCCGAACGTGAAGCAGCGCACGTACTGGCTGAAATCAATATTTTCCTGCAGCGTCATGCAGGTAGAGCCGGTCCCGTCGTACGCCGCGATCAATTCTTCGCGATTGTGAACTTTGTACACCTGCTTCCACCCGCCGCCGGAGTAAGGCTTCAGAAATGCGGGCCGCCCGACGTGATCCAGCAGCGCGTCCCAATCAATCGGATAAATCAAATTGCGCAGCGATTCGGAATTGATGTCCACAGTCGGCGGATAAGATTTCTGCGGCAGCACCACCGTCTTCGGAATCGCCAAGCCGAGTTTCGCAGCGACCGAATAGTTGAAGAATTTATCGTCCGCAGTCCACCAGAAGGGGTTGTTGATCACATACGTGCCCTGCAGCACGGCATGCTTCAGATACGCGCGATAATATTCCACTTCGTGCGAAATCCGGTCCACGATCACTTTGTATTGCGCCAGCTCGCCCATCACCGTCCCGCCGAGCTTCACGAATTCGGCGGTGATGCCGTCTTTCTTACCCAGCTCGTTCACTTTGTCAATGAACGCCGGCGGGAAGCTGAATTCACGCCCGCAAAGTATTCCGATTTTCATGGTTTGCGATTCCTTTCACATGGATGCACAGCGAGTAAAAATGCCATCTCAACTAAATCGGCTTATGAAACTTGTGGCGCGCCGGCGGCGGAGCTGGCCGGCAACGAAACGCCGTCGCGCGTCTCCGCAACGATATGGCGCACCACGGCGTGCAAATCGCCAGTCTCCTTGTGCACTCGCAGCTGCCGCTCGGCGCTGGTGCCGTGGCGAAAGATCGCGCGAATCGGCTCAAGCGACGCGCGGCTGCCCAGTTCATCTAGCACGTCGTCCACAAATTCGAATAACTCTTCGATCAGAACGGCCATGGGCACTTCCGCCTGCTTGCCGAAATCAATCAGCTTGCCCTCGATGCCCCAGCGCGCCGCGCGCCATTTATTTTCTTCGATCAACGCGCGGTGGTACATGCGGAAGCCCATGTTCCGCGTGTACAGCCGATGCAGCTTCACCACGATAGCCTGCGTGAGCGCCGCGATCGCGATGGCCTCATCCACGCGCGTCACCACATCGAAATATGCGAAATTCCAACGTGCCAAACGTCGGATGTGGCCGCACATCCCACCAGATTTTTTTGGCGTTGTCTATGCAATGCAGCCGCACCAACAACTCGACATAATCCTCATACTGATTCCACGAATTTAGGTGATCGGGAATACCCGTGCGCGGAAACCTGCGAAACACGGTGGTGCGAAATGATTTCAAGCCCGTGTCGCGCCCCATCCAGAATGGTGAACTGGTGGAGAGCGCCAGCAGGTGCGGCAGAAAGTACCGCGCCATGTTCATCAGATCAATCATCGTGGTGCGATCCGGCACCGCCACATGCACGTGCATGCCGAAAATCAGCAGCGAACGCGCGAGCTGCCCCATTTCCTCCACGATATTCTGGTAACGTTCTCCTGGAGAAATCACTTGATCAATCCACGAAGAAAACGGATGCGTGCCAGCCGCGGCCACTTGTAATCCGCGGCTTTCCGCGGCGCGCACGAGTTCGCCGCGCGTGCGGCGCATATCGGCATCCAGCTCGTGAACGTCCGCGCAGATTTTCGTGCCGATCTCGATGATGGATTGGTGCATCTCGCGCTTCACTTGCTCGCCGAGGCCGGGCGACGAAGCTTCCATCAATTCACTGACGTGCGAACGCAGTTCACCCGAAGTAGGGTCAACAATCTGGAATTCTTCTTCGACACCAATCGTGAACCGGTGACTCATGAAAGGCCCCTTCCGGCCGGGGTTGCGAGGACGTCGCGGGAGGTATCATACTCCACTTGGGTCGAATTGCGGTGCGCCGACGAAGCATCACGAGATTCACCACGGGGAGCGCCGAGAACTGCTTAGAGAAAACCGCGAAGACGCAGCGAAGCTAAAGCAAAAGACTTAATGCGGAGAGCGCATTGGTCCGCGCGCAGAGTTCAGACAGAAACTGGCGCTGAGCTTACTGCGGGCAGGCCGCGCCGTTATCCACCCAAGCCTTCATCGCAGCCACAAATTCTGGACGCTCAAGCGGCGGCAACGTGCGTCCATCGCCCGGATTCCATCCCCAACCCACGAGATCGTCCGACGAAACGTGCTCGATGATCTGCGCGAGAGTACGATGGCCATTCTTCGCCGGATCCTTCAGCTGCCGGCAAAATTGGCCAGCAGTTTCGCCTTGTATGACCATCTTCATATTCGCAGGCGGCAGCGACCATTTCGGGTTCCCCGGCGGCATATTCGCACCAGGAAGATTCGCAGCCTGATGACAAGTGCTGCATTTCATTCCGTAAACGCCTTTGCCGTCAGAGCCGCGCTTCACGTCTTGAATGTGTACGTGCCCATCATCGCCCTGCAGCGGCGCATCGCCTGACGGATGGCAATTCCGGCAGCGCGGAGAATCAAAAACAGTCCACGCGCGATTAAAAGCAGCCTGCGCTGCAGCAGCATCCGATTTAGCCGCAGCGCCGGCGTCCGCGCCAGCCGCGGCCAGAACGGCATGTACTGCATTCGACGAAGTAGCCAGTGCGGCCCGCTGCTGCGCGAGCGTGGGCAAGCACGCGGCCAAAATCCCCAACAGCGAAACCGCAATTACGATCGGCCATTTCTTTCTGGAGCCTTCACTCATGCTCGCACCCTCGCCGTAAGCGCTCACGCAGAACGCACATCTTCAGGTTTAATCGGCAGCCGCCGCACACGCTTGCCCGTCGCCGCGAAAATCGCATTGGCCACTGCCGGAGCCACGGGCGGCACTCCCGGCTCGCCGACGCCGGTGGGATGCTCGGTGCTGGGAACGATGTACACCTCAATCGCCGGCGATTCAAACATCCGCACCATCGGGTAATCGTTAAAATTGCGCTGCTGCACGCGCCCTTTTTCCAGCGTGATCTCTGTCTTCAGCGTCGCGGTAAGCCCGAAAATGATTCCGCCTTCCAGCTGTCCCTTCACCGTGTCCGGATTCACCGTGCGGCCGCAATCCACAGCGGCTACCACGCGATGCACCCGCACCGTGCCGTCTTTTTCCACGGAAACTTCCGCGACCTGCGCCACATAACTATCAAACGAAAAGTGTGTGGCGATTCCGCGCGCGTGGCCGGCAGGAAGCGGCCCGCCCCAATTCGCCTTTTGCGCGGCGAGGTCCAGCACCGCCAGCATGCGCGGCTGATTAGCCAGCAAAGTGCGTCGCAATTGGTAAGGATCCTTGCCGCCAGCGTGCGCGACTTCATCCAAAAACGCCTCGACGGAAAATCCGGTGTGCGAGTGCCCCACCGAGCGCCACCACTGCACCGGAACTTCATTCTTCGGACTGTGCAAATCCACTTGCAAATTCGGAATCCCGTAGAGAATGTCCGCAGCGCCCTCGACAGATGCCGAATCAATGCCGCCCTTGATGCCGAAGGCTTCGAACAGGGTGCCCGCCATGATGGATTGCCCGACGATGGTGTGTGTCCACGCCACAGGATTGCCGCTCGCGTCCAGCCCCGCGACGAAATGGTCGTACCACATCGGGCGATACCATCCGCCGCGAATATCATCTTCGCGCGTCCACACCACTTTCACCGGAGCCTTCGCGGCCTTGGCAACTTCCGTCGCTTCCGAAACGAAATCGCTCGCAGGATTCGCGCGCCGGCCAAATCCTCCGCCCAAAAGCGTGGTGTGCAACGTCACCTGCTCGGGCTTCAACCCCGCCACTTTGGCAGCAGCAGCGCGATCACCCGTCTGAAACTGCGAGCCAGTCCAAATCTCACAGCGATCTTCGTGCAAATCCACTACAGTGTTCAGCGGCTCCATCATGCAGTGCGCCAGGTACGGAACTTCGTACTCGGCGGTGATCGTCTTTGCCGCGCCCGCCAACGCAGCAGCCGGGTCGCCAACTTTTCGCGCCACCAAGCCGGGAGTTTTCGACATCGCAGAAAACATCTCACGCATTTCGACGGTGGACAGGGCAGCTCCTGGCCCGTCGTCCCAGGTAATTTCCAATTTTTCGCGGCCAAGCTTCGCAGGCCAAAAGCCTTTGGCGATCACCGCGACGCCAGAAGGAACCTGCACGACATTCACGACGCCGGCTATCGCCTTGGCCTTATCTGCATTGAAGCTAGCAACTTTTCCACCGAAGACCGGCGCGCGCGCCACCACCGCCGTCAGCATTCCGGGAATGTAAACATCCAGCCCAAACTGCGCCGTGCCGTTCGTCTTTGAAGGCGTGTCCAGCCGGTGCGTCGGCTTGCCGACAAGTGTGAAATCCTTCGGATCCTTCAGCGGAATATCTTTTGGCGGCGCGATCGCCGACGCTGCTTCAGCAAGGCTGCCATACGAAGCGCGGCGGCCGCTTGCCGCATGCACAACGAAGCCCTTCTCGGCGTGGCAGGTTTGCGGATCAACATTCCAGGATTGCGCCGCAGCAGCAATCAGCATGATGCGCGCCATCGCGCCCATTTTTCGGAAACGATCGTACTCGGAATTTGTGGTCGTGCTGCCGCCCGTCATGATCATGCCGAACACAGTGTGGTTGTAAACCGCCTCGACCGGACACGATTCCACCCGAACCCGCGCCCAATCCGCTTCAAGCTCCTCATTCAGCAGCATCGGCAGCGAAGTGTAAATCCCCTGGCCCATCTCCGAGTGATTGGAAATCACCGTGACGGTTTCGTCCGTGCCGATGCGCACAAACGCATTCAGCGCCGCAGGCTTCGCTGCGGAATCGGCACCGGCGCGCGCAGCAGACACAAACTCCGGCACGTAGAGGCTGATCAAGAGCCCGCCGCCCAGCGCTGCGCCGGCCTTCAGAAATTCGCGGCGTTTCATTTCCGTGGCGGCGCTCACTTGCCGCCTCGCTGCGCTTGAATCTCGGCAGCGCGATGAATCGCACGGCGGATGCGCGGGTAGGTGCCGCAGCGGCAAATATTGCCGGACATCGCTTCGTCAATATCCTCATCGCTGGGCGCGGCATTTTCAGCCAGCAGCACCGCGGCGCTCATAATCTGCCCGGACTGGCAATAACCGCACTGCGGCACGTCAATTTCGATCCACGCCTGCTGCAACGGATGCGTCAGGTCGGGAGAAATTCCTTCGATGGTCGTGACTTTCTTTCCTTCAGCGCGCGAAACCGGCGCAACGCAGGATCGCACCGCCTGGCCGTCAATGTGAACGGTGCAGGCGCCGCACAGCGCCATGCCGCAGCCGAATTTCGTTCCTGTAAGATTAAGCGAATCCCGGATTACCCAGAGCAGAGGAGTGGACGGAGGATCTTCCACGGTGACTGGCTTGCCATTGACGGTGAACGAAATCAAGCGGCGCCTCCTTCCGTGCAAAACATTATGTGAGAGGTTGGATGTCCGGGAACTCGACCACGAGTGAGCTTAGCAAGAAAGACCCGCTCGCTAAAGTTTGTTCAAGCCGTCGAGCGCCGCGACCTTATACGCTTCCGCGAGCGTCGGATAATTGAATACCGTGTCGCGGAAATATTCAATGGAGCCACCGTAATACAGCACCGCCTGCCCGATGTGAATAATTTCAGTGGAGCGTTGGCCGATCACGTGCACGCCCAGAAGCTTGCGCGTATTGCGATCGAATAATAATTTCAGCATGCCGCTTTCATCGCCCAGCATCATGCTCTTCGCCAGCTCGTTGTATTTCGCGATCCCCACTTCGTAAGGAACTTTGTTCGCCGTAAGGGTCTCTTCGGTCTGCCCCACCATCGAAATTTCCGGAATCGTGTAGATGCCGTAAGGGAAAAGCTCAGGCATGTGTTCGGATGGCGCGCCAAACATGTGGCAACTCGCCAGGCGCCCCTGCTCCATCGAAGTGCTCGCCAACGCCGGAAAGCCGATAATGTCGCCCGCCGCGTAAATGTGCGGCACATTCGTCTGGTAATGCGCGTTCACTTTGATCTTGCCGCGCTCGCCCGAATCCAGCCCAGCGGCTTCGATGCGCAGCTGATCCCCGTTCGCCTGCCTGCCGACGGCGTACAGCAAAGCATCCGCCTGAACTTTCTTCCCGCTTTCGAGTTCCGCAAAAACGCGATCGCGCTGCGGGTCAATGCCCACGCGCGTGACTTTCTCGCCGAGCCGGAACGTAGTGCCCATCTGCCGCAGGTGATATGCCAGCGATTCAATAATTTCGCGGTCTACAAAATCCAGCAACGTGGGCCGTTGATCAATCAAAGTAACTTCCGTGCCCAGCGCCGCCAGGAAAGACGCGTATTCCAGCCCGACCACGCCCGCACCGACCACGATCAATTCGCGCGGCAATCCTTCCAGCACAGTCAGCCGGTCCGTGTCCACGATGCGCTTATCGTCAAACGGAATTTCCGGATTCCTCGCCGGGCGGGTGCCGCAGGCAATCAGAACGTGTTCGCCGTGCAAGACGTGCTTTTCAGTGTCGCCCTGTACCTCGATGGTGTGTGGGTCGGTAAACTGCGCGGTGCCTTGAAAAATCTGCACGCCGTTGCGCTTCAGCTGCGCGCGAATCACTTCCGTCTCGCGCGAAATAATCGTTCGCACGCGAAAGGAGAGATCCTGCACCGAAATATCGTTCTTGCCGCGATAATTATCGCCATAAAAAGCCTTCACGGCGTTGCCGGTCAATTGAAAAATCGCTTCGCGGACGCTCTTGCTGGGAATCGTGCCGGTATGCACGCAAACGCCGCCGATCATCAGCGTGCGGTCAACCACCGCTACGCGCTTGCGCAGTTTCGCGGCGCAAATCGCGCCCTTCTGGCCCGCCGGGCCGCTACCGATCACGATCAGGTCAAAATTAGTCTCAGGCATCCGCTCACCGCTAATTATTGCCGAACAGTTCTGAAAATGGAATCGCGCGCAGCATCATCATCGCGGCTGGATGACAGGCATATTGGCTGCGTATGCTGGACGCTGAGCAAAGTTTCAGCTTCAATCGCACGGAGGGGACAGAAGTGCGCACCACTATAATTTTCCGCCGAATCCTTACACGAACATGAACGCGACTAGCATACTGAAAAATCGCGCCCCGCGCCATGCGGTGGGGACGAAGGGGTACACAGGTGGTAGGACGATCCTGCCGCTCAGGTTCGCGACGCCGAAACGCTCGAGGAATCCCCATATTTTTGCGTCGCATAACCAACGATCAGGCCTACCAATCCGCCAGGCACCATAATCTGCGCATAATAATTCCGCTGCATGTACGCGATGAAAAATGCGAGGAGCAATCCCACAAACAGCCCAAACAGCACGCCCAACCCGACCGAATGCACTTTGCGCGCGAATATCCCGATCAAAAGTCCTGCGAACAGTCCTTTAAATGTCGATCCGAGCACAATGGTCATCAGCTGCGGCCGCACCGCCGGCGTGAACCACGAAGTAAGCCCGTCGAAAATCCCCAGAATGCCGCCCAAAATCAGCCCGTATGTGATTTTGTTCATTGCTAGACTCCACTCCGACTGTGTTTTCTTGGCTACGACATTTCTTGCTGCACATTACGCCAGCGCGATCAGGTCAATCTCCACCCGGAAGTCACGCGGCAGCCGTGCGACTTCCACCGTGGTGCGCGCGGGTGGATCTTTCGGAAAATAGCGCGCGTACACTTCGTTCACTGCCGCAAAATCGTTCATGTCTTTCAGGAACACGCCGAGGCGCACCGCGCGCTCCAGCGAAGAACCCGCCGCCTGCACGATGGCCTTCAAATTTTCCATGATGCATTCCGCTTGCTGCGCCGCGTCGCCGGTCAACGCGTTGCCGGTGGTCGGGTCAAACGCCGTTTGTCCTGAAACGAATACGAATCCGTTGGCCTTGATGGCTTGCGAATACGGCCCGATGGCCTTTGGTCCCTTTTCGGTGAAGATTACTTCCCTCACGATTCCTCCTCAAGGTTGAAAATAGAAAATGGAAAAGTGAAAACAAAAAATAGAATCATTCGCCATGGCTCACCCGCGCGTGCTTGCCGGCCGCTCCATTGTCGTTTTTCCATTTTCGCGTTTCTATTTCTCGGCTGCATACCGGTCGCGAAAATCCTGCGGCACTCCCGTGCGATATAGCCACACGCGAAATGGCTCAGCCAGATTCTTTCCGGTAGTTTGCTCCAGCGCCGCGCGCAAGTCATTGAAGCCTACTTCCTTGCCGCGTAGCAGCGCAACAACCTGCGCCAGCCCGCTGCGCACTGGCGCCTCACCGTACGCGTCCTCCAGCGAAATTAAAAATAGCGCAGCCTTCGCCGCGGCCATGCGCCGTTGCACGAAGGGATCGTAAAGCATCGTGGTGATGATCGATTTCTCGGCGTTCGGCGTTCCCTCGGTTTGCTGCACCGTTGTTTCATACGCTTCCAGAAATTTCCGAATGCGCCGCCGGCGCGCCGCGTCGCCGCCACTGGATTCGTCCACCACGATCGTTGCGTAATTCGGAAGCCCTTCGCCGATTCCCACGGCCGCGTCCGGCTCGGGATACATTTCCACTCCGAACCAGCTGTGCGCCAGCGCTTGATTAATGTCCTGCATCAATTCGTCGCTCTGAAATCCCAGCGTCAGCGCGCTCGAATTCACCAATGCGCCGCCGGGAAATGAAGCAGCAGCTGCCTGCCCTTCGTCTCCAGCCCGCGCGCGCAATTCCGGCGACTCCACAACATGTGGCCCGGGGATATTTTTATCGAGCGGCCCGAAATCTTTTTGCAGCGTGGACCACGCGGCGGCAATCCTCTGTGCAGCGGCTGCGGGATCCTGTTGCAGCGGCTGCAACGTCCAGAAAGCCACGTCGGTCTTGTCCGCCGGCTTTCCCCGCGACGAGGAATCTGCGTAACGCCCCGCCACGATGTACGCCGGCAAATCATCTTTGCGCAGTTCAAATCGATATTCTGTTTCGCCTCCGTCTTTTTTCCGGCCAGCCAGCGTGCCACCTCCAAGTACCAGAAAATTTTCCGGCACGCGCACAGTGTAAAAAGTTTTCGCAGGCCGCGCCGGATAAGGCGCCAGCACGCGGTTCGGCGGCTGTGGCAGCGGAATCCATCCGTGCGAACCGAGGTGAAAATTAGCATCGCCCAGCGTGATGCGCGCGCCTTGCTCGGCCGGCGCGACAAAACTGTAATCAACCTGCAAGTTGCGCTGTTCCTTGCGCGTCCACGGCGGATCGCACCGCAGGCGCAAAGTGTCGGGATGCTCCGCCTGATCGTCCGCGGGAAGTTTTTCGGGTGTCACTTCATGCCCGTTCCATTCCACGTGCAGGTTGGTTCGTCCGTACGTCTTTTCATCCGGGAAAATAACGTCAATGAACGCCAGATCGCTGAGGCCGGAATTTTGCATGGTATAGCTCGTGCGAATCCGTAATTCGGGTGGCGGGCCGGCGCTGAAGCGAACTTCGCGCGATTCTTTCAGTATCTGGTAGCCAGGAGCCAGCGGCACGGTGCAGCTGGTAGCGCAAAGCAACAGGACGGCAAGTATGAGCAATGCACAAAGCGAACGCGGCGCGACGCGAGTCAAGATGCAAGGATTCTAGCTGTGAGTGCAGAAAATGGAAAAGGGAAAATAGAAAACGCAGACGGGCCGCAGAATCGCGCGCACGAAAACCAGATTCCCCGCTCGCTGCGCTCTTGCCACGAATTGCACAGCCGCGCCTAAGAAGCCGTGAAATGCCGCAGAATTTCCGCGTCCGTGGAACCGTGGCGGCGTGCCGCGATAATCTCCGCCGCTTGGGAATCTGGAATTCCGCGGCGCACCAATTCCAGCAAAGTACCGTTGTCCATCCGCAGATTTCGCAGCGTGCCCAACGAAGCGCCCGAAAGCGCAGGCGACCCGACCTCGTGACGCCGTGCCACTTCCAAAACGATCGCGTCAGAAAGTCCCGCCAGATGCATCGCTTGCAGCTCGCCGTAACCCAGGCCCACCTGATCCATTCCGGCCAGGGCCAGGACCGTGCCTTCGCTCATGCCAGACTGATGCAACGAAGCGATGGCGTCACCTGCGGTAAATGCTTCGCCGCGCCCGTGAAAAATCTGCAGCAACGTCACGCAATCCTCATCCGAAAGCCCCGACTGCCTGACTTTGGCAATTTCGCCTACCTCCGCAGCGGTGATGTGCTGCGCCCTCAATACCTTGATAGCACTGAAGCCAATCCCGGCGTTATCGAGCGGCTTGGTATCCAGAGGTTTCAGACTTTCACACGCGATTTGAAACAACAGGACGGCAGATACGAAGATTGCGCTTAACGAACTCCTGCGGCGCACAGCGCGGCCCAATCCGCGGGTGGAACCGGTTGCCTGGACCGTCCCCATCACTTTTATTGTACAGAGTGAATGGCCGTGCGGAACGCCGTGACGCGCAAAGATTACGGGTTTTGGAGGATCGGAGCCTGCGAAAACGAGACGAAACCGTGACGAAAATCATCAGCGCCGCAAAAAATCAGACGTTATAAACGCGCTCGATATCAAAAACGCCAGGAATGCGTTTGACTCCGGAGAGTATGCGCTCCAGCTGCTTGCGGTCCTGCACGTCCAGCGCAACTTCAATCCGCGCCCGCAAATCCTGCCCGCCACTTTCAAATGTGCGAATGTTCGCGCCGCTGTCGCTGATGACAGTGGTAATGCTCGCCAGCATCCCGGGACGATCCTCGGTCAGAATCCGCAAGCGCACTGGAAAAGTCGCCTGGGTCTGCCCCGCCCACTCGACGGCGATGCGCCGCTCCGCGTCGTAAAGCAAATTCTGCACGTTCGGACAATTCTTCCCGTGCACCGCGATGCCCCGACCGCGCGTGACGTATCCGATCACGTCATCCCCCGGAATCGGATTGCAGCACTTCGAGCGATACACCATTAGATCGTCGTGCCCGCGCACCAGAATCGCGCCGTCGTTCATGCCCAGCATGCGCTTCACGGTGTCCACGATCTTCGGCTGCTTTTCTTCAGCCGGATCAGTCAGCGGCAGCCCGCTGGCTTTCGCAAGCACTTGCCGCGCCGACCATTTTCCATAGCCGAGGTCGGCATAAAGATCGTCAATGCGCCCACAACCGTATTCCGAAGCCACGCGCTGCCACGTTTCCGCGGGAATCTTCTTCAGGACGATGTCCGCCTGCCGCGCTTCCTTCTCAAGCAGCCGTTTCCCCACGTCCTTGGCCTGCTCGCGCTCATGCAGATTGATCCACTGCCGAATTTTGCTGCGCGCGCGCGAAGTGTGCACGAACGAAAGCCAGTCGCGCGAAGGCTCGTGGCCTTTCTGCGTGATGATTTCGATCACGTCGCCATTCGCCACCGAATGCCGCAGCGGCACAATCGCGCCATTCACTTTTGCGCCCGTACACTGATGCCCCACTTCGGTGTGTACCGCGTACGCGAAATCAATCAGCGTCGCGCCGCGCGGCAGCACCACTACGCGTCCCATCGGCGTGAACGTGTAAACCTCTTCGGGATACAGGTCCACGCGCAACGTCGAGAGAAATTCACTGGGCTCCTGCATTTCTTGCACCCATTCGATCAGCTGCCGCATCCACACGATGCGCTGGTCGTCCGCGCTGGAGGTTTCCGTGCGCCCATCCTTGTATTTCCAGTGCGCGGCCACACCTTGTTCGGCGATGCGGTGCATATCCTGCGTGCGGATTTGCACTTCAAAAGCCTGCCCGCCGTGGATCACCGTGGTATGCAGCGATTGATAGAGGTTCGGCCGCGGCATCGCGATGTAATCCTTGAATCGCCCCGGCACCGGCGGCCAAATCTGGTGAATTACGCCCAGCGTCGCGTAACAATTTTTCACGGTGTCAGTAATCACGCGAATCGCCAGCAAGTCGTACACCTGATCCAAAGTGCGCTGTTGCTTCTGGCTTTTCAGATGCAACGAGTAGATACGCTTCACCCGCGCCTGCACTTCGGCGGGAATACCAGTCTCTACCATTTTGTCGCGAATAGAATCTTGTACTTCCAGCAAAAATTTATCGAACACCTTCTGCTTCGTAGCGATTTTCTTCTGCAATTCAAAAAATGCTTCCGGCTCCAGGTAACGAAATGAAAGATCCTCCAACTCTCCGCGAATCAAGCCCATGCCCAGACGGTTTGCGACAGGCGCATAAATATCAATTGTCTCGCGCGCGATGCGCTGCTGTTTTTCCGAATCCAGATATTCCAGCGTGCGCATATTGTGCAGGCGGTCGGCGAGCTTAATGACCACCACACGCACATCGTTCACCATCGCCAGCAGCATCTTGCGAACGTTTTCCGCCTGCCGCGCCTCGGGCGCCAGCAGATCTAGGCGGCTGATCTTGGTCGCGCCTTCCACCAGCCGCGCCACATCCACGCCAAATTGTTCGGAAATTGTTTCCAGCGGAATTTTTGTATCTTCGACGACGTCATGCAGCAGCGCAGCGCAAAGAGAAGTCACATCCAGCTTCATGTCCGCAAGAATGTGCGCCACTTCTACAGGATGGGAGAGGAATGGTTCGCCGGAAAGGCGCGTCTGCGTCTTGTGCTGTTCCGCCGCGAAATCGTAAGCGCGGCGCAGCAGATCGAGATCGTCGCCAGGACGATTGCGGCGCACCTTGTCCGTCAATTCGACAAAGCGCAAATCTACAGTCCGTCGCGCAGCTTGCGATATGGCGGGTTTACTAGCCGGGTCCATGAACTATTATATTCGCAGCGCCGCCCCACTGCGAGCGCTTACTGCGGCCACGAGGGAACAGCTTCCAACTGCGCGACTCGCTCAACTCTGTGGAGGTAATATTGACACTCAGCCACCACGGAAGTACCGTAATTGCCGGAATCACGGAGCCGGAAGATTGCACCCACCAGAATATAGAATGGAGGCGATGCTCCAGCTCGACGGAATCTTCGCGCGCATTCGACTGTTACTTTTGACAATGTCTCACGCCCCTGCCCGCCACCTATATTCTGCCGGTGACAGCTCCGCGTCCGAGCGTGCTTGCGTCCCGCGCTACTGCGCGCTTGATTCAAGCCGAAAGTTAGAACTTGGGACACTATGACTCTTCTATATAAAGCACTGGCTGTGTTCGTGAGTTTCCTTCTCGTCTTTACGGCAATTCCGGTTGACGCTACCGCACAGAGCAACCAGCAGAGCGCGTCTGCCCCACCATCCCAGCCCGATGAATATGCGCTGCTCACTGCCGACGAGCTGGACGGCCTCGTTGCTCCCATCGCTCTTTATCCCGATGCCCTGGTCGCGCAGGTGCTGGGCGCTGCTACTTTTCCGTACGAAATCGTGGATGCAGTGGTCTGGCTGAAGCAAAACTCGTCGCTCACCGGCGAGGCGCTTGCGAAAGCGGTGGACCAGCAGTCGTGGGATCCGGCGGTGAAAGCTCTCACGCAGTTCCCCACGGTTCTGGACAATCTGGCGAAGAATCTTGCTTGGACATCGTCACTCGGTGAAGCTTCCGCCACGCAGCAGCAGGACGTAATGGCTGCCATACAAAGAATGCGCGCTAAGGCCAAGGCCGCCGGTAACCTGAAATCGAGCCCCGAGATCAAGGTGGTGCAGGAAAGCCCGCAAACAATCGTCATTCAACCGGCGAATCCGCAGGTCGTGTACGTGCCAACCTATAACCCGACGGTGATTTACGGCGCGCCTGTGGTAGTTCCGGGATACAGCTCCGCTGATGTGGCCGCTGCGGCAATTATTTCGTTTGGTGTCGGCATCGCCGTCGGCGCGGCGATCTATGGTGGATGCTGCGGATGGGGCTGGGGGTATTGGGGCACAAGCTGGCACAGCCACACGATCATTTACAACCGGAACGTATACGTCGGCAACCCATACTGGCGTGGTGGCTACTACGGCGGCTATCCGGGTTACCGTCCGCCTGGCTATCCCGGCTATCGCCCTCCCGGCTACCCTGGTTACCGCCCCGGCTATCCAGGGTATCGTCCACCGGGTGGCTACCCCGGTTATGGGCGTCCTCCGGCCACAACTCTTCCCGCGCCCGGCAACCCGGGCAATCGTCCTGGCAACGGAGGGGGCAGACCGCCTTCTACTCTGCCGGCGAATCCCGGAAACCGCCCAGGCAACAATCCAGGCACGCGGCCCGGCGGCGGAGCACCTTCAACTCAGCCGGTCAATCCCGGAACCCGGCCCGGCCAGACCCCGTCCACGCGCCCCAGTACGAACGAGGCTCGCGGTTATCAGCGCCCGCAGACATCGAATGCACCTTCGACTCAGGCGGCGCGGCCCAACGCTCTGTCCGGTTCTGGCGGAGGGCGTGCGCAAAGTGCACGCGGAAGCCAAAGCATGGGTGGCGGCGGCAGTCGGGGAGGCGGGTCTCGCAAGTAGCGAGCGACCCCGCGAATTCCTATGAACACAGAGAACAAAAATTCGGCAGCAAGCACTCGGCGCGATGGAGGAGTTGGGATGACAGGCCTGACGTTTACCGCTATGAGGCGCAATCGGCGCTGCATCGCTGTTGTCGCGTTGGCCGCAGCCTTTGCGCTCTTGGGCGGATGCCAAAAATCCGAGCAAGCCCCGAGCGGACCAAAAACGTTTGCTTCCCCCGACGCTGCTGCTAGCGCAGTCTATGACGCCGCAAAAGCACAGGACGGAAATGCTCTGCTGGCAATCTTCGGCCCCGGCGCAACGGACCTGGTCAGCTCCGGTGACCCGGTCCAGGACAAAGCAGGCCGCGAACACTTCGTATCCAGCTATGATCAGATGCATCGCTGGGGAAAGCTGACCAGCGGCGCCATGGTCCTCAACATCGGTGCGGACAACTATCCCTTTCCGTTCCCACTTCGCAAGAATTCGTCGGGCCAGTGGTATTTCGACAGCACCGAAGCAAAAGACGAGATTCTGGTCCGCCGTATCGGTGGCAATGAGCTGGCGACCATTGACTCCCTCAATGCCATGGCAGACGCCCAGGCGGAATACTTCAGCGACACTCACGACGGCAGCAAGGTCCATCAATACGCCCAGAAGTTCGTGAGTGACGAAGGCAAACAGAACGGCCTGTACTGGAAAGTTGCGGAAAATGAACCGGAGAGCCCGCTCGGACCTCTCGCTGCGAATGCCAGCGCAGACGGCTATGGTGGCAGCTCGCAACAGACGCCGCAGCCGTTCCACGGATATTTCTATCGGATGCTCACCAAGCAAGGCAGCCACGCCCCAGGCGGCGCCAAAAGCTATATCGTCAATGGAAACATGACCGGAGGCTTCGCCATCCTTGCCTATCCCGCGGACTATCGCAATTCCGGCGTGATGACCTTCATGATCGATCAGGCAGGACTGGTGCTGCAAAAGGATTTGGGCGCGGACACCGCGAATGCCGCCAAGGCCATTGACGCATTTGACCCCGACGGTACTTGGAACCCCGTCGAATAGCCTTGCTCAGAATCTGAGGGGCGCGAACCGCTCGCGTTCTCCAAGCCTGAAATCCGCGGATTATTTTTTCTTCTCTGCAGTCCCCTCATTGGCGGCAGGGACCCACACATTGTCAGCCGCCGCAATTTCGAAACCTGCTGTTTGGGTGGAAATCCGCACACGCTGCAATCCCGCCTTATTTCTCGGGACGGCGCCGAAAACCAGGTAATACTGATTGTCCAGCACCCGTTGCAGGCGATCCAGATATGGCTTGAAGCTCACCAAATTCTGCGTGCCCAGCGAGTAATACTCTCCGCCGCTTTCGTCCGCGATTTTGCCCACGCCCCCTTGACCAAGCTGGGCTTCCCAGGAATTCCGGCCCAGGCGCCCGACTCCGGTGGCGTAGATTCCGTGCACGATTACTCCATAGCGTTGCGCCGTCGTGCTGGCAGTATCCGCGTCTGGACTGATCGTATTCATGCCAGTGGACATGGTCGTGGTGGGCATCGGAGCGCGAGTCGCGCGGCCGTAGCTTGGCGAATACCCAGCGCGGGCCGTCGGATCGGTGCGCAGGCGGTCAATACCGTCGCTCACCATCAGGACTTCCCGCCGGACTTTCTGCTCGGGCCAGCCCTTGATCAAGCTAATCAGCGACAAGTACGGACTGTCCATGGCGGATAGACTGCCTCTTGGCAGACGGACAGCCTTGGCGGCCGCGGCGTGATCGGCTGTGAAGTTCTGCGCGATCTGGATGCTGGCGTTAGACATATAAGCAACGCCGACAACGGTCGTCGCGGGCTGCGCGTTGATGAAATCACGAAGGTCGTTGAGACTGTTTCCGATGCCGGTATCGCAGGTGTCGTCAATCAAAATAAAAAGCTGCAGCGCGGCATTATCTCCACGCGCGGGAATCAGATGGTCAACCTTGAGCGATGTCTTGCCCTGGTTCACTTGCACATTCTCGGGCCGCAGGATTGGCACCTCGCTGTCGTCCCGCACCGCCTCGTCGGTGATCACCATGTGAACCTGGACGGTGCTCGAAGCGCCCGCACTCTGTTGCGACGAGGCGATCCGCGCTCCAAATCCAAGTACCGCTAGCGCAATCAGCAACGCGAGCGAGTGTTTGAACTTGTTCATGCTCCCTCCCAGATTTGAATTTGGCCGGAATTCCCAATTAGTCCCGGTTGTCGGCGAATCCTATACCACTCCCGCGTTGCTAACAACGATTTCGTCAGCATGACAAGCCCAGCGAAATCGCGGGGTTCCAATAACAAATCCTGCTAAACGCGCTGATCGGAATCCGGCCCGCCGCCCCGCGGCTGGGACATTGACACCCAGCCGCCGCAGAAGTACCGTGACTGCCGAATCGCGGAGCCGGAAAATTGAATCCACCAGAATTCAAAATTGATACGACGACGCAACCGCAAGGAATCTTCGCGCGCATCCGGCTGCTGGACCAGAGCCTCACGTTTTTCCTGGCCGTTCTGATCCTGATCATCTTCGTGGTCTTCCCGCTTGCCGGCCTCGGCTGGCTCGGAAAGTTCATCGTGGATCTGGTGCTCTCGATTCTGCTGCTCTCGGGCGCGGTGGCCACCAAGCGCAGCCGCACGCTGACGGTGCTGGTGGTTTTATTGACGATCGCCGGCCTGGTGGTCCATTGGACCGGGGTTTACGTTCCGAAATTCAGCCATCCCGTGCTGGAACCCGTTCTGTTGCTAACTTGCCTTCTTGCGTTTGCTGTGATCACTCTCATTCAGGTGTTCAGTCCCGGCGCGATCAATCTGCATCGCGTGCTCGGAGCCATCGCAGCCTATCTGCTGATCGGCCTGATGTGGTCCTACGCCTACTTCCTCGCGGACATGATCATTCCCGGCTCGATTCATCCCACGGCGAGTGCCCACGAAATGGTGTCGCCCATGGCGCGCTACGTGTATTTCAGTTTCACCACGCTGACAACCCTGGGCTACGGCGACATCGTCCCTTTGCATCCCATCGCGCGCACGCTGGCGGTTTGCGAAGGCCTGATCGGCCAACTCTATCCCGCCGTCCTCATCGCCGGGCTGCTCGGCATGGCCCTGCGGCCGCAAAAACCAGCGGACGATAAGCTGTAGTCGAGCCGATCGGCTCGTACAAATCGAGCCGTCGCTTCCTTCCAACGCTCCGCTACTTCCCCTTCTCTACCGGATAGCCTTTCTCAATCCAATCCGTATTGAAATCGTTCGGCAGAATCAGCACGCGCAGATTCGTAAAACCCATATCGCGCATCGCTACAAACGCCGGTCGCAGGTTCGGGCAATGCGCCAGCGGACAGCAACCGCAATAAAGCACCACGTTCGACGACTTGGGAATCTTCTGCGCCCAGCTCTTCAGTTCGGCCAGCCCCTGCTCGCTGGAAGCGGCTCCGTGAAAGACTGCGTGCGGAATGTGTGCACCCTGATACAAAGGACGGAACCCCACGCACACGACGGCAGGCTCGTCAGGATGAGCCGGCGCCGCGAGTTCCTTCACGAGATCCGCCGGCTGCACCGTTTGCGCGCTGGACCAGGGATCGCCGGCGTCTTCGGCGTGCGCCAACACCTTGACGCGCATCGCGCGGGAATTCACCACCACCAAGAGGGCCACGAAAAGGAAACAGACCAGCGCCCCCGCGATGCCGCGACCTATTTTCATTTGCAGGATTTTCTCCGATCGCTGCGGGGCACCAGCGCAGCCAAGATTCTAAAACGCGCGCAAAAAAAAGAAAAGCCGGCGGGCTTTGCAACCCGCCGGCTCGAATTGCTGCGTCCGCGAATGTCCGCCGCGTCTACGACGCCGGCTGCGGCGCTTCCATTTTTTTCTGCTTGATGGCCTTTACCTTGTCCACCAGGTCTTCGGCCAGTTTGATGTCAGCATCGTGCGCTGCAGGAGTGGTCTCCATGTCTGCCTTCTGGCGATACAGCAGGTTCAGGTAAGCCATGGCGTCGTCGTAATCCTCGCGCAGCTGAATGGCTTTCTGCAGGCTGGCGATGCCCTCATCCACCACCGTGCCGTACTTCTGCTGGAACTGCGTGGCCAGCGCCGGAGGCATGGCGTCGGTATCCGAAATGGACTTCTTGGCCGTCTTGTTATATTCCTCGCGCATCTCCCGGTTGCCGCGGAATGCCAGCGACCAGTCAATCACGCCCACCCAGTAGTAAGGCTCCGGATCATCCGGCTTCAGCGCGATATGCTTCTGATGGTAGCTCTTCGATTCCTCCATCATCTTCGGATCGAACGGAGGTCCGCCTGCCATGTTATAAAGCGTCGATCCCAGCCCATCGATCGCCGACAGATTGTTTGGATCGCTCTGCAGAATTTCCTGAAATTCCTGCGCGGCCTGCTGGCCGTTGCGAATATTTTCAGGAGAAGGAGCGCCCGGAATGTACTGCGCGGAATAAGCGGTCGCCAGATACAGCCGCGCGTTGGTCAGCCCCGGGTCCAGGTCCTTGGCAGTCTTGAAATCTTCGATAGCCAGATCGGTCTGTCCGGCCTTATACGCTTGCACGCCCTTGTTGAGCTTGTCGCGCGCGCGCAGTTTGTCGCAACCAGCGCCTGCGCCCAGTGACGCCACTACCACGGCAAGAAGAATGACTGTGTGAGGCTTCCGCTGCATCCCGTGCTCTCCTTGATGAACGCTGCGCCAAATTCACAAAACGTTGCGAAATCAGGATTAAAATGCCGTCACTGCCCTGCTTGAATTTTCGCGGTGATCAGGCCGACGTTCTCTATGCCAGCGCCGCGCATGATATCAATCGCGCGAGCCACGTCCGCGAACTGCACCGAATCATCGCCCTTCACGAAAGCCGCTTTTTCCGCGCGCTGCTTGAAAATATTCTCCAGCCGCGCGCCCAGTCCATCCCAGGAGGTTTTGTCCTGGTTGATCAGCACGTTTCCGTTGGCGGTCAGTTGAACCACGATCGCCGCAGGCGGCACGTCTTTATCCACATCCTTGGGCTGCGTTGCCTGCGGTATGCGCGCATCCAAGCCCTGCGGCACGGTGGGCGTGATCACCATGAAAATAATGATCAGGACGAGCAAGACATCAATCAGGGGAACAATGTTCGGTTCGGAAAGCGAACCTTTGCCGCTACCAGCCGCCATTCCCATGCAGCACCCCCGACCACCGAAGCCAGCGGAATCTGCAGCCGAATGAATACTACTGCCCTGCTTCGATCTTCGCAGTGATCAGGCCGACGTTGTCAATCCCCGCACCGCGCATAATATCTATGGCACGAGCCACCTGTGCGAATTCCACCGCGTCGTCGCCCTTCACGAAAGCCACTTTCTCCGCGCGCTGCTTGAAAATGTCTTCCAGCCGCGGTCCCAGTGCATCCCAGGTTGTGTCGTCCTGGTTGATCATGACTTTTCCGCTGGCCGTCACTTGCACGACAATGGTCTTCGCCAGCAGCGCATCGTCCTGTTTCTGATTCGGCGGAGTCGGCTGCGGCACCAGGGCATCCAGCCCCTGCGGAACCGTGGGCGTGATCACCATGAAAATAATGATCAGCACCAACAGTACGTCAATTAGCGGCACGATATTCGGTTCGGACATCGAACCTTTGCTTCCACCAACTGCCATTCCCATGGGAAAACTCCTTTTATTCTCGTGCTAAAACTGAACCTCGCGCCCCAGGTTAAGTGCCCGGCGGAGGTGCTGGCGGAGCTGCTCCACCTTTCTGTTTGATCTTTTCCGTGAGCAATCCCAGATGATCCACGCCTGCTGCGCGGACTTCGTCAACGGCCTTGACCACGTCACCGTATTTCGCGCGCGAATCGGAACGCACGAACACAGTCTTGTCCAGGCGGTTGGCGATCAGGTCCTTGACCTTCGTGGTGATGTCGTCGAGCGAGACCTTGGTGCTCCCCAGATACATATCGCCGCTGCGGGTGACCGCCAGAATGATGGCGTCATCCTTATCGGCGTCCTGCAGGTCCCGCGCGTTATTCACTTTCGCCATATCCACGGAGACGCCCTTCTGCAACATCGGCGTGACCACCATAAAAATAATCAGCAACACCAGCATGATGTCCGCCATTGGAATCACATTGGGCGCGGCCATCACCGGCGGTGCTTTGGGCTTGTAGGCCATGGCTTACTTCTTCCCGCCGCGACGTGTGATGAAGTAGTTGATCAGCTCCATCGAGGAGTTGTCCATCTCGACGTCGAAGGCTTCCACTTTATTCGTAAAATAATTGAACGCCCACACCGCGGGAACCGCGACGACCAATCCTAGCGCGGTGGTGACCAACGCTTCAGCAATACCGCCGGCGACCGCCGATAGACCGGTGGCTTTCGATGCTGAAATGCCTTTGAACGCGTTGATGATGCCCATCACCGTGCCGAACAATCCCACGAACGGTGCCGTCGAGCCGATGGTCGCGAGACCGGAAAGGCCGCGCTTCATTTCGGCGTGCACGATCGCGACGGAGCGTTCCAGACCGCGGTTCGCCGCTTCGATCACTTCTTCATCGCCCACTTGCGCCGAAGCTGCCTGAAATTCAGACAAGCCGGTCGCGACTACCTTGGCGATGTGGCTCTTCTTGTTGCGCTCGGCGATGGAGATCGCCTCGTCGAGCTTGTTGTCTTTCAGCGCGCCCGCTACTTGCTGCACGAAAATTCGCGACTGCTTGCGCGCGGCGCTGTACATCAACGCGCGGTCAATCATGATGCCGATTGACCAGGCGGACATAATGAATAGAATGGCCACCACCGTTTTAGCAGGGATGCCCATGTTGTGCCACATGCTCACCAGGTCCCAGCCCACTTCACCCGATGGCTGCTGAAACATCACCAAACCGGCAAAAAGTAAATTCGCAAGCATTATCTGATCCTCCGTTCCTGTGAAACGACCTGAGCAGCAAATTTCTGCCGGTCGGATTTTTATTTCCGCTCCACCCCAGCCCCGCGAAGGACTAGTAGCAAGCCTTGCTTTAACCGCCCAAAGTAAAGACGACCGAAATAGTTGTGTCCACTTCCACCGGTTCACCGTTCAGCAGGGTGGGGCTGTAGCGCCATTGACGCACTGCATCCATCGCATTCTTCATCAGCAGTGGAGGTCCGGAAACGTACGTCAATTCCTGGATCGTGCCATCCTTGGCGATCACGGCATGCAGAATCACTGTGCCGGAAACATGCGCCGTCTTGGCGATCGGTGGGTACAAGGGTGTGACCTGGCGCACCAGCTTGGCCGCCGCCACGTTGCCGCCTACACGGATGCGCGAGGGAGCCGCTTTCGGCGGGGGTGGCATTCCGCCGCCCGATCCACCGATGATGCCGCCCAGTACGCCGCCGGCCTGACCACCCGGCACGCCGCCAGGGACGCCACCAACGACGCCGACCGCTCCAACATCCGGCGGCATTTCTTCTTCCTTAATCATTTCCACTTTCTTCGGGACCACCGTCGGCGCCATCATCTGCCCGTTGTGAATCAGGCGCACTACTGGCTTCACGATTCTTTGTACCGCCGCGGCAGGCGGTGGTGGCGGCGGAGGCGGCGGCGGAGGCACCAGGAAAGTCGTCAGCAACTGTTTCGGCAGCGCTTCCGTATAGATGAGCGGAATCAAAATCAAGATGCCCAGCAAACAAGCCTGAATGATGGCCGAAAGGGCCACCGTCCACGAATTGTTCGTCCGTTTCGGATTGGCACTGGAAACAACTAGATCGTCAAACATGGCACCTACCTCCTAGCAGCTGCCACCACGCGCTTGTCGGCTGCGGATCCGGCGCGTACGGCAGTTCCTTGACCGCGGTACTTGTTCCAAACCACCACGATTGGCGCGGCAATTCCGAAACTGGAGTATGTTCCTACCACAACTCCTACCACCATGGCAAAAGAGAAAGCGCGCAGCACCTCGCCGCCCATGAGGAAAAGTACCAGGACGGTTAGGAACGTTAATCCGCTGGTCAATATCGTCCTTGAAAGCGTCTGATTGATGGCCTTATTCACGATGTCCGGAAACGGTTCGCGCCGCATCAAGCGTTGGTCCTCGCGCACGCGATCGAAAATCACGATCGTGTCGTTCATCGAGTAGCCCACCAAAGTCAGCAGCGCCGCGATTACCGTCAGCGAAATTTCAAAATGGAACAGCGAGAAAAAACCCAGCGTGATGAGCACGTCGTGGAACACCGCGATCACCGCGGCTGCTCCGTAAACCCACTCAAACCGGAAAGCAATATATATCAACATGCCGCCCAGCGCATACATCGTCGCCCAGATCGCTTGATGCCGCAGTTGCGCGCCGACTTTCGGGCCCACGATCTCCACGTTGCGAATTGTAAAGTTGCCGAGCACCAAATTATTGCTCAAAGTGTTGAGCACCGCCGGCGTGACGCCATCCACACTCTTCAATTGATCGAAGCTCGTGACGATTCCGCTGTGATCGGTGTCGCGCGCCGCCAGCAGATTCTGCGCCAGCTGATTGTAACGATCACCGGCAGCCGCTCCCAGCGCCAGCGGATCCTTCTCAGTCAGCATTGCGGCCAGCCCTTCTTTGGTCACCGAATTGAAGTCCTGCTTGCCGCCCGCATCCGCCGTGCCGAAAGTCTTGTGCAGCACGTTCAGGATCGCTTCCCGGCCGGCATCCAACGATGTCTCATCGCTCTGCCCTTTTTGCTCCAGGCCAATCACCACGTCGTTCTGCGAACCGCCGCCTAGCACGTTGTCGCTGATCGTCTGAATCGTGCTGTCGTTCAGCCCCGCCGAAGAAAGCCCCTTGCGAATCTGATCCAGCGGTGCCGGCCCCGCAAACCGCACGTACACCAACGTGCCGCCGCGGAAATCAATGCCGTAACGCATCCCCCCGTACTTCAAAATCGAAGCCCAGCCCACCACCAGCAAGATCAGTGAAAGCGTGACGAAGTACTTCGCTTTCCCCATCCAGTCAACGTTAACGCCCTTGAATAATTCCATTCCGATACCTATCCACCTTTGTTTGACACCGGAGCATCCAGCTAAGTTCCCGGCCGCCGGTACCGCAAATCGTGTAACAGCCCAACAGGCTTAAGTCCCGTCCCTGCAATGAGCACCGCGCCCTTGCAACGCTCGCTCTCAACCATTTCCGCGTGCCGCCGCCCAAAATACTGCACAGGCTAGCGTCCCGGCACCACCAAAACACCGCTCAAACGCAGCGCAAAATCCCTATCAAATACTAAGCTGCTCTTGACGATCCATCCGCGAAAGATGCCAATCGAAAATCGCCCGGGAAACAAAAATCGAAGTAAACACGTTGGCCAGCAAGCCGATAATCAGCGTGATCGCAAACCCTTGCACCGGCCCCGTCCCGAACAGCAGCAGGAACGCCGCCGAAACCAGCGTGGTCACGTGCGTATCAATAATCGTCCGGAACGCATTATGAAAACCCGAATCCACCGCTGTCGCCGGAGCCTTCCCGTTGCGCAATTCCTCGCGTATGCGTTCGAATACCAGCACGTTGGAATCAACGCCCATGCCGATCGTCAACACCACGCCGGCAATCCCAGGCAGCGTCAGCACCGCCCCGGCAATCGCCATGAACGCTACCAGAATGATCAAATTCAGAATCAAGGCCACAACTGCATTGACACCACTCAGCCGGTAATAGATCACCAAAAATATCATCACCACGATCAGGCTGCCGATGGACGCCCGCACCCCCGCGCGGATCGAATCGGCTCCCAGCGATGGGCCGACCGTCCGCTCTTCCAAATACTTGATGGAGGCGGGCAGCGCGCCGGCGCGCAATACCAGCGCCAGATCGTTCGCCGACTCTTCGGTGAAATTTCCTTCGATCACGCCAGAATCATCAATGCGGCTGTTTACTACCGGAGCGCTGTACACCTGATGATCCAGCACAATCGCCATGCGCCCTTTCGGCGTCAATTGCGATTGCTGTTCTGTGAACGGACCAAAGCGCGTCGCAGCGGCTGTCGAAAGCTGGAAGCGCACCTCAAATTGTCCGGGATTGCTGCCGTTCGGAGCGGGGCTGGCTCCGCGCAAATCCTGGCCGGTAACGATCGGAGCGCGATCCAGAATGTAATAAACTGTCTGCGTGGGAGAACCACTCTGCGCTTCCGATTTGCCCGGTACGATGACGGTTCCAATTGGCAGCACGCCGCCCTTCGCCGCAAGCGCCGCCGCTTCCGAAGGATACGTTTGATCGTCGGCCACGCGGTTCAGCGTCAGTTGTCCGCCCGCTTGAATCACCGCCTTGGCGCGGCTGGGATCGCCTTCACCCGGCAGCTGTACCAGGATTTCGTTATCGCCGCGGCCGGTAAACGCAATCGTTGGCTCAGTCAATCCCAGCGCGTTGATGCGCCGCGTAATCGTCTCCAGAGCCTGTTCCATGGTGTCGTGTCGCAGATCAGCAATCACGGTAGGCCGCATCGTCAGCAAGTATCCGTTCACCACGCCCGCGGCCGGCGACATGGCCCAATCGCTGAATTGCGTGGTGATCAAATCGCGGAACGCGCCCGATGTGTTCGTGTCCACGTTGTCCACTTCAATGTGCGTGTCGTCCACGCGGCGGATATCGCCCACGATGATCTTCTTCTCATGGACTTGTTTGGTCAGCTGATCCACCGCCTGGTCGCAGCGCTGCCCGATCGCTTCATCCACCTGCACTTGCAGCACCAGGTGGCTGCCGCCCTTCAAATCCAGCCCCAGCTTGATGCGGTCCGCCAGGTTAGCCTTCACCTGCGTTAGCGAAGTGGGAAACGTCGGCAATCCCAAAAGTCCATACAAGCAAATCAAAATGACGATGAGTATGAGAATGAACTTCCATCTGATCTGGGAATTCATGCGGGCTGCCTAACTCTCCTTCGGTGGTTCTGCTTGCATTCCCGCGATCGCGCTGCGGGCTACCTTCATCTTCACTTGCTCGGCGATGCGCAGTTGCACCGTGTCGCCTTCAAGGCCGACAATCGTGCCATAGATTCCGCCGTTGGTGATGACTTTATCTCCGTTTTTCAGCGCTGCCAGCATTTCGTTCACTTTCTTCTGCCGCCGCTGCGCCGGCAAAATCATCAAAAAATAAAAAATTACCATGATCAGAATCAGCGGCAGGAATAGCGCGATCCCGCCCGGCTGCGCTTGCGCCAGCGCCGCGAAAGCCAGGTTCGCTGATGCCAAAATAGAAATGGTCACGATCATTACGCCTTTCCCTCTTACGCCGGCACTCCGGCCGCCGAGGACAATCCCTCGCGCGCCTCACCACCGGCTCAGCAGGGCAATTCCGCCAGGACGGACAACTTGCCGGGGACGGCAAGCCGGGAAACTCGTTCGCCGAAGACGCTGCTCCGCCCTGCGACCGCGCCCAACACCCGCTTGGGTTTGTCTTATTTCAGACGAGCCTGAAGGTCAGAGCGGAACTTTTCGAGCTTCCCAAAACGGATAGCCTCGCGAATTTTGCGCATTATGTCAAGGTAAAAGTGGATGTTGTGGTGGGTGTTCAAAATGATCGCGAGGAACTCTCCGCTAGTTGCTAAGTGCCTTAGATAAGCGCGCGAATACCGCCGGCACACCGCGCACTCACACGTTTCGTCAATCGGCCGCGGATCGTTCGCATACTTCGCATTTTTGATAAGCATCCGCCCCTGCGAAGTGTACAGGCAGCCGTGCCGCGCGCTGCGCGTAGGCAGCACGCAATCCATCATGTCAATTCCCAGCGCCACGTAATCCGGAATTTGCTCCGGCTTGCCCACGCCCATCAGGTAGCGCGGACGCTCCGCAGGCAAACGCGACGCCGCAACACCAGCCATCTCGCAAGTGGTTGCGTGCGGCTCGCCCACAGCCAGTCCACCGATCGCATATCCCGGAAAGTCCAGCTCCACCAACGCGTCCGCGCTCTCACGGCGCAGCGCCACGTGCGTGCCGCCCTGCACAATGCCAAACAACATCTGCCGCGCCGCGTCTCCGTGCCCCGCGAAATAATCCCGCGAGCGCCGCGCCCACTCGAGTGTGCGCTTCGCCGCATCACGCGCCCGCTCTTCCGTCGCGGGCGCCTCGATGCATTCATCGAGCACCATCACGATGTCCGCGCCCAGCGCGATCTCGATCTCCAGCGCTTTTTCCGGCGATAGAAAATGTTCGGAGCCGTCCAGATGCGAACGAAACGTCACGCCGTCGTCCGTCACCTTGCGCAATTCGCTTAAACTGAAAACCTGGAACCCGCCTGAATCGGTCAGAATCGCCCACGGCCACCCCATAAATTTGTGCAGCCCGCCCATTTGGCGGATCAATTCATGTCCGGGGCGCAAATAAAGATGGTAGGTATTTGAAAGCAGAATTTGTACGCCGAGGTCTTCCAGGTCCCGCTGCGTCTGGCCCTTCACCGTCGCCGCCGTGCCCACAGGCATGAACGCCGGCGTATCAATCACTCCGTGCGGAGTAGTAAGCCTTCCCAGCCGCGCGCCGGTAGGATCCGTCGCCAGCACCTCAAACTTGAATCCTTCGCGCCCTTGCTCCATCCGAACGAGTGTATCAGGAGAAAGCCGCGACCAGCCCCACCTTCACGATGATGTAAATAAGCCAAACGCCCACCACCGTGCCGAGTGCCTTGCCGAACGAAATCTTTTTCGGATCCGCGGCGCTGAATCCGATGGCCATCAAAATCATGTTCCAGAAAGCAAAAAGATCGAACGCTGTAAACAGCGTCACCATCCATTTCGGCGAATCATCCGCCAGAAACGCTCCGCCGTTCGATGCCACCAGATGCTCCAAGTCCACCGTGGACGGATCTTTCAGGAAAAGAACCAGTATTCCCAGCAACCCGCCGATGATTCCCGGCACCCACGAATACGACACGATCCCGAGCGACGGCGCGAATCCGATTTTTGTCCCATGGATCAAATTGAACGCGAGCATCAGCACCGCCGCCACCACTACCGCGGCGATAAACGTTCCCACGATAACTGCTGCGTAAGCGAAAATCGGCGCCACCTTCGTCTGCGTATTGATCAGGTTCTCGCGCTGCTCTTCCGTCATGGATTCCATCTGCTTTTGCGTCCGCGAGTTCTGCTGGTCCTGCCGAATCATGAAATTCCGCCAGCCTACGCGCTGGCTGAAAGTGAAGATGACTCCGACGGCAACCACCACAATCAAGATCAGCGGCAAAATCCAAGTCGGCCGCCGGACGATGGCTTCAAAAGTCGGCTTCGGACTGAACAGCACGCCGAATATTCGCCCGAACGAGCTGTCGGAGCCCGGAGTAGCGGGAGCAGGTACGGGAGAGGGAGTTTCTGCGCTGGCCATGCTGGTTTCCTCCTACTAACGGAATCGAACTGATCGGGGCACCGGTCATGCATTTCACTACGCCCGGCGTAAACAAATATTTCAGTCTGGAGCCAGTGTTTAGCACATCCCGCGGAAGATTGTCATCAAAAGCAGCGCGCCTGCAGCGCCAACGCGAGCGAATGCGCACCAAGTCAGCAACCCGGAACTTCCGGCACAGCCGCAAGCAGCGCCTGCGTATAAGCATTCTGCGGCGTCTGCAAGACCTGCTCCGCCATGCCGATCTCTACAATCCGCCCCGTCTGCATCACCGCAACGCGCGAAGCGAGCTGCGCCACCACCGGCAAACTATGCGAAATCAGGATCAACGTAAGCGAAAATTCCCGCTGCAAACGCGCCAACAATTCCAATATCTGCGCGCCCACGGAAACATCTAAAGCCGAAACCGGCTCGTCCGCGATCACCAGCTCCGGCCGCAAAATCAAAGCTCGCGCGATACCAATCCGCTGTCGCTGTCCGCCGGAAAATTCGTGCGGATAACGCGTCACCGCATCCCGGCTCAATCCCACGGCGTCCAGAATTTCCGCTGTACGCGCCCCGCGCTCTTCCGCAGAAAGCCGCGGCTCATGAATCGCCAGCGGCTCACCCACAATGCTGCCCACGCGCATCCGCGGATTCAGCGAAGCAATCGGATCCTGAAACACCATCTGCATCCGCCGCCGCAAAGCACGCAATTCCGCGCCGCGCGCCCCTAGCCAATCCTCACCGCGAAAAAGTATTTCGCCCGAATCAGGCTCGATCAACCGCATCAGCATCCGCGCCAAGGTCGTCTTGCCGCAGCCCGATTCCCCGACGATCCCCAGAGTCTCGCCGCGCTCAAGAGTAAAGCTCACGCCATCCACAGCCAACGCACGCCGCGCCGATTGCGTGAACGCGCCGGTAGAAACAGAATACGATTTGCTCAGTGCGCGCGCTTCCAGAAGAATTTCGCCGGCCATCCTTACAATTTCTCGGCCGCGATTTGGATTCCGGTATTTATCATATACAGGCAGGCCGCGGCGCCCGGTTGGCACACGTCCGCCGGCTCCATGCGCGGATGAAAATTCGCTCCATCGTCCGCAATCGAAGAAACCATCAGCTCGTGCGCCTCGATATATTCCGCATCGCTCGGCTTCCATCCCGCCACGTGCATCCAGTGCTCGAAAGTTCGCGGATGCTCCCTCGTCTCCGCTGTTGTTACCCGCAGGCCCGCGTCATTCATCATCGCCCGGAATTCCGCGAGCGTTAGCGAACGGCAGTGCGAATGATCGCGTATCCATTCGATCCGATGATTCAGCGCGCGTACTTTCGGGTCTTCCGGTACGATAATGTCAATCAATCCCACGCGCCCGCCGCGCTTCACCACCCGCGCCATTTCGCGGATCACGCGCGCTGGATCCGATATGTGATGCAAGCTGTAACTCGTCACCGCCAGATCGAGGGACCCATCCGCAAACGGCAGTGTCTGCGCGTCGCCGATCGTAAAACCAAGCTTGCCGAGCAATCCTTCTTGTGCGGCCTTCTCCCGCGCGCGTTTCAAAATCGCTGGGGTCAAATCGAGAGCGCACATCCAGCGCACATGCTTCGCGAATCGCAAAGCCAGCGTTCCGGGCCCGCACGCCAGATCCACGGCCACGTCTGCGGGAGCAGTTGCAACCAATCGCGCCAGCGACTCCGCTTCGGCCACGCGCTCCGCCACGGCATAGTCTCCGAAAACTTCGGCGGTTTTGGTGAACCGCTCGCGTACTAGCGCTTTCAATTCGCTGATCACTCACGCTCGCGTGATTCGGCGACCCGTTCGGTGATTGGTCCGTCGCGCTCATGGAACGAGAATACACCTCGCATCGTGATTTGCATTCACCGCGCGCAATTCCGGCATTGCCGCATCGCACTCCGCCACCCGATGCGGACAACGCGGCGCAAACGCGCACCCTGGCGGCAACGCTTCTAGCGAAGGAACCGTCCCCGGAATCGGCACCAGTTTCTCGCGCGTCAATCGCGGAGCCGCGCGCAGCAAACCTTCCGTATAAGGATGGCGCGGCGCGCGCAGCACTTCCTCTACCGGCCCTTCCTCCACGATCCGTCCCGCGTACATCACCGCCACGCGGCCAGCCACCTGCGCCACCACTCCCAAATCGTGCGTGATGAAAAGCATCGAAAGCCGCAGTTCGCGCCGCAACTTTCCAAGCAGCTCCAGAATCTGCTTCTGCACCGTCACGTCAAGCGCCGTAGTCGGCTCATCCGCAATCAACACGCCCGGCCCCGCCGCCAAAGCCATCGCGATCATCACCCGCTGCCGCAGTCCTCCCGAAAGCTGGTGCGGATATTGCCGCGCCCGCCGCCCGGGATCGGACAAGGCCGCGCGCTCCAAAGCTTCCAATGCGCGCCGATGGATTTCACCTTCGCCAATCCGCGGCTCGTGCACGCGAATCGCTTCTTCGATTTGCGCGCCGATGCGCAACACAGGATTCAGCGCTGTCATCGGCTCCTGAAAAATCATCGCTATCTCGCGCCCGCGCAATCCGCGCATCTCATCCTGCGAAATCCCCAGCAAATTTTCGCGGACCGCGCCGCCCTGCCTGCCGCCGTTGTCACTGGCGCGCAAATTCAACCAAGCCTCGCCCGTATGCCGCGCCCCGTGCGGCTCGAGTCCCATCAACGCCAACGAAAGCATCGTCTTGCCCGACCCCGATTCCCCTACAATCCCGAGCGTTTCGGCTTCCCCCAACGTAAACGAAACATCATTCACCGGACGCACCCATCCGCCCGGAGTCGGCAGCTCCACCGTCAGTCCGCGCACCTCAAGGCTTGTCGCCATGGAAACATGATAGCCGCACGCGCTTGCCGCGGCGAAAGATTACGCTACCATTTTATATGGTTGCACCGCCCTGTCCTCTCTGCCATGGCGCCACCCGATTCGCGGGCAATAAACCCTACTGCCCCAGTTGCGGCTGGAATCGCGACGTGGCCCTCGCCGACGTCCGCGGCACCCTGGTAATTCTGCCGTTCGGCATCTTCCTGATGGGCGGCTTCGTTTTTTTCATGATTCATTTCTGGCACTTCCGCAATCCATATCAGATCGCGATCTTCACCGTTTTCCCCGCCATCGGGATTCTCATCAACTACATCGTCTCGCGGCGCAGCCTCGCGACGCTGCAATCACTCCCCGCGCCAACGATGCGCGCCGCCACAGTGCCCTACAATTCCTTCGCGTCCTCAGCCGCAATCGCCGAAAAATCCAGCGGCGCGGCCATCGAACCGAGCGCACAACAACAAGCTCTCCTCCGCACTTCCCGCCCGCGCGAAATTCGCATGTCCACGCGCGGACGCTTTAGTTTGTCGGTGGCGTTTGTGGGGGTTATGGGGTTTGCCGCAATCTTCGGCGTGCATCTCTACACGATTTGGCAGCGCAAGCTTTCCGTCGCCGCCTTCACACCCGGGGACTGGGTCATCGCCGCCATCGTCGCGCTTATGCTGCTGCTTCCCTACGCGATGTGGCGCTCGCAAGTGCGCGAATGCGATCTACTGGAGAACGGCGAACTCGCTCTGGCAACGGTGGTCAGGCAGTGGAGAGGGGATAAAGGCTCATCGTCCGTCGAATACGAATTCAAGGATTTTCAAGGCGAAACCCGCAAGGGTATGGGCTTCGACTACACGGAAAAACTCTTCGAAGGCATGCCCGTCGCAGTTTTTTACGATCGCGATGACCCCAAGCGGCAAATTGCAGCCTGCAGCACGCATCCACGAAGTCGTCACCTGAAGCGCTCATTCCCGCGCCCGAGATTTCGCAGATGCTTTCCGCCGGATCGCCACCTTTCGCAAAATGTTTACTTTTCGATCGTAACGCTCTGCCCGAATTTTGCCCCTAGCGCCTGCAGATATTCTTTCTGGGTACGCGTATAACCCAGCACGAACCGCGCCGCAAAACGAAATATCGGATTGTAAATCTCGCCATCCTCCGTAATGCGCAACAACGAGCTGCCATCCGCCTGTGACGAAATTTCGTAGGTCCACGTGCCGCCGAACGGTAACTTGGGATCGGCAATCCGCGTCACCAAAACCCTCGGCGGCACCACTGACCATAACTTGGAACGGAATCGATCCGCCGTCACGATCAAATTCGCGCCACGCTGGCTTGCCGTTTACTTCCGGCAGCGCCTCCACTCGCAACACATCCTTGCGCCAAGCGGGAAATTTTTCGTAATCCGTGATCGCCTGCCAAATCGCGTTCGGCGGCTGGTGGAACCGCGCTGCGCAAGTGGAAATGTGCTGCTGACGGAAGGAACGCGCCGATCGCGACCACCACCAGCACGATCAACACCAGCAGCGCGACTAGCGACAAAAATTACCGCCCGGATCGCGCGCATCACAGTTTTTCCCCTCGCCATCCTCGAAGATTTCGCAATTCCCCGCCTCCAAACGCGCGCATTATACTTCGGTTTACCCCGGCCAACCTTTGTCACATAATGCGCTGCTACTATGCGCGATCCACGCAAGGAGGCACGCTGCCATGCTCCCCGGCTTAAAAGCGGCGCTGAACTACCATCCAATGTTCGTGCATTTCCCCATCGTGCTTTGGCTCGCGGCGCTGCTGTTCGAAATCTTCGCGGTCTGGCGCGCGAGCGACGAAATGCAGCGCACCGCTTCCCGCCTGCTCTATCTCGGCACCCTCGCGGCAATCGTTACCGTGATTACCGGCCTCGAAGCGCAAAACTCAGTCCCACCCGGCGAAGCGCAGCGCGCCGTCGGCATTCACGAAACGCTGATGCTCACCGCCACCAGCCTCGCGATCGCACTCTGCAGTTTCGCATTTTTCATGCGCAAGGATTTTCCGCTGCATCTGCGCAAGGTCCTGCTGCTCGGCCTGGTGGTGCTCGGCATCCTTCTAACTATCGGCGCCGACCGCGGCGCGCAACTCGTCTATCAATACGGCTCGGCAGTGAATTGGTCCACCGCGCAGCAGCAGAATTAATTTCGGGAGTCGCAAAAATGAAGAAACCGCGCGAAGTCAAAACGCATGAGCGATGCAGCCGTGAAGGAAAGAACCGGAAAGACCTGGCCCGAGTGGTTCAAAATTCTCGACAAAGCCGGCGCCAAGAAAATGAAGCATCACGACATCTCCGCCTACCTCGTCACCGAGCACAAAGTCGGCCCCTGGTGGGCGCAGATGATCGCCGTCCCCTACGAGCACGAACGCGGCCTGCGCGAAAAATTTCAAAAATGCGACGGTGAATTCGCCGCGTCCGGCAGCCGCACTCTCAGCGTCCCGCTCGGCAAACTCTACGACGCCTGGACCGACGAAAAGCTCCGCCAGCGCTGGCTACCCAGCGCAAAAATCGAAATCACCACCGAGACAAAAAATAAATCCCTGCGCGCAAAATGGAACGGCGGCGCAAGCCGCCTAAGCGTGAATTTCTACCCCAAAGGCGCGGGAAAGTGCCAGGTAGCTGTGGACCACATGAAGCTGCCGAGTTCGAAAGAGTGCGCCAAAATGAAAACCTACTGGTTTGAAGCGCTGAATCGCCTGCAGGAAATTCTCGAAGGGGAAGCGTGAAGTCGTAGGGGCGGGTCTCAGACCCGCCCCTACAATCGTAGCAACTAGTAATCGTTCGCCGAACCTTCCAAAAACGCCCGCAACTTCCGCGAACGCGAAGGATGCCGCAACTTCCGCAACGCCTTCGCCTCGATCTGCCGGATACGTTCGCGCGTCACGGCAAACGACTGCCCCACTTCTTCCAAAGTGTGTTCGCTGCCGTCATCCAGACCGAACCGCATCTTGATCACTTTCTCTTCGCGCGGCGTCAACGTTTTCAGTACAGAAGAGGTTTGTTCCTTCAGGCTGAGGTTGATCACCGCGTCCGAAGGCGAAACCACCGCCTTGTCCTCGATGAAATCCCCCAGATGCGAATCCTCTTCCTCGCCGATCGGAGTCTCCAACGAAATCGGCTCCTGCGCGATTTTCAAAATCTTGCGCACCTTCGCCACAGGAATATCCATGCGCTTGGCAATTTCTTCCGAAGTCGGCTCGCGCCCCAGTTCCTGCACCAGCTGCCGCTGCGTGCGCACCAGCTTGTTGATCGTCTCGATCATGTGCACCGGAATGCGGATGGTGCGAGCCTGATCGGCAATCGCGCGCGTAATCGCCTGGCGAATCCACCACGTCGCATACGTGGAAAACTTATAACCGCGCCGCCATTCGAACTTATCCACGGCTTTCATCAAGCCGATGTTGCCTTCCTGAATCAGGTCGAGGAACTGCAAGCCGCGATTGGTATATTTCTTCGCAATCGAAACCACCAAACGTAAGTTCGCTTCGATTAATTCCTTCTTCGCCTGTTCCGCTTCCGCTTCGCCGCGAAGAATCACCTGTAGGCCGCGCTTCAGTTCCGTCGGGCTTACTTCGCTGGCCAATTCGATTTCCGCCAGCTCCTGCTTGCGCGCCCGCAGATCCTTGCGCGCCTCGGCCTGCACGTCCGCCTTCGAAGCATCCACGCGCCGCTCGAGCTTCACAATCTCGCGCTCGAGGAAATGCACGCGCTCCACGGTCTGCCGGATTTTTTCGATCAGCCGCTTCTTTTCGAGAGGGTTGAATTCCAATTCGCGCATGCGATTAGACATTTCAACGCGCGTGCGAGCCAACGCGTACCGCGCCTTCAGGTAAGGACGCTTCTTGGACTTCGCCATGTTGCCGAGTTTCGACGCCTGCTTCAGCGCCAGCAGATAAAGCTTCGCCACGCTGTCAATCTGCTTCAGCGTTTGCTTGGTCTTGGCTTCGATCTTCTCTTCGGTCAGTTCTTCGTCGTCGAACTGAACGATCTCTTTGATGGACCGCGAACCGTTGCGCAGATCCTCGCCCACCTGCAGCAGTTCCTTCAAAATCAAAGGTGCGCGCGTGATCGTCTTCAGAACCAGCAGCTGTCCGCGTTCAATGCGCTTGGCGATGGCCACTTCGCCTTCGCGCGTCAGCAGCGGCACAGTGCCCATCTCGCGCAAATACATGCGCACAGGATCGTTGGTCTTTTCGAGAGAGCCCGGAGTCAGATCCAGCTCGCCATCTTCCGATGCAACCGCTTCTGTGTCTTTCGCCGGCTCAGGAGAATCGCTGGCATCCGCCGCGGCCAGCGCTACTTTCGCGCTCGCCAGATCCTCGTACACATCAATTCCGTAGCGCTCAAACGTCGAGAGCAAATCGTCAATTTCTTCCGAGGAGTGCACCTCGGGCGGCAAAATATCGTTCACCTCATCGTAGAGCAAGTAACCGCGTTCCTTGCCCATCGCGATGAGTTGCCGTACCTGATCGTATTTTTCTTCTAAGGCTACCGTCACACTTCCTCCCTCGCAGAGGTCAGGCGATGCGCGCAAACAGGTCCGCAAAATGCAAAGCCGCCGTGGTGAGACACCCCGGCGCACTGCAAATTAGCTGCATTTAAACGGTTTTTTGGTACGAACTTTCGAACCCGTCGCCGATTCCGCGCCCGTGCCGCCACGCCCGCGCCTGCCCTTGCACATCTATATGATGCGCGAAACGTGCCGCCCGTTTCCTCCAAAACCCTACGAATATACAGTACTGCCCCAGCCGCCGTCAACGATGCGCCGTAACCTACTGCTCGGGAAGGATTTTGCCAGGTTCCGGCTCCCGCTCGCGCGAGAGCAATCGCAGCAGTTCCATCCGTCGAATCACCAATCTTTTCAATTCTTCCGCCGCTGGATTCGCTTCAATCTGCCTCTGCAGGTCTGTCAACTCCTGCGCCACCGGACGGTGTCGCAGAAATCCCAAGCAGCTCTCCGCGTCTTCCCACGCACCTTCCGGCAGCGTTTCAAATAGGATTTCGAAGAACAATCGGCGGTCCTTGTCATCAAGCGTCGTCGCCACGGCTGCGGCGTCCAACTTTTCCCCAGATTCGATCGCCACGATCAACGCCTCAAAGATATTTCGCGTCTCCAGGCCGCGATGCAAATCGCCTGAAGCAATTTCGTGCGCCAGCTTCTCGCGAAATTCCGCCGCTTCAAACAGCATCCGAATTAATTGCCGCTCCGCGCGCTTCACCGCCGGCGTCAGCAGCTCAGCCTTGGGCTTCACTTCGCTGCGCCGTTCATCCGCTGCGCGACGCAGCGCTGCGCGCAACACCGGCTCATCCACGCGTAATTCCGAAGCAATGCGCGTGGCCCACTCCGAACGCAGCAGCCGGTTCGGCAGCCGCTGCACGTAAGGCATCAGAAAATTCAGCGCCGCTACTTTTCCCGCCGCGGTCGTGCGGTCCATCAGCCGCGCGCGCCCAATCAGATAATCCAGATACGGCGGCGCCTGCGTGAGCAATTTCTTATAAGCCTCGACGCCCTGCTCCTTGATGAACTTATCCGGATCAGCGCCCCCGGGTAGCGCCAGCACGCGCACATCAAATTCCTTCTCCAGCAGCAGCACCAGCGAACGCTCCGTCGCAGCTTGACCCGCCGTGTCCGGATCGTAGTTCACCACGATGCGACGAGTGAATCGCGAAAGCAGTTTCGTCTGCGGCTCCGCCAGGCTCGTGCCGCAACTCGCCACCACATTGCCGACGCCCGCGCGCGCCACCGCAATCGCATCCATGTATCCTTCCACCAGCACAGCGAAATCGCTCTGCCGCAACGCCTCTTTCGCGCGGTCCAGGTGATACAACACGCCGCTTTTCGAATAAATCGGCGTCTCTGGCGAGTTCATGTACTTCGGCATGTCGTCGCCCATCGCGCGGCCGCCGAAAGCAATCACCTTCCCTGCTTCATTCGAAATCGGAAACATGATCCGCCGCCGAAACCGATCGTAGAAACGCCCGCTCTGGTCGCGCCCCACCAGCCCCGATACTTCCAGAATGTTTTCCGGATATTTCTGTTTCAGAAACCGGCACAAAGCATCGCCCGCCGATGGCGCGAATCCCAAACCAAACCGCGTCACCGCCTCTTTATTCAGCCCGCGGTCTTCCAGATACGCATACGCGACTTTGCCTTCCGGAGTCTGCAGTAAATGCCGCGCAAAAAACGCCGTCGCCTCTCGATGCATATCCACCAGCGCCGACCGCTGCTGATTTTCCTTGCGCTCCTCTGGCGAACGCTCCCGCGGCTTCGGAATCGCGATCCCGCATTTTTCCGCGACCGTTCGCACCGCCTCCGGGAACGGCGCTTTCTCCAACTCCATCACAAATTGAAAAACGTCCCCGCCCTTCCCGCAGCCAAAGCAGTAATACATCTGCTTCACCGCGCTCACGCTGAACGACGGCGTTTTCTCCTGATGAAACGGACACAACCCGCTGAAATTCTGCCCGCTCTTCTTCAAACGCACATATTCGCCAATCACGCGAACAATGTCCGCCTGCTGCTTCACCCGATCCGCAAATGATCCCGCTTCCGCCATGGTTACGAAAGGAAAATGGAAAAGAGAAAATGGAAAATCAAACCACCGCTACTCGATCGATCGCCGCCACTCTACAAGATAGCTCATTTGCCCGCCGTGGCTTTTAGACTTCTGGTCGCTCTAATATAGCCGTTCACCAGTTTGATGGCGCTCATCGCCATCGACTCAAGCTGCTCATACTTCTCTTGCCGAATGTAACCAGCATCGAGTGCGGTCGTCAAATGGTCCCGAAGTTCATAGAGAGAGCCGCGGCTCTGCCGGCAAAATTGTACGTTTTCCTGATAAGAGTAACGACCATAGCCTTCGGCCAGATTCGCAGTAACGGAACAGGCGGCTCGTTTGATCTGGCTGGACAGGCCGTATTTTTCCTGCGATGGAAAATCCCCAGCCACACGATAGATCTCTTGCCGCAGCCTGCGGGCGTGTTTCCACATATCCAAATCCGTGAAATCGGAAATCTTCTTCTCGCCTGTTCGCGGCGCAGCCGCCTCGCTATTTTCCATTTTCACTTTTCCATTTTCACTTCAGTTCCGCGATCGTGATGGCTTCTCCGCCGCGGTCCGCAGCCTCGTGGTGAATACTCTCCACCAACGGATGCGCAGACAAAAAAGTTGCGAGCCCACGCTTCAACGCACCCATTCCATGCCCATGAATAATCCGCACCGACGGCTTTCCCGCCAAAGCGGCTTCATCAATGAACTTGTCCACGCGATTGGTAGCTTCCTCCACCGTGCAGCCAATCACATTGATCTCGTCGCCCACCGGCTCATCGCTCGGCTGCGCGTGCACCGTGACGCTTGAGCGTCGCCCAGTAGCATCCGCGCCCGACTTCGCCGCCGGAACATCGTCCGCAATCGCCAGCACATCGCTCAAGGGAATCCGCATCCGCAGCGGCCCTGCCTCAATCTCCGCGTTGTGCGCATCGTGACGCCGAAAAATCACCGGCTGCTTGAAATTTTTCACCGTGATGCGCTGCCCGGAAGAAAGCAACTCCGGCGCGACCGGTTTCCCCGCGACCGGAGCCGTAACGCCCAGATCCGCTTGCGACCCAGCCAGAGTTTCCACCACAGCAGCGTTCGTATCCGCTCGCGCGTCCGCGCCAATTTTTCCCAGCCGCTTGCCAGATTGCTTTTCGATTTGCGCGCGCAAAGCACGGTCGTGAATATCGCCAGTGAGCCGCGCCACTTCCGTTTCCAAGCGCTTCTGCGTCTCCTGAAAGTTTCGCTCCAGCTCCGCGATGCGCTTCTTCTGCCGCTCCACCCACTCTGTCTGCAGCGATCGCCGCTCCGCTTCCAGCTGCGCCAATTCCTCGCGCGACTGCCGCTTGATCTGCTCCATCTCGTCGCGGCTGCGATGCAGATACGCAATCAAATCGCGCGCCTCACGTGATTCGGGAGTCAGACTCGCCCGCGCGTGCTCCACCACTCGTTCTGGCAATCCCAGCCGCCGCGCGATTTCGATCCCGCTCGACGTCCCCGGTACCCCGACCAGCAACCGGTACGTCGGCCGCAGATTTTCTTCGTCGAATTCCATCGCCCCATTCACGATGCCAGGCGTCGTCGAAGCGTAAGACTTCAGCCGGTCGTGATGCGTCGTGGCAATGGTCAGCGAATGTCGCGCGCGAAATTCCTCCAGCAGCGCCACGGCCAGCGCCGCGCCCTCCTCCGGCGCCGTGCCTGTGCCCATCTCATCCACCAGAATCAGCGAGCGCTCCGTCGCCACATCCAGCATCGCTTTCAAATTCACAATATGCGCCGAAAATGTGGAAAGGTCAGCCGCGATAGATTGTTCATCCCCGATATCCGCCAGCACGTGATCGAAAATCGGCATCTCCGCCCGCTCCGCAGCCACCGGAATTCCCGACTGCGCCGAAAGCGCGGCCAGCCCCACCGATTTCAGCGCTACCGTTTTGCCGCCGGTGTTCGGTCCGCTGATCACCATTACCGTTTCATCGCCGCCCAGCTCCAGCGAAAGCGGCACCGCCTGCCTACCCAACGGCCGCAACTTCGCTTCCAGCACTGGATTGCGCGCCAATTCCAGCCGCAATAAGTTCCCAGCCTGAAAAGCCGGCATCACGCAGTCAATCTCCCGTGCAAACCGCGCCCGCGCAATAATAGAATCCAGATGCGCGATCTGCGCGGCCGCCGCAGCCAGCGCGCCGCGGTCCGCGCGCAATCGCTCCGTCAACTCCGTAAGGATCCGTGCGATTTCCACCAGCTCTTCTTCGGATAGCTGCACCAGCCGGTTATTCAGATCAATCGCTTCCAGCGGCTCTACAAACACCGTCTGCCCCGTCGCGCTCGCTCCGTGCACCACGCCGGGCACCCCACGCCGGTCCGAAGCGCGCACCGGAATCACGAAGCGATCATTCCGCAGCGTCACGTAATCCTCTCCGCCCGCCACGCCACTGGTTTCGCCGCGCGCGCGCAAAATACTTTCCAGCGAACGCCGGATCGTCACGCGTCCTTGCGCGATCCCCGCGCGAATGCGTCGCAACTGCGGCGAAGCATCGTCGCTGATTTCCCCGTTCGGCAAAATCGCGCGGCGAATGGCGGTCGCCAAATGCCGAAAATCTCCGAGCTGCCGCCGCGCGCCCTGCGAGCTGGGGATATTTTGCAGCGTCAGCCTTAAATAGCTGCCGCACCGAACTCGCGATTTCCAGCAGCGAACTCGCATCCAAAAATTCGGCGACGGAAAGCACAGAAGCAGGAACGGCCAGTCGCGCGAGCCACTGCTCAGGATCTGCAAATGGCCCGAAGCCCAGCTCGGACCCCGCGCGCAAATATCCAGCCGCCTCGGCCACCAAAATGAATTCCGCGTCGAGCGCCACCACATCCTGCTGCGGAGCCAGAGCCTCAATCACGCGGCGTCCCGCCACACAAGTGGTGTACCCGCCGACAATCTCTTTCAATTGGTCGAATTCCAGAACCTGCGCAGCTGAACGCGACACGAAATCCTCAACGCAAAATTAACCACATTAAGTTGTTCAGGTTATTGTAGCCCCGTTGCCTGTGGGAATCAGCGCGTGGAACGCGGACATACGAGAGCCGGCTGCTGCCCAACCTTATTTCTTTTTCTTGTGCTGCGCTGGTGCAGAAGAACCAAGTACCTCAACCATCGCCACAACAATCGCGTCCGCCGCCACAGTTGCATCCCGCCCGCGCTGCGGATTATTGTTCCCGAAAATCGAAAATATCAATCGCTCGCCGAGCAAAGTAGTAGCAAAACCCGAAATCGCCCGCACGTGATCCAAGGCCCCCGTCTTCGCCTCGATCCGTCCCGACGCGACCGTATCCTTCAGCCGCGTTTCCAACGTGCCATCCTGCCCCGCAATCGGAAATGTCGAAATATAATCCGCGCCCCACGGCTGCGCAGCGTCCCAGCGCAAAAGCTGGACCACCGCTCGCGGCGTCACCAGATCGTCGCGTGAAAGCCCGGAACCATCCGTGAAAACCACATCGCCATCCGCCACGCCCACCGTCTTCAAAAAATCCTGCTCGGCCCAGATCCCCGCGTCCGTCACTCCAAATCCTTTTTTCTCGTGCGCTACAGCTCGCAACAATAATTCCGCGTGTAAATTCTGGCTCACCTTATTCGTCACGCGCACAATCTCCGAAAGCGGAGGAGAAATATGCACCGCGAACACAATCGTATCCGCGGGAGTCGGCACTGGCGCAGGCCCCAGTACCACCGGCGCGTCCGGATAAACTTCCGGCGGCGCGGCGTGCCTTACGCGAATCGTTCCAGTAACGCGCACGCCGCGCGCTTCAAAAATTTGTTTCAATGCCAGCGCCGTCGTCTCCGCAGGGTCCGGCATCGCCAGATCCAGCTTCATCGGCGCGTGCCCCAACGGAATGGATCCGCGCAGCAGCAAAAATTGCGGCCCCGCCTGACGCACCACTCCAAATTCCGGCTTGCCCTCAGCCGCGCCAGTCGTAAGCTCGTGCCCAAACGTGCCCGTTGCCGCCGCCGGTTCAACCGCAACGACAGCGGGGTCCCCCACGCGCAAACCCGGACTGACTTCCACAGTTATGGAATTGTCGTTGAAGGCGATCGCGCTTACCGGCGCGCCAAACGTGAAATACAAATCCCCCACGCTCCATCCCGGCGGATAAGGATCGTAAGGGTAGTAGCTGTCGTCCGCGATGATATCGCCGTCAATCTCCTTTAGTCCCTTGGCGATCGCGTCATCAGCCATCTGCGCCAGAACTTGTTCCGCCGGCCCGTCGTGCTCCACTTTTCCAGCATAAGGAAATTTCCGGTTCGAGAGATCCGGATCGCCGCGCCCCACAAAAACTAAATCCCCCAGCAAGCGTCCATCCTCTCCGAACTTGCCGGAGGATTCCAAAGTGGTGCGAAATTGGTACGTGGGACCCAGCGTCGCCAGCGCCAGTGACGTGGTCACAATCTTCGCGTTCGAAGCCGGCGTAAAAAATCGATCAGCGTTCAGCTCATACAAAACTTCGCCCGTATCACGATCCGTCACCAGCACGCCCCACAGCGCTTTCTGTGCGTGCGCTTCCGCCAGCGCGGCATCCACGCGCGCGCGAAATCGCGCCACATCAGCCCGCGGTTTCCCGCTCAGTGCCCCGCCCGATTGTTTCTTCGCTAGCGGGACCGAAAGGGCCTGTTGGCCAATCGTCGCGGCAGCCGCAAAAATCAGCAGCGCAATCCCCCGAATACTCGCCGTCAATATTTGACGACACCCCGCACGCTCGAAAACTTCCCGTCGCATATTCAAATCAACCTCGACCATGATTCGCAAAGTCAAAAAACGTCCAAATTATATGACATCCCTCGCGACCGCGCGGCCCGCGCAGGAGAAATGTTGCGATTCTCCAACAATATTCATATGATTGTCGTCCACCCATAGGAGGGTACACCGCATGAAAAGCAAAGTTCTTTCGGCCCTGCTGATTGCAGCTCTGATTGGCCTTCCCACCCTTTTTAGTCCCGCGCTTTCGCACGCGGACGACACCACCACCGATCAAGACCGGATTCGCACCGCCGGCACAGTTCTGAAAGAAATCATGGACATCCCGGACAACATTCCGCAAAGCCTCATCGACAAGGCAGACTGTGTCATCGTTTATCCCACTGTGCTCAAAGCCGCATTTGTCGTTGGCGTAAGCTACGGCCGCGGCGTGATGACCTGCCGCAGCGGCCCAACTTTCCACGGACCCTGGAGCGCCCCGTCCATGATGGCCCTCGAAGGCGCCAGCTTCGGGCTTCAAGCCGGCGGCCAAGCCACGGACTTCGTCATTCTCGTAATGAATAGCGCCGGCGCCAACGCTATTCTCGCCAGCAAGGTCAAGCTGGGCGGCGATGCCTCAGTTGCGGCGGGCCCAGTCGGGCGCAATGCCGCGGCGGATACCGACGTAACGCTGCGGGCCGAAATGCTAACCTACTCGCGCGCCCGCGGCCTTTTCGCCGGAATTTCCCTCGCCGGTTCCACAGTGCGTCCGGATAACGACGCCAACGCGCGCATTTACGGCAAGCCAGTCTCCGCGCGCGATATCGTGCTGCACGGCGCTGTGCGTCCCACTCCCGACGCGAAACTCATGCTGGAAGTGTTGCGCGCACACAGCCCCAAGAACCTGTCGAAGTAAGCGGTCCCGCTTCAACGTCCAACTCGCGCCGGAGGCCGTTGCCTTCGGCGCGTTTTTCTTTCTGCGCTGCAACTTTTTTCGTTCCGCCAGCCCCGCGCAGCCCGGCATGCAACCCCCAAGCAACCTCTAAGTGACCAAAGTCCAATATTGACTACTGGTCGGACTTGCCCTATAGTCAATCATGGTGTGCTCGTGAAGATCGCCCCTCTATCTTCGGCCTCTCGCCCCACCCAAACCGCTCCGCGCGCCGGCCGCCGCGAACGCCATCGTACCGAAACCCGCGATCGCCTCTACCGCGCCGCCCTCGCCCTCTTCGCGGAACGCGGCTTCCTGGAAACCACTGTGGAGGACATCACCGAAGCGGCCGATGTAGGTAAAGGGACCTTTTTTAATTATTTCCCCACCAAGGAACATATCCTGGCCGAATTCGGCGGCCAGCGCACCGCCGCGGTGGAACGCGCCCTGCAAGACGCCCGCGAGACGAAAGGTCCAGTGTTGGACGTGCTGCGAGATATGGTGGGAGACGCCGTTGGGCAAGCCGATAAGAGCGCCGCGCTGCTTCGTGCAATCTTTGCGGCGCACGCTTCTTGCACTTCCGTCCGTGAGGAACTCGTGAAACGCATGCACGTGGCCCGCCGCATCCTCGCCCAGATAATCCTCCTCGCGCAGGAACGCGGCGAAATCCGGCGCGACGTTCCGGCGATGCACCTCGCGCGCATGACCCAGCGCATCTTCATGGGCGTCACCATGAGCTGGTCCATCAAGCCCGAATCCACACTGCGCAAAACCTCCGAGGAAATTTGGGACCTGATTCGTTCGAGTCTGGTACCGGCCGAAACGCGCACGACGCGCAAGCGACCGCGGAGTTCTCACGCATGATCGGCGCGTTCTCATTCAAAGCATCTGCTCGAAACTTCGCTGAGTCTTGGAATCGCGAAACTTCATCCAATTCGCAACACCCCGGGCAGGAGGAATCCGTGATTGCTCGACCTTTGCAATTAATAATTCTTATGATCCTGCTGGCGCTAGGAGCGGCACAAACCCAAGCACAGGCCGTTGCCGGTCCAGTGCCCGCGCGACCCTCGTCCTCCTCCAGCAGCAGCGCGGCAAGCAGCGTTCCCGCCGCTCCGCAATCACAAAGTACGTTTCAAGGCAGCGTGCCAGGAAAATTGGAACCAGGCGTGCTTCAGCTCTCACTGCAGGACGCAATTGACCGCGGGCTGAAAACCAATTTGGGTCTGCTGCTCTCGGATCAGTCCATCGGGTCGGCGCGCGGCGCACGCTGGCAAAAATTAAGCTCATTGCTCCCGAACATCACCACCACCAGCTACGCCGACGGTTCGCAAGTGGATCTCGCGGAGTTCGGATTCAACTCGATTCCCGGCGTGACCATTCCCACCATCATCGGGCCATTCGGCTATTACGATTCACGCGTGTACCTGACGCAGTCTCTGCTCGATTTCAACGCAATCAATAACACTCACGCGGCCACGCAAAATTTGAAAGCCGCGCAGTACACCGCCAAAGACGCTCGCGATCTGGTGGTCCTCGCCGTCGGCTACAATTACTTGCAAGCCATCGCCGATGCATCGCGCATTGAATCCGTCGCGGCGCAGGTGAATACCGCGCAGGCTCTCTACAAGCAAGCGTCCGATCAGGTGAGCGCAGGCACTTCGCCCGCGATTGACGGCCTGCGCGCGCAAGTGGAATTGAAAACGCGCCAGCAACAGCTCATCCAGGCCAAAAATGATTTCGCGATTCAGAAACTCACGCTCGCGCGCGTTATCGGCCTCGCCCCCAGCCAGCAATACGAACTCACCGATAAGTCACCCTACGAGCCTTTCAGCGCGATGACCCTTGACGAAGCGTTGCAGCGCGCCTACGCCTCGCGCTCCGATTTTATGGCCGCCAGCGCCACCCTGCGCGCGTCGGAGTATTCGAAAAAAGCGGCGCACGCCGAATATTTTCCCACATTGAATTTCAGCGGGGATTACGGTGTCGCCGGCACCGCTTCAACTCTCGCCACGCACGGCGTCTTCGACGTCCGCGGCACGCTGAGCTTCCCCATTTTCCAGGGCGGCAAAGTGCACGGCGATGAATTGCAGGCCGACGCGCAACTCGAACAGGCGCGCCAGAACTTGGAAAATCTTCGCGGGCAAATTGATGCGGACGTGCGCACCGCTTTCCTGAATCTGCAGTCCTCCGCCGAACAAGTCGAAGTCGCCAAAAGCAATATTGACCTCGCCCAGCAAACTTTGGACCAATCGCGCGACCGCTTCGCTGCCGGCGTCGCCGACACCGTGGAAGTGGTGCAGGCGCAGGAACAAGTGGCCACCGCGAACGACAGTTACATTTCCAGCCTCTACAGTTACAACTACGCGAAAATTTCCCTGGCGCGCGCGCTGGGCCAGGCAGAAGCAAGCGTAAAAGAATACTTCAAAGGAAAATAAGCGATGCCCCAGCAAACCGAAGTCTCGGCAAATCCTCCGGCGGAAAAGCAGCCTCCCGCCGAAACTCATTCGGCCTCGCCGCCGCCCGCGCCCGCCGAGAGCTATTTCAAATTGCATCCGCGCGCGCCTATGATTCTGGTGATCGTTGCACTGCTGCTGCTGGTTGGCGGCTACTTCACGTTTCGCTATTTTTCGATGTACGAATCCACCGACGACGCCGAAGTGGACGGCCACCTGATGCCGCTCAGCGCGCGCATCACCGGCTACGTCATAAAAGTCAACGTGGACGACAATCAATACGTGGACGCCGGCACCGTCCTCGCGGAAATTGATCCGCGTGATTATCAAGTCGCGCTTGATCAGGCCAATGCCTCACTCGCCGATGCCCAAGCCACCGCGCAAGCCCTGAATATCAATGTCCCCATCGCCTCCGTGAATTCCGATAGCCAGGTATCCGCCACGGAAGCGGACGTCGAAAACGCCCGCGCAGGAATTTCCGTCGCCCAGGATCAATACACCGCCGCCAAAGCTCAGCTCGCCGAATCCGAGGCCAACGACGTCAAAGCGCAAAACGACCTGCTGCGTTACAAACAGCTCGTGGAGAAGCAGGAAATCTCGCAGCAGCAGTACGACCAGGCCGTCGCCGCCGCCAAAGCCAGCAGTGCGGCGGTCGCATCAGCCCATGCCTCCGCCACCGCGGCCGAGCAGCAAGTAACCCAGGCGCGTAGCCGTCTCGCGCAAGCCGAAGCAAATTATCGGAATGCGCAAACCGGCCCGCGTCAGGTCGCTTCCACGCGCGCTCGCGCACTCTCCGCCGACGCCACCGTGCAACAAAAACAAGCCGCGGTCGAGCAGGCGCAACTAAATCTTCAATACACCAAGATCATCGCCCCGGTGAACGGTGTCGTCAGCAAGAACGCCGAAGTCGGCATGAACGTGCAACCCGGGCAGCAACTTTTCTCCATTGTCCCGCTCGACGAAGTTTGGATCACCGCCAACTACAAAGAAACCCAGTTGAAATACATGCAGAAAGGCCAGCCCGCGGAAATTAAAGTGGACGCCAACGGCCGCACCTACCAGGGCCACGTGGACAGCATCGCCGGCTCCAGCGGCGCGCGCACCAGCCTGCTGCCTCCTGAAAACGCCACCGGAAATTACGTGAAAGTGGTTCAACGCATCCCGGTAAAAATCGTTCTCGAAAAAGGACAGAACAGCGATCACTACCTTCGACTCGGCATGTCCGTCGAACCCAAAGTCAAAGTGAAATAAATTGAGCGCTGCCGCCATTCCGGTAGATTCCGCCTGGCGTCCGCGCCCGGTCGTCAATCCGTGGATCATCGCGCTCACGGTCACTCTCGCGACGTTCATGGAAGTCCTGGACACCAGCGTCGCCAACGTCGCCCTGCCGCACATCGCCGGCAGCCTTTCCGCCGGCCAGGACGAGAGCACATGGGTGCTCACTTCCTACCTGGTTTCCAACGCCATCATTCTCCCGATGAGCGGTTGGTTCTCCCAGCTCATCGGCCGCAAACGTTTTTACATGTCCTGCGTCGCGCTCTTCACCATCAGCTCGTTCCTCTGCGGCCTGGCGCCCAATCTCAGCATGCTGATCATTTTTCGCGTGCTGCAGGGCGTCGGCGGCGGCGGCTTGCAACCCAGCGAACAGGCAATTCTCGCGGACACTTTCGAGCCGCGTCAACGCGGCATGGCTTTTGCCGTTTACGGCATGGCCGTGGTGCTCGCTCCGGCCATCGGTCCCACCCTCGGCGGATGGATCACTGACAATTTCAATTGGCGCTGGATTTTCTTCATCAATATTCCCGTCGGCATCATTTCCCTCCTGCTCACCAACATGCTCATCAGCGATCCACCGTACATGAAGCAGGAAAAACGCAAAGGCTTCCGTGTTGATTTCATCGGACTCGGCCTGCTCGCCCTCGGCCTTGGGGCCATGCAAGTCGTCCTCGACAAAGGCCAACGCGACGATTGGTTCGGCTCAAACTTCATCATCGTCATGACCGCCATCTGCGTCGTCTCGCTAATCGCCGTCATAATATGGGAGTGGCACCACAAGGATCCCATAATAGATTTGCATCTGTTCAAAATCCGCTCCTTCGGCATCGGCAACATGCTCATGTTCATGGTCGGATTCGCGCTGCTTTCCAGCACGGTACTGCTGCCGCAGTTTTCGCAGGAATTATTGGGCTATACGGCGCAAAGGGCGGGCCTTGCCTTGATGCCGGGAGGATTCGCGATTATTTTATGTATGCCGCTGGTCGGCTATCTGCTCGGCCACACAGACGCGCGCCGCCTGCTGCTATTCGGCCTCGCCATGGTTTCTTTTTCCCTGATTCACATGACCAATTTCGACACCTCGATTGACTTCCGCACCCTCGCAACCGCGCGCGTATTCCAGGCCATGGGCCTCGCATTTCTGTTCGTGCCCATCAACACCGCCGCTTACGCCTTCATCCCGCCCGGAAAAAATAATGCTGCCTCCGGGCTCATCAACCTCGCGCGCAACATCGGCGGCAGCGTCGGCATTTCTTTTGTCACCACCATGCTCGCTCGCCGCGCGCAGGTGCATCAAAACAATCTCACCGCTCGCCTCAACTCCGGAAACGGCCAATTCCAGGCCGCGATCACCAATACCACGCACATGCTGATCACCCACGGTTCCAGCCCCTCCGAAGCCGCGCGCCAAGCCTACGGCATCATCGCCTTCAATTTGAACCGCCAGGCCACCATGCTCGCCTACGTTGATAATTTCTGGATTCTCGGCGTCGCCGTCGCCGCCATGATTCCGTTCGTTTTCCTCATGAAGAAAGTAAAACCCGGCGGCCCCATGGCGGCGCACTAGCGGGCGTCTAATAAATGGGGAGCCCGGAAGGGCGGGGCTTTAGCCCCTGAAGCGGGCATTTCGCTCCCACTTGCATAGTTCCGAGATGGGTTGTACCCTCGCCCCGGGCACTGACAATGTCCGTGAAAATCATCACCCTCGAACGCGAATACGGCAGCGGGGGCGCGCTCATCGCCAAAACGCTCGCCCAACGCCTCGGCTGGAAACACTGGGACGAGGAAATCACCGCAGAAATCGCCCGCGCCGCCAATATTGACCAGCGCGAAGCGCAGCGCTGCGACGAGCGCGTGGATCCTTTCCTCTATCGCCTCTTCAAAGTGTACGCGCGCGGCAGCTACGAACGAACGTTAGGCCTGGGCGACTCGCGCGTCTTCGACACCGATTGCATGGTCGAGATGCTGCAAAAAGTCATCGAAGACATCGCCTCGCGCGGCAATTGCGTAATCGTCGGCCGCGGCGCACCCTACTTCTTGCGCAACCGCGCCGACGCCTTCCACGTTTTCATCTACGCTTCCGACGAAGAAAAAATCCGCCGCATCAAATCCATCGGCAAAACCGAAAAAGAAGCGCAGCAATTAGTCGCCGAAGTGGACCGCGAGCGCGCCGATTTCATCCGCCACTATTTCGGCAAGCAATGGCCCCACCGCCCCCTCTACAACATAATGATCAACTCAAAATTCGGTGACGAATTCGTGATCGACACAATCCTGCAGAACATCGAAGCCCTGGAAAAGTATCAATCCCTCCACAGCATCACCGCCTAGCGCGTTTCGAACGATTGCTCATTCTCCGCGCCCTCCCATCACCTCAATCAGCACTCATCCGATAACGCGTTTACTTAATCGTGGAGTGTCAATGCGAAAGGCTAAAACGTCCGAAAAGTCTTCAGCAACTCGGGTTCAAGTTGTTTTGTTTCTTCGTTGGGATTCACGCGGTCATCTGGTCCGAAAGCAAACCTGAGTGTCTTGCCTCTCAGGTTCAGATCGTAAAAATCATTAAAGCCAACGCCCATGCTGCCTCCCATTCCGTCGTAGAAAACATGGTGCCCAATCAAATGGTGCCCAATCAATTGGCGACTTGGCATTACATCGCCCGCACCTGGGTACAAACGGAATGGTTCTAAGGATATGCCCACCCAGATATACGCGTCTGGATTGTCACGCCGTTGCAGTAGGAGCAATGACCATTTCGCGTATTCACTAGCCTGCCTTGTAACAGGCGGCAGCGGTGCGGGCCTGTACGTATCTGGATACCAAAAGGAAAAGCCGTATCGCTGGTTGACGTATTTGTGCCAGTGAAGCTGTTTCTCCACGGCATCCAATTTTGCAGCCCGTGATTGCCCCCGAGCGGGTGCGACGGCAGCAAGAATGAACAGCCCTGTACATATCGCTCGCCCAAACATCAGGCCGCCCCGGAAACCGAAGTGGAAGAACTGTCGGAAGGATGCATTGCAGATTCCTCGCGTCAGTTTGAGGAGCAATTCGGGTTCCTAGTAGCCGCTAATTAAAACACAGTGCAGACGGTGGTGAGACTCGCCACACTGGTGTCCGTTGAAACACACCGTGTTTTACGTGACGCAGTTATTCGCATCAAATTGCCGCTTGATCGGACCGCAATCGTAGATAACTCGCGACAAACGCATTTACCAGACACCTGCCGGAACAACCACCGCGCAACCGAGCGGCGCCTCAGCCGCGAACTTGCATTTGCGCAGTCGCCAGATGTGGCACTGTACTTTCCCGGTCTCGTTGACTTGCACTCACCTGCAATCTAAAATCGCCACCTCATGCCCGACAGCCCTTCTCTGATTGGCCTTACCATTTCGCATTACCGCATCGTCGAAAATCTCGGCGGCGGAGGCATGGGCGTCGTTTACAAAGCCGAAGACACCCGCTTGAAGCGCTTCGTCGCGCTGAAATTTCTTCCCGACGAAGTTGCCCGCGACCAGCAGGCCCTCGGCCGCTTCGAGCGCGAAGCCCAGGCGGCCTCCGCGCTGAATCATCCCAACATTTGCACCATCCACGACATCGGCGAAGAGAACGGCAAAGCCTTCATCGCCATGGAATTTCTCGACGGCGCTACCTTGAAACACGTGATCAACGGCCGCCCGATGGAGCTCGACCGCCTGCTCGATCTCGCCATCGAAATCGCCGACGCGCTCGACGCCGCGCACGCCCAGGGCATCATTCATCGCGACATTAAACCCGCCAATCTTTTCGTCACTCGCCGCGGCCATGCGAAAATTCTCGATTTTGGCCTCGCGAAATTAATTCCCGCGCACAGCGGCACGGCGCGCGTCGGCGAGACCATGGGCGCCACCAGCCCTGCCATGAGCCATGCCACGCTCGACTCCGGCGAAATGTTTACCAGCCCGGGAACTGCCGTCGGCACCGTCGCCTACATGTCTCCGGAACAAGTGCGTGGCAAGGAACTGGACGCGCGCAGCGATCTCTTTTCTTTCGGCACCGTGCTCTATGAAATGACCACAGGCGTCCTGCCCTTCCGCGGCGAAACCACCGGCGTCATCTTCGAAGCCATCCTGAATCGCGTGCCGCCTCCGGCGCTGCGCCTCAATCCCGATATCCCTCCGAAGCTCGAAGAAATTCTGCAGAAGCTATTGGAAAAAGACCGCGAGATGCGCTATCAAGTCGCCGCCGAAATCCGCGCCGACCTGAAACGCCTGCGCCGTGAAGCCGATTCTTCCGGACGCCTCGCCGCCAGCGGAAGTTCGCAGATATCCGCCAGCGCAGCGGTCCCAATTTCCGGCTCGGCCCCCGCGCCGACGCTTCCTTCATCAGCTTCAACGCCGTCCGTCTCCACTAAATCCAGCTCCGCCGTGCTGCAGGTCGCGGGTCAGCACAAAATGGGCACTGTTCTCACCGCGCTCATCTTGCTCGCTCTCGTTGCCGCAGCGGGTTTCGGCGTCTATTCCTTCCTCTCGCGCAAAAAAGCGGCAGCCTTCGAACACTTCACCGTCACACCCGTCACCGAAACCGGCAAGGCCTCGCTCGCTGCGCTCTCTCCCGACGCCAACTACATTCTCAACGTGCAGCGCGATGCCGGCCAGCAAAGTCTCTGGCTGCGCAACGTGCCCACGGAGAGCAACACCCAGATCGTTCCGCCATCCGATGACCAGTACCGCAGCCTGAGCTTTTCGCCGGACGGTAATTCGATCTATTTCACCAAAGACGAAAAAGCCGAAAAAAACGTCTACAGCCTGTACCGCGCGCCGGTCCTTGGCGGGAACCCGGAACGCATCGTCCACGATATCAGCAGCGGCATCAGCTTTTCCCCCGATCGCTCCCACATCGTATTCATCCGCTTCAAGCGCAACGAAGGCGAGGGCGATCTGATCGTCGCCAATGCCGATGGTTCAAACGAGAAGCTCCTGTCCAAGCAGGATACCCGGCTGCGCTCTCCGGCATGGTCGCCCGACGGAAAGTTGATCGCCGCGACAGAATTTATGGCTGATCAAGCCGGCTTGTCTGCGTTGGATCTTTTCGACGCCTCCACCGGCGAGAAGCAAATATTCAAGAAAACGGACATGTTTATCGGCTCTCCCGTCTGGCTGCCTGACCAAAGCGGTGTCCTGGTAACAGCTAGCGGCCGCGAATCGAATTTCAATCGCAGTCAAATCGGAGTCATTTCCTATCCCGAAGGCGTGTACCGCCCCGTCACCAGTGATACCAATGACTACCCCGGAATCAGTCTCTCCGCCGACGGCAAGACCATCGCTACCGTGCAATCGCAATATGTCGGAACCCTGCAAACCGCGCCCTACGAAGCCGCTGGCGCGGGAAAGCCCGTCACCATCAGCAGCCGTCCACCCACAACTTCCTTTAGTTGGACGCCCGATGGCAAGCTGCTCGCCGAACAGGAAAATGGCATCTTTCAGATGAACGCCGATGGCAGCAATCGCGTCCCGTTTCTTCGTGACGATTTCCCATCCTTCGGGCCCATCTCCTGCGATCACGGACGCTATGTCATCTTTGCTTCCGCGTCTCGCGGCGGCGGCAATTCCATGAATATCTGGCGCGCTGATTCCACGGGCGGCAATCTGAAACAGATCACCACCGGAACGGACGACACGCCTGCCATGTGCTCGCCCGATGGTAAATGGCTCGTTTATGCCGGCTTCGATGCTGGAAAGTTCCTGGCGAAAAAAGTTTCCGTGGATGGCGGCCCGTCCACGAAGCTTTCCGAGGCGCTGCTCACTTGCGGCTGCGTCAACATCTCGCCCGACGGGAAGAACATCGCGTTCCAGACCCAGCCCACTACCGGCGGCGCCATCATCATAAAAATTCTGGATTTTGAAACGCTGCAGCCGGTGAAAGTAATCGAACGCGACCCGCGAGCCGGCGGTGAGATTCGCTACTCCATGGACGGCAAAACCATCGGCTACCCCATTCGCGAAAACGGCCTCTACGCCCTGTGGGTTTCCCCTGTGGACGGTTCACCCGGCCATCGCGTCACAGAATTCGAACCAGATCGCATCGAAGATTTTCACTGGTCCGCCGACAACAAGACGCTCGGTCTCCTGCGCATCCACTTCGATAGCGACGTCGTCCTCCTGCGCCAAACCGCCGCTGCGCATTGATCATAAAGCGAGCCGCGACGTCGCCGTCCTCGATTACCTCAGCCGCGCGGGCGTCGCAGGCCTCGCGATACCGTTCACGGCCAGCTATTTGCTTTCACCGGGTTTGAACAGCGGATTGTAAATGATGCCCAGCACGTTGCCGAAAGGATCGCGCACTTCGCCCACCAGCATCCCGCCGCCAACGTCCTGCACATCTTCCACCGGCGTCGCGCCCAACTCGATCAACCGCTTGTAAGCCGCGTGCGCATCTTCCACTCCCCAGTACGCCACTCCCGCGGCCGCTCGTTTCGTTTCCGCTTTCGCCGCCGGCACCAATCCCAGGTCGTACCCGCCGACGTTGTACCCGACGTAAAATGCCGGCTCATCAAAGTAAGGTTGCATGCCCAGCACCTTGCTGTACCACTCCTTCGCCTTAGCCACGTCCGCCACTTCATACTTCACCGTGCGCAGTCCCAAGAACATTGCATGCTCCTTCGCAGCGTCCTGCCCATATCCGGGCACCGATGTCGCGGCCGAGACGTCCACCCGCCCAGCCAAGTATGCAAACAAGCATACGAAGGCCACCGCCATCGTAATCGTTGAAACGTGCTTCAACTTCACGCCGCGCACGGGCTTCTCTTCGACAGGCCCAACAGCAGCAGCCACGGCGACGCCCTCTGTCAACTCCGCACTAGCTTTCCTGCGTCGCCGATTCGCCGGCTTCACCATGGATCTCGCACGTGACATGATTCTCCTCCCCGATTAATTCCCAACCCCAGCTGCATCTGTGGCGATTTCCACGTGCGATTCTCGCCGCGGTCCGGACGCGAGCCCAGATCATATTTCTTGCGCAGATTCTCCACCCTCGCCGTAATTTCCTTGCGATAAGCGTCCGGCGCATTCCCGTGCCGTCCATACCACTCGCGATACTGTCGCGAAAGCTTCGGAAATTTCGCATCCAGAAACGGCAGAAAATGTTTCAGCGACGCCGGCATCAGAAACAGCACATTTCCCGCGAACCACTGTGCTTGAGCATCCCGCGCCCCCCGCGCCAAAGCATCCAGATCCTCAGCGCGATCCGTTATTCCGGGCACGATCGGCATCGCCAATACTCCCGCTGCAATTCCCGCTCCGCGCAGGGTCCGCACAGCTTCCAAGCGCAAATCCGGCCGCGGCGCGCGCGGTTCCAGCAGTCGTGCCAGTCGCGTACGCAGCGTCGTAATACTTAGGTTCACGGAAAGCCTCGAACGCTTCAGCGATCCGCTTCAGCAGATCAAGTATCCCGCAGCACCTGATTCGATTTCGTAGTGATCGAAACGCTCAAACCTTCGCGCTCCGCCATCTGCTCCAACACCGCCCGCGTCGCCCCATACTCGCGTTCCGCCGGCTGATAAGGATCCGTAGCAGTTCCGATAGCAATATGCTCTCCCCAGATTTTCTCGTTCGCCAGATCGCGCCCTGCCAAAGGCCCGGCATCCTGCTTCACATAAATCTTTGACTCAAACTCGTTCCCATCCAGCTCCATGTATTCATGCGTATAGCGCGCGTAGCAGTAGTGGCACCCGAATTCGCAACCGCGGTAGGGATTAACAGTCCAACGAAAAGGAACTCGCTCCGAATTGCAATAATTCAGAATCGATTTGACGGGTAACAGGAAGTACTCCGTCCCGCGCTTGGCATCTGCGCAGGGGGAGGAAGCGGCGAGGCGTGCAATGCCGACCAGTTCCGTAGCGGGCTTCGTTCTCTGGCTTGGCGCCAGAGGGGGCGCGGAAGCTTCGCACGGTGACTCACATGTGCCGTGGCGAGCGGCTGTGGGGAAAAGGGTGAGACTGGTCTGCTTCGCACGCTTCCGAGGACGTTGGAGCGTCGCTGGTGTCGCACGAAGAATGGGAAAAGTGGCCATTGATTGCCTCGCCGCACGCCCGACAATATATTCGCCTTTTGTTCGCTTTGTCAAGCACTATTCTTCGCTTTATTTTCGCCTGTCCTTCCAGGCAGGCTTCGCTTGGAAACCCACCTTTCGGACAGATGCCTCCGCCTGTCCCGGCCGATATACTCGTGAAGAAACCTCCTGGCGGGAACTGCATTGGCAGAAGTCGGCATTCTGATCATTGACGACGATATCGTCAGCCAGCGCGCGCTGAAAAACGTCCTCGATTCAGAGGGTTGGCGCGTGCGTATCGTCCCGCTCGTCTCGGCGGCGATGCTCGAGCTTGCGAGCGGCCAGTGGAGCCTGGTGATCGTCAACGTCGCGATGACTGACGTGCGCGGCCCGCTCTTCAATATCCTCAAAGACCTGGCACAAGGCGATGCAGATGCGCCCGAAGGCGCCGAAGTGGATGCCGCACGCCCTAAACGCATACGCGTTCTGTTCCTGGTCCCTCTGCTGGCTGCCCGCGACGCCCAGCCCATCCTCGAAAAGGAAGGCCTTCCCTATCTTGTCAAGCCATACCATCTGCACGACTTCCTCGAAAAAGTCGGCGAACTCCTCGTCGAAGCAGGCGTGCTCGCCGACCCCATCCGCAGCATGGGCGATTTTTCTCCCACGAATAGAAAACGCCGCGGCCTGCGCTCCGCGCAACGCGGCAAGCGCAGTTCCATGTTCGCCTCCCGCGACGATTACCAAATGTCCGAAGAAGAACTCCTGGAATGGGAACGCACCGAAGAAGAAGAACGCAAGAAACGCGAAAAGGAACTCGAAGACCGCAAACACCTGTAGTTCTCGCGTCGGTTGCCAGCAGTCGCGAAAGGCTCCCGTAACCATGAGCATCCCCGCTGCGGGGATTCCGGCGCAGCACCCCTCAAAAATCCTGCAAGGAATCGCCGCGCCCTCGTTCTCACTGTGATGGCTCGCGCGCGCGATCTTTTCCGCACGAGCACGCAAGGAGAACGCCATGCATCCCAGCCAGAAACGAATTTGGATTCCGGGCTTTATCATTCTCACGGCGCTAGTCGCCGTGATCTTCTGGGCCTTTAGCACCTCGTCACGCGTTTTTGCCAAACCTGAGCTCGGAGCCAAACCGGAGCTCGCATCAGGACCCGATTCATCCAGCGGCTGGCACATCGGCGAACCCATCACCTACGAAACGCTCACCGTCTTCCCGGTACTGTCATCGCAAGACGCATACACCGCCGACTTCGAGACTCTCGACGCAGCCCTCGCGTCCGGCGAGGCCATCGTCGCCGAACAGGGCGAGTACATGCGCCGTTCGCGCAATGGCGCCGAACCTGCCGTTCTGAGTTCCGGCGGCGGCGCGCAGGTGAACCAGCTCGTCCTGGTAAATCGCGGCAAGAAACCGTTACTCCTCCTCGCTGGCGAAGTGGTTTCCGGCGGCAAGCAGGATCGCATCATCGGCAAAGACCGCATCATCCCAATCGGCGCGCAGCCGCTGCCACTCGATGTCTTTTGCGTCGAGCACAGCCGCTGGACCGGCGGCAGGTGACACCTTCGCAGCCGCGAAAACCATGGTCCATCCCACGGTGCGCGAACAAGCCGCCGTGGATCAGGACCAGAACAAAGTGTGGGCCGCGGTTCGCGGTGATGCCATGGGATCCGGATCGGGAGGAGGCACATCGGCAGAAGCAGCAGCCCACGCGCGAGCGCAATCGGAAATGTCCTCTAGCCTCGAAGTCACCGCGCCACGGATAACCTCGCGCCAGCTTTCTACCGTGGTGGCGTCCGCCGCACCCACCGAAGGCTATCGCAGCATCTATCAATCAGCCGCGGTCGGGCCCTCCGTTGAAAATTTCGCGTTGGAAGTCGAGCGGCGTTTCAATCGGGCAACGTCCGGCCTGAAAGGCGAGCACGTCGTCGGCGTGATCATCGCCTTCGGCGGCGAAGTGGCGTGGAGCGATATTTTCGCGTCCTCGCAACTTTTCGACGCGTACTGGCCTAAGCTCCTGCGCAGCTACGCGGTGGAAGCGCTCACCCGTCCCGCTACTCGTGAGACGGTGTCGCTTGTTGACGCGCGCGATTTCCTCCGCCCCGCCACCGGCCACGTCCGCGAAGAATCCGAACCCGGCGTCTATCGCTGGCAGGAACGCAGCCAAGGCCGCGAAACCGAAATCCAACTCGCAGCGCTGGATACCAAGCCTCCGCTAACGCTCCACTGGCTGAAAGTTCTGCGCACAAACTAAAATGTCGCGTCAGCTAAGGTAGGGGCGCTGCTTGCTGCGCCCCTCCTTTGCGAGGCGTTCACATTCCACGGGCCGCCGTTGCATTTGAATTTGTAGCGGCGGTCTTTAGACCGCCATCGCTGCGATTATTGCAGCCAATAACACGCTACAAAAACAATCGCACCTCGCTGCGATCACTCGTCTCCGCCAGCAACTCCGCAACGGTTTTTTTCAACACCGGATGCACGACGCCAGCCGCAATCTCCGCCAAAGGCACCAGCACAAATCTCCGCTCCGCCATTCGCGGATGAGGAATCTCCAGCTCCGCGTCGCGCACCACTCGCGAGCCGTACAACAAAATATCCATATCAATAGTCCGCGGCCCCTTTGGCAATACCCGCTCCCGCCCCATCCCCCGTTCGATTTCCAGCAACGCCCGCATCAACTCGCTAGGCGACAACTCCGTCTCCACCTCCACCACACAGTTCAAAAACCAATCCTGCGCCAAAAATTCCACCGGCTCCGTCTCATACAACGCAGATCGCTTCACCACGCGCACACCAAAACCCGCCAACTCCGCAATCGCCCGCGCAATATTCTCCGCGCGCTCCCCAATATTCGATCCCAGCGATAAATAGATTCCCGTCATGTGTGGCAAATTATTCTAGCCCGAAGCGAGGAGTGTTTACCGCAGAGACCAGCGTTCGCAGAGCAAGGCACGTCGCCTGAGGCTTCGAAGTCTATCCAGTTGAACTGATACTCAACTAAAGAACCCAGGCTGGCGCTTGGGTTCATCCAATCCAAAATGTTTATAGGCCAGCGCCGTGGCGACGCGGCCGCGCTGCGTGCGATCCAGCAGACCAAGCTGCATCAAGTAAGGCTCGTAAATCTCCTCGATCGCGTCCTCCTCCTCGCTCAACGACGCCGCGATCGTGCTCAATCCCACCGGGCCGCCTGAATATTTCTGAATGATCGTCAGCAGCAGGTTGCGGTCCACTTCGTCCAGGCCATGATCGTCCACGCCCAGCATCGCCAGCGCATCGCGCGCCACGCCAATATTAATGTGCCCCTTGGCGCGCACTTCCGCAAAATCGCGCACACGGCGCAGCAGCCGGTTCGCCACGCGCGGCGTGCCGCGGCTGCGCCGCGCAATTTCCGCCGCGCCCGATTCGTCCATGGTAATTCCCAAAATCCGCGCCGACCGCTGCACGATCAGCAGCAAATCCTCCGGCGAATAAAATTCCAGCCGGTGCACAATGCCAAAACGCGAACGCAGCGGCGCCATGATCAGTCCCGCGCGCGTGGTCGCGCCAATCAGCGTGAACTTATTTAACTGGTAAGGATGGACGCGCGCGCCCGGCCCCTGCCCGATAATCAAATCCACGCGAAAATCCTCCATCGCGGGATACAAAATCTCTTCCAGCGACGGCTGCAGCCGGTGAATCTCATCCAGAAAGAAAAAATCCTGCGCTTCGAGCGACGTCAGCACCGCCGTCAAATCGCCTTTTTTCTCCAGCAGCGGCCCGGAGCTCACCTTGATCGCCGAGCCCATTTCGTTCGCCAAGATTTGCGCCAGCGTGGTCTTTCCCAGCCCCGGTGGCCCGTACAATAAAACGTGATCCAGCGCTTCCCCGCGCGTGCGCGCCGCTTCCACCGCGATCTGCAGATTTTCCTTCACGCGATTCTGCCCGATGTAATCCGAAAGTTGTTTCGGGCGAATGCTGGCCTCCACGCGCGCATCTTCATCGAAGGCTTTCCCTGAAATAATTCTTTCTCGACCGTCCGTCATCTTTCCTGCCACCTTATTTTCTCCACCGCCGCCCGACGGCGCCGCGCGGTCACGTGCCGCAGCAGCAGCCGCGCCTGCACCGTCACTTTCGTTCTTCATCATTCGCCGCCAGCGCGCTGCGATTTCTTCATCACCGCGCCACCCAGCACCTGCAACGAAGCGCGCAGCAACGTCTCAAAATCATTTCCCACCGTGCTCCGCGATTGCGCGATCGCTTTCTCCACCGCCCTCTCATCGTACCCGAGATTTACTAGCGCGGACGACACATCCGATTCCAGCTGCGAACGCGTCGCGGGCTTCCCTGCTTCCGGCACATCCACTGCCGCAAGCTTATCGCGCAATTCCACCACCATGCGCTCCGCCGTCTTGCGTCCCACGCCGGGAATGCGCACCAGTTGCGCCAGATCGCCCTTGCGAATCGCGGGAACTAGCTCGTCCAGGCTCATCCCCGAAAGTATTTTCAGCGCGAGCGAGGGTCCCACGCCGGAGGCGGAAATCAACAGCTCGAAACAGTGCTTCTCGCGCGCCGTATAAAAGCCGTACAGCGCCAGCTGATCCTCCCGCACATGCGTGTGAATCAGCAGCGTGGTTTCCGCGTGCATTGCACCCAGGCTGGTGAACGTGGAAAGCGGAATGATCACCTGGTAGCCCACTCCGCCCACATCCAGCAGCACCAGGTTGGGGCGTTTATCAATCAGCTTGCCGCGGAGCGATCCAATCATGTTCAGCGATTATTGATTAGGGGCGCAAGCGTGTCAACGCGGCGGCGGCCAAATTGTACTGGCGCTGATGGAACATGGTGAAACATTTTGACACGCGCTTGCGTACCAATATTCGGATGCGGGGAGTATTCCGCTCATTCGCGCTCCGCGCACAGTGTCCGCTTTCGCACGAACAGTGTTCACTTCCGGTTTTTCTCTTCGCAATATTTCTCTCGCGTGTATTTTTCGAAAAACATTTTTCATTTTGCTTTCGCTGCGCTTACCTCCGCGTCTAAGCACGTGCGAGGGGCAAACACATTTCGGGAGGAAAAAAATATGTCGCGTATTTCCATGAATCGAGTAATGACAGTGTTTGCAGCGCTGGTGCTGCTAGTAGCCATCGCCGCGCAAACCGCTCCAGCAAAAGACACCAAAGCCGGCGTCACCACCACCATGAGTCTGCTGGCTCCTGCCACATTCGCGGGCCACGAACTCAAGCCCGGCGATTACGCGGTGTCCGCCGACGACACTCACGTGACCATCTCGATGAACGGGAAACTGGTCGCCGAAGCACCGGTGCAGTGGAAAGACGAAACCAGCAAGGCGAAGTACTCCGCGTTCGTGAGTCAAAACAACAAAATCACCGAAATCCACTTCGGAGGCAAAAACAAATTCGTCTCCATCGCAGAATAACGATTACCATTGCAGACCCGGCGGACGGCGGTCCCGCAATGCGGGATTGTCGCCCGCCGTTTTTTCGCTCGCGCGTTACCGCCATTGATGCCGCATTGAAACGGGCTCCCATCTTTTTGTTTGCCACGCTCGCCGCAGCCGTGATATCCGTAAGTCTGCAAATGAACTCACCACAACTACACCGGCCTTCGATCTTCCGCGAACAGCGCAGCGCGCTCGCTTCGCCGTCGTTGCTCGTGCGCCCTGCGTTCCATCGCAGCCATGCGCCTTTCGTGCCCGCCGCCGGAATTCCACAAATTATTTCAATTATTAGCAGCGGTTAACGGCCGGCGCCCAGCTTCTGCTTGCAAGCGCCATCGGCCGTTACCCGGAAAGGGCAACGGCCTTTCGTTTTTTAGGGGGCAATAAAATGAAGTCCAGCACCAGGAAAGCAAAAACGCAAGCCACCGGACGAGCCGAAGGACCCGCCTCGACCGTCACGCTCAAAACGATTCAGCAGGCCGCCAAGCGCATCCGCGATTCGATCTACCTCTCGCCCTTCATGCGCTCCGAAACTTTTTCGCAGCTCACGGGAAATTCGCTTTTCCTGAAACTGGAAAATTTGCAGATGACCGGCTCGTTCAAAGAGCGTGGCGCGCTGAACAAAATTCTGCTGCTCACGCCCGACGAGCGCCGCCGTGGAGTGATCGCGGCCTCCGCGGGCAATCACGCGCAGGCCGTGGCTTATCACGCCACCAAGCGCGGAATCGCTTCGCAAATCGTGATGCCGCTCACCACCCCGCTGGTGAAAGTTTCCGCCACGCGCGGCCATGGCGCCGAGGTAATCCTCTTCGGCGCGAATTACGACGAAGCTTGCCAGGAAGCCTTGCGCCGCTGCGCCGAACAATCCCTCACCTTCATCCATCCTTTCGATGATGACGCGGTAATCTCCGGCCAGGGCACTCTCGGCATCGAGATGCTCGAACAAGTGCCGGACTTGCACGCGGTGGTAGTTCCCATCGGTGGTGGTGGGCTTATCGCCGGAGTAGCTTGCGCCGTCAAGGAAATGAATCCCAAGATAAAAGTGATCGGCGTGCAAACTTCGAAGCTGCCCTCGATGAAGGCAGCCTTCGAGCAAAACGCCATCGTCACTTTGCCCGCCGAAAAGACGATCGCCGACGGCATCGCCGTGCGCGCCGCCGGCGTGCACACTCTGCCGCTGGTCCGGAAATACGTGGACGAAATCGTCACGGTGGACGAAGAAGAAATCGCCAACGCCATCCTGCTGCTACTCGAAAAGGAAAAGACGCTCACCGAAGGCGCCGGAGCCGTCGCCGCCGCGGCAGTGCTGAATCGCAAGACCGCGCTAGCCGGGAAAAAAGTCGGTGTGCTGATCTCCGCAGGAAATATTGACGTCACTCTGCTCGCGCGCATCATCGAACGCGGCCTGGTGAAAGACGGGCGCCTGGTCCGCCTGCGCATCCATCTGCCGGATCATCCCGGCGCGCTGGTACGCCTTTCCACTGTAATCGCCGAACACAAAGTGAATATCGTGGAAACCAGCTTCAATCGGAGTTACTACGGAGTGGTCTTAGGGGATACTGCGATTGACATAACCATGGAAACCCGCGGTCCCGAACACATCGCGGAATTGAAAGCCGCGCTGGACGCCGCAGGCTACTCCCACGAGCGCGTGCAATAAATTAACGAGGCCCCGCGCGTCCGGCTCTACTGCCGCGCGCGGTCGTTCTTCACAGCCTCTTCCACCAATGCCTCAAGCTCCCGGCGCGTCAAAGTAATCCGCTCGGTGGTTGCCGCAGTCTCCGAAGTAACCGGAAATTCCGGCCCCGCGTTAGGCGCCGTCTGCAAACCATAACGCGCCCGCGCCGCCACCAATTTCTGCACGTCGTTGCTCGAAAGCAGCACTTGCTTGCCAAGCATTTCGGTCACCAGCGCCACACGCGCGAAATGCTCCGTGGTCTCCATGCGGAAGAAAGCCGTCATCAAATCCTGCCCGTAACTCACCACTCCGTGATTCGCCAGCAATATTGCGTCGTAACCATCCACGAACGGCGCAATGCTGTCCGCCAATTCCGGAGTTCCCGGCGTGCCATAAGGCGCCACCGGAACGCAGCCCAGCGACAGAATCAATTCACACAGCAGCGCCTTATTCAGCGGCACTCCCGCCGCGGCGTAACCTGTCGCCGCCGGAGGATGCGCGTGGCACACCGCATTCACATCGGTGCGATGTTGATAAATCATCAAATGCATCGGTAGTTCAGAAGAGGGATTGCGCCGCCCCGACACTTTCTTCCCGTCCATGTCGGTGATCACCATATCTTCCGGTGTCATCATGCCCTTACAAATTCCCGTCGGCGACGTCAAAATGTGCTGCGTGTCCAGCCGCACGGACAAATTCCCGTCCATGGATGCCACGTATCCGCGGTCGTAGATCCACCGTCCCACCGCGCACATATCGCGCCGGTGCTCGTCTTCGCTTTTCAGTGCTCCGGGCAAAATTGATTCAGGAAACACGTTTCCTCCTCGACGAACTCCGGGCCGCCAACCACCGAGCCTGGTAACCTGCCTACGCGTAAATGCCGCGCAACTTCAGCGCCCGGGCCACCCGGTCAATCGCGACGATATAAGCCGCGATCCGGTTGTTCACCCGGTGCGTTTCGGCGTACCTTACCACCTGTTCGAAGCTTTGGTCCATCACATCTTGCAATCTTTCGTTCACTTCGCTTTCCCGCCAGAAGAACCCTTGCCGGTCCTGTACCCACTCAAAGTAGCTAACCGTCACGCCCCCGGCATTTCCTAGTATGTCAGGAATGATGAAAATACCCTTATCCTCGATAATTTTGTCCGCGTGCGAGGTAGTGGGACCGTTCGCCCCTTCGCACAGAATCTTGCATTCCACGCGGTTGGCATTGCCAGAAGTGATCTGATTCTCAGTGGCCGCGGGTACCAGAATGTCCGTAGGGTGGAATAGCACTTCTTGTGCGGTTTGCTTATCCCCGCCACCCGGAAATTCGGGCAACGGCTTGCGCTGCCCGTACACCCAATCCACCAGTTTCGGTACGTCGAACCCTTTATCATTGTAAAGGCCGCCATGAATATCCGCGACGCCTATAATTTTGTAGCCCGCCTCGTGCATGAGAATCGCCGCCTGCGAGCCGACGTTCCCGAATCCCTGAATGATCACGCGGCAACCATCGCGCTTCATGCCCAGCTTCCGCAGAGCGTTATTGCAGCACATCATCAAACCGCGGCCGGTGGCTTCCTTGCGGCCTTGCGACCCGCCCAGCTCCAGCGGCTTGCCCGTCACCACCGCCGTGGTCGCCTGTCGCACGTGCATCGAGTAGGTGTCCATCACCCACGCCATGGTCTGTTCGTTCGTGCCGATGTCCGGCGCCGGCACGTCGCGTTCCGGACCAAACCACTCGCTCAATTCCGCCGTGTAGCGCCGCGTGATGCGTTCCAGCTCCGTCTTCGAGAGCTTGTTAGGATCGCAAATCACGCCGCCCTTCGCCCCGCCGAAGGGAATGTTCACCACCGCGCATTTCCAGGTCATCCACGCAGCCAGCGCGCGCACTTCATCAATGGAAACGTCTGGCGCAAAGCGAATCCCGCCCTTGCCGGGACCGCGAATCGAAGAGTGCAGCACCCGGTACCCGGTGAAAACTTCAATTTTCCCGGTATCGCGCGCCACCGGAATATAAACCGTGATTTCCTTGCTGGGATACTTCAGGTAGCTGTAAATTCCTTCTTCCAGGTTCAGTTTCTTCGCGGCAATCTCAAACCGTGCTTCCGCCGATTTGTAAACATTCAATTCATCAGACGTTACCGCAGACATGCATCCCTCCAAAAATCGCGCAACAATTGGCCGGGCGACATGCGAACCTCGCTATGCAACAAGCACAGCTCGCCAGACCACTAGCACACTTCACCAAACCACGAGCCAAGTAAATGGATTACCTATGAATAACGATCAAGCGCCACGCCCGGCGCCGCCACGCTGGCCGTGCCACTTGCCGCAATCACCCTGCGGCCAAACCGTCCAGACAGCGTCGGCCAGTATACGAACCTGCCGCCACCCGCGCAACTAAAGCATTTTTTGCATGCGGCGCGCTGGCTACTCCAGCGGAGCGAAGCGCGAGCTCGAATATGCCGACAATAAAGCGAATTTGCAGGGTTGCTCGGCGCCCGCGCAGGCCAAGGTGCCGAGGCGAGGTAATTTTTTCAGCGTATCGTCAGGAAAGGATTGCGGCATCGCTGCAGCGCGAATCGCTTCATTCAAAGCTGCCAGCGGATCTTCGAGATTGTTGGCGGCGAGATCTACGACTTTCGAATTCGCATCGATCATTACGGTGTACTGAGCGATGCCCTGCGCGCCGCTGGGGTTCGCGATGGCTACGGTACGCGATGGCGTTGTTTTCTTGCGCACTTGAGCCAGCTGATCGTCCAGCTGCGAATAGCCCCCCAGAATGTCTGCTGCGCGCTTGCGCGTCTCTTTGAAGTCGTCGCTCAAAGCTTGCTCCCGCGAAACCTTGCTCAACGCGGCCAGATACATATCAACCGCATCGTTCCGGCGGCCTTGCGCTTCGTAGATCCGGCCGAGATGCATGCCAATGGTCAGATCGTCGGCGACTTCCCAGGCGGCCAGCACATATTTCTCGGCGTCCTTCAAATTGCCCTGCTCAAATTTAATCCAGCCCATAGTGTCCCAGTATTGGCCGAGCTTCACGACCATAGTCCAGGTCTGTGCTTGCAAGTTCGCCAACGACGATTCGTTGAGTTCTTTCTCCACAATGCCGATAGAAAGCCGCGACCAGTTTTCAGCGGCGTCCAAGGTCGAACCATGCTCGGCGAGAGTGTACGCCACGCTGTTCAGCCTGTCCTCGCTGTCGTCCAGCTCCAGCACCTTGCGAAAAGACGCTACCGCGAGATCATCTTGGTGGGTTTCCAAATACGCTCGGCCCAACGCGTAACGGGCCGCCGCATACTTCGGAGCTTGGACCGTGGATCGTTCCAAGACCGGTACCGCTTGCTCGGACAAATGCATCGCGAGATAAGCCAATCCCAGCCGGTAGAGAGCGTCCGCGTCTTTGGGCGCTACCGCAACCCGCTTTACAAGCATGTCCTCTACCAGTTCATATTTCTTTTGGGTCTGCAACGCCCACGCCATATTCAAGTACGCAAGGCGATCATCGGGAGCGAGCTCCAGATATTTTCGAAACGCGGCCTCCGCATCCGGATACTGGTGCGCGTACATGTGAGCGCGGCCCAGCTCTCGCCAAGCGTCGGGATATTGCGGGTCGGCCTTCACGGCTGCTTCGAACGCCTCAATCGCGTTCGCCCAGTTCTTGCGTTTCGCTTCTTCCTGCCCGTGTTTATAGAGGTCCAGCGTGTCAGTCGCCGGAATGTGCACAGGATCAGCCGCGGCCACGTTCGCAGGCTCCGGCGGCTGGGATTTTGGCGGCTCGGGCGCGGATGCGGATGATTTGGAAGGCGTCGCAGCGTCTGCTTTGGCTAATAAGCCGCCCACCACCCCAGCGGCGTTATCTTTCTTGGGCGCATATGGGACAGGGTTGGCACCAGCAACCTTCTCCACGAAAGCCGCATATTCCTTGGAATCCGCCGCCGCGATCCTTGGCACGCGCAACTCCAGCGACCGCGAGGCATGGAACGTGTTGCCTTTCCACGAATCACTGGCCGCGTATTCCGCGAACTTCTCGGTGATACGGAAATCCTTCGCAGCAGGAGGATCGGACGCCACCAAGGTTCCGAAAGCGAGATCCAGAGTCAGAGAGTAAAACCTTGGACCTTTCAGATCCGTCGACAATTGCTGCGGCTTGCCATCGGAATCCGGCTTCGAATCCACTGCAGGCAGCAGCGACAGCAGATGCCACTGTGCAATCGGCATCGCGGTGAGGGCAACGGTTAGTTGCGCCGGCGTCGAACCTTTGGGATTCACGTACATCAATTTGCCGCTGACGTGGAACTGTGTTTTAACCGGCTGAGAAATGTCCGCGGCGTTCAAAACTTTGAAATCGGTGTATTGCGCCGACCCGTAAAGAAACTTGTTTGTTCGGGCGAGAACGCTGTCCGCCGATTTGGCCAGCTGCTCCGGCGAGAGATGGTCGTTCAGCAGCCGAATCAGAACCTCCACATCACCGCGCGTCTGCAGCTCGACCGTGGAATCCAAAGTTCCGTTTACGTCAACCGTTCCGTTGACGCCCACCCGATATTCCACAGTGAATGGAAAATCCTGGGGAGTCTGACGAAGGGCCGCAGCGGGCGTTCCGGAAACTACCAGCGCTGCTTTACCGCGCAACTGCGGCGCCAGGTAACCAAACGGCCCTACGCCCAGAGTGCTATCGAGCCAGGTCTCCTTCCCTGCAATCTCCAGAAACGTGTAGGCATGATCGAATTGCAGTGGATTGGGCACATCCGGATCAACGTCCACGATCGAGTTTGCCAGCACCGCGTTCGCGTGCAGTCCTTCAGCTTCCAGCATGGCTTCCAGCAGAGTCGTCTTGTCCTTGCAATCGCCGTAGCGATTCGAGAAAACTTCAGCGGCGGGATGCGGCTGGTAGCGGCCCATGCCGAAGGACAAGCTCACGTAGCGGATATTTTGCGAAACCCAGTAGTAAAGGGCTTGCGCCTTGGCTTCATCCGTTTGCTGCCCGCGCGCGATTTCATCGGCCTTGGTTCGAATTTCGGGCGTAGGTACGCGCCGGTCGCGTTCCAGCTGCGCGTACCAGTCGGCCACTTCGCTCCAGCTCTGGAAAGTAGAGAACAGGACACGAGGAGGCGGAGGTGGATGCTCGCCTTCGAGCAGCTTGATCACATCAAATTTGAAATCCTTGAAAATATCCACGGGAGGAGGCGTTTTCAAATTCGACGTCGCCCAGTGGTATACCCGGCGGTCTCCTTCGACATGGTCGGAGGCCTTAATCCCTTCGGGGCTTTTGATTCTTACCGTTCGGTTCGCTGGCACGTTCAAATCGAGCTGTTCATCGAGTGCGATTGCCGTTTGCTCAAAATTCCAGATGTGCCAGAACTGGCCCGCCAAGAGAGGTTTCGCGCTTATCACCACGTCGTATTCCACCACATCGCCCACCGCCAGGCCCGGCACCGTGACGTGCTTTTGCCGCGCGTCGGTGTACATCGGCGCTTCTCGCGCCACCGGCGCGCTCAGGTCCTGCACGGTTTCGGGTCCGGCTGTGACGGTCGTCCCGTCCGGTTTGATAACTCGAACGCTGCGTATTTCCACCTGCTCATCCAGCGCGTTGTACTGAAAAACAAGTTGACCGCCCGAGTTCAGGCCCGCCGGCGTTTGCACGCGAACTCGCGCGTGGACTTCGCGGGTGCCGGAACCATCGTTCTCATAACGCATCGCAGCGTGTCGGTACTCGTAAATCCAAGGTTCCCGAGAAAAATCCTGCTTGGCAGTAGTGTCGGATTTGCTATCGGCGGTACTTGTAGCGGAGGACTGCGCGCTTAACTGGCACGGAACGGCCAGCACGAAAAGCAGAACAGCCATCGTGCGCGGCAAGAGGTGTAGATTCTGATGCACGGTACCGAAGAATAACCCAAACTCAGTCCACCGGCAATTTCGCTCTTGCCAAAAACGTTAAGAGTTCCAACTGATTCATGGCTGCTCCCAGCACCGGTGCCTGTCAGCCTGGGACGTCAACGCTGATCCTTACGCGTCGGCTACTTTGAGGATGAGTTTTCCCGTATTCTCGCCCTTGAAGAGCTTCAGCAGCGTTTCGGGGAATGTTTCGAGGCCCTCTACGATGTGCTCGCGCGATTTGAGTTTTCCGGCCGCCATCCACGCTGCCATCTCCCGTCCGGCCTCGGGATAACGATCAGCATAGTCGAATACGACCATACCCGTCATGCTGGCACGATTCACCAGAAGCGAGAGATAGTTCGAGGGTCCTTTGATTGGCGTGGTGTTGCAGTACTGCGAAATGGCGCCGCAAATGACTACTCGCGCCCCGCGCGCCAGCTGTGCAAGCGCAGCGTCAAGAATGTCGCCGCCCACATTGTCGAAATAAACGTCAATGCCATTCGGGCAATGTTGCCGCAGCGATTTTCGGACATCCTCCGACTTGTAGTCAATCCCGGCGTCGAAGCCAAGCTCTTTCACAATGTAGTTGCACTTCTCGGCCCCTCCCGCGATGCCCACCACGTTGCAGCCTTTTATCTTGGCGATCTGCCCGACGACGGTTCCGACCGCTCCAGCCGCGCCTGAAACAACGACGGTCTGGCCGGGCTTTGGCTTGCCGATATCCAGCAAACCAAAATAAGCGGTCATTCCGGGCATTCCCAGCGTCCCCAGAAAAACGGGCAACGGAATCGCGCCTGCATTGATCTTCGTAATGCCCTGTCCGTTCGAAATTGCGAATTCCTGAACGCCGAAAGCGCCGTAAACGTAATCGCCAACGGCAAACTTTGGATTTTTCGACGCCGTTACGCGCCCCAACCCGCCAGCTCTCATCACCGCTCCGATTTCTACCGGAGCGATGTACGATTTCCCTTCGTTCATCCAGCCGCGCATCGCAGGATCGAGTGAAATGTACAGAATCTTTATGAGCAGCTCACCGTCGCCGGGTTCGCGAACCGGTTCCTCCTTGTATGTCCAATCGCTCCGTTTGGGCATGCCAATGGGCCGCGCGGCAAGCTCGAATTTATGATTCAATTCGCTCATAGATGATCCCTCGGGTCGTGACGTTCGGGCCAAAGCAGCAAGCGAACCGACTGCTGATAGTCGCTTACAGATGACGGTGACTAACGCGACGCACATTCTATATAATCGCTGCCACTGTGCCAAGTAAGCGGATTCACCGCGCTGGGAGGTCCAAATGGCCGGAGCACCCGCAAATGTACTGAACATTCCGCGGCCGCCTGTGTTCGCTACCGCTGCCGAAGAGCGTTTGCACCGCAAACGCATGCTGGCTGCCGCATTCCGTCTTTTTTCACGTTTCGGATTCGATGAAGGCGTGGCGGGACATATCACCGCGCGCGATCCGGAGCAGCTCGACCACTTCTGGGTGAACCCATTCGGCATGCACTTCAGCCAAATACGCGCGTCCGACTTGATTCTGGTAAATCATCGCGGCGAAGTCGTGCAAGGAAGTTATCCGGTTAACGCAGCGGCCTTTGCCATCCACTCCCAGGTCCATGCCGCGCGTCCGGACGTGATCGCTGCGGCGCATGCGCATTCGATGTACGGAAAATCCTGGGCGTCGCTCGGGCGACTGCTCGATCCGATCACCCAGGATGCCTGCGCATTCTACGAGGACCATGGCCTCTTTGCGGAGTTCACCGGCGTAGTCTATGAAACTTCAGAGGGCGAGCGAATCGCGCAGGCTCTGGGTCAATACAAAGCTGCGATTCTGCGCAATCACGGATTAATCACCGTTGGCCACTGCGTGGAGGAAGCGGCGTGGTGGTTCATCACCATGGACCGCAGTTGCCATGCGCAATTGCTGGCGGAGGCGGCAGGCGTGCCGGTAAAGATCGATCACGCCGCGGCGATTACAACCAGAGAGCAGGTGGGAAGTCATCTCGCAGGATGGTTTCAGTTTCAGCCACTGCTCGCGCGCATCATCCAGGACGAACCTAATCTCCTCGAATAGTTTCCTGGCTGCTGGAAGGATAACGAATTAGCGCGTCGCCGGCGCCGCTTCGTGCTACAACGACCCGCTGGACGCGAGAACCACTCAAACATGCCCACGCAATCACCAGAACATTTTGATGTACTCATCGTTGGAGCCGGCATATCAGGTATTGACGCGGCCTACCATTTGCAGACTGCCCTCCCCAACAAATCCTATGCGATTCTGGAGGGTCGCGATGCAATCGGCGGCACCTGGGATCTCTTCCGCTATCCAGGCGTCCGCTCCGATTCGGATATGCACACCCTGGGATTTCCGTTCCGGCCGTGGCAGGCGGACGAGGCGATCGCGGGTGGACCGGCAATCTGGAATTATATCCGCGACACCGCTGCACACTATGGCATTGACCGCCACATCAGGCTGGGACATCGGATGATTCGAGCTTCCTGGTCTTCAGTTGACGCGCGCTGGACAGTGGAGGCGCAGACAAAAGGGGGGCAGATCGTGCGGCTGGCTTGCCGCTTCCTTTATATGTGCAGCGGCTATTACAGTTACGAAAAGGGCTACAGCCCCGAGTTTCCGGGTGTGAATCGGTTCCAGGGGAAGTTCATACATCCGCAGCAATGGCCCGAGACGCTCGATTATGCGGGCAAGCGCGTCATTGTAATTGGAAGCGGCGCGACGGCGGTGACTCTGGTTCCGGCGCTTGCTAAAGACGCCGCCCATGTGACGATGCTGCAACGCTCTCCCAGTTATGTCGTCAGTCTTCCAAGGAAGGACGCAAAGGCCAATTGGATGTTCCGGCATTTGCCGAAAGGGTTCGCCGCGAAACTCACAAAATGGAAGAACGTGCTGTACAGCATCACCATGTTTCACCTCGCGCGCACGAAACCAGAAATGCTGAAGGGCTTGATCCTCAAGGGGATCACGCGGCAGCTTCATCCCGAATACGACGTCAAGCGGCACTTTACGCCGCGCTATAACCCGTGGGATCAGCGTATATGCCTGGTGCCCGATGGCGACCTGTTTGCCGCGATCCGCTCCGGCCGAGTCGAGCTCGTGACTGACACGATTGAAGAAGTTGTGGAGTCCGGCATCCGCTTAAGCTCCGGCGCAACGTTGCCGGCAGACATCATCGTTTCAGCGACGGGTCTTGTCGTGAAGCTGATGGGCGGCGCTGAAATTCTCGTGGATGGCGTGCAGGCGAAATTTAACGAGAAGCTTGTATACAAAGGCGCAATGTTCAGCGGTATTCCGAATTTCGCCCTCGCCTTTGGGTATACGAATAATTCGTGGACGCTGCGGTGCGACATCACCGCGCGTTTTGTCTGCCGGCTGCTTAAATATATGGATCGCAAGGGATTTTCTGTGTGTGTGCCGAATCTTCCGGATGGATCCGTCAACCCCGAGCCTTTGCTCGATTTTAGTTCAGGCTACGTCCGCCGTGCCGACGACGTGCTGCCCAAGCAGGGACAGAGATCGCCGTGGAGAGTGCCCCAGAATTATGTGAAAGACCTCGTCGCGTTTACGTTCAGCTCGGTAAACGACGGGACCATGAGTTTTCTTCGAACGTCGGAGGCTGAAAATGGCGGCCGCGTAAGTAGCGTTCACTCCAGGGCTACTACCTGATTTGAGCTTATGACGAGCGCAATGAAACTTGAGAATCGCACGGCGGTGATCACTGGCGCCGCAAGCGGAATCGGTCGTGGTATTGCCGTTTCGCTCGCTCGCCGTGGTTGCCACCTCGCGCTCGCTGATTTGAATAATGCGGGACTAGCAGAAACAGCGCGCATGGCACAACTAGCTCGTATGGATCCAATGAACCAGGCCCCTCCGCGGAGTGCGCTGCGCATTAGCCAACACCATCTTGATGTTGCTGATAGAAGTGCCGTGGCAGCGTTTCCAGCGGCTGTGCTCGCCGCGCATCCCGGGGTGGACATCCTGGTAAACAACGCCGGCGTCGCCGTCGGCGGCACGTTCGAAGCAGTCAGCGAGGAAGATTTCGAATGGTTGTTCGAAATTAATTTCTGGGGCCTGGTGCGCATGACCCGGGCGTTTCTCCCTCTGTTGCGAAAAAGCGATGACGCGCGCGTAGTGAACCTTTCCAGCATCTACGGAATCATCTCGCCGCCCGCGGAAACGGCTTACTCGGCAAGCAAGTTCGCCGTGCGCGGATTTTCGCACTCACTACGGCACGAACTCGCGAATTCGAACATCGGTGTTACGGTCGTTCATCCGGGCGGCGTCGCAACTTCGATTGCAGATAATGCTCGTGTGCCGAAGGACATGCCTCCAGCAGAAGTCGCTCGGCGCAGAGCCCTCGCGAAAAAAGCGCTGACGATGCCGCCCGCAACCGCCGGCGAAATCATCGTGCAGGGCATCGAACGCCGCTCGGCGCGCGTGCTGGTCGGCAACGACGCAAAGTTTCTGGCATTGCTCGAACGCCTGGCGCCGGTTTCGTATTGGAAAATTTTCGCCCGCTTCATTCCCAAACCGTAATGGCTTCTTCCGATTAGACCAGTCTTCAAAAGTGAAAAATCGCGGACGCCGGCTACTCTACTTGCGCATCTTGCGCTTTACGAATTCTTCGAGGAGTAGGCGCGTCAGGCGGGCTTGGTCGTGGCGCACCACTTTGTTGTGATGCAGCAGGTCGCCGGTGATGTAGCGCAGCCCCATGCGCCGCAGCTCGCCCAGCGATTGCTGCACGGGTTCGGCGCCCTGCGCGCGATAGCGTTGCAGTTGTGGCGACGGCACCGGCATGCGATTCACCACTACGTAATCGAACAGGCCCTTGCGGCTATGTTCGTAGATGGCACGCACGTGATCCGCCACTGAATAGTGCTGCGTTTCGCCGGGCTGCGTCATCAGATTTGCGATGTACACGCACACCGCGCGCGAATGAACAATGGTCTCGGTCACTTGCTCCACTAGCAGGTTGGGAATGATGCTGGTGTATAGCGAGCCGGGTCCCACCAGCACCAGATCGGCTTCGCGAATCGCTTCGAGCACTTCGGGCAACGGCTTCACGCGCCGCGGCACCAGGTGCACGCGGCGAATTCGTTTGCGCGAACGCGAAATGTTGGTTTCGCCGCGCACAATGGTTCCGTCTTCGAGTTCGGCCTCTAGAGTTACGTTCTGCGCAGTGGAAGGAAAAATTCGGCCACGGATGGCCAGTACTTGCGAGGAGACGCGCACCGCGCGCGGAAAATCGCCCGTCACGTTGGTAAGAGCGGTGAGAAATAAATTGCCGAAGCTGTGCCCCGCGAGGCCGCGTCCCGCGGGAAAACGATACTGAAACAATTTCCCCAGCAAGTGCTCGTCCTTGGAAAGCGCCACCATGCAATTGCGTATGTCGCCGGGAGGAAGCACGCGATACTCGCGGCGCAGTCGGCCGGAACTGCCGCCATCATCAGTAACCGTCACAACCGCGGCGAGATCGGAGATGGGCAGCGGCACGCGTTCTTTCTTGCGCCTCGCTACATATTCCTTCAGCCCGCGCAGCACCGTGGAAAGTCCTGTGCCGCCGCCCAGCGCGACTATGCGCACGGGTTCAGTTCGCAGTTGCGTTTTACTTTTCACGGTGTGATTTTCACCAGGCGATTTTCACGCGCCACTGGCGCAAAAATATTTTCACGAAGATTTGCAACGGAAAGTTTCACGCCGCGAAATCCCAGTCGAAGTTCCGGGCGAACTTGCTGGCTAATTTCCGGCCCCGCACGCGCAACTCAGCCGGCCGAACCGTCTCGCTCCGGGTAGAGCAATTCAGTGAAGCGCGGGTCTTCCTGCAAGAATGCGAAATCTTCATCGTTGCGCGCGTGATAGCGATTTTCCGGCCGGAGTTGGATGGCAACTTTCAGATTTTGCATCGCCGATTCCGCTTCGCCGGTGAGGCAATCCAGAGCGGCCATGGCGTAAACAATGTGGTCCGCCTTTGGCGCGGATTTGCGCGCGCGGTCCAGGTGCTCGCGCGCTTCATCCCAGCGGCCCAGGTTCATCAGCGCCACGCCCTGGGTGTAATGCTCTTCGGCGGACTTCAGTGCCGGAACGGGAGGCCGCGAAATCCGCTGCTCGCAGATGCGTATATGCATCTGGGCGCGGTCGCCAAGCTCCTTGCTGGGGCCTTCCAGGACACGTTCGAGGGACTGCTTGGCGCGCTGGAACTTCTGCTGCTGGAAGTACTTAAGGGCCTCTTCGTAGAATTTCAGCTGCGCCTGCTTCGCGGGTGCGTCAGGGTCCGGCGGCAGCACAGGGGTTTTGGCCCTGCCGCTGGCCTTTATTGTCTTCTTTTTCAGTAGTTTGTGGCTTTTGTGGGAGGCTTGGGTAGCCCGGATCGTGCGACGTTTCACGGTCACTCTCCGCGAAAAACTATAGGGAACATAGCAAAGTCGCGCAGACACGTCAATGTGGGATAGACCTGTGAAAATTGGTAGAAACACTGTAAATCGCGTTTCTGGGAACACTAAATAGCTACAAGCCGCGAGCGTCCCGTTCATGGCTCGCTGCGCTCTATCAGTTTTGTCACCAGCGAGCGCCCTGGACCCGATTGCGATTTGCCGGAACCAGTGCGATTATCGGCGCATCTACTTTCTGGCTTCAGAGGTCCTTTCGATGCCCTACTACTTCGAGTTCGACCCGGTGAACCGAATACTTCGCGGTCGCTTTGAAGGCCCTATCAGCGACGAACTACTCAAGGAATTCTATCGCCTCTCTGGAGTGTATTTCGAGCGAACTGGCTCGCGTTCGGGCATTACGGACTTTTCGGCAGCGACTTCGCTAGACGTGTCTCCGCAAACGATTCGGGATTTGGCAAGTTTGCCGCCGGCGATTCTCGACCCGGAGCTTCCGCGGTTCATCGTTGCGGCGGCACCTGGAATCTTTGGCATGGCGCGCATGTTCGAGTTGGCGGGACAGCATACACGGCCCAATCTGCATGTGGTGCGCACGATGAAAGAGGTCTGCGTGATTCTTGGAATCACAGAGCCCAAGTTCGAGCCGGTACCGGGCTGAACGGTCATCGCGGAATCAGGAATTGATTACGCGCTTCGTTTCGCGGCGCGATGGCGCAGCCTGCCCAGGCTTTTGTTCAGGACGTGGTCCCGTTTCAGGAATGGCAGGACCGGCGCCTGGCGTTTTTCGATTCTGCTGCGGGCTTTGGTGAGGCGCGCGGTGGGCCCGAAATTTTCGATGGCGCGTTCCAGGGTAGCTATGGCGCTGGCGCGCCTGCCTGCCGCGACGTACACCTCCGCGAGATTCAGGTGAAATTGCGGCTCCTTGCCCTTCAGTTGCAGAGCGGTTTCGCAGAGATGGGTGGCTTCATTCCACTTTTTTTCGGCGCGCGCTACAGCCAGTCCGAAAAACGAAAGATAGTACGGATTTTGGCTTTCGATTTCGACGGCATTGCGCAGGTGAGGGAGAGCGTCCTTCGGGTAACCGTTCTTCAGCAGTTCGACACCGTCTTTGAACTGGATCAGCGCATCGCTTTCTTTCATTCTTGCACCTCCCTGAATTCCCGGTCGGCTGGAGGGGCCGGGAGGCTCGGATCACAGCCGCGCGAAACGGCTGGTAGTCACACTCAGGTTAGAGAAAACCAACGATAAAAACTACTGGTCGGGCGGACAGGTAGGACCAGGGACCGATTCGCGAATCTCTGTGGGCGGTGGCGTCGGGGGAATCAGAAGCCGGGCGGGCGCTCGCTGATTACGTTAAAGGTACGCTCCAGCGCGAGGCCTGCTTGGGCTACGGTACCTTCTTCGAATAGGCGTCCTATCAATGTGACCCCGTGCGGGACGCGGCGCGGCGGCGAAAATTTAGGCAGCGGGTGCTGAGGATCGGGCGCCCAGTCGCTGCGGGCTTGCGATACCTGAACAAATCCGGCGCGGAGGGTGAGCGAAGGATGTCCGGTGAAATTCGTGATCGTGAGCATCTCGTCCCGCAGCGATGGGACGAGCAGCAAATCCACTTCGGAGAAAACGCGCGCCATTTCGATGGCTACTTTGCGACGCAAGCGGTCGGCCTGCACGAAATCCACTGCGGAAAGGAAGCGCGACTGACGGAAGGTATTGGGCCACGCGTCTGGCACCTGCATTTTCAACTGATCAATTTCATGATCAAGCGTGATTTCTTCGAACGCGGCGCCGGCTTCGGCGAACAAAATCAATTCCAGGGAATCGTAGGGCCAATCGGGGATGGAAACTTCGACTGGGACCATGCCTAACTTCTTTACGGTGTCGAGCGCCATGCGATCCACGTCGGTCGCGCCGCGGCCATTCATCCACGCGGGGAAATAGCCGACGCGCAGGCCATGCACGCTCGCATCTGCATCGAAATCAAGTTTGCTAGGAACGCTGTCGAGGTCTCCGTCGTCGGGGCCGGTGATTGCTTGCAGCACCAGCATCGCGTCTTCGACGCTGCGCGTCATGGGGCCGAGTTTATCGAGCGACCAGCAGAGGGTCATCGCGCCGGTGCGGGCGACGCGGCCGTATGTGGGGCGCAATCCGGTGACACCGCAGCGCATGCTGGGGCTGACGATGCTGCCGCCGGTTTCGCTACCGACCGAAAAACCTACCAAGCCCGCGGCGGTCGCGGCTCCGGGACCTGCGCTGGAGCCGGACGCGCCTTCTTCGAGCAGCCACGGATTCATGGTCTGGCCGCCGAACCATACATCGTTGAGGGCGAGCGCGCCGAGGCTGAGTTTCGCGATCAGCACTGCGCCGGCTTCGTCGAGACGCTGGACTACTGCGGAATTTCGGGTGGGGATGCGATTGCGGAAAGGCTCGGCGCCGTAGGTGGTGGCGATACCGGCGGTGTCGAGGAGATCTTTGCCGCCCCAGGGGACGCCGTGCAGCGGGCCGCGATATTTTCCGGCGGCGATTTCGATGTCGGCTTGTTTGGCTTGGGTGAGGGCGAGGTCGCGCGTCACGGTGATGACGCAGCGCAGCTGAGGATTGAAGCGTTCGATGCGCTCGAGATAAATGTTGGTGAGGCGCTCGGAAGTGATTTTCTTGGATTCGATCCAGCGCGAGAGTTGAGTTACGGATGCGAAGGCGATGTCTTCGTCGCGCTTGGGCAACGGGCCTGGATCGCTGTTGCTGCGAATGAATTGGTTTTTTTCTGGACCCGCTTGCATTCCCGGGAGCACGGGATCCCAGCGCGAAGCAGGGGAGAGTGTTGATTCGAGCGCGACTTTTTTGGGGCCGGTGCGGCGTTCGTAAAGCGCGGCCATTGCGCGGCGCCAGTTGCCCGCTGCTTGCGCGCGCTCTGCTGCGGTGAGTTCGATGCGTACGAGTTTTTCGGCTTCGGCGAAAGTTTCGGACGATACTTCGGGGCCTACTGCTGGAGCGGTGCCGAACGCGGAGGGCGTTCCTGGCTGCTCGCTCTGCGATGATGTTGTGGACTTCGGCGTTGCTGACTTCGTTGGATTCTGATTTTGCGCGTGCGTTGCGATTGCCGCGCCAAACAGTCCTGCTGATGCATCCGCCAGAAATTCCCTGCGCGACTTCGCCATGCTTCCTCCGCTGCGAGTTCTTGCTTGAGCTTGTGCCACATATTTCTAACATCAGGTGTGGGCGGATAGCAAAACGGCGAATCGTAGAACTACGTAGGCAACGCATGAAACGGGTTGTGCGCTGATTTTGCTGGACGCAATTTTTTGCCAAATTAAGTGCGATTAGAAAACGGTGCGGTTGTTTGTTTTCAGAGGTTTACGGTGATTTCTAATCGCTGGACCGTTGATTAGAAATTGATGCGTAGTTTTACGGTGCGGCGGCTGGACGGGGGCCGCTTGCGGTGAGTGCTGGCGTGAGGTTGGGAACGCAACGAGCAACGTGGCGGCGCGGCTGCTGGGCTCGCTCAGCGAATTCAATGCCGGTCGCAATGCCGGCGCGAATCTGAGCTCGTCGTGCAATTTGTGAAAATTATTCATATTGTTTCCAGTCCTGAACCACGCTAACACGCCCGAGCAGAAATCGCAGCCTGTACGTTCGAACAGAACTGGTACAGAACTAGTACTACCTGTTCGAAAATAAGTTGCGCGCTGTAATTCGCTGTAGTTTTCGATGATCAGACGATGCAAGTTCAACTGCAACGAGCTGGCGAGACTCGGCGCTACGACGTCAAAGGCTGGCGGTCTGAAGACCGCCGCTACAAATTCAAAAGCGCATTGCAGCCTAACGCGCTTTTTCCGCGACGTCACTTCCGTGCGTTTGGCCGGTGAGAAGAAGCGCGACCGGGTGAGGTCGGTAATTTCACGAATTAATCCGGGAGGGGGTGTCGAATTCGTAGGTGCTCCTTCGACGAGTAGGTAGAGGCAGGGCAGCGGGCCTCCGGAGGGGTTATGGCAAGACAATGGAGGCACTATTGGAACTTGAAATCGATTGTGGGGGTGGGGCTTATTGGGTTTGGGCTATTTGTTTTGTGTGGGAACCTGGCTGACGTCGCGGCGCGATTGAGCCGGATTGTTGGCATCAGTGCGGCGGCCTCTCAGACATTCGGCGGAGTGATCGCTGTTGGTTTGGTGGTGTCGCAAGTGTGGCGGGCTTATGTGTTTGATCGCGGGGAGCTTTTGCTGGGCGTTTACGGGATATTGATATCATTTTGGCCGTTGTTGCTGGTGATTGGCGGGGCGGTTTTGGCGGGGACGGAGCCGCAGGTGGGGCCGAACGATGTCCAAAATAAAAATACTAGGAGATGTCGATCCAACTGCGGTTCGTTCGACGCGTCAATAGAGGAGCTGGGGGCCAGCAAGTCAACGCGGACGGAGAACCGGGGTTCAGGCGATCCACACGTTCGGGAGCTGGCGCCAATTTAGAATAAGGGGAGAACTCGATGCGAGTTATGGTCTTGGTGAAGGCTAGCAAGGAATCCGAAGCGGGCATTCTACCGACTCCAAAGCTGCTGGCGGAGATGGGGAAATTCAACCAGGAATTGATTCAGGCGGGGGTGATGCTGGCGGCGGATGGGTTGCATCCCAGCTCGAAGGGCAAGCGGGTGAAGTTTTCCGGCGAGAGGCGCACGGTGATTGATGGGCCGTTCACGGAGACGAAGGAACTGGTGGCGGGTTACTGGATCTGGCAGGTGCGGTCCATGGAGGAGGCGGTGGAGTGGCTGAAGCGCGCGCCGTTTGACCGGGAGATTGAGGTGGAAATTCGGCCGGTGTTCGAGGCGGCGGATTTCGCGCGGTGAGAACGCGGGTGCTTTCGCGGCACGGTTGCCGGGACGCAGAGCAGGCATGGCGGGCGGCGGCCGCGAAAAAGTTTTTGGGGAGTGTCGAATTCAAGCAGGGTCGTTCGACGTGTAGGCAGAGGCGAGGTTCAGCGGGTCGAGGCGCGCTGGGAACTCGGCCCGGAATGCGAAACCACATAAATAAGGAGATACAACGATGCGATACATGATGATCGTGAAGCACAAGGAAGGACAAGGCATGCCACCGAAGGAGCTAATGGATGCGATTGGCAAGCTGACGGAAGAGGCGATCAAAAATGGCACGCTGCTGGGGAACGGAGGGTTGCTGCCGACTTCGGCGGGAGCCAGCGTGAAGCTGTCCGGCGGTCGGGTCACGGTGACGGATGGCCCTTTTACGGAGGCGAAGGAGATCATCGGCGGGTACGCGCTGTTTGAGCTGAAATCGAAAGAAGAAGCGGTGGAGGGAGCGCGGCATTTCATGGAATTGCACAAGAAGCACTGGCCGGAATGGGAGGGCGAGACGGAAGTGCGGGAGATGATGATGATGCAGCAGGACTGCGCGGCGAAAGCGTGAGTGCGATTGTCATCAGCACGAAAACAGCGCGACGGAAGAGTCGGATGCGAGAATTCGCAACTCATTCCCTCAGCGGCTGAAGCCGCTCTGAAGTCACCGTGGTTACGGCACGGCTAAAGTCGTGCCCTCACGCAAGCCAGCAGTTCTCACACAGACTTAGGAGTCGCTGACTCGCTGAGGGGAGCGGCATCAACGCAACGTCGCTCGCTTGCTTGACCGCTTGCTTGCGCGGGCGGATCGAACGTGATGTGATCGGTAGCTGTGACGGCTGCCGATATACATCGCGCGATTGACGCGGTTTGGAGGATTGAATCGCCGCGGATCATTGCCGGGCTCGCGCGGATGGTGCGCGACGTGGGCGTCGCGGAGGATCTGGCGCAGGACGCTTTGGTCGCGGCGCTAGAGCAGTGGCCGCAGTCGGGCGTGCCGGATAATCCGGGGGCTTGGCTGATGGCGGCTGCGAAGCATCGGGCGATTGATCATTTCCGTCGCAACGCGCGGCTGGAGCGCAAGCACGAAGAGCTGGGCCGCGAGATGGAAGAGAAAGAGATGGCCGTGCCGGATTTCGCAGCCGCTCTGGATGACAATGTTGGCGACGATCTTCTGCGGCTTGTTTTTATCTCCTGCCATCCGGTGCTTCCGAGCGAAGGGCGTGTGGCGCTTACATTGCGCTTGCTCGGAGGATTGACCACGGAGGAAATCGCGCGGGCGTTTTTAGTGCCGGAGCCGACTGTGGCGCAGCGCATTGTGCGGGCGAAGCGGACGCTTGCTGAAAAGCGCGTTCCTTTTGAGGTGCCGCGTGGGGAGGAGCTGGCGGCGCGGCTTTCTTCGGTGCTGGCGGTGATTTATCTGATTTTCAATGAGGGTTACGCGGCGACTGCGGGTGACGATTGGCTGCGGCCTGCGTTGTGCGAAGATGCGCTGCGGCTGGGGCGCGTGCTGGCGGGGCTGGCGCCGCTGGAGCCGGAAGTGCATGGGCTCGTGGCGTTGATGGAGATACAGGCTTCGCGGGCTGGGGCACGTGTGGATGCGGCGGGGGCACCGATTCTGCTGCTGGAGCAGAACCGCGCGGAGTGGGATCAACTGCTGATTCGGCGCGGACTTTCGGCGCTGGCGAAGGCGTTGGAGCTTCGCCCGGCTGCGCGAGGGCCGTATCTGTTGCAGGCGGAGATTGCGGCTTGCCACGCGCGGGCGCGGACGGCTGAGGAAACGGATTGGGCGCGGATTGTGTCGCTGTATGAGGCGCTCGCTGAGGTCACGCCTTCTCCTGTGATTGATTTGAATCGAGCGGTGGCGGTTTCGATGGCGATTGGTCCAGCGGCAGGGTTGGAGCTGGTGGACGCGCTGGCGGCGGAAGGCTCGCTGGAAAATTATCATTTGTTGCCGAGCGTGCGCGGCGATTTACTGCAGAAACTCGGGCGGCTGGAGGATGCGCGCGCGGAATTTGAGCGCGCGGCGTTGCTGACGCGCAATGCGCGGGAGCGGAAGTTGCTGCTGGGGCGCGCTGGAGCGTGTGGCACGCACGCAAATTGACCCGAGTTGGGATGGCGACCTGCGCCGCTGGGCGATGGCTTCGTCGAGGGCAGGTCTGAGACCCGCCCCTACGATACCTATTGGTGGAGGCTGCTGGCGACACCGGCTGGTTGGTCGGAGGGTAACTCGGTGCCTGGTGGGTAGACTATGATTTGGATTTCGCCCCAGGCGGATAATTGTGTGGACGACTTTGCTGGAACTGGGGCGGCGGCGGGCCCGACGGAGTCTGCGGCGGCGACTTTTTTGCCCATGCCCAGGATTTTTAGTTGGGAGTCATCGAAGCCGAAGTTGCCTACCAAGTAGGCGCGGATTACCGCGGCGCGGGCTTGGGTCAGCGTTAGATCTTTTTCGGTGTCGCCGGTCAGACCGGTGGAGACGACCACTACTGCGACGCCGAATTCGTTGCCTGCCAGATACTTTCCGGCTGCGGCTAGTGAGCCTTCATTCTTTAGTTTGGCTGTGTCAATTTTTTCGAAGAGGGACTTTGGATCGTAGGTGAAAGTTTTCATCGGCCCGGCGTCGGGCAGGGTGGGGATTTGGTTTTTCGCGAGCTCGGCGGAATCTTCGTAGCCGCGTTTTTTGAAATAGCCGCGCAGCAGGAAATTTTGTTTCAGGGCTTCCATATTTTCCTGGAAGTCGGCGATACCAGCTTGCGCGTGGACGGTGGCATCTTTCAGTCCGACGGTGGTGGCCTGCAGGTCGTTGTACATTTCCTTGTTATTGACGAGGGCGCCGATGGTTCCTTGGCCATCGTCAATTTTGGCGGTGATGGATTTCAGATTGGCGGTGGCGACGGTGGTGTTGGCGACGGCTTCTTTGGTGCTGTCCATGATCACGTTGGCTTTCTTGATGATGTCCGCGAGGACGAGCGGCGGCTCGCTGGCGATGGTGTCGCCGTCGCGGACGTTCAAGGCTTGCGCGCCGCCGAAGGTGATCGAGACGTACTCATTGCCGAGCAGGCCCTCGGTTTGTATGGCGGCTACGGAATCCTGTTTGATGATGTCGTGCGTGGAGCGCTGCAGGTCCATCAGTACAGTGATTTTGTCGGTGGGATTTTTCGGGAGGTCAATGCGGCGCACGGTGCCGCTGTGCACTCCGCCGACGCGGACTTCCGCGCCTTCGTTCAGGCCGACGACAGTGGCGAACTTCGCCTTCAACTGATACGTATTGCTGAAAAGATATTGGCGGTCGCCGATTATGAAGATGCCGATCGCCAGGATTGCCAGCGTGGCGATGATGAAGGCTCCTAACCTGGCTGCTCTGGACATATACGCTCCCTAAGAATCCCTTTTGAAAAATTCTTTGACGAATTCGTCTTGGCTTTTTTCGAGTTCCTCGTACGTGCCTTCGATTACGGCGTTGCCTTCGTGCAACAGGACGATGCGGTCGGCGATTACTTTGGCGCTGTGCAGGTCGTGGGTGACGACAATGGAGGCGACTTCGCGCTCTTCCTGCAGCTTCAGGATTAATTCATCAATTTCGCCGGAGGTGATCGGATCGAGGCCGGCCGTCGGTTCATCGAGCAGCAGGACGCCGGGCTCGAGAGCGAGGGCGCGGGCCAGGCCGACGCGTTTTTGCATGCCGCCGGAGATGTCGCTGGGCATTTTATTCAGATCGGCCTCCATGCCGACGCTGGCCAGGAGTTCTTGCACGCGTTCGGAGCGTTGGGCGGCGGTCATTTCGGTGTGGCGGCGCAAGGGGAAGGCGATGTTCTCTTCGACCGTGAGCGAATCGTAGAGGGCGGCGTGCTGGAAAAGGAAGCCCATTTTCTTTCTGATCTCGTTCATTTCTTCGAGATTGGCGCCGGTGATTTCCTGGCCTTGGATGTGAATTGTGCCGGCGTCGGGCTTCTGCAGGCCGACGATGAGGCGGAGCAGGACGCTTTTGCCGGTGCCGCTGCGGCCGAGGACTGCGACGGTTTGGCCGTTGCCTACTTTTAGGTCGAGGCCGTTCAGGACTTTTTGCTCGCCGTAGCATTTGTGCAGACCCTTGACGACCATGGCTGGGCCGGAGTCGGTTTGGTCTGCGTTGGCAGGCTTTGCGCTGGCCTGTTTCACGGCGATTGGCGTCGGGAGTTTTTCGCCGCGCTTGTTTTCCGGCGGCGTGGTGGCTGGAGCTGAGGGGATCATGGGAAGAACACCAGGATCAACTTCACGAGGATCACATCGGCCAGCATCACGAAGAGTGAGGACAGGACGACGGCGCTGGTGGCTGAGCGGCCCACGCCTTCGGTGCCGCCCTGGCTGCGCATTCCCTGGAAGCAGGCGATCACGCCGATGATCAGGCCGAAGACCATAGTGCGGAAAGTTGGCGCGAGAAAATCGCTGAAGCCGGTGCCGGCAAATCCGGCGTGGATGAATTTGTAAAACGCGATGGGCTCGGCGGCGGTGTTGGCGATCCAGCCGGTGATGATGCCGCAAAAATCGGCGGCGAGGGTGAGCAGAGGCAGCATGAGGATGCAGGCGACGATGCGGGTGAAGGCCAGTAGTTTGTAAACGTTCACGCCGGAAGCTTCGATCGCGTCAATTTGTTCGGTTACTTTCATGGAGCCGAGTTCGGCACCGATACCTGCGCCTACGCGGCCGCAGACTACCAGGGCGGTGATGACCGGACCCGTTTCGTGAATGATGGAGAAGACGACGGCGGCGGGAAGCAGGGACTTGGCGCCGAACTGGATGAGGCTGTGGCGGCTTTCGAGCGCAAGGACTGCGCCGATTGCGGCGCCGGCCATTGCGACCATGGGAAGGGATTTCGAGCCGACTTCGTCGAGCTGGCGGAGGAGTTCGAGGCCTTCAAAGGGGCGTCTGGTGGTGGAGCGGAGCACTTGCCAGATGAACATGCCCAGTTCGCCGAACCATTCAAGGAGGCTGTTGATGGGATTCCAGATTGCGGCTGCGGCGGAGCGAATTGCGACGGATGGTTGCGGGAGATCGTCGGTGCTGTAGCGGCGCGGGATGTTGGCGTGGGAGTTCATTATTTTGGGTCAGGAGTGCGCGGGGACGGCTTGGTCGCGGGTCATGTGCATGTCTAATTTCTCCTGGCGCACTGCGTAGGGCGCGCGAGTAAAGATGGCTGTGGGTACGAGCCAGGGAGGGGTCGAAACCGGCAAGGATATGAATAGCATCACAGGGGGGAGGCGTCTGTGCGAAACAGGACAGTATGGGATTGTTTCTAGGACGCCGCCACCGCTCCCACCTATAAACTTCAGCGGGAAAAAACCACGCCGTGGGGTACGCCGGAGCCCTTCCAGCCTTGCGGCCACTCGCGATTGGCGAAGTCGAATCCTGGCTTGCCGTTGGCGTCATGGAAGGCAGTGTCAATTGCCAGTGCGCCGGTTGCTTCATCGAGTTTCAGCAGATACAACCGATTCTCTGAGCCTGTTACTACCAGGCGGCGCGTCTTAGCGTCCCAGCTCGTCCAGTGCGGAAAATAGTTGTCGCTCAGCTTCAGCCGCGAAACTTCCACCGGCTTCGCACCATTGGAAATGTCCAAGACGATCAAGCCGTGCATCGCCGGAACGGTTTGCATCAGAAAATGCCCGACGATGGTGGGCACGCCGCAGAAGGATCCGGGAAACGTCCAGACGAGTTTCGATTCTGGCTGGTCGCTGGCGATGTCGGTGACGCGTTCGATGCCGCAGCCGAGGGTCTGCACGTAAACCGCACCGTCGACGCCCAGGCGCGGCTCTTCGGGGCTGATTTGGCCGTAGTGGTTCGCGCCCACATCGAGATTTTCCGTCTTCAGCAGCTTGAGATCAGACAAGCGCCAAACCTGATAGGTGACACCGTTGAAAACATACTCGTCGTGCATGGAAGAATTCGTGGACACCACGCGGTCAATGTCCGGGAGCACAACCAGGCTGTAGGGAGTCAGCAGAGCGTCGGGAAAGGCTGGATCCGCGGAACTCGCCGAGCGAATTACTTTGCCCTGGTCGTCCATCTCCACCAGGCCGCCGCTTTGTCCCAGTTGATCTTCGTTACTTCCTGGATGCCGGTGCTGGAATGCCGCGAGGACGTGGCCGTTGGGCAGACGGAGATACGAATGCGGATGCATGTAGCCGTCTATGTCCGTGAACGACGTTACAATTTTGGGGTGCAGCGGATCGCGCACATCGAAAATGAAAGTGCGGCCGGCCTTGTGATCGTTAGCAAAGAGCATCCCGCTGGCGGGCATCACGTATTCGGTGTGATGGACTTGCATCGTCGTTTGGTCTGTAACCAGCGTGGTGATCAACTTCCCGTAGGTGGGCGAAGCAGGATCCGCATCAATCACCGCGAGAAAGTCCACGCCTTTTTTATCTTGGTCGCCGGTCCAGGCGAAGAGATAGTGCCCCGCTGCTGTCGCGGCCGCCGCCGTATCCTGCGTAAGCGCCGGAACACTTATCACGCAAAGCAACATGATGAGACATGTGAGAATCGCGACCGTGCGAGACACAAAAACCTCTGCTGAGGAAAATTGTCCGACTTACTCGCAAGCCAGCATATCAGATTAATTTCGAGCTGGTAGAACAACCGCAACTGGCGGGCGCGTCCATCGGATTTTGAACTGTGCGGATTTAGATGCGGATTCGCTCGACACGGCGGTCGAACGGTTACTTCACCCCTGCGCGGGAGGGCTGGCGGCCCGCGGTCTAATTGGCGGATGGGGAGAGGGGTACGATGCCGAGTATTTCAGTGCCTTTTTTTGGCGAAGATTCGACCGCGAGCACACCGCCCACCAGCCGCAGGCGCTCGCGCATGCCGACAAGCCCTATTCCGGAGTGGGTGTTCCCAGGTCTGGGTTCAAAACCCAAGCCGGCATCGAAAATTCGCAGGCGTATTTGATTGTTCCCGCCAAAGAGTTCGGCTCGCGCTTGCTCTGCTTGGCTGTGCTTCACGACATTGCTCAGAGCTTCCTGAGCGACACGGAAAAGACAGAGCGCGACGTCTTTGGGGATCTCGGCAGGAACGTCGCGGCCCGCAAAATCCACACGGATCTTGTGCGTCCTGCTCACTTGATCGCAAAGGCCCTTCAGAGCCGACGCCAAGCCGACGTGCTCCAGTGTGCTGGAATGGAGCTGATGGGAGAGCGTATGGATATCACGGGACAAATCAAAATTGGACTTCAGTAGCTCCTTCACTTTATCCCGGCCCTCGGAGACCGACTCGGGAAGTTTCGTTAGCAGTTGTCCGAGGCCAATTCCTTGCAGAGCCAAACGTTGGCTGAAATCGTCATGGAGTTCGCGGGCGATGCGTGCGCGTTCTGCCTCTTGGGCGTTGATGAGACGACCGCTCAACTCCTCGAGGGACTCTTCGGTGGCTTTGCGGTCGGTAATGTCAACGCAAGAGCCGATAAAGCCGCAGAATGTTCCATCGGATTCAAATCGGGGCACACCATAATCAACAACCCAGCGATATTTTCCGTCGAAGCGGCGAAGACGGTATTCCATCTCGAAGTCCACGCGGGCGTCAAAGGCAGCCGAGTAGATTTCCAGGCAGCGCGCGAGATCATCGGGATGCACTCCCTCGGCCCAACCGTTTCCTAGTTCGTGTTCCATAGACTGGCCGCTGAAGTCCAGCCAGCCCTTATTGAAAAAAGTGCAGAGCTTGTCGGTCCCGGACATCCAGATGAGCACCGGGGCAGTATTCGCGACCAGGCGAAAACGCTCTTCGCTCTCGCGCAGGGTCTGCTCCGCGCGCTTACGGTCCGTGACGTCCAGCGCCACACCCACCATGCGCTCCGGCTCACCCTGCGGCGAGTAATAGCATTTGCCGGTAGCGGCGACGTAACGGAGGGTTCCATCCGGCCAGACGATGCGAAACTCACTGGCGTATGGCGTATGGCCCACCATTGAATCGTTTTGGGCAATCGCCACTAGCTCGCGATCGTCGGGGTGCACGTAACTCAGGAAATCTTCGACGTGCCCCGCGTACGTCGCAGACGGAATACCGAACATGGTCTGCAGGTCGCCAAACCAGGATTCGTGCCCGGTCTTGATGTCCCAATCCCACCCAACTGATTTCCCGGATTCCATGGCCAAGCGAAGCCGATCGTTTGCTAAACCGACGTCCGACGCCAACTCGCGGTTTGAAAGATAGTCGCGGACGAAACCGGTGGCGGATAAAAACAACATAGCGATTAGCACGATCAAGAGGCGAATATCCCGCGCAGCATAAGGGTCGCGCGAAAGGAACAACTCAAGCAGCCCCGTCAACGGAATTGCGACGACCGCCGCCATAGCCAAAACAGAACTGGGTCGCGGGTCGCTGGTATCAACCTGCACGGTCTTGGCCAGCTGCCACGCGTGTTTCCGGCCTTGCAAACCAATCCAGGCGAACCAGGCAATGGATCCGGTGAAAAAAAGTCCCAGCAAACCCCTGAGCGACGGGAAGTTCGTTCCCAACAAATCGCCCGATGGATCTTTCAACGCCCACACGATGTTCGCGACCATGGAGCCGAGTGCGTAGAGCGCGGACGCAGCAAATAGATGCGCATAGATGGACTTCCAGGGAGGCTGCGCGCGGCGAATGAGGGTGGCCAGAATCAGCAGCAGCAACATGTTTTCGGCGAAATAAATAGTCTCAAAATGCAGAATCATTAGCGACGGGCGGTCGGTATAGGTGTACGGAAACAGGAAGTAGGCATAGGCGAAAATCAGGAAGAGCAGCAGCATCAGAAAATTCAAGGTGGTGCGATAAGGACGCCGAGCCGGAACGCGCAAATGAGGGCGGGCCGCCACAGCGCCGATCACAAACACGATGTGCAAAAAAAGGGGAGGAGTATCGAAGATGAAGGGCGCAATTCTGCCAAGTAACAAAGCGTAGTAGAGCCAAACGCACGGGACCACAGCCCATAGCGCAAACGCCACTGCGAGCAGCGACCAAAACAGCCGGACGGCTTGCCGGCTGCGAACTGCATTCAGCGCAGCAACGCCGCTCGCGACTAGAAGCAGAACGAGATAGGTGGTTTCGCAGAAACCAATCAGGCGGGCGCCTTGCTTCAAAGTGAGCGAGAGAATTACCTGGGTTAGGAGAAGGGCGCACACGAGCGCGGGCCAGGATTTAATTCGAAACTTGAATTCAGGAGCGAAAAGCTCGCCAAGCATTGGTGCTCCAAGAGTCGCGATTCAAGCCACAGTGCTGCTGCGATTCCGCCCGATCGACATCCCCCCGGTGAGAGACTGGGCACGATGCTTTCTACCGCTCGGCGCAGTTCAACGCAGTGCGACGGGGAGCTACAACGATGAGATTCAACGTGCGAGCGGGTGTGGCAATCGCATGGTAAGTATTACCAGCAGTCCTGCTCCAGCACTAGTGTTTTTTCTAGCAGCACTTTTGGCTTCCTTGGTACTCTTCTGCTCGAAACAAAACCAAATAAGGGCTTATTCGTACTCGAATGATTCACAGGATTTCGACCCGGCTCGCCCTCGCTGTATGCGCATTTCTCTTCTTCCATTCAACGTCGCTCGTTGGGCAAACCTTCCGTGGCGCCATAAATGGCACCGTGATAGATCCGTCGGGCGCAGCTGTGCCGAATGCCCAGGTGCAAGTCATAGAGATCGGCACGAGTGCAGGCCGCAACACGATCACTACCGCCGACGGCGAATTCTCAATGCAAGACCTTCCGCTGGGAACCTATAAGATCGCTGTCACGGCTCCAGGTTTTGCGGTCTACACAGAGGCTGGGATCGTAGTAGAGGCAGGTTCTGTCCGTAGTTTAGCCATCAAACTTTCTCTCGCGCAGGAAACTGGGTCGCTGGAGGTGTCCGCCGCCGCGCTGACGGTTGACACCACCACTTCCACACAGAGCGATTCGATCCCAGACCAAGCCGTGCAGAACATGCCGCTGAACGGGCGGGATTTCACTCAATTGATCGCCATCGCGCCGGGGTACGGGGGCTACTCGATCAACGGCGGCGGGACGATTAACGGGGCGCGCAACAATGGCGTGGATTGGCAAGTGGACGGCACGGACAACAACGATTTCTGGTACGACATTCCTGCGATCAATCAGGGCGGCGTCTCAGGAATCGCGGGCGTGGTGATGCCGATTGACGCCATTGATGAGTTCTCCACGCAGACCGAAGCGAACGCGGAAAACGGACGCGATGCCGGCGGCACGGTAAATGTGGTTCTCATGTCCGGTACCAATCAATTCCACGGCACCGCCTACTATTACAACCGCAACGAAGCGTTCGCCGCCCACTCCCCATTTTTTGTCCCGTCGCCCGATTTCCCCAAAGCGCCGCGACTGCGCAATGAGAATTACGGATTCACGGTGGGCGGGCCGATCATCAAGAACAAGACATTTTTCTTTTTTGGCTTCGAAACGCAAAATTATATTTTCGGGCTTACGGGTTTAGCCACGGAGCCGTCGTCCGCCTGGATCCAGAATGCTCAGGCACTGCTGACACAATACGGCGTGCCGCAAAGCACACTGAGCTCGACGTTATATTCAAATCTCTGGCCGACTTCGATCAGCAACCTTCCCGCCAACGTCAGCAATTATTTTGCGAGCGTCCCCGCGACCGGCTACAGCTACAACGGCATCGTGAAGCTCGACCACAATTTCAACAGCAAGCACCACTTGTCCGGGCACGTGTTTCTCGGCCAGGGCGATCAAATCCAGCCGCCTGGCGCGGCCTTGGTGCTCGTCGAGGCGAGCTCCAATCTTGGCTACTATTTCGAGGCCGCGCCGCTGCACGTGGAGAATTATTCCGCGGTTTTGAATTCCCAGTTTCGGCCCACTGTGAGCAATCAGCTTCTGGCTGGAGTCAGCTATTTCGGTCAGTCATTTCACGACGCCAACAACAGCTTTAACACCAAATCGCTGGGTTTGTACCTTAGTCCCGGCGCGCTGATAAATGGCCAACCCATCCTCGGAGCTCCGAACATCATGATTTCCGGCTTCGACCAGGTTGGCATCACGCCTCCCGAGGGCCGCAATGACATCACCGGTCATCTCACCGACACTGTTTCCTATATCACCGGCAAACACGAAATTCGCTTCGGCGGCGAATTTCGGCAGGGGCGGGTGGACGAATTTTATTTCCGGCGTTCGCTCGGCAGCTTTACCTTCGACGGAACACAAGGACCGTGGGCAGGCACGTGCCCCGCCGCCAACGTCGCGTGCGCCGACACACTAGCGCTGGCTGATTTCCTCGCCGGCGACGTGAGCACGTCCTCAATCGCGGTCGGCGATGCGGAACGGCACGTTTTGGTGAATTCCTTCGCGCTGTTTGGGCAGGATTCGTGGCAGGTGACGCACAGGCTGACGCTGAATTTTGGCCTGCGATACGAATACAGCTCGCCACTGCATGACGGCAATCAGGATCTCCCGGTTTTTATTCCAGGAAGAGGTTTGGTCATTCAGGGCGCTGGAATTGCGTCCATCTACCCGCCGGACCGAAACAATTTCGCGCCCAGATTCGGCTTTGCCTATCAGCCGACGAAAAGCGGCAATCTAGTGGTGCGAGGAGGCGTCGGCGTTTACTACGAGCAGATCCCGATAAGCCCGTTCCTCGATAATCGTCCGCCCAACGCCGCGGCGAATGGGTTGGAAGACAATCCCGCAGGCCCCGACGCAGTGGATAACTACAGTCGCAACGGTTACAACTGGCAGACCGCGCAGCAGGGCGGCCAATCCATATTTCCGGGAGTGGCCACGTGCGTCAGTCTGAATTACACCACTGAGCCCGGTTGCGGCGTTCCGAATCCGGTTACCGGAGCCAATATCTATAATGTCTTTTCCGTCGGCCAAGATTTTCGCACGCCGTATTATTTCAACTACGACCTGCAAGTCGAACAGGCTCTCGGCAGAGTCGCCATGCTTCAGTTAGGTTACGTCGGAGGGGAAGGGCGCAAGCTGTCGGTCACGCAAAACATCAATCAAAACGGAGCTTTCAATGCGCAGTATCCCAACGTCGGCTCCATCAATCAATTCAATAGCGATGTGGATTCAAACTACAATGCCCTGCAGGCCAGCTTCCGCGTCCGTTCCTGGCGCGGATTGAATGCCCAATTCGCTTACACCTGGGCGCACTCGCTTGACGATGCCACGGAGTTCCGCGGAGTGATTCCGCTCGACAGCTTCAACTTGCATCAGGAGTACGCGAGCAGCGATTTCGATACGCGCAACAATTTCACTGGAATCGCCACGTATCAAATCCCCGGCAGTTCGCATGGCCCCAAAATTCTCACTCACGGCTGGCAGGTGAGCGGTCTAATCTCGCTTCACTCAGGACAGCCGTTTAATTTCCCGGGCACGGGCGCCTCTGGCAGCCAGCGTCCTGGCTTGAACGTAATCGGCAACCCGTTCGCGGGCGTCTCGCACGCCTTCATTCCTGGTACGGGCGAGCAATGGGTTAATCCCGCCGCGTTCTGCGTGCCTTCTCCCACTTGCCTCCCAGACAATCCCAACGGCAATCTTTCACGCAATAAATATTACGGCCCCAATTTCGCGGACGTGGATCTATCCGTCTTGAAGAACATCCCGGTGAAGGAGCGGCTCACAATTCAATTGCGCGCGGAAATGTTCAATGTGTTCAATCGGATTAACCTCGCGACGGGTGGCGGCTCGGTGGGATCCAGCGGCTTTGTCACGGACACGATCGGCGACTTCTTCGGCGGCCCGGGCATCGGGCCTGGCGAGCCGTTCAACATGCAGCTCGCGGCGAAGATAATTTTCTAGCGGATCAGTGATTGGTTAGCAGCTAGTCTGTGATGGGAAGCGATGCGCGGATCGCCACTCACGAACCAGGGGTCGCAGCCATGTGAAAGCGGGCACGGCATGCCGTGCCCCTGCGAACCCGACCGGAATAGAGCCGACGGAACGCTGGGGGTACACGGCGGGCTTCGGGGCTGTTGATTTGTGCGATGGGTTGGATTTGCGGGGCGGCGTTGACATGGGGACTGGTGACACCTAGAATCGCGGCCACTGGGATGGCTGTGGGTGCGGGGTGCGAGCTACGCCGCGCCATTCCCAGCGGAGACTGGTCATCACACCTGCGGGCCTAAAACCAAAAATTGCTGTGGTGGATGATGACGCGCGGATGCGCGGGAGTCTTGTTGCGGCTCTGCGTTCGACGTTTGAGGTCGTCGAGGGCGCGGATTACGAGGCGGCTTACAAACTTTTGCAGGAGGCCGGGCTGGACGTTTTGTTGCTGGCTTTGCCGATGGAATCGGGCGGGTTGCGCGAGTGCACGGAATTGCTGAGCCGGCTGGCGGTGGGGGACATTGACACTCTGGTGATCGTGCTGAGCACGGACCAGACCAAGAGCACGGCCCTGAAAGTGATTGACGCAGGTTGCCACGATTATTTTATCCAGCCGATTGATACGGACGTGCTGCGTTTGCTGCTGGAACGGTCCATCGAGAAGCTGCATATTCAGCGCGAGAATCGCATCCTGCGCGAGGAAATCAGCCGCAAGAACGCGCTGGGAGATTTGATTGGCGCGACTGATGCGATGCGGCATGTGTTTGATTCGATCAAGCGCATGGCGCGGGCGACGACGAACGTAATTATTCGCGGCGAGAGCGGCGTGGGAAAAGAATTGGTGGCGAAGGCGCTGCACGAGCAAAGCCCGCGGCGGAATCGCGCGTTTGTGAGCGTAAATTGCGCGGCGCTGCCGGAAGGATTGATGGAGGCGGAGCTTTTCGGGTACGAGCGCGGCGCGTTTACCGGCGCGGTGGCGACGAAGGAAGGGCGGATCGAGCTGGCGCATCAGGGGACTCTGTTTTTGGATGAGATTGCGACGCTGACGCCTTTGCTGCAGAGCAAATTGCTGCGCGTGCTGGAGGATCGTTCGATCAGCCGGCTGGGCGGGAAGAAAAACATCCGCGTGGATTTCCGGCTGGTGAGCGCGACGAATGAAGATCTGGAAGATATGGTGCGGCAGGGACGATTCCGCGAGGACCTTTATTACCGAATTCACGTGGTGCCGATATTCGTGCCGGCGTTGCGCGAACGGGTGGAAGATATTCCGGTGCTGGCGGATTATTTCGTAAGCGTTTATTCCGCGGCAAACGGATTTCCGGCGAAGCGGATTGCGGATGATGCCATTGCGGCGCTGAAGCGTTATGCGTGGCCGGGAAACGTGCGCGAGCTGGAGAATGCGATTCAGCGGCTGGTGATCATGACGGATGGCGACACCATCACGGCGAAGGACCTGCCGGCGGAAATGGCGCAGTCGGTGGGACGCGACTCCCGCAGCCGCTTCCAACTGCCGGCGGCGGGGATCAAGCTGGATAAAGAGATGGAAGCGTTTGAGCGGCGCTGGGTGCAGGAAGCCATCGAGCAGGCCAAGCATGTGAAGGCGGACGCCGCGAGACTGCTGGGAGTGGATCGCAATCGGCTGAATTACCTGTGCCGGAAGTACGATTTGTGAGTCGGCTGGCAAGTAACGTTGAAATTCTCAACGAGGAATGAGGAATTCAACGGAAAACACGGCCGCCTATGGTGGGCGGGAACATCGGATTCGACGAAAAGCCAATGAAATTGATGATTTGCGGTCCGCGAAAATGCGTATGGACTTTGGCGACGCCTTTGCATATAAGGACGACGATGCCCAGCCGGGCAAATCAAGTGAAGGAGAACAAAGATGACCAAGAAGAGCAAAAAGCCCTTGAAGAAGGCGAAGAAGCTGGAAGCAACAAAGCCGCTGCTGCGTCCGGAATTCGCACCGATAACCCACAACAGACCGTAAGAATCGTTTGCCACGAAATGAGCGCGCCCGGCCGATGCTGCGGCGCGCAGGACGCGTAGTTCACCATAGATAAAGGATTTCAGGGTTAGGCAAGGGGCTGCAGCCACAGAGGCTGCAGCCTCTTTTTTTGTTTGGGGGGCACATTTTTGAAGACGCCGCGTTCGCGCTTCGCAAACTGAAGCGACCCTGGCAGGGATATCCGAGCAAGGTGATGCAATCTTCATCGGTGCGTGTTGAAATTCTCAACGAGTGATGATTAATTCAACGCTCCGGGGATGCGTGGCGGGATGGGGGTCTAGGGGCTCCGACGCGAAGTGGCGTAAATTGAGCGGGTTGCGATTGCGGGGCGCGGCGGCGGAGTTTGGCGATTGCTTTGCATATACATGGGCAGATGCCCAATAGGGCAAATCAAACGAGGGGGAAACAAAATGGCCAAGAAAACCTTGAAGAAGTCGAAGAAGATCGAAGCGACGAAGCCGTTGATGGTTAGCGCAATTCCCCGAAGCGCTAAGGCCCGTTTATCATGGTCAGGAGCGCGCCGAAAGCACGACGCGGCCTGAGAAAAGAATCTCGAATGGCAAACGGGCCGCTGCCGCGAAGGCAACGGCCCTTTTCGAGACTTAGTGGTTGGGTGGAGCTTTTTTTGGGCAAACGCGGTGGGCAAGGCTGGCGGGAATGATCAATTCATAGAGGGAGATTGGTGATGGAAAAGAAATCGAAGCCAGTGAAGAGCAAGAAAACAGCGCCGGTGAAACCGCTGATGAAGCGCGCGGATCTGCCGGCCGTGAAGCCGCTGATCCGGTTCTAGGAACAGGACAGAGATTCTTCGGTTAGGCCCCTAGCCTTATCGGAGATTGACGTAGCAACACCCCCAAGGGCCGCCGTCCCAGGAACGGCGGCCCTTTCTCTTTTGGGGGCAGCGCGACGACGAACCGGTGTCGCGGCGGTTTCGGTGAGGCACCGGTGATTGCCCGCCAGCATCGGCGCCTTAAAATGCCCCGCGACGAAGGCATGGTCAGCGCCTACCGCAACTGCTGCCCGGTCACGCAAAACGGGACCAGGCGCTACAAATTCAACGCAAAGGCTACCAGGCTTGGCTGTGCGCCCAGCGCCACATGGCGCGGGAGGCTTGCCAGGCCAGGGAAGCGCGCTTGCCGGAAACCTTCGCAGTCCCCGTCATACCTTCACGCAGAGAGCCATCGGGGTTCGAGAACTCCATATCCACGGCAAAATAATTGGTAAGTTTTTGGCCGAGGCGCTCGAGATTTTCGGTTTCGGTTACGGGGCGATCGAGAGCCGAGGCGGGATAGATGCGTCCAACTCTGCCGGAATAGGTGCGATAGGGGAACGGCACGACTTTTGCGCGGACGAGCGCGCCCTGTTGAACATCTTGCAGGTCCCAATCGCGCACAAGGATGCGCGCCTTCATGGTGGAGCGATTCACGATCTGGGCAAATTCATCGCCAGCTGCCAGAAATGAGCCGGGCAATTGATCGAGGTTCGAGGTGGCGACGACGCCATCAATGGGCGCGCGAATTTCCAGCGATGCGGCGCGCTGCTGGGCGACGGCAAGTTCCTGTTGGAGGCGGGTGCGGTCGCGGAGGGCGCTTGCGGTGGAGTCGAAATCGGAGCGGTCCTGGCCAGTGCGGAGTTGGCTGTTAGCCAGAGCCAATTCTTGGCGGAGCGATTCCGCCTCGGCTTTGAGGACCGGATTCTGCAGGACGGCGAGGAGCTGGCCGGTCCTTACAGTATCGCCCGATTTGACGTAAACGGCCTGGAGCTGCCCGGGAACTTCCGCGCGGATGTGGGCGGAGGCTCCGGGCTCGAGAACGAGGCCGGTGGAGACGGAGGAAGATACTGGAGGGATTAGCAGCAGGAGCACTAAGCCGAGCGCTCCGGCTTGCTGGGTGCGGGAGATTTTCCAGGCCATGTAGTCCTCCTTCTTTTGGCGGAGCCAGGCGCGCACGGTGGGAAGAGATTGTTGAATTCCCTTCCTGGCGAAAAAATAGATGACCACGAGGGTGGCGAGGAAGCCCCATGTCGTCGCCAAGTTTGCTGACCAGAATATTCTCGGCAAAGAAGATCATGATGACCAGCAACGAACCGCTGTAAAGGATCGCGGTCACGCCGAAGAGAAAGAAGATGCGGCGCTGGCGTTTGCTGGCGGGTGGCAAGTCAATATCGTGGCGGAGCAAATATTTCTGCGGCCCAGGCGCGGAGGAACGCGAAGGATTCCTCGCGGAGATTGTCAATATTCAGGAATTGGGAGAGGGCGTAGTAGCCGTCTGCTTTGATTAAAGGATTGAGGTTGAGAAGCGCGCCCTGGATGCCGCTGAGCAACATCATTTTGTAGGCGACGTCATTGAGGACGGAGCCTACGCGGGTGAAATACCAGAGCACGCCGGAAAGGCCGCATAAGACCAGCTCGATCCAGATGCCAGCGAAGATCACCCACTGGCGCTGGGAACCACGTTTGAAGAGGAGGATGTCCGTGGTGTCGGTATAAAAGGCGGGAGTGAAATAGATGAGCAGGAAACCCATCTGGTGGACGTCGCCGCCGAAATGTTTGCAGGTGAGACCGTGGCCGAATTCGTGGATGGCGCCGAGGACCATGAGGAGAATCCAGAACATCCAGATGTCGTAGGCGCTCTTGTCGGAGAAATTATAGAGGGCGGAGGTGTCTTGCTGGACGCGCGTCCAATCGGAAGCGAGCAAATAGCAGGCGACGATGAAGATACCGATGGAGAAGACGACGAAGCCGGGGGTGAACATCCAGCTGAGGTAGGGATCGAGCTTGGCTAGAGTCTTGTCTGGGTCCCATGCTTTGAAGGTCATATAGAGGACACTGGATTGGTCGAGGCGGCCTTTGCGCTCGTCGCGGATGCGTTCGAGGACGGCGAGATTTTTTTCGCCGACGGAGCGTTCCCACATGGCGGGCTCGATGCTGTCGAGAAAGTCGAGAACCTCGGCTTCGCTGAGGGGGGAATCGGGATGGCGTTCGGTGAGGGCCTCGGAAATTTCGAGGGCGGTGCGGGTGCCATCGCAGAGTTCGAGGACGCCGAATTCGGAGGCGCCGTAACGATTGTAAGAATTGGTTTCGAAATTCTTGACGACGTAGCTGGTTTCACCGGAGACGATTTGTTCACTGATGCGCAGGTCGGTGCGGAGTTTGGGGCGTCGCAGGCCTTTGGCCAGGACGCTGGAGACTTGCAGGCTGGTGGGGCCGAAGCGCATCCAATTTTCTCCGAGCTGGTGATCGAAAAATTATTACGGTAAAGCAAAAGCAGCGGCAAGGCGAAAGCGACGGCAACGACTGCCCGGTTCGATGAAACCGAACCGGCCGCTACAATGTCAAAATCAAAAGCGACGGCAACGGCAAAAGCAAAAGAGCCGGCGGGACGCCGGCGCTACAAAATCAAGATCACGGGCCGCGCGTGGTGAATTCATTTGGGTTGTGGGGGCGCGTTTAGATTTGATGGCGGCGCTGGGTGCACTGACTGTGGAGCGGGCGCGGCGGCCGCGTGGGCGTTGGGCCAGAGGACTTTCACGGCCATGCCGGGGCGGAGATCGGAAATGTTGGAGCCATTTAGTTGGGCTACTACGTCGTAGCTGTCGCTGGCGGCGTCAATGGTGGGGCTGACTTTGATGACGCGCGCGGTGAGCGAGCGGGTGGAATCTTCGACGAGGGAAAGTTCGACGGGGGCGCCGGGGGCAGGGCGATGGCCGGACGATTCGGGGACTTGAAATTGGACTTGCAGCGGGGAGAGCTGGCTGACGCGGAAGCATTTGTCGCCTTTGGCGATTGCTTGGCCTTCGCGGAGATAGCGGCGGACTACGACGCCGGCGAAGGGAGCGTGGATGCGGGTTTGTTCCTCTTCTAGTTTGAGGCGATTGATTTCGGCGTGGCCGCTTTCGACCAGGGCTTCGTAACCGTGGAGATCGTACTCGGCGGCTTTGGCTTCGAATTCGGCGGCTTCGAGATCGGCGTCGCTGGAAAGACCGTTGGCGCGAAGCTCCTGCTGGCGGCGATAGGCTGCGCTTTTGGCTTTGAGCTCGGCTTCCTTGTATTTTTTGTTGTTTTCCTCTACTTGAAGATCGGAGTTGGCTTTGATGATTTCCATTTGCAGGCTGCGGTCGTCGAGTTGCGCGAGGAGCTCGCCGGACTTCACCGACGCACCTTCATCTTGATTCACAGACATTACGAGGCCATCGCGCTGAGAAGTAATGTCCACTTGATGCTCGACTGTGAGGACGCTGAGGATGTCGGCGGAGCTGGGAGATTTCGGCGGAACGTTCGCCAGAACGGTGACGGCGGGCGGCGGCGCGGGATTGGGGCTGGAGGCGACGGAAGAATTATCGCAACCGATGGCGGCGAGCGCCAACGCCGCAGCGAAAAACAGCTTTGCACTTCTGCTCATGATCAATCCTTTAGATGTCTGGCCTTGGGGCATTGGGCCTTTCGGCATCCTGCGATCTGAATCCGACATTTGAGCGGACATCACGGCAACCAACTCCATGCTTTCGCCCACAGCCAGCGAAAGGGCGAGCGCAGCAGCGCGTAACCGACGGGATACCATCCGCTCTGGAACCAGCCGCCGACGGAGTGAATTCTAGCGCGGCCGACCATGCCATCGCGGGCGAGGCCGCGAGGATTATTGAAGATGGCGCGCACGATGAAGTATTGGTCGCCTGCGACGGCCTGGGTTTGCGCACCCATACGTTCGACGGTGCCCTCGAAGGTGGTGGTGGGGAAAGCATTGAGCTTCAGGGCGACGCTATTGCCGGGATGCACCAGCTCGAGGTCGGTTTCGGCGACGCTCATTTCGGCGGCGATGCGGTCTTGCCCGACAATTTCGGCGAAGCTATCGCCGGGCTTGACCATGGTGCCAGTTTTTTCCTCAACTTTGGGAGTAACGACGATGCCGGCGATGGGCGAGCGCAACTGGGCTGCGGCGACGCGCTGCTGTTCGAACTGCACTTCGGCTTCGTGGAGGTCGGCGCGGAGTTTGGCCTGTCCTGCGGCGGAGGGATCGTTGCGGAATTCGGCTTCGGCGAGTTCGCGGCGGGCCTGCGCGAGCGCGGCCTCGGCTTCGGCGAGCTTAACCCGATCATCGCCGTCATCGAGCTGGGCGAGAATTTGTCCGGGCTGCACGGCATCGCCTTCATGGACGAAGACGCGCTGGACTACGCCGCCGTCAATGGCGCTGACCATCCGGCGCGCGGCGGGGACCACGGTGGCATCGGTGCCGACGCGCATGGGCCAGGGAATAATTACGAGAAGCCCGACGGCGATTGCGGCGCGGCGGGCATAAAGTTCCCAGCGGCTGCGCGGCATGGCGGCGAGGAATTTCTTTTTTCGCTGGGAGAAAGGCTGGAGGATGTTGGCGAGCGGGACCTGCTGGTAGAGTTGCGCGTTGCGAATGGCGACGGTGGTCTGGCTGGCGAGAATGGCGACGGTTTCTTTGTTGTTGTCGGTGAGAAAATCGGCATCGCTGCTGAGCAGGGCGAGAACGCCGAGCGTGCCTTGATCGTCGCGGAGCGGCAGCGCGTAAAAACCATTTTCTTTGTGCTCTTCGAGAAACGAGACGATCTGGGCGTGGGCTTCTTCTGGAGTGACGTGCCAGCCGTCGTCATACAAATCTGCTGAGACTGCACCTTCCTGATCGGCAACCCATTCCAAACGCGTGCGGAGGTCGCTCATCTCGCGCGTCTTGGGGACTTCGGTTTCGCCGGAGAGTGCGCCGAGGACGAAGCGGCCGCGATCGAAGAATCCGATGACGCAGCGATCGAAGGGAATTACGGACGCGGCCTGCTGGACTACCGTGGAGAGGACGTGGTCGAGGTCGAGAGTAGAAGTGATTTCCTGGGAAATTTTCAGTAGCGCGTCGAGGGCGTGGACCTTGCGCTCGGCGTCGAGAAGATTGGCGTTGTGCAGGGCAACGGCGGCTTGTTCGCTGATGGAAGAGAGGAAGAAGAGATCGTCTTCGTTGAAGGGAGTGCCGTCGGCTTTGTTGACGAGCTCGACGAGACCGAGGATGTCGTTTTCTTTGCGGAGGGGGGCGCACATCCAGGACTGGAATTCGAATTCGCCGGCGGCTTCGATGCGTTCTGCGAGGCCGGGTTCTTCCGCGGGATTTTCAACTAATTTTGGATTGGCGGACTGGGCGATTTCGCCGAGCAGGCCTTCGGTGAGAGGGACGCGGGCGTCGTCTTCGATGGTGGGATCTTCTCCGATTTTTTTGGCGAGATAGAGATCCTGGGAGCCGGGGTCGGCTAGCCAGACGAGGCAGGCGCCAGCGCCCATGATGTCGCGAATTTTACCGGCGACGACGGGAAGGAGGACGCCGAGTTCTAGCGTGGAAGTGAAGGTGCGGCCGAGATCGTAGAGAGCGGTTAGGCGTTCGAGGGTGAAAAGCTGAGTTTGGCGTTCGCTTTCGATGGCTTCGAGATTAGTGAGCGCGGAGCCGGCAAGGCGGCTGGCTTCTTCGAGGAAGTGCGCGTCTTCGGCGGTGAATTCGCCGGCGCGTTTGTTGAGAACCTCGACAACGCCTTCGATGCGTTGGGCGCCGGGGAGGGAGACGACGATGGCGGATTTGACGCGGGCGCGGCTGGGTTCGTCGAGATGCTCGAAGTCGTCCGTGGAGATTTCCTTGCTGCTGACGCGGCGGGTTTCGGCGGATTCGTACACTTCGGCTAGGAGGCCTTCGCTGACGGAGTCGCTAAGTGGAGCGAAACGCTCGCCGGGTTCGTTCCAGAGGGTGCGGCAGACCAGGCCTTCGGCGTCCTTGGAAGAGGCGCCGTTGGTCCATACGAATACGGCGCGAGCGCCAAGGGTTGAGCCGACACGCGCGGCGAAAGTCTTCAGGAGGGTATCCTGATCGCGGCACGCCAGAGACACGCTCGCAAGTTCAAAGAGCGCGGAAAATGTTTCCATGATTCTCCCAGGGGAAGGGGGACATTCACTTGCTGGCGGCGGGCGTCACCCACGCCGGCGCCGAAGTGAATGGGCGCAGCCTAGCAAATCGGGTTGGTGGACGTCAAGGAAACGACAGTGATGAGTGGCGAGTGATGAGACGGGTTGAGTTGGTGGGACCCTTCTGCGGAATCGATTGGGCTACGGAAAAATGCCACCCGCGCGGAGTACGAAACATTTCAGTGGGTGGCATCGTACCAACTAGTGCACGACGCTCACGCGCGGGACTTCGAGAAGGGTGTGGCGTTGTCCAATTTTGAACGGTGTGCGGGGATGGGAGGTTTAGGTCATGGGAACGTTTAGCGATCAACTGAGGCAGGTCTTGCGCCGGCTGGGGCGCGCGCCGCTGTTTACGATTGTTACGCTGATCACGCTGGGAGTGGGCGTGGGGGCGAACACCGTGATTTTCAGCGTGCTGGAGGGAGTGCTGCTGAAGCCTTTGCCTTATCCGCATCCGGAGCAATTGATTGGAGTGTGGCATACGGCGCCGGGTATTGGGATCACGGACTTGAATATGTCGCCGAGCAATTATTTTATTGATCGCGAGCAGAACACTACTTTTCAGGACATTGGAGTTTATGACAGCGATTCGCTGAGCGTGACGGGCGCGGGCGAACCGGAGCAGGTGCGCGGGCTGGATGTGACGGATGGAACTTTACCGCTGCTGGGAGTGCGGCCGGCGCTGGGGAGATTGTTCACGCGGGAAGATGATTCGCCGGGGTCGCCAGATACTGTGCTGCTTTCTTATGGATATTGGCGGCAGAAATTTGGCGGAGATGCGTCGGTGATCGGGCGGTCGATCACGGTGGATGGGAAGTCGCGGCAAATTATTGGAGTGCTGCCGCAGGGATTTCACTTCTTGGATTACGAGGATGCGGAGCTGGTGGTGCCGTTCAAGTGGGACCGGAGCAAAGTGAAGCTGGGGAATTTCAGCTACCAGGGGATGGCGCGTTTGAAGCCGGGAGTGACGATGGCGCAGGCGAGCGCGGACGTGGCGCGAATGCTGCCGATCACGAACCGGAGTTTCCCGGCGCCGGATGGATTCAGCGTGGCGCTGTTTGAAAAGGCGGGGATCGCGCCGAACTTGCGGCCGTTGAAGCAGGATGTGGTGGGAGATATTGGCAAGGTTTTGTGGGTGCTGATGGGGTCCATTGCGATGGTGCTGCTGATTGCTTGCGCGAACGTGGCGAATTTGCTGCTGGTGCGCGTCGATGGACGGCGGCAGGAGCTGGCTATACGCGCGGCGTTGGGCGCGGGATGGGGACGCATTGCGATGGAGCTCATGTTTGAGAGCGTGATCCTGGGAGTGCTAGGGAGTTTGCTGGGATTGGCGTTGGCTTATGGAGCGTTGCAGGTGCTGGTGGCGATGGCGCCGACGGGTTTACCGCGAATTCATGAAATCGGGATTGATTTGCCGGTGCTTGGATTTACGTTTGCGATCGCGATTTTTTCCAGCTTGCTGTTCGGGTCTATTCCGATTTTCAAGTACGCGGGGGCGCATTTGAATACGGGACTGCGCGAGGGCGGACGGGCGCTGAGCCAGAGCCGACAGCAGCATCGCGCGCGAAACGTGCTGGTGGTGGTGCAGGTGGGACTGGCGCTGGTGTTGCTGATTTGTTCGGGGCTGATGATTCGGACGTTTCGCGCGTTGGAGCACGTGCCGCCGGGATTTACCGGGCCGGATTCGGTGCAAACGTTCCGGTTCTACGTGCCGGAGACGGAAATTCCGGACAGCGACCGCGAACGATTGGTGCGCATGGAGCAGGAGTTGATGGGGAAGCTGGGGGCGATTCCGGGAGTTTCGTCGGTGAGTTTTTCGAGTGATATTCCGATGGACGGGCGCGGGTCGAACGACATTTTATTTGCCGAGGATCACGCGTACGCCGAAGGACAACTACCGCCGATCCGGCGGTTTAAATTTGTGTCGCCGGGATTTTTGGCGACCATGGGGACGCCGCTGATCGCGGGACGCGACATCACCTGGGAAGACACCTACCAGAAAATTCCGGTGGCGATGATTTCTGAAAACTTCGCGAAGGAATATTGGCACGACGCGCGGAACGCGCTGGGGAAGCGAATTCGGGTTGCGAGCACGGACGACTGGCGCGAGATAGTGGGCGTGGTGGGAGATGTGTACGAGCGCGGGGTGGACCAGCCGGCGGGCAGCGCGGTTTATTGGCCGGTGATGATGGACCGGTTCGAGGGGCAAAAAGAGCAATTGAGGCGCGGGATTGCTTTTGCGATCCGCAGCCCGCGGGCGGGGTCGCAAGCGTTTTTGAATGAGGTGCGGCAGACGGTGTGGTCTTCGGATCCGAATATTCCGCTGGCGAACGTGCACACCCTTGGTTATTTCTATACGCAGTCCATGGCGCGGACTTCGTTTACTTTGGTGATGCTGGGAGTGGCGGGAGCGATGGCGCTGCTGCTGGGCATCGTGGGGATTTATGGTGTGATTGCTTATTCGGTGTCGCAGCGGACGCGGGAGATTGGGATTCGGATGGCGCTGGGGGCGCAGCAGAAGACGCTGGTGGGGATGTTTGTGAGGCAGGGATTGTGGCTGACGGGCGTAGGAGTTTTGTGCGGGTTGGTGACGGCGTTTGGAGTGATGCGGTTGATGTCGTCGCTATTGTTTAAGGTTAGCCCGGTGGATCCGGTGACCTATGGGGCGGTGACTTTGGGAGTGGTGGTGACGGCTTATCTGGCTTGTTATTTGCCGTCGCGGAGAGCGGCTACTGTGGATCCGGTGGATGCTTTGCGGGCGGAGTAGGCGCGGAGTCAACAGTTGAGAGTTGAAAGTTGACAGTCAACAGGTAAGACGACGTGCAAGAGCACAGCCAGGAGTGGCTGTGCCACGATACCCGGACGAGTTTGCGGTGTCCTCTTGATTGGTGGGGCTAATTCGGTTAGCTTTGCTGGGCTGAACGAGGGGCATCGTGAATATTGGGATTCGCAAAGCGGGGCGGGCAACGATTTTGGATCTAGATGGGGCGCTGAAGTTGGGTGACGCCGAGGAAGCGTTTCGCAATCAGGTGCAACAGCTAATTGATGCGGGGTCGCTGCACGTGGCGGTGAATCTGGCGGGGGTGACGGAGCTGGATAGTTCGGGGATTGGGGCTCTGGTGCGGGCGTTTACTACTTTGAAGAGAGCTGGGGGAAAGGCTACTTATTTTGCGGCGAACAAGCGGGTAATGATGCTTTTGAAGATGGTGCGATTGGATTCGATTCTGGATTTGGCTGAGGATGAGGCTACAGCCTTGACGCGAATTTAGTGGTTTCTTCTTGTTGGCTCTAAACCTTCCTGCAGTGAATTCCGATTTGTTTGATCGAGCCGCTTAGCGTCTATCGAGTGCTGGGTGGCGGACGTCGCGGCCTGCTACGAAATAGATTACGTCTTCGGCGATGTTGGTGGCGTGGTCGCCGATGCGTTCGAGATTTTTGGCTACGAGGATTAGCTCGAAGGCGGCGAAGACTTGGGCACTGTCTTCCATCATGTAGGTCAGGAGTTCGCGGAAGAGCTGGTCGCGGAGGCGGTCAACTTGATCGTCGCGGCGGAGGACGCTTTGGGCGAGGTCTTGATCACCGCGGACCAGGGCGTTGAGGCTATCGCGGACCATGGCTTCGGCCAGCTCGCTCATGCGCGGCAAGATCCACGTAGGGTTTGACCTGCGGGTGGCGGAGGATGCGGGTGGCGGATTGGGCGATGTTGACGGCCTGGTCGCCGATGCGTTCCAGGTCGCCGTTGATGCGCGAGACGGCGAGGAGGAAGCGCAGGTCCGCAGCCATGGGTTGCTGAGTGGCGAGGAGGCGCTGGACGCGCTCGTCAATTTCGATTTGCATTTCGTTGATGGCGTCTTCTTCGGAGAGGACGACTTCGGCCAGGTGTTCTTCGGCGTCCAGGACGGCGTGGACGGCTTGATGGACGGCGCGCTCGGCGAGGCTGCCCATCCAGAGGAGACGTTGTTTTAGTTCTTCGAGATCGTGATCGAAATGTCGTTCCATGGTTCCTCAGTTCTTGTAAACCTGCATGGCCTGGCCCCCGCGCGATCCTATGGATTAACCGAAACGACCGGTGATGTAGGCTTCTGTGCGCGGGTCGGTGGGCGTGGTGAAAAGTTTGGATGTTTCACTGTGCTCGATGAGGTGGCCGTCGAGCATGAAGGCGGTGAAGTCGCTCGCGCGGGCGGCTTGCTGCATGTTGTGGGTAACGATGGCCATGGTGCAGCTGTCTTTCAGGTGGAACATCAAGCTCTTCGATTTTTGCGGTGGTAACGGGATCAAGAGCGGAGCACGGCTCGTCGAGCAAAAGCACTTCGGGATCTACCGCAAGGGCGCGGGCGATGCAGAGACGCTGCTGCTGTCCGCCGGAGAGGGCAAAGGCGGATTTTTTCAGGTAGTCCTTCACTTCGTCCCAGAGGGCGGCGCGGCGCAGGCTGTGTTCGACGAGATCGTCGAGGCGGCCTTTGTAGCCATTGATACGCAGGCCGTACGCAACGTTGTCGTAAATTGATTTCGGAAAGGGATTAGGGCGTTGGAAGACCATGCCGACGCGGCGGCGCAGGCCGACGACATCGAGCGCATGGATGTCCTGGCCGTCGAGCAGGACTTCGCCCTCGACGCGGGTGTTGCGAATGGTTTCATTCATGCGGTTCAGGGTGCGCAGGAATGTGGATTTGCCGCAACCGGACGGGCCGATGAGCGCCGTGACGCGGTTGGTGGGAATTTTGAGGTTGAGGCCGAAGACGGCCTGCTTCGCACCGTAGTAAAAATTCAAATTCGAAATCGTCAAGCGCTGTTTATGCTCGATCGTTGGTGACGTTGTCTTTTCCATAGGCACCGGATCTTTGAACGCTTTGACTGATAGCGCGGGTTGGGGTGATCCACTCACAAGGTTTTCCTTCGTTGCTGCAGTTTCCATTAAACGGCTTTGCTGCGCGCCAGGATGAAGCGCGCGCCCAGATTTGAGATCAAGACCAAACCTAACAGGACCAGCCCCGCAGCCCACGCCTGCCTGTGCCAATCATCGTAGGGCGCTACGGCGTAGGTATATATCATAACCGGAAGCGAGGCGATGGGTTGGCCCCAGCCCTGGCTCCAGAAGCGATTGCCGAAGGCGGTGAAGAGCAGCGGGGCGGTTTCGCCTGCGACGCGCGCTAGAGCTAGCAACATTCCGGTGAGGATGCCACCGCTAGCGGCGGGCAGCACGACCGTTGCAATCGTTTTCCATTTGCTGGCGCCCAGGGCCATGGCGGCTTCACGCATGTTGCCGGGGACGGCGCGCAAAAATTCCTCGGTGCTGCGAACGGTGATGGGGATGACCATGATGCCAAGGGCCACGCCGCCGGCTAGCGCCGAGAAATGCTTTACGGGGAGTACCACCAGCGAGTACGCGAAGATGCCGATTACGATGGAGGGGACGCCGTTGAGCAAGTCGGTGGTGTAACGGACGATGAACGAGAAAGTTTTGCCGCCGAATTCAGCGAGATAAACGCCGGCGAGCAGGCCTACGGGCAGGCCCATGATGGCGGCGAGGAACAGGAGTTTCAGACTGCCGACGATGGCGTTAGCCATGCCGCCACCAGTTTCACCGACGGGCTTCGGAAGCTGCGTGAAGAAATTCAGGTTGAGGGACGTGCCACCGTTCCAAATTAGGTATCCGAGGATTAAGAACAAGACCGAGACGACGGCGAAGGCAGCGACGCCGGTGAGGGTGAGCATCACGTAGTTCAGGGATTTGCGCCAGAGCATGCGGACGGTGCTCATGCGGGGCGGCCTCCGCCACGTTCGGTGGCGACGATCAGGATGCGCGCGAGACCGTTGAGGATGAAGGTGATCAGGAAGAGGACTAAGCCCAGTTCGATCAGGGAGCTCAAGTACAAATCGCCCGTTGCTTCGGTGAATTGATTGGCGATGGTGGAAGCGATGGTGTCGCCGGGAGAAAGCAGAGAGGCTTTGATGGCGGCAGCGTTGCCGATCACCATGGTGACGGCCATGGTTTCGCCGAGAGCGCGGGCAAGAGCGAGGAACACCGAGCCCATGATGCCGGTGCGCGCCCAGGGGACAACTACTTGCCAGGTGGATTCCCAGCGTGTGGCGCCGAGGGCCATGGCGGCTTCGCGCTGTTCGCGCGGGACGGTGAGCAGAACTTCGCGCGAGACGGAAATAATGAAGGGGACGACCATGATGGCGAGAACGATCCCGGCAGTAAGAAAGCCGACTCCGTAGTTGGGGCCGCGGAATAGCACGCCGACGTAGGGAACGTTGCCGACGGTGGCGATCAGCAGCGGGCCGAGAGTGGTGCGCATGAGTGGCACGACGATGAAGATGCCGAGGAGGCCGTAGATGACACTGGGGACAGCGGCGAGCAGGTCAATCAGGAACGAGATGACGTCGCTGATTTTGCGGGGAGCGAGCTCGGAAAGAAAAATAGCGCTGGCGAGGCCGAGTGGCACGGCTAGGACGAGCGCGACGGCGGAAGTGACCAGGGTCCCGTAGATGAAGGGTGCGGCGCCGAAATTATCGAAGTTGGGGTCCCAGACTTTGGTCCAGAAAAACGCCCAGCCGAATTGGGCGCGAGAGAGATGCGAATTTCTCCAGAGTTCGTACACGAGCATGGATGTGAGCAGGAGGATAACGGCGGCAAATGTGAGAGTGATGAGGTGAGCGATTTCATCACCTTGGCGAAGGCGATGAAGAAAGGCACGAGGTCCGGCTTGCGGAGGAACCTCGTGCGCGATAGTGGTGGCAGCTACGGACATTTTGATTAACGGTTACTGGTTACTGGATTAGCGAAATTGCTTTAGTCTCCCTGGCGATAACTTCTTTCGGTAGCTGCGCATAGGACAGACCTTCATTGTACTTCTGCCCTTCGGTGAGCATCCACTTCAGGAAGTCTTTAATGGCGTCGCGCTTGGCGGCGTCCTGAATTTGCGCGGGAATCAAGAGCCAGGTAAAGCTGGAGATGGGGTAAGCCTTGGGGCCGGGAGCGTTGGTGATGGAGACGCGGAAGTCCGCCGGCATGTTCTTGGCGTCGGCGGCTGCGGCAGCGGTGACGCTGGCCAAATCCGCCTTGATGAATTTGCCGTCGGCGTTCTGAACGCTGCCGTAGGTAATCTTGTTCTGCACCGCGTAGATGAGTTCGACGTAGCCGATCGAATTAGGCGTTTGTTTCACGAGTCCGGTAACACCTTCGTTGCCCTTGCCGCCAAGGCCAACAGGCCAATTCACGGAGGTGGCGGCATTGCCGACTTTGCTCTTCCAGGCACCGCTGACTTTGGCGAGGAAGTCAGTCCAGATGTAGGAAGTTCCGCTGCCATCGGAGCGGTGGATGACGACGATGTCGTTGCCCGGGAGACTGACTCCAGGATTCGCTTTGGCGATCTCCGGATCGTTCCACTTGGTGATGGCGCCGAGATAGATGTCCGCCAGTGCCTTCTGGGTGAAGTTCAGTTCTGCAGTGACGCCGGGAATATTGTAGGTGGGCACGACGGCGCCGAGGACGGTGGGGAAATGGAGGATTTTGAATTTGGATTCCGCCAGTTGCTGGTCGCTCATGGGGCCGTCGGAAGCGCCGAAATCAACGGTGCCAGCTTGCAGTTGGCGGATGCCGCCGCCGGAGCCGATGGATTGATAATTGATTTGAATATTAGGATGTGCGGTGTGGTAAACGTCGAACCATTTGGAATAGATGGGATAGGGGAACGTGGCGCCGGCGGCGTTGAGATTGACTGTGCCCTGTGCTGCGGCGCGCGGCGCGGTTAGCGCCACTGCGAGGGCCATCGTGAGCACCATGAGCCACACAACCAGTAGAGTCTTTTTCATGTTCAGGGAATCTCCTCGATACTATTTTTTGACCGCAATGTTACGGCCGTGTTACATCGGTGCGAATTGGGAATGAAATAAGCGCGAGGCGTGAGGGAAGAGGGGAGGCGCGGCCCCGGGGGTGTAGTCGAGCCGCGCCTCGCGGGTTGGTGGCACGAGGTGTGCTGCTTCCGGCGCTTGGTGGTTAAGCGCAGGAACTTGTGGACGCTGGGTTTGCCGCCGGCCGCGTTTGAGGACGCAATGGAAGCTGTGGCGCGACGGCATTGCGACTTGCGTTCCAAACCGCAGCCATCCTAAGTGGCGCACTTGAATCGCTGATGACCGGGCTGTGAAATATCAATTACTCCCCTGCTGACGCGGCGGCGCTGGCACTGTCGCCCGCGCCCGCGTTCAGTTCCATCTGTTTGGCGCGGCCGTGGCGGACTTCGAGGCCGCGGACCCAGAATAGAATGTCTTCGGCGATATTGGTGGCGTGGTCGGCGATGCGTTCGAGATGGCGGGAGGCGAGAACGTAGTGGAGATTGGGCGCGGCGAGGGCGGGATTGGCAGTCATGCCAGCGAGCAAGGCTTCGAAGACTTGATCGCGATATTGATCAACGACATCGTCGCTTTCGAGCACCTGAGTGGCTAAATCCACGTTTTGGTAGATGAGAGCGCCGAGGCATTTGGAAACCATGGCGCGGACGGCGGTGGTCATGGGCTCGAGCTCGACGGGGATGTGAACTTCGCCCATTTGGGAAAGGGAGATGGCGCGTTCGCTGAGATTGACGGCGAGATCTCCCATGCGCTCGAGGTCGTTATTGATTTTCAGGGTGGCAACGATGAGGCGGACGTCGGTATCGAGCATTTCGCCTTGACGGAGCATGCGGATGGCGTGCTCGTCTATGAGGATTTCCATTTCGTTGATGCGCGGCTCGGTGAGAAAAACTTCACTGGCGAGACGTTCGTTGCGTTCGAGCAGGGCCCAGAGAGCGCGATTGACTGAGGCCTCGACCGTGCGTGCTTGGGAAACGAGGTAATTCACCAGCACGCTTTGAAAGATACCGTCGGCACTTGGTTTGGCGGATGCCACTTCGGGAAGCCTCCTGTGAGGTCGTTGGGTTGCTTTAGTATTGGCGTGTACAGGATGAGTAGGGGAGATTGCAAGGGCATAAACCGCGCGTAAATATCTGAAGACAAGCGAGAAGCTGCGCGAATTCTAGTTGTTGGCGAATTCCGTGGAAATGACCGTGCGCATGAGATATCTTCGCAGACAGCTGGGTATTCTGGAGATTCCGCGGCCGACGGATTGCTGAGCAGCTGAAAGAGGTGACGGTATGTCTTACGAAGAAGCATTGCGAATGGCGAGCAGAGATGAGCGGTTTATGGCTACCGTGTATGCGATGAACAGCCTTTTGATCTACAAGGGCGTGTACACCCATCAAGAGTTCCAGCAAGTGTTCACGGAGTGGGTGGAGAAGGAACAGAAGAAAAACGCGCAGTCGCAGGAAGTTACTTCCAGCGCTTCCCACTCTTCCCACGTTTAGCAATCGCTTCCGCCCACGTTGGATAACCACAGGCTGGCCTCTTGCAGCAGTGTTCACCCTGGTCGCAGCGGGCACATTCGCAATCGCATTTTGGGATTTCGGGAGCTGGAGGTTTTTTCTGCTTCGTTTAGATATGTTTTCAGTAAATATAGCCACAGTGTATTCCCGTTTTTGATTTAGTTGAAGCGTGTTTGTCCGCGCGACCTCCATCGCATCGAAGCGGAAAGCAGATCCCGCGCTAGTCTCGCAGGCGCGGGACTGCGTTTGGGATGACATGCGCTGCATCTTCTTACGCAAACTGTCTAACTCCGACCAACAGCAAAGAGCCGGCGAGACGCCTGCGCTACGAAAGGCAACGGCAATTGACGTGTGGGAAGAATCGCACCGCACAGCCTGAAGTGTGCAGCTGATGACATCCTTTACAGGGCGTTCCCAGGAGGTTAGGCGTCTAGCGGAAGCGAGAACGAGAATTTGGAGCCTTGGCCTACTGTGCTTTCTACCCAGAGTTTGCCGCCGTGGGCTTCGACGATGTGTTTGGCGATGCTAAGGCCTAGACCGGTGCCGCCGGCTTCGCGGGAGCGGGCGGCGTCCACGCGATAAAAGCGTTCGAAGATGCGTTCGGAATCGGCGAGGGGGATGCCGATGCCGGTGTCTGACACGGTGATGACGGCTTCACGCGCCGTGGCGGAGGCGGCTACGGAGATGTGGCCGCGCGCCGGAGTGTATTGGATGGCGTTGTCGAGGAGATTTTGTAGTACGTCGCGGAGGAGAGCGGCATCGCCACGAACGGCGGGGAGTTGCGGCGGGACGGTGATTTCCAGAGTGATTTCCTTGCGGTTGGCTTTGAGCAGGGTGGTTTCGGTGCAGGCTTCGATGAGCTCGAGCAGGCCAACGGAGGAAAATTCCAGTTCCAATTTCCCGGCTTCGATGCGGGCTAGTTTCAGGAGGTCGTTGGTGAGGCGGGCCAGGCGCGTGGCATGATTGCGGATGATTTCCAGGAAGCGGCGATTGTTTTCGGGGTCATCGAGAGCGCCAGCGAGCAGCGTTTCGGCAAAACCCTGGATGGCGGTGAGCGGCGTTTTGAATTCGTGCGAGACGTTGGCGACGAAATCCTGGCGCACGCGCTCGAGGCGGCGGAGTTCGGTGACATCGTGAAGGACGACGACGGCGCCGGAGGGTTTTCCTTCGGGGACCTGGCCGGATGCAGAAACATCCAGCGCCTTCACCGGCGCGGCGGTGATGGAGAAGCTTTGGGTTTGAGTGATGCCCATGGTGATGTCAGTTTGCAGGCCTTCATCGCCGCGCAGGGCGCGACGGATCAGGCTTAAGAGTTCGGAATTGCGGACCACTTCGATGAGCGGGCGGCCTTCGGCGCCGGCCGCGTCCACGCTTAAAATTTCCGAGAATGCGCGATTGTAAAAAACGAGGCGCTCTTCGGCGTCAATGACGGCGACGCCTTCGACCATGCTGCGCAGGATGGCGCTGGAACGGTTGCGTTCGCCGCTGAGCATCCGAATCTCGCGGTCCATGCGGGCGGCGGTGAGGTTCAGGGAGTCGGCGAGGTCGGAAAGCTCATCGCGCGGACCTTCGCGGAGCAGCGGACGAAAATCACCTTCCGCGATGCGTTGCGAAAAGCGCTGCAACCGCTGCACGCGCGCGGCGAACATGCGCGCGAAGGCGAAGGAGACCAGAGCGCCAATAAGCAGTGCGAGGAGGGTGGCGAGGAGCAGGCGCTGGCGAAGTTCGACGAGCGAGAGATCAATTTGGGAAAGAGGCAGAGCGAGGCGGATGACGATGGGAGGGCTGCCCGCATGATCGTAACGCTGCGCGCGGTAAACGAGTTCGCGGCCGAGCGTGGCGCTGCGGCGCACGGATTGGCCACTGCCGCGCGCGAACGCTTGCTGAATTTCCGGACGATTCGCGTGGTTTTCCATTTTTTCGGCGTCAGCTTCGGAATCGGCAAGGACGCGGCCGGTACTATCAATGATGGTTACGCGCGCGCCGTTGCGGGAGACCCGGCTAGTCCAATTGCGAAGTTCTGCGGGGTCGTCGGATTGCGGCGGATTCGCGAGAGTGAGGCCGAGAAGCGAGGCGAGCTGGTCGTTGGCGGAGCGTATTGCCTGACTGCGTATGACGCGGGCGGAATAAAGCTGCACGGCAAGTAAAACGACGAGAAGCAAGGCGGCATAGGTAAGGCCGAGCTTCCAGAAAAGTCTAGCTCGCACGGGTTTCGAAGAGGTATCCAGCGCCACGGATGGTTTTCATGAACACGGGGTGCTGCGGATCAGTTTCGATTTTTTCGCGCAGGCGACGGACGTACACGTCCACGCTGCGCGGGGTGACGAAACGCTCGGTGCCCCACACGGCATCGAGCAATTGGTCGCGAGTGAAGACGCGATTGGGGCGGGCGGCGAGGAAATAGAGCAGGCGGAATTCGAGAGTGCTCATGGGGACGGGCTTGCCGGTGCGGGTGACGCGGTAAGCGGCGGGGTCAATGCGGAGGGCGCCAATTTCCACGGGCTTTTCCGAAGGAGTTCCGGGCTCAGCGCGGCGAAGCAAGGCTTTGACGCGGGCGACGAGTTCGCGGGGGCTGAAAGGTTTGGTGACGTAATCGTCGGCGCCGAGTTCCAGGCCTACGACGCGATCGGCTTCCTCGCCTTTGGCGGTGAGAATCAGAATCGGTATGCGGTTCAGCGTAACTTCCTTGCGAACTTCCTTGCAGATTTCCAGGCCGGAAAGCTTCGGCAACATCAGATCGAGGACAAGAAGATCGGGCGCAGCCTTGCGGATTTGCGCGAGGCCGGTGGAACCATCGCCGCTGGAGGTGACCTGGTAACCGTCTTTTTCCAGGTTGTAGCGCACCAACTCTACGATGTCTTTGTCGTCTTCGATGACCAGAATGCGTTTCATTTGGGTGATTTCTCGATGAACGCTGACAAGATACGGGAAAGCGGGGCTCGGAAGCAAGGAGTAGAGGGGTGAACGGGGATTTTTTAACAGAGCATTAATAACGTGTCACAACGGGACGGTGCGTCCCGGTTGAAACGTTAATTCCGCTTTCGGCTTGGCGAGGGATGGGGAACGAGCCAGTCATTCGATTGATTACAGGAGATTTGGTTGGGATTCGCGGTTAGAACTTTGGCCACAGTTCTGCTTGTCTAATGTTGGCACGGTTCGAGGTCTGGGACCCGCCGTCGGGCAGTGCCGGAAGGCCGGCTGGAGGGTCAGCAAAATGAACGCGTCTGTGGAACGCCAGTTAGATCCGGCACGCCGGAGCGTTGAGTCGCGAGACTTTGAAGCAGGGTTGCGGCGGAAGATTGTGGGCCAGGATGAAGCGGTGCAGTCGGTGGTGGATTTGTATCAGGTGTTTCGCGCGGGGCTGAGTTCGCCGGGGCGACCGGTCGGGAATTTGCTGTTTTTGGGGCCGACGGGCGCGGGGAAAACGCGCGTCGTGGAGGCTACGGCTGAGGTGCTGTTTGGAGATCCGCGGGCGGTGATTAAGGTGGACTGCGCGGAATTCCAGCACTCGCACGAAATTGCGAAATTGATTGGTTCGCCTCCTGGATACTTGGGGCACCGCGAAACGCATCCGCTGATCACGCAGGAAGCGCTGGCGCAGTACCACACCGAGAAGCTGCGAATCAGCTTTTTATTGTTTGACGAAATCGAGAAGGCGTCCGATGCGCTGTGGCAATTGCTGCTGGGGATTTTGGATAAAGCGACGTTAACGCTGGGAGATAACCGGCGAGTGGATTTGTCGCAGACGATGATTTTCATGACGTCGAACTTGGGCGGCGTGGAAATTACCGAGCTGATGACCGGAGGATTGGGATTTGCGCCGCTGCAGCGGGCGGAGACGAGGATGGGTCTGGATGAGAAGGTGGAGAAAACGGCCTCGGAAGCGGCCCAGCGGAAGTTCGCGCCGGAATTCATGAACCGGATTGACAAGACGGTGGTGTTCCGTCCTTTGCGCGCGGAACAACTGGAACAAATTCTGGAGATTGAACTGGGGATGGTGCAACAGCGCGTGCTGGAAACAGCAAAGGGGCGCTTTCTTTTTCGCGTGACGCTGCCGGCGCGAGAATTTCTGTTGAAGGAAGGCACGGACATGAAATACGGCGCGCGGCATCTGAAGCGCGCGATCGAGCGTTATGTGGTGTATCCGCTGGCGAGTTTGCTGGCGACGGAGCAGGTGTCGTTGGGCGATGTGATTTCGATTGACTGGCACGGCGGAGAGCTGGGCTTGACGTTCTTGAAAGAGGCGGAAGGCGCGCAGATACCGATGCCCGCGCCGGCGGTGGAGCGCCCATGCGAAGCGGCGGCCGCAATTTCCGATGCGCGGTCTGTGCCGATGCCTTCGGAACGCGCGTTGGGAGAAAGATTCTCAGTTCGTCCGATTCGTTGAAACTGGCGGCGAACCTTCCGACGCAATCCTGCGCGAAACGCCGGTGATGCCGCGCTCGATATCTGCAAGTGTGCTGGAGACAGGCAGAAATGGTTGAGCGCGGGGCGTGCTGATACTCAGCGGACGTAGCGCGAATATCGCCTGGGTGCTGAAATCCATCCGGGTTGCTGAAGCCATCGTCACGCCTGACGTGGCGAGCAACGTCTTGCGACCACAAGAGGAGTGAGCTTGAGTCCGGAGTCGAAACCGCACGGGAGGATTTTGCGAGACGGACGCACTGCCTGGGGGAAACTTGTGCGGCGCGACGAATCTCTTACGATTGGCACGGTGCGATGGAATCCTTGGCGCATCGGGTCGGGTATTGTCTTTGTGCTGGTGTATGTGCTGCTGGATCGCATGACCGTTTTTTTCCAGATGTGGTCGGGGATCAGCGCATGGTATCCCCCGGTCGGGCTGGCGCTAGGGATGCTGGTGGGAATGGGCCTGGGGTACGCGCCATTAATGCTGCTGGCCGGGGTAATCGCCGGCATCGTGAATTACCACCAATCACCGAACGCCGGGAGTTTCTGGATTATCAATTTTGTGGTCGTAGGAGCGTACTCCGGGGCCGCGTACGTGCTGCGCCGGGTGCTGCGAGCGGAATCGCCGTTCGAGCGTTTGAGCGATGTATTCCGTTACGCGGCGGTGGCGTTGGGTGTGGCGATTTGCGTGGCTCCGCTGGGAGCGCTGTCGCTTTTGTGGAGCCAGTTGATCCGCCGGAGCGACTACATAAAAGCAAGTTTGAACTGGTTTATCGGAGATTCGGTGGCGCTGTTGTGCGTCACGCCTTTTCTACTGGTTCACGTAATGCCGTGGCTGCGCGCGCGCGGGGAACGGTATGCACGGGGGGAAAGCGCCGGCCGAGCGAAAACTCCAGCGGCACTAAGGCGCGTCACAGGACGAGGCGGTGCACTGGAATCAGCGGCGCAGGCCGGGAGCGTGATTCTGGCGCTGGTAATTGTTTTTGCATCGAACCTGGCCCAAAGCCACGAGCTATTTTACCTGCTGTTCGTGCCCACGATCTGGGTAGCGGTGCGGCACGGGATGGGCGGGGCGACGAGCGTGGTGCTGGGGTTGGATCTGGGCGCCATGACCATGCTGAAAATTTTTCCAGAGGACTTGCATCGCCTGGGGATGCTGCAATTCCTGATGTTTATTGTTTCATTGACCGGCTTGTGCCTGGGGGCGCTGACCACCGAACGGGAAAACAGCGAGCAAGGGCTGCGGGAGAGCGAAGCGCGGCTGCTGGCGGTGGTGGGCGCGATTGACGAGATCGTTTTTGAATTCGACAACGCGGGAATCTTTCGCAATGTGTGGACAACGAATGAGACGGCACTGGCGCGGCCGAGAAGCGAATTTCTGGGCGCGAACATCGCGCGGATCTTCGGAGAAGAGATCGCGCGGCCATTCATTGAGACCGTGCGGCGGGTAATCACGACGGGACGCGGCGAAAGTATTGAATACTCGCTGCCGTTCGGGAGCGAGGTGCGCTGGTTTCTGGGACGCGTGAGCCCGATCCAGCAGCCCGGACAGGTGGTCAAGACGGTGTGCATGACCGCGCGCGACATCACCGTGCGGAAAGAGAATGAAGACGAACTGCGGCGCGCGAAAGAGTCGGCGGAGGCGGCGAGCCAGGCGAAGAGCGAATTTCTGGCCAATATCAGCCATGAATTTCGCACTCCAATGAACGGAATTCTGGGGATGACGGAATTGATTCTGGATACGGAGATCAATTCCGAACAGCGCGAATACCTGGAGATGGTGAAGAGTTCCGCAGACTCGCTGTTGCGGCTGCTGAGCGACATTCTGGATTTTTCGAAAGTGGAAGCGGGAAAAGTGGAGTTGGTGGAGCACGAGTTTGCGCTGGCACAGAGCCTGGCGGAGACGCTGCAGGTGATGCGATTCCGCGCGCAGCAGAAAGGCATCGAGTTGCGCTGGCGAATCAGCCCGGAAGTGCCGGAACGCGTGCTAGGAGATGCGACGCGGCTGCGGCAGGTGCTGGTGAACCTGGTGGGGAATGCGATCAAGTTCACGGAGCAGGGCGAGGTAACAGTGCGGGTGGAAAGCCAAGAGCAGAGCAAGGAGCGGGTGGTGCTGCATTTTCGGGTGAAGGACAGCGGCATCGGAATTCCGAAGGATAAGCAGGCAATGATTTTCGAGGCGTTCACGCAAGCGGACAGTTCGACGACGCGCAAATACGGCGGGACGGGATTGGGACTCGCCATCACCACGCGGCTGGTGGCGCTGATGGAAGGAAAGCTGTGGGTGGAAAGCGAATGGGGCCACGGCAGCACATTTCATTTCACGGTAACGTTCGGGCTGGTGCGGGAAGAATCGGCGCTGGCCATGCGTAACCAAAATCGCGAGGACGCACCATGAGCGAGACGAAAAACGTTCGCAAAAGAATATTGATTGCCGAGGACGATCCGGTCTCGCGGCGTTTGCTGGAATTATTTCTGGTGAAGTGGGGATTTGAAGTTTCCATCGCGACCACCGGAACAGAAGCGCTGCAAATGCTGGAGCGGCTGGACGCGCCACGGCTAGCGATACTGGATTGGATGATGCCGGGGATGGAAGGCGTGCAGGTGTGCCAGAAGCTGCGCGAAACGGCGGATCGGAAGTACGTTTACGTGCTGCTTTTGACGGCGCGAACGCAGAAGGAAGATTTGTTGCAGGGGCTGGAATCTGGCGCGGATGATTATTTAACGAAGCCTTTTGATGCGCAGGAGCTGCGGGCGCGACTGCACGTGGGGCAACGGATTCTGGATCTGCAGGACCAATTAATCGCGGCGGGAGAAGAACTGCTGTACCGGGCGACGCACGACAACCTGACGGGAGTGGTGAACCGCGGAGTAATTCTGGATACCCTGCGGCGGGAACGATCGCGGCAGGCACGCGAGGGCGGGTCGTTCGGAGTTGTGCTGATGGATCTGGACCACTTTAAATACGTGAACGACACGTACGGGCATCTGGCCGGCGACGACGTGTTGCGCGAGGCGGCCCAGCGCATGATGGCTTGCGTGCGGCCGTACGATTCGGTGGGGCGTTATGGCGGTGAGGAATTTCTGATCGTAGTTCCTTCTTCGGACGCGATGGGCACACTGGGGCTGGCGGAGAGAATCCGGCGGGCGATTGAAGTGAAGCCGATGATAACGAACTCGATGTCGATTGCGGTGACGGCGAGCTTCGGGGTGACTGCGAGCATTGATAAAACGCCACTGGACGCGCAGGAGATTTTGCAGCTCGCGGATGCGGCGCTGTACCGCGCGAAAGAGCGCGGGAGAAACCGCACGGAATTGGCGAGTCCGGCGGACTTGACGGTGCGGCATCCGACGCCACCCGATGCATTGGAACAGAAAACGACGACGCGTTAAGTAGCGCGCCGAAAGATTCCTCGCAAGATCCGCTGGCGTTGAAGCACACCCGCAGTGTGCGGGCTTCCCTGTAGCGCTGCGCTCCCTGCTTGTGGCACGATTTGCTTCCTTGCGTGCCTGGAAGAAGACCGTGCGCTGGCGGCGCGGGAAGGAGTGTGTGAGAAAAGATGGCGCCGGCGAATTTGTTTGTCGCGGCTTCGAGGATGGAGGCGTCCGCAGAGGAGCTTTTTCGGTGGCACGCGGAACCTGGGGCGCTGGAACGGCTGACGCCGCCGTGGGAGCGCGTGGAAATGATCGAACGCGCGCCAGGAATACGCGATGGCGATCGCGGGGCGATGTGGGTTTACACGGGGCCGCTGCGTTTGCGTTGGACGTTTGAGCATAGCGGTTATGTTGAAGGGCGGCAGTTCCGGGACGTACAGACTTCGGGGCCGTTTCGCCGGTGGGAACATACACATTTGTTTATTCCTGAGGGGCCGCAGGTTTGCAGGTTGGAGGATCGGATTGAGTACGAGTTGCCGTTTGGGATTTTGGGAAATTTTCTGGGCGGGTGGTTGGTGCGGCGGAAATTGGCGCGCGTGTTTGAATACCGGCATCGCCTAACGGCGGAGGCAATGAGGGCGCGGAAGGAGAGCCGCGCGCGGGAGTGAGCTGTCGTTTGTGTCGGAAGTGCTGCGTCTAGACCCTCACCTTTCGCGTGAACCATAGGAGCGAAGGATGGGGCACCCTCTCGCGGTGATTTGAATGCGAGTTAGGCGAATGGCATGCGGTTTGTACCGCACGATACGACCGAAACTAAAGGCTGCCCGGTTCGATGAACCGGCCGCTACAAATTCAAGGCAATTGTTGCGGCAACACAGCCGGCGGGACGCCGACGCTACCAGGTTCAGCGGCTAGGCGCCGACTGCACTGGCGGGAGGCCACCGTACGGTGGCGTATTGTGCGGAGCGTTGTTTATTTGTATTTACGGAGTGAAAGCGATTCCGCGGGCGGGGGAATTTGGTGTACATTCTAAGCTGCAAGCGAACCGCGCCGAGAGACATTTGCGCCTCGAAAGGGTCCGGTGATGAATCCGACCAAACCAGGATCGGTTGTCAGCAATGAGGCTGCGGCGGAAACGCGCCGCGACACCTTGAGCGTCACCGACAACCGCACGGGCCGGCAGTTTGAACTTCCCATCACGCACGAGACGATCAAAGCGCTGGACCTGCGCCCGATGAAAGTGCACGACGGCGATTTTGGGATGATGGGATACGATCCGGCGTTCACGAACACGGCTTCTTGCTCGAGCAAGATCACATATATTGACGGCGACAAGGGGATTTTGCGGTATCGCGGATATTCGATCGAAGAACTGGCGGAAAAAAGCACATTCATCGAGACGGCCTACCTGATTCTGTACGGCGAACTGCCCACAAAATCGCAGCTGGCGAATTGGTCTTACAACATCACGCATCACACCTTCATTCACGAGAGCATTAAAAAATTTATTGATGGTTTTCATTACGACGCGCACCCGATGGGGATGCTGATTTCGACGGTGGCGGCGCTTTCGACGTTTTATCCGGATGCGAAGGATATTTTCAATCCGGATTCGCGTCGCAAGCAGACGTACCGGCTCATCGGGAAGATGCCGACTTTGGCGGCGTTCGCATACCGGCACACGCTGGGGATGCCGTTTGCTTATCCGGACAACGATCTGAGCTACTGCGGAAATTTTCTGAACATGCTGTTTCGAACGACGGAGTTGAAATACCGTCCGAACCCGACGCTGGAGCGCGCGTTGGATATTCTGTTTATTTTGCACGCGGACCACGAGCAGAATTGTTCTTCGACGGCGATGCGCGTGGTGGGCAGCTCGCACGTGGATCCCTATTCGGCGACGGCGGCGGCGACCGCGGCGCTTTACGGACCATTGCATGGCGGAGCGAACGAAGCGGTGCTGCGGATGCTGCTGGAGATCGGGTCCATCAATAATATTCCCGCGTACATCAAGAGCGTGAAGGCGGGAGAGAAATTGCTGATGGGATTTGGGCATCGCGTCTACAAGAATTACGATCCGCGGGCGCGCATTGTGAAGCACATCGCTTATGAAGTTTTTGATGTGATGGGGAAGAATCCGCTGATCGAGATTGCGCTGGAGTGTGAGCGCATTGCTCTCGAGGATGAATATTTTGTGAAGCGCAAGCTGTACCCGAATGTGGACTTCTATACTGGGTTGATTTACCAGTCCATGGGATTCCCGACGACGATGTTTCCAGTGCTGTTTGCGATTCCGCGGACGGCGGGGTGGATTGCGCAGTGGGAAGAGATGCTGTTGGATCCGGAGCAGAAGATTTCGCGGCCGCGGCAGGTTTATTTGGGGGCGGATTTGCGCGGATATGTGCCGCTGGAAAACCGGAGGTAAGGCGGGTTCGGCAACGGCGTCAATCAGCTTGGGAAAAGGCAGTGGCAAGTGATTAGTGGCTAGTGGCGAGGTACACGTCCCAAGATCACCGAGTTCTCACCCTGTATCACTCGAAATGACAGAAATTGGCAGGTTGGTATGCGTGGTTTTGCTGTATAGTGCGATTCGCGTTGTGTTTTCTGCAGACGGCTCCTCCCCGGCGCCTACAACGGAAAAGTGATTGCATCTGGCGGGAATCTCTGGCAAAACACTCTATCGCCCCCGGGGGGCAAATCCTGATGGACATCTCAACGCGCCAATCTGGAACAGCCACGATTGTGGATGTGGTTGGCGACATCACTCTTTATAATTCGCCACAAGTGCGGAAAGTGCTGTTGGATCTGCTGAAGGATAAGAAAGCACAGCGCGTGATCGTGAACCTGGAGAGGGTGAGATATATAGATAGCGCGGGAGTTGCGTCGCTGGTGGAAGGTTTGAAGGTTTCGCGGGATCTGAAGAGCACGTTCGCGTTGTACGGGTTGAGCCGGACGGCGCGCGAAGTTCTCGAGTTGACTCGCCTGATCAAGGTTTTTGAGGTATATAACAGCGAAGAAGAAGCATTGCGCGGCGGCAGCACCAACGTCGCTCCCGCCAGATAGGAAATCGGGCGGTCTTTGCGCGGATTTGACTGTAGGGTTTCACCCGTCTCGACTCACTGATGCCATTCACAGAAACTATTGGCGCGGCCACCATAGACAGCCTGGCTTACATAGGCGGCTTGGCGCGATTGGTTGGCGGCGCGCTGCGTGCCGTGTTCGTCCTTCCTTTTAAGGGCCATAAATTCCACATGGGCCGGGCGGTGCATCAGGCGATGTCCGTCGGGGTGGAAGCGCTGCCGATCACGTCGCTGATTTCGTTTTTTGTGGGGACGATTCTGGCGGTGAACGCAGCGTACGAGCTGAGGAAATTGGGCGCGCTGCATTTTGTGGCGAGCGGCGTGGCGATTGCAATCACGCGCGAGCTGGGGCCGTTGATGACGGCGATTGTGGTGATCGGGCGGTCGGGCTCGGCGTTCGCGGCGGAAATCGGCACGATGAAGGTGAACGAAGAAATTGACGCGATGGAGACGATGGCGCTGGAGCCAGTGCAATTTCTGGTGGCGCCGAAATTTCTGGCGATGGTGCTGATGGTGCCGTGCCTGACGTGTTGGGCGGATTTCATGGGAGTGCTGGGCGGCGGCATGTTTGGCGTAACGAGCGCGGGATTTACGTGGGGAACCTATATCCAAGCAACGCTGGATGCGCTGCTGTCGCGCGACATCATCACCGGGCTGATTAAGGCGGCGATGTTCGGGCTGGTGATCACGGCGGTGGGCTGCCAGGAAGGCTTCTTGACGGGGCTCGGTTCAGAACAAGTGGGGCGCTCGACGACTTCGGCAGTGGTGAAATCCATTTTTATGGTGGTTATGGTGGACCTGATTTTCACGACGATTTTCTACGTGACGTCACCACGGTAAATTATTGATGAGCCCTGCGCCTACACCTAAGCCCAACGCGCCTCCTTCGGCGATTTCGGTGCGCAATCTACGCGTGAAATATGGCGAGCGCGAAATTTTGCACGGCATCAGTTTTGAAGTGCCGGCCGGAGAGACCTTGGTGATTCTGGGCGGCTCGGGATCGGGCAAGAGCACGCTGCTGCGCACGTTGGTGGGACTGGAAACGCCGAGCTCCGGTGAAATCTGGATTCAGAACAAGGATTTCGCGTCTATTTCGGATGAAGAGCGCGATGAGTTACTGAAGAAGATGGGGATGTCATTCCAGGGCGGGGCGCTGTTTGGGTCCATGACCGTCGGTGAGAATGTGGCGCTTCCCTTGCAGGAACACACCAATCTGGACGAATCCACTATCGAGATCATGGTTCGATTGAAGCTGGACCAAGTGGGGCTTTCCGGATTTGAGAGTTACATGCCGGCGCAGTTGAGCGGCGGGATGAAAAAGCGCGCGGCGATCGCGCGGGCGCTGGCGATGGACCCGGAGATTTTGTTTTTCGACGAACCTTCGGCGGGGCTGGACCCGATTATTGCGGCGGGGATTGACGAGCTGATATTGAAATTGAAGAAGGCGTTTCGCATCACGATCGTGGTGGTGACGCACGAGCTGGCGAGCGCATTTTTGATTGCCGACCGGATGATTTTGCTGGATAAGGGCGTAATTGTGGCGAACGACACGGTTGCGGAAATGCAGAAGAGCCTGCAGCCGAGAGTGCGGCAGTTTCTGGACCGCGTGCCGGAGCCGGAATTGACGGGTGAGATCGATTATTTGCAAATGCTGACGGGGGACGTTCCGCCGCAGCGTCAGTAGAACAGGCCAGAGCCCGCTGGCCGGGACTGGCTAAGTAAAGGGCTCGTGATATACTCCCCCGCAATCCAGGGGCAGCTGCGCGGTTCAGGGCGCAGAAACAGTTGAGGACACGGATGGAATCGAAGCGCGAGCAAGCATACGTCGGAATATTTGTGTTGGTAGTGGCGGCCTTGCTCATAGCCACGGTGTTTGCGCTCTCCGGCACGCTGGACAAAGCGGACACTCCGTACCACGCGTACTTCAAAAACGCCGGCGGATTGGGGCCGGGCGCGGAAGTGCGTTACTTGAATGGGCCTCCAGTCGGACGCATCAGCAAGGTGCAGGTTGATCCCAATGATCCAGCGCGCATGAAAGTGGATTTTACTGCGAAGCCGAATATTCCGGTGAAGACGGACAGCACGGTGGTAGTGACCAGCACGAGCCCCCTGGGAGAAAATTTCCTCGAGATTCTGGCCGGCACACCAGCGGCGCCACTCGCGAAACGCGACGCGATATTGAAATCGAAAGAGCCAGTCAGTTTTTCCGATATCGCCGACAAAATCAACGAGCTCACGCCGAAAGCGGACGAGTTGCTTACGAATCTGAATTCGCGGGTTGTCGAGTTGAAGGTGACCCTGGCGCGGGTGAACGACCTGTTGAACGACCAGAACCGCGACAATGTCTCCGCGAGCCTGAGCAACGTGCGCGGCATGCTGCAAGAGGACCGGCCGCTGGTGCACTCGACGCTGAATCATATTAATGACGCGACGGCCGACCTGAAACCTGTGATCGCGAGCTTCAAAAAGACTTCGGAACAGGCAGATGCGACGCTGACGCATCTGGACGGAATGCTGACGGAAAATCGCGCGGACATCCGGCAGGCGATTATTGATCTGCGCAAGGCGCTGGTGAACGTGAATTCCATCGTGGCGACACTGAATGATACGGTGCAAGACAATCAGGAAAACCTGGATGAGATTATTGATAACGTGCGCCACGCCACGGAAAACCTGAATTCGTTTACCGAGTCCATCAAGACGCGGCCTTATTCGATTATACGCGCGGCCGATCCGAAGCCGCATCAGCCTGGGTCGGCGCCACCGAAGTAGCTGGCGCGGGCCGCGGGAGAATTCGTTTGCGGAAACACGCAGGCAACGACGCGAAGCAAGAACGCGAGAAGGAGCGAAGAGTGTTGAGCCGTCGCATGCAAATAAGCGGACTCCTGATGCTGGCGATTGTGATGGCCGGCTGCGGAGCGGCGCGCCCCGTGAAGTATTACGTTTTGGACGTGAATCCCGCTCCGGCAAATTCGGCCTCGGCGCAGATTCCAGTGACGCTGCTGGTGGGGCGACTCGTGGCCTCGCAGCTGTATCGCGACGACCGGCTGGTGTACGGGTCTGGTCCGGTGCAGCTGGGGACATACGAATACGACCGTTGGGCGGAATCTCCGGCGGATATGGTGCAGAACATGCTGGTGACGATGCTGCGTTCTTCGGGGCAGTACCGCTCGGTTTCGAAAGTGACCAGCAATGTGCGCGGAGAATATGTGGTGCGCGGGCACCTGTACGCGATGTACGGCGTGGACCAGCCGGAATTGGTGGCGCGTTTTACGCTGCAGCTGGAGCTGTATGACCCGAGCTCGCGGACTACGGTATGGAGCCAGATCTACACGCACGACGAACCGGTGGCCGCGAAGACTGTGCCGGCGATCGTTGAGGCGATGGATAAGAACGTGACGGCGGGGTTGCAGCAGCTTTCGGCTGGGATTACGCAGTATTTTGTCAGCCATCCGCCACAGCAGATGCAGTCTGGAAAGTGACGCAGCGACGCGAGTCTTGCGTTGTGGCTGCGGAGTTCATACTTTAGAGGTTGGAGCTGGTTTGGTCATTCTGCGTTGATGTCGAGGTCCTTCGAGCCTGTCACAGGCAGGCTCTCAGGATGAACTGAAACCGCGAGCTACAAAGACTTCCTCATTCGCTAAGACGTCCCCGCCAAAGTTTATAGCCTATAGAAAACCGCGCGGCGTTTCATTTTGGAGCAAGGTTCAAGTTTTCTGCGAATCTTCCGATAAATTCCTCGTAGGACTCCGCGTTGGTGAACGCGCTATTGCTCACTAAGACTTCGGGGTGTGTGCCATCTCGCGAGTGGTGTGGTGAGGAAATGCACGGCACGGGGAAAGGGCGTTATGGATTTTTTTCGGCAGTTGTTCGGGGCGGGCGAATTCATGCCGCATGGTTATTGTTACATGTGGAATGCCAGATTGGTTTGGCTGCACGTGGTTTCCGATTCGTTGATTGCCCTGGCTTATTTCACGATTCCCTGCACGCTGCTGTGGTTTGTGCGCAAGCGGCGGGATGTGCCGTTCAGCTGGATGTTCGTACTGTTTGGCGCGTTCATTGTGGCGTGCGGGGCGACGCACGTGATGGAAGTATGGAATCTGTGGCACGCGCAATACTGGCTGGCGGGCGGGTTGAAGGCGGTAACGGCGGTAGCGTCGGTGGCGACGGCAATTTTGCTGGCGTGGCTGGTGCCGCAGGCGCTGGAGCTGCCGAACCTCAGCGATTGGGCGCGGGCGAATGTGGCGCTGGAAAGCGAAATTCACGAACGGCGCGAATTGGAAATAGATTTGCGCATCAGCGAGAGCCGTTTCCGCGAACAGGCAGAGCTGCTGGAGCTGACCCACGACGCAATCATTGTGCGAAATCTGCGGGACGAAATCACGTATTGGAATCACGGCGCGGAAGAGCTGTACGGCTGGCGCGTGGAGGAAATCCTGGGGAAGACGCCGCAGGACTTGTTGCACACCTTGTATCCGAACGCGTTGGAGGAAATCGAAGCGGAAACGCAAGAGCGGGGATCCTGGGAAGGAGAATTGCGGCACAGCCGTCGTGACGGCACGGTGGTGACGGTATCCAGCCGCTGGGTGCTGCGCCGGGACGCGCAAGGAAACCCAGACGGGATACTGGAAAGCAATCGCGACATCAGCGCGAAGAGAGATGCCGAAGAAGCACGGCGGCAGAGCGACGAGCGCAATCGCCTGAACGAGATTCGCTTCCGGCTGTTGATTGACGCGGTGAAGGACTACGCGATCATTAGCCTGGATGCGGACGGCTTGGTAACCAGCTGGAACAGCGGCGCCGAGCGCCTGAAGGGTTATGCGGCGGATGAAATGATCGGACAACACGTTTCGCGCCTGTACCGGAAGGAAGACATCGAACGCGGCAATCTGCAGAATGAGTTGCGGCAGGCGGCAGCCGCGGGGCACGTGGAAGGTGAGGGCTGGCGAGTGCGCAAAGACGGATCGCAGTTCTGGGCGGAGGTGGTGACCAGCGGCTTGCGCGCTGCGGACGACGAATTGATCGGCTTCGTCATAATCGACCGGGACATATCAGCGAGAAGGGCCGCCGAGAAACAGATTCAAGCGCTGAATCTGGAATTGACGCAAAGGGTTGACGAACTGGGTGGCGTGAATCGCGAATTGGAGTCGTTCAGCTACTCGGTGTCGCACGACCTGCGGGCGCCATTGCGGCACGTGGACGGGTTTGCGCGCATCCTGAAGGAGGAACATTCCGCGAAAATGACGCCAGAGGCAATTATCTACCTGGATCGCATTCTGACGGCCGCGACGCACATGGGCCAATTGATTGATGACTTGTTGAATCTGGCGAAAATCGGGCGGCTGGAATTGCGGCGGGAGAGGGCGCAAATCGCGGGACTGGTGAAACAAGCGATAGCGGAGCTACCGCCGGAAGCGAAAGAACGAAATATCGAATGGTGGGTGGAACCGCTGCCGGAACTGAATTGCGACGCGCGGCTGCTGAAATTAATTTTTACCAATCTGCTGTCGAATGCGGTGAAGTTCACGCGGAACCAAGCAAACGCGGTGATCGAGGTGGGATCGCGAGTGACGGACGGCCAAGCGACGATTTTTGTGCGCGACAACGGAGTGGGCTTCGACATGCAGTACGCCGATAAGCTGTTCGGAGTGTTCCAGCGGCTGCATCGCCAGGAGGACTTCGAAGGAACGGGCATCGGGCTGGCCACGGTGCAGAGAATCGTGCGGCGGCATGGCGGGGAAATCTGGGCGGAATCACAGTTGAATTCCGGAACCACATTTTTTTTCACGCTGGGCCCGCGGTCGGAAGCGTCCGGGGAAGACCGGACCACGGAGATAAAACGTGCTTGAGCGCGAACCGGTCGAGATCTTGCTGGTGGAAGACAACCTGGCGGATGCGGAGCTGGCGCTGCACGCTCTGAAAAAGAGCAAAGTGGCCAACCACGTGTTGCACGTGCGGGACGGCGCGGAAGCACTGGATTATTTATTTTGCAGGGGCGAATTTTCCAAGCGCGATGAGGAAGTGCGCCCTGTTCTGGTGCTGCTGGATCTGAAGCTGCCGAAGGTAGACGGGCTGCAAGTGCTGAAACAAATCAAGAGCGAGCCGCGGACCATGGCGATACCGGTGATTTTGCTGACGTCGTCGAAGGAAGAATCGGACATGGCGACGGGCTATCGGCTTGGCGTGAACAGCTACATTCAGAAACCGGTGCATTTCGGGGAATTTCAGGAAGTGGTGCGGCAACTGGGAATGTATTGGCTGCTGGTGAATACCAAACCACCGGCGGCGGCGTTCCAAAGCGTTTAGGAGTCAGACATTTCATGTCCGGCACGCACTCGAACGGGGACAAGGCCGCGGCAAGGCCGCTGAGGATTCTGATCGCCGAGGACAACCCGGCCGATCTGGAACTGACCGTGCGTGAATTAAGGAAGTCGGGCCTGGACGTGGAGATTGACACAGTGATTACGCGGCCGGCGTTCGCCGAAAAAATCCGCAGCCAAACGGTGGACATGGTTCTTTCCGACTATCGCATGCCGGGATGGACGGGGATGGATGCGTTTTCTGAAATCGTGAAGTCCGGGCAGGACATTCCGCTGATTCTGGTTACCGGCACGCTGGGAGATTTGAAGGCCGTGGAATGCATACAGATCGGGATGGCGGATTACGTCCTGAAGCAGCAATTGGCGCGATTGCCGATGGCGATCTTGCGCGCGCAGGAAGGAAAACTGCTGCGTGACGCGGAGAAGGAAACGGCGGCTGCGCTACGCGACGGCGAAGCACGCTTTCGCCTGCTGGTGGAAAATGCGCCGGACGCGATTGTGGTGCTGGATATGGATAGCGGAACGTTCAGCGATTGTAACGAGAACGCATTGCGGCTGTTTCGATTAACGCGGGAAGAATTGATGCGTTGTGGGCCCGGGGAATTGAGCCCGCCATTTCAGCCGGACGGGCGGCATTCGGCGCTGGCAGCGCGCGAATGGGCGGACCGAGCGACCGGGGCGACACCCTATTTCGGCTGGACGCACCGGAATTCGCAGGGAGAAGAAATTCCCTGCGAGGTGCACGTGGTGCGACTGCCTTCGCCGGCGCACAAACTGATTCGCGGCAGCATATTGGACATCACGGAGCGCAAACACGCGGAAGAAGCGCTGCGGGAAAGCGAGGCGCGCTATCGCAGCCTGGTGGATAACGCGACGTACGGGATTTACTGGGTGACGCTGGATGGGGACCTGCTGGACGCCAATCCGGCACTGGTGCAAATGCTGGGCTACGAGTCCATCGAGGAGTTTCTGGATATTGATAATACGCTGCGCCTGTACTGCGATTCGGCTGCGCGCGACGCGGTGGCGAACCGCTATCGCGAGCACGACCGCGGCGACGCCACGGTGGAATGGAAACGCAAGAATGGCAAGACCATCAGCGTGCGGTTGATCGGGCGACGATCCCGAGACATTCGTCGCAACACGGATTGCATCGAGGTGATCGTCGAGGACGTGACCGAACGGATCGCACTGGAGAAGCAGCTACGGCAAGGACAGAAATTTGAAGCCATCGGTCAGCTGGCCGGAGGAATCGCGCACGACTTCAATAACATGATCGGAGCGATTCTGGGCTGGGCGGAGATTGGGCTGGACGAAACGGGCGCGGAAACGCGTTTGCACCGGCATTTTGAAAAGATCCGGCACCAGGCGGTGCGCGCGGCGGCGTTGACCAAGCAATTGCTGGCATTTGCGCGGCGGCAGATCCTGGAGCCGCGCAACATGGATATGAACCAGAACGTTACGGAGACGCTGAGCCTGCTGGAGAAAGTAATCGGCAGCAATATTGAAATTAAAACGAACCTGGCCGCGAATCTGACGCTGGTGCGCGCAGATCCCACGCAGGTGGATCAGGTGATCATGAACCTGTGCATCAATGCGCGGGACGCAATGCCAGGGGGCGGTTGCCTGACGATCGAAACAGGCGACAGCGTGTTCGATGAAAAATATTGCGCGTTACATACTTTCGCGCGCCCCGGGCATTACACCATGCTGGCGGTGACGGACACCGGCACGGGGATGGATGCGGCGACTCTGGATCGCATCTTCGAGCCTTTTTTCACTACGAAAGAAACGGGCAAAGGGACCGGGCTGGGACTGGCCACGGTGTATGGGATTGTGAGCCAGCATGACGGGTTTCTGCAGGTGTACAGCGAGGTGAACGTCGGCACAACCTTTCGGATCTATCTGCCGGTAACGCCGACCGCGGAAAAGACTCCCGTAAACGATGAGGATCTCCGGCCGGTGCGCGGCGGAGCGGAAACGATTCTGATCGCGGAAGACCACGAAGGGCTGCGCGAGTTGGCACGGGAGACTCTCTTGAATTTGGGCTACGACATCCTGCTGGCGAGCGACGGCGAAGAAGCGGTGCGCGTGTTTCGGGAGAACCGTGAGCGCATTGATTTGCTGTTACTGGATGTGGTGCTGCCGAAGATGAACGGTCCGGAAGCTTACGCGCGAATATGCGCGGAGAAGCAGGATGTTCCGGTGATTTTTGCGACGGGGTACAGTCCCGAAATGGAACTGCTGCATAGCGCGCAGGAACTGGGGCTGACTGTGCTGCAGAAGCCATACGTGCCGCGAGAGCTGGCGCGTAGGGTACGAGAAACGCTGGATCGGCAGCCGACAAAGGTGCATCCGGGCTAACCCTATCGTGAGGATGGTGCGCTATGTATGTAAGGGCGCACGTAGGCGCCAGCGCTACCGATGATCGCGCGGCGGATCGCTAGAATCGCGGATGGGCTGCGGTGAGATGCCAATTGGAGTTGACACCGTTTCTCCGGGCATGATAAGGAATCGTACAACAGTGGATTCCGGCGGAAACGCTGGATTGCCAGGGCGTCAGGCTCTCCACACGCAAGCCAGTTCTGCGACGCTCTAGCAACACCCCACCCACCCCGGGAGGTGGATGCCACCTGGCATCTGCCTCCCGTTTTTATTTGTGGGGTTCTCGTAATAGGTTTGGATTCATAGGGATATGGGTGTCCGTGAGATTATCGGGGGCGCTCGTCACTGATGGGGCACTGGTCCGCGCCGCTACGACTACAAAATCAAAGGCATAAAGAGTCTGCGGGACGGCGGCGTTATCTCTGGCAACGGAAAACCGAAGGCAACAGCTGCCCGGTCCCAAGAAGTGGGACCGGCCGCTACAGAATCAAAACTTCAGTTCGATGAGATTGTGGCCTCGGAGCTATTGAATGGTTCTCACACGGACCGTAAAGCCACGAGCCACAGAGCTTGTACGGCTACGATACGAGCATTTTTGCCTAACACGGTGCGCGGAACTTGCTTTCGCGGCTAGCGAAAGGGTTATAATGCGGCCACTTAGCCGCGGGGCGCAGTGCTGCGTGGTTGATGTGAGCTGGCGCTTGACGACGGGCGGACCCTCCGCCTGGTTGAGGCTGGAAAAAGAGCAGGGTCGCGAGCGCGGCCTGGGAGGCGAACATGGGCCTGCAAATTTCGACGCGAAAATCCGGTAACGTAATCATTTTGGATTTGGTGGGGCGGCTGATTATCGGCACGAGCAACGATACGCTGAGCGCTGAACTGCGCAAGTTTGCGGAAGCGGGGCCGTCAGAGGTGGTCGTTAATTTGGTAGCCGTATCGCAGATGGATAGCTCGGGGATCAGCACGCTGGTGCGTTCGTTTGTGACGCTGGAGCGGCAGGGCGGCGGATTGAAACTGCTGAATCCGACCGGGCATGTGCGCGAAGTTTTGGAGTTGACACGATTGATACAGTCTATTCCCACGTTTACGGATGAAGGCAAGGCGGTCGCTGCGTTTCGCGGCGGCGTGGCGCACGCGTAGCATTTGAGCCATTGAGATATTCGCGCATCATTGTTTGCATTTGCATCGTGCTCGCAATCTGCGACGGTTCTCGCGCTCAACTCCCGGACATTGCAGCCACTCAGTTGCGAAGATGGCGCGGGGCTATCGCCAAGGCAAACAAAATCCGTCACTGTTCTCGATTTCGTCGGGCCTGGTTACAGAGATACAGAATTGGGCCGTAGCCTGCGGAAAAATTCAGCGTGGCTTTGAGCTAAATCGAGCGTGGGGTTATCGTCGCAGAACGTGGGCGCATCATGGAAAGCATGACGAATAAAGGCTTGAGTCCGTTGAGCATCAAGGATGTTGACATTGCTCTCTGGGTTGCAGGTGAGTCTCGGAGTGGGGTCGTTTGTTTTCGGGACGATTACGGTAACGGGTGATCGTCTCGGCATTGAAATGGATTGCTACAGTGTAAGGTCCGGGAAATCGGTCAACAGCGCCAAGACTGCCTCGTCAATCTCGGACGAGATGCGAAAACTGATGAACAAATCGTCGAATATCCAAAGCCAGGACCGACTTCCGGGCATCCCGGCACCAGGAAAAAATGGGTACAGCTACCCGAAGTGCGATCATTGTCCGCAGGCCGCATACGACTGCCGAGCGCGGTAAAAAATCGTGTGAAGGGGACCGTAATACTATCCGTGGTCGTGGGCGTGAACGGGCGAGCTGACGACATCGTCGTGCAAAAAACGTTGCCCGATGGTCTGACTGAACCAAGGCGATCGAAGCCGTGAAATCCTGGAAGTTCAATCCTGCGGTAGGACCCGACGGAAAACCGGCCGCCGTCCGGCAAGTCATCGAAGTGACGTTTCATATTTAACTCAAGTAGCGCGAACCACGCTTCACGAATTCGGAGTTGTCGACATTTCCCTTACGCGTTCTTTTTTAATTCGGCGAGGACTAGTTTGGCTACTTCTTTCAGGGTGTCGAAGACGCCTTGGCCCGTTACGGCTACGGCTTCGAGAGTGGGCTCGGATTCTTCACGAGGAGATGTTTCTGTAAATCGGCGACGGGGAGGATATTGGGGAGGTCGCGCTTGTTGAGTTGCAGGACGTAGGGGATCGTTGTGAAATCCAGGTTGTGATCTTTCAGATGTTCGCGCAAATTGTCGAGCGTTTCGAGGTTGGCGTCGAGACGCTCTTCCTGCGAATCTGCGACGAAGACTACTCCATCCGCGCCTTTCAGGATCAGGCGGCGGCTGGCTTCGTAGAAAACCTGGCCGGGAACGGTGTAGAGATGAAAGCGGGTGCGAAAGCCGCGCACGGTGCCGAGATCGAGCGGAAGAAAATCGAAGAAAAGAGTGCGATCGGTTTCGGTGGCGAGCGAAACCATCTTTCCCTTTTGATTCGCTCCGGTGTGCTCGTAGATCCACTGCAAGTTGGCGGTCTTGCCGCCAAGGCCAGGGCCGTAGTAAACAAGCTTGCAGTTAATTTCGCGAGCGGGAAAATTTATAAACGGCACAATTTCCTCGGAATAAGCGGACTCGTACTTATAGCATAGCCCCCCGCCTGCGGCCAACGCGCGCCCGCGAATGATGCTTCGCAACTGATAACCCGACGGGGTGACCCGAAAGGGGCCAGTGCGCCGGAAGCCCGGCGGGGCGGCAGTTTCGCGAGGGCGGGGAGCTGGGGCCGAAGGCTGCGGGGATGTGCGATTCGTGATAATTTGGCCGCGCAATTCGAGGGTACGCATGCAGGCGTGAGAGTGGATGAACAAAGGCGACGACAAGCTGCTGTTCGCGGTGGATATGGCCGGGACGCTGCTGTTTGCGATCGAAGGTGCGACGGCTGCGACTGCGGGCAACCTGGATTTGCTGGGGGTGATGGTCCTGGCGTTTGCGACGGCGCTGGCGGGCGGAATTATTCGTGATCTGCTGATCGGCGCGACGCCGCCGGCATCGTTGCGCGACTGGCGCTATGCAGCGATGGCTTTCGCCGGTGGCGCGATTGTGTTTTTTCTGCATCGTTACGTGCTGGCAATTCCGGGGCCGGCGATGGTGGTGCTGGATGCGGCGGCATTGGCGCTTTTTGCGGTGGCGGGGACGGAGAAGGCGCTGGATTTCAACATCCATCCATTCATCGCGATATTACTGGGCGGAATGACGGCGGTTGGAGGAGGGACCTTGCGCGATATTTTGCTGGCGCGAGTGCCACTGGTGTTGCGCGCAGAAGTATACGCGACGGCGGCGCTGGCGGGGTCAGCGTTGCTGATCATCGGCAGAAAACTGCGGCTATCCGCGACGCAAGCGGCGGTGCTGGGCGGTACTTTTTGTTTTTTGCTGCGTCTGGTGAGCGTGTGGCAGCACTGGAATTTACCGAAGGCCTCGGGTAACTGAGCAGCGCAGAGGCGTCTGCCTTCGTGTCCGGAATCAGATCCAAAGCCACGCAACCAGGCACTTAGTCCTGTCAGTTTTGCCAATGGACCTGGAAGCATCGTCCGCGCGAACCTGTGGCACACAAGCTCGCAAGATTTGTAGTTGAGGAGGTGTGCAATGGCAGTGCCACTGGGAAAACGTGCGGCTGCAGAATTCTTCGGGACATTCTGGCTAGTTCTGGGAGGATGCGGAAGCGCGGTAATTTCGGCGGCGTTTCCGGGGCTGGGTATCGGGTTTCTGGGAGTTGCTCTGGCGTTCGGCCTAACAGTGGTGGTGATGGTTCACGCGCTCGGTCATATTTCGGGCGCCCATCTGAACCCGGCTATTTCGTTTGGTCTGGTTGTGGGCAAGAGGTTTCCAGCCTCGGATTTGATTCCCTACATTGTGGCGCAAGTGGTGGGAGCAATTGCCGCGGCGGGAGTGCTGTATGTGATCGCGTCAGGGAAGGAGGGATTCTCGCTCGCGGGCGGATTTGCTTCCAACGGATATGCGGAACATTCGCCGGGTGGGTACTCGCTCACGGCTTGCCTGGTTACGGAGATTGTGCTGACTTTTGTATTTTTGCTGGTGGTGATGGGTGCCACGGATCGCCGGGCATTTTCGGGATTCGCGGCGATTGCCATTGGGTTGTGCTTGACAGGGATCCATCTGGTGGGAATTCCAGTGACGAATCTTTCAGTGAATCCGGCGCGCAGCACCGGACCGGCAATCTTCGTGGGCGGCTGGGCGGTGAAACAGCTATGGCTCTTCTGGGTGGCGCCATTGATTGGAGGAGCGCTGGGCGGCGGGGTTTACCGAGCGATACTCGAAGAATAGGTTGGAGCGCAGGCCTGCCAGACTGCAGAAATAAATTTCGGAACGCAGATTTGAAAAATAGAGAGCCGCCCCGGATTTTTCCGGAGCGGCTCTTTTGGTTTAGATCGCCCGCGCTGCCGATACAGCTTCTTCGCGAGAGAAGAATGGCAACGCGCGATCAGTGCGCGAAGCTGACGTTGATGCCAGTCGAAAAGATAATGTCGTTGGATTTTGTACCGGCGATGGGCGGATTGGTGACGTAACGATCGCTGAGCGTCATCTGCCATCCCAGCCATTTGTTGATCTTGGTCACGGATGCCGCATCGAGCGCGAAGCGATATTCGCCGGTGTTGCTCAAGTCGGGGTAGAAATAGAAGACTTCGGTGACCGTGGTTGATTTTCCGAATTTGTGCATGAAGTCCTCACCGACCGTAATGCCCGCGAGGTTTCGAGACACGTAGTCGGCGCCACCACCGTAGGTTTCACGCGTGTAGTTCGCGCCTGCCAGCACATCGAACGTGGTGGTGGGAGTGTTGATCAAATGCACGCCCAAGCCGCCGCTATAGATCTGACGCAAATTCAGATCCTGCAGTTCGTCGGTGTTGTAATCCGCGCTGACAAACACGAATAAACGCTTGCTGATATTGTGGTCGTACTTCGCGCCGGCGAGAACAGAATCGGCGGTGACGCCGCCGCCCGGCTGATCGTTGCTCGTATACAAGGAAGATTCGTAGAGGGTCAGCTCGTCGGTCAAAGTCTTGCGGTCCGCTGCGAACCCGGTCGTCAGGTTGGTGGTTTCGCTATTTCCGCGCGCGATCGCGAAGCCCAGATTCACGCCACCCTTCCATCCTTCGATCAGATTGGGGTGCAGACTCTTTTCGTAGGCAGTTTCCACATCGGAGGAGCGGACGACGGTTACCTGAGCGAGCGGTACCGGAACTGTTCCGCTATTTGCAGTGTGGACGATCAGGTTCGAACCGTCGGTCGTGACTGTGCCGCTGACGGTTTTTTTGTCTGGGGTGACGACATAGATCGGTTTGTCGGTTTTGAGTTCCTGCACCGCGGCCCATTGGATTTTGATTTCACCGGCGAAGTCGGTTTTCAGGGTGACGTCTTTACCGTCGGAGACTTCTACAGTGCCGGTGAGACGGTCTCCGTTTTTCAGCATGACGGTATCGGCGCGCACCGCTGAGGCCATAGCCAGAGCGCCGACGAAAATTGTGACAGATTGCCTAAGCTTCATGATTTCCCCCGCGAAGTTTGAAATTGGGATGTGACCGGGAACTGCAAGGATACTGGGCGGAGACATAGTACGACAGAGTGCGGGAGATGTGGCGAGGATTCGACGGTTGGGCGAGATCGTCTTCGCGCGCTCAGATGTTGTCCGGTTGAGCGACAAGGGCATCCCAGAAGCGGGCAATTGCGGGGTCGCGGCGGTTTTGGTTGCAGTGTAAGTGATTGCCCTGCATGAATTTCCTTCCGATTGTTGGCGGCCCGAAAATTGCAGAATTCTTGAGCACATTTCCCGGGGAGGTGTCTTCTGGCGACTCTGTGGCAGGACTTGGAATACGCATTGCGAATGCTGCGGAGAAGCCCGGGCTTCACGGCAATTGCGGTACTGACGCTGGCGCTGGGAATCGGCGCGAATACGGCGATCTTCAGCGTGGTGAGCGGAGTGCTGCTGCGCCCGCTGCCGTATCCCGAACCTGGCGAGTTGGTCCGCGTTTTCACGGTGTTACCCACCCAGCCACATTTCCCGATGGCGGTCGCAGATTTTTATGATTATCGAGAACGGAGCAAGGTGTTCGGCAGTTCGGCGCTTTATGCTGAACGCGATCTGGACCTGACGGCGAACGAACGGCCGGAACATCTTTCAGGGATGGCTGTGACGCATGAATATTTCCGCGTGCTGGGATTCCATCCGATTCTGGGGCGGGATTTCGAGGAGGCGGAAGAGTATAAGAAAAACAATCACGTGGTGGTGTTGAGCGAACGATTGTGGCGCACGCGGTTCAATGGCGATCCGACCATTGTGGGGAAAGGCGTGGTGCTGTCCGGCGAATCGTTCACGGTGATCGGGGTGATGCCCGCGGGAATACAACATGTGGGAGGAGATTTTCACACGCCGGCGCATGGCGAGACGGTGGATCTGTGGTGGCCATTGGCATTGCTGCCGCACGATGCGGCGGGGTGCGACCGCGGTTGCCATTATTTGAATATGGTGGCGCGTCTGGCTCCGGGCGTCAGTGCTGCGCAGGCCGCGGCGGCGATGAATTCGGTGTCTGCGCAGCTGGCAAAGGAGCATCCGGATAACGCGCACCAGATTTCGGTGATTCCGCTGAAGGAAGAAATCGTGGGGCGGGCGCGGTTGATGCTCTTCGTGCTGCTCGGTGCGGTGGGATTTCTGCTGTTGATCGCTTGCGTAAACGTGGCGAATTTATCGCTGGCACGAGCGACCACACGGCAACGGGAATTCGCGTTGCGTTCTCTGCTGGGCGCGGGGAATTTCCGGATTTTGCGGCAACTGCTGACGGAAAGTTTGGTGCTAGCATTTTTGGGCTGCGGGCTGGGACTGGTATTCGCGATTTGGGGCGTGGATGCGCTGATCGCGCTGGGGCCGGAACAATTGCCGCGGCTGCAAGCGGTGCACATGGATGCGCGGGTGCTGGGGTTCGCCGCGCTAATCACCGTGCTGACATCTGTGATTTTTGGCTTGGCACCGTCGCTGGCGACGCTGCGTACAGACGTCAATCAGACGTTGAAGGATGGCGATCGCGGAACGACCCCGGCATCGGGGCGCGGCGGATTGCGGAATGCGCTGGTGATCGCGGAAACATGCCTGGCGCTTGTGCTGCTGGCCGGCGCGGGATTGCTGATGCGCACGTTTATCAATCTGCAGCACGTGAGCGCGGGATTTCAGCCGGAGCATGTGCTGACATTGCGCACGGACCTGCCGAGCAAGCGCTATCCGGACGATGCGGCGAGCATTCGTTTTTACAAGACGCTGGTGGAACGGCTGAAGACGCTGCCGGGGGTGCAATTGGCGGGCGTTTCGTCTGATATTCCGTGGACCGGCTACGACGAGAATGCGAGTTTTGACATCGAAGGGCGGCCGGAGAGCCCCAACGATTCGCCGGAGGCGCGCTATCACTTCGCGACGCCCGGATATTTCGAAACGATCGGCACGCCGGTGCTGAGTGGCCGATCGTTTGCGCTGACGGACGATGAAAAGGCGCCGAAAGTGGCGATGATCAATGCTGCGCTGGCGCGGCGGTACTTTCCTGGCGAGGATCCGGTGGGAAAGATGCTGGATGTGTTTGGCACGAAGGGCGTGAAGATTATCGGCGTGGTGGGCGACGTGAAAGATTCGCCGGAAGGACCCGAGGCGAAGCCTGCGTTCTATGTTAACGATTGGCAAGTTACTTTTCGCGACGCGCGGGTGATCGTGCTGCGGTCCAATTCGAATCTGGCGCCGCTGGTGCAGGCGGTGCGGACGGAATTTGCGGCGCTGGATAAGGACCTGCCGGTGACGGACATCAGACCGATGGAGGAGATTGGCGCGCACGCTGTATCCAGCACGCGATTCACTTTCCTGCTGATCGGCTGCTTCGCGGTACTGGCTTTGGTGCTGGCTTGCGTGGGGATATTTGGAGTGATGGCGTATTCGGTGACGCAGCGCACGCACGAATTCGGCATTCGCATGGCGCTGGGCGCGCAACAACGCGATGTGTTGGGCATGGTGCTGGCACAGGGCGCGAGGCTGTTGATCGCGGGAGTGGTGCTGGGGTGGATTGCGGCGCTTTCGTTGACGCGGGTGATGGCTGGATTGCTGTTCGGAGTGCATGCATCCGATCCGTGGACGTTTGCAGCGGTCTCCGTGCTGCTGGCGGTGGTGACGATTGCTGCGTGCATTTTACCGGCGCTGCGCGCGACGAAGGTGGATCCGATCGAGGCGTTGCGCTACGAGTGAGGTTAGGTTTTCGGCGGCGGATGTGGAGATTGGGGAATTTGCTGCGACGGGAACTGCGATGCAAATCTTAAGGAGGCGCCATGGCTGAGAGCGAGCACATTCGAGAGTCATTGCAGGGATCGTTGGACGCGACGTATGTGAAGCAGCGCGAGCAGGCTGGGTGGAAACTGGTGGCGGTGGAGTGGGAGCGAGCGGCGGCTGCGGCGGCGGTTCCCGCGGCACCGATGGAGGCGCCGTCGAGTTTACAGGACGCGCCGTTCGGGTTGCGGGTGGCGGGAGACTGCGAGCATTTGGAGCAGAATCCCACGGAGATGGAATTTCTGCTTTCGATGATGGAATTGATCATTCAAGATATTTCGCTGGTGAAAGTGGCCGAGGAGCTAAACCGCAAAGGATTCCGCACGCGCAAGGGCGCGGAGTGGGGTCCGGTGGCCGTGTTCAATATGTTGCCGCGGCTGATCGAGCTAACTCCAACAATATTCAACAACGAAGAGTGGCTGGAGCGGCGCAAGCATCTGACGCTGGTTTACTAAGCATCCTAACAATTGAGGGTGAGTGGGCACATTTCGTCCGGAGCTTGACAGACAGTGGCCGGCTCAATAGAGTTGCGGCATCTGGTGGAACTCCTGCCGTCCTGTTGATCCCACATCAGTGCGAAGCAGGGCGGAATCCCTCCAGCTGAGGAGATTGTAATGCGCAAATCGAGCTACGTGTTGGCAAGTGCACTGGTGGTGGCGGCATTTTTGGCATTGGCAGGGGCGCCGCAAGCCCAAGCGCCGGCAAGTGCGCCAGTAACGACGGTGGTGACGGTGCTGGGGCCAAAATTTACAGCGCCGCCGGCGATCAGCAAGGACGACATCGGCGTTTATGAAGGAAAGGAAAAGAAAGAGGTGGCGGGCTGGACTCCGGCGCAGGGCGAGAAGGCCGGACTGCAACTGGCGATCGTGATTGACGAAGCTTGCTCAACTGATCTGGGCAACCAACTGAGTGATCTCAAGACGTTTATCAACGGCCAGCCAAGAACCACTGCCGTGGGCGTGTTTTATGCAAGCAACGGCGGAGTGCAGCCGGTTTCACAGTTCACCACCGATCACGCAGCGGCGGCAAAGACTTTGCGCCTGCCGTTGGGAAATTTCGGCGCTTATTCCAGCATTTATCTTTCGACCATGAGCTTGATCAAGGGATGGCCGGCAACCCCGGGGGTGCGGCGCGAAATTTTGCTGATCGCGGATGGAATTGACCGCTTCCGCGGGGACCCGTTCAGCCCGGACATTCAGAACACGTACCAGGCGGCGGAGAGAGCCGGCGTGATTATTCATACGCTGTACTGCTCGGGAGTTGGCCGCGCGGGGCATAATTCGTTCCGGGTAAATTACGGGCAGAGCAACCTAGCGCAGCTTACGGACAAGAGCGGCGGGTACTCTTTTTTTCAGGGATTGCAGACGCCGATTTCGTTTGCGCCATTTCTGGAGCAACTGGACACGATTCTGAAGAACCAGTATTTCCTTAGCTGGAACAGCAAGCGGCCAACGAAGGGGAAAGGCGAGCTGCGCTCGTATCGCATCAAGACCGAGCTGCGGGATATTGATATTTCCAGCTCGGACCAGGTGTGGGTGCCGGGGGCTGCGCAGTAGAGGACATCGCACGGGTACATTCGCAATCGGGCATCACGTGGGGCGGGACTGCAACCCGCCCCATTTTTTTTGCGAAACAGAGTGACGAGCGGGGGCCCCGCCACGGGGCGCGGCGTGATACTGCGCGGCTGAAAATCGCTCTTCACTTTTTGGGTGAGTTGCGCGTAAGGTGATGCGCAGCAGCAGATTTTTCTGCTCGAGGGCGAAATGATCCGGAGCGGGTTTCTTCTAGTGGCGCTGTGCGCCGTGGCTTCTTGGTGCGCGGCGCAAGAGCCGGTGAAGCCATCGCCCGCGCAGCATCCTGCGGTGCCGGTAAATGCCGCAGCCGTTTGGAATCCATCGCCCGACGCGCTGGCCGCCGTCCGGCAGAAATGCGGCGAAATGGATTCCACACACATTGAACGATGCTTTTTGAACGAGATGAAATCGGCCGGAGCGTCGCGTGAGGCGCTGGAGTTTGCGGAGAGCTTGGCGAGCTCGCTGGGGGTGGTTTACCTGCGCGCGTTTCGGCACGTGGAACGAGTGGACGTGGCTTATATCGAATATGCGTTTCGTGCGAACGAGATGGAGGGCGTGCTGCTGGTGAATGGGAGCCCTTCGCCGATTGACGTGGACGATGAGAGATTTACGGTGGACCCGGAGATGAAAAAGAATGCGGTTTACGCCGCGCTTGCTGAGCAATATCCCAAGCTTAGCGTATGGCCCGGTGATCGGTTCGATAGCAAGCTGCCAACGGTGACGTCCACCGGATGGGGATTCCAAACATTCTTGGTGCAGTATAGATTGCGCGACGGCTGTCACGCCTGCGCCGAGGTCGGCACCGCTACGCTGGGGTTTAAGTTCGACACGCAGGGAAACTTCCAGGGCGCCACAGTGGCGGGCATCACGGCCGCCGCCGCTCCGCAGGCCGCCGCAATTCCGACAAACTCTACGGGATTCGACGTGGCGGAGGGCGTGGAACAAATACGCGTCCTGGCCGGGAAGCAATTCTCGATCACGCTGAATGCGAACCACACCACCGGATATGGTTGGCGGCTGGCTAAGCCGCTGGACCCTGCGACTCTGCGGCAAATTAGCGACGATTATCACGCGGCGACTTCCGATGCTGTGGGCGCACCCGGCGAAGAGGTTTGGACGTTTGAAGCGGTAGCTGCAGGTAACGTGGAGCTGGATTTTGAATACGTGCGGCCATTTGAAAAAGAAGCGAGGCCGATGAAGACAGCGAAGTATTCAATCGTCATCGAATAGACAGCAGACCTGTTTCATCTTGCCGCGGCGTAAGCGGAGTAAGGCTGCCCGGTTCGATGAACCTGAACCGGCCGCTACAAAGTCGTGACCCTCACGTGCGGGCGCTTTAGCTCAAACCTCCAGACCGGATCTAATAGCACATAGAAACTTCGGCTTAAAAACAAAAAGCCCCGGCTCGATTCACATCGAGCCGGGGCTTGCGTTTGTCTGTAACGAACTCGTTTGACTTAATCGGATGGTACTTGTCAGAACCCGTCGGGCTTTGAGAGCCGAACCCGGTTCACTAAGGAACCGGTGGAGAGCCGTACCTGCTACCGAAGCAGGTCGTACTCCCTTTTCTTTTAGAAAGGAGGTGATCCAGCCGCAGGTTCTCCTACGGCTACCTTGTTACGACTTCACCCCAATCATGAGTCATACCTTGAGCGCCTGCCTCCTTGCGGTTGGCTCGGCGATTTCTAGTACAGCCCACTTTCGTGATGTGACGGGCGGTGTGTACAAGGCCCGGGAACGTATTCACGGCGCCGTTCTGATGCGCCATTACTAGCGATTCCGGCTTCATGCAGTCGAGTTGCAGACTGCAATCCGAACTGAGCGCGCTTTTGTGCGATTAGCTCCCCCTCGCGGGTTTGCAACGCTCTGTAGCGCGCATTGTAACACGTGTGTAGCCCTGGACATAAAGGCCATGCTGACTTGACCTCATCCCCACCTTCCTCTCCGTTATCCGGAGCAGTCCTCATAGAGTTCTCCCTTGCGGGTAGCAACTATGAGTAAGGGTTGCGCTCGTTGCGGGACTTAACCCAACACCTCACGGCACGAGCTGACGACAGCCATGCAGCACCTCTACACAGGTCCCTTGCGGGAAGTCTCTGTTTCCAAAGATGGTCCTGTGCGGTTCAAGCCCAGGTAAGGTTCTTCGCGTTGCGTCGAATTGAACCACATGTTCCACCGCTTGTGCGGGCCCCCGTCAATTCCTTTGAGTTTCAGCCTTGCGACCGTACTCCCCAGGCGCAGGACTTAACGCGTTAGCTACGGGACGTGCCCCGTACAGGGCACACCCCAAGTCCTGATGGTTTAGGGCTAGGACTACCAGGGTATCTAATCCTGTTTGCTCCCCTAGCTTTCGTCCCTCAGCGTCAGTTGTGATCCAGCGAGCCGCCTTCGCCTCGGATGTTCCTACGGATATCTACGCATTTCACCGCTACACCCGTAATTCCACTCGCCTCTCTCACACTCTAGCATGGCAGTTTCGGAAGCAGCCTCTGGGTTAAGCCCAGAGATTTCACTCCCGACTTGCCACACCGCCTACGGACCCTTTACGCCCAGTAATTCCGAGCAACGCTGGCCCCCTACGTATTACCGCGGCTGCTGGCACGTAGTTAGCCGGGGCTTCTTATACCCGTACCGTCAAGCCCTTGCGGGCATTCTTCCGGGTCGAAAGGGGTTTACACTCCGAAAAGCTTCATCCCCCACGCGGCGTTGCTGCATCAGACTTTCGTCCATTGTGCAAGATTCCCCACTGCTGCCTCCCGTAGGAGTCTGGACCGTGTCTCAGTTCCAGTGTGGCCGGCCAACCTCTCAGTCCGGCTACCGATCAATGCCTTGGTGAGCCATTACCTCGCCAACAAGCTAATCGGCCGCGGATCCCTCTTCTGGCGCCTTGCGGCTTTGAAGACAACACCATGTGGCATCGTCATGTTATGCGGTATTAGCCCAATTTTCACTGGGTTATTCCCCACCTGAAGGAAGGTTATCCACGTGTTACGCACCCGTTCGCCACGCGCCCACACCCTGTATTGCTACAGAATGCTGCGCGTTCGACTTGCATGTGTTAAGCACGCCGCCAGCGTTCGCTCTGAGCCAGGATCAAACTCTCGTTTGAAATCTGGTGTTTCCAGACGTGTGCATTGTCGATTCGCATCGAAATGCCACGAATGGGAACGAACTGTTTAAATCGCTCGGTTATCTCAAATGTGGTACGTACACCGGTACACCCGGCGCACGAACCGTAACCAAACGGGTTCTGGCATGTATCATCCGATTGTCAAAGAGCAGGTCAATCCAGGCCAGCTGGAAGGACTACAGACGAACCCCGATACTACCGAACGGGCTGCAAAGTGTCAAGCATTAATCCGCTGTGAATAATTGATCACCTGTGGATTTCTTGGGTTAAGGCAATTGCCTGATTCAGGCTGCAGCGCCGCGTATAGCCGTTGCTAAATTCGGGGCATCGTCACTTTAACTGCGCGCGGTCCTGAATCTTTCACTTGTGCCGCGCCTTTCGCACGGTTTACTCTCGCTAGGACCCAGCCCTCCAACGGAGGGATCCTCAAAATGAACGCTTCTCGCCCTGAATCTCCATTATCTATTACCGAACGTCTGGAAGCGGCCACGACAGAATTGCAGCAACTGGAAGAATTGGTGAAATCCGGCGACCTGGATTCACGCGTGCTCGACGAATTTCGCAACGCCGTAGATCATATTCGCAGCACGACATGGGCGGTGCAGAAATGGCTCGGGCTGAGCCATGAGTCCGGTGGCGATCCTTTCTCTGTGCTACCGACGCTCGCCGAAGAACGCGTCCGGCGCGCCACCCAGATCTCCAAGGACTTAGCGCTCGACGTGCAAGCCACTGACGTTGGCGTGGAGACGAAGGGAATCGGCGAGCTCTTTCAGGCCGTTGACGATCTTCGCGTGCGTCTCTCGACGATCTTGAAAATCTCGAATTGATGCGCAATCGTCCTGTTGTGGAGCACCGGTCGCGACGGGGGCCTAGGTAGTTAGCACGCCTTTATTTTCGTAGCGCTTCGCGGACAGGTCATTGAGCGCGGGGAAAGACACTGGTTGGGTCAAGGCTAGTTCGGAGGGACGCGCGGCTCCTTCCTGCAAAGCTTTGAACGCCATTTCGACTGCGAGAATCGTGTTCGGCGGAATCACGACCGTTGCCGCCAGAGCGCCGCTGGCGACTTGTTTCTTCCCGGTGTTGGTCAGCCCATCGCAACCGAGAAACGGCAGGCTCTTGACTCTATCGCGCACAGCGACGTTGGATTGTTCCAGAAGCGCTTTTCTGGCGCCGAGGGCCATCGCGTCGTTCTGCGCGACCACGGCATCAATCGGCAATTTATCGGAAGTGGACAAGCGCAGCCAGGAACAGGCGGCATTGTAGGCGCTCTCCTGGGTCCATTGGCCCTTCATGGCGATGAGCTTGATGTTGCGGGGCATGGTTTCCTGCATGCCGATTCTGCGCTGTACTGCGGCGGCGGTGTCTGAAGGACCCTGAATAAATAATGCGGCGCCACCTTGCGGAACGACCGCCGCGAGCTGGCGGCCTTGAATGCGCCCAACTTCGAGATGATCGGAGCTCACGCAAAAGACCGGTGAGCTGCTGGTGCGGCGAAGTTCGGCGAGATATTCAGCGTGGCGATTGAGGACGACCCAGGCGATCCCCTTAGCTGCGGCGGCGCGACCTACGTGAGGCAGAGCCGTGCCGCTGACCGGCTCGAAGATGATCGCGTCAGGGTGCTTCGCGGTATCCGCTTGAATAACGTTCAATAGTTGCTGGCTCTGATTGATGGAGTCATTGGCCGCGTAGCTGATTTCGACGTCAAGGCCGAGGCGCTGCGCCGTCGCTTCCGCGGCTCGTGCTTGCTCGACTTGGAAATCATTATCGTCTGTGATCAGCGATACGAGGAAACGGAGCCTATTCATGGCCGGCACGCCCCAAGAGAGAAGGAAACTAGGTCCAAGATACCGGGAACAGGGCGGGCACAAAAAAAAGAATTAAGCATAGTGTTCATTTAGGAAATCTCGCGAGGTCAGCGCTCGGAATCGGCGCCGCTCACGAACTGCCGATTAGAATTCCCACGGCGAAGACCAGGCCACCGCCAACGATTACTTGCACGGCGGAGGAAACAATTGGCATATCCATATAACGATGGCGAACAAAGCTGATAATGCCCAGCTCGATGATCACCACTACCACGGCCGCGGTAAAAGCGATGCGAAAATCGGAAATCAGAAAAGGCAGTGTGTGGCCCAGCCCGCCGAGAGTGGTCATGGAACCGGTGACAACTCCTCGCAGCAATGGCTTGCCGCGGCCGGTTAGCGAGCCATCGTCGGAAAGCGCTTCGGCGAACGCCATGGAGATCCCGGCGCCGAGCGAAGCGGCGAGACCAACCAAAAAAGCGTCCCAGGTTTTGTGGGTGGCGAGCGCCGCGGCAAAAATAGGCGCCAGAGTGGAGACCGAACCATCCATCAGCCCGGCGAGGCCGGGTTGCACGATCTGCAGCATGAACAGACGCTTCTGCGAAGTGTCTTCTTCCGTGCGGGCACCCGATGCGGCCTGTTTTTCTTCGATGGATTCCGCGGCGGCGTAATGCTGGCGTTCCACCTCCGCGAGGTCGCCAAGAAGTTTGCGCGTGGAGGCATCGGAAATGTACTGCAGAGCGTGCTCGTAGAAGCGCTGCGTTTCCAGCTCCATGATTTCGGCTTGCTCGCGCACTTTGTTCAGGCCGAGCGGGCGGACGAGCCACTCGGGCCGGCGCTCGACGAAACCTTTTACGTCCTGGCGGCGAATCAACGGAATGTGACTGCCGAAGCGTTGCTGGTAGAGGTCAATCAGGCTCTGGCGGTGGCGAGATTCTTCCGCCTGCATGTCTTCGAACATTTTCGCGGTGGAAGGGTAGGTGTCGCGCAGGCCTTCGGCGAAGTCACTGTAGACGCGGCCATCCTCTTCTTCGAGTTGGATGGCGAGCGCGAGGATTTCTTTTTCGCTGAGATCTTTGAAACGTTTCTTGGCCATTGCGGCTGCTCCTCACGAACGGCTGCGACGAGGAGATTATATCCAGAGTGGAGCGAGAAGCGATGGGACTAGGTACGACTGGTCATGCCTATCTTTCGCCGGGTTGAAGCGGAGGCGGACCGACAACCATCCAACACCCACCGGTGTGGAGTGCGGCTCTAAACGTCACTGAAAGTTTGAAAGTTGTGCGACCATTGACGGAAGACCGCAGGACGGCGCGGTTGCAGCCGCGTTCGACATTCGGCAGAGAGAACAAATGAAAGTGTTATCGGTAAATGTGGCACTGCCCCGGCTGGTGGCGTGGGGAGGCCAGACGTTTAATACCGGCATATTCAAAAAGCCGGTTGCCGGGCCGGTGATGATGCGGAAGCTCGATTTGGATGGCGACCGGCAGGCGGATTTGTCGGTGCATGGCGGGCCGTACAAGGCGGTGTATGCGTATCCTTCGGAGCACTATGAGTTCTGGCAGAAGGAATTTCCGGAGATGGAAATGCCGTGGGGACAATTCGGCGAGAATCTGACGACCGAAGGACTGAACGAGACAGATACGCACATTGGCGACGTCCTGCGGATCGGCAACGCCACGGTGCAAGTGACGCAGCCGCGCGTGCCGTGCTTTAAACTCGCGGCGAAATTTCAGCGCGACGATATTTTGAAGCGTTTTCTACAGAGCGGGCGCTCCGGATTTTATCTTTCAGTGATCGAAGAGGGCCTGGTGGCCGCGGGCGATGAGATCGAGCGGATTCGGCCAGACGCGAACGGCATCGCGATAAGCGACATCAACAGGCTTTTCAACGGAGGAACGGATACTGCGTTGATGCGGCGAGTGATTCAGTTGGAAGCGCTCCCGCTGGATTGGCGCGAACATTTTGCCGAGCATTTGGCGATGCTGGAGCGCCGATCTTCGTAGAAGGCCACTGAGCATGCAGCGCAAAACTATCCTCCATGAATCATTTGAAGTGGGCATCACCCTGAAGGGCGTCGGTGCGCTATTCGAAATTGCCGGTGGCGTGCTGCTGTGGGTGGTGAATCCATCGCAGATGAACGACCTTGTGCGCCGGGTGGCCGACTACCTGCTGGTAGATGCGCCCCATCACCCGTTTGCATCGCATGTGTTGAGCGCTTCGCAGCGGATGGCCGATCATGGCACGACGTTCGCTTCGTATTATTTGCTCTCGCACGGGATCGTGAAATTAGCGCTGGTGATTTGCCTGTGGTGCAACAAGCTTTGGGCCTATCCGCTGACGATTGTCGTTTTTACTGCGTTCATGGTGTACCAGGTGCACCGCTTCACGCATACACATTCATGGACGCTGATCGCGCTGACGATTTTTGACGCGGTGATCGTTTATTTAACGTGGAAGGAATATCAGGAGCAGAGGGCCAAGCGGAATGAAAAAATCTCCACGCATTAATTCTGGTCGCTAGTCGAGCGGTTCCGCGTCAATACCGATGTTCTTTTCTCCGGCGGCCTTCTTTTCATTGTACTTCTTCACCCAGGCTGCAAAGCTTTTTCCGGCGGCAGTGTCGCGTCCGGTGAAAGCCAGGGCGGCGATATCGCTGTAGGGGATAGTGAGTTTTCCCGGCTGATCCTTGGGCATCAAGCGAATGAAGCAATCGCTGAGCGCGGGACCTTTAATTTTGCGATCGAAGATGTAGCCTTCGATTTTCTGACCGTCTTTCAGGGTGATGGTCAGATCGCCGCGATAGTCGAAAGCCTTTTCGAGCGCTTCGTGTATTTCTGAAACGGACGCGAGCGCGGGAATCCAACCTTCGAGATTTTCGTGGACGAAACCAAGATGTTCTTCGGCTGCGGATTCGGGTGCTGAGGATGAGTGCGGATCTGACATGATGGCTGAGAAAAGCTAGGCCTTCGGCGACATGGCGATTTGCACGAGCTGGCCGGAGTTCTTGCCCGCGCCATTCGCGGCACCGCCCATGGCGTCGGGGTCTTTGTATTTGTTGAAAATTGTGGCGCGCACGGTGCTGAGGAATCCGCCGAGCGAGCCGAACATATCGTCCACCGCGCTGGCTTCATAGCCGCTGTGCACCATGCAATTCGCGCACTTGGGATTGCCGCTTTCGGTGCCGTAGCGGTCCCAATCGGTCTCGCGGATCAATTCCTCGAAAGTGTCGGCGTAGCCGTCTTGCAGCAGATAGCAGGGCTTCTGCCAGCCGAAAATATTATAAGTGGGCATACCCCATGGCGTGCATTTGTAATTGCGCTTGCCCATGAGAAATTCCATGAACAGCGGGCTGAGGTTGAAGCGCCACTTTTCGCTGCGGTTGCTCAAAATCTGACGGAATAGTTCGCGGGTTTTTTTTCGGCTGAGGAAATGTTCCTGGTCGGGAGCTTTGTCGTAGGTGTAGCCGGGCGAGAGCATCATGCCTTCGACGCCCAGGTCCATCATATCGTCGAAGAAGTGGCGGACACTTTGCGCATCGGCGCCGTCGAAGAGCGTGGTGTTGGTAGTTACGCGGAAGCCGCGCTGCAGGGCGAGCTGGATTGCTTCGACGGCTTTGTCATAAGTGCCTTCGCGGCAAACAGCGAAATCGTGTTCCTCGCGCTGGCCATCCATGTGTACGGAGAAGGACAGATATTTACTGGGCGTGAATTGGTGCAGCTTTTCTTTGAGCAGCAGCGCGTTGGTGCACAGGTAGATATATTTCTTGCGCGCGACCAGGCCGTCCACGATTTCGGCGATCTGGGGATGCATCAGAGGCTCGCCGCCGGGGATGCTGACCATGGGCGCGCCGCATTCTTCGACGGCGCGGAAACATTCCTCGGGGCTGAGCTGCTTTTTCAAAACGTGGGCGGGATATTGAATTTTGCCGCAGCCAGCGCAGGCGAGATTACAGCGGAGCAACGGCTCCAGCATCAGGACGAACGGATAGTGCTTGCGGCCCTTCAGCCGTTGGCTGATGACGTAGGAGGCCGTCGTCCACATTTGTGATACTGGAACACCCATCTGGTTCTTTTCCTCAGTGGCGCGGCTACAGACCGGTTTGCGCGCCTGTTACTTAGAGTCTAATGGTACCGGATTCGATGCTTGGTGGGAACCCCTGGACTCGTGGAGGGGTTATACATACGCAAGCGTTTGGCGCGGGGTCGCGAGGCTGCTGGAAGCAGGTGCGAGGCTCAGTGATTGTTACGCTTCAGCTTCGCCGGTGCGAGATGCGCGCGGGTTTGCGTCTTTTGGATGTGGTCCTGCATCGAAGATTCGTGTAGATTTTCTTATCGTGACGACACAAACAAAATTTGGCGTCGGCCTGGTGCAAATGGCCGTGAGTCGCAATCCGCAGGACAACTTGGCGCGCGCTATTTCGAAAATCGAAGAGGCGGGACGCAACGGGGCGCAGGTGGTGTGTCTGCCGGAATTATTTCAATCGCAATATTTCTGCCAGCGGGAAGATACTGCCAATTTTGACCTGGCGGAAGCGGTGCCGGGGCCGACGACCGAAGCGTTGAGCCGCGTGGCGCAGAAAGCAAAGGTGGTGGTGGTGGCGCCGCTATTTGAACGGCGGGCGGCGGGGGTGTATCACAATACGGCGGCGATCATTGATGCCGATGGCAAAATCGCGGGAGTCTACCGGAAGATGCACATTCCCGACGATCCCGCTTATTACGAGAAATTTTATTTCACGCCGGGAGATTTGGGATTCCGTGCCTTCACGACGCAAGCGGGGAAAATAGCGACGCTGATCTGCTGGGACCAGTGGTATCCGGAGGGAGCGCGTCTGGCGGCGTTGAACGGCGCCTGCATTCTTTTTTATCCGACGGCGATCGGGTGGCATCCCAGCGAAAAGGCGGCCAATGGCGCGGCGCAACGCGATTCGTGGCGCACGGTGCAACGCGGGCACGCGATCGCAAACGGAATATATGTGGCGGCAGTGAATCGCGTAGGCCACGAAATTCCCGCAGCGGGCGGCGACGGCCTGGAATTCTGGGGCGGATCATTCTTGTGCGACCCGCAGGGAGTGGTGATCGCGGAAGCTTCCACGGACCGCGAAGAAATTGTGTACGGCACGGTGGACCTGGCGCATCTGGAAGACGTGCGGCGCAATTGGCCTTTTCTCCGCGACCGGCGCATTGACGCTTATCAGGGCATCGAGCAGCGATTCCTCGACGACAAGTCTTGAAGCGGCCTTATTCCACGAACCCCATGAATCCTACGAATGAACAAACCACTCCGGCCGCGCTGGGTTTTTCCATGCCGGCGGAATGGGAGAAGCACGAAGCTACGTGGATCGGCTGGCCACACAATCCCACCGATTGGCCGGAGAAGCTCGAGCCCATCCAATGGGTGTACGGCGAAATTGTGCGCAAGATTACGCCGGGCGAGATCGTGCGCATCCTGGTGAATTCTGGCGCGCATGAAAAACAGGTGCGCGGCATTTTGCAGAGAGTTGGCGTGGATTTGCAGCGCGTGCATTTTTTTCGGTTTGCGACGAATCGCGGATGGACACGCGACTTCGGACCGATTTTTGTGAGGCGCGTTAAGCCGCAGCGCGAGGTCGCCATCGCGCGATTCCGGTTCAATGCCTGGGCGCGATATCCCGATTGGCAGAAAGATGATGCAATTCCGGAGCAAGTGGCGCGACGTTTGAAGTACCAGATTTTTCCGGTGCGTTATGGCGGGCGCGATGTGGTGCTGGAAGGCGGAAGCGTTGACGTGAACGGCCGCGGCACGGTGCTCACTACCGAAGAATGTTTGCTGGATCAGAAACGGCAGGTGCGCAATCCGGGGTTCAGCCGCGCGGACACCGAAGCTGCGTTGCGTGCGGGCCTTGGTGTGAAAAATATCGTATGGCTGGGCAAAGGCATCGCTGGCGACGACACGCACGGGCACGTGGACGATCTTTGCCGGTTCGTGAATGCGCGCACGGTGGTGCTAGTCCGCGAGAAAAACCGGCGCGACGCGAATTACCGGCCGCTGGAGGAGAACTGGGAGCGTTTGCGCGGTGCGCGCCTCGAGGATGGCAGCAAGCTCGATGTGGCTGAGCTGCCCATGCCGACGCCACTTTATTTTGAAGGCGTCAGGCTGCCGGCCAGTTACGCGAATTTTTATATTACGAATTCGGCGGTGCTGGTTCCTACTTTCAATGATCCGAACGACCGCGTGGCGCTGGGGATTCTCGGCGAATTGTTTCCGGGGCGTGATGTTGTTGGCATCCACGCGGTGGACCTGGTGTGGGGATTTGGCACGCTGCATTGTTTGACGCAGCAGCAGCCCTCGCGGTAATTTCCGTCGGTTTCTGACGTGAATGCTGGGATTAGCGGTCGCGGAATTCTCGCCTCTGCCCGCAACGTAGTCGCGCGGCGGTCCTGTAGTATTGTTTCCGTCGCGGCCCGACGGTTTGGCCGGCTTTCCACATGACAAACGACTTTACGAATTGGCGGAATTGGCCGCTGGCCGAGCGCGAGCGGGAGTATTCGCCGAGCACTTGTGTGGCTGCGATTGAACCCTTCCTCGAAGCGTACGTCGCGCGCAGCCGGGATGCGGAAACGCGTTTTCGCTGCCAGAAGAATTTGCCTTGGGGCGAGCGGCCGGACGAAATATTCGATTATTTCCCGGCGGCGTCCGCAAATGCGCCTTTGCTGGTTTATATCCACGGAGGTTACTGGCAGGAGCACTCGAAGGACGAATCACTTTTCGCGGCGCCAGATTGCGTCGCGAATGGAATTGCGTATGCGGCGATTGATTACACCTTGGCACCGCAGGCCAGCGTTGGATTCATCGTGGAGCAATGCCGGCGGGCGATCGCTTCGCTGCATCGGCAGGCATCGGCACTTGGGTTCGATGCGCGGCGGATTTATGTTTCGGGTAATTCCGCGGGTGCGCATCTTGCGGCGATGCTGTTGGTTGCAGGCTGGCAGGCGACGTACGGACTCGGTGACGATGTTGTTGCCGGCGCTGTGCTGCTCAGCGGAATTTATGATCTGGAGCCGTTGATGGGGACATATATTGACGCGGCGCTCCATTTGACGGGCGAAGATGTGGCCGCGTTGAGTCCGATGCGGTTGAAACCGGGCCGACCGGTGAGGACAATCGTTGCGTGGGGCGACAATGAGACTGCGGAATTCAAACGGCAGAGTCGCGCGTTCGCAGCAACGCTGGTGAGTGCTGAATTTTCGGTTTCTGAGTTTGAGCTAGCCGGAACGAATCACTTCGATATTGTGTTCGGGCTAGCGCATCGCGGGAGCGTGTTGGGCGACGCCACGCTCGAGATGATTCATGGGACCGAGAAAATGGATAGGTAATCGCGAGAGTTTGGGGAGTGAGAATGCGTGATTCGTTGTGCCGTCTTTATGTGTTCATTTCCAATAGAAATTTATCCGCGAAGGTGTGGACATCGAGGAACGAGTTGTAGAGCGGAACCGGAGCGACGCGCAGGATATCTGGCTCGCGCCAATCGCAGATCACCCCTTGTTGGGCCAGGCGGTCGCAGAGGGCGCGGCCACCTTTTTTTATTTGCAATGAGAGTTGAGCGCCGCGTTGCGACGGCTGCGGCGGAGTTAAAATTGCAAAGTTTTCGCGCGGCTGCCGGCCAAGAAGAAATTCGAGATAGGCCGTCAGCGATTCGCTCTTCGCGCGCAGGCGCGGCATCGTAGCTTCGTCGAAGATTTCCATCGAAGCGCGCAGTGCGGCCATGGACAGAATCGAGGGATTGCTCAACTGCCAGCCTTCGGCGCCGGCGATGGGTTGAAATTGCGACGGCATCTGGAACCGGCTGCCCTTGTCGTGACCCCACCAGCCAGCGAAACGCGGCAACGCCTGATTTTGCGCTTGGCGTTCGTGGACGAAACATCCGGCAACGCACCCGGGACCGCCGTTGAGATATTTGTAGCTGCACCAGACGGCGAAATCCACGCCCCAATCGTGGAGGCGGAGCTGCAGATTTCCGGCGGCGTGCGCCATATCGAAGCCTACGACGCAGCCTTGTGCATGGGCAGATTCGGTAATGCGTTGGCAGTCGAAGGCCTGTCCGGTGTAGTAATTCACGCCGCCTAGGATGATCAGCGCAATTTCCCCGCCCTTTTCTGTGAGGAGCTTTTCGATATCTTCGGTGCGAATGATGGTGTCGCCGGGACGCGGTGCAATTTCAATGAGTGATTTCGCTGGATCGTAGCCGTGAAAGTTGATTTGGGATTGCACGGCGTACTGATCGGAGGGAAAAGCGTTGGCTTCGATGACGATTTTGTTGCGCGCCGGCGTGGGGCGGTAAAACGAAACCATCATGAGGTGCAGATTTACCGTGAGCGAATTCATCACCACTACTTCGCTAGGCAACGCGCCAACTAGGCGCGCGGTTGGAGCGGTCAATATCTCGTGATAAGGCATCCAGGGATTCTTGGCGTGAAAATGGCCCTCGACTCCGTAGTGGGCCCAATCCTCCAGTTCCTGTTCGATATAGGCGCGGGCGGATTTCGGTTGCAGGCCGAGTGAATGGCCGCAGAGATAAACACAATCGGAGCCTGCCCAAGTCTTGGGAATGTGGAAACGATCGCGATAGGCAGCGAGCGGGTCGGCGGCGGAAATTGCCGACGCGAAATCACGGCCGGTTTCGAATTTGATGCTTGGCACTTAGACGGTCTCCATGGGAATCAGGTCGCGATAAATCAAGTGGTCCGCTTTTTTCCAGTCGAGGTCTTCGATGCGGGCGATGGGATCGCACAACTCCGCGAGCAGGCGATCCTGAATTTTGCCGCGCGAAAGCGCGACGGAATACGGCACGCGATGAAATGTGACCATGGCATATTTCGGCACGAAGTGGCGCGGATATTTGGCTTCGAGGGCGAGCTCGACCTTCTTTCTGAAAAGAAACCGGGGATCGGCGACGCGATCGCGCATTTCGACGAAGTTTTCCAAGGCCAGGTCCGCGATGGCGTCCGTGTTGATCTTGCGGGCGTCCTCGAATTCCTGGAATAGCCTTCGGCCAGTCGGGGCCGAGGCGATCGAGCAGCTCGAGAAACACGGTGCAATCTTCGAACGCGCAATTCATGCCCTGGCCGAAGAACGGGACGATGGCGTGAGCAGCATCGCCGAGCAGCAGGACTTTTCCGTCCACGTGCCACGGCGCGGATTTTACCGTGACCATCGAGCCGGTGGGATTGGCTGCGTAATTTTCCTGGAGCTGCGGCATGAGCGAAACGGCGTCGGGAAATCGCTGCTCGAAAAAGTGCTGCGCTTTTTCAGCGGTGTCGAGGGTCGCGAAGCTTTCGCGGCCTTCGAACGGCAGAAACAGGATGCACGCGAAGGTGCCGTCAGTATTGGGCAACGCGATGAGCATATAAGCGCCGCGGGGCCAGATGTGCAGCGCGTGTGGTTCCAGAACATGTTTTCCGCCAGGGCCAGCCGCGATGGTCAGTTCCTTATAACCGTAATCGAGCTGTTCCTGTGTGAAATTCAAGGTGCCGCGTTTTTGCATATCGAGACGCAGGGCGGAAGCAGAGCCGTCCGTGCCGATTACGACTTCGGAGTCTACCGTGGTTTCGCGGCCGGTCTGTTCGTTGCGAAAACGGGCGCCGCCGGTGCTCCAGTCCATTCCGGCGCAGCGTTCGTTGAAATGAATCGTGACGCCTTGAGCTTCGGCGGCGTTCATCAGCGCGACGTTGAGGTCGGCGCGCGAAATTGAATTGATTACTTCGGAATCGTTCTTGCCGTACGGCTGGAAGGTGAGTTCGCCGGCAAGAGAATGCATCATGCGGCCTTTCATAGGGATGATGATGCGGCTCATCTGGTTCCAGAGGCCGACTTCGCGTAGCGCGTGAATGCCGCGCGTGGACACTGCCAGATTGATGGAGCGGCCGGCGCTGGCGCGAGTAAGGCGAATGTCCGGGCGACGCTCGAAAATCTGGACGGGGAATCCGCGTTGCGCCAGGGAAATTGCGAGCAACGGACCGGTGAGGCCTGCTCCGACGAGCGTTATGGTGTGAGAACTATTTTGCATGCCATGAAAAGGTGAGTGTTTCGCGGTAGGATCGCGGCTCAAGCGATCATCCTTCCAGATACGTTCGCGCTTCCCAGAGTTCCGGGAAGAACTTCTTTTCCAGAGTGAGCTTCAGGTAGGACGAGCCAGAACTGCCGCCCGTTCCCATGCGGATGCCAATGGTGCGCTCGACCATTTGAATGTGGCGCAGGCGCCAGCTGACGACGAGCTCATCGAATTCGGTGAGGCGCTCGCAGACGTCAATCCAGTCGCGATGATTGCGTTCGTCGCGGTAGAGCGCATGTATCGCTTTGGCGCGGGCTTGAAATTTGTCTTCTTCAGTAGCGCCGACGGGCGGCGGCTGCAACGTACCCAACGCTTCCAGAGCCTTGAAGAAAACATCGCGCAGGGAATCTTCGCGCAGGCGGCGGAAGAGGATGGCGTGCGTTTCAGGAGTGAGCTCGTGGTAGCGGAGCATTTTTTCGTCTTTCAGGCCGCAGAGGAATTCAAGCTCACGGAATTGTTCGGACTGAAAGCCGCTGGCGGGGGCGAGCTTTTCGCGAAACGCGAGGAAGTGGGTGGGCAACATCGTTTCGAGGATGGTGAACTGCTCGACCAGCACGCGCATGATTTCGGTGCAGCGGCGCAGCAGGCGCGCGGCTTCGTACACGCCGTCACGCGAGGTGGGATTTTGGCAGGTGGCGCGCAGGTTGGCGACGACGGCGTCGAGATCGTGGAGCAATTCCTTGAACCAGAGCTCGTAGGTCTGGTGCACGATAATGAAAAGCAATTCGTCGTGGTGCTCGGGAGCGGATTCGGGATGCTGGAGGCGCAACAGTTCCGGAACCTGGAGATATGAGCTATAAGTGAGTCTCTTTCCAGATCGGGCGTCATCATTTTTGCTTGCTGGGTTTGCGCCTTCCGCCGTGCCGCGGGCCGGACAACCGAACGAACTACTGGTTTGCGCAACCTTGTCTGTGGCTGGCGCGGCCGGCTCCTGCGGCAGGCCGAGCCAGGTTTGCGCATTCGCGCCGAGCAGTTTCGCTTTTGTCTCCGCCGAAAATTGGCTACCGCGAATTAGCGCGCCGACGCGCTCTTCGCCGAGTGGAAACGGGTAGTCGGAGCCGAGCAATACGCGATCCGCGCCCATGATTTCGACGAGAAATTGCAGTGCGCGCTCATCAAAAACCGCGGAATCTACATAAAACCTGCTGAGATAGTGATTCGGGGGAAATTGTGCGGCGCCGCGGGCGAGTTCCTGATGCTGCCAGGCGTTCTGCAAGCGGCCAAGAAGAAACGCAAAGCTGCCGCCACCGTGCGCAAAACAAATGCGCAGGCTCGGGGGCAAGCGATCGAACGCGCCGCTGACAATCAGCGTCACCAGCGAGAGCTGTGTTTCCGCGGGCATGCCGACAGTCCAGGGCATCATGTATTTGGACATGCGTTGCGCGGCCATCATGTCCCACGGATGAACGAGCACAGCGGCACCCTGGTCGGCGCAGTGGTGCAGGAACGTTAGGATTCCGGGGTCATCGAGATTTTTATCGCCGACGTGATTGCCGATCTGCACGCCGAGATGGCCCGCGCGCATGCAACGGGTCAGTTCGGCGCAGGAGGCGTCAATATCCTGCAGCGGCACCTGGCAGAGCGCGCGCAGTCTTCCTTTGCCGCGGGCGCAGAGCTCAAGCGCCGCATCGTTAAACAGGCGCGCGCAATCGAGCGCGTGTTGCGGTTCGCGATTGTACGCAAAAAGAACTGGCGTGGCGGAAATAATCTGATGCTCTACTCCGTCGCGATCCATTTGTTCGAGACGGACGTTCGGATCCCAGCAAGCTGAAGTGATTTGCCGAAACACGCGATTGCCGATCATTATCGCGGCTTTTCCTGGCTCGGTGTGCTTGATCCACGGCCAATCGGGCGTGCCGAAGCGCGCCGCGAGGTCCGGCCACGATTCCGGGAAGAAGTGAGTGTGAATGTCGGTGACTGGCATTTTGTTTTCTGGGCTGTGAGCTTCGCGCTACTTTTTTACCGGCTTTCCGGGGTGGATTTCGCCGCAATTGGGGCACACCCGCAACTTTTCGTTTTGATAAAACTTTTCGAAGACCGGCGGAAGATCGGTGACGATGCTCTGTAAAAGCACTTCGGCGCGATACACCAAGTGATGACATTTCCCGCAGTACCATTCAAAGGCGTCTTTGGCGCCTTCGGGACGAGGAACTTCGACGACCAGGCCAATCGTTCCGGGAGTGAGGCGCTGCGGCGAATGACGGGTGTGTTTCGGAAGCAGAAAGATTTCCCCTTCTTTGATGGGAATTTCGATGGGCGGTTTGCCGGGCTGTTCCATCACGCGAATGAAAATATCGCCTTTCAGCTGGTAGAAAAATTCCTCGGTGGGATCGTCGTGATAATCCAGGCGCGAATTCGGGCCGCCTACGACGGTGACGATAATGTCGCCGTCTTCCCACACTTGAGCATTGCCGACGGGCGGCTTCAGCTTTTCGCGATTGGCGTCAATCCAGCCCTGAAAATTGAAGGCTTTCATGGTTTTGATGGATGGCATTATTTTTTCCTTTCGTCTTCGGCGAGCGGCTTGTAGGCGATCGCCCTGATCTCGATGAGGAGATGCGGGTGAGGCAATTGATGGACGGCGACGGTGGTGCGCGCCGGGCCATTTTCGTTGAAGTACTCGTTGTAAACCTCGTTATAGCCGGCGAAATCGTTCATGTTCACGAGGTAAGTGGAAATTTCGACGAGGTCGCTTAATTTCGCGCCGACGCTGGAGAGAATGTCGCTGATATTGTGGATGACGGCACGAGTCTGCGCGCGAATGTCGAGTTGTGTCGAACCCAGATCGTCGGCTTCGGCGCCGGCAATCGTGTTGTCCGCGCGGCGAGAACTGGTTCCGGAGACGAAAAGATAATCGCCGGCGCGTTTGACGTGCGGGAAATTGCCGCGCGGCTGCGCTTTGCCTGGAACGACTTTGCTTTCCATGACCATCAATCACTCAACTTAACGCAGATATTGTTCAGTTCGGAATAAAAGTTCAGGGAATGTACTCCGCCTTCGCGGCCGATGCCGGAAAGGCCCATGCCGCCAAAGGGGGTGCGCAGATCGCGGAGAAACCAGCAATTGACCCAGGTGATTCCGGCGCGCAATTTTTCAGCGACGCGGTGGCCGCGCTTGAGATTGGAGGTCCAGACCGACGCAGCAAGGCCGTATTGCGAGTCGTTCGCTTTGGCGATGGCCTCTTCTTCGGAGTCGAACGGCGCGATGTGGCAGACGGGGCCGAAGATTTCCTCTTTCACGCAGCGAGCGGATTCGGGCAGGCCGGTGAAAATCGTGGGCTGGACGTAAAAGCCGTTGTCGCGAGCGTCGTTGAATTCGGGAATGCCGCCGCCGGTGATGACTGTGGCGCCCTCTTCGGGGGCCAGTTGAAAGTACGCGAGAACCTTTTCGCGATGAACCTTGGAAATCAGCGGGCCAGTAGTGGTGGATTGATCCATCGGCCATCCTAGGCGCAGAGCCTCGGCTTTTTGTTTTAGCGCTGTCACGAAGCGATCCATGAGTTTGCGTTCGACATACACGCGTTCGGCACAGAGGCAGACTTGGCCGGTATTGAGGAATACAGCGTCAGCGAGGCCCTGCACCGTTTCGTCGAAATCGCAGTCGGCGAAGACGATGGCGGCGTTCTTGCCGCCCAGTTCGAAGGAAACCGGTTTCACGGTGGGAGCGACGGCGCGCATAATGGCCGAACCGGTGCGCGATTCGCCGGTGAAAGTGATCGCGTCCACTCCGGGATGCGCGGTGAGGAATTCACCGGCAGAATCAGGACCGAAACCATGAACTACATTGAAGACACCAGCAGGGACTCCTGCAGCTTGCATCACTTCGGCGAGCAACGTCGCGGTGGCGGGAGTTTCCTCCGAGGGCTTGACGACCACGCAATTACCGCAGGCCAGCGCGGGAGCGACCTTCCAGGTGAGCAGCAGGAGCGGAAGATTCCACGGCGTGATGATTCCCACGACGCCGAGCGGCTTGCGGACGGCGTAATTGAGCGCGATGACGCCGTCGGGAGTTTCGGTTCGAAATGATTCCAGGCCGGCGGCTTTGATGGCGTCGGCAAAAGCACGGAAATTGGCGGCGCCGCGGGGAATATCAATGCGCGACGCGAGCGCTATGGGTTTTCCGGTGTCCGCGACTTCGGCTTGCAGAAAATCCTGGAAGCGGGCTTCGATGCCGTCGGCGATTTTGTGCAGCATCGCGGCGCGGGCAGGAACGGACATGCGGCCCCAGTCTCCGTGGAGAGCTTGGCGCGCGGCGGCCACGGCTTCGTCCACGTGTTCGCGGGTGGCTTCGGAAACTTGGGCGATTACGGAACCGTCGGCGGGATTCACGTCGGCGAACTCGAGCGCGCCACGCACAAAACGGCCGTTAATGTAATTTTGCAGGAGTTTCACGGAGCCATCTGCGTTTCAGCCGCGACTTACTGCGCCAGCTTAGACGCTACTAGCACGATACCAAAATCAAGAGGCAACATCGAAAAAATTACCGCAGAGGCGCGGAGAACGCAGAGAAAGGCGACGGCGCAGAGCCAGAACTGCCCTCCTGCGGCAGACAGGGCTGTGCCACGTACTACGGCGGAATCGGTTTGCTTCTACTTGGTGCCTTGTGGAGGTGCCGGCGGGGGTGGCGAATCCTGATGCAAGACCTGGTTGTAGGTGGGAATTTGCGACGCATCCCAGCCGCCACCCAAGGCCTCGACGAGCTGGACACTGGAAGTCATTTGTTGAATGCGCAGGTTCACGTCTGTTTGTTTATTGCTGAGTAGCGTAGTCTGGGCGGTGATGACGTTGAGGTACGGATCGATGCCCAATTTGTAGCGATCCGTCGCGATTTTCAGGTTGCGTTCTGCGGACGTGACGGCCGTGTCCTGCTGCTGAATCTCGACGGAGAGAATTCGCAGCGAAGCGAGGTTATCTTCCACCTGTTGAAAAGCCGTGAGAACCGTCTGGCGGTAATTCGCGACGGTCGCGTCGTATTGCGCGCGATATTGCAGGACGGTGGCGTGGCGCAAACCGCCATCGTAAATCGTTTCGGAGAGGCTGGGTCCGGCGGAAAAAAACCGGCTGGGCCACGTAAACCATGAAGTGAACGACTTTGATTCGAAGCCGACGTCTGCGCCGAGAGTCAGCGTGGGATAGTAAGCGGCGTATTGCACACCGATCAGCGCGTTGGCTTGTTCCATCAGCCGCTCGTTCGCGGCAATATCCGGGCGGCGTTCGAGCAATTGCGAGGGGACGCCGAAAGGAATCGCGGGCGGATTTGACTTGAGAGGCTCGGCAGGGATGGAAAACGTAGACGCAGGCTGGCCGACCAGCATGCCGATGGCGTGTTCGTATTGCGAACGGAGGATGCCGAGGTTGGTGTCCTCTGCTTGGGTGGTTTCGAGCTGGGTTTCAGCCTGCGCGACGGCTTCGTCGGAATCTATGCCGGTCTCATAGAGAACCTTGGTAAGGTTCAGCGATTCCTGGTAGGCGATCACGGTGGAATCCAGCAATTGTTTCAAATCGTCCTGACCGCGAAGCGAGTAATAATCCACGGCAACTTCGGCTTGAGCGGTCAAGCGCGCGTTTTCGAGATCCGCGGCGCTAGCTTGCGCGGAAGAAGTGTTGGCGCGCACCTGATTGCGCACGCGGCCCCAGAGATCGGGAACCCACGTAGCGTCGAAAGGCATGCTGTAAAACATCGAGGTTCCGGGCGTTGTCGCGAGCGAAGCCGCAGCGCCTTGACGTGACCCGGTGATCGCGGGGCCGACTGTTACCGTGGGGTAAAACTGCGAGCGGGCTTCTTTAACCAAAGCGCGCGCGGCCATGTAGCTGGCCATGGCGGATTGAATATTCTGGTTGGAAATATTCACCTGCTCTTCCAGAGCGTTCAGTTGCGGATCGTTGAACATCGTCCACCAGTTGCCGTGGAGGACGTTGTCTTGCGGCTGAGCTACCTTCCAGCCGTCGGTCTTGCTGAAATCCGCGGGAGTGAGTTCCTTATAAGCTGCGGGAGCCACCGCGGACGGCCGCTGATATTTTGGGCCGACGGTGCAGCCGCCAAACGCGAGTGCGACGAGCACGAGTGGAAGCAATCAGAATTTGCGATCGGGCGGTGAGTTTTTGGCATCGTCGAAATCTCATTATTGCATTGTGCTACCGATTTGCCGGTAGCTCTTGATAATAGCGAAAGGCGTTTCATCAGTCTGCTGGCTCCTCTGCCGCAGTACCCAAGGCGTGATGGTGCGTGCGAGCCCAGCGAACTCGCAGGCGATCCAAATAAAGATAGACGACGGGCGTGGTGTAGAGAGTGAGCATCTGGCTGACGATCAAGCCGCCGATGATGGTGATGCCCAGCGGCCTGCGCAATTCGGAGCCGGTGCCCGTGCCGAAGGCCAACGGCACGGCGCCGCAAATCGCGGCCATGGTGGTCATGAGGATGGGGCGGAAACGCAGCAGGCAGGCCTGGTAGATCGCTTCTTCGGAAGTCTTGTTCTCCTGGCGTTCGGCGGCCAAGGCGAAATCAATCATCATGATGGCGTTTTTCTTGACGATGCCGATGAGCAGAATCACGCCGATCAGCGCGATCACGTTGAGGTCCATGTGAAAAAGCAAAAGCGCCAATACCGCGCCCAAGCCCGCGGAAGGCAGCGTGGACAAGATGGTGATGGGATGAATGTAACTCTCATAAAGAATGCCGAGCACGATGTACACGGCCATCAGCGCCGTGATGATCAGAAACGGCTGGGTAGAGAGCGACGATTGAAAGGCCTGCAACGTTCCGGAGAACATTCCGTGAATCGTGGAAGGCACACCCATCCTCTGCTGCATTTGAGAGATGGCTGTGGCGGCGTCGCTGAGGGCCACGCCCGGCGCGAGATTGAACGACACGGTGACCGACGGAAACTGGCCCTGGTGATTAACTGAGAGTGGAGCTATCGTCGGCGCGAAATGCGTGACGGCGCTGAGCGGGACTTCTTTTCCAACGGTTGGGCGGATGTAAATGTTGTTTAGTGACGCGGGATCCTGCCAGAACTGCGGCGCGACTTCCATCACCACGTGATATTGATTCAAAGGCGTGTACATGGTGGAAACCTGCGCCTGCCCGAACGCCTCATACAAGGTGTTGTCGATCATTTTTGGCGTGATGCCCAAGCGCGATGCGGTGTCACGATCGTAAACCAACGACGCCTGCAGGCCGCTGTTTTGCTGGTCGGTATTAACGTCGGTGAGGATGCGCAGTTTGCGCATTTCGGTGAGGAGGCGCGGGCCCCAAGCCACCAGATCATCAATGTTATCGCTCTGAATCGTGTACTGATACTGCGCGCTGCTCTGGCGGCCGCCGATGCGCAGGTCCTGTCCTGCTTGCAGAAAGACGGTCGCCCCGGGAATGGAAATCAGTTTAGGACGAAGGCGGTCAATCACCTGGCTGGCGCTGATCTTGCGGTCTTCCAAAGGCTTCAGTGCCAGATAAATGAAGCCGGTATTGACGGCGCCGCCGCCGCCGGTGAATGCTCCGACATTCTGCACCGCAGGGTCCTTCTTGATAATGTCCACGAAGCGCAACGTCAGAGATTGCATCGCCTGAAAGGAAATATCTTGCGCGCCCTGGATGCCGCCAAATACGGTGCCATTGTCCTGTTGCGGAAAAAATCCCTTGGGCACCACCCAGAAGAGAAATATATTCAGCGAAATCGTGACAAATAGGACGAAAAGAGTGAGAGCGGAATGGCGCAGTACCCATCCCAAGGTGCGTTCATAGAATCCGAGCATGCCACTGAAGATTTTTTCGCTCGCCTGGTAGGCCCGCCCGTGCTTTTCCTGGTCGTGACTTTTTAAGAGCCGAGAACACATCATTGGCGTGGTGGTCAAGGAAATGGCGAGCGACACGATAATGGCCACCGACAAAGTCACCGCGAACTCGCGGAACAGGCGCCCGACGATGCCGCCCATCAACAGGATGGGAATGAAAACGGCAACCAGGGAAAGGCTGATCGAGAGCACGGTGAATCCTATTTCACTCGCGCCTTTCAGCGCGGATTCCATCGGACTCATGCCCTGCTCGAGATAGCGCGAAATATTCTCGATCACCACGATGGCATCGTCCACCACAAAGCCGGTAGCGATGGTGAGCGCCATCAGCGACAGGTTGTCTATGCTGTAACTGCAGAGGTACATGACGCCGAACGTGGCGATGAGAGAAACCGGGACCGCGACGCTGGGGATCAGCGTGGCGCGCGCATTGCGGAGAAACAGAAACACCACCAAAATCACCAGGCCTACCGAAATCATCAGCGTCCGTTCGACGTCTTTCACCGACGCCCTGATCATGGTGGTGCGATCCAGCACCACGGTGAAGTCCATCGCCGCTGGGATGGAGGCCTTCAGCGAAGGCATGGCATCGCGGATGCGGTCCACTGTCTCAATGATGTTGGCGCCTGGCTGACGAAAAATAATCAACAACACGCACGGTTTCCCGTTCATGAATCCGGCCGCGCGGATGTTTTCGACGGCGTCCACGACCTCCGCCACGTCGGAAAGTTTTATGGCTGCGCCGTTGTGATAGCCCACCACCAGATCTTTGTAATAGTCGGCTTTCAGGAGCTGATCATTAGCGGTGACATCGCTGGTGACTTGTCCGTCGCTGATTTGCCCCTTCGCAACATTGGCGTTTTGCAGGCTCAACATAGACGCCACGTCCTGCAAGCCAAGCCCATAGCTGTTCAGCTGCGTGGGGTTCAGCTCCACGCGCACAGCGGGCAGCGAGCTGCCACCCACGCTGACCTGTCCGACGCCCTGAATCTGCGAAAGCCTTTGCTGGATGATGGTGGAAGCGGCGTCATACATCGGGCCGCGATCGTAAACTTTCGACGTCAATGCCAGCAGCATGATCGGTGAGTCCGCGGGATTCACCTTGCGATAGGTGGGGTTGCTCGGCAGGTTTGCCGGCAGATAGCTGCGTGCGGCATTGATAGCGGCTTGCACGTCGCGCGCCGCGCCGTCAATATTGCGATTCAAATCGAATTGCATGGTGATGCTGGTGGTGCCGAGGAAACTGGAGGAGGTCATTTCGGTGACGCCGGCGATGCGGCCGAACTGCCGTTCGAGCGGCGTGGCCACCGAAGAAGCCATGATTTCGGGACTGGCTCCCGGCAAGCTGGCTGCGACAGAAATGGTGGGGAAATCAATCTGCGGAAGCGCGGATACCGGCAGCACCTGGAAAGCGACGGCGCCTGCGAGCGCAATCGCCACCGTCAAAAGCGTGGTCGCGACGGGCCGATGAATGAATGGCGAGGAGATACTCATAGCTAATCCGCTAGAACCGACTCAGTGCTTCCGTGGCCGGAGCGATATGCCGCAAATTTCTTAGACAGGTCGTCAAAGAAGATGTAAATCACCGGCGTGGTGTAGAGGGTGAGGACTTGGCTGAGCAACAGACCGCCCACCATCGCGATGCCCAAAGGCTTGCGCAGTTCCGAGCCGATGCCGGTGCCGAGCGCGAGGGGCAAACCGCCGAGAAGCGCGGCCATGGTGGTCATCATGATGGGGCGAAAACGCAGCAGACAGGCTTCGTAAATGGCGTCCTCGGAATTCATGCCGTGCTTTCGTTCTGCTTCCAGAGCGAAGTCAATCATCATGATGCCGTTCTTCTTCACGATGCCGATGAGCAAGATAATTCCTATGAGCGCAACGACGCTGAGCTCCTGGCCACAGATCAACAAAGCCAAGATTGCTCCCACTCCGGCGGACGGCAGCGTGGAAAGAATCGTGATTGGATGGATGTAACTCTCGTAAAGAACACCCAGCACAATGTAAACCGTGACAAGCGCCGCCAGAATCAAGATTGGCTCGTTGCTCAGCGAAAGTTGGAACGACGCGGCGGTGCCCTGAAACGCCGCCTGAACGCTGAGCGGCATTCCAATATCCTGCTGGACTTTATCGATCGCTTTCGTCGCCTGGCCCAGCGAAGCATTGGGGGCGAGATTGAAGGAAATGGTGACGACCGGGAATTGTCCCTGGTGATTCACCGAAAGCGGCGCGGTTCTGGATTCGAAATGAGTGAACGCGCTGAGGGGCACGGCTGCTCCGTTGACGTTGCTCACCGCTGTGGGATTTGCCGAGCCGGAAGCTGCAGTGGACTTGACGGCTGCGGGGCTGGGAGACGAATTGGAATTGCCGGAAGCGGTGCTGGCGGTGACGACGGTGCTGGGAGTGGTCGAACCAGTGGTCAATGAGTTAGAAGCGAGCGCCGAGCGCACGTAGATATCCTGCAGCTTCGCGGGATTTTTCTGGAAGTCCGGCATGGTTTCCAGAATCACGTGGTATTGATTCAGCTGCGTGTAAAGAGTGGTCACCTGCCGCTGGCCAAATCCGTCGTAAAGCGTTTGATCGATTGCGGAAGGCGTGATGCCCATGCGCGAAGCCGTTACGCGGTCAATTACGAGCGCGGCTGCGAGGCCAGCGTTCTGCTGGTCGGTGGCCACGTCACGCAGTTCGGGAATTTGTTTCAGTTTGGCGACGAGCTTCGCGGTCCATTCGTTCAGCTCGTTCAAATCCGGATCTTCCAGCGTGTATTGATATTGCGTGCGGCTCACGCGGTCTTCCACCGTCAAATCCTGCACCGGCTGCATGTACAGCGTGATGCCATCCACTTTTTCCAGCTCCGGCTGCAGGCGGCGTATCACTTCGGAAGCGTTGATGTGGCGCTCTTCGAGCGGTTTCAGGTTGATCAGAATGCGTCCGCTGTTGAGCGTGGTGTTGGTGCCATCAATTCCGATGAAGGATGAAAGGCTGTCCACAGCGGGATCTTTCAGGATGATGGCGCTGAGCTGCTGCTGCTTCTGGGCCATCAGCGGGAAAGAAATGGATTCCGTGGCTTCAGAGATGCCCTGAATGATACCGGTATCCTGCACGGGGAAGAAGCCCTTGGGCACGATGATATAGAGGATGACGGTGAGAACGAGCGTGGCGACCGCGACGACCAGCGTGGCCACCTGATGCTTCAAAACCCACTTGAGCGTGCGGCCGTAATAAGCAATCACGCTCTCAAACGCGCGCTCGGACATCTTGTAGAAGCGTTTGTTTTGCGCTTCGGGATCGTGCTTCAGCAGGCGCGAGCACATCATCGGCGTAAGCGTGAGCGAAACGACGGCGGAGACGAGAATCGTCACGCTGAGGGTGATGGCAAATTCGCGAAACAAGCGGCCGACGATGTCGCCCATGAAGAGCAGCGGAATCAGCACGGCGATTAATGAAATGGTTAGAGAGACGATGGTGAATCCGATTTGTTCAGAACCCAGCAGAGAGGCGCGCAGCGGGTCATCACCCTCTTCGATATAGCGGACGATGTTCTCGATCATGACGATGGCGTCGTCCACAACGAAGCCGGTTGAAATCGTCAGGGCCATCAGCGTGAGGTTATTCAAGCTGTAGCCCGCGAGGTACATCACGCCGAAGGTGCCCACCAGCGAAAGCGGAACAGCGACGCTGGGAATAATGGTGGCGCGCACGTTGCGCAGAAATAGAAAGATGACCATGACGACCAGCGCCACGGTGAGGAGCAATTCGAACTCCGACGTCTTTCACCGATGCGCGAATGGTGATGGTGCGGTCCGTCAGCACCGTCACGTGCACGGCGGCGGGCAAATTGCTTTGCAGCAGCGGCAGCAGCGCCTTGACGCGATCCACCACCTGAATAATGTTGGCGCCGGGTTGCCGCTGGATGTTGACGATCACCGCCGGCGTTTCATTCATCCAAGCGGCTTGCCTGACGTTCTCCACGTCGTCCACCACGTGAGCGACGTCGGAGAGGCGCACCGGCGAACCGTTATGGTAAGCAACGACAACGTTTGAGAATTCCTTGCTCGTCAACAATTGGTCGTTGGCGTTGATTTGATAGTCCTGATGCGGCCCGTCGAAATTTCCCAGCGCGGAGTTCAAGCTGGTGGATTGCAGCGCGGTGCGGACGTCCTCCAGGTTGATCCCGTAGGAAGAAAGAGCGGTGGGATTCACCTGCACGCGCACCGCGGGCTTTTGGCCGCCGCTGATGCTCACCAGTCCCACACCTGGCAGTTGCGCGATTTTTTGCGCCAGGCGAGTGTCCGCGAGGTCTTCCACTTGCGAGAGGGGAATTGTCTGGGACGTGAGGGCCAGCGTTAGGATCGGCGTGTCGGCGGGATTCGTCTTACTGTAGATCGGCGGCGTGGGTAAGTCCGCGGGCAGGTACGTCTGCGCTGCGTTGATGGCCGCCTGTACCTCTTGCTCGGCGACGTCAATATTGAGTTCGAGCGAAAACTGCAGAACGATCACCGAGCTTCCGTCGGAACTGGTGGACGTCATCTGACTCAGCCCGGGAACTTGGCCAAATTGGCGCTCGAGCGGCGCCGTGACCGCAGAAGCCACTACGTCAGGATTGGCGCCTGGGTAGAACGTCACCACCTGAATGGTGGGGTAATCCACTTCGGGCAACGCCGATACCGGCAACTGTGTGAAGCCCACGAATCCGGCGAGCAGAATCGCAGCCATCAGCAGCGACGTGGCGACCGGCCGGATGATGAATGGGCGAGACGGATTCACGGACGATTTCCTCCGCCGCCGGGCGCTGGCACACTGGAACCATCGTTTGCCGCGCTCTTGCGGGTTGCGTTGTTGGAGGAGGCGTTTGCCGGGCCATTGTTGTCGGCTGGCGCTTTTTGGATGGACACCTTGGCGCCATCCTGGAGTTTGTCGAATCCGGTGATGGCAATCGCATCGCCGGGATTCACGCCTTGTACGGCTGCAATGCTCCCATCGGTAGTGCCGATCGTGACGGCCTGCATCGCGGCGGTCTGATTGGATTTCACCAAGTAAACGAACGCGCCTTGGGCATTGCGCTGAATTGCGGCGGTTGGGACAAGCGTGGCGTTCTGCTGGGTATCCACCAGCAGCCGCGCGTTCACAAACTGGTTCGGGAAGAGAGAGATATCGGTGTTCGCGAAGATGGCCTTCAGCTTCACAGTGCCCGTCGTGGTATCAATCTGGTTATCCAGAGTCAGCAGCGTGCCGGAAGCCAGCTTAGTTTGTTGGTTGCGATCGAACGCATCCACGGACATCTTGTGAGATTGGCGCAGTTGCTTTTGAATTTGCGGCAGGTAGTCTTCGGCAACGCTGAAAATCACGGTGATGGGCTGCAGTTGCGTGATCACCACCAAAGGCGTGCTGCTGGCCGCGGTGACAATATTTCCAGGATCCACCAGGCGCAGGCCGACGCGGCCATCAATGGGCGCTTTGATCGTGGCGTAGTCGAGATTGGTGGCGGCGCTAGCCACCGTGCCCTGGTCGTTCTTCACTGATCCTTCATATTGCTTCACGGTTTGGGTTTGATCGTCGAGCTGCTGTTTGGCAATGGCATTGCGATTGAAGGCCAACTGGTAACGGTCCAGGTCAATGCGCGCCTCCGCAAGCAAGGCTTCATCGTGCGCCAGCGTTCCTTCGGCCTGGGTTAATGCGGCTTGATAGGGGCGCGGATCGATCTGAACCAGCACCTCGCCCTTGTGAACCATTTGACCTTCGGTGTAATTGACGCTGACGATTTGCCCATCCACGCGCGTGGTGATGGTGGCCGTATAAACGGACGTGACGGTTCCGAGCGCGTTAATATAAACGCCGATGGGACCGGTGGTCACCGTCGCGGTGGTGATCGGAACGCTGCGATTGGCCATCGCCGCTTTGGTTTTGGCGGCGGCTTCCGCCGCTTGCTGCTTGCGGTAATAAATCAGGCCGCCGATTCCCAGAACCAGGATCACTACAATCCAGATCCAAAGATGACTGCGGCGCTCGGCGATGTATTCAGGCGCGGGCGGATGCGGCTTCGCGGCGGACCCGGTCGAGGGCGCGGCAGTAGTAGTCGTTGAGTCTTTGTCGGAGCTTCCGATCTTGGAGATGTTATCCGGCACTTTGTTCCCTCATTCGATGATTCCACCTTGCGCGCGCCTTGCTTTCTTACATTTACGATATCGGCTGATGGGGAGCCTGCTCTTAACCAGCGGCTAGTTCAGACACGCGTGGACAGCCTCCAGAAGCGCACCACCTGATGTGAAGTAACACGCATTATGTTCGGACGAGATAGCAGCGAATTTGGTTTCAATGTGTTTCGCGGATACGTCGCAGGGGTTATTTGCGGGCGATTGTTCGTGTGCGTGGAAGCTATTGCGCGTCTGGAACTTAGCGCTTCTCTGGCGATGTGCCAGACTGGAACGCCAGACTCAGCGTTGCCCCGGTTCAGGCTTCGTTGCGAACCACAGTGCCGCGGCCCCGGCCAGGGCTGATTGAGCGCCGTAGCGGGCATTCAGAATAGGCACCCGGTGCGCCCCGGGATTGATGGCCCAGGTTTCCAGAGTTCGCTGCATTCGGGCTCGAAAAGAGGTCATCACGCGCCCGATTCCGCCTCCCACGATGATTACTTCGGGCTCCAGCAGGTCAATGATATTGCCCAGCCAGATGGCCAGATGATCAGAGGCTTCTTGCAGAACTTGTATAGCCAATTTGTCGCCGGCCCGCGCGGCTTTGTTTACGGTTTCCGCGGTCACGTCGGAGATTTTCCCGCCGGCCATTTTCAGCATTCGCGAGCGTTTGTCCCGAATGCTGCCGAGCAGGCTGCGGGCGGTTCGGGAAATCGCGGTGCCGGAGGCGTACATCTCGATGCATCCGCGCTTGCCGCAGCCGCACAGCGGACCACTGAAGTTAACGGTCATGTGGCCGCCTTCACAGCCGCCGTCGGCTCGTCCGTGGTAAATCTCTCCCTTTCGGACGATTGCGGTACCAATGCCAGTGCCCAAACTGACATAAAAAATGCTTCCGTGGCCAGCGCCTGCGCCCCATTTTGCTTCGGCCAATGCGGCAGCGCTGGCGTCATTGGTGAGCCGCGTCGGCAACCCGTAATGTTTTTCGATTTTTTGCGCCAGCGGAAAATTGCGCCAGCAGGGCAGATTTGTGGCGCTGAGAAGAATTCCTTTTTCGCTTTCCACCCACCCTGGCGCGCAGACTCCAATTGCTCGTACACCTGCCGCGCGCGCTCGCGGCATCACACTATCTATCGCGTGAAGCACAGCGCGGAATCCCTGTTCGGCGCTGCCCCGCGCGATCATCGGAGCGCGTGCGGCACGGCGAATCTGGCCTTGCGAGTTCACCAGGCCGACGGCCACTTTTGTGCCGCCGATATCAACACCCAAGACTAGATTGTAGGAATTGCTGGCGCGAACGCGATTCGTCAAAGTCTAATGTCCTCGATGCGATGCACTGCGCAGCCTGGATAATACAAAAGCGCCGGAGTGAAAAGCACGCCTAAATGTTTGGATGGCCGACTGACGTAACGCATCGCGCCGACAGAAGAGTGTGTGATCCGTCGCCAGGCTACCCGTTGGAGCGAGACTCATTGGCGCGCGCACATGTTCCATCGCGCCGCGGGATTTTCAGTAGCTTGTGCGTACTTGATGTGAGATATTGCGCAGGTATCGTTATGTTACGAAATATAGCTTTTTACTTCTTTTTGTGATGACGGGAGCACGATCATGATCCTGAAGCTCAGCGGCAAACCAGCACAACTGCAGTTGATTTTGCGCATCGCGAGCATGCCGCTCGCGATGGCTGGCCTGCTGCTGTTCGCGAACGGTTGCGGGAAACAAGCAACGGTGAGCGCTCCTCCGCCCGCCAAAGCGCAGGAATCTCAGGTGCAGGTAACCACGACTGCGAGCGCTGTGCTGGTAGACACTCCCGCGGCGAAATTCACCATCGCGCCAAACGGATACGTAGCTGCCAGTCTGGTGAGTGACGGGCGAAAACTTTCTCTCGATGATGCTGCGAACGAATCTGGCATCGAGGTGACCGCTGCAGGCAAGGATTTGCCCCCCGCGGTCTTTGACGTGGCGCATCCGCAGATCTCAGCGGCTCGCGGACGGCTGGGATCGAAAGGCAAACGCATCGAACTGACCGGTAAGAATTCCGCCGCTGATCTGGAAGAGACGCTGGTGGTGGAAGTGTACGATGAATATCCGAGCGTCGCGCTTGTCTCCGTTTCGCTTCGCAATTCCGGCAAGAGCGCAATGAAATTGGACGCGCTGGATGTGGACCGCCACCGTTTCAATGCTTCTCTCGCGGACCCTGCCGTCGCGCCGAACGATATGTGGTCCTTCCACGGCGCGAGCATCCAGTGGGGCAAAGACAACGTATTTCAAATTCCCAAGAAATTCTCGCAGCAAAATCAGATGGGCTCGATGGTGGAAGTGAAGGGGGACTTGGGTCGCGTGGGCGGTGGAATACCGGTCGTCGCGTTCTGGACAAAAACGGTGGGCGAAGCGATTGGCCATGTGGAGACTCTGCCGCTGGTGCTGGCAATCCCCGTAAAAACTGAATCGGACGGCCACGTGGATGCCAGCGTTCAGCTCACGCCGGAAAGTGCACTGCAGCCGGGCGAAGCTTATTCCACTCCCGAGACTTTCATCGCGGTCTATTCGGGCGATTACTACGAGCCGCTGCGAATTTATTCCGACGTGATTGACGGCGAAGGCCTGAAGAAGCCCACGAACAACAGCGAAGACTACGCGGTGAGTTGGTGCGGCTGGGGCTATCTGGCCGATGTGACTCCCGCGCAAATGCTGGGAACAATTCCCAAGCTCAAGGAATTCGGAATTCACTGGGCCACGCTGGACGACCGCTGGTTCAACAACTACGGCGACTGGCAGCCGCGCACTGATACTTTTCCCGACGGCGAAATTCAAAAGATGGTTCAGCAATTCCACCAACAGGGCATCAAGGTGCAGCTGTGGTGGCTGCCGCTGGCCGTGGAAGATGGCGGTCCGGGATACGAATCACATTCTTACGGCGTCTCGGACGTGGTGAAACAGCATCCGGACTGGCTGGTGCTGGACAGAAACGGCAAGCCGGCGCGCATGACGCGAAATCTCGCGACGCTCTGTCCCGCCGTCCCGGAAGTGCGCGCCTACTACAAACAACTAACCGAAAAATTCATCAAGGATTGGGATTTTGACGGCCACAAGCTCGACAACATCTATAGCGTGCCGGCCTGCTACAACCCGAAACACCATCACAAATCTCCGTACGATTCGGTTTATGCGATGGGCGATATCTACAAGACGATTTTCGAAACCACGCGCGCGCTGAAACCAGATAGCGTGACGCAGAGCTGCCCGTGCGGCACGCCGCCCAGCATCGCGTGGCTGCGTTATCTCGATCAGGCGGTCACGGCTGATCCGGTTGGTTCCGTGCAGGTGCGGCAGCGCGTGAAGATGTACAAAGCGTTGCTGGGCCCGAACGCCGCAGTGTACGGAGATCACGTCGAACTGACGCGCATCGCGAACCCCAATGGGAATGAAAAAGACCTGGGTTCGGATTTTGCTTCCACAATCGGCACGGGAGGCGTGGTGGGCACAAAGTTCGCGTGGCCGAACTACGGGTCGAAACTGGCGGACGTGTATCTAACGCCGCAGAAAGAGGAATATTGGAAAAAGTGGATCGGCCTGTACAACGAAAACATGCTTTCGCGCGGCACGTTCCGCAATCTTTACGTTTACGGCTACGATTTCCCGGAGGGCTACGCGATCGAGAAAGATGGCGCGATGTACTACGCATTCTTTGCGCCGGCGCCTGCAGCGGGTGATGCTAAGGGCGCGCGGGCAACGTGGACTGGCGAAATCGAACTGCGCGGGCTCGCCGCGGGAAAATACCACGTGGTGGATTACGTTAATGGCAAGGATCTCGGCGACGTCACCGCGCCGGACGCAAAACTGAACGCAAGCTTTGCCGACCACCTGCTCATAAAGGTGACGAAGGAGTAGAGCCGCGCAGTGGGCTGATTGGGAATTATGCTTGACGGGATGTGATGTGCTCGCGAAAAAATTGCTCGACCTTGAGGTGGTCCTTAAAGGACTCGGTCCCACCTTCGCACGTGGTTGAAAACGCGCCGGCGACGTCTGCGTATTCGAGGCATTCCTGCGGGGTCCCGCCCTGCAGGAAGCGATGAATGAAACCGGCGTCGAAGCTGTCGCCGGCGCCGACCGGATCCACCGACGCGACGCGCATGCCGGCACGGCGCCATTCTTCGGCGCCTTTCCGTGCCACGGCTCCACGCACACCAAGTTTTACGACGACGAATTGGCAGAGTTGCGCGAGTCTCTCGATCGCTTGCGGCAAATCGTCGGTGCCGGCAACTTTTTTTGCTTCGCGCTCATTCGGAAAAAATATGTCAACGAACGGCAGCACGTCGAGCAGGTCGCTTCCCCATTTCCCTTCCGGGTCATCATTCGTATCCAGTGATGTAGAAAGACCTTTGGCCTTGGCCTCGCGAAATAAATCAGCAATATGGGGACGAAGAGCTTTGTGGAGAAAGTAGGACGAGAGATGCAGATGGCGCGCGGAAAAAATATAGTCGAGATCCAGATCCGCGTGGCTGAATGCAAACATTGTGCCGGGATACGTGAGGATAAAGCGGTGTGAAGGCTGGGCGAGAATCACGCTCAGGCCGGTCGCAAGGCCGCTGGAGGCCACGCGCACCCGCGTCAGATCCACTCCGGCGTCCGCGAGCCAGTCGAAAGCCATCTTGCCCAGAGAATCCGCGCCTATTTTTGACACCATGCCGACGCGTGTGCCCAGCACCGCAAGATTGTGCGCAAAAATCGCCGACGAACTTCCCAGCGTCAGCCGGAACCCATTAATTAGAGATTCTTCTTCTGGCTTCAGTTGCGCCGGCACGCCATAGAGAATCAAGTCGGGGTTGATTTCGCCGACCACGCAAACATCGAGCGACATTCGTGCGGCCTCTGTTATTTGGTTTCCAGCATTACCACGCGGGACAGGTTTCGCGGTTCGTCCGGATTCAAACCCTTCTTGATTCCGGTGTAAAAGCCGAGTAGTTGGCCCGGAATCACGCTGGCGGCCGCGCGCGCTGTTTCCGGCACGTCGAGCGACAATTCGACGGAGTAATCCGCCGCGCGGCGAATCGTGGAATCGCAAGAGTTAGAAATCGCGAGCGTCGTGCCGCCCAGTTTTTTTATTTCTTCGAGCACCTGTACTTCCGCCGCAAATCCCGATTCGCTGATGATGAAGGTGATGAGCGTCTCCGGGCTGACGATCGCTTTCGGGCCGTGGCGGAACTCGAGCGTATGAAAGCACTGCGCGTAAGAGCAGGACATTTCTTTCACTTTCAGCATAGATTCCTGCGCAATGCCGAAAAATGGGCCTTGACCGAGAAACACGTAGTCTGCAAAGGTCCGCGATTCCGCCAGCGACTTGATCGTGCCGTGAATGGCGTTGAACCGGCCGGCGACTTGATCGGAGAGTCCGCCCAGCGCCGCCAGAAATTCACCGCGCTTTCCGCGAATTGCCGCAAGCGACTGCAGCGTGATCAGCATCGAGGTGAAGGAGCGCGTCATTACCGTGCTTTTTTCATCCGCGGCGGTCAGTTTGACGCAATGTGACGCGACTTTTTCGATGGGAGTGCCCGTGCCGCAGGTAATCGCGAGGGTCTCCAAATGGAGTTTCGTTTCCAGATACTCGGCGGCTTGCAGCGCCTCTGAAGTGTAGCCGGAGCGCGTGATCAGCACGGGCTGGCACGCCGCTGGAAATAATTGCGGAAAAAGCGTGATTTCAGATGCGGGAAGTGCGCGGGATTTCTCGCCCGTCAAAATCGTCCAGCTGGCCGCCGCGGCCTGGGCCAGATAAAAACTGGAACCGCAGCCGATGAACACCCATTCGACGTTTCTGGGCAGCTTTTCGTTCAGCGATTGCAACTCGCCCGACTTCTCCATCGCCTTCAGGCACGAGTTCCACGTGGCAGGTTCAGAAAGAATTTCCGCTATGGTGTTAGCGCCGACTGCAGCTTTCAAATCGACCAACTGTTCCTCCGAATGAATGCGAAATGAAAACTTACACTACGATTACTTTAATGTGCGCCGTGCGCAGCCCACGCAGGTGCCGCGCGGAAATCTTGCTGTCCGTAATGGTGTGATGGACGGCCGACGTGGGCGCGATAAACGAAAGGCTGCGCCGGCCGAATTTGCTGGAATCGCAGACGATGATCGTAGTCTTGGCGTTTTCCATCATCACGCGGTTGGCGCGAGCTTCCAACAGATTAGGGGTCGTGAGCCCGTATTCGACATCGAATCCATCCACGGCGAGGAACAGCAGATCGGCGGTAACATGCCGCAAGGAATCTTCCGTGAGCGGCCCGACCAGCGAAAACGAATTCCTTCGCAGCACGCCGCCCGTTAGAATGACCTCGACGTCCGTGCCAGCCAGCTCCGCGGCGATATTCACGGCGTTGGTAATCACGGTGAGGTCGCGAACGTGTTGGATGGCGCGCGCGATCGCGGTGGTGGTGGTGCCCGAATCCAGAATCACTACGTGGCCAGGACGCACCAGCCGCGCTGCGGCGGCTGCTATTTTCAGTTTTTCGCGCCGGTGCAATTGTTCTTTTTCGTGCAGCGTGGGATCGCGCAGAGCCGACGCGTCCAAAGGCAACGCACCGCCATGCGCGCGTTGCAGGCGGCCCATCTGGTGGAGTGATTCCAGATCCTTGCGAATGGTGATCAGCGAAGTGGAAAAACGGCGCGCCAGGTCTTTCACGACGACCCGACCGTCGCGCTGCGTCAATTCCAGAATTTTTCGCCGCCGCTCTTCCGCGAGCATACGTGACAGCCTGCTTTCGAATTCTTACTTTTTGTTACTATTTCGTGCTGGAGGGTGATAGCTTGGCACAAATGCCAGCCAGGAGCAAGGGTTTATGCCCGGTCCGACGATCGTTTGCGTGAGCGCCAATCCGGCCATGGATCGCCGCTTGTTCATGGAATCCTTGGCTGTCGGCGAAATCAATCGCGCCAAAAGCGCGCTGGGTCTGGCGGGCGGCAAGGCTGCTCACGTCGCCATGACAGCGCGCGCACTCGAATCCCAGCCGGTTTGGCTGGGATTCCTTGGCGGAACGATCGGCCAGGAATGTAGACGGCAAATGGAATCGCTGGGAATTCAGGTGGTTGCGGTTCCCACGAAATCCAGCACGCGCGTGAATCTGGAAATTATTGATGCGGCTGGCCAAGTCACGGAAATTCTCGAACCCGGCGCGGAGACGAGCGCGCAGGAGCGCGACGAATTTCTGCAAACGTTCTTTCAAGGACTTCGCGAGGAGTGGCAGCCCGCATTGCTGGTGATCTCCGGTAGCTTGCCCGCCGGGTTCGGGCCTGATTTTTATGTTTCGCTGATCGAAGCCGCGCGCGCTGCAGGCGCCAGAGTTTTTGTGGATTCCAGCGGCGAAGCTTTGCGCGCGAGCGCGAACGCTCGTCCGGATTTTGTGAAGGTAAATCGCGCCGAGGCGGAAGTGCTGGTGGGCCGGCCGCTCGCGACGATGCAGGAGATAGCTCACGCCGCTGCGCAGATTGTGGAGCGCGGAGTAGGAAGCGCCGCGATCACGCTGGGTCGCGAAGGGTTAATCTGGCTCGAGCACAAAAATGAACCGGTGTGGAAAGCCGTCCCGCCGCGGATGAATGTAATCTCAGCAGTCGGTTCGGGCGACGCAACGCTGGGGGGTTTTGCGTTCGCCGCCGTGCAGGACATCGTCGGCGAAGAAGCGTTGCGCCTGGCGGCAGCTTGCGGCGCTGCGAATTGCGTGGCGCCTGCTCCTGGTAGGATCGAACTTGCGACGGTGCGCACTTTGATGCCGCAAATCGAAATCCAGCAATTAAATTTCTAGAAAAGGGGCGCCGTCCGGGCTTACTCGCGGCCTCGTTACTTCGGGGAGGCCGCAATCCCAGGAATCCACCGGACGGCGTTATCGTGAAAGATGCGGCGCAGAACCGGCGTGGGCAAATTCAGCCCCTCGATTTCACGACCTCTGAGCTGCATCTTCTGATCCGTGGCTAAAAACTTCCAGTCTCTCGCGTAGGTTTCTTGCCAATCCTTCAAAGCGTCGGGTGTGGCTTCCCCGTTCAGAAATTCCAAGTCGGTTCCATACAGCACCCGGTCCTGATACTTGATCAGAAAGTTGCGGACTTTTTCCCGCGGCGCAAGCATTAGATATTCCATGCGCGCCGCAGTATCCACCGCGAAGTTCGGGTAGAGGTCAAAGCGCTTGGCGATTTCGTCCACGTCGGTTTCCATGCTTCCCAGGTGCGCGCCCACGACGCGCAGCTGTGGATTTTCCGCCAGCAGGTGATCGCGCGCGGCCAGGATGGTTTCCTTCCGCGGATGATCCGGGTGAAGGTACATGTACCACTCCGGATTTTCCTTGTAGTAATCGTAATCGGGGCTGTTTGGATCGGGCGGTTGCCAGCAGGACGAAGGCTCAGCCACGTGCGCGACCAGCGTTTTATTGTCCGCCGCGATTTCGCGATAGATCGGTTCGAACGCCGGATCATCAGGCATCATGTACTTGCCGTCCGGCGTCTTTAGCTCCATGCCGATGTTTTTCCAGATTTTTACCGCGACGGCGCCTTCGGCAAATTCCTGGTGAAGTTTTTTCACGGTATTCTCTGCGAAATCTTTCTGTTGGAACGTGAATGGATCGAAGGTGACGCATAACCGGGCGTGGCCGGAGTTCGCCCCAACGAAATCCTTGGCGCGTGCGAGTTCGGTGGCCAAATTACCGTAGATACCGTGGGTGTCAGCCACGCAGATGTCCAGCACGTGCAATTGAAGCCGCGTCATCAGATCGGTGAAGGCAGGATCGGTCTTGAACGCGTGAACGTGCGTGTCAATCGGCTCCATCGCTGCAAATGCCTGCAGCGCGTCGCCATCAGAATTGGGAGATGATTCGGACGCGGCGACTGCGAACGGCGGCCTGGCTATGGCCCGTCCGATTTGGAAACCGGCAGCGGCCATGCCAGACATTAGCAATGCTGCAAAGAGAAGTTTTTTTCGGCGCGCGCGCATATTCTCGATCAATGCTTGGCCCCTTCCCTGCGCGTGCGGGCTCGTGCTGATTCATTCTTGTCCGCGTCAACAGACGCTTCGCGCACGTCGGCGATGATTAATTCCACACCGGCTTCGCGCAGCGTTCGCAAATGTTGCGGATCGGTGCCTGAATCCGTCACCAGGATGTCAATGTCGGTGGTTGGCCCCACATAAGCAAAACCTTGATTGCCGAACTTGCCGTGATCCGCGAGCGCGATGCTCACGCGGGCGGACTTCAGAATCATTTTCTTGATCTGCGCTTCGGCCTGGCTGGCGGTGGAAATTCCGTAGGATGGATCAATCGCGCTGACGCCCAGCACGGCCTTATCCACGCGAATCTCAGAAAGAGCGCGCTGCGCCCAAACCCCGGAAAGATAAAACAGGTCCTTCTGCAGTTCGCCTCCCGTGGAAATCACGGAAACGTGCTGGCTGCGCTGAAATTCAGCCACGATCGGCGGAGAATTGGTGATCACCGTGAGGCGATTGCGATGCAGCAGGCGCCGCGCGAGCTCATACACCGAAGTGCTGGCTTCCAGGAAAACAGTTTCACCATCGAGTATCAGGCGTTCCGCTTCCCGGGCGATCGCCTGTTTTTCCGCGCGATTGCTGCGCCCCAGCGCTTCATAAGAAGGTTGAATATTCGTGGCCGAAGTGCGCGAAACTGCGCCGCCATGCGAGCGCACCAGCACTCCTTCCTTCTCCAGCGCTTCAAGATCGCGGCGGATGGTGGCGGCGGTGACGCCCAGCGTGCGAATCAGTTCGGAGGCGGTAACAGTTCGCTCGCGGGATAAAAGCTCGCGGATGCGAAATCTCCGTTCTTCGGCCAGCAGGCTCATCCAAAACTTCTCCGTCACATTGCAGATTCCAAAAGCAGCCGATTGTGCCACAAATCGGTTAGAAGTGTGCACAATAATACAAAATGCATCAGATTCGATAAAAAAAGTTGACAAACGTGCACAATAGGACTAATTACGTGAGCGACTAAGGCTCATTTCTCGTCGTTCTGCGGCGTGGGGTACTCCGCAGCTAGCTCCAATTTGAGAGGCTTGGTCCCAACTCTGTGGGGGAGGGGTATCGGTGAACAAACTCGTAGGCATTCTTCTATCCGGTTGGGCAAGCCCGAACAAGCGAGTCGAACACTCTGACGGCAGAATAAGCATGGGCTTGCGCGTCGCCGGTTTTCTCCTGGCGTTATTGCTTTCCTGCGGAAGCGCTTGGGCGCAGAAGGACACCGGCGTGATCGCGGGCACTGTGAAGGATGCGTCGGGCGCCATCGTGGTAGGTGCGAAAGTGAAAGCGATTGACGTCGACCGCGGAACCGAGTTCGATACCACGACGGACGCAAACGGAGAGTACGTTGCCGGCCCGCTGAAGGTTGGCCGCTACACGGTCAACGTCGAGAAGGCCGGCTTCAAGACTGCGGTGGCTGGGCCCGTGCAGGTAGACGTGCAGGGGCGCATCGAAGCCAACGTGAAGCTGGAGATTGGACAGGTTTCGCAGAAGGTGGAAGTAACAGTCCAGAACCCGCTGCTGGAAACCGAGACGAGCACGATGGGCGAGGTGATGGACAAGGGACGCATCGAAACCCTGCCGCTGAATGGAAGAAATTTTGCGCAGCTTGCGCAACTCGGCGCGGGCGTGGTGCCCAGCGAGCCGGGCTCGCGCGTGAGCGGAAATTATGGATTCAGCGTGGACGGCGCGCGTTCGCTGCAAAACAATTTTCTGCTCGATGGAATTGACAACAATTCGAATTTGGGCGACGTGCTGAATGAATCGTCGTACGTGATTCAGCCGCCGATTGACGCCATCGAGGAATTCAAGGTTCAAACGAACGACTACAGCGCGGAATTCGGCAGAGGCAATGGCGCGATATTAAACGCCGTGATCAAATCCGGCACCAACGGCTATCACGGAGATGTCTTCGAATATTTTCGCAACGCCGCGCTCGACGCTAATCCCGCCATCATCACCATCCCGCAAAAGCCGGAATACAATCAGAATCAGTTCGGAGCCACATTTGGCGGCCCGATCAAAAAAGATAGGACTTTTTTCTTTGGTGATTACGAGGGATTCCGTTTGCGCCAGGGACTGCTGCAGACGGCGACCGTCCCCGATCAGAGCATGGTGAACGGCGACTTTTCAGAACTGCTCACCAACACTCCCGCAATGGCGATTGACCCGAACACCGGCAACCCCACTGGGGCAGTGGCTCTGGATTGCAGCGGTAACCCGACTTACGTGGGAGAGATCTTCAATGCCAGGCAAACACTGGTTGTTCCCACAACACTCGCCAATCCCTCCGGATTGTGCGGAGTGCCGATTGGCGTGGGCGCTGGAGGCGTTCCTACCAATGTGTTTCCCGCGGGATCAACCGACCCGCTTGCTTCCCGGCTCGCGGCGCTGATTCCCCCACCGAACTCGACCAATCCGGGGTTCAACTATCAGGCCGTCCCGGTGCGCACCGAAACTCGTAACAACTTCGACGTGCGCATTGATCACACCATTTCGACCAAGGATTCGCTGTTTGGCAGGTTCAGCTACGAGAACCAGCCCAGCTATATTCCCTCGCCTTTCGATAACGTGCTGGATGGCGGCGGATTCTTCGACGGAATCGAGGACTTTTCCTACCGCAGCATAGCGTTGAGCGAAACACACGCTTTCGATTCCACTCACGTGAACGAATTTCGATTTGGCTACAACCGCATCAACGCGCATCGCTACCAGAACAACTACGACGAGAATGTCTCGGCTGCACTTGATTATCCCGGCGTTCCGTACGAGCCCGGCACGTTTAACGGCGGGCTTCCCGCTCTAACGTTCAGCGACGGCTCCGCGCCGCAGCTTGGCAGCTCCGGATATTTGCCCTCGATTGAGAAACAGAACAGCTACGTCGTCACGGACAATTTCACCTGGGTGAAAGGACGCCATTCGATCAAGGTGGGCACCGAGCTGCGCTTCGAACAATTCACGATCTTTCAGCCGTCGGCCTCGCGTGGCACCGCCGATTTCAGCGCGGCATTCACGGACAATCCCGCGGCGCCAGGAAGCGGCGGCTACGGCTTTGCCAGCTTTCTGCTGGGCATCTCCGACGGCGGCTCCATCGTGAACCTGCACAACGTTAACTATCACCGGCAAATCTATGCAGGATTTATTCAGGATGATTTCAAGGCAACAGCGAACCTGACGCTGAATCTTGGCTTGCGCTACGAATATTATTCGCCGGTCAAGGCCGCCGACAATGAGCAAGCCAATTTTAATTTCACTTGCGGGTGCCTGATTGTCCCCACGGGGCAAACCGCCGAACTGACTCCCACATTGGCCACGCAAATCACTATTGACCGGACCGGCTCAACCGGACTGGTTCCCCCGGATTACCATAACTTTGCGCCGCGCATCGGCCTGGCCTACAAGATCAACGAGAAACTCGTGCTGCGCGCTTCCTACGGAATTTTTTACGGCGGCCAGGAAAACGGACCGTACTCGAATCCTAGCCCCGGTTTCAATCCGCCCTTTTTCGTGACGCAGTCGTTCAACCAGCCCTGCTTCAGCAATTCCGCAAACCCCAATCCCGGACAAATAGACTGTTCGATTCCCGGATTCAACTCGCTGCAACAAGGATTCCCTGCGAATTCCCTGGTTGATCCGAATACTCCGTTGCTTTTTTCCATCAGCCCCAATATCACCACGCCTTTCATGCAGCAATGGTTCGTCGGCTTCCAGTACGCGTTGCCGGCGAACATGGTGGCGCAGATTTCTTACGTCGGCTCGCACGGCGCCGATCTCTTCGGGATGTTTAATGGAAACCAGGCGGTCCCTACGGCGGATCCGACGATCCCTACCGCCCCACGCCGCCCCGATCCGAATATTGATACGGGGATTGAAACGCTGCGCTCGAATTTATTTTCGAACTACAACGGATTGCAACTGCGCCTTGAAAAGCGTTTTTCCAACGGCTTGCAATTTCAGGCGGCCTACACCTATAGCCACGCGCTCGATGACGCGTCTTCGGCCAGCCTGGGCTCGCAGAATCAGGGAGACTTCCGGCTGCAAACGGAGCCCTACCTGGAATATGGCAATGCCGATTTCGATGTGCGCCAGAGATTCGTCGTCAATTTTGTGTATAACTTGCCCTTCGGCAACGGCCAGCACTTTGGCTCGAACCTTACCGGGCTTGCCAACCAGATTGTGGGCAACTGGCAGGTCACCGGAATCGTTTCGGCGCAAACTGGCAATTGGTTCACGCCGACGGACGATCTAGTGAACATCTCCAATTCCGATTGCGGAGGCGAGGTCTTCAATTGCGCGCGGCCGAATGTGGTGGGAAATCCAAACGGGGCGCGTTGCCTGCCGGGAACGCTGTTTAATACTTGCGCTTTTGTCGCCAACACGGTGGCGGGCACTTTCGGAGACGCGGGACGAAACATCATTCTCGGGCCCGGACTGCAGAACTGGGATCTATCCTTCATCAAGCAATTTCCAGTCAAAGAACAAATGCATTTCGAGTTCCGGGCTGAGTTCTTCAATATCTGGAACCATCCGAACCTGCAGTTCGCGGATCCGACGACAACCAATGAAAACTTTTCGACGGAGCGCGGGGCTTCGCAATTTGGATTTCCTACCGCGTCGCTATCGCCGCGGCTGGTCCAGTTTGCTTTGAAATTTTACTTCTGAAGTTACATTCAGCAGCGGTTTAGTGCGTTCCGATCGAAAGTTCGGATTAGATCCGCTCGGCCGGCGCTTGTTGCAGCGTGAGCACGATCGTCTGAGTTCCTAGACGCGGGTGCTTGACGGTAAGGCGCACAGTTCCCACCTCTTCTTTTGCGCGAATCCAAATCGCTCCGCTGCCGCCGATTAACGCGAACGGATTGTCACCGATGATTTCCGCGGGGCCTTCCAGGCCCATAGCGACGGGATCGTTCGCATAAGGTCGAATCGCGCCGAATTCATCCGTCACACGGAATACCACGCGCGTGCTGTCGGCTCCATCAGCGCTTAGCTCCGTGTCATCGGCATACACTGAGAATTTCTGATCCACGCCACGGCCCGAGTAAGTCCTGGAGACGACCTGCCGGCCTTTTAGATAGCCATCGATCCGCAGGTCGCCCCATTCATGCTGCGCTTTGGTTAAATCAATGCTGAACGGCGCATAACGCAAATGCGAGAACTGCACGCGATCGGGATCGGCTTCGGCGATCAAATCCCAATCGCTTTTGCCTTTCACGTACAGCTTCAAGTGATCGCAATTCGAACAAATCATCGCAACCGTAAAGCGCAGCGCTTCATCGCCCGCCGCCCAATGGAACGCCGGCTCCAGCACAATTTCTTCTTCCGGGTCGCACTGTGATTTATAGAAGCCCGCGGCTGGCTTCGGTTCGCGAAACATATCCACCACGCCGTGGTAACAAATGCGATCTCCCGCGCCAAAATCGGAGTGAGTGTTGTAATCGAACGCGCACCAGCCGATGCCGCCGGCATATTGCGGATTAGACGCGAGCTGATCGTGCACCCGCGCGTGACGAATGGTGTGTTCGCGCTGGCGCACGTTGTCGTCAATCGTCTTCACCGGGTAGGTGTGGCCCACAAATTCCGTGTTGAGATAGCGCGGATGATTCGGCGGCTTCAGCGGCCAGCCGAAATCGTTCATGGTGAAGACATCTTCCAGAAACTCGGACTCCTGAAAATAGCGGATGCCTCCGGTCTGGCGCGTGGGGTCGAGTTTGTGCGCCAGTGCATTTGTACGCGTGTAGAACTCGTGATTGTCTCTGGATTCATTGATCCGCACGCCCCACAGAACGATAGAGGGATGATTCCAGTCGCGGCGAATCATGCGGTTTACATTGTCAACGGAGAGGTCTTGCCACGCCTGATCGCCGATGTATTGCCAGCCGGGGATTTCTTCCAGCACCAGCAAACCGAAATCGTCGCAAGCATCCAGAAAATGCCGCGATTGCGGATAGTGCGAGGTGCGCACGATATTGCAATGCAATTGTTTCCGCAGAATGTAGGCGTCCTGGCGCTGCACGCGAGCCGGCATCGCCTGGCCGACGAACGGAAACGTCTGGTGGCGGTCGAGCCCGCGCAGCTTAATCACCTTTCCGTTCAGCTCAAAACCGTGATCCGTGAATTGTGCTTCACGAAAGCCGATGCGGCGTGTGTCTTCATCAAGCACGCGTCCGCCAACGAGCAAACGCACGCGCACGGAGTAAAGATGCGGGTTCGCAAGGTCCCAAAGCTGAATGCCGGAAAGTGAAGGAAATTCCAATGTGTAGCTCACGGGCTCGGTGGTCGCGTCCGACGGCGGAACTGGTTGCGTGGCCTCGGCAATCGTGTTCGCGCCATCTAGGAGCACGGCTTCCAGCGCGAGACTCTGGAGTTGCGACGGCTCGAGCCGCTGGAGGAGGCACTTAACATCCAGCGATGGGTGTTCGCTTAAGACGTTCTTGGGCTGTGCGAAAATATTCTCGATGTAGATCGCCGGCACGATGCGCAGCGAAACTTCGCGATAGATTCCACCGAACGTGAGGTAGTCAATTTGATTGCCGAACGGCGGAATATCAGGGCGCTCCGAAGAATCCACGTCCACGGCCAGCAGATTATCTCCTTCAAAATTCAGATGCGGCGTCAGCTCGAAGGAAAAAGGCGTGTAGCCGCCCTTGTACTCACCGAGCCGCTGACCGTTGATCCACACCGTGGACGCGGTCATCACTCCTTCGAAATCCACGAATACGCGCTGGCCCCGGGCCTCGGGCGGCAGTTTGAATTGCCTGCGATACAGGGACACGAATTCATAGGTCTTGTCGTCGAATCCGTGCCACGGCAGGGCGACGTTGGTATGCGGAACCACCACGCGCGCGAATTTCGAATCGTCAAAGTTGAGGTCGTGCGCACCTGCAACGAACGATGGGCTATATCGCCAACCGCGATTCATGGTCAGCACCAGCCGCCCCGGAATAACCACGTCCGAGGCTTGCGCAAAATCAGTTCCCTGCAGCGCTGCAGTGGCTACCAGAGTGGTTGCCGCTTTCATAAAATCGCGCCGGTCCATAAATTCTCCCAAGCGGACAGAGTTGAAAGCCCGCGCGCCTACACGCGCCGATAATTAAATAAAACGCACGAGGCAACGCCGCATTATATGCAATGCCTCTTGCGAATCATCGGGAAGTTTTCGGCTCGCAACGCGAATTTGCGCCCAAAAACGCGTGCTGCTACTGTTAGTTATGTGAGTCTCCCGGCACAATCCTCGCCGAAAGATGTTCCGCCGCGCGTGCGCACCAGTCTGCACCATAATTATTTATCGTTCATCGAGGACACGGCGCTCACCCTGGGCGTGATGGCGCCCACCGGCACGTGCGGCATCGTGCTGCCGCTGCTGATCGCCAAGGGGGGCAACGCTACGTGGCTGATCTTCCTGCTTACGCTCGTAGCTTTTTCGTTGATCATGTACAGCGTGCATCGTTTTTCCACGCAGTGCGCGTCCGCCGGTTCGCTGGCTGATTTTGCAGCTGCGGGTCTGGGCCGCGGGGCCTGCGTGGTCACCGGATGGGCTTACGTCGCCGCGATGGCTTTCGGCGCTGCCGGCACCGCACCATCTTCCGCGTACTACGCCGATCTTTTCTACCGTCAGGTTACCGGCGCGCCCGCATCTTTTTTGCGCGCCGCGGGGATTACCACGATCGTGGTAATTGTTGCGTGGGTTATCGCGCACCGCGACATCAAGCTTTCCACCGAGGTGATGCTGGCGATCGAGCTCGGCTCGCTCGCGGTGATCATCGTCATCATCGCACTGGCGATGCGCCACAATTCCGCATGGCTCGATCGCCCGCAGATCCACCTGGAAGGCGCGAAATTATCCGGCTTTCAATTCGCCATGGTTTTCGGCTTTATGACGCTCGCGGGATTCGAAAGCGTCACGACCTTGGGCGAAGAAGCCTCGGACGCGCGCCGCACCATTCCGCGCGTGATTGTGAGCTGCCTGATTCCTGTCGGCATCCTATATCTTGCGATGATTTACTGCCTCACCGCGCTGGCGCGGAAAAATGGCCTCGCGCTCGAGCAGCTCGACGCTCCCTTTGACTCTATCGCGCGCTCCATGAATCTCGCGGGCTTCGGTTACGTCAGCTCCATTGGCATCGCGCTCAGTTATTTCGCCTGCACCCTGGGCTCGCTGAACGCCGGCGCGCGCATCCTTTATTACCTCGCGCAAAATCACCTGTTCGCCCCCAGCTTCGGCTCTGCGCATCCTGTGAACAAAACTCCGCACCGCGCCATCGCGCTTATTGCGGCTATCGCCATCGCATGTCCCGTGGCCCTGCTGCTTGCAAATGTTCTGCTCCCCGATTGCATCAACTACATAACACAGCTCGCCTCTTTCGGATTCATCGCGTCCTATTTTCTGGTCTGCCTCGCAATGCCCTTCTTCCTGCTCCGCCGCAAAATCCTGCGCCACCTGGACGTCGCCGTCAGCGCCGCCGCACTGCTGATCCTTGCCGTCGTGCTCGCGTTCTCGGTATTCCCAGTCCCCGCTACTCCGTGGCGTTACCTTCCGTACTTGTTCCTAGCCGCAGTCCTCACCGGCATTGCCCTCTCTCTGGCATACTCGCGAGACCCCCAATAAGAGGTAGGGCGCTGCTTGCTGCGCCCCAGCTTGCCACCGCGTCAACTTCGCGACGGCTTTCCTGCCGCTCTCCGCGACGTTCCCCTTGTTTACCGAGGGTAGTGGCGCTATACTGCGCTCGGTTACCGAGGCAAGAGCATGAGCAAACCTTCCGACCTGCTGCAAGGCACGCTGGACCTGCTGCTGCTGAAAATTCTCGCGCTCGAACCGCTCAACGGCTTCGCCATCAGCCTGCGCTTGAAACAAGTCTCCGGCGACGTGCTGCAAGTCAGCGACGGCTCGCTCTATCCCGCATTACACAAGCTCGAACAAGCGGGCTGGATTTCCGCCGAGTGGAAAACCACGGAGAACAATCGGCGCGCAAAATTCTATTCGCTCACGCGCCCCGGCCGCAAACATCTGGAAAAAGAAACGGACAACTGGGGCCGTCTCGCGGCTGCCATTTCCCACATTGTAAAACTGAAGGAGACCTGACCTTCGTAAGGGAGACCCGCGCGACATGCGCCCGGGAGAACAAACGATGCAACCGGAACGCTGGATTTACAAACTGCCGCTCCGCATACGTTCGATTTTCGACCGCCAGAATGTGGATGCAGAGCTCGACGAAGAACTCCGCGATCACGTCGAATTGAAAACACAGCAATACATCGCTGCTGGAATGACCCCGCAAGAAGCCCGTCGCGCGGCGTCACTAGAAATGGGCGGCCTGGAAAAACGCAAGGATGAATGTCGCGACGCGCGCCAAGTGAACCACCTGGAGAACTTTTTTCGCGACATTCGCTTCGGTTTCCGCATGCTATGCAAATCTCCCTTCGTGACCGTCGTAGTCACGATCGCCATCGCACTCGGTGTAGGCGCGAACACCGCCATTTTCAGCGTCGTGAACGGTTCCCTGCTGCGCTCTCTTCCCGTTCCCTCGCCTGAACAAATCACGGTGCTCGCGATCCAACAGAAAGACGCGCCCGTCGGCTCCTCGGGTTTTTCCTACCCCGAATTCGTTGATTTTCGCAAACAAGCCGGCACGATTGCCGACATATTCGGGCTCGTTCTCGGCACAGTACAGTTCATCGCAAATGAACACTCGGAGGAATGTTCTGCAAACTACGTCTCCAGAAATTATTTCACGGCGCTAGGTCTGCAACCCGCCGCGGGCCGCCTCTACCGTTCGAGCGAAGGCGAAACGCCCGGCGAGCCATTCCTCGTGGTTCTCGGTTACAGCTACTGGCAAAAAAGATTCCATGGCGATCCGCGCGCCGTCGGACGACAAATCCTCATCAACGGAAAATCCGCCACCGTTATCGGCGTCGTGCCGCAGCAGTTCCAGGGCATGTATTCGATCTTCGAGACGCAGGTCTATCTTCCGATGAGCGCGATGCTTCAGCAGGAATCCGCAAGCCTGTTCTGGGACAACCGCGACCGCCGCAGAATTTTGGCCTTTGGCCGGCTCAAACCCGAAATCAGCCTTCGCGAAGCGCAGAGTTTTCTCGACGTAATCACTGCGCGCCTGGCCCGCAAATACCCTGCCACCGACGAATGGTTTACCGTACGCGCCATCCCCGAAAAATCAGCTCGTCCGATTCCCTACGCCAATAATTTCTTCGTCGCGGTATCCGGGTTGTTCCTGGTTCTCGCCGCCTTCGTTTTGCTGCTCGCTTGCATGAACGTGGAAAACATCTTGCTCGCCCGCGGCTCTGCTCGCCAGCGCGAAATGGCGATTCGCGCCGCTCTGGGCGCGGGACGCGCGCGCCTCATCCGTCAGATGCTCACAGAAAGCATTCTCCTCGCAATTATCGGCGGCACGGCCGGCATGCTTCTTGGCATATGGACCAGCCGTCTGACCGGCTCGATACATTTGCAAAACATCCCACTCCACGTGAACGCTTCATTCGATTGGCGCGTCTTCGCGTTCGCTGCCGTATCCGCGCTGCTCACAGGCTTAGTGGTGGGCCTGCTGCCCGCGTTTCGTGCCTCCTCCGCGGACGTGAATTCGGTCTTGCACGACGGCAGCCAGCGCGATTCATTCGGGATTCGACGTTCCGGCTTTCGTAATTTTCTCGTGGTTGCGCAAGTGGCCGGCGCATTCACGCTGCTGGTGATTGCCGGGCTTTTCGTTCGCAGCCTGCAAAAAGTCCAGACATTCGATCTGGGGTTCGACCCCAGCCACATTCTCAACGTAACGATGGACCCGCATCAGGCGGGCTACGACGAGTCACGCGCCACTGTTTTCTACCGCGAGCTCGAGTCTCGCGTACACTCTCTCCCTGGCGTGCAATCCGTCAGTCTTGCTTCCTACGTGCCGATGGGTGGTTTTCCTTTCAACAGGCCCGTTTCCGTGGGGGGCGTTCCCACACCTGCTGGCCAGCAAGCGCCGAGCGTCCTCTCCAACTCGGTTGATCCGCCCTACTTCGAAACCATGCACATCACTATTCTCCGCGGCCGCATCTTCTCGGACGCGGACAACGAAACGGCGCCACGCGTCGCCATCATCAATCAGACCATGGCTGCCCGCTTCTGGCCGCACGATGATCCCATCGGAAAACGTTTCAGCATGGATGGCGACACGGGCCCATTCATGGAAGTCGTCGGCGTCACGGCCAACGGTAAATACAAAACCGTCGCCGAAGACGCTGCGCCTTTTTTCTACATTCCGCTGGCGCAGAATTTGGCTTCGAAACTCACTCTGCAAATTCGCACTCTCGGGCCGCCGGAATCACTCGCCGCGCCGGTAAAGGAACAAATCTCGCGACTGGCTCCCGACCTCGCGATCGTTGATATCTCGACCATGGATCAATTGCTGGCTGGCGCGTTCGGGTTCTTCGCGTTCCGCGTGGCTGCCACGCTCGCCACAGCGCTCGGAGGTATCGGATTAATCCTTGCGGTCGTCGGAGTTTATGGGGTCGTGTCGTTTGCCGCGAGCCAGCGTACGCGCGAGATGGGCATCCGCATGGCCCTTGGCGCCAGCGCGCGCGATATCCTTAAACTAGTTTGGCTGCAAGGAGTGCGCATGGTAATCGCCGGCATCGCCCTCGGCACTGGCGCGGCCTGGGCGCTTACCCGCGCCATGACCCACCTGCTCGCGGACATCAGCGCCGGCGATCCCGTAACCTACATCACGGTTGCGATTATTCTCGCAACCGTCGCGCTGCTGGCGTGCTACGTCCCCGCACGCCGCGCCACGCGCGTTGACCCGATGATCGGGCTGCGCTACGAATGAACGCACGCGCGAATTCACGTCGCGGCCTGCGCCAAGTAAATAAGGAACCGCTGAACCTCGTACTTGCTGGTTCCGGAAATTCGGAGCTGGCCGCGAAAAAAATGAGCGGCTCGTGTTTTTTTCACGAACCGCTCACGGGGGGTGCAGGAATTAGTCCCGCGAGACCTTTCGGTCTTCGCGGGAGTGGGATTATTTGGGTTTCTCTTCGCTCGTATGTGCTGCTTGGGCCTTCGGCGCTGGCGCGGCCTGCTGGTGTTGTTGTGGGGCGGCTTGATGTTGCTGTGGCGCCGCTTGGTGCTGTTGCGGAGCAGCTTGATGTTGTTGCGGGGCTGCCGCTTTCGGCGCGCTTTCGTTGTGTGCAGGAGCAGGCTGACGTTCTGACTTTGCAGCCGGAGCCGGCTTCTCTGCTACGGGTTTGACTTCCGGGCGAGGCGTCTCTGACTTTGCGGCTGGCTGAGCAGGACGTGCCGTGTTGTGCGGCGCCGCCGCTGCGTGTTCCGTCTTTGCCGGTTTTGCAGCCGCGTTGTTCTCCGCTGCCTTATTCTCATTTGACCGCGCTGCCGCAGCGTTGTTCTCTTTCGTCTTGTTCGCCGCCGCACGACTGGCAGCCGCATTGTTTTCAGTGGCTTTGTTTTCCGCAGCCTTGTTCTCGCTGGCCTTGCTCGCGGCTGCTCGGTTCTCGGTCGCTTTCGTCTCGGCTGACTTATTCGCTTCAGCCTTGTTTGCGGTTGCTCTGGTTTCGGCGGTTCGATTCTCAGCAGCTTTATTTTCAGCGGCTTTGTTCTCGGTCGCCTTCGTCTCAGCTGCCTTGTTCGCTTCGGTTTTATTCTCGTTGGCCTTCGTCTCGTTTGCACGGCTCGCTGCCGTGGCTCCGCGCGCTGCTACCACGCCATTGCCGGAAAATTCTCCTGGCTTGGATGTAGCCGCGACTGCCGGACGCCCGTGATTCACCGAGGCGAGCATTTCACGATTCCCACGGGCCGCCTGCTGGTGGCTTGTTTGTGCTGCAGTCGCCGAAGTGTGCGACGCATGCGCGAATGTTTCTTGCGCCGCGGTGGGACGTGCGCTGATGCCGCCATGTCCGCCGTTGTAGCTGACGTGGCTTGACGTGCTGACGCTCACACGCCTGTCATACGTATTGCTGAAATTCCTTCCGCCAAAATTGTTCACCGAGCGGTTGTAGCTGAACTGATTGTTGCGCCAATAGCCGCCCTGGTATCCGGAGCCGCCGTAGCCGTATCCATAATTCACGCCGCCGTAGAAGCCGACCTGGTTGCCCCAGTAGCCGCCGTTCCAGGCGTACATGTTGTTGTTCCAGCCCCAATATCCCGGAGTCCAGAGCAAGCCGACGCTGGGTGGCTCAACCCATGTGCCCGGCACCCAGAAATAACCCTCGTCGCCATAGGCCCAGTAGCCCGGCGTCCAGAGATAGCCTTGCTGGGGGCAGGCCGGTTGCGCGTAAACGACAAGTGCCGGCGGCGCGACGGTGATGGACGCGCTGAACTGCGCGCGAGACGTCGCGGGGACCGCCAAAATTACCAGTGCGAGCAGAAAATATTGGATTGAGCGGAGCGTACGCATTTTTCTTTACCTTTCCTGATCATCCTTCGGTTGCCCGGTCTGGCTTGGTTGCTGCGGGTTGCGCGGATGGCGGGATAGCTTGACTTGCGGATAATGACTCATCAGCTTTTTGAAAACTGTGCAATATGAGTCACATTGCGGAAATTTTCCAGAACACGCAGGCCAGAGGAAACAGCAAATGGGCCTTCGGAAATGTGCCGCTGCGGAACAGGCCGAAGGACGCGCGGCCTGGGCCGGCATTTCCAGATTCTTCGTATTTCAACAATAATTGAGTCGGCACGGCAGAATATTGTAAGCTCTCGCCATGGTCATCAGCGAAAGGCTGAAGCGGCTGCGCGAAGCCCAAAACCTCTCGCAAGGCGATATCCAGGAACGCACCGGGCTGTTTCGCTGTTACCTCTCGCGCCTGGAAAATGGCCGCACGGTCCCTTCCATCGAAACCCTGGAAAAACTGGCGCGCGCTCTGGACGTCCCGCTGCACCAGCTTTTCACTGACGACGAAGCTCCTGCAAAGCAACTGCGCGTCCCCAAGCAGCAAGCCGACACCATCTGGGGCCTTGACAAAAAAACCACGCGGCAGCTGCGCCTCTTCGCCAAACAATTTGCCCGCATGAACGGCAACCAACGCTGGCTGATCCTGCGCGCCGCCGCGAAAATTAACAAGGACAGCCACAAGTAGTCCCGCCAGGATGCAAAACCGAAGTCATCCTGAAATCCTGCCTGCGGTGAACAGGCGCGCAGGGCGGGATCGGAGGGTCGCCTAGACGGAGAGACTCTGCAGCGTGAAGACCAGCACGCGAGGTGGGAGTTCGACGGACCGGTTGCCGGGACGCCGCGCCTGAGCCCCGACCCTTTGCATGAAACAAAGGCGCGAAGGATGGGCCATCCGGAAAATCGCATGCGTACGTCGAGGCGGTGTGGAAGCGTTGGTGACCCACCGGCGTTGAGAATCGAAGAGAGGTGCTGGAGTTGATCGAGTTCTGTCTTCTGCCGAGTTACTCAGACTACGGACTTTCCAGGCTTCGCTCAAGTGATTGAGTAACATCCCTGAATTAAATTACCGGCGTCGGTGTCTTCGGCTTCTGTCCTGACCTATCCTGATGTATGTTCCCTGTTCCGGTTTCCTTGTGAAGGATTCGAAAGACAGTGGTCCTAGCCACTGTATAGGAGTGTCACCGTGCAACCACGTTCGGTTTTCTCAGTTATTGGGAACGCATTGAAAATGGCGATTTTCTATCTTCAGGACTACTCGCGACTCGCTATTGATTCGGTTCGGGTAATCTTCAGTACGACCCGATACTCTGCCGACTTGGCGGAGCAGATTGACCTGATCGGGGTGGGCTCGTTGCCGATTATCGTCGTAGCTCTTGCCTGCGTTGGCGGCGTAATCGTATTGAATGCAGCATCACAATTTGAGCGATTCGGCGAAACGGTTCTTACGGGTGACGCCCTTTCGCTCTCGCTCCTCCGCGAACTCGGTCCGGTATTTACGGCGCTTCTGGTCGCGGGCCGGAACGCCACTGGGATGGCTTCCCAGTTGGGCTCCATGCTCGTTACGGAACAGGTGGACGCTATGCGTGGGCTAGGAATTGACCCAGTTCGCAAGCTCGTGACTCCGCGTTTGCTTGCAACGGTTTTAACCCTGCCCTTGCTCGTGGCCATCGGTGACTGCGCAGGCCTGTTCGGCGGATTCGTGATCGCGACCGTTACATTACGCATTGATGCCGAACAGTTCTGGACACGCGCCATCAAAGCGCTGGCTGTAGGCGACCTCGTTATCGGCTTTTCAAAACCGATTGTTTTCGGGTTTATCGTCGCGACGGTGGGTTGTTATCAGGGGTTACGCGTCGAAGGTGGCACTGCCGGGGTGGGCCGGGCTACGATCATGGCTTTCGTCGTGTCCTCGTTGGCCGTCCTGATTGCGGACCTGTTCCTCACCCGGCTGCTCCTTTACATATTCAATATGTGAAATTCTCACTCAGGAGCACCGCCAGGGCGAAGGTCGAATGTGTTAGACGATCTACCGGAAATGCGATTTGGAGCCAATTCTGGTGTCAGTTGGTTTTGCCGTCAGGTGCATGTCTGTGCGAAGTCCCGCGACGACGCACATTCCGACAGCCCGTGAGCTAATCTGCTCTTGCGCGACCGCGCCAGTCACCACGCGGCGGTCCGGAAACGCTAAAAATAGATTCAGGAGCTAGTTCTCGCAAGGGAGTGGAGGTCCGAGTCCTCTCTCGGGCACGATGCAAATAAGTTGGCGGGACTCCGAAGTGGGTAGTGGTGTGTTTGCCCATTCCGCGAAAAGCAGATCCCACTCTACGTCCCGCGCCCGCCAAAGTACGGCGGAAAGGAAGAAGCGCGGGACTTCGTTCGTGATGACACGCGCTACCTTCTTTCGGCTCAGGAACGGCGAAGGATTACCGCAGAGGCGCAGAGAAACCAACGGCAACGTGAACGTCAAATACGCCCGCCTGAAAGGGAAAGCAGGCGGCCGCTACAAACGCAACGGCTTGTTCAACCGCAAAGAGCCGGCGGGACGCGGGCGCTACCAAAGGCGCGATCAGTCGGTGGAGACCCCTACTTTTTTCAGCTGGGACGCCGCTGGTTTCGCGGTGGTGGAGGATTTGGCGCGGTCGCGGTAATTGTTGCGGGCGTTGCGCCAGTTGACGCTGGGCAGGATTAAGGAGGTGTCAATGCGGTCGCGGTATTTCACTGCGACTTTCAGGAGCGAATCGAGCATGGCGTCAGACAGCAGGTGGGGCTGGAGGCCGAGGTCAATCAGCTTGGAGTGCTTGGCGTTGTAGTAGTGGTCTTCGGCTTCGACGCGCGGGTCGGGCAGGTGGCTGATCTCGACCGACAGGTTGATTTTCTTCGCGGCGGCCTGAACGATTCCGGCGATGTCCATGATGGAAAAACTTTCGGTGAATTGGTTGTAGACGCGACATTCGTGGCGCGCGGCGGGATTCTGGCAGGCGATTTCGATGCAGCGCACGGTGTCGCGAATATCGAGAAAGCCGCGGCGCTGGCCACCTTTGCCGTACACGGTGAGCGGGTGCCCGATGACGGCTTCGACGCAGAAGCGATTGAGGACGGTGCCGAACACTTCGTCGTAATCAAAACGATTGATGAGCGCTTCGTCGAGCGCGACTTCGTCGGTGATGGTGCCGTACACCACGCCTTGATTCAGATCGGTGGCGCGCAGGCCCCAGATTTTGCAGGCGAACATAATGTTGTGGCTGTCGTGCACTTTGGAGAGGTGATAGAAGGAGCCGGGCTGCTTGGGAAATGGGAGCACGTCCTTGCGGCCGTTGTGCTCGATGGCGATATAGCCCTCTTCGATGTCAATGTTCGGAGTGCCGTATTCGCCCATGGTGCCTAGTTTCACGAGGTGGCAATCGGGCTGGAGTTCGCGCAGAGCAAAAAGAAGATTCAGGGTGCCGACTACGTTGTTGACCTGAGTGTAAACGGCGTGGCCGCGATCAATCATGGAGTAGGGAGCGGAGCGCTGTTCGGCGAAATGGACGACGGACTCGGGTTCGAAATCTTTGATGACGTTGCTGAGGAATTCGTAGTCGGTAATGTCGCCGACGTAGGATTCGATGGTTCGTCCGGTGAGGCGGTGCCAGGCGGTAAGGCGGTCGGAGAGCGGGCGGATGGGAGTGAGAGTTTGCGCGCCCAGCTCATGGTCCCATTGGCGGCGTACGAAGTTGTCCACGATGGCGACTTCGTGACCCTGCTTGGACAGATAGAGGGCTGTGGCCCAACCGCAGTATCCGTCTCCACCTAGGACTGCAATCTTCATGCTTCCTCCGCGGGTCCTGCTGAATCCATTTTCGTTTGAGCGCTGCTGTTTGATGCCAGGCAGGCGCTGTTGGCTGCTATGAATTGCTGCAGCCGAACAGCTTCATATCTTACCGTTCTCTGCGATAGATGGCGAGTGGGGCTTGCGGATTTCATGCAGGGAACGAAGTCAAGAGATTTAACACAGAGCGCACGGAGAAAAGGCGGAGGACACAGAGAAAGACGAATCAAATGCAACCGCGTACGGCGCAGAGAAATACTAAAGCGAGTCCGAGATGCAGTTGAGCTCGTGGCAAGCTGGGGCGCAGCGAGCAGCGCCCCTACCGAGTCGGAGCAACTTTGTCGTGATGCGGGCACGGCATGCCGTGCCCCTACGAACCTGGTTCCGGAGCGGGTGCGGCGGAAGAGGATAGCGGATGATTTGTGAGCAGGAGCTTGCCGCCGCTTCGGGCGACGATGTCCAGGTTTGCGGCGCCTACCAGATTTTGCAAACGGGGGAGGCTGGTTTGCGCGCAGACCAGATAGAAGCGCGGCTGGGTGGTCCAGAGGGTTGCGAATTTGGCGTCGTCAATGAAGACATCGGCGGCGCCGGGAGCGTTCGAGCCGTATTCGAGATTCAAAACGCGGCCGTTCAAGAGCAGGGCTGTGCGATTCGTGTAGAAAAAGATGGAGGAGGTTGGGTAATAGTGGCGTTCGACAATCAGAGCGCCTTCGGGCGAGTTCAGCAGCACTTCGGCGATCGGGCGCGAAGAGAGATAGGGATCGAAAACGACCATGGCCATACGAGCGGCGTGGAAAAACAGAACCATCATGAGGGCGGAGGCAAGAAAAGCGCGTTGGCCTTGCGCGCGAAGATTTCCCAGCGCGCCGACGAGGAAGGCGATGGAGGCCAGGAGCAGTGGAGTTCGCAGATAGGCGAAGGAGGGGAGGGTGAGGTCGAGCATGTGTCCGAGGGAGAGGCTGTACGATTTGGGATTGCGGGACAGCGCGGAGGAAATATCACCGGGAGCGTGGAGATTGCGCACATTCCAATAAATGGCGAAGGCAGCGACAGCGGCGCAGGCGGCGATGAGGGCTAGCGCGCGAGTGCCGCGCCGGACCCAAACATTTTCCGTGGCCATTGCAGAGCCGATGAGCAAGGCGAGCGCGGGATAGCACGGCATCGAATAATATTCCTGCGTCGTGGAGAACGTGAAGAAGATCAGGACAAAGCCGAGCCAGCAGAGAGAGAGCAGGCGAGCGCGGCCGGCGCGGTCAATTGGCTTGAAGGAAAGCTTGGCGACGGCCGGGAGGTAAACGCTCCAGGGGAAAAGCCAGATCAGATGGAATAGCCAGAAATAGAGGCGAGGGACAGTGTTGTAATCGCGCGGGTAACGGAGATTGAGGAAACGGAGCAGCTGTTCGTTGATGAAAAAGAACCACAGGAAGCCGTGATAAGAATTTGGACCGCTGTGCAGAGTGAAAACGAAATACGGCGGATTTCGCAACATGGCGACGATGTGCCAGGGAGCGGCGATCAGAAGGATTACGAGCATGCCGCTGAAGGGGTGCAGGCGCTTCCACACTTTCCAGGAAAAAAGCTGGCGCGTAAGAAGGAGATAGACGATCGCGGCGCCCACGGGAAAAACGACGGCGATCAGGCTTTTTAGAAGCAAGCCAGCGCCGAGACTTGCAGCGAAGAGGAAAGCCCAGAGGCGCGGGCGAGGTTCTTCCGCGTCAATGGCGCGCAGAAAAGCCCACATGGCCAGGGCGGTGGTGAAGGTGAGCATGACGTCTGGAATCAAGACGCGGGTGAAGAGAAACAATCCGACGCACGTGGCCATGCATAAACCCGCGTAAAATCCTGCGCGTTTCCCGAAAGCCCACACGCCGAAAGCCGCGGTGACCCAGCAAAGAGCGAGCGCGGAAAGCACAATCGGGATTCGCGCGGACCAATCGTGCACGCCAAAAACTTTGTAGGACAGAGCGATGGTCCAATAGATGAGCGGAGGCTTTTCGAGATAGGGGACGCCGTCGAGGCGAGCGGTTACCCAATCGCCGGAGACGAGCATGTTGCGCGAGATTTGCGCCTGCACGGAGTCAACGTCGTCCATGAGAGACGGCGGAGAAACGATGCAGCCCACATAAATCGCTCCGGCAAAAAGTAAGACGATTAAGTAGAGATACCAGTTCTTTCCGGGGCCGAATAATGGCTGGCCGGAGAGGGTGCTGCTTGAATCCGCCATTCTTTCATCCATAGGAAAAGAATCAGCAAGCCCCACAGGTGATAACCCAGATTGGCGCGCCTGTCCATGTGAGCCTGCAAAAGCGATTGCACGACTTTCGGTTGGAACAGGCCGGGGTGGTCGGCGAGGCCGGCGTTGAGCGTGTCTGTCAGTAAGTCGCGCAGAGGGCCGCGCAGCCATTCGTGCGCGGGGATGTCGAAGCCGACTTTTTTGCGCGTGAGAACTGCTGGAGGCAGTTTATTTTTCATCAATTCTTTCAGGATGAATTTCTGGCGCGAGCCCTGGATTTTCAGGGACGCCGGGAGCGTGGCGGCGAATTCCACGATGCGATGATCGAGGAACGGCGGGCGCACTTCGACGGAGTGCGCCATGCTCATGCGGTCCACTTTGGTGAGGATGTCGCCGGGAAGATAATATTTTTGGTCGAACCATAGGAAGGGCGCGAGCGGATCGGCAGCTGACGTGGATTTTTCGCGCAGCTCGCTGAGGATTCCGCCTAGCGCGTTGGGCAGCTGGGTTTTCAGCAGTGCTTGCTTCTCTTTATCGGAGAAGGTGCCATTCCAGAAAACGTGGGCGCGTTCGGGCGACATGGTGCAGCCCTCGAGGAAGCGTTTCAGTTTGTATTCGAAGCTGATCTTGTCGTCGGAGACGGGCCAATAGCTGATGGCTTGGAGCGCGAGGCGCAGGGCGGATGAGGGCAAGTGCCTGGCGCTGCGCGCGAGTGCGTTGGCGCGATAGGTCAGGTAGCCGCCGAATAATTCGTCGGCGCCTTCGCCGCTGAGAGCTACGGTGGTGCGGCGCTTGCACATTTTGGAGAGGAACCAGACGGGGAGGGCGCCGGCATCCGCGGTGGGTTCGTCGGAGTAGTAGGCGAACTCGGCGATGGCGCCGGCTAGATCTTCGTCGGGCGTGAGGTCCAATTCTTCGTGCTCGGTCTGATAGTGGTTGACGACCTGGCGGATGTACTCGCTTTCATCGAAACTGCGGCCGCGGAATGAGATGGAGAAAGTCTTCAGGCGCGAAGTGGAGGCTTGCGCGGCGTAGTGCAGGATGGTGGAGGAATCCACGCCGCCGCTGAGCCAGACGCCGAGGGGCACATCAGACAGAAGATGCTCGCGCGTGGATTTTTGGAGCAGCGAGTCGAGTTCATCTTTTGCGGAGTCGAGAGTCCAGTTGCGGGGATTTTCGAACCGCAGCTTCCAGTAATTGTCCGTCCGGATTTTTCCGTCGCGCCATTCGAGCCAGTTTCCGGGCGCGAGCTTTTCGATCCCGTCAACGAGAGTCCAGGGACACGGAACGTAATTCAGGGACAAGTAGCAATCGAGGCCTTGGAGGCTGAGGCGGCGCGCGAGTTCGGGATGAATGAACAGCGCTTTCAGCTCCGATCCGAACAATAAATCCTGGCCGAGATGCGCGATGTAGAGCGGTTTGATTCCGAGGCGATCGCGGGCAATTACCAGGCGGCGAGAAGATTCAGTCCAGAGCGCGATGGCGAACATGCCGCGCAGGCGGGAGAAGCATTGCGTGTCCCATTCGAGGAAGGCGTGGAGGACGGTTTCAGTGTCGGAGTGTGATTTGAAATGATGGCCGAGCGATTCCAGTTCGGCGCGCAATCTCCATGTGGTTGTAGATCTCGCCGTTGAAGACGATTACGGCATCGCCATCGGGCGAAAAGATGGGTTGGTCGCCGCCTTCGAGGTCAATAATCTTCAGGCGCGTGGCGCCGAGCGAGCAGATTTCGGATTGGAAGACGCCCTGCTGGTCGGGGCCGCGATGGACGAGGGTCGCCGCGGCGCGCCGGATGCGGTCCGAATCGGGCGACCAATTTTTATGGGTGAAACCGGCGATGCCGCACAAATTGCAACACTCCTCAGAGTTTCGGGTACATCAATCGTAGCGACAGTTTAGCGCGTCGTCCACATTATAGATGCGGCGGAGCGGTTGCAGGTATGGCGCGGGCGGCAGGCGCTACTTTCTGCCGAGGAAAACGAGCGTGACGCCGACGCAGACGAGAAGAACGCCGAGCCAGCGCCGGCGCGAGACGCGTTCACCGAGGAAAAACTGACCGCCTAATGCTCCGGCGGCGTAACTGAGGGCGGTGACGGGCACGACGAAGCTTACGTTTTCCAAGGACAGCGCGCCTAGCAGGGAGAAGAACGCGACGGCCATGAGCGCGACGCCGAGCCACATCCAGGGAACTTGAATGGCTCGGAACATGACGCGCAGCAGCGAGCTGGGGCGGAAATCGTGGACTTCGCCGATGGTTTTCATCGCGCGGGTGACGCAGAGTTCGCCGGCGGTGCCGGCGAAGACGATCAGAACCAGCAGCACAGTTTCCCAAGCCATTATATTTGCTCCGTGGTGCGCGGCGAAGTATGGCCCACGATCAGGACGCCCAGGCAAATGACGCATACGCCGGCCCAGCGCAATGGCGAAATCGGTTCTTTCAGGATGAAATGCGCCTGTAGGGCCACGACGGCATAGGCGATGGAGCCGGCGGGTTGAACGAAACTGTAATCGGCCCAGGATAAGACCAGCAAATAGCATACAAAAAACATCAGCTGGAGCAGGATGCCGAGCCAAATGAAAGGCGACTGCAAAATTTGCACAAAGATGTGGAGCAGGTCGGCGGGCTGATGCAGCGAGATGGCGCCGATCGTCTTCATGCCTTTGCTGAGAGAAACCTGGCCGAGCGGGCCGAACATGATCATCAAGAATATCAGGATGAAAGTTTTCAGGTGCAAGCCGGTGGATGACGTCATGCGATGCGGAACCGAGCTGGCGCAAAGGCGCGAGGATGCAATGAGTTCACGGTAAAAGAATGAGGATTTGTTGTCATGGTATACAAATTATTTTACTCGATTAGGCGGAGAAACCGAAACGACGATTGCGGCACCGGGAGGACACTACGCTAAAAGATTACCGCAGAGGACGCAGAGAAAGGCGGACTCGCGGTGACCGCGGTTCGGCGACAGAGGCAGTGGCTAGTGATGGGTGACTAGTGGCTAGAAAAGGACGACGACTCCGCCAGTGCGGCGCCTGGCGGGAGATTTTTCAACGCGGAGCGCTTGCTGCATTGCGGCGAGTGACGGCGGTGAGTTTGCCGTCGCGTAAGTAATAATTGATGCCACGCCAGCGGATGGTGTGGCGCGTGAAGCTGGCTAGCCAGACGGCGAAGGCGATGGCGTCCCAGAGCGGGATCAGCGGCATTTTTTTCCAGACGCGCGGTTGCTTCATTCCCCAGATGCCGATGAGCCAGGTCATGACGAAGCGCAGGAATAAATAAATGCCGAGATATGAGGCAGCCACTGCCAGCGAGGGATGAATCGCGATGGCGACGAGCGACCACGGCAATCCCCAGGTGAAGATGAGGCCGAGGTGGCCCCAGGGACGCATCAGACGCATCACCGTCATCCAGCGCAGACGCTTGTAAAGAAATTCGCGGAGGGAATCGAAATCCGCGACGGAATGCACGACGTAGGGCAGGAGTTTTACTTCGTAGCCTTGCTCGGCGACCAGGCGCCCGGCGTACACGTCATCGGCGGGGCGGTCTTCAATCGTTGGGTAGCCGCCGTAGCTTGCGATGGCGTTGCGGGTGGTGACGATGGTTTGGCCGAACGTGAATTTAACGCCGTCGAGCTGCCAGGCGACCATCACGCCGGCGAAGAAGTCGGAGATCATGCCGATGGATTGCAGCCGCTCGGTGAGATTTCTTTCTTCGGTAGCGGAATATAGGCAGGTGGCCGCGCCCACGCGCGGATCGCGGAAGGGCGAGATGACGCTGCGCAGATAATCGGGCCCAACGCGCACGTCGCTGTCTGTGATGACGAAATAATCGTGCTCCGCTTCAGCGACCAGGCGCGTGAGGCGCGCGACTTTGTCGTTTACTGCATCGCGGCCGGAGCCGAACAGTAGGCGGATGCGGCGCTGGGGAAAATCGCGGACGAGTTTTTCGAGCACCGGGAGCGTGGGGTCGCCTGGATCCACGCAAAAAACTATTTCGTAATCGGGATAATCCTGAAGGCAGAAGCTGGCGTAATTTTCGTAGGCTTCCGCGTCGAGACCTTTCACTGGCTTGAGGCAGCTGATGGGAGGAGTGAAATCGGCATCGGGAACGGCGTCGGTGCGCGAGGTGCGGAAATAGCGGACCGTGCTGTAGAGAGAGAGGAGGTAGTAGATGAAGGGGATTGCGGCGAGGGCCAGGAATGCGTATGCGACAAACGTCAAAATCTTTTTACCTCTTGAAGGATGCAGGAATCGCTCGGGCGCAAAATCCTAACATGAAACGGGGAAAGTAGGTCCGAGAGCGTATCTCGTTTGGTTGGCGGGACCTAGGGACACGGGAATAGAATTGATTACGCGGATGCCGGGACGTTGGTAACACGGCTGTAACACGATTGCGATATGGTTTTTGGCTGCAAGGACGTCATGAAAAACAACGATGTAGCGCACCCACAATACATTCTCAACCGGCACCACTCGTGGATGCAATTCAACCAGCGAGTGCTGGAAGAGGCGCGTGACGAGAAGAATCCGCTGCTGGAGCGGGTGAAATTTTTGGCGATCACCGCGAGCAATCTGGATGAGTTCGTCGAGGTGCGCGTGGCCGGCATGCTGCAGCTGGTGGAGCATGGGAATTGCGAGCCGGGGCCGGATGGGCTCGGGCCAGGGGAAGTGCTGAAAGAGCTGGCGGACACTATTCACAGCTTCGTGAAGGCGCAATACGATTGCTGGCGCGAGGAATTGCTGCCGGCACTCGCGGCGGAATCGGTTCGCGTGGTGAGCTGGAAGAAGCTGGGTCCGGCGGCGCGGTTGTACGTTGAAAATTATTACATCAAGTCGGTGGAACCCTTGTTGACGCCGGTGACGGTGGACCCGGCGCATCCTTTTCCGCATGTGTTGAATAAAGCGCTGTGTCTGGCGTTTTTGCTGAAGCGCAAACGTCGCGGCGGACAGATTTATCTGGGAGTGGTGACGGTGCCACGCGCGTTGCCGCGGCTGGTGCTGCTGCCCGCAAAAGATGGAACCATCGAGTACGTGTTTTTATCCGATGTGATCCAGGCGTTTGCGAACCGCTTGTATCACGGCTACGAAGTGCTTTCGGCTGCGGCGTTTCGCGTGACACGCAACAGCAATCTGTATCTGGAAGAGGAAGAATCGCGCAGCATTATGGATACGGTGGATGCGCAACTGCACCGCCGACGCAAGGGCGAAGCGGTGCGGCTGGAAATTGAGGCGAGCGCGAATCAGGAAATTATTGACCGGCTGGTGGCGAATTTTCGGCTGGCGCCGTGGCAGATATTTCGCGTGGACGGGCCGCCGAATCTGGCGCGCATTTCGTATCTATACGATCAGGCGCCGCGGCCAGATTTGAAATTTCAGCCGTTCGTGCCGCGCGAGCTGGCGCTGAAGCCTGGCGCGAGTTCCCTTTTTGAGCGGATTCGCAAGCGGGATCTACTGCTGCACCATCCGTACGATTCGTATTCGGCGGTGGTGCGTTTCATTGAGAGCGCGGCGAAAGATCCGGACGTGCTTTCGATCAAACAGACTCTGTATCGCACCAGCGAGAACTCGCCGATCGTGCGGGCGTTGATTGAAGCCGCGGCTAGAAAAGAAGTGGCCGTGGTCGTGGAATTGAAGGCGCGGTTTGACGAGGCTTCCAACATTCGCTGGGCGCGCAATCTGCAGGAAGCGGGCGTGCAAGTGTTCTACGGAGTATCGGGGTTGAAGACGCACTGCAAGCTCGCTTTGATCGCGCGACGGGAAAGCGACGGGCAGATTCGGCGTTACGCGCATCTGGGGACCGGGAATTACAATCCTTCGACGGCGCGTTACTACACGGATCTGAGCCTGCTGACGAGCGACACGCATATCACCCATGCCGTGCACCATGTGTTCAATTACTTGACGGCTTATTCGGAGCGGCCGAACTACGAGCCGCTTTTTGTCGCGCCGCTGAACCTGGGGAAGAGCTGCTTGAAATTAATCGAGCGCGAGACGGCGCATGCGAAGGCGGGCAGGCCGGCGTTTATTTTCGCGAAGGTGAATGCGCTGCTGGATGAGAATACGATTCAAGCGCTGTATCGCGCTTCGCAGGCGGGTGTGAACATTGAGCTTGTCGTGCGGGGGGCTTGCGCGTTGCGTCCGGGAGTGCGCGGGATTAGCAGCCGGATTCGGGTGCGCAGCGTGGTTGGGCGATTTTTGGAGCATAGCCGGATTTTCGTGTTTGGGAACGGCGGGAAGACCGAGCTTTATTTGGGCAGTGCGGATTGGATGCACCGGAACATTTACGAGCGCGTGGAAGTGATGTTCCATATACGCGACGAGGAATTGTGCAAGCAAGTGTTTGGCGAGGTGATCGAGCCGTATCTGGCGGATACGGAGAAGACGAGAATATTGTTGGCGGATGGACGGTACGTGCGCGCAGGAGAGGCTGGGTCGGCGCTGCATTTGCGGAATGGTTTTCGATTTAATACACAGGAATTTTTGATTGGATTGGCGGAAGGGCGAGAGACGATTGGCGCGGTCCCGCGGCCGCCGAGTTTTTTGAAGCTGACGCGCCCTGATAAAAGCATTTCCTCTGTATAGGTTGGAGCTGCTTCGACCTTTTCTTACTTTGGGTGTCGAACTTTCCGGAGTGTCCCAAACTTTCGCCGTATAATCGCAGGCCATGGACGAAGGATTGTTTAAGGGCGTGGTGAATTGGCTGCTGGGACCGGAGCCAATCACCGAGAAGCGGCCGGGACATTTGTGGCCGAGGTGGATTTTTCTGCGTGCGCTGGGGTTGATTTATTTTTCCGCGTTTTATTCGCTGCTGTTCCAGATCAAGGGACTGATAGGGCCTAACGGAATCCTGCCTGCGGCGGATTATCTGCAAGCCGTTAGCGCTGCGCTGCACTTGCAGAGTTACTGGACCGTGCCGACTTTGTTGTGGTTCGGAGCGGGCAACGGCGCGTTGATGATGCTGTGCTGGGTGGGGTTGGTTGCGTCGCTGCTGGTGACGCTGAATTTGTGGCCGCGGGCAGGGCTGCTGATTTGTTTTCTGTGTTTTGTGTCGTTTGTCAGCGCGGCGCGGGATTTTTCCGGGTATCAGTCGGATGGCATGCTGCTGGAGGCGGGATTCATCGCGCTATTTTTCGCGCCGCCGGGATTGCGGCCGAGGTTGGGAGAGCTAAATCCGCCTTCGCGCGCGAGCCTTTTTCTGCTGCAGTGGGAATGGTTCCGGATTTATTTTGAATCGGGTGTGGCGAAAATCGGAAGCGGCGATCAGGCTTGGCGGAATTTCACTGCGATGGATGATTACTATCAGAACGGGCCGCTGCCGACGTGGATCGGATGGTACGTGCAACATTTGCCGCACTGGTTTCACGCTGCGGCGACGGGTTACACACTCGTGGTGGAACTGCTTATCGTGTGGATGCTGTTTTTGCCGAGGCGATTTCGCATAGCGTGCTTTTTAATCGTGACGCCGTTTGAGATTTCGATTATTGCAACAGCGAATTATACGTTCCTGAATTATCTGGTTTTGCTGCTGGGTGTGCTACTGCTGGACGACCGATTTCTGGAATGGGTTTTGCCGTTGCGCTTTCGCGAATTGGTTCGTGGAAAGAGTGCGATGGCTGCGGCTGGTGCTGCGGCGGGAGCGCCGAAACCTATCAGCGCCCGAGCGGAATGGCGCGAAAGACTTACGCCGCTGCGCAGGTTATTTGCGGGGGCGTGCCTGGGACTGGTGTTTTATTCCACGACGGCACTCCTGCTGTGGATGTTCATGCCTGGGTTGCCGCTGCCGGCAGCACCGGTGCAGGCGCTGGAGCCGTTTCGCATCGCCAATTCTTATGGATTGTTTGCGGTGATGACGCACGAGCGCTATGAAATCGAGTTTCAGGGTTCGCTCGACGGGAAAACTTGGATCGCGTACCCGTTTCGTTACAAGCCGCAAGCGATTGATAAGGCGCCGGGAATTTACGCGCCGTACCAGCCGCGCTTTGAATGGAATTTGTGGTTCGCGTCGCTGGGATCGTGGCAGCAATCGCGTTTTGTGGTGTGGACGGAAGAGCGTTTGCTGAAAAACGAGCCGGACGTGCTCGCGCTGTTTGCGAGCAACCCATTTGCCAGCGCTGCGCCGCGCGAAGTGCGCACGGTGATTTATCAATACTGGTTTACGGACATGAAGACGAAGCGCGAGACCGGAAATTGGTGGAGACGCGAAGAGTTGCGGCAGTACGCGCCGGCGCTGGAGCGCGAAGCGGACGGCAAGATCGTGGTGCTGGATCTGGCCGAACGCGAGCTCGACCAGCCTTGACGTGCTTGCTGGTGTTGAAAAACCGCGCGGCACAGCAAAAGCAAGTTTTGCCACGCGCGCGCAAATCCGTTAGCCTGTGCGTGATCGCATGACACCCAGCCAACGCCATTCCGACGAACCGAGAGAAGCGACCATCGCGGACGAAGTTACTCCGGAGCTAGTGCTCGCCCACCTTGCAACGCTTTCGCAGCCTGCGAGCATCCGGCATATTGCGCACGGAATGGGTCTGAAGCACCGAGGGCGGCGTTATTTGCCCCGCGTGCTGCAGAAGTTAAAGAAGCATGGGGAAGTGGAGGAGACTCAGGGCGGAAGATTTCGGTTGGCGGGGACGAAGCACGCGAAGAAGGAAGCGGCGGGGCAGGCTGCGGCGGCAAAACGTGTGCGCGCTGCGAATGCGGTTGCGATGAGCCGGTCATTCGAGCAGGAGACTGCGGGCGCAGATGCGACCGCTGGTGCGGTTGGCGCCGGGCGTGCGGCGGTCGGCGATGCGGTCCGCGCGGCATCTGCTGCGAAGTCGAGTGTCGCGTCGGGTCGCGGACGCGATCCGAATCTGGTGTCTGGAAGAATTGTGGCGCATCGCGACGGTTACGCTTTTCTGGTGCCGGATTCGCCGATGCCGCGCGTGGAGGGAGATTTATTCATCGGGCGCGATGGTTTGGGGGATGCGATGCATGGGGATCGCGTCCTGGCGCGCATCGAACGGCGGCGAGCCGATGGGCGGGCGGAAGGCCGCGTGGTGCAGATCGTGCAGCGCGAGCACCCGACGATCGTGGGATTATTCCGCTACGGGCCGCATGGAAATGTGGTGCTGCCTTACGACGTGCGCATTTTGCATGAAGTGATCATTCCACCCGGCGCAGAGCTGACGCCGACGCTGCGGGAAAAAATTGGCGCGGCCGGGAGTGGCGGCGAGGCCGTTGCGAACAGCCGAACGCGTTATCCGGAACTGGATGGCGCGGTAGTGAACGTGGAGCTGACGCGTTTCCCGAAGGGCGGGCTGGCTCCGGCGGGCCGGGTGATTGAGATTCTGGGGCGGCCCGGCGAGATCGGCGTGGACGTTGAAATTATTATTCGCAAGCATCATTTGCCGAACATTTTTTCGGACGAAGTGCAACAGGAAGCGCGGGCGACGCAGGCGCAGGTGGCGCAGAGCGATCTGGCTGGGCGGCGCGATTTCCGGAATTTGCCGATTGTGACGATTGACGGAGAAACGGCGCGGGATTTCGATGATGCGGTGCATGTGAAGCCGTTGCCGAACGGGCATTACGAATTGCAGGTGCATATCGCCGATGTTGCGCATTACGTCGCGCGAGGGTCGGGCCTGGATCGCGAGGCGCGGCTGCGCGGCACATCAGTTTATTTTCCCAATCGCGCCGTGCCGATGCTGCCGGAGGAGCTTTCCAACGGGATATGTTCATTGAATCCAAAAGTGGACCGGCTGGTGATGAGCGTGGTGATGGAGTTGGATGAAGCGGCGAAGCTAGTGCAGGCGGACTTTTTTCAGGGGGTGATCCGTTCGGCGGAGCGGATGACGTACACGAACGTCAACAAGGTGATTGAAGGCGACGCGGAAATGACGCAGCGCTATGCGTCGCTGGTGAGCGAATTTCAAAGGATGAAGGAGTTGGCGTTGCTGCTGAACAAGCGGCGGCGGGCGCGGGGTTCGATTGACTTCGATTTGCCGGAGGCGGTGATCGAGTTTGACGCCGATGGACGCATGCTGAGCATTGTGCGCAGCGAACGGAATATCGCGCACCGATTGATCGAGGAATTCATGCTGGCGGCGAACGAAGCGGTGGCGGAATATCTGGAAAGGCGCGGTGTCGCTTCGCTACACCGCGTGCACGAGAAGCCCGATCCGAAAAAAGTTCTGGAGTTCGAGGAGTTGGCGCACGCGTTTGGATACTCGCTGGGTGTGGACGATTTGGCGGAACGGCGGGTGGTGGTGCGGCATGGGCGTGCACGTCCGCAAGCGCGCGAGGGGCGCGGCGGTGGCGGCGGGCGCGGACGGGGACGCATGCAGGCGATGAGTATGACGATGCCGGCGGCGGAAGAAGTGGACATACGGCCGCAGCATTACCAGCGGTTGACGGAAAAAATCGCGGGCAAGCCGGAAGAGCGGATACTTTCTTACTTGATGCTGCGTTCGCTGAAGCAGGCGCGCTACGCGGTGGACGTGCTAGGACATTTTGCGCTGGCGACGAAGGAATATACGCATTTCACTTCGCCGATCCGTCGCTATCCGGATTTGATCGTACACCGGGCGCTGAAGTGGGCACTGGAAAATCCGGACGTGGCGCCGTTGCGCGCGCACGTGGAGAACGCGCGCACAGGGAAAGAGGAGACCGTGGCGGTGCTGGGGCCGTATCGCCGCGTGGAATTGCAGGACATTGCCGCGGAAAGTTCGGAAGCGGAGCGCCGCGCGGATGCAGCGGAGCGCGAATTGATGGAATGGAAGACGGCGCAATTCATGGAAAGCCACCTGGGTGAGGAATATTCGGCGCTGATAATTTCGGTGCAGAAGTTCGGATTTTTTGTGGAGCTGGTGGAAATTTTCGTGGAAGGTTTGGTGAGCATTGACCGGTTGGAGGAATTTACCGGACAGAGGTGCGCGTATCACGACCGCGACCATTCGATCGTTTGCGAGCCGTATCGCGGTTCGCGTCGGGGTGGAGGAGCGAGACGGGTCTTTCGGCTGGGGGATCGCGTGCGCGTGCGGGCAGAGCGGATTGATCCTTTCCGGCACCGCGTGGAGTTTTCGCTGATTGAAGACCCGGCGAGCGATAACCGTTGAAAGTGTGGAGGTGAGAGATGGCGGTAAGAAAATGTCCGAATTGCGGCGCCGCCATGCCGGCGGGAAGCGTGGCGGTGTATTCGTATGATTTGGTTTGCGCGAACTGCCAGCACCCGCTGGCCATTTCGGAGCTGAGCCGGAATTTGGCGGCCTTCGCCGGACTAGCCGCTGGAGTGATTGCCTGGTGGATTGTCACGTTGCGATTTGCCGACCGGCACGTAGCACTGGGCTGGGTATGGCCGGTGTTTCTTCCGTATCTCGCGGCGAGCGTAGTGGCGGCGGTGACGTTGATGCTGGTGGCTAATTTGGAATTGAGCGACGGCGATCCCACGCCGCAGAGCGCAGCGGTTACCTCTCACGTACACCATTAATATCAAAAGCTGAATTATTTATTGATTCGTATATACTGCGCAGTCGGCGGAATGACTGAGGATCTTTATCCGGCCGACTGGGGCAGAATGGCACGATATACCGCATTTGTGGGCAAGCGCGTGGAGGCGCATTATCGCGCGGGCGATTTGCAGCTTTCGACGATCGGGACGCTGGCATCGGACACTGGCAAAGCGATATTCGTGCAGGAGCGTTTTTCGTCGGGCGGAAAAGAGAAAACGATGCGTGTGGAAATTCCTTATGCGTACGTGATCCGCGTGGTCGAAGTGCGCGAAGAGCCTTCTCAGCCCCGGGCTGTGCCGAGGTCCACAAAGAAGAAATAGCGTTGCCGCAGGTGAAGTTCCTTCCGCTCTCGCGTGATCCAGTTGTGCAATCCTGAAATCGCGCGGTCTATTCGCATTTGCTGGCGCGCGCGGGTATATTTTTGTCCTGGTACGGGAGGCGAGAAATGAAACCGACGGTTGGATTGATCGGGCTGGGGCTGATGGGCAAGCCGATGGGGCACAATTTGCTGAAGGCTGGATTTCCGCTGGTGGTGTGGAATCGAACGGCGGCGCGAGCGGATGAATTGGTGAGCGAGGGGGCGAAGCTGGGAGCGAATCCGCGCGAGACTGCCGCAGCGGCGGATGTGCTGATCAGCATCGTGAGCGATCCGCCGGCGCTGGAGGAGGTTTTGTGGAGCGCGCAGGGGGCGATGGAAGGTTTGCGGCGCGGCAGCATTTATCTGGATTCGAGCACGATTTCGCCGGAACTGGCGCGGCGGGTGGCGGAGGCGTGCGGCGAGCGCGGAGTGGATTTTCTGGACGCGCCGGTGACCGGCGGCGACTGGGGCGCAAAAAACGGAGAGCTGGTGTTCATGATTGGCGGGAAAGCGGAAGTACTGGAACGCGCGAAGCCGGTGCTGGAAGTCCTGGGGAAGAAATTCTTTTTGTTGGGGCCGAATGGAGCGGGACAGACAGTGAAGCTGGCGATGAATTTGATTCTGGCGCTGGAGGTAGAGGCGCTGGCGGAGGCGTTGGCGCTGGCGACGTCTGCGGGCGTGGCGGGCGAAAAATTGGTGGAGGTGATGCAATCGAGCATGGCGCGGGCGGGGGTGCTGGATGTGAAGGCGCCGTTGATGCTGAAGAATGAATATGCGGCAAGTTTTCCGTTGCGTTTAATGCACAAGGACATGCGGCTGGCGTTGGAATTGGCGCGGCAACGGGGCATTAATTTGCCGGCTGCGGCTGCGGCATATGCGACTTACAGCGCGGTGAAAGATGCGTCGAAGGATGATCCGGATTATTCGGCGGTGGCGCGATTTTGGACCAAGACTGCAGGCTGAGTTTACGGTTTGGCGTTAGGCGGGAAAAAAGTGAGGGGAAGGTCGCGCGAGCTGCGCAGGCCAGCGTTCGCGGCCAGGATCGCTGGGATGGAATTTACCACGACGGCGGCGGTGGCGACATCGCCGTGAGTGCCGCCGGGGATTGTCAGAGTGAGATGTGGTTCGCCTTTTAGCACGACGGTGTCGGCGGGATGCCGGGCCCCGACGTACATTTTCAGTTCCATGAAGATTTTTTCTTTTCCGGCGGAGACGCCGCGCGCGATTTGATGCACGCCAGCGACCTGACCTGGCGCCACTTCCAGAAAATCCGTTTTGATGATTTCTTCAGCGATCACAGGCTCGATCGTTTCGGAAATATCGTCCAGAGCGAAGCCAAGGCCATCGGCCACCATGGCGATAGATTCCGGCAAGCCGTGATGCTTGATGACTCCGGCGGCGACCTGCGCGCGGAATTCTTCTGGAGTCATGCCCGCGCCGATTTTCTTCTGCAGAGGCAGGCGGCGTTTGGAAGCGTCCACGATGCGCACGGCGCTGAGCCAATCAATGCGCTGCGCGACGGCGCTGAGAGTGAGCGCGAGCTTGTCCATCACGAAGCCTGGATTCACGCCGGTGCCGACGAGGGCGACGCCTTCTTCTTTTGCCGCGGTATCGAGTTCTTGCGAAAGCTCGGGATGCTTGCGAAATGGATAGGCGAGTTCTTCGCAGGTGGAAACGATACAGCAGCCTGCGGCGATGCATTCGAGGAGTTGGTCCATCACGCTGGTGAGGTAGGAGGAAGTGGAGTGGACAATCACATCCACGGGTTTTTCGAGGACGGGGGCGGCGTCAGGGGAAATCAGGACGCCCCAAGGCGCATCGCTTGCGCTGACTACTTCTCCGAGATCCCGGCCGGCTTTGGCGGGGTCTTTGTCAATCGCGCCGACGATTTCAAGGGAATCTTTTTGGCGCATCAGGCGGACGATGGAGGAGCCGATCGGGCCGAGGCCGTATTGGACGACGCGAATTTTCATTTTCACGATGGAGTTCCTGGGTGACGCAGAGAGCCAATACGTTAAAGGGTTGGCGGACGGACTGCAACCGAATTTGCAGTACTGAAGGCACGTGGATCTCGAGCAGCGCTGAGAAAGGCGAGGAGCCGGCGGGACAGCGGCGCTACGAACGACGCCGCTTCAGGGGGCTAAAGCCCCTTTTACTTCGAAGTTTTGTGGCAGGGCTGAGGCCCCGCCCTTCCTTTCACGCTTCCGAGCATCGCGATAGTGCGTTCGTCTTTAGTGTGCGGTGGAATATTTTGAATAATCCGGGTAGGCCGGGTGCTTGATCGGCTGCGGCGGATTTTTCGCCAAGTCCTGCATGGCTACTTCAACGGCTTTTTCAAGCTGGGTGTCGTGGCCTTGGCGCCAGGCCGCCGGGTCCATCTCGATATCTATATCGGGCGCGACGCCGTGATTTTCCACGTCCCAGGTTCCTTCGGTGGTGAAAAAAGCGAAGCGCGGCGCGGTGACAAAGCCGTCGTCCATCAGGCTGGGATAGCCGCCGATGCCGACCAAGCCGCCCCAGGTGCGTTTGCCGACGAGCTGGCCGAGGCCGACGTGACGGAAGTACCAGGGCAGCGCGTCACCGCCGGAGCCGGCGAATTCATTGATAATCATCACCTTGGGCCCGTAAATTCCGCTGAGGGGCGTCGAATAATCGGCGCCTTCGCGGGCGGTCCAGTAATTCCATATTTTCCGTTGCATGTACTGAATGATGTAATCGGCGGCCTGGCCTCCGGCGTTGAAACGCTCGTCAATCACGGCTCCCTGCTTGCCGAGTTGCGCGAAGTAATAGCGATTGAAATTGGTGAAGCCACCCGCGCCGGTGTTGGGAAGATAGACGTAAGCGAGCTTGCCGCCGCTGAGTTCGGTAACTTTCCGGAGATTCTCTTCCATCCAAGCGCGGTTGCGCAGATTGGTTTCGTCCGGGATGGGAACGACGGTGACTTCGCGCGAGCCAGCGCCGTCGGGGTGCGGCCCGACTTTTAGAACCGTTTGCTTGCCGGCGGTTTCCTGAAAATAACTGTACACGTCCTCGTCGGCGCGAACCTCGCGGCCGTTCACGGCGAGGAGATATTCGCCGGCGACGACATTGACGCCGGGTTGCGTGAGCGGCGCGTGGAGTTGGGGATTCCAGTTTTCTCCGTTGTACACGCGCGCGAAACGGTAGCGGCCATTTTCGACGGCGTAATCGGCGCCGAGCAGGCCAACCTGCAGCGGCTGTACCTCGGGGACGTCGCCGCCACCGACGAACATGTGGCCGACGTTGAGCTCGCTGAGCATTTGCTGGAAAAGATAGTTCAGATCGTCGCGGGTGGCGATGCGATCGAGGTAGGGTTCATATTCTTTCGCAAGGGCCTGCAGATTCACGCCGTGATGATGCGGGTCGTAGAAGAAATCGCGTTCGATGCGCCAGATTTCGTCGTACATCTGTTTCCATTCGGCGCGGGGCTCGACCCAGACTTCCATGGAGTCGAGTTTGAGCGCGCCTTCGCCGGGCTTCGCGGCTGCTGCGGTAGGCGCGATGAACCAGTTTTCACCCTGTTGGTACAGGAATTTTTCGCCGTTGAAAGAGACGGAGGCGTTCTGGATGCCGGCGATGAGTTGCTCGGATTTACGTTTTGTGAGATCGAATTTTGCGAAGACTAGGCTTGGCGGGCCTTGGGAATCCGGGGCGGGCGGAAATTCGAGAGTGAAAAGCTCACCGGTTTTGCCGGGAGATAGATCCACATAATTCTTGGGAGGGATGGGAAGCGCCAGGATGCGCTGGCTGATGTTGTCGAAATCAATTGTGACTTTGACTGGCTCTTTATCTTTGTCGTTGCCTTTGTCACCGCTCTTGTCCTGATCCGATTTCTTGTCGTTGTCCTGTTTATCCTGTTCGGACTTGGAAGCGTCTTTGGAATTGTCGGCATCTTTTTTATCGGTCGCGGGTTTTTCTTCGTCGCTTTCGGGCGCGAGGGGCGACGGAAGATCCTTGCGAAGGACGATGACGTAGACGCTGCGCGTGACTTGCTTGCCGTCGGAAGACATATCGAGGCCGCCGATCGCAGGGCCGGAATTGGTGCTGGCGGCGAAATAAAGATATTTTCCGTTTTTATCGAAGACTGCGAAGCGCGTGTCGCTCATGCCGTCGGTGATTTGAGTGGATTTTCCGGTGTCGAGCGAATAAACAAAGACTGCGCGGAAATGGCTGGGCAGCTGCTTGGTGTAGGCGATCCAGCGATTGTCGGGCGACCATGCGGGACTGAGGCCCTGCGCGTCGTAATAATCAGTGTCCACCTTCACGGGAGCGGGTTTGTCCAGATCCACGTACCAGAGATTGAGCCATTTGTCGGTGTAAGCGATTTTCTTGCTATCGGGCGCCCAGGTGATGCCGTAGAAAAAGGACGGCGGAACACCGAGATTGATTTTGCGGACTTCGCCTAAACCGTTTTGCGCGCGCAGGTGCAGCGCGTATTCGCCGGACTCGTCGGAAAAGTAGGCGATGGTTTTTCCGTCGGGAGACCAGGCCGGGCCGCGGTCGGCGACGCCCGGGGAATTGGTGATGTTGCGAATATCTCCCTTTTCGGCGGGGACGGTGAGAATTTCACCGTGAGCTTCGAAGACGGCCCGCACGCCGGTGGGCGAAATTCCGGCGTCATTGATGTGTTTCGCGACTTTTTCGAAATGCGGGCGGACTTCGACGAGGTCGGATTCGATACGGACTTGAACTGGTTGCTGGTGATGAGTGGAGAGATCGTAGAGATGGAGCGATCCGAATTGTTCGTACACGATCGCGCCCGGACCGGAGTCGGCGGATTTAATGGGCATGCCAGAATTTTCGATGACCTGCGTTTCCGCGTGGGATTTTGTGTCATAAGAGAAAAGCGTGTACGCGCCATTACGGTCGGAGAGGAAATAAATGGCGTCGCCGACCCAGAGCGGATTGAGATCGTTCCAATCTTCATGAGGGAGTTTTTGAATGCTGGAATCCGCGAGATTCGCAATCCAGATGCGCGGAGAGGTGCCGCCGCGGTAGTGGCTCCAATTGCCATAAGGCGCGGGCGTGGGGCGATAGGCGAGAAATTTTCCGTCGGGTGAGTAGGAGCCTTCCCAGCCGATAGGGAGCGGAAGCTTCGTGGGGAAACCGCCCGTGACGGGAACGGTATAGAGCGCCAAGGTGCCGTTGGGAAAGCTTTCGCGTGGCGATGCGAAGAGAATATTTTTGCCGTCCGGAGTCCATCCGGTGACGATGTCCGGGCCGGGGTGATAGGTGACGCGGCGCGGCGTGCCACCGCTCGCGGAGATCACGTACACGTTCAGCTTGCCAGCGTACTCGCCGGTGAAAGCGATCCACTGGCCATCGGGTGAAAAATGCGGGCCGCGTTTGATGCCCGGTCCGGCGGTGAGGCGGATGGCGTCGCCGCCATCGCGGCTGACTTTCCAGAGATCGTTGCCGTACATGAACGCGATGTCGGTGCGGCTCAAAGTGGGCTGACGCAGCAGCAGCGGCTTGGCGTCTTGCGCTTGCGCGATTGATGCGGACACGGACGCGAGCGAAATCGAAAGGATGGCGAGGGCGAGCACAGCCTTCTTCATCGAGCGGTCTCCTGGCGAATGTCAGTTACTTGCGTTTGAATGATACGTCAGCGCGGGCAAATGCGTTTCAACAGGAGTTAGACGCGACTACAGCTCGCGGGATAGTCCAAATTTGGATATTTTGGAATGCTGGTGGAAAATCAGCCTAGAAACGCGAGCGGCTGGAGCGATAGAACTCGCGGAGCGTGGTGACGTTGGGCCCGTAGGAGCCGACGCGGCCGGCGTCCACGGGCAGACCGAGATATTCCGCTTGCTCGATGCTCAAGCCGGCTTGATCCAATTCGGCGAGGCTGTAGCCTTCCGTGGGCACCAGGCGATTGCGGTGCGAAAGATCCACGGGACGCGGCGGGCGATGCGCGCTCCACCGTTTCCGGACAATCAAGAAGAAGTCGTCCCAGTCTCGTCTATTCCACATACGTTTCTCCCCAGATGCCCTGGTGGTTGAATTGGATGCACGCCGGGCGCTTTCGGTAGCATCAGGTTTCGCGCCAGCTTGTCGTCCGGTTTCGGCGGCATGGCTGCGGGGTTACCGCGCCAGTCCGAGCCGCTCCAGGGACGGGAGCGGTGCCGATAATAACCCCAGAAGTAGTGGAAAGTCGCCTGCGAACATTGGCTGTGGCTATAAAGTTATCGGCGGATTGTGTGCGGGCGCGGGCCAGGGAAAATGCAGCCGGGACGGGCGCGAATCCATCGCGAGCCGGGTCGTTTGCCGCGGATGCCGCAGCGGGGTGTTATACTTTCCTGAAACTCGAACTTGATGAGCGCCGCGTGAAATTTTTCATGAGCAATCCGATCATTGTTGTCCACTATCACGAGCTGTGGCTGAAGGGCCGCAACCGTCGATTTTTCCTGCGCAAGCTGCATACGGCGCTGCGTATCGCACTGCAGGGAATTCCGGTGGAGCGGATCGAGCAGCCAGGCGATCGCATGGTGGTGTGGCTGGGCGACGGACCGTTGCTCGCGGAGGTAACGGCTCGATTGGACCGCGTGATGGGAATTGCGTTCTACGCGGTGGCGCGCGCGGTCGAGCGGAACATGGATGAACTGTGCCGCGCGGCGTGGGAGGAAATGGAGCCGCTGCATTTTGAATCGTTCGCGGTGCGAGCGAAACGGAGCGATAAGCGATTTCCGACGACGAGCCTGGAGACAGAAGTAATCATCGGACGTTACCTGCTGGAAAAATTGCGCGCGGCAAACCGCAGCGTGCGCGTGCGATTGAACCAGCCGGAGATGACGTGTTACGTGGAGATCACCAAGAGCATGGCGCTGGTGTACGCGCGGAAGATTGCCGGCGCGGGAGGCCTGCCGCCGAACACCGCGGGGCGAATGATGTGCCTGCTTTCCGGCGGGTACGATTCGGCGGTGGCAGCGTATCACATGATGAAGCGCGGGGCGCATTTGAGCTTTGTGCATTTCTATGGCACGGGCGCGGAGGCTGGAGAATCTTCGCTGCACGTGGCGAATGGGCTGGCACGGAAGCTGGTGCCATATCAATTTCACGCTAAGCTGTACCGCGTGCCGTTTGAAGCGATTCAGCGGGAAATTGTGCGTTATGCGCCGGAAGATTTTCGCGTGCTGCTGTACCGCAGGATGATGTTGCGCATCGCGGAAGCTCTGGCACGGCGCGATCGCAGTTTGGCGCTATTGACCGGCGACAGTTTGGGGCAGGTGGCGTCGCAAACTTTGCGAAATCTGATCGCGGTGGATGCGGCGTCGCGCATGGTGGTGTTCCGGCCGCTGATTGGCGCGGACAAGATGGACATTCTGGCGACGGCGAAAAAGATTGGGACGTACGATGTTTCGTCTGAGCCGTTTCACGATTGCTGTCCGGTGTTTCTGCCTAAGAATCCGGCGCTGTATGCCTCGGCGGAAGATTTGGCGGAGGCCGAGGAGAAATTGGATGTGGGTGCGCTGGTCGTGCAGGGAGTGCGCGGCGCAATGTTGATCCGCTTTGAGTATAAGGGTGGCGAGATTACGGAAGTGGAAACACCGATCCGGCGGGCTTTGGCGCAGGAACGTAAGGCTATTGCGTAGAGTTGCGGGTTTTGCGCCGACTAATTTCTTAAGAACGGAACCGGCGAAACGCCAGCGGAACGAAACCAGAAACGGGCGCGCGAGGTGTGCGCGCCCGTCGTGATTGAAAGAAATTTTATTGATGTGAATTAGCGATCGCGGCCGCCTCCGCCGCCACCACCGTAACCACCGCCGCCTCCGCGCCCTCCACGACCGCCGCCACCACCTCCGCCGCCGTGGCCGCCGCGTCCGCCTCCACCGCCTCCGCCACCGTGGCCGCCACGTCCTCCGCCGGCGCCGGCGCCGCCGCCTTCACGCTGCGGACGTGCTTCATTTACGACGAGCGCGCGGCCCAGAAAATCCTTGCCGTTGAGCGCTTCGATGGCTTTGTCTGCTTCGGCGTCGTTCCCAATTTCAGCGAAACCGAAACCGCGCGGCTGTCCCGTGAAACGATCGCGCAACAGCGTGAGCGAATCAGGCTGCACACCAATTTCCGAAAAAAGCGCCGCTATCTGCTCTTCCGTGGCCTTGAACGACAGATTACCCACATACAATTTCTTCACGGCCGTTCTCCTTTTTGCGTGGGCATGCGGCCCGGCGCAAAACACGAGGCTGAAGGGACAGGAAATCGGCCGCGCGGCCAGCGAGTCTGGCCATGCCCGGCTGAAGCGAGCGCTCCAGTTGCTCAGGAGCATCTTGCTGCAATAGGCCGCGGCAGTCAACAACGGCGGATTGTGGGCGGGCGCCGCAGACTAAGTTCGATAGCTGGCGTTGATGTGAACGTATTCGGCGGTGAAATCGCAGGTCCAGACGCGCGCGCGGCCTTCGCCGGAACGGAGCGAGACGACGATGGGCACGTACTTCGCGAGCATCTTGCGGTGCGCGGCGAGTTCGTTGAAGGGATTTTCCTGGCCACGGCGGCAGACTTTTATGCCCGCGAGAGAAATATCGGCGCGCTGGAAATCGAAGGCGACGCCGGAGCGGCCGGCGGCGGCGAGAATGCGGCCCCAGTTGGGATCGGCTCCAGCGATGGCGGTTTTTACCAGAGGTGAATTCGCAATGGTGAGCGCGATTTGTTTTGCGGCGCGATCGGTGGGAGCGCCGCGAACTTCGATTTCGATTACGTGCCGCGCGCCTTCGCCGTCGGCGACGATTTGCAGGGCGAGGGATTGGCAGACGAGTTCCAGCGCGGCGCTGAACTTTTTCAAATCGTCATTCGCCTTTGTGATTTTTGTCGCACCGGATGCGCCATTGGCCAGCAGCGTGACTGTGTCGTTTGTGGAGGTGTCGCCATCCACGGTGATCGCATTGAAAGTTCGCTCGACGACGGCGCGCAGCGCGCGGGAGAGAAGCGCGGGGGCAATCGCCGCGTCGGTGGCGAGAAAGCCGAGCATGGTGGCCATGTTGGGTTGAATCATGCCGGCACCTTTAGTGCAGCCGAGGATGCGAACTTGTTTGCCGGCGATGCGGCATTTTGCGGCGGCCCATTTGGGGCGCGTGTCCGTGGTCATGATGGCGCGGGTGAATTCGGCGAAGGAGGCCGCCGTGCGATGGCGCGCGCGGGCGAGGCGCGGGATTGCATTCACGATTTTTTGCCAGCGCAGCGGAACGCCGATTACTCCGGTGGAACACACCAGAATTTGCGAAGGGTGGAGGCGGCCGAGCTCGCGCGCGAGCTTCAGCGCGGTGGTGGCCGCGGCAGACAGGCCTTCCGAGCCGGTGCAGCAATTGGCGTTGCCGGAATTGACGATCACGCCGCGCATACGATGCGCCGATTGCCGCAGATGCAGCTGCGAAGCAATCACGGGCGCGGCTTTTACCCTGTTCGTGGTGAAGACCGCGGCGGCGGACGCGGGGGTTTCGCTGATCAGTATTGCCAAATCGAGTTTCGACTTTTTCAGGCCGCAGTGTGTGGCGGCGAACGTGAAACCTTGAGGGACGTCGGCATTGGTTAAGCGCGTGGTCATGGGCTTCTAGATTAGCAGGCCGGAACCGGGGCCGCGGATTCGGAGAGGATTGGAATCGTGACGCGTTCTGGAATTACCGTGGCGATCACGGCGACGAGTTTGCATGTTCGTTGCTGAGAGCATGTGCGGCAATCACGTTCGATTTTTTCGGTGAGTGTCTGGCGGGCTGCAGGGGCGAAGCCTTGGCGTTCGAAAAATTTGGAAGCGTGGGTGACGGCGAAAACGCGCGCGATTCCGCGGCGACGGGCTTCCGCAAGGGCGGAAGCGATCAGGCGCGCGCCGAGTCCGTGGCCGCGATTTTCGGGAGCCACTGCGATGGAGCGTATTTCGGCGAGATCGGCGCCATAACTTTCGAGCGAGAGGCAGCTGACGAGACGATGACCATCTTCCTGAACTATAAAGTGGCCGATGTTCGCGCGAATTTCTTCTACTGCGCGGGGGAGAAGTAAGCCCAGCGCGGCGTAGTGCGCGACGAGCGCGTGAATCGCGGCGGCGTCGGAAATTTTCGCGCGACGCGTTCTCATGGATTTTCCTCGAGCTTGGCGAGGCGCGCTTTGAAATCCTGCAGGGCGGAGCGGACCGCGCCCGGTGCTGTGCCGCCGCGTGTGGCGCGACGTGCCAGAGCAGATTCGAGCGTGAGGGCGGTGGCCAAGCTGGGACCAAACGCGGGGGAAAATTCCCGTAGGCGCTCGAGCGGCATTTCGCGGATGGATTTTCCTTCCTGTTCGGCCGCGCGCAGCACCTTGCCGACTACTTCGTGCGCGTCGCGAAAGGGCACGCCGAAAGTAACGAGATAATCCGCGACTTCAGTGGCGACGAGCGCGGGATCTTGCGCCGCTTCGCGAAGACGATCGGCTCGGAAACGGGTGGCCGCGAGAGTGGCGGCCGCGATCTGAATCATGGAGAGCGCCTGATCCTGCGCGGCGAAGAGCGGTTCTTTATCCTCTTGGAGATCGCGCTGATAGCTGGAAGGCAGGCCTTTGCAGGTGGTGAGCAGCGCGACGAGCGAGCCGTAGATGCGGCCAGTCTTGCCGCGAATTAATTCCCAGGCGTCGGGATTTTTTTTCTGCGGCATCAGGCTGCTGCCAGTGGAAAACTCGTCGGGCAGCTCGATGAAAGCGAATTCGGGCGAAGCAAACAGAACGAAATCTTCAGCGAGGCGCGATAGATGCATCGCGAGGGTGGAAAGCGCGAAAAGAAATTCGAGCGCGAAGTCACGATCGCTGACGGCGTCCAGGCTATTGGCGGTGATGCGGGAAAATCCCAGATCGCGCGCCAAGGCGTTGCGATCGAGCGGAAAAGCGCAGCCCGCTAGGGCGCCGGAGCCGAGCGGGCAATCATCGGCGCGCGCGGCGGCAGCGGCGAGGCGTTCCGCATCGCGATGGAACGCTTCGCCGTGCGCGAGTAGCCAGTGCGAAAGCAGAATAGGCTGCGCGTGCTGCATGTGCGTGGTGCCCGGCATGGGAGTCGGCAGATTGCTTTCGGCTTGCGCGGCGATGGCGCGCTCGAGCGCGGCGATGGCGCGGCGGAGGTCCTGCGCTGCCTCGCGGACATACATACGAAATTCGGTGGCCACCATTTCGTTGCGGCTGCGGCCGGTGTGCAATTTGGCGCCGAGCGGACCGAGTTTTTCAATCAGCGCGGATTCGACGAAATGATGAACGTCTTCGGCCGGTGAAGCGTTGAGCCACGCGGCATCGGTCTGCGCGCGCAACGCAATTTCGCCGAGCGCGGTGGCGATTTTCTGCCCCTCTTCTTCGGTGAGGATTCCCGCGGCGACGATGGCGCGCGCCCAGGCGCGATCGAGCGCGAGTTCCTGCGGGAGCATGCGGCGATCGAAGCTCCAGGAGCGCTCGAATTCGTAAAACGATGCGTCGGGCCCGCGCTCGAAGCGGCCTCCCCACATCTTCTGTTCGCGCGGAGCAGTCATCAGGCGTTGGCCTTCTGAGGAATTTTCTTTGGCGCCGCGGTTACCTCCGGTTCCTGCGGCACGGTGATGGGCAGCGCAAAAAGATTGATGAAGCCTTCGGCGTCCTTAGGGTTGTAGCCGGTCATTGTGAAGCTCGCGAGATTGGTGCGATATAGCGAATAGGGCGACTGGCGCGAGGCGACATTGACGATACCTTTGCAAAGCGTAAGCGAAACGGACCCGGTGACGCGTCGTTGCGCGCTGGTGAAAAACGCGTCCAGCGCTTCGCGCAGCGGCGTGAACCACATGCCGTAATAAACCATTTCGGCGTAACGCAGCGAGAGTAGCTGCTGGTAGTGCGCGGTTTCGCGGTCAAGCGCGAGCGATTCGAGTTCGCGATGCGCGGTGACGAGCAGGGTTCCACCCGGAGTTTCATACGCGCCGCGGGATTTTATGCCTACGAGCCGATTTTCGACGATGTCCATGCGGCCGACGCCATTGGCTGCGGCGATTTCGTTGAGTTGATCGAGCAGCGCGACCGGCGCGAGATTCCTGCCGTTCACGGAAACGGGCGTGCCGCCCGCGAAACCGATTTCAACTGTCGTGGGTTGCGCGGGCGCTTCCGCGGGCGAAGTGATCCATTGCCACATGGCTTCGTCAGGCGCGTTCGCGGGATCTTCGAGCACGCCACCTTCGTGGCTGAGGTGCCAGATATTGCGGTCGCGGCTGTAAATATTTTTCTTGGTCTGCTCGACGGGAATATTGTGCGCTTGCGCGTAGGCGATGGCCTCTTCGCGCGAGACGATATTCCATTCGCGCCAGGGGGCGATGATTTGTAATTCGGGCGCGAGAGCTTTGGCAGCCAACTCAAAACGGACTTGATCGTTGCCCTTCCCGGTACAGCCGTGCGCGACGGCGTCGGCGCCGAGTTCTTTGGCAAGCTGCACCTGACGCTGCGCGAGAAGCGGGCGCGCGAATGATGTGCCGAGTAGATATTTGTGTTCATAGACGGCCCCAGCGCGCAGCGTGGGCCAGATGTATCCGGTAATGAATTCCTCGCGTAGATCTTCCACATAGGCCGAGCTTGCGCCGGTGGCCAGAGCTTTTTTTCGCGCTGCTGCGAGATCTTCCTGTTGGCCGAGGTCGCCGATCATGGCGATCACTTCGCAGCCCGGATAAGTCTCCTTGAGCCAGGGAATAATGATGGAGGTGTCCAGGCCTCCTGAATATGCGAGCACAATTTTCTTGGGCAATCCTTTCTCCTTGATTTGCGGCCGAAATTAATTGAGCAGCGTCAACAGAATCGCTTTCTGCACGTGCAGGCGATTTTCGGCCTGTTCGAAAACGATGGAGCGCGGCGAGTCCATGACGGCTTCGCTGACTTCCGAGCCGCGATGGGCCGGAAGACAGTGCATGAAGATGGCGTCGGGCGCGGCATGGGCGAAGAGCGCGTCGTTGACCTGATAGCCACTGAATGCGGCTTCGCGCGCGGCGGCTTCTTGTTCCTGGCCCATGCTTGTCCACGTATCGGTATAAATCGCTTGCGCGCCGGCAACGGCTTCGGCGGGCGAGCGCAAGATTTCGATTTTGCCGCGCGTTTCGCGGACGACGCGCTTGGCTTCGGCGACGATATCTGGATCGGGCTCATAGCCCGCGGGCGTGGCGACGCGAACGTGCGCTCCGGCGCGCGCGCCAATGCTAAGCAGTGAGTGGCAGGTGTTATTGCCATCGCCGACGTAGGTGACTTTCAAGCCGCGTAGATTTCCGAAGCGCTCTTCGAGCGTGAAGAAATCGGCGAACGCCTGGCAGGGATGATAAAGATCGGAAAGCGCGTTGATTACCGGAACGTTGGCGTTGGCGGCGAGCAGATCAAGCGACTCCTGTTTGAATACGCGCGCGACGATGCCGGTAACCCAGCGTTCGAGGCTTTTCGCGACGTCTGGGATGGATTCGCGTTCGCCGAGATGCGTAACGGTGTGATCGAGAAACACGGCCGAGCCGCCCAGGCTGGCGATGCCGACTTCGAAAGTAACGCGCGTGCGCAGAGAAGGCTTTTCGAAAATCAGCGCGAAGAAGCGGCCGGCGAGCGCGCCGCGGTAACGGTCGGGATGCGCTTTTACGTCTGCGGCGAGCTGCAGGAAGCTGCGAACTTGCGCGGGACTCCATTCCATCCCGGTGAGGAGGTCGTTAGTCAGAGAGACGTGTGCGGCGGCAGCGGTGGTGTTCATTTTTGCCTTTACCTCGCGGCAGCCAGAGCCATCGGCTGCGCTTTCGGTTTTGCGTTTTGGGTCGAGCTGGGCTTTGTGGCTTGTTTCAGGGTCTTTTCGAACTTGTTGAGAAATTCTGCCACGTCTTTGCGCCGGATGATAAAGGGCGGTAGCAGGCGCAGGATATGTTCGTGCGTGCAATTAATGAGCAGGCCGCCGCGCAGGGCTTCGGTGACGATCGGCGCGCCGTCGATCGCGAGATCAACGCCAAGGATCAGGCCTTCGCCGCGGACTTCGCGGATGAAATCGAACTTGGTGGCGAGCTTTTCGATTCCGTGGCGCAGCTCGGCACCGCGTTCGCGAATGTTCGTGAGCAAATCGGCGTCTTCGATGACGTTCAGGAATTCCAGCGCGGTGGCGCAGATGAGCGGGCCACCGCCGAATGTGGTGCCGTGCAGTCCGGGAACGAATGCCGATGCAAATTGTTCGTTGGCGATGATGGCGCCGAGCGGCAAGCCTCCGGCGAGCGGTTTCGCTACCGCGAGAATGTCCGGACGCGAGGCAAATTTCTGGTAAGCGAAGTGGCGGCCGGTGCGTCCGAGACCGCATTGAATCTCATCGGCGATCAACGCGGCGTCGTGCTGGGTTGCAAGGGCGCGGGCGCGTTGCCAGAACGCTTCGCTGACGGGGAAAATACCGCCTTCTCCTTGAATGGGTTCGAGCACCAGCGCGCCGACGGTGTTGTCGAATTTGGCTTCGAGATCGGCGACGTCATTGAAGCGCACGAATTCGACGCCGGGAACCAACGGTGCGAACGGCTCGCGGTACTTTGCAGGATGCGTGATGGAGAGCGCGCCAAACGTGCGGCCGTGGAAGGAATTTTCCAGCGCGAGGATGCGCGTTTTCGGCGCGGCGGCGCTGGCGGACGATTTTGAGTGAGCGTAGGCGCGGGCCAGCTTCAGCGCGCCGTCAATCGCTTCGGTGCCGCTATTGGTGAAGAAAACGCGGTCGAGGCCGGACCATTCGACGAGCTTGCGCGCGAGCGGCGCTTGGTACGGATTCTGAAAGAGATTGGAAAGATGGATGGCGCGACCGGCTTCGCGGCGAATTACGCGCACCAGGCGCGGATGGGCGTGGCCGAGCGCATTGACGGCGATGCCTCCGAGAAAATCGAGATATTCGCGGCCTTTTGAGTCGTAAAGCCGGCAGCCGCGGCCGTGCGTAAAAACTACCGCAGGACGGCGGTAGGTGTTCATCAGATAGCGTGCTTCCGCTCCGCGAATTTGCGCGGGAGAGAGAGGCTTCGATTTCGCCGAGTTTTTCTTGCGCGCCATTTTCAACTTTTTCGCCATTTTCAACAAGGAGCTCCATGGGCGGCTTTCGCGGCCTCATGAACGATAGGCAGAACGCGGGTGCCGGGGCAGCGCACGCCTTGCACCGCAGAAAGCAGGGCGCGGCTGGCAGTGCCGCCGACGATGCGCACTTCGGAGACGCCGCCGGCGAGCGCGCGTTTGGCGGCCTCGAGTTTCAGGATCATGCCGCCCGAAACTTTATTCTGGCGGATGAGCTGTTCGATTTCGCCGCCGCGCACGGCGCGCAGAACCTTTTGGCCATCGAGGACTCCGGCGACGTCGGTGAGAAAAATCAGGCGATCGGCGCGGATGAATTCCGCGGCGGCGGCGGCCATATGGTCCGCGTTGATGTTGTAAAGCTCGCCGTCAGCGCCGAGGCCGAGGCAGGAAGCGACTGGTACGATGCCCGAGCGCCACAGCGAGCGCAAAAAATCCACGTTCACTTCGGTGAGATAGCCGACGAAGCCAAGGCTGCCTTCGCGTTCATCGAGCTGCATCGGCTCGGCAAGAAAACACGCGGCGTCGGAAGCGCTGATGCCCACAGCAGGCTGCCCGGCGAGGGAAATTGCGCCGGCAAGACGCTTATTGAGCAGGCCGCCAAAAACCATCACAGCCGCATCGCGCGTTTCGCGATCGGTGACGCGCAAGCCGCTGACGAAGCGGCTGGCGATGCCCATGCGCGCGAGAGTGGCGGTGAAAATTTTTCCGCCACCGTGAATCACCAGCAATTCGTGGCCGGCGCGCGCGAGCTCAGTGATCTGCCGCGCGATGGTTTGCACGGTTTCTTCGTTTTCGAGCAGCGCACCTGCGATTTTGATTACCAGTCTCATAGCAAACCTGCCGTTTCCGGAAAACCCCACATCCGGTTCATGTTTTGTACCGCCTGGCCCGCCGCGCCTTTGCCCAGATTGTCCAGGCAGGAAACGACGACGAGGCGTTCGCCCGCGGGGTCGAGCGCGAATCCGATATCGCAGAAATTGGTGTGGGTTACGTGCTGCAGTTCCGGCAAGCGACCGTGCGACAGAATCCGGACCAGCGGTCGCGCGGCGAAGTATTGGCGGTAGAGCGCTTCGATTTCGTCGGCGCGGCGAGCGGGATTGAGCCACATATATAAGGTGGAGAGAATGCCGCGCTCGACAGGGAGCAAATGGGTGGTGAAAATGAAATTTTCGGCAGTCAGACCGCTGTGTTCAGTGATTTCGGGCGTGTGGCGATGCGTGAATAATCCGTAGGCGCGGAAATTTTCATTTACTTCGACGAAGTGGGTTTCACGCTTGGGTTCCTTACCTGCGCCGCTGACGCCGGATTTGCAATCGCAGACGATTCCGCGAGCGGCGTTGATCCAGCCAGCCTCGACGAGGGGCCGCAGCCCCAGGATCACGGAGGTGGGATAGCAGCCGGGATTGGCGACGAGGCGCGCCGCGGGAAGCGCGTCGGCGTAAAGTTCAGGCAAACCGTACACTGCTTCGGCGAGCGTGGCGGAATCCGGTGCAGCGAGTTTGTACCAATGCGCAAATGTTTCCGGCGCGCGGAAACGATACGCGCCGCTGAGGTCCACGATGCGCAGAGCAGGATTCGTCGCGAGCAGCGCGGGCACGAGCTCGAGCGACGCTTCGTGAGGCGTGGACAGGAACACGACCTGCGCGCCGCTGCTCGCGATCGCTTCCACGGAAAGCGGTTTGCAGGGGGCTTCGCCCCACCCGCGCAGCTGCGGGTATAGCTCCGTGAGGCAGCGGACGCCGGCATGGCCTTCGCGCAAATAAAAAACCGGCTTTTCACTTTTTGGGTGCCGAAGAAGGAGGCGGGCCAGCTCAAATCCTGCGTAGCCCGTTGCTCCGACGACGGCGACCCTTAACGGGTCTGTCATCGGAGCATTTCCTCCACGCGTTTTTGGATAGCGCCGCGAGCGTTGCGCGACGGCGTGATGATGAGCACGGTGTCGTCGCCTGCGAGAGTGCCGGCGACTTCACGCCAATGTTCGGAGTCCACGGCGGCCGCGAGAGGCTGCGCCCCCCCGGGAGGAGTTTTCAGCACGAGCATATTTTGCGCGGGGCGGATATCGAGCAAGAACTCTTTCAGAGCGCGAGCAAGCGCGGGAACCGGCGGCGCATCGTCAGCTTTCGCTGCCGCGAGGGGTTTGTAGCCGTCCACGGTTTTCACCAGGCGCAGCTCGCGCAGGTCGCGCGAGAGCGTGGCTTGGGTAACGCGCACGCCCAGGTGGATGAGCTGTCGGCGCAGATCGTCCTGACTGGCGACTGCTTCGCCCGTGAGGAGCTTCAGGATCTGACCTTGCCGGAATTTTTTATGAGCGCCCATGTCTATTTATGCATAACGCTGCATAATCATACAGCATGTGCTGCGCCTGTCAAGCATTCTACAAAAAATAATTGCGGGAGATTTCTAGCATGAGCGAGTGCGCATGCGGCAGCGGAGAGAAAATAAAATATTGCCGGAAAACTTCGCGCGGGAGAGATACAATCCCACGCGCTGCGAAGTCCGCGAAGAAATTAGGAGGCATGGGAATGAAGCTTCTGGCGATTCTGGTCTTGCTAGCTTCGAGTCTGACGCCGGTCTGCGCTGCGCAAACGGCGAAAAGCGCGGCGCCCTCTGAAATAGCGATCCACGCGGGAAAAGTGCTGGATGTGCGCACCGGAAATTATCTGAGCGATCAGACGATCTGGATCGAAGGCGACCGGATCAAGGCCATCGGTAAGACCCCAGAAATTTCCGGCCATTTGCCCGCCGGGACGAAGATGATTGACCTCTCGAACGCGACAGTCCTGCCGGGGCTGATCGATTGCCACACGCACTTGACCTACACGCCATACGATTCGGGCCCGGCCGGGATGCACGCCTCTTATCCGCGGCAGGCGTTGACCGGCGCGCGCAACGCTCGCGTGACTCTCGAAGCTGGATTCACTACGGTGCGCAACGTCGGCGCCAACGGATATTCGGACATTGCCCTGCGCGACGCGATCAAGGCCGGCGACGTGCCCGGGCCGCGCATGCTGGTCTCTGGACCAGCACTGGGAATTACTGGCGGACATGCGGACAATAATTTTCTTGCGCCGCAATATCACTGGTCAGATGACGGCGTGGCCGACGGCGTGGACGGCGTGACGCTGAAAGTGCGCGAGGACATCAAGTACGGAGCAGACGTGATCAAGTTCATGGCGACGGGCGGCGTGCTTTCCGAAGGCGATAACCCGGCGCTCGCGCAGTACAGCCCGGAAGAAATGAAAGCAATCGTGGACACGGCGCATGGATTGGGACGCAAAGTAGCGGCGCACGCGCACGGCGCCTTGGGGATCAAATATGCGGTGCTGGCGGGCGTGGATTCGATCGAGCACGGCAGCTACATCAATGACGAAGATATTCAATTGATGAAGGAGCGCGGGACTTACCTGGTCCCGACGGTGTATCTGGAAGATTGGCTGATGGAGAATCTGCAGACTTTGGGATTGACGCCGAGCATGATCGAGAAGGCCAAGATGGTTATGCCCATCGCGCAAAAAAACATTTCGCACGCGTTCAAGGAAGGGGTGAAGGTGGCGTTTGGCACGGACGCGGCGGTGTATCCGCACGGATTGAATGCCCACGAATTCGGCAAAATGGTTTCGATGGGGCTGACGCCGCTGCAATCCATTCAGGCGGCGACGGTAAATGCGGCGGATTTGATCGGATGGTCGGACCGCGTGGGGACGCTCGAGCCGGGAAAGTTTGCGGACATCGTAGCGGTGGAAGGCGACCCGCTGGTGGATGTGCACGTGCTGGAAAATGTGCACTTCGTGATGAAGGGTGGCGAAGTGATTAAGAACCAGTAACTGCGGCCGCGAGCGGCGCGCTGACGCTGTGTTAAGATTATGAGCAGTTGATAGGCCCGTAGCTCAGTTGGCTAGAGCGCCACCTTGACACGGTGGAGGTCTGCGGTTCGAGCCCGCACGGGCCTACCATTTCCCTCAATAACTTGCGGGCCGGGTTTCGGCGGCGGAGGAGCGTTTGTGTCGTTGTTTGTGCCATAACCCCCCGTTGAACCCCCGCTGCTGAGGGCGTCAAGGGCGCGGCGCTTGGCATCGAGCCGAACGTGGGAATAGTGCGCCAGCATCTTTTGCGAGACGTGACCCGCAATCGCCATGACCGTCTGGTCGCTCGCCTGGGACTCAGCTAGCTCAGTAATCGCGTGATGGCGCAGATCGTGGAAGCGCAGACCCGCCAGAGGACTCTTGAGTTCGTGAATGTCGGTGGCGCACTTCTCGTTGCAGCATTTGTCGGCTGGATTCTGTAGCTGGCTGCACGCGGGGCACTGGACGGCGCGGGTCAGTTTTCGCCACGCCGTGCGCCAAGTCGTTTGAGGTCGTCGTGGGATCAATCCTGTCGTTCTCGCAAGCCGGAAACACGTAGTGACTCAGATCGGTGGCACCGACCGATTGTGCGCGTTTGTATAGCTCCAGAATCGCAGCCATCGCGTCGCTGTTGAGCGGGATCACACGCTCGCCAGCCTCTGTCTTGCTCCGCCGAACCGTCAGCATCCGGTCTATTAGGTTCACATCGCGCCAACGCAGGCCCTTTAGCTCGCAGCCGCGCATGGTTGTGTTGAGGGCAAGGATTGCAGCGCAGCGGGCAACCTGCCACTCGGGGCGGATCGCGGCCAGTCGGAGCAAGCGGAGTTTTTCCTCGTGCGCCATTGCCCGCCCGACCTCTCGGCGCTCTTTGAGTGGGCGAATGTCTTCGGCAACAACGTGCCAGCGCTTCGCTCGCTTGAGGATGCGGCGGATCGCGCCCATCTCCATGTTCACGTAAGCCGGTCCCGTTCCGCTCTTGGCGCGCGACTCCCGGTAAGCCAGCAAGTTCTCCGTCGTGATGCGCGCGAGCGGGGTGCCTCGAAGAAACGCGACGGCTGCACCAACAGTTGCGCTCTTTCTTCAGGCTCCGGTCGGACAATTCCAGCTTGCGGCTATCGAGATAGCGCTCGGCGGCTTCGGTGAAAGCAGCCGCGCAAACGACTGTCCTGTCGCAGAGAGCTTCCCTGCCTGGGCCTGGGCTATCAGTTTCTTCTCTCGCTTAAGTGCCTCGCGCCAGTCGGCAGTATCGAGTGACTGGCGGAAGCGCTGTCCGTTCACCGAGAAATCAGTCCACTACCATTTGCCACGTCGAAAGAGAGCCATAATTACCTCCTCTTGCTTTTTCTCTGCGATTTCCACACGCGCCGCTCTACCTTGCGTTCTCGAAAACGGTGCACGCTGATTAAAACCGCGCACTTGTGACTACAATACGTCTGCCCTTTGCGGCCTCCCAGAAAGCAAGGCATCCCACGGCAGTCAGGATTGGGACACACCTTCGTGTTCCCGCTCGCGTAATCCTGTAGGAAAAGAATCCGGATGAGTGTCCACAAGTCTCGTACAGCCAATTCAATGCCGTTAGGCCGCAGTTCCAAGTCAATGTCATCGGCCAAACCGGTGGTGAGCAGTTCGACTGCCGCCTTATCGCCATGCCATGCGTCACGCAGCAGCCCTTGTAGGGCGACAAATTGTGCCACGTCAACCCACACCGGGTCGCCAGGTTCAAAGCGTTCGGCGTCGGCGCTCGTTTGGATCTCTCTCGTCAATTTCCTTGACGAGTCATGCCTGGGCGCTAGTGGGCCGTACTCCAGCGTAAAGGCACGAACTCGTTCGACATTCCAATCCGTCAATTCCATGCCAGCCAAATACTCATGGGGGGGATGCTTCCATTTCGGCGTCCCAGCAAAAAAATTGGCTATCACCGCCTGCACGTGGCCTGCCTCACTTCGGACCCCCTCAGCTTGCGGGCCGTAATAGCGAATGGCGGTCTCCGCTGCGTAATAGCTTCTCATTGGTTGCATATTACACCACCAACCCCTAGAATTCCAACAAAGGTTGTTAGGAGGTTGCGATGAGCAACAAAAAAATGTTGACCGTAAGGCAGGCGGCGTCGAGTTTGGGAAACACCCAGAAGCACGTCCGCGATCTGCTTTACGAGGGAAAGCTTGCTGGGGCGAGAAGGCTGGCGGTTGCTGGCTCATTCCGGCCGCCGTGGTCAAAGCGCGCCTCAAGGCCCGCGAGGAAGCGGCGAAGCAACCATGAGCACGCCGTCCACATTACTCGCGTACACGGACGCGGATGTTGCCGCCATGCTTGACGTGAGCAGGCGCACAGTGTATCGCCTCAGAAAATCAGGCAGGCTGCGGGCAATCCGTATCGGCCGGGCGGTGCGCGTCCCGGCTGATGCCATAGCGGAGTTTTTTGAACGAAACGCCATTCCCGCAAAGGAAGAACGCGGATGACAACCTTAGACGCCCGGCAGGTTTCCGCCCTCTCGTCGTGATGTCGCGCTTGCTCGTTGAACTTGGTTTTGGCGTGAAGCAGACGAGCGCGACGATGCGCTTGCATCATCCACAACGGGTCGAATCTGTCTGCGTTTGCGTGGACGGATTCAGGCCTCTGGCGCTGCCACTCCTGCGAACGAGGCGGTGACAAAATCGCGCTCGTGCGCGAAGTGCTGCGTCGCTCGTTCCGCGAGGCCGTCGAGTTTTTGGCAGCGCTGGCGGGCGTCGAATATAGGCCCCGCCTAGTGTTGCGTGGAACACTCGAACGTCAAAAGCGACACCGCGAACGGAAACGGCAGAGGCCGACGCGCTTCTCGCGCTGGAATTCGTGGCGTGGTGCGGGGCGGCACGAGCCCTGGTGCTGCAACTTGAAGCAATTCGGCGCAACGCAGGCAAACGCCTCCAAGCGATACATCGAGGAGAGCAGGAACGCTGGACCGGCGAAACGGATCTCGCGTGGGAGGCATTAGCCGAAGTCTACCGGCAACTGCCACGAGCAGTGTGGCCGCTTTTACAACGCAATCTCCTTCGCACGAGCGGAAGACCGCTTCGCGTTTGCGATGGATGCGGGAGACACGTAGAACGCTAGTGGACGAGGCCCTTGGCTGCGGATGGGTCGCTGATTCCAAGGGCTACCGATTCGAGGTGCTGGCGTCGAGGCGCCGATACCAAACCCGTTTGACCAATTTCAGAAGAGTCACAGAACCGACGCAACAGAATTCCTACGGGAACATCCCGAAGTAAGAAGCAAGCTTGTTCCTCCCGAGCCTAATCCGGTGCCGACGCAAGGTGGCGACGAAGAGAACAGCGGGAGCAATTGGCCCGATCCGCCCGCAGCGCAGGCCTTCTACGGATTAGCAGGGGAAGCTGTTTCGAAGACCGTCCTGCCTCATACCGGAACCGTCTGCCGTGGCTCTCCTGATCGAAACACTGATTTTCTTTGGGAACGTGATCGGGCGAACAGCTTACTTTGAGGCCGAAGCAAGTCGGCACTTCGGCAACCTCTTTGCAGTCCTGGTCGGCGTCACCTCTGTGGCACGTAAAGGATCCAGTTGGGCCCAGGTGTTGCGTGTGTTTCGCCGCGTTGACGCCGAATGGGCAGACAGCCAGATTCACTCCGGACTTTCTAGTGGCGAAGGATTGATCTGGGCCGTGCGCGACCCAATTACGAAGCACGAGCCGATCCGCGAGAGAGGGCCGCGTGGTCGAGTATCAGGACGTCGAAGTTGATGCGGGTATCACAGACAAGCGGGCGCTCGTATTTGAAGGAGAATTTGGTTTGCCGTTAACAAACATGGCGCGGGACGGAAATACACTCTCGGTTTCGATTCGCCAGGCATGGGATACCGGGGACCTGCGCGCGATGACCAAGAATTCTCCAGCGAGAGCAACTGATGCTCACGTCTCCATCGTGGGGCACATAACCAGGGACGAACTTCTGCGGAAGTTGAACAGCACGGAAATGGCAAACGGGTTCGCCAATCGAATCTTGTGGGCATGCACCACACGCTCGAAAGAGTTGCCGGAAGGAGGAAACCTCACGGACGCGGACATTGACCCGCTTGCGGCTGGGTTCAAAAAAGCAGTGGCGTTCGCTCGGCAGGTTGGCGAGATAAAACGTGACGACGCCATTAAGAATTCGTGGAAAGAAACGTACCATGAATTGACGGCGGGCACCCCCTGGGTTGCTGGGGCACATCACTTCGCGGGCCGTGCCCCAGACGATGGAGACTTCGCTTGTCTCTACGCGCTGCTGGATCATTCTCGCATCGTACGGGCCGAGCATCTGTTGGCGGCCGTTGCTCTGGTGGAATATTGCCATGCCTCAACGCGCTTCATCTTCGGGGAATGCGTTGGGCGACCCCACGGCCGACGCGATATTACGTGGTTTTGCGAGACGCTTCGAAAGGCCTCGACCAGAACGTCCATTTCTTCCGGCTTCTTTCGCGGCACGCGTCCGCTTCAGAAATTTCGAGGGCATTGTCCGTATTGCGAGAACACGGTCTTGCTGAAGTCAGTCGCGCCTCGCAGGACGGGACCGGAAGACCTAGCGAGGTGTGGACCGCAGTAGTAAGTACGGCGAAAAAGGCGAAATAAGCGAAGAAGAAACTGCGCTGATTGTTTCGCTTTTTCGCATAATTCGCGCCGCTTCAAGACACGGGGGAGCCATGGGGCGTTTATTGGAAATCGCCAAGACAGCCTTTGCGGAAATCGAATCCCAGGATACCAAAAAGACGGAAACGGAGCGTCTGGCGTTGAATAGAGCTAACGCCGCGAAAACTGGGCGACTCGTCGTGGAGCCTGATGAGCGTATCTGCTGGCACTGCGGCGGAAGCGGACATGTGTGACTGCATGTCTTGTGGGCGTTTCGAAACACGTACGGTCTGGAAGGCAGGTAAGTGCAAACCCTGCGAGGCCAGAGCGCGCGCGAGCGAGTCCAATGACGCAGAAGACGTATCTTCCAGCAGGCGATAACGGAACGTCGTGTGAAGGGTAATCAGCGCACGTCAGGAATGATATTGCTGCGTTCAATGTGGTTCAAAGCTACCTGAGCATCGCTCCCGCTTCTGCTCCGACGATTGCCTGGTCCGGTGGAAGCGCGAACAGGCGCGGTTGAAACTATGGCCATCGCCACAAATACCGGTGTGCACGGATTGCGGCCACCAATTTCATCCAGGACGCCGCCGTAAATAGGGTCGCGATGGGGTTGCAGTTTCTTTTCTGCGGTGCGTATCCCAGCTTCCCCGGCCCGTAACGCCGGACACGGGAGTTCCGGCTTCCGTGGCGTTCGCTGCGCGAATTTCGACGTGGCGTTTCCTTTTGCACTATCCCAGGCTCGCACCAGTGCCGGACTACAAGCAGGGATCTGGCGCGTCGTCTCAATTGGGATCCCGCCGCAGTGCATCCCGAATTCGAAGTATGCGATTTGATCCTCGTGCGCGAAGAATTGAAGCTTTTACCTTGAAACCCAAGAAACGCTAGCCGAACGCGATCTGTTTCTCGATTCATCCGACGCCATTTTCACCCTGGAGCTGATCATTTAAGCGCTAAAACTGCTCCCTGCTGGCCTGGGACTGCCATAACGTGCGCTCTTGACGAACGGACGGGACGGTCAACTGGAGATCGTTGACGCCGCCCGCTAAGCCCCCCCGTCTTCCTCTGCATTCGCAGCAACAGCGCGGTCGAGGGAACCAGAATCGCCAGAAATTTCTGCCTGATTCGTGCCGGTTTCTAGTATCTGGCGCGAATCCTGCCGCTGGCAGCTTTAGCAGTGAATCCACGCGATTATCGTGTCTTTGGGCGCTTTCGTAAGTCAAATTGTGACATTTTCGGCAGCCGAAGAGTTTTTCGCGAGGCGTCGAGTAAAGGACTCAACGCGCCTTTTGCACGGATAGCCGTCTCGTATGAGCGAAACAACGGAACCAAGCGCACGAGTTCCTCCAAAATGGCACTTCGACGTCGTTATTTGCACGAACTGCTGCTGTATCCATGCTGGTTCGGAAAGCGTGGCAAGCCTCGGATGATAGAAATGCACCGCGAGCACGCCAGTGCGATCCGGAAAAACCCGAGCGGTGACGCTCGAAATCGGCGTGTCGGCGCTATCGTTCCAGGTAACGGCGCACAATGACCTGGGATCGGCGTCGAACACACCGGCTCGAACAAGTTGCCCAATATCGAGCGCGTAGCACTCTTCGACCGTCAATCTCGTTGTCCAGCGTCGGCGTCCCATCCGGAACTGGCCTTGTTATTTCCTAACGCATTTGAACTTTTCAATTCGGGCCCTGTCCAGAACAAAAGCGCAATTCGCGTCAAACTCGGCGTCCAGCGCGGAAAACTCACGGCGAATGTCCAAAATTCCCGTTTAGGTTACGCACGTTAAATATGCAGGCGAACAATAAGTACACTTCACGGATTCTCAGACCAAAAGTGCGCCGATGGGCCATTGACGCTCGCAAAACTTCGTGTTTAGACTGGAAAACCCACCCTCTTTCCTCTTAGTGAGGAGATCCCATGGCAACTCCTGCGCGGACGCTCCGGTCCTCGCTAGTACCGATCTTCATTGCGAGGTTAAACATACTCATGGCAATTGTTCCGGGTCTGGCCAGTTACCGCAATCACATTTGGACGAATTACGGTCGCTACTGGAGCGGGCCCAAACATTGGTCGAACAAGCAGCGGGACTACCGGTGACATCTGAATCCTTATTCCACCCTAAGCTGTAACCATAGCCCGAGGTTCGCCCGTCGCCGTGGGATACGGATGATTGTTCCGCTTCCACCACGGCCATCTGTGCGTGGTTAGAATTCCGTCCGGCTTGATGCGAGTACCATTGCCGGAATTAAAGCCCAGGATTAGCGTCAGATCAGTCAAATGGATCGCGAGTGAAGGAGCCTAATGGTGCAAAAACCTGGGACGCAGCGAAGAAGCAAGCGGCTGCCGTTATCCATTCCGGTGCGTATTTACGGGCGCACGGCAAGTAACCGGCCGTTCCGCTACGTTACCGAGACAAATGCGGTGAGCGTTCACGGGGCGTCGCTGGCGGTATTTAAAAAGGAAAAGCGGGGCCAAACCGTGCTGCTGGTCAACGCCATAACAGAGAAAGAGCGCGCGTGCCGGGTCGCGTACGTGGAGCCAAAACTGTGGGGTAAGAGGAAAATTGGCCTCGAATTTGCAAATAACAGCGACGACTTCTGGCATGTGTATCCGTCCCTGATTCGCTCGAAGTGACTTGGGGACAAGTACACCGCTAACCATCAAGAACTGCACATAAAGCCGTTTGGAGCGGGTCAAAGCGACGTTTTCCAGTTCTTTATCGTGGATCTCGCGCGCTACACGCCACGAAGCTGGGGAAAAATTTTCGCTGCCAAATGGCGAAGAATTCCGCCGCAGGTCGCATCCAGTGACCGAATTGGTTGCAGGCGCAAATTTTCGGGCTCGTCCCAATTGGGACATAAAGAAAATGCCGGAAACGCCGCTTTGTGGCTCTGCTCCAGCACTCGTGGTGCCGAGCTATTTTCTCGATTATTCGTGCGGAGCCGTTTGAAGATGGTGGAACCACTCGTACGCTTCGCGGCTAAGCTTGACTCCAGTCATCTTCCTCTCGCGTAACTCGGTTGGAGACCGGAGCGCCGCCCGACCCAACTGCCGCAGCGGTCGAACTGTTGTTAGCGGAGACGCGGCTCCGCCTCGGGTCGAGAAAACGGCGGTGTTCGACGAGCTGCTTGAGGCGTTGATGATCAAGGCCGTGCGCATAGTGGCACCAGTCTCAGCCACGTTATCACGCTCTGATGGAGCTTTTGGCGGGAAGCTGTCGCCGCGAATTGCTGCGCAAGCGCCTCTATCTCATAAAGTAAGCTACCCACTCGCCAAGGTTTGGGTCGGATCCCGCTCGCCTTTTCGCTGATAGGTGATGTGGCTGATCTCCTTGTTGGCTCGAATCCGGGATTCTTTCAGCAATTCTGAAGCGGGAGTCGGCTTCCATTCGTTTGAGGAATCGAAGTAGTTGGCCGCAGTCAGGTCGTCGTCCAGCAACCTGCCTGGGTAAAAGAAGTCGGCGAGATTGCGGAAGTGGACGGCAAATGATTCAATCAGGGCCGAACGCGCAAATCCTTCGGCGGTTGGAATCTTCTCCGAAATGAATTGGATCATCTGGAACTCGTAACGCAAATGTTCTTCTGAGTAATCGAGCAGCTGCTGATCGGTGTAGGCGATTCGTGTGGCCATGGTCTAGACACGATGGCATCGGCCGTGAAGGTGTGTCAATGCGTGTCTGGGCGGTTACCCCTCCTGAATTTCACTTTTCCGGTAACGGCGTTAACCAGGCGCTACCTGTCGAAGTCTATTCTTTCAATATCGATAGTTGCAATTCGGATGGGTTGATTGCGGCTTGACTACGACGGAAAACGCCTCTACAAGCGTTAGTTGTATGAGGATAGACCTACCGAAGCCTCGGTGGCTCGCCCGACTGTTGGTTGTCGTAACGGGTGGTGTAGTTACGGCGACGGGTCTCGCCGAAATCCACATGGGTTACTGGTGGGTCGCCCGTGAAAATACCTTGCCGGGTACACCCGGCGTCGCGCCAACGTTAGACTCGTGTTTGTGGATTTGTCATTATCGTCATCGGTCTGATTCCCTGGCCGAAATCGCGTGAGTCGAAGAAACACCAATGCAATATGGAATTCCACTTCTCCGGTAAGGGCGTTAATCAGGGCCTAGAGCAAACAGTCTTGGGTGGACAGACATGGTTCGTCTCGTCCCCTAAAAGTAACGGTGCAGCCCTTTGCCGCAAATGTGCAACGGACTGCTCGAAATGCGCAGCCCCTTGCAGACACCTGTTGTAGCTGGTGATAAATGCTTTTCTAGGTTGGCCCGGTCCAGTTTGGTTTGGATCCGGGTTGCAGGAGCTGTTTCCCACGATCTGCGCGTATCCAGGGGAAATCTTCATTTCTTGGTTCACAACAATGGCCTGATCGTGGAGGGTGTATGAGAAGGCTGAAATACGCACTTGCCAGTGGACTTTTAATCGGCCTGATGGCACCAATGGGGCTCCGCGCTGACCAGACCTATACCTATACAGGGATGCCATATACCGCCTGTCATGGAACCGATGTTTGTAATGGCACAACGCCGGCGCTAACGATCACGTTCACCGTTAATGACGAGGGTGAATTCTTGTTGAATGTGGGTGACGACTACGCGGACTTTACACCTTTTTTGACTGGCTTCTCCATTACTGATGGAACAGGGCTATCAATTACCAACGCGAACGCCCTGGTTACGACATTTCTGCTCGCGACAAATGCTGGAGGCGCGATCTTCGCTTGGGCCATTAACGTTGGTTCGGTAAATTGCTCCGCGGGTAGTAGCCCGTGGTCAAACTCTAGCAATTTCCCACCGGACCTTCCAACTGGCGACGGTTCCGGGGGCTGCTTTACGCTTGGCCCGCCTGGCGGTCCTTTTGGCAACGGGAACAACATGAATGATGCAGGCACCTGGATGATGGGAACCGGAACGGGATGGGGCGGAGGAACAGGTACAAACGCTCCCGAGCCGTCGAGCACGCTGCTGCTTGGACTGGGCCTGCTGGGGCTGGGAATCTTCCAATATCGTCGGCGCGGCAAGCCTTATCGAACTCCTGCGCTTTGAACCTGAACTAACTCAAGGCGTACTACAGCGAACAGATAACGTATGGGCTTCATCCGTTTGACTCCAGTCGACCTCAAACGAGCGGAACCAAACGCGTTCATAACCCCGCGTCGCCTAACTCCTGGTAAGTCGCGTTACCGGACATTGGCGATTGGAATGTCGCGTCAAGCTGACGCACCTAACGGAGACAAACGGCCCGAAGAAGCTTGAAAGCCGACATCACTTCTCTTACACTCCGCGATTGAGAGACATCATGCACTCTACTTCGCGCGATAGTTCTCACCGGAATCATTCTTTCTGCGGCTGCTCACGAGGCAGCACATGAGGCTACTCCCCCAAACGCAAGACGCCGCAAACGTCACCGATGCTGTCTACGCCAATGACTGCCTTGCGCTCACCTATCGTCTGCCCGACGGATGGAAGTTCCGAAAATATTGCTGCGCCGTCGTCAGGTCAATCCAAGCAGCAGATGGTCCTTTTCAAAGCGAAATCAGTCTCTAGCCGATGCATCCAACGAATGGCTTGAAATCAGACCTACTCCAGACACCGCTCAAACATCCAGTCTTGGTGCGATTCAACACCTTGATGGAGCTGACATTCGTTCAGGGAGACCCCGAACACACCAAAGTCACACAGGCCGGCGTACCCGGTGACCATTGCAGGTCGAGACTTTGCCCGAAGTAATTTCGCCGACCCGCCAGCGGTGCGCTCGCGCTGTTTTCGACCTGGTATCGCGGTTACGTCCTGGTTGCCTGGGGCTCCGCAGATTCGCCGCAGAACCTCGAAGACGTCGCCAAAGCCCTCAATACTCTTTCCTTTGGAGAAGACAAGCGAACCGCTGAGTGTTTTGATTCTCCGAATCAGGCTTCATCGGTCCGATAGTGTGTGAAGGCGTGGAAGTCAAAGTGAACCGCTTTGCTAAGTCCTGATTAGTCGCGTAACCGGAAAAGTGCCGTACCAGGACTCCAGCCGCCCGGCTTGTGAATTTATTCCTGGCAGCGAAATGTCTCAATTGGGATTGGACCGCGAAACTGGAAAGTCGCGCCGTGGCTTCGCGACCGGAAGCCCCGGGGGGCCCAGCCCAAAGGCGACCCCCGGACCCCTACTGGGGGTCTAAGCCTCGCCACCTTCGTCGCCCGGCTCGACGGCGCAGACGTGCCAAGCCTCATCTTCGGCATGGACGGCGCAGAACCACCGCCCGCAGATGCCGCAGTGGGACGTTGCGGTAGACTCGCAGTGCTCAGCCAACGGCGAAATGGCCTCGCAGGACCATTCGAGGTTTCGGGTACCGGTGTGGTTCGATTGTTGCAACATATGCCCTCCTCGTGCGGACAGTATACACTCCGCAGTCGTCGGGGGTGCTACAGAGAGGAGTTGGCGCTAAAGCGAAGCCCAGCGAGATTGTGCTCTGGGTTCGGGCCAGCTTAAGCTGCCTCTAGCACCGATCACCGAGGATCATGTCCAACACGTACGGGATTTCTCAGGAAGATGAGGAAGAGATTCGAGCAAGAGACAAAACCTGCGTATATTGCGGTATTTTGATGAAGCGCTACCCACATGCGATGAGCGCCTCTGGAGCAACAATAGAGCACTTCAATAATGACGGGCCTTTCCAGAAAAAATATAACGTTGCGATTTGCTGTCGGCGTTGCAATTCCAGCAAAGGAACCAAGAGCCTGTCGGCTTGGTTCAAGACTCCGTACTGTCGCGAGAAGAAGATAAACGAACAAACGGTTTCAAAAACAGTCAAGGAATTTATGCGATTGGGCTAGCCCCCCGCTCCGGCGCGTTAGCTTCACTATCTTGCGCCATCGGCAACGTGCCTCTAGAGCGCTCGCCCCATCGAGCAGCGTTCTGCGGCTAGTAGTCGGCGCGCATTTCGGCCTCAAGGTATGACTCATATTCCTTGTTTTCTGCATATGTTTCGACCAAACACGTATCAATGCCATCTAGGATTTGGTGAATGTGAACTAGAACTCGCGCGAGTGTGCGATGGTCGAAGAGACAGAAATCTCCGTTTTCTCCGGCGTAACGAAAGGCCACTCCGTTCCTGTCTTCCGTGTGAAATTCACCCACCAAATTTTCGATGAAGGGTATGTCGTATCTTTCCCAATCGTCTAGCGCCAACTTCGGTTTCGCGTCGGTCAGTACCCAATTCCAGAGTTTTCGCAAATCGTGAACCTTTGCTATCGGTTCTACAGGACCGGTACGATTTTTATTTTCGCGTTCCAGCCAACGCCCGTTGAGGATAATGCGCTTCAGCGAGAGTTCCAGATAATGGCGGAAAAGGAAAATCACAGCAAGACCCTCCGGACGCTCGCCGTATTCGTCCTCGCAG